>JBCDFN010000116.1:0-1505 GCA_039177935.1 Pseudomonadota bacterium | reverse complement strand
CATTCCTTTGGTCATGCCCCAATGGCGCGGAATGTGTCCTCCGGCTTCGAGCACCGAGAAATTGGCCGTCACCAGGCCTGGCACCTTCTCGAGCAGCGCGGCCGTAATCGGCGCGCGCCGCGCGTTGGCTTCCATCCGGTAACCATAGCCCTTGATGAAAAAGGCTCTCCACCGGCGGTCCGCCGCGATTCGGCCATGATCAAACGAGATATCGCCGAGCGATGGAATGTCCTCTGCGCGAATGCGCACCGCTTCGTCGCGGATTTCTTCCCAGCGCTCCTCCAGAACCTCGATCCAGGGAAAGGCCGATTTATCCTGGATGGCTGCGTCGGGAATCTTCGAGCTATCCATAATAATCGCGTCAATCTTGGGCCGAAGCTCCTTGCCGATCTGGAACAGCGATTTGCCAACGAACGGCACTTTCCAGCCGCGCTTTTTCAATGTGTCTTGCCAACTCAAAGGTCGACTCCATTGCGAACTTCAATCGAAATTGATGACATGGCAATCGGCAGACCAAGTGCGCCTGCCCCTAACTCCCAAACGGACGTTGAGCTTTGCCCTAACGCGTAACGTTGTACTTAAGCTGATCTTCGGTGAGTTGGAACCCAACCAGCATTTCATACCGAGTGCGCGCGATCGCCGCTTTCACTTCGGGATCGGCGAGCGGATCAAGAGCCGCGTCCACATCTCCAGGACGGCGGCGGCGGGTGATCTTTTCCCGAATTTCTGGAGGTAGGGTAGCCGATGCGCGATCCACAAAGCTGCCCGCTTTGCCGCTGGCTTGCGCCCGCAAATCTCCATCGGCAAAGTTCAGGGTGACTTCGCCCACTCGTTTCGTAACCACGGCCGATCCCCCGCGCAAAACGGTCACAAAATATGGTAGCGTCACCGAGCGCGCGCCGCTCGGGTCCTTGCGCGTCGCCAGCACGTCAAAGCTGGCCTCTGAGTAGATTTTTTCACTACTGTCGTCGCACGTTGCTCTAAGATTTGTCATGGCCGCGCTCACATCGAGCTCGGCATAAGTCTGCGTGTCTCCGCTAAATGTGGTTACGTCGCCGGTGTAGTCCGGAATCCCCACGGTTGGGCAGTTGCTCAGCACCGCGGTGATGCCGACGCCCTGCGTAACCACCAATTCACCGGTGCCCGAGCATCCGGCCAGCGCAGCGGCCAGAGCGATCAGGGGAAACACCCGACTACGAAACAACATGCGAAAACCCGTCCTCGATAAAAGTGTGATTGCGCTTCGGCACCTTGTTTACCGCCAAAGTCAAATCCCGCTTGCCCTAGCGAGGGCGCCGAGAAAGCGCTAGAGGGGCATTTATGAACGCCCCCTTGTCGAATTCTACGCTTTCAAAAGCAGGTGCCGCTCCGATGGCTAACGATCGGCCCTTGAAACTGCTGATCGCCGCCCCCCGAGGATTCTGCGCTGGCGTCGACCGCGCCATTGAGATCGTTGAAAAATCGATCGAGCGTTACGGCGCGCCGGTCTATGTGCGCCATGAGAT
>JBCDFN010000115.1:0-1518 GCA_039177935.1 Pseudomonadota bacterium | reverse complement strand
CGTGCACGGTCTCCCGGTCCTGATAACCCGAGATAAACAGGGCGAGGTCCATGCCTTCCTCAACGTGTGTCGCCATCGCGGCGCCCAGCTGGTGTCGCAAGAGAGCGGCTGCCAGCAACGTTTCTCCTGCCCCTACCATGCGTGGACGTACGCGAGCGACGGGCGCCTGCTCGCCGCCCCTCATTTCGCCGAAGGCTTCCCGGGCCTCGAAAAGTCGCAACTTGGCCTCACCGAGCTCCCTTCCCGCGAAGCGTTTGGGTTCGTCTGGGTGGTTCCAACGCCGGGACTGGACGCTGCGCTCGATGGCCATCTGAAAGAGTTGGCCGAAGAGTTCGATGCGCTCGAATTGGCCAGCCACCGAATCGCCAGCGAGGACACGATCACGTGCGCCGCAAACTGGAAGATACTGGTCGAGGGCGGCATTGAGGCCTACCATTTCAAGGTCGCTCACCGCGATACGATCGGTCCGTTCTTTGAGGACAATTTGTCCAGCTATCAGAGCTACGGCGATCACATGCGCTCCGTCTTGCCGCGCGCGAGTATGGAGGCTTTTGACACGATCCCGCAGGACGATTGGCGTCTTAGGGACCACGCCAATGTCCTCTATACGTTCTTCCCGACCAATCAGCTCTTGGTTCAGCAGGACCATGTGATCTGGATTTCAAGCCAGCCCAAAGGGCCCAACGAGACTCAGCTTCGCCTTGTCACGCTGGTGCCGGGCAATGGGCCTGCAGCGGAAGGCAAGGATGACGCATATTGGCAGCGCAATCACACCATCACGATGACGACACTTATCGAAGACTTCGACATCGGCGAAGGCATCCAAAGTGGGCTCGCCTCGGGCGCCAATCAGAGGCTTCACTTTGGTCGATTCGAGGGCGCGCTTGCAGCCTTCAACCACAGTGTTGATGCTCATTGCTCCGGTTCATAGGGGGACATGACCGCTTAAACCGGCCAGAACGGTTGCCCCGCTTTGGCTTGGAAGAACAGCGCCGAAGCCAGCGCCAATTGCACCGCCGTCACGCCGCCGACGACAAGTTTGGCGTTCCACCCTTGCCGGTCGGCCAACCACCCGGCGAGCGGCACCGTTTGCATCAGATGCAGGCTCACAAAATGCGCGGGGCGCAGGTCTCCATATTCACGGCTCCAGCCGAAAAAGGGCACGGTCGCGCCGCCTCCCTCCAACGCCGAGCCCACATATCGACCGTTGGTTGACATCTCGAACGCGAAGTAAAGCGTCGAGACGAAGGCAAGGCTCAGACCGACAACGGACCCGAGCCACAGGCCGTATCGCGAGCGGTCGCCCTTGCGCCAAATCTGCACGGCCAGCGCCATCGCAATCGTCATCAGGAAGAACGCGCCGACCCCCATCGCCGCGTACATCAGCGCCTCGAACGGTGTGTCGTAGTTGAAGTGCGACCGCTTGGCTTGCCCGGCTTGGACAGCGACCCACACATATTCAAGCAACAGTGAGAATCCGGCGAGGTAACTGAAGCCGATCAGGACAGGCCCGTTGCG
>JBCDFN010000114.1:0-1557 GCA_039177935.1 Pseudomonadota bacterium | reverse complement strand
TCAATCCGTTGTGTCGCCATCGACCTCTGAGCGCTTAACAACTCTGGCGTCGGCGCGGTTTTCCGACCGAGACTTGAATAGGTCATCGTGTCGATCATCGCCGCGCGCTCGTCGTCTTGCACACGTGCCGGGGATACCTCGCGCCAACCGAGATCCTCAAAGGCTGAAACATAAGCCGCAAGCGAGGGCAGGCCCAGACCGCATACGGTCTCGAGATCGGAAAAGGGGCTGCTTGCCGATGGACCGCAGGCCACGGTAAGCAGCGGCACAGCGCCAATCAGGCCCGACCGCATCCCTCCCGCAATCCGACCGAAGCCTGCCACAGCCTTACCCAATCGCTTTCATCATGGCCTCGCCTAGGCCCGCAGGGCTGTCGGCGACGACGATCCCGGCGCTTTTCATGGCTTCGATCTTGTCATCGGCACCGCCTTTACCACCGGCGACGATCGCGCCAGCATGGCCCATGCGGCGGCCCGGCGGCGCGGTGCGCCCGGCGATAAAGCCTGCGACCGGCTTCTTGCGGCCCTTCTTGGCCTCGTCTTTGAGAAACTGTGCAGCCTCCTCCTCGGCGCTGCCTCCGATCTCGCCGATCATGATGATCGATTGCGTTTCGTCGTCAGCAAGAAACCATTCGAGCACATCGATATGCTCTGTCCCCTTGATCGGGTCGCCGCCGATGCCCACGCAGGTGGACTGACCCAACCCTACATCTGCGGTCTGCTTTACCGCCTCATAGGTCAGCGTGCCGGAACGGGAGACAACGCCACAAGAGCCGCGCTTATGAATATGGCCGGGCATGATGCCGATCTTGCAGGCATCGGGTGTGATGATGCCAGGGCAGTTGGGGCCGATCAGTACGCTCTCGCTGTCTTCCAGCGCGCGCTTGACGCGCATCATATCAAGCACCGGGATGCCTTCTGTGATGCAGACGATTAGCGGCATCTTGGCGTCCAGAGCTTCAAGAATGGAATCCGCAGCAAAGGGCGGCGGCACATAGATCACGGACGCGTTCGCGCCCGTCTCATGCATCGCCTCGTGGACCGAGTTGAAGACAGGCAATTCGAGATGCGTCATCCCGCCTTTTCCGGGCGTTACCCCGCCCACCATCTTCGTGCCATAGGCAATCGCCTGTTCGGAGTGGAACGTGCCCTGAGAGCCGGTCAGCCCCTGACAGATCACTTTGGTGTTTTCATCGACGAGCACGGCCATTTCGGGGCTCTCCTTTTATTTTATAGAATTACAACGGGCGTCTCGCGCCCAAAAAAATGGCTTAGCCCTTGACTGCCTTGACGATCTTCTCCGCGCCGTCCTTGAGGTCGTCGGCGGCGATCACATCGACGTCGGAGGTGTTGAGGATCTCCTTGCCCTTTTCGACATTCGTGCCTTCGAGGCGCACGACCAGCGGGACCTTGAGGCCCACCTCCTTGACGGCCTCGACGACACCCTCGGCGATCACGTCGCAGCGCATGATGCCGCCGAAGATATTGACGAGAATGCCTTTGACCTGTGGGTCTGACGTGATGATCTTGAAGGCCTCGGTCACCTTGTCCTTGGTGG
>JBCDFN010000113.1:0-1562 GCA_039177935.1 Pseudomonadota bacterium | reverse complement strand
TGCTCACGCCCTTCCTCGCCAAGGCGGGCATGGAAACGGTCGTCAAGATGCGCACCCGCGTGCAGCAGAATCTCGATACGACGTTCGCCTCGAGCTACAAGGCCAAGGTCGATTTGGAAGGCATGCTGACCAAGGACGCGATCCTCGATTACCGCCAGATGAAGACGGGCGAGAAGTATCTGGTTACGCCCTGGGGGTAATCCGATTGCAACGGCCACCGATCCCTTACCGGATCGGTGGCTGTCCCTAGGTCATCGCACTGTGTGCGGACCAATTGAGGCGCTTCCCTTCAGCTAAAAGAGTTCGTCCAACATCAAATAGAGCTGCAGCTTGCCTTCGTCTGGTTTGGACACGCCGTACCGCGAAAGAAACCGCCGCTGAAGCGATACATCGAAATCGCCAAGGCAGTTCCACATTATCGCCAGATCCTGATATCGATCCGCGATGCCCAAGCGGCCGACATCGACACAGCCGACTACAGCTCCCGCCTCCATAAGCAAGTTGTCGAGCGAGTAATCTCCATGTGTTACAACCGGGTCGGATGTGAATGGCAGCCGTGTGTGGATCGCGTCCCAGACCCGTTCCGCTCCCCAGCCTTCTCTTTCATCGTCGAAATCCCCTTCGTCGACCAACCCCGCATCGATGCGCTTGCGCGCGAGTTCGAGCCGGTCGTTAAGCGGACTCTTGAAGGGACAGACGCTGATCGGGACCGAATGGATACTCTTCAGAAAATCTGCGAGTGTGTCGACAATGACGGCTCTGCTCTCCGGGTCCTCCTCCAAAACTTGTTGGGCGGTTTTCCCGGGCATGGCTGTCATTAGAACCCACGTGTCAGCGGGGTCGTGGACACAGCGCATCACAGCCGGTGCTGCGATGTAGTCAGCGAGCCAACGCATCTTGGCAGCCTCTTCACGCACTCCGGCCGCAAGGTCTCCATGACCGTGCTTCAGGTAGAGATCAGGTGCGCCGGGCTTGCCGTAGAGACGATAAACCGAAGCCCCTGCTTGGCCGACGCGGTTTCGCGCCCATGAATATCCGCGCACTTCGCTAGCCAGTTCTTGCGGCACCAAAGCAAGTTCGCACATCTCCTCCCGGTCTTTTCGCATAGGCTCGCATTTCAGAACTTGTCGCAGTCTCAGTCAACTATCGCCCATCATACTCGCGTTGGATCGCAGACGGCTCCTTCACCCCGCTCTTAATGAGCAGTTGCAGCAAAATCCGCGCCTTAGGCGGGCCGAGCGCGCGGGCGGCGACAAAGCGGTTTTCGTCGTCCTCGGGCTCGCGATCGACAAGGCCTTCTTCCAACCGGCTTGATCGCACCACGGGCACGCCTTGAGCGGCGAGCCCCACCAGCCGTTGGCGCACCGGATCGGGCATGTTGCCCTCCCCAAGCCCCGCGACGACCACGCCGCGCGTCGCGCCTGTGACCAGTCGGTCGACATAGTCGGGCGTCATCCCCGCGTGCACGTAGAGGATCGGTACGTCGGGCAGGCTTTCCGAGAAGGCGAAGCGCGCCTCTTCCTCGACCCGCCACGGCGCGCCAAACCATTCGAGCGCGCTGG
>JBCDFN010000112.1:0-1615 GCA_039177935.1 Pseudomonadota bacterium | reverse complement strand
GGTCGGTTACGCGCGGGTCTCAACCGAAGATCAGGATTTGCGGCTCCAGATAGCCGCGCTGGAACGTCACGGCATTCCAGCCGAACAGGTTGTGATCGAGAAGGCGAGCGGCAAAAGCACCAGCCGCAAGGGCCTCGCCAACCTTCTTCGCGCGCTGCACAAGGGCGACACCCTCGTCGTCTGGAAGCTCGATCGTCTCGGGCGGACATTGATGGGTGTTCTAGAGGTTCTGGAAGACATCGAGCGCCGGGGAATTCACTTCATATCCCTCACAGAGCGGTTCGACACGTCGCACCCTATGGGCCGCGCCATGCTCCAAGTCGCTCTGGTCTTTGCGGAATTGGAGCGCGCCATGATCTCTGAGAGAACAAAGGCGGGCATCGCAGCGGCAAAGGCAGCTGGTAAGCGTTTCGGACGCGCCCACACGATCCGCGACAGCAAGCGCCGAATGAACCTGCTTCGCAGGATGGACCAAGAGGGGAAGCTTCGCGACGACCAGGGCGAACTTCTCATGTCGGCTCAGACACTTATGGAGCGGCTGAACAAAGCGGACACGCAAGCGGCCCGGATCGTCAATGCCGAGACGGTAAGGCGCTGGAAACGCGAGGGGTTTCCGGGCGTCGATGCGGACATCGAAGAAATCCCTCTCGCCGAGGAAACCGACGACGACCCTAAGGAGCGTGAGAATGACTGATTACGCCCGGATATATCGCAAACTCAATCCGCAGCCGATCTATGGGTGCCCGTATGGCCAGCGCTCTGAGTTGAAAGACTTGTGGCCGAGCGATCAGCAGAAGTTTCGCAAGATAGTAGACGCAGCGCTAACAGAGGAGGGCTAAGCCATGAAGTTCATAGACGCTCGCATGTGTCACCTTGTTGGG
This sequence comes from Pseudomonadota bacterium, assembly GCA_039177935.1. Classification (GTDB taxonomy): domain Bacteria; phylum Pseudomonadota; class Alphaproteobacteria; order Rhizobiales; family Methyloligellaceae; genus Methyloceanibacter. Next base: position 734 of record JBCDFN010000112.1, on the reverse strand, counting down.
TTAGTCGCCTTGTATGGCGGTCGGATCGACGCGGATCACCCGGCTTTATCTGACTTCTCGGAAGATCGACCGAACGGACGAGGTGGGCATGACACCGACACCTTCAATCTTTGCTTTGATGGGGGGCTGCTGAGTCAAGTGCAGGTCGACGATGACAGCTTCGTAATTCAGCTCGGCGCGTAGAAAGGAGGGCTCATGAGCGACGACCCCCGAATGCCCAAGACGATGCCGCCTAAAGTTGGCCTCGCGATCGCGACCAAATTGGAGTTCCAATCAACGAATCCAGTTGAGATCTACCGGGCAATTCGCGACGCTCTTCAGGCGCCCGAAGATCAACCGTCAGAGCGCCGGATGCCGGGTGACGGACGCGCACCGCCGCAGGGAGGCTAGAGATGACAACACGCCGATCTCTCCTCATTGGTCTGCTCACCACGCCCGTAATCGCGCGCGCGGAGATCTTGGACTTCGTCCCGCGCGGGCCGGTTCTGAACCCTGATCACGGGCCGTTGCGTTGCGCCTACAGTCCATTTCATCCTGACATAGAGTTCCATTCGTTTTCCAAAAACGGTTGGACCGAAGAGTTCGTTCGCCGCCATTCTAAATCCGGCAATCGCTTGAATCTATCAACCAGGCAACCACCGCCCCGACCGGTCCCGGAGAACGGGGTCTGTTTTCGTGCTGGATAAGGTCGACGCGGATTGACCCGCTTGACCATCACCCTCGGTCTGGCCGCG
>JBCDFN010000111.1:0-1636 GCA_039177935.1 Pseudomonadota bacterium | reverse complement strand
CTCCTCGACGGCGAACTCGCCCGAATGCACCGCCATACCGACTAGCGTGGAGGCGATGCTCTTGGCGACCGACCAGGTGCGCTGCGGGGTGTCTTCGGTGAAGCCGGGTGCGTAACGGGCCGTCTCGCTCCACCCCTCCCCATCCACATCAAGCTTTCTGACTAACACAGCGGTCGTGCGTCCCGAGCCGTAGAGGGCACCCAGGGCTCCGTCGAAAGCAGGCGTGAGCGATGACGGGGGTCGATCAGCTAAAGAGCTCCCATCTGCTGCGCGAACCTCAAGCACCAATCCATCCAACGCACCTCCCTCCTGCACGTCTTCGTCAGACGGCACCTCAACCGAAACTTCAGAATTGTTGAGCTCGGGTGCAGCGCCAATCGGCCAGATCGAACACCCAGTCTGTGTCCCATAATAGGCCGCCACGCGATCGGGCATATCGTCCGCCCACGCCACTTGCACATGCGCAATCTGACCTGTGGGCCGGCGCACGATCTCATATTCCATCTCGCGGATCATGCCGTCGAGCGGTTGTTGAATGCCGGTGAGCTCCCACTCGTGGACGCTTTCAGGCGTGCGGGTTGTGCCATTGGCTTCGGCGTTGGCAATGGCGCTGCACAGAAAGAGCGCCTTGTACCCCGCTGCCAGCGCGCGATCATAACGAGTATCAAGGCGTTCCTGAGCGGATTGGGCGGTGGCGGAGGCGCTCAGCGAAAGCGCGGCGACGGCAAGGATCAGTTTTCTCATGGCCGCAGACCCTAGCCACGCCCCAAAGGCGATCAAGTGCGCAAACGGAAAAGGGCCCGCGGATCGCTCCGCAGGCCCTTCTCTATAAGTGTGCGAGTGGCTTAGGCCGCGGTTTCCGCGAATTCGCCTTCTTCGGCCATCACCGGGCCGCTGTCCCGACCGCGCGCGTCTTCGTCGCGGTCGACAAACTCGATCACGGCCATCGGCGCCGCGTCGCTGGCGCGGGGCGACATCTTAATGACGCGCGTGTAACCGCCGTCGCGGTCGCTGTAACGCTCGGCCAGAACATCAAACAGTTTTTTCAGCTGCGTTTCATCGCCAAGACGGCTCATAGCGAGGCGACGGTTGGAAAGACCGCCACGCTTCGCCAGCGTGACCAGCTTTTCGATGTAGGGTCGCAGTTCCTTCGCCTTGGGGGCGGTGGTGACGATCTGCTCATGCTTGATGAGCGCGGCCGACATGTTGCGGAACAGGGCCTTGCGGTGACCCGATTTACGGCTCAGCTTACGCTGCGAAATTCCGTGACGCATATTCTATACTCCGTTCGAAAAGGGCCCGTATCAGGTAGCCCAGTGCTGGTTCAGATTGGGGCTCCAAACCTTCGCCCTTTGGTGATCCCGCGCACAGGCGGGGGTCTCTTGCCGCATGAGGTCCCCGCCTGAGCGGGGACTCACGTTTCAATTACCCAAGAAGCTCTTGTTCGAGCTTCTTGGCCATTTCTTCGATGTTCTCCGGCGGCCAGCCCGGGATATCCATCCCGAGGCGCAGACCCATGCTGGAGAGAACTTCCTTGATCTCGTTGAGCGACTTGCGGCCGAAGTTCGGCGTGCGCAGCATCTCGGATTCGGTCTTCTGGACCAGATCGCCGATGTAAATGATGTTGTCGTTCTTG
>JBCDFN010000110.1:0-1644 GCA_039177935.1 Pseudomonadota bacterium | reverse complement strand
GTCGAAGGGGCGCGATTAAGCTCGGTATTTGGCCGCCGTACGCACCCGGTCTACGGCAATGTCCGCATGCACACAGGTGTCGATTTCGCGGCGGCAAGCGGAACGCCGGTTCAAGCGACAGCACCAGGACGGGTCAGCTTCATCGGCTGGCGGGGCGGCTATGGTCGCGTGGTCGAAATCGCCCACGGCTCAGACACAATGACACGCTATGCGCATCTCAGCGCTGTACCCGAGGGCCTGGCACAAGGCCAACGCGTTGCGGCGGGAGATGTGATCGGTCGCGTCGGCGCGACTGGCACGGCGACTGGTCCGAACCTGCACTACGAAGTCCTCGTGGATGGACGCCCTACTGACCCGCTCTCTGACGACCGACTTGCCGAAGCGGCTGAGAGCGAAGCGGATGATACAGCCGCGCTTTTGCGTCTGGCCGAGACGCGCGCGCTTCTGAATGAAAACCTCGGCAGCGAGATTGCCGAAACGACAACCGAAAGGCTCTGACCCATGAGACGCATGACCCAAGCTCTTGCCATCACACTCGCCCTTCTCCCGGCGGCGCAGGCCTTCGCGGAGGCAACCCCAATCGACGTCCGCAAGACCAATGGATGCGGTTGCTGTCTGTCCTGGATGAACCATCTCCAAGAGAACGGCTTCGCGCCAACGGGCCACGACATGTTCGGCGGCCTTCTCGTTCGTTTCAAACTCGACAACGGAGTACCGCAGCGCATGGTCTCTTGTCACACCGGACTCGTTGACGGCTACGTGATCGAGGGTCATGTGCCTGCCGCCGACATCCGCCTCCTGCTAGAGGAGCGGCCCGATGCTGTAGGCCTGGCAGTGCCAGGAATGCCCTATGGTTCGCCCGGCATGGGACCCGAGGAGGACCGCGAGGCTTACGACGTCTTCTTGATAAAAGAGGACGGTTCAACCGAGATCTATTCGAGCTACCCCGAAGGCTGAGCATGTTTAGGATGGGTTATACGTGCCCGAACATACGCGGCGCATTCTCCGCGCTCATTGCCGACGTCTGGGGTGGGTGACGCAATGCATTCGTTCAAAGGAGAAACAGCCATAGGGGTGCTGGCCGCCCTCACGGCCTTCGCGGTCGATCAGGTCACAAAGGCCATTGTCGTATCAAATGCGACCGTTTTGAATGCCGGGGTGTCGGTGGTCCCCGGGTTCAATCTTACGTTCCACCGCAACGATGGCGTGACCTTTGGACTTCTCGGAGGTGCGCCGTGGTGGAGCCTCGTGGTTCTTGCACCTGCTGTCTGTGCCTGGCTCGCTATCATGATGCTTCGCACACGGAACCGCATCGAAGCGATTGCCTACGGTTCGATCCTCGGAGGCGCGCTCGGCAACGTTTTGGACCGCGTGAGATTTCGGGCCGTGACAGATTTCCTCGATTTCTATGTTGGCTCCGCGCACTGGCCGGCTTTCAACATGGCTGATATTTTTGTGGTTGGCGGTGTCGGATTGCTTCTGATCCCGACGAAGTTTCAGAACCGGTCCCGGACTGATCCGTGAGCCAAACCTGATCAAGGTGCACGAAGAACAGCCTCAGCCTTCTCCGGTGGTATTGCCAATAGCTTTTTCGAATGCAGCCAGTGTTTCGTCGCTCACATGATGTTCGATCCCTTCCGCATC
>JBCDFN010000109.1:0-1657 GCA_039177935.1 Pseudomonadota bacterium | reverse complement strand
GTCCAAGTTGTACATTTCGTAATAATGCAACCAGAAAGAAATCGCTGATCCTGTCTGATATTTCATCATCAGGGTGACGGCGGATATAGACTGGATTGTGGCCGCCGCCCACTGGCTGTCTCCCGCTGAAGCCGGCGCGCGGTATTGCCGCGACCGATTAGGTTCAACGGTTTGCCGAGCCTGCGTCAAGCTAGGAATTCTGCCATTTTGCTGCGTTCGTGATCACGTAAAGTGACAAGCCTCACATGCGTCTGTGATGTTTTTTGAGCACTAGCCTGAAATGTGGCGATCCACTATGTGCGACCTGGTTCGCGGCGCGGTGATGCGGCGCAGTTTCTCATTGGCATCATTGTGCAAACACAATCGTGCGACACGTACAAAGCGACGACCAGGGCGAGCTGCGAATGACACTCAACGAACGAACTGCCGCCGCGGGATTGCGCTTCTTGTCAGCAACACCCGTCGAACTCCAGTCGCGCATTTGGATCTGCGTAGGGTTTGAAGAAATAGGTCGCACCCTCGGCGATCATCCCCATCTCGCCTTCCTGTATGGCGGGCGTGACTGGCTGAAGGTCCGCGATCTTCACGGGGCGATTGCCGAAGAATTCGAGGGTGCAGAGAACATTCTGACCCGGATTCACTCGGAGTGCTTGCTCGGCGATGCGTTCGGTTCGACCATGTGTGACTGCGGCGACCAAATGCGCTTAGCGCTGGAAGAGATGGAGAGCCAACGCAGCGGCATCTTTCTCTATCTCCGTCAGGAGGGCCGGGGCATCGGGATGCGCAACAAGCTTGACGTGTTGGCGCTCCAGTATGGTTTTTGCGAGGGGCAGAGAAACCGTCGTCGGCATTCGTCCGATGAGGCCAATCTGGCGATGGGCTTTGCCATTGATGAACGACGGTACCACATGGCTGCCGGGTTCTTGAATGCGCTTGGCGTTGCCTCCGTGCAGCTGATTACCGGGAACCCTGACAAAATTGGCGACATCGAAAAAGCAGGCATTCGCGTCGCATCGGCCATTGATTTGTGGACCAATGGTGTGAGCAACCGCGCCGCTGACGAGCTCAAAGAAAAGGTTGCCCGGGGCTACATTTACCAGCGCTAGTCGGGCTCTGGCGCCCCCAAGCGACTTGTCAGGAAGTTGCGGCCTTCGGTGCCGATGGCGCCTGACACGGGTGCGTCATCTTTCAAGGCAACGCCGGATAGACCCCGGCCAAAGCTCTCTCGCAGGAGCCAAACAAGCTTCTGGGCCGCCTCTTCCGGTTTTAGGCCTTCACTGCGCACGTTCGAGATGCAGTTTCGCGCCTCGTCCGTTGTGCCGACCTTCGCTTGATAGGTCATGTAAAGGCCGAGGCTGTCTGGCGAAGAGAGACCAGGCCGCTCCCCGATCAAGACCACCACAATCCGCGCGCGAAGCGCTTCCGCAACCTCATCTCCCACCGCGACACGACCGTTGCGGACGACGGTGGTGACGGCCGTGGACCACCCGTTCTCGGCAACCATTGGAATGACCGCGGACAGAAAGTCGGCCGCGTTGGCGTGGATTGCAGCACTCGACAGCCCGTCGACGACGACAAAGGCTAGGTCGGTGAGCGGGGCGTCTAACCCCTTGAGTGTGGCGAGGCTTTCCGCCGACAGGCGCCGCCCGCGATCGGG
>JBCDFN010000108.1:0-1679 GCA_039177935.1 Pseudomonadota bacterium | reverse complement strand
TGAACAGAGGGCGCGCCATCGGCATCGTCATGGTGCTCCATGACGTGAACCAGGCCAGCCTCTTTGCCGATCGGATCATCGCGCTCTCCGGCGGCAGGATCGTGGCCGATGGCCCGCCGGGCGGGATCATCACGGCGGATCTCATCGACCGGCTCTACGGGCTTCGGGTGAGTGTGGTTTCGGGCGCGGCCTCTGCGCCAGTCTGTGTTCCAGATCTCGACGCGGTGGTCTGAAGGGTCCGCGAGTGGCCTTCGTGGTCGGCCGTCCGCATTCTTGATGCAAGGGGCAGGCTCATCGGGGTCGTTCGCATTTGTGGCGGCACGGCAGAGGCTCGCGTCGCTGGAGCTCAACAATGGCACGTAGAACTTGACTGTGCCGCATCGGCGCGCGGACTGTCGATGGCCGAGCCCGATAACCTGCCGCGTAGCATGCCGGGAAGAATGCTCACCGTCATCCCTGCAACCAATGCCATGGCGACATGAATTGCTCGCCCGCTTCAGAAAGAAAACTCGTCGGCCTGTGGCCCAAGGCGCGCCCGGTGGTCCAGAGCTTACCAGTCTCAATGCCTGCTCACGTTCAACTCTTGCGACGGCACAACATGAGGCCCAAGGCTTGTTGATGATAAAAGCTGGAAGATGATGGCCGCCCCCAGACCGAGGGCGCACATAAACGCCTTCGTGCAGCGTTCGTGGCGGGTCGCAGAGCGAGCCCGGTCATTGGGATGGCCGAGCATGATATCGATGCGGTTACGGCTCTTGTAGCGACGTCCATCGTGTTGGACCGCGCTTGGACGGGACCTATTACCGGAAATGCAGGGGCGTATCCCATTGTCCCGCGGCGCCTCGCGAAACCATTCGGCATCGTAGTTCCAGTCCGGGATCAAATGATCGGGAGCGGGCAAAGAACCGGACAATGCTCTCGCGCCGACATCGTCGCTCACTCATTGCCTGGCATGCGAAGCCGGCAGTCCCGTTATGGAGACCTGTCGCGATAAAGAACCGGATCGGGTGCCCAACGCTATCGCCGGCGGCGTGACGCTTGGCGTCGCTTCCGGCGCACGTCCTTCCGATCCGACGGCATTCGCCGAGGCCCCTCAGACTGTTCACATTTCATTGGCGCCTGCCCCCTTTCCCAGGCGCAGGCCGGTCGCCGCGTCGCGGGACCTGAGTTATGTCACGTCGACGATCACCGATGTCTCCTCGGGCTGCTGCGCTACCAGTCCCTCCAGGATGCGCGCAAACACGCCTTTGTCGCCCCCGTTTCCCGGCGGAGCACTCTCCTCACGCCCGAGATGCAGCGCTCCCAGCGGTTGTTGAACGTCTCGTAAGCACCAAACTCCTCGATTGTATCGCGCCAGCGCAAAGCATTGCGATTGAGAAAGAATATACCGGACAGTACGTGCTGATCATAGGTGCTGGACTTATCGTGCGACTTCGGGACGGAAGGATCAAATCAGGCATCTGAGGGTCTGTCAGTCCGAAGATATCGCTGCTGTCACCGCTCCCTTTTCAAAATTGAATCAGAAGTTTAGCCCTTAACCAACGGGTCCTTACGCTAGAAATCCGCAACAAGAGCAAGGCTGATCTCGCGCCCGGACCCATAGGAACAGGCGAGCGCCGTCTGGCACCCTGTGACATAACGTGTGTCGCCGACATTGGTGACCGTCAGCTGGCCGAAGA
>JBCDFN010000107.1:0-1754 GCA_039177935.1 Pseudomonadota bacterium | reverse complement strand
GCCCCGACCATCAGGACAAGAGGCGCTGGGACCGTGGTCCGCACCCGGCGCGAAACGCCCCAAATGATCATCCAGCTTGAGAAGAAATAGGGGATGTTGGTCAGGTTGAGTAACCACCGCGCGCCGTCAAATGGCACGAATTGCGACCACAGGAAGCCCAGTCCAAGCCCGACATAACCGCCGGCAAAGGCGAGCATTTCCTTGCGTGAACGATCGCGCGACCAGATCACAAGGAACGTCGTCGCGAAGATCAACGCGATCAGCGGATTAAGCAGCCCAAGAATCGCGTCGCGCATGTGTCCTCCAGTCCGAGGAGGCGTCATGCCAAGTCTTGGTTAAATCGCGGTAAAGTGTGTCTGCTTACTCTGATGGCGGTGGGTCTTGAGCGCGGCCAGCGCCAAGGCCAAACTGGGTCCCCGCCTGCGCGGGGATGACGAGAGGATAAAGTAGTGGAGTCAATGATGCCTATAGTCGACGAGTTGGACTAGCCTGTTGCCGCGTAACGGTCCGCATAAGGCACAAATTTCGGCAATTTGCGGAAAAACTGCTCGGTGTCAGCCAATTCATAGAATTGCATCTCCAAGTCATCAAAATCCATCCGATTGTCCGGGTCGCCGACGATTTTGCGCCTTGTATGTTTGTTACCGGGGAAGGGGTCGCCCACCTTCGCAATCGCTTGGGCCACGATGTCACCGACATTACTCATGCCAATCGCCCGAAATCCTCTTTCAGCCTCCGGCGCGGAAGTGCCTGTGGAATTGAAGAAGTACTGCCAGAAACCACCATTGTGCACTTCGAGGTGCAGCCAATGGACCGCGAATAGATTCACGGCCTTTTCAGGAATATTCTCAATCGATGCCAACCAGACCTCTCGCCCTTCGTAGAAATTAAACTCTTCGTTGTAAGGCGCATAGAATTCGGGATAAGCACGAGGTGCATTGAAAAGACCCATCGATTCCTCCTACTTTGAAGTATCGATGCCATCCCTTTACTAAGAAAGGACTGATGGGAGGGTCTAACGCGTCAGCTTCTTATAAGCCAACCGTGTAGGCCGGTCCGCCGCGTCGCCAAGCCTGCGGCGCTTGTCTTCCTCGTAGGCTTCGAAGTTCCCCTCAAACCACTCCACGTGAGAGTTGCCCTCAAACGCCAGAATGTGCGTCGCGAGGCGGTCGAGGAAGAAGCGATCGTGCGAGATCACCACGGCGCAGCCGGCGAAGTTCTCGATCGCGTCTTCCAATGCGGCGAGCGTTTCGACGTCGAGGTCGTTGGTCGGCTCGTCCAGCAGCAGCACGTTGCCGCCTTGCTTGAGCATCTTGGCCATGTGCACGCGGTTGCGTTCCCCGCCGGATAGCTTGCCGACGTTCTTCTGCTGGTCCGCGCCTTTAAAGTTGAACGCGCCGACATAGGCGCGGGTCGAGGTGTCGTGGCCGTTGACCTGCATGTAATCGAGCCCGTCGGAGATTTCCTCCCACACATTCTTGCTCGCATCCAGATCGTCGCGCGATTGGTCGACATAGCCAAGGTGTACGGTGTCGCCGATTTCGATGGAGCCGCTGTCGGGCGTTTCCTGACCCGTGATCATGCGGAACAGGGTCGATTTGCCCGCGCCGTTGGGGCCGATCACACCGACAATGCCGCCCGGCGGCAGCATGAAGGAGAGGTTTTCAAAGAGCAGCTTGTCGCCAAAGGCTTTGCTGATGTTCTTGGCCTCGATCACCTTGCCACCCAGACGCTCGGGCACCTGGATAACGATC
>JBCDFN010000106.1:0-1787 GCA_039177935.1 Pseudomonadota bacterium | reverse complement strand
GTTGGCTTGTGGTCGGGGTTCGGATCCCGCTGATCCCCGACCGCGATGATATGGGTGAGGTGCCGGATCGCACGGTCCTTTACGCGGAAGGGTGCGCGGATGTTCAGCCACCGCATCTGGTTGAAGCCTTTGCGCGGCACACGCTAAATTGGATCACGCGGTGGGAAAGTGATGGTGCCGCCGCGCTGCATGCAGAATGGCGCGGTCTGGCCCACGGCGTTGGCGAAGTGGTTGAGCAGTCTGATATGAGCGGCACTTTCCTGGGCGTGGATGAAGACTTTGGAATGCTCTTGCGCACGGACGATAACGAGACGCATCTGATGCCGCTGACCACCCTGTTGGAGGACGTAACATGAAGCTCGCGCGTGCGATCCACTTCGACGAGAGCGATCAAAGGGTCTTCGCAAGCCCCGCACAAACGGGGGAGTGGTGCGTCTCTGGCGGTTTTGAATTCTCAAACTGGACCGAAGGGGACCTCACCGGAAAGGCCCGCCAAGCATTTGCGAACGGGTGGTTCGGGCTTGAAACCGGGGGACGCGTGACCTTCGTGGCGGTCACAGAGCTTCAGGACAGCGAGCTTGACCCGCTGGCAAAGCTGTTGGCCGCACATTTCGTGACCTACTATGGTGCGCCGGACGTTGAGGCCGCTCTGCCCGTAGCCCACGAAGAACTGAGCCACATGGCCGCCTTGTGCGACGAGCATGATCCAAACACCCTTCTTACCGTGTCGCGAGAACTGACCGAGGCCGGCGTGCGCGAAGCCTATCGTGTGATCGCACCACAAGATGCTGGCCTTGAACAGTTCGCCATCCATGGATCCCTGGATGACGGCTAGGCCACCTACCCTTCGCCGTCTGCGTTGAAAACAAACAAGGTTTCCCCGTTGATCTGATAGGCATTGATCAGTTCGGCGGCGCGCGGCGATGTGAGCCATTCTTCAAGCGCCGCGGCCAGATCAGCCTTCACGTGCCCATGGCGGTCCGGATTGACCGGCAGATACGCGTATTGATTGAAGAGCGCCGGATCGCCTGCATAAAGCAAAGCGAGATCGCCCTTGTTGCCAAAGTTAAGCCAGCTTGCGCGATCAGACAGGATGTAGCCGTTAAGCCCCGCAGCGGTGTTCAGCGCCGCACCCATGCCGGAACCGACCGAGTTGTACCATGGACCGAAAGCGCCGGCGTCCAGACCCGCGCTTTCCCAAAGGCTAAGCTCCATCTTATGCGTTCCACTGTCGTCGCCCCGACTGACAAACGCAGCCTCCGCGCTCGCGATACGCTCCAGGCTGTCCGTGGCCGCTTCGGCGGCGGCCACACCTGCGGGGTCGTCGGCCGGGCCGATGAAGACGAAATCGTTATACATGATCTCGCGCCGATGGGTGGCGTAGCCTTCGGCCACGAACGCCTCTTCGGCCGCGCGAGAATGCACAAGGATCGCATCAACGTCGCCCGCGCGACCAAGGCGCAGGGCCTGGCCCGTGCCCACAACCAGAAGCTGGACCTCCAGGTCAAGATCCTTGGCGATTTCGGGCAAAAGGACCTCGGCCAAGCCCGAGTTGTGAAACGAGGTGGTGACCGCCATGCGAACCGTCTCGGTCGCGTGCGCCGCTGCGGCGCTTAGCATCAGGGCACCTGCCAACAGAATTGATCTCATTCGACAATGTCTCCTCTCAGAAAAGCCGCGGCTTGTTCGGTTTCGGGGCCGTCAAAAAACGGGGCGGCTGCGCCCGTTTCTTGTACCCTCCCATTCAGCAGGAACACCACCCGGTCCGCCAACCGCCGGGCCTGCCC
>JBCDFN010000105.1:0-1803 GCA_039177935.1 Pseudomonadota bacterium | reverse complement strand
CGGCTCGCGGTCAAACAGTGCCCAGCGATACAATGTGTCGGCTTCCTCGATGAGCGACGTGATGGTCGGATGCCAGCCTGCAAAATCACGCAGGGCCTCCTGCTTGCTTCCTGTCTCGCTCCATGCCTCGCCGCGCCAGTCTGAGCGCTCGACGACACCGACGAAATTGGCGAGGTCGCCGCCTTTCAGCAAATAGGTCACCGCGTGCCGCGACGGACCAAGCCAGCCACCCGCAACGGGGCCGGGTGCCAGATCCCCAAGCCGCCGAACCGGCACCGTGGCGCGCCATGCCAAGTAGCCGGTAAACCGCGCATCCTCTTGTCCGAGCATTTGCGTACGAAGAGCCGAATGGATTCCATCTGCGGCGATCACCACATCGCCGAAAACCGGCTCGTCTCCAGCAATTTCAAGCCCGGCGCGGTCAGGTTGTTGTACATATTCCGTCACCGTAGAGCCGAGCCGAAGAACGTCGCCTGCCCGCGCATTCAAGGCCCCGACGAGCACGTCGATCAGGTCACCGCGGTGAATATGGACATAGGGTGCACCCCATCTCTTTGTTGCCTTAGGGCCAAGCGGAAATCGAAACAGCCGCCGCCCGGTCTGCCCCATGCGGAACTCGACGGCCTCAGGCAAAAACCCGGCCGCAAGGATCTGATCGCCAAGGCCAATCGCCTCCAATACGCGAAAGGCGTTGGGGCTGATCTGAATGCCAGCGCCAATTTTCTCCAATGCGCCGGCACGCTCAAGCACAATGGGACTGTGTCCAAAGTGGAGCGCGCAGAGCGCGGTCGTCAGTCCGCCAATGCCAGCACCGCTAATCAGTATTTTCATTTTGGCGCCAATCAGGTTTCGTCGTCATCCTGACCTATTCTTCAACAAAGAAGATCTCAACGGGCCGGCTATGGGGCTCATCGTCGCCGCGGCGTTGGAGCGCCTCCTGCAGTTCGCTTTCGTTCAGAACTGACAGGCGACCGGAACTGATGCCGCCGCGCTCCAAATGTCTGCGCACAGATTCGGCACGGACTGCCGGAAAGACAAGGCTCGCGCCTGTTGACGATTGGCTGGCCCGCACGGTGATATGGATATTCAGCGTCTCGCAATCGCGAGCGATGGCCGTCACCTCATCAAGCGTCGCAGCGCCCTGACCAGTCAGGCTCGCCCCATCCCGCACAAACCGGATCAACCGCGCATCGAGTACGGCATTCAGGCGATCCGTGCACGCTTTGAGCGCGTTATCGGTATCATCCTCTTCAAGACTGGTTTCGATTGGATCGTCGTCGCCAGACGATACCGTGATGCGGTCAACCATAACGCGGGACTGCGATTGAACGACCGGATTCGTCTTTAGCAGCGCTGCAGCCGCCGCAAAACCTTTCTCTTTTGAAGAGATGTCTGGCGCTGTGCCGGTCAAGAAGACTGCGCCATCAACTGTCTGGAGCGAAAGCCACGGGTAGCCCAGCGTCACAAAGGCCGCTTCCAATTCGCCGACGGCCGCTTCGATACTCTCTGCCTGTTCGGTGTATTCAGCGATGACACTTTCGGGATAAAACTTGCCGTCCCTGAATTCATAGACGCCCTCCGGCACCGGGACGCAATTTGCCTGCGGCGCCGGTGCGACGCTAACAGACCGCGTGCAGCCAGACAGGACGACACCGATCAACGCCGCCAAGACATGTGTTGGCTTCAATGCCATCTAACCGAAATGATCCCTTTGTCTTTTGAGCAAATTAGCATTGTGACAGTATAGCGTCATGCAGATTCCCCTTTGCGACGAACGTCCAGCCCGCATGCAAGCACGTCGCG
>JBCDFN010000104.1:0-1869 GCA_039177935.1 Pseudomonadota bacterium | reverse complement strand
GATGATCCCGGTCCCGGTCGGCGCCGTGCGCATGATCACCTTACCCGCACCATGACGGCCTTCGATATCGTGGTGCAGTGTGCGGCCTTCGCGCAACGGCACACGAACCATCTGACGCTTGGCCTGTTCCGTCGCCTTGCGGATCGCCTCGGGCACTTCCTTGGCCTTACCCTTGCCAAAGCCCACGCGGCCTTTTTGATCGCCGACAACGACGAGCGCGGCAAAGCCAAAGCGCTTACCGCCCTTAACGGTCTTCGATACGCGGTTGATCGCCACCAAGCGATCGGCAAATTCGGGAGCTTCGTCGCGGTCGCGTCCCCGGCGGTTGTCTTCTCTGGCCATGCGGCACCTTTCTGTTTCGGCGACTACGCGCCTGTCTGTCCAATCCTGGTGAGCAGCATGCTCCCGGATCATCGAGCCACGCCCGCCTGGGCGCGGCTTCACATTAGATCTTCAGTCCTGCCTCGCGGGCGGCATCGGCAAGCGCCTTGATGCGACCGTGAAAGAGAAACCCTCCGCGGTCGAACTGCGCTTCGCTGACACCGGCAGCCTTTGCGCGTTCGGCAATGGTCGTGCCGATCTTTGCAGCGGCCTCGACCGTGTTCTTGCCCACAAAGCCCAAGTCTTTCTCCAGTGTCGAGGCGGCGGCGAGGGTCACGCCGTTCACATCGTCGATCAACTGCACGCTCAAATTCTTTGACGAGCGGTGCACGCTCAGCCGCGGGCGGCCATAATTGACCTTGCGCAGCTTGCTCCGGACGCGCATCCGGCGCTTCTGGAACAGGTCTCTTTTGCTGTTTGCCATCTGTCGCGTCCTTACTTCTTCTTGCCTTCCTTCTGGAAGATGTACTCGTCCTTGTAGCGGATGCCCTTGCCTTTGTAGGGTTCCGGGCGGCGCCAGTCGCGGATATTGGCCGCAACCTGACCGACGAGCTGTTTGTCATGCCCTTCGACCACCAGTTCGGTAGGTTTGGGCGCTGTGACCGTCACGCCCGCTGGCACCTCGAAATCCACATCATGGGACAGGCCGAGATTGAGCTTGAGCACATTGCCCTGCATCTGCGCCCGGTACCCCACGCCGCGGATCTCAAGCTCTTGCTTGAAGGTTTCCTTGGAGCCGTGAACCATGTTGGCGATGATCGTGCGGGTCATCCCCCATTGCTGACGCGCCCGCTTGGACTTGCCGCGTGGGCTGACCGTGACGGTGCCATCCTCAACCACGAGCGAGACGTCGTCTGCCGCTGTGAAGGACGAGCTGGCCTTGGGGCCTTTGATTTCGATTGTCTGGCCGCTCAGCGTCGCTGTGACACCATCTGGCAGGGCAACCGGCTGTTTTCCGATACGAGACATGTCCGGGTCTCCTTAGAATACGGTGCAGAGCACTTCGCCGCCAACATTGGCCGCGCGCGCACTGGCATCCGACATCACGCCCTTGGACGTCGAGACAATGGAGACACCAAGCCCCTGACGCACCGAAGGCAGATCGCCAACGCCGAGGTACACACGACGTCCGGGCTTTGACACTCGCTTGAGCTCACGAATGACCGGTGCGCCATCGTAATACTTCAGGCTGACCTCGATCGTTGCATGACCTTTGTCGTTGGTGGAGCTTTCGAATCCGCGAATGTAGCCCTCGTCTGCGAGCACATCCAGCACGCGCTGGCGCATCTTGGAGCCAGGCATCGATACGGTGGACTTGCCACGCATCGCCGCATTGCGGATCCGGGTGAGCATATCGCCAATAGGATCGTTCATCTCAGGCCCTCCTTACCAGCTCGACTTGACCACGCCGGGCAACTGACCGGCCGACCCCAGATCGCGGAGCGCAATCCGGCTGATTTTCAACTTGCGGTAATAGGCGTGAGGACG
>JBCDFN010000103.1:0-1955 GCA_039177935.1 Pseudomonadota bacterium | reverse complement strand
TTCATCTATGATGGCTTCCCCCGGACGGTTGGCCAGGCAGAAGCCTTGGATCAATTGCTAGAGAGCCGTGGCGAAAAAGTCGACACCGTGATCCGCCTGGTCGTTGATGAAGCTGCGCTGCTCGCCCGTGTTACCAAGCGGTTTGAAGAGCAGGGTCGCAAAGACGACAATCCGGCAACCTTCTCGGTCCGCTTGGAAAAGTATAATGCTGACACCGCGCCGCTGGTGCCGATTTATGCCGAGCGCGGCATTCTCAGAGAGGTTGACGGCATGGCGTCAATCGATGAAGTTAGCGGTGGAATTGATAGCGCTTTGAAAGAGGCTGTTTGAAGCTGCGGGAACCGCTGAATCAGTGGTTGACGTGGCATTCGTTGCGTCTATAACCACGCACTTCGTTAAGAGATGAGTCTGCAAGCGTGCAGCGTTTTTGCTGTGCGAACTGCGGCTTTCTTTGTGAGCATTAGGAGACTGGCTTTGGCCCGTATTGCAGGCGTCAATATCCCGACGAACAAGCGCGTTCCGATCGCGCTGCGCTATATCCACGGCATTGGCCCTGCCAAAGCCGACGAGATTTGCGAGAAAATCGGCATCACACCCGACCGCCGGGTCGCGGATCTTTCTGATGCGGAAGTGATCAAAATCCGTGAGACAATCGACAGCGACTATATGGTCGAGGGTGACCTTCGCCGCGAAGTGTCGATGAATATTAAGCGTCTCATGGATCTCGGCTGTTACCGTGGGCTGCGCCATCGTAAGCGCCTTCCCGTTCGCGGCCAGCGCACCCACACAAACGCTCGGACCCGCAAGGGCCCCGCTAAGCCGATCGCCGGCAAGAAGAAATAGGATCTTCGAAAGATGGCCCGTCAGACAACTCGCGTAGCTCGCCGCGCCCGGAAAAATATCACTTCCGGCGTTGTGCATGTCAATTCAAGCTTCAATAATACGATGATCACCATCTCAGACGCGCAAGGGAATGCCATTTCTTGGTCTTCTGCGGGCGCGATGGGATTTAAAGGATCTCGTAAATCAACGCCTTACGCGGCGCAGGTCGCCGCCGAAGATGCGGCCAAGAAAGCCATGGAACATGGCATGCAGACCGTAGAAGTGAATGTTCGCGGCCCCGGCTCCGGACGCGAAAGCGCGCTGCGCGCGCTGCAAGCGGCGGGCCTAACGGTGACCGCCATTCGCGACACCACACCGATCCCGCACAATGGCTGCCGCCCACCTAAGCGCCGCCGCGTATAGTCCGTTTTTGATTTGAACCAGCAGAAAGGCTGAGCATGACCGAAGCCGAAGAGATCGTCGTTAACGACCGCAACTGGAAAGCCCTGATCCGCCCGAACCGACCAGTGGTTGAAGGCGGGCGGGATTCGAGCCGCGTCGCCAAATTGGTCGTCGAACCGCTAGAGCGCGGGTTCGGAACGACGCTTGGCAATGCTTTGCGCCGCATTCTTTTGTCATCGCTGCAAGGCGCGGCGATCACGGGTGTCCAAATCGATGGCGTGGTGCACGAGTTTTCTTCGATCCAAGGCGTGCGTGAGGACGTCACAACCATCATTCTCAACCTCAAGCAGGTTGCGGTTGATATGGTCTCAGACTCGCCAAAGCGGATGATCCTCAAAGCCTCTGGCAAAGGGGAAGTCACCGCAGGCCAAATCGAAACACCGGGCGATGTGAAGATCCTCAATCCGGATCATGTCATCTGTACGCTGGATGATGGCGCCAACCTGCACATGGAATTTACCGTCGCAACGGGCAAAGGCTATGTGCCGGCGACCGAAAACCGCCCTGAGGACTCGCCGATCGGTTTCATTCCGGTGGATGCGATTTACTCACCTGTTCGACGGGTCGGATATCAAGTGGAAGACACGCGTGAAGGCACCGTGCTCGACTATGATAAATTGACCCTCACAGTTGAGACCGACGGATCCATCTCGCCTGAGGATGCCGTCGCG
>JBCDFN010000102.1:0-1992 GCA_039177935.1 Pseudomonadota bacterium | reverse complement strand
GTGAGCCCCTCGACCTCGGGCCGCTCCCCTTGCCCTGCCAGCCATTCGGCAATCCGCTCGTATTCGGGCGCATAAACCGGGGTATAGAGAATGCGGTGTATTGTCGTGGCGGGTACACCCCGCATGCGAAGCACAGACGCGGCTTTGTTGGTTGGCGCAAGCACGGCCAGACTTCGCCTCTCCTTTCGGCGCCGGCTTTCCCAATCGCCAGAGACAATCTCGACCCCGGCCTGTTCGAGCGCGTGGGTGAGTTCCGCCAAGAGCAACGTCTTGCCCGACCCCGCCTTGCCAATCACAGCCATCACCGTCTCGCGGCCCTCTCGCGGCGGTGTCAGCAAACCCTCGTCGAGATCGACGCCCACGCTTCGCAACACATCCGTAATACGGTCATGCGCCTCAGCTTGATCATCGGAAAAGGTGAGTGCCGGAAGAGCCATGCCGTGACCCTACTGTGCGGGTCAGGCGGCTGAAAGCCTATTCGGGCACTTGCAGCCAGGCTTCGGAATAGGTGGCGGGCGGCCAATTCACACAGCGCCCTTCGCTGTCACCGGTGAGAAAGCCACCGGCACCGCCCTCGGGCCCGCCCCATCTATCCGACTGACCATTGTCGCGGTAATTGTAGAACAGGTATTCCGTCTCAAGATCGTAGCCCCGCGCAATCGCGGCCTCGGTCAGGTTGCCCTCTTCGTCGACCCACACATTGCCGTTCTCGTCGCGAAAATACTCATCCGCCAAAACGCCATGCATCATCGGGTTGCAGGCATCCGCCGTACCAAAATCGCGATCGGTCAGTTTACGGCCAATCCGGGCGTTACAATCGGGACGGATCGAGTTCATCCCTCCGAAGGAGGCCTCCATAAAGGGTGAGCCGTCCCATTCGATCAAGCCGCCCGAGGCGTCGGTGGCAAAATGCCCCCCCGCGAAATGAAGCATCAGATACCAGCCTTCGCCCCGCTCATCCGCCACTTGCTTTAACTGATCTCGATACCAGTTGACCGCGTAGCCGTATTCCTGCCAGGGCCATTTGCTGACTCCAGTGAGCGATTGGCAATCGTAGTCTTCGGGATCACAGATACCACCCCGGCTGGTCGTGTTGTAATAGGCCCAGCAAATCGTGGACTGTCCTTTCTCCGAAGTCGAAAGGCGATGTTTGGCGTCGTAGAGATGCGCATGCAGGGTGACGTAGCGGATGCTGGATAGGAGCTCTTCAGAAGGTTCGAGCGTCATTAAGCCCACATCGGCATCAATGGTGAGTGTGACCTTGCCATTCACATTTGGGTCGCCGTTCGGAACCCAACCAGGTACGGTAGAATTCGGCGCGCCGCAGACATCGAATTCGAAGACCACTTCATCGGCGTGCGCGCCCGTAGAGGTTGCCAAAAATGCCACCATCGCTGCCGCAAGAGCTCTTCCTACGCCTGCCTTCATCTTCACCACCTCTCATCCAGTAGACCTGTAGTTTGCCATCCACTGAATATGTATTCAATCAAAACTTGCGAAAATCAGATTTTGCAGCATAGAGTTGTGCAAAGTTTGCACGGGAAATGAAATGCGCTTTGAAACTGTCGCCCTTTGCCTTTTTGCCGCTCTAGTCTGCTACACGGGACCTGCGCTCGCACAAGGTGACGTTCCGAGACAGGCCCAAGCTGTGGATCTGATCGACCGGTTTGGGGATACGACGCAAACCCTGGACGACGGGGTGGCCTATTACTCTTCAACCGGCGTGTTGCTCGTCGTCCGCGATGGCAATCTGACCAAAGGGCGATGGACGGCAAGCGATAACGGCGCGCTTTGTTGGGAGCTAGAGAGCACAGATCCTTTATGCCGTGACTACGTTGTCTTCGAAGACAATGTCTATCGCAGCGAAGGCGGCGTGATGGCCGGTCAACCGAACCTGGTTGCGGGTAACCTGCTGGCCGAGGCCGCCAGTGCACTTGCATATGCAAACAGTGCCGTTCTTTTCACGCCGGATGAAACGCGGAACTTTCTTTC
>JBCDFN010000101.1:0-2114 GCA_039177935.1 Pseudomonadota bacterium | reverse complement strand
CCCGACCTTGCCGCCAAGCGCGTCCTGAAGGTAAGGTGCTCATGCTCACGCTCGACGTGGCTCTGCCCCTCGCCCGCATGTCCGCCTTCGTGGCAAAGGCGAATGCGATCACGGAAACCCATCGCCTGCGGCCCTTGTTGGTGGCTCATCTGGGCGATGGCAATGTGCACTACTCGGTCGTCGCGCCAGACGGCGGCACGCTCAACGCCGCACGCATGCAGACCTATTCGGATGCGGTTCTAGAGGTGTTGCGGGAGATGGGCGGCAGCTATAGCGCCGAACACGGCATCGGCCGCGCGAAGGCGGCGTTGCAAGCACAATGGAAAGACCCCGCCGCGCTGGCCGCGCTGCGCGCGGTGAAAGATGCGCTCGACCCGCAGGGCCTTCTGAACCCCGGCGCGCTTTTTTGCGACGGGATGTAGCCTACCGCACTTACCAATAGAAAAGGGGCCGCCGAATGGCCGCCCCTTTCACAAGCTCACGGCCGGTGGGCCAGCTTACATCATGCCACCCATGCCGCCCATGTCGGGCATGCCACCGGCAGGGGCCGCGCCCTCTTTGGCGGGCTTGTCGGCGACCATGGCTTCCGTGGTGATCAGAAGGCCGGCAACCGAAGCCGCGTCTTCAAGCGCGGTCCGGACGACCTTTGCGGGGTCGATCACACCGAAGGTGAAGAGATCGCCGTATTCCTCGGTCTGGGCGTTGAAGCCGAACGAGGTCTCGGACGACTCGCGCACCTTGCCGGCAACAACCGAGCCGTCAACGCCCGCGTTTTCGGCGATCTGGCGCAGCGGGGCTTCGAGCGCGCGGCGTACGATGGCGATGCCCGCATCCTGATCGCTATTCTCACCGGTCATGCCTTCGAGCGCTTTCGAGCCCTGAACGAGCGCCACGCCACCGCCCACAACGATGCCTTCCTGAACGGCGGCACGCGTTGCGTTCAGCGCGTCATCGACACGGTCCTTACGCTCTTTCACTTCCACTTCGGTCATGCCCCCCACGCGGATGACGGCAACGCCGCCCGCCAGCTTGGCCACACGTTCCTGAAGCTTCTCGCGATCGTAATCGGAGGTGGTTTCCTCGATCTGGCCGCGGATCTGGGCGACGCGCGCTTCGATCTCGGCCTTCTCGCCCTGACCGTCGACAATCGTCGTCTCGTCTTTTGTGATGGAGACGCGCTTGGCGGTGCCGAGCATGTCCATCGTCACGCTTTCGAGCTTCATGCCCAGGTCTTCGGAGATCACCTGGCCACCGGTAAGGATCGCGATATCCTGCAGCATGGCCTTGCGGCGATCGCCGAAGCCCGGAGCCTTAACGGCCGCAATCTTCAGGCCGCCACGCAGCTTGTTCACGACGAGCGTCGCAAGGGCTTCGCCTTCCACGTCTTCGGCGATGATGAGGAGCGGTTTCGACGACTGGATGACCGACTCGAGCAGCGGCACCATTGGCTGCAGCGACGAGAGCTTCTTCTCGTGCAGCAGGATCACGGCATCTTCGAGCTCTGTGGTCATCTTGTCGGGGTTCGTCACGAAGTAGGGCGAGAGGTAGCCGCGATCGAACTGCATGCCTTCGACGACTTCGGTTTCCGTCTCAAGGCCCTTGTTCTCTTCAACGGTAATCACACCGTCATTGCCGACTTTCTGCATCGCGTCGGCAATCTGGCGGCCGATTTCGGCTTCGCCGTTGGCCGAGATGGTGCCAACCTGGGCAACTTCATCGCTGTCTTTCACGTCACGCGCAGCGTTCTTGATGTGATCAACAACCTTGGAGGTGGCCAGATCGATACCGCGCTTGAGATCCATCGGGTTCATGCCAGCGGCAACCGACTTCATGCCTTCGCGCACGATGGCCTGAGCCAGGACGGTGGCAGTGGTGGTGCCGTCGCCGGCCTCATCCGCGGTGCGGCTGGCGACTTCTTTCACCATCTGCGCACCCATGTTTTCGAACTTGTCTTCAAGCTCGACTTCCTTGGCAACCGTCACACCGTCTTTGGTGATGCGGGGCGCGCCAAAGGATTTCTCGATCACAACGTTGCGGCCTTTGGGGCCCAGCGTGACCTTCACCGCGTCAGCAAGGATGTTCACACCCTTGAGCATGCGGTTGCGGGCGTCGGT
>JBCDFN010000100.1:0-2114 GCA_039177935.1 Pseudomonadota bacterium | reverse complement strand
GACCCCGGTGATCCGGAAGAAGATCGACATCGCCGAGTGCAGCTGCGGCTTGTAGATCGTAAGATGCGGGCTCAGCGGTCGGTTGCCCCGGTTGACGTCGGCCATCATGCCTCCCGTTGCGGAAACAGTTTTCATTCCGTGCCCGAGGGATAAACCCCACCCGCCCCGCAGGCCAGCCCCCAATTGCCGCACGCGCGAAACATTGATGCGCAATGCCGGGTACGGGCGGCATCACTCGAAGCGATGCGGCGTTGAGCTTGCCGATCGAAAGCGCTCGCAGCTCCGCCGCAGGTGACTTCCAACCGCACGCCGTCAGACGCGGCTACTTGCCAGCACAGGTCTTGCGCACGCTTTCCGTGCCGTTCTGCCAGATCGCCCGGTTTCTCCGAAGCTGAGCATCGAGGTTCTGAGCCGGCCTCGTATCGGCGACGGCGCAATAAGACAGGATGCCCTCTCTCGCCGGGCACCACGCCTCTATCGCTTCAACAAGTGATGTGAGACGGCACGAATACCTCGAATGCCGCCTGCCATCCGCATCGAAGGAGAAAGCGTCGACGTTGTCTAGCACCTTGATCATGGACGGGATGATCGCTTCCGCCTGCCCCTCCAACGTCTCGATCGCGGTCTCCATTGCTGGCAGGACCTTGGGGTACTGGCGAAGCATAATGAAGAGACGGAGGCGGTCACGATGGATCTTGTAGTCATACGGATAGATCTGAAAGGAATGCTCGAAGAGCTGAAAGGCACGACCGAGGTCGCCCCGCTGCGCCGCAACACGACCGGCGACATGCATCAGGAACGGGTTGCCACCGTCGATCTGATCCCAGAACTCGAACTGTCGGCGCAACTCATCATGCCCCACCTGCAGATCGACCAACTGACGTGGTGAGAAAATGTATCCCGTGCGCGCGATAAACGCGTCGGTCACCGCTTGGTTTCTTTGATGAAGGATGCCCAAGGAAACGGGAAAGAGAAACCGCTCTTCGCCCGCCTCTTGCAGCCTTCTGAATGCCTCCATCTTCGAACGGGGACTCGGGCCAACCGTGAGTGCTACGGCCAGGCACTCGTCGCTGGTGAATTCGCCGTCGGCACCTGCTGCCGCCTCCGAACAGTAAGCGATGACTTCCTCAACCGAGCCACCCCACTGAGGGAGCCGATCAAAGACGGTGGTGACCATCAGATCGAGTTTTCCCATGTGCCGCGCCACCACTTCGCCGGCGTAGCCCGTGAAGCGCGTCCGATAGCCACGTGGGGCGAGGGCATGCAGACCGCGTGCGGCCGCAAAGTGGTGAGGCGACCGGGCCAAAGCCTCCGAAAAGTGTTCTGCTGCATCACGAAAGCTCTCTCGTGCCAGTTGCAGAGCACCTTCCGGCGTCAAGCGGTTGGACGCCCCGCCTCTGAAGATGCGCGCGATGTAACGAGAGCCGATGCCCTGCGCCGCATGTGGATGAGGTGAGGCCGGGAATGCCTCAGCCCAGTCCTGCATCACGTCCCAGTGCGGGCCATACCCAGTTCCGAACGCCAGCCAGGGGCGTCTGTACCGCTCGGACGTGATCACGCTCGAATTAAGCGCATCCTCAAGGCGGTCAAACGCTTCTTCCAGTGCCGTGTGGTCGCCAGCATTTCGCGCGACGAGCACCTCCTCAAGCGTCGGCAGCCCGTCCTTCGGTGTCGTTGCCAGGGTTGCCTCAGCCGTGTGCCAGACCAGCAGGGTAAGAACGACGGCGAGAATGAAACCGAACTGGCGGGCGGGCGAGAGAAGTCTGAAACCCATCAAGGTGAAGCCTCTGCCGAAAATCTTCGCAATGCAGCAGGAAGGCCCTCGGAACCTGTCAAGAATAAGGCCGGTCGTCGTTCTCAGGTGCATCTCCTCGGCGCGAAGGTCGTGCATATTCCACGGGGGCGCTGAGCGACGCCGCAGAGATTGACGAGATTGTTGGATGGCTGTCTCAATGCGTGCAGTTTTCGTTCACAGGGAGAAAAACGGGCATGAACCGCTATGTCGCCGCCGCCGTGTGCCTCTTCGCCACGCCGGCCATCGCCGCTGACATCGATATCTGCGTGGAGGGCGCCTATCCGCCGTTCTCCGAGACCACCGCCTCGGGCGACGTCGT
>JBCDFN010000099.1:0-2226 GCA_039177935.1 Pseudomonadota bacterium | reverse complement strand
GGTGGTGCCTGAAAGGTCCGTGTTCGAGTAAATCCCGCCGCCATTACCAGTAGCCCTGTTGCCCGCAATCAGGCTGGCATTGACGGCCAGGTCTGAACCCCGGTTATAGATTCCACCACCATTGCCGGCTTCGCTGTCGCGTATGGTGCTGTCGTTGATCGTCAGGCTTGAGCTGCCGACGGTGTAGATCGCGCCGCCGTTGATCGTCGAGAACCCGTCTGCGATTGCCAGACTGTTCAGCGTCGCATCCGTGTCCGCCCCGGTGATTGTGAAAACACGGCTCGCATCATCGCCGCTGACGGTTATGTCGGCGCGCTCATCGCCATCGATATCGCCGTCAATGGTCATGTCGGAGGTCAGTGCGAGTTGACCTAGCGTGAGCGTGATCGTCTGTCCGGCCAAGCCGGCATCGAAGGTGATGGTATCGGCATCAGGGTTGGCATTGGCGAGCGCAATCGCTTCTCGCAACGACAGTCCCGTCCCAATGGGCGAACCAACCGTCGCGCCGCTATCGTTCTCGTCTTGAAGTGTGGTGACGACGAAATTGGCCATGAGGTGCTCCTATCCCGTCTGTTCGCTCGGTCAGGCTAACACTGGTAGCAAGTAAGAAGCGACCACCAATACTCAGTGATTTTCCACGTAATCTTACTTAAGTATGGCCTTTGGTAAACGCGCCGGAGTCTAACTTGCCTACAATTACGGCAGATTTATCGGCGTTGTTTGATCCGTTGTGGGTTTCTGCCGCCGCAACAGAGGCCACGCCAATCCTGCGAATACCTGTCCCGCTTCCCTCTCCGACCAGAACACCGGATGCCAGCGGTTGTGGGGAGGCGGGCACAATCAGAAATGGACAGAAAACCCTGATGTCACCGATCAATCGGTGACATCAGCAAACATAAGCGCGCAGGGGAATGGCGGAGCGTTGAGGACTTTGATCGAACGCGACGCCAGCAGATCGCAACTGTGCCGGAGGCACAGAGCAAAACCTAGTGGCGGAGAGAGAGGGATTCGAACCCTCGGTACGCTCACGCGCACAACGGTTTTCGAGACCGCCCCGTTCGACCACTCCGGCATCTCTCCGCATGCCCCGCGAGCGCGACCGCCTGCAGGACGGCGCCACCGATAGACGAAAGGCTGCGCGCAATGCAAGCTCAGCTTGACATTCGCGTCCGCTTTAGGCTTATACGGCGCACGAAAGCGCGGGCCGCAAGCCTGCGCCTTTTTTCGTCTGGCGAAGTGTTTCGCCGACGGTAACTGGCCCCTCATTGGGCCGACCTGTTAACCGACTCGCAAGAAGCTCTGAGCAGGCGCTGCAACCCCCCGGCCATCATTCCTGTTGGTCCTGGCAGCGCGTGACATCGGAGGCCGAACACAAGGATAAGAAGATGTTCGCAGTCATCAAAACCGGCGGGAAGCAATACCGCGTCGCCGCCGATGATGTCATTCAAATCGATAAGCTTGGCCAGGACCCTTCGAGCCAGGTCGTTTTTGAGAACGTCCTGATGGTTGGCGGCGAAGGCGACGTCAGCGTGGGTTCGCCCTTCGTTGATGGCGCTTCGGTCGTTGGCGAAGTGCTTGAGAACAAGCGCGGCCGCAAGATCATCATTCTGAAGAAGCGCCGCCGCCAGAACTCGCGGCGCAAGAATGGCCATCGTCAGGATTTCTCTGTTGTCAAGATTACGGACATTCTGACCGGTGGTGCGAAGCCGAAGGTAGCTAAGAAGGCCGCGCCCAAAAAAGCCGAAACCAAAGCCGAGCCCAAGGCTGAAACACCAAAGGCTGAAACACCAAAGGCCGAAACTCCCAAGGCCGAGACGCCCAAAGCTGAAGCGGCAAAGCCGGCACCAGCTGCTGATTTGCCCGACGGTGCATTGTTTGCAACACCTGCCGGTGCGCCCGACGATCTCAAGAAGATCTCCGGCGTTGGCCCGGTTCTGGAGAAGAAGCTGAATGCGTTGGGTATAACCACCTTCGCGCAGGTCGCAGCCTTCACGCCGGAAGACATTGCAAAGGTGGATGATGCTCTGTCCTTCAAGGGGCGCATCGAACGTGATAATTGGCTTGACCAAGCCGCAGAACTCGCAAAGGGCGAGTAGGAATAGACGGATAATGTGATTTCGCGGGTGGCTCGTTACGCCACCGACGCCGAAAATCACCGTGAGGAGAACTGAACCATGGCACACAAAAAAGCAGGCGGTTCATCGCGCAACGGACGCGATACAGCGG
>JBCDFN010000098.1:0-2231 GCA_039177935.1 Pseudomonadota bacterium | reverse complement strand
CGCCGGAAGCTTGCGCTGCTCACGCAAACGATCGAGCAATTGTCCGTGGGTCGGCCCATCGATCAGGAAGGCCTCTTCCAGGTCCCACATCTCAGCGAACGAACGGTTGTGGAAGATGAGACGTCTGTCAGACCCGAAGATCGCGACGCCATCGGCAACGTGGTTTAAAGTCTCTGCATGGGCTTTTTCGAGGCGCGCCAGTTCTTCACGGGCGGCTTCCTGAGCCGAAACATCGAGCGCCATGGCCCCAGCGCCGCCATTGAGCGGGAAGGTGAGAACGCGCATTGCCCGACGCTCACCTGCAATCACCATATGCCGGGTATCATCTATTTCTGTACCGGTGTCGTTCGTCTGGCGCGTTTGGTCGCCCGACTCCGCATCAAGGAAGGTCTGCTTCTCCAGGACCTTCTCAAGCGATCCCGCTTCAACCGCCTCAACATAGGATGGGTTTGCCCAAAGCAACTTGCCAGCGCCCGACATACGCCACGCCGGAAAAGGTGCGCGATCTAGCATTTCAAGGAATGCGAAGGGGTTCGAAGCAAGGATCCGACGCATCTCCTCGTGCTTGATGATCGTGCTCGAACT
This sequence comes from Pseudomonadota bacterium, assembly GCA_039177935.1. Classification (GTDB taxonomy): domain Bacteria; phylum Pseudomonadota; class Alphaproteobacteria; order Rhizobiales; family Methyloligellaceae; genus Methyloceanibacter. The sequence goes on along the minus strand of JBCDFN010000098.1, from coordinate 1,646 downwards.
GGCGAGGTGGCGTGCTGTTGAATCCGTCAGCCATAATATCACGCGCGCACCCGCCCCCGTGCGGCCGTCTGCTTCGATAAAGCCGCGCTGTTGGGTTGAGATGGTCAGCGAGAAGGCCGTGCCCTCCTCCATGAGTTCCCTCAGCGCAATGCGTAGTGTCGTGTCACGACCGGACGCATCGCGCGCTTCAAGATCTGCGAGCCCCTCAAGAATCGCAAGGGCTGGATCGCTCGAGATACCATCGTCGGTATAGCGAAGGAGTGTTGCGAAGGCGGCTTCCGACCCCATGAGTTCAGGCGTACCGAGGCTCTCCACGTCGGTCGTATCTTGTTCTGCGCTGTCCCAAACCAACACGATACCGGGATTGGCCGACAGGATTGAACGTTGCTCTGCAAGTTCTGCTTCAAGCTGGGCTGACCGGTCCCGAAACCGCTTGGCAGCACCGCGTGCGCCATCAGATACGCGCAAGGCCCACAACAGTGAGGCGAGTGCGAGGGCTGATGCCCCGGCCGCCACGAGGAATGGGATCTGTTCGCCTGAAACTGCCATGCCGAACCTGCCTCCCGAAACACGGCGCAAGCGAATCCCAACGCCGCGCAAACATTACTCCGAATACCCGATTGCGCCGATTGCGTTAACCATCACTTAACAGATTAACCTTTGCCCAAATTCCACATGCCCCTCTTTACACCCAGAAGCCGTCAGGCGAGCGTATGGTTAACGTTGAAATGGGAGAACAACGATGGCGGGACTGAACCTTCTTGACATGATCATGAGCGCCCAAGGTGGGGCTACCAAACAGCAATTTGGCCAACAACTCGGGCTGGACGAAAATCAAGCAGGGGCAGCGCTCCAAGCCCTGTTGCCGGCGCTCTCTGCGGGTCTCAAAGCAAACACGGCCAAGCCTGGCGGCGTCGAGGCGCTCCTCGGTGCACTCCAGAATGGACAGCATGAGCAATATCTTGACCAACCGGAGGCGCTCGGGCGCCCCGAGACGATCCAGGATGGAAACGCAATCCTTGGCCACCTGCTCGGTTCCAAGGACATGTCGCGGGCCGTGGCGAGCCGTGCCTCGGAGAAAACGGGCATCAGCGATCAAGTGCTTAAAATGGCCCTTCCTATGGTCGCGTCGATGGTGATGGGATCACTATCCAAACAGACCAAGGACCCCAGTATTGCCGGCCAATTGATGGGAGCGCTTGGCGGAAGCCAGCCTCAACCACCACAGGGGTCGAGCTCCGGTGGCGGGCTGCTCGGTGGGCTCCTCGGCGCCGTGATGGGCGGCGGTGGCAGTCAGCAGCCGGCTCAAACTCAACAAGGTGGCGGCATGATGGGCATGCTTGGCAACTTGCTCGATAGCGACAAGGATGGATCGGCGGTCGACGACATCTTCGACATGGTTATGAAGCAGCGCCGATAGGCACAAAAGTCTGGCTTCGATTGGATGCGGCTGCCATACGCTACGGCAGCCAAATTCAAGCCTCAGGGGAAAGGAGGGTAACACTATGGAAACCACCGACCTCGCCCGTCTCGATCCGGTCGATATAAAGACCAAGGTAAATTACCACGACGCTGTCGCCCTCTCCAGGCAATTAGCCAATGACCCGCTGTCATTCCTCGAAAAGGCCGAAATCGGATTGGCCCTT
>JBCDFN010000097.1:0-2253 GCA_039177935.1 Pseudomonadota bacterium | reverse complement strand
GTGGGCCTCGGCCTCGCGGCGGGTGCGATGATCTGGATGACAATGTCCGAACTGATCCCCGAAGCGCTGGAAGATGCGACCAGCCCAATGATCGCCAGCGCTGTGACGATGTCGATTGCCGGGATGTTGCTTTTTGAGCTGCTGCTGCGGGCGATATGAGGCGGCGTGCTCACAGGTTTTGGAATCGTTTTGCCGCGAAGGATGACGGTTACCGAACTGTGGGCCGGCATTGGGGCCGGACTGGCGCATGCAGTATATGCCGTGGAATCGGGATACGCTTCTGCCCTTTCGACTGATTGTTGCGACGGACTATCCGCAGACAGTGCCACTCGCCTTGAACGCGCGAGAGATAGCAATCGCGCGTCCAGTGGAAATCGCGCTCGCCTCACAGACGGTGCACGATACATTCAGGCCCCTGTCTGAAGACCTTGGCATCGGTGGCATAAACGTCCGCTTCCACCCTGCAATGCAGTCTTTGCGCCAAAACCATCTGTGGGCGACGCACAGTTCCGGTAGACCGACCCTCTAGCGTGTTGAAAAGCTAGGCTGCCCACGATGATCGCATGAGGCTTAGCTTCCGCAACTGCATCGCACACCCTTGCCAGCGGGAAGCCCTGCCATTTCTGGGGCGCAGCGTTCAGGGTCGCCGATATCGCCGCTAATGCCAATCCGCGCACGCTATGTGCCCGTTTTGGCGTCAACGTGCGATGTAGCCGCCATCGATGACGAGTTCTGTCCCGGTGATGAACTTGGCCTCGTCCGAGGCGAGATAGACAACGCCCCAGGCGATATCGTCAGGCTCGCCGACGTGGCCGACGGGATGGCGGCTGCCAAGCTCGGCCTTGAACTCCTCCGACGAAAACCCGAACGACTTGCCCAGATTGTCAACAAGAGGCGTCCAAATATAGCCCGGATGGACAGAGTTCACCCGGATGTTCTCGGTCGCATAGAAAAGCGCATCTGTTTTCGTCATCATCCGCACCGCGCCTTTCGAGGCATGATAGGGTGGCACGTCCTGCGCGCTGATGATGCCGTAGATCGAGGACAGGTTGATGATGCTCCCGCCGCCGGCCGTGCGCATGTGCGGGATCACGTGCTTAGTGCAGAAGAACACCCCCGTCACATTGACGGACATCACTTGGTTCCATTCCTCGACTGTCAACTCATCGGTGGGCTTACTCGCCCCCGCGATCCCCGCATTGGCCACCATCACGTTGAGCTTGCCGTAGGCCTCCGCGACCTCGCGGCAAACCTGCTCCACTGCGGTTTCGTCAGCCACATCAAGATGCCAGTAACGAGCCGTCCCGCCCGCGGCCTTGATCTCGGCCACGACCTTCTCTCCCTCGGCGTCTTCGATATCGGTCACCGCGACACTGGCGCCCTCTTCGGCCATCCGCACGCAGCAGGCCTTGCCGATACCCAACGCTCCCCCTGTCACAATCGCGACTTTGTTCGAAAGCCGTCCCATGAATACCTCCTCCTTCATGATGTTCAGACAAGCCGAAATGACCTTGTCACACCGTTGATACCTCAGCGCCGATTGAGTGACGTTGATAGAAATCAACGGCCTTGCGAGGCGGGTATGCGTGACGAGAGAAGGCGACGAAGCCTCCGGTTTGGGGCGCGACAGAAGCACAAATCGCTCTTCAGTCGCGCGATCCAAACGATTCAAAATGGAGGCGGAAAATATCTCTTAAAATCAATGCCGTTTTTTTTGCCTCACATCCCAACTGTAGCTTTCGCCACTGTCCTTTGCGTTTAATTACCTGGCGGTCGAAGCTGTGAAAAGCCTTACCGTCCTATCGTGGGCGGTCCGATATCGCGCTTCCAAAGGGCGCGGAGTGTTGATTGCCAGCGAGCAGAGTGCTCTGCAGAGAAACCGCACTGACCGGCATAAAAGCCGCCGAGACGGCGTCCAATCCGCAGAGCCTGGTTCATCTAGATTGAGTGACACTCGCGCTGCGCCGTGCCGTCGCGGCGAGCGGGACATACGCGACCGTTGCGGTGATCGTACGGTTATGTCGAAAACGCGCTATGGCCAATTTTTGCGAGGCAATGCAGCCGCCGGCGAACGCCTTTTCGTAGAATCAGACTTTTCTGCTGCATGGCAGCCGCGCGGCCTTTGCTTCTGTCCGCGGCGCTGTCTCACCCCATATCACCAGCGAGGCAGCATTGACCGGGCCTTACATCAGGCAAGATATTGATACAGCTTGTAATTTTGGAGCGGGCGATGAGATTCGAACTCACGACCCT
>JBCDFN010000096.1:0-2279 GCA_039177935.1 Pseudomonadota bacterium | reverse complement strand
CTGTTTTGTCGGGAACGCGTTGAAGAGTGTCCCGTTTGACACCCCGGCCACCTTGGCGATGCGGGCTGTTGAGACGCTGACGCCCTCGGTCAAAAATAGTGGGATCGCGGCTGCGATGATCTGTTTTTGCCGGTCGTTCATGGAACTCAGTGTAATTAGAGTGACTAGTCAGTCAAGTGTGCTGAAGCGAGTGGAGCGCTACAGGGTGTAAACGTCGGTTGAGCTAGAAACATCGGGCGGATCGGGCTCGAAGCGATGATCTGACGTTTGCTATTGGGTTTGCAGGTTCCTGGAGGCATCTGAAGAGTGCTTTGCAGACGAAGCTGCCTTTGACTTTGGTTTTTCGAATGTCCGCTTGCCAAATGCTACTTGTCGCTCTAACCCCCGACTACGCGCTGCCCGGATGCAGGGCGATGGAGATTTTATGTCTACGATTGCGGCACGCCGCTAAGGTCCACCTGATTGGGCCGACTTGAACCAAAAGACTTCCGCGCGAGATGCCGGGGGCCTTTTCGGCTGACATAAACTCAAGAGACAATCCATTGAATATCTCAAAACACGAACAGCGTGTTTTGCACGTTCTGGCGCAGGGTGGAGCGATCCATTTTGAGCGCATGGCGAACGGCAAAGTGCGCGAAGTTTCCTGCTTCACTCGCGACGGCCATGTGTTGGCCGATTGCTCGCTGAAGCTATTCGACCGTTTGAAGAAACGGCGGTTCATCAAATCAGAAAACGGACGACCCTACCGCGCCACAAAGCTCGGCATTCGTTCCGTGAACTCTCAGTACGACAACCGATAAGGAGATCGAGGCAATGACAAACCCAATCATCAAACCGACTTCAACCGACGACATTGCAGGGCTTCAGGCCGTGCTGGATGGAACGGAGTTGTTCCCAAGCGAGATGCTGCCAGACATGCTGGCTCCTGCCTTGGCAGGTGAGACGGAAGCCTTTTGGCTCACGTGTCATAGCGACGGAGAGGCTGTGGGCCTGTGCTACACGGTTCCCGAGGAACTCGCCGATGGTACGTGGAATATGCTCGCCCTCGCGGTGCGTCCAGATTTGCAAGGCAAACGGCTGGGGGCGGCATTGGTACATGCGGCCGAGCAGCACCTAAGAGACAAGGGTCAACGCATTTTGATTGTAGACACGTCTGGCACTGACGACTTCGCATTGACGCGCAAGTTCTACGCTCAGAATGACTATGAAGAAGAAGCCCGTATCCGCGACTTTTGGGCCGATGGAGACGATAAGGTGATCTTCCGCAAAGCGCTTTAGACGGCAAAGCCCTCCGCTAGTGTTGTGGCGGGGGGCACTCCATAGCCGACGTTCGCTATGTTGCAACAACTTGGTAAGTTTGGGCTCAAACCCAGCACTCTCGGTCCGCTTGGTCGCCCCTTCCCAAATCCGCAAGGCGCGCGCAGGCCAGTCATGCAAACCGCGGTTCAATAAGCCGCAGTGTCGGGCGTCGCCCCCCGGCCTAATGCCCGCCTGCCAGCAGCCCCGTGCGCACCGAATAGTTCGTCGCAACTTGGTAATCGGGGTCGTCATCGCTGTCGACCATCAGCTGGCCTGCCTTGGTCAGGAGGGTGTGGCAATCGCGGCTGAGGTGGCGCAGTTGCAGGGCCTTGCCCGCGGCTTCGTATTTGGCCGCGACGGCTTCGATGGCGGTCAGGGCGGATTGGTCCACCACCCGGCTGTCGGCGAAATCGACGATCACGCGCTGCGGGTCTGATTTGGGGTCGAACAGCTCGGTAAAGCCTTCGACCGAGCCGAAGAAGAGCGGGCCCTGAATCTGATAGACACGGGCGCCTTCGGGGGTGTCGTAGGACTTTGCGTGGATGCGGGTGGCGTTGTTCCAGGCATAGGCCAGTGCAGAGACGATGACGCCGACCACCACCGCGATGGCCAGGTCATAGGCGACGGTCACACAGGTGACGAGCACGATGACCAGGGCGTCGGTCAGCGGCACGCGGCGCATGATCTTGAAGCTGTTCCAGGCAAAGGTGCCGATCACCACCATGAACATCACGCCGACAAGCGCCGCGAGCGGGATCTGTTCGATGAGCGGTGCGGCGACCACGATGAACAAGAGCAGGAAGAGCGCAGCGGAAATGCCCGACAGGCGCGTGCGCCCGCCCGATTTCACGTTGATCATCGACTGGCCGATCATCGCGCAGCCGCCCATGCCGCCGAAGAACCCGGTGACGGTGTTGGCCGCGCCCTGGGCGATGCATTCGCGGCTGGCCCCGCCGCGTTCGCCGGTGATTTCTCCCACG
>JBCDFN010000095.1:0-2289 GCA_039177935.1 Pseudomonadota bacterium | reverse complement strand
CGGGCGCGTATTTGCCCTCTGCTAGGTCACTGCGGAGCGCGTCGGCTATGGCCTGCCAGATGGGTGGTTTGCCTGAAGTGTCACGCAAGTTTCACAAATCTCTTCGGTTGTGAGAGGGGGAATCTGTTATGATGTGTATAGTTGTATAGTATATGGAAAAGTTGTCGAGATGAAAGACACTTTCGACGAAAACGCCGAGCGAAAAGCCTGGATGGGTCTGCTTGCCAAGGCGGCGGAAGGCCGCGTTGCTGCCTTGCTGGATGCCGCCATGTCGCGTCCAGAATTCACATGGCTGCGCGCGCCTGAGATCGGCAGCACTATGGTCCGTGGCCGCGCCGGTGGGACGGGCGCGCCCTTCAATATAGGAGAGATGACTGTCACGCGCTGTGCGCTGACGCTCGCCAGCGGTGAGGTTGGCCACGCCTATATTCAAGGTCGCCGCAAGTCTGATGCCGAAGCGGCGGCGCTTGTCGACGCGCTGATGCAAGGACGCAATGCCTCAGCCGTCCGCGAGGCCGTTCTTGACCCGCTCGGGGCGGAGCAATCCGCCGCAAAGACCGCTCGCGCCGAAAAAGCTGCCGCAACGAAGGTCGAGTTCTTTACAATGGCACGGGGAGAGGACTGATGCAGGCAACCGCTCTGTCAGGTGGGTTCGACAATCCCGCCACCCAATCCGCCCACGCGTTCCGGAGTGTCATGGAGGCGATGGCGCGTCCGGGCAGGATTCATGGTATTCAAGGTGCCGTTCCACCTGCGGACTTGTCCGTCGCGGCAGGCACCGTGCTGTTGACCCTTTGCGACACCGACACTCCGGTCTACCTTGCTGGCGAGGCTGACAAGGACGATGTCCGCAAATGGCTGGCATTTCACACGGGCGCCCCGCTGGCAGGACCGTCACATGCGATGTTTGCCGTGGGCGACTGGGACGCATTGTTGCCGCTTGGCAGCTATCCCGTTGGAACGCCGGAATATCCAGACCGCTCGACAACCCTGATCGTTGAATGTGGTGAACTCGAAGCGGCCGGCGCGACGCTGCGCGGACCCGGGATCAAATCCGAAGCTGCGCTGTCCCTGCCGGAAACCCGCGCCTTCCAAAGCAACCGCGCACTGTTTCCACTCGGGCTCGATTTCATCTTCACCTGTGGCGACAAGTTGGCGGCATTGCCGCGCAGTACGGAGGTCTCCTGATGTATGTGGCTGTAAAAGGTGGCGAGAGGGCAATTGAAAGCGCCCATGCCTGGCTTGCGGAGGAACGCCGTGGCGATACGGATGTCGCCGAACTGAGCATTGCGCAGATCCGTGAACAGTTGAAGCTGGCCGTCGATCGCGTCATGGCCGAAGGTTCGCTCTATGATCCTGACCTTGCTGCGTTGGCGATCAAGCAATCGCGCGGTGATCTGATTGAGGCAATCTTCCTGATCCGGGCTTACCGCACCACACTGCCGAGGTTCGGCGCATCGGATCCGGTGGACACGGGTGCAATGGCCTGTGATCGGCGCATCTCGGCCACGTTCAAGGATCTGCCCGGCGGGCAAGTTCTCGGGCCGACCTTCGATTACACGCACCGACTGCTCGATTTTAAACTGGCCGCCGATGGTGACGTACCCGAAGCCCCAACACGTGAGAGCGTTCCAGGCGACGTGCCGCATGTGACAGAGTTTCTCAACCGCGAAGGCCTGATCGAAGAAGCCCCCCGCGATGATACACCGCCGCCTGACCTGACGCGCGAGCCGCTTGAAATGCCGGCTGACCGCGCGCTTCGGCTGCAAGCGCTGACCCGCGCCGATGAAGGCTTCACGCTTGGTCTCGCTTATTCCACACAGCGCGGCTATGCGCGCAACCATGCCTTTGTCGGCGAGTTGCGGATTGGTGCTGTCGCGGTGGAAATGGAAATCCCCGAGCTGGGCTTTGCCATCGAGATTGGCGAGGTGACGCTGACCGAATGCGAAACCGTAAATCAGTTCAAGGGATCAAAGACAGAGCCGCCGCAATTCACACGCGGCTATGGGCTGGTCTTTGGCCAGTCAGAACGCAAGGCGATTTCCATGGCGCTCGTTGACCGCGCGCTCCGTTGGGAGGAGTTAGGCGAAGACAATGTCGGCGCGCCCGCGCAGGACGCCGAGTTTGTTCTTTACCACGCCGACAATATCCAAGCGACGGGGTTCCTCGAACATATCAAGCTGCCTCATTACGTCGACTTTCAGTCAGAGCTGGAACTGGTGCGCAAACTGCGCCGCGAAGCGGGTGCAGACCAAGTGCGGGAGGCAGCAGAATGACCGACTACAACTT
>JBCDFN010000094.1:0-2303 GCA_039177935.1 Pseudomonadota bacterium | reverse complement strand
GCTCGGCGGTTACACCGGTGACACGCTTGGCGCCGTGCAACAGGCGAGCGAAATCGGCTTTTACTTGGGAGTGGCCGCATGGCTCTGATCCTCGTCCGACACACAACGCCAGATGTGGCGCAAGGCACATGCTACGGCCGAACGGACCTCGACGTGGCGCCAAGTTTCGAGAGCGAAGCAGCGGCCGTCGCCAATGCCCTCCCTTCATTCGTCCGTATCGTGACCAGCCCACTCCAAAGGTGCCGGAAGCTCGCAGACTATCTGAGCCGCAGCGCCAACGTCCCTCTAACATTGGACGCAAGGCTCGCGGAGATGGACTTTGGGCGCTGGGAACGCGTCCTTTGGGGCGACGTCCCCCGCGAAGAGTTGGATCTGTGGGCTTCCGACTTCCTCCACGCTCGTCCCCACGGCGGCGAGAGCGTCGCGATGCTCCGTCAGAGAACCAAAGAAGCCCTTCGCGATCTTGAGGCTCTGGAGGGGAGCACATTGGTGGTCACCCATTCGGGGGTCATCAAAGTGCTGTTGAGCAAGGGTGACGGCGCCCAAGACTTCTCGACAAATATTGATTTCGGCGGCTTTGTCGAGATGCCGCGCACCAGCGGAGACGAACGATGAGCGATACGGACAGCCACAAGGAGAAGATGCAAAAGCTGCAGGCTGAGCAAAAGCGGAAAGTCTCTGAAGCCAAAGACCCCGGGCGCGGCGTCGTGCTCGTCCACACCGGCGACGGCAAAGGCAAATCAAGTTCAGCCTTTGGCGTGATCGTCCGCGCGCTTGGCTGGGGCCACAGGGTCGGCGTGGTGCAGTTCATTAAGGGGACATGGATCACCGGCGAACGGCAGTTCTTTCAAAAGTTCGCTGACCAGGTTGATTGGCACACGATGGGCCAAGGGTTCACCTGGGATACGCAAGACAAGGAAAAAGATCGCGTCGCTGCCGAGGCCGCTTTCGGCGAAGCCCAACGTATGATGGCAAACGGCGATTACGACCTCATCGTCCTTGATGAGATCAATATTGCCATGCGCTACGACTATCTCGCGACAGAGGCTGTCCTTGACGGTCTCAAAGCGCGGTCGGACCGCACAAGCGTTGTCTTGACGGGTCGCGACGCCAAAGACGAACTCTGCGCCTATGCTGATCTCGTCACAGAGATGCGGGAGGTGAAACATCCCTTCAAATCTGGCATCAAAGCGCAGCGCGGCATCGATTTTTAGCCGTCTTCCAGTGCGCTAACGGCGGTCTAAACGTTTGACAGCCCCTCGCACCTGCACCATGAGACAAGAAGATGGTGCCCCGTAACAAGGGCTAAGAGGGAACCCGGTGTGAATCTGGGACTGTACCCGCAACTGTAAGCCAGGAGCCCGCGGCCAACATAGCCACTGGAGTGACGCCGAAAGGCGAAGCGCTGGGAAGGTGGCCGCGAGCGACGATCGGTAAGTCAGGAGACCTGCCATCGCGTCGTTCGTCCGGAGGCCGGGAACAGTTCTCAGCGGGCGGGAAGGCTGATGCCTCTCCTTTGCAGCGACATGTCATTCGGTCGGCCCGTGCGGCATCTGCTCGTACGACCTTCATTGTCGTTGTGAACAACGCTCCGCAGTCGGGCAGCGAGCGTGGAAGACCCAGTTATGCGCTTTAGACAGACATTTCTTTCAACCTCAGCTTGGGTGACCGTGCTCACCCCGCTGCTTGCGGTCCCAGCGCTCGCCCAGAGTGACGGCGGGGCCACGCCAGAGGACGATGTTGTCGTTGTCACCGGAACCCGGCTGCCCACACCTCTCGATCAAATTGGTCGCTCGGTTTCGGTGTTGACTGCAGATGAGATCCAGCTTCGTCAGCAACAGTTTCTCTATGACGCCCTAGCGGCCGTGCCGGGGGTTCAGATCCTCCGTACAGGCAGTTTCGGCAGTGCCGCGACGGTGTCGATCCGCGGCCTGGATAGCGATCAGACATTGGTGGTGCAGGATGGTGTGGTCGTTAACGACCCATCGTCCTTCGGCAACGGGTTTGATTTTGCCAATTTTGACACCGCGGATATTGAGCGTGTTGAGGTGATCCGCGGCGCCCAATCGACTCTCTATGGCTCCGACGCGATCGGCGGCGTGATCAACATCGTGACCAAAGATGGCCGCGAGGGATTTGGCGGCGATGCGTTCGTTGAGGTCGGCTCCTTTGATACGGTGAGGGCCGGCACCACTCTTTACGGCGGCAATGACAAAGCGTCGGGCCGTATCTCCGTTATCGGATTAACCACCAATGGCTTCTCATCAGCCGACGAGGCCGATGGGAACACGGAAGACGATGGT
>JBCDFN010000093.1:0-2340 GCA_039177935.1 Pseudomonadota bacterium | reverse complement strand
GCCCGAAATCGGCATAGTCAACGATTATCGGCGGGTGCGGGAGGTGAGGATACGTCTCGACAGATGGTTTAAGGCCGCTTGCAACCAAATCACCAAAACGCACGTCGATGCTGTCCAGGTTGGTGAGGATCATCAGCGGCAGACAGCCCCCGATGCTGCGCCCGCCCAAGGCCCAGTGGGTGACTGGCTCTAGCACTGCCTTTTGCGTGGCATCCATTTGGCTCGCATAGACGGCCGCCGCGAGCTTCGGCGCGCGGAACATGTCGAGCACCCCGTGGTGGCAAATGCCATCACCGGCTCCGAAATCCTTGTGCGTGTTATAGTCGGCAAAGCACCAGCCGATGCAGCCAGAGATGCTGTCATCCCCGTAGGTGGCGTTGAGCACCTCCAGATGCGTTTTAACATGGGCGATCTGCCGTTCTTCGCCCTCATCGGCCTGAGTGGGATACATGTGGCCGCCATACTCCGTGATGAGGTAGGGCACGTCTTGCTTTAGCCCGGTCACAGCGCGCTGATTGCGGATCGGCATCCTGGGATGGTTTGCACCGGGCAAAGTCTCCGCGCCCAGAATGAAATCGTTCATGGTGTAGACGTCTTCGAGCATCGTGCTCTCGGCAATGCATCTGACGCCCCCGGTTTGTCGAGTGCTGTCTAGAGCGCGGCAGAGGGTGTTTGTGCGCTCGTAGAACGCGTCATTATCGGCGGATTCATTGATCCGCGTGCCCCAGAGAACGATACTCGGGTGGTTCCAGTCACGCTCCACCATTGCGCGCAGGTTCTCAAGGCTCGCCTCCTGCCAGTCTGCGTCGCCGATATGTTGCCAGCCGGGGATTTCTTCGAAAACCAAAAGCCCGAGGCGGTCGCACGCGTTCAGGAACGCCTCCGACTGCGGATAGTGGGAGGTGCGCACCATATTGAGGCCGAGCTCGTGTTTCAGGATTTTAGCATCTTGCTTCTGCGCCGCGGGCCCAAGGGCGTAGCCGATATAGGGAAAAGACTGATGCCGATTGAGGCCGCGAAGTTTCACTCGCTCGCCGTTTAGAAAAAACCCGCGCTCGGTGAATTCCGCGGTTCGAAAGCCGAAGGTCTCGGTGACAGTGTCCCGCCCCGCGTCGCTTACGAGGGTTACCTCAAGGCTATAGAGCGCAGGCTCGTCGAGGGTCCAAAGCTGCGCGGGCCCGCAGGTCTTGAGTGTGAGCTTAGGGCTCTCTGTCGTCGCCGTCTCTTGAGCGATTTCATTGCCATCAGGGTCGAGCAAGCGCGCCGCGAGGCTGCCGCGCCCCTCGCCGCGCAGCCAAACCGTTGCGGTCACGGTCGGGTCCTGTTCCAGGGTGTCATGGGTTTCGACCTTGACCTTTTCGATCGAGAGATGCGGAACACGTTTGAGCCAAACATCCCGGTAAATGCCGGCATAAGTCAGGTAATCGATCCTACCGCCGAAGGGGGGAATGCCCGGATTTTCCACCCCGCTCAACTTCACGGTCAACTCGTTCTGGCCAGGTCTCAAATGGGCCGTCAGCGGCACCTCAAAGGGTGTGTACCCGTCCCGGTGCGCGCCGATACACGCCCCGTTGAGCACGACTTTCGTGTCCGCCATCGACCCTTCGAAGACGAGTGACGTGGCCACGTCGGGGCCCGGGATGTAGTCGAAGACTTTTCTGTACTCAAAGCCGCGCTGAAACGCCCGCTCATCGACATAGTCATGGGGCAGGTCCACGGCGTTGTGGGGGAGCGTCACCGGCACCCACTCCCCGCCCGGGTCGCGGAACTCCCACCCATGGCTGAAGAGCGTCAGGCGCTGGGCATTATCGGGCGACATCAGCATCTACTTCACCGCCCCCGCCGTGATACCGGAGATGAAGAAACGCTGCAGGAATATGAACATCGCCAGCATCGGAAGGGTTAGGATCGCCGAGCCCGCCATGATCGCCCCCCAGCTGATGCTCGTGGCCCCGATCAGGCTGCCAATAGCCACCGGGGCCGTCGTCATTTGCTGCTCTGTGTTGATGAGTAGAGGCCAGAGGTAGTTGTTCCAACTCGCCAGGAAGAGGATGATCCCGAGGGCGGCGATCATCGGCTTGGCCATGGGCATCGCAACATAGCGGAAAATCTTCCATTCGCTGACTCCATCGACACGCGCCGCATCAAAAAGCTCCCCCGGCATCAGGGAGAAAGCCTGGCGCATGTAAAGGACGCCAAGCGCGTTGAAGAGAGGCGGCACGATCAGGGCGAACCAGCTATTGGCCAGCCCGAACTCGCGCGCCACAAGGATGAATTGCGGGATCACGAGCGCGAAGTAGGGCATCGCCATCGTGCCAAGGATCAAGGCCGTGACGGCTG
>JBCDFN010000092.1:0-2368 GCA_039177935.1 Pseudomonadota bacterium | reverse complement strand
GGTTCGTTACGTCGAGGAGCATTTCTACACGGAAGTTGATATCCGTAAGTCAGCAGGGGCCACGATCCAGCATTTCGAGTGCATCAGAGCAGTTGTCCAATACGACAGGCCAGTATTTGAAGAGCCTGAGTTGAACGAGCAATGGGCCGACTTCTCGTATAGAATCATGAGCCCTGAGATTGAGGCGAGCGCTCGAGAGTTGCTTGAGAAGAGAGGTCTAGTGGAGGGGCTGCCCAACATTCAGAATTCGGGCGGATATGCTGGCTTTCTGCCAGCCCTTGAGGAGCATTGTGGGCTCGTTGCTGGATCAACTCTTGAGCTTCTGGGAAGCGACACCGTCACTCTGAAGCCTTCGACGGACGCGAACCTAGAAGACGTAAAGAAATTCTCGTGCTTGCTTGCGGGTTTGAAACTCGCTGGCGTGAGAAAGTTCGGGTTTACAGGTATCGAGAGGTCCGCCGTAGTTGATGAATAGAGTGGCCGCCTTTGCCCTTTCGTTAGCCGCTACCCCGCTCGCTGCGCAAAACCCCGCGATGATGCCGCGGCCGCTCGCCGAGTGGCCGGGCGCGGAGATCGTTGAGGGGGTGGCCTTTCAGGGCGATGGTTCAGTTACGCTTGAGCAAGGGGCGGGCGGGCTGCCTGTGCTCGCGTTCTGGCGTCCGATCCTCTTTAAGGAGGAGACCGACAAACCCATCGCGGGGCGCATGGATTGCAAGGTCGTCGCCACCGACGAGGCCTTCGACGAAGAAGAATTCGATCCCGAACAGCGTTACGCCGCGGTCGCCAAGACGCGCGAGAGGCAGGGGTTCAAAGATATGGACCTGCTGCGCGACATCGGCGATTTCACCCGTCAACTGGATGTCGTCGGACGCCGTTCGAAGCCGCGCCAGCATTATGTTTTGAGCTACATTCTTGTGCGCGATGGCGATCGCATGGTCGATATCCGCAGAAATTGCACCTTTGTGTATAGGGATGGGGTGTCGCGTCCCGATGTGCTGCCTTACGTCAATCGATACACACAGATATCTTACGCCTTTGAGCCGGGAGATGGCACATGATCCGCGCCGCCTTCGTTCTTCCCTTTACCACGCTGGCTCTTGCCGGATGCTCGCTGTTTTCCAGCGAAGACCCGCGCGTGGGTGTCGAGGACGCCGAGGATTGCGCCAATCGTGTGCGCCCTTCGCTGACTTATCAGGAATATCAGGATCTCAAGACAGCGCCGGGGCGCTGGGTCCCAACCTTCACCTATGACGTGACCAAGATGGAGTTCTCCGCGATCCAGAAGCTCGTCGCCAACGGCGCGGATGAAACCGTGGGCACGCGGCTGATCCAGCAGACCAATCGGACCGCGACCGCGGTCGAACGCTTTATGAACATGGATGTGAGCGAGAGGGGCGCGTTCTTCCTTGGACGTAAGCCCGCTTTGTTCCGCGTGCGCGGTCGCCCGCAGGCCGCCTCACAGATCTTGGCGAGCGGATGCGAGCGCCAGCTTCCCGATATGCGCCTGATCAATGTGTCGTGGCAGCCATGGCAACCGCCTACCGAAACCGACGAGGAAGACGCCGATTCCTCCAACGAGAACAAGAACTAATGCCCAAACGCACCGATATTCAGTCGATCCTCGTCATCGGAGCGGGTCCGATCATCATCGGGCAGGCGTGCGAGTTTGATTATTCGGGAACGCAGGCGATCAAGGCGCTGAAAGAGGATGGCTATCGCGTCATATTGGTGAACTCAAATCCGGCAACGATCATGACCGATCCCGAGTTTGCGGATCCCACCTATGTCGAACCGATAACTCCCGAAATCGTCGCCAAGATCATCGTCAAGGAAAAGCCGGACGCGCTGCTTCCCACGATGGGCGGGCAGACCGCGCTCAATTGCGCGCTGAAGCTCGATGAGATGGGCGTTCTCGCCGAACACGGCGTCGAGATGATCGGAGCCAAGGCCGACGCGATCGACAAGGCCGAGAACCGCCAGCGTTTTCGCGACGCGATGGACGCGATCGGGCTTGAAAGCCCGCGATCGGGCATCGCCAACACGCTCGACGAAGCGCGCGCTGTGCTGGAGCACACGGGTCTCCCCGCCGTAATCCGGCCGAGTTTCACGCTCGGCGGGACAGGCGGCGGTGTTGCTTACAACACGCAGGAATTTGACCGGATCGTCTCCGAAGGCCTCGCGGCCTCGCCAACCACCGAAGTGCTGATCGACGAATCGCTGCTGGGTTGGAAAGAGTACGAAATGGAGGTCGTGCGCGACCGTGCGGACAACGCGATCATCATCTGCGCGATTGAAAACGTCGATCCGATGGGGGTGCACACGGGCGATTCCATCACGGTCGCGCCGGCGCTGACGCTGACCGACAAGG
>JBCDFN010000091.1:0-2372 GCA_039177935.1 Pseudomonadota bacterium | reverse complement strand
TCACCTTCCCGCAGCCGCTCGATCTGCTCGTCATCAAGCTCCTGCTCGATCTGCTCACGATAGCTGAGACGCTGTTCGTCGGATGCCAGCGAAGGCGACACATCGTCGGACCGTTCGTGTTCCACCACGCGCCGGATTTCTGCATTGTCGATCCCCTGAGATTGATAGGGCTGCATGGCCAACCTAAACTCTCTGCGCCGTTCAATCTCGAACTCGTCAGCCCTTTCGTCTCGGCTGAAATACCCTTCATCATGGATCGACATGAATTCGCGCGTATCGTCACGTTGAAGCCCGTCGCGCATCTGGTTGCCATACTTGTCGGCGGTGTCACGCAAGATCGCATCGGCCCGCCGCGCTTCTTCGGGACCAAGCTCGTCGTTCTGACGGGCAAGAGAAAGTTGGGTAAACTCCGTCGCCAAAGCCACGCGCTGCTGGGTGCTGCCCCCATTGGCTTCCAGCAAATCGCGTTCTCTCACCAGTTGCTCAAACCGATCATCGGCATAGGCCAGATCATCATCGTTGGCACCAGAACGAACATTCGCCTCAATCTCAGAAACCAGCGCACGACGCTCAGCGGCGGAAATACCGTCCCGCTCAGACATTGCCGCACCGTTTTCTGTACGCAACGCATCAGCTGCGGCCTCTCTTGCGGTCACTAGTTCAGCCGCTTCGCGCTCGGCCTCCCGCAGTTCTTCAGCATTATTCAATCGGAAACTGGTCTCATAGGTGTCGCCCAGGCCTCGGGCTACGTGATCCGGCATGTCGGGATATCGCTCTTTGAAGTCCGACGCGACCGCTTCAAAGATCGACTGGTTAGCCGGAGCGCGCTCAAGGATGACCTCAATCTCACGGTCAAGACGATCCGCAAGCTCCTGGTCTGTAGTTTGCCCCCTACCCTCTTCATCTGTCCGATAAACAGCCGCCGGCCCTGATAGGATTTCAGGACGCGTTTCGAGATACTCGCGTTGCTCAGCCTCGATCCTGTCAAAGGCGCGGTTTTCAATCTCGACCGCACGCGCCTCAAGCTGGGTCTCATTGACCCCCTGCCCTCGCAGCTCTTGCCGAATAGCCCTTGTCGTGTCGTCCAGCCGCTCTTGATCGAAGTGGAAACGGATTTCCCGGGACTCTTCGATCACCCCATCATCCCGCAACACTTCAGCCCGCTCAAGCGTCGTGCCCAACTCTACATGCACTTGGCTCAAACGCTCTCGCGCGGCTTCAAGGTCTTCCTTCCGTTCAAGGTTCAAGCCCTGGCTTTCGGCGACCTTTGCGAGATCATTCGCAACCCATTGGCGCTCTAGAGCGGCGTTTGGTGCACCAGTCTCGATCCGGTTCACAACGGTATCGGCATTGATGCCTGTCCCGCGCAGCGCATTGTCGATTTGCGCGCGCGTCGCGCCATCATTCAACCGGCCAACAAGCTCACTATTGATGTTAATCTCTGAATAGATACCCCCTTCTGAAGGCTTCTGTTCCAGCGTAACGGATCGCAAACCAAGCGGTTGCATGCGACGCAGACTAACTTGGATCTCATTGAGCTTGCGCTCATTCGCGGCGCGTTGTCCCTCGGGAAGCCGTGCAATGCGCGCCTGCACTTCCTCAACGGTTTCGGCATATTGCCCTTTTAGGTCGTCAAAGTCCTCGGCGGCTCCCATGTAAACGTCTCCATTTTGCTGAACGGTTGATCCCTTCCCCAAAAGCTCTGCCGCTTTCAGAAGGGCTTCGGAAATTTCTTCTCGGCTGTCGGATGAGGCCTCCGCAGCGAGCGAGTGATAGACAAGTCTTGTGTTGGCAATCTCGGCAAGCGCGCGCTCCAGGTCGCGCCCTACCCGCTCCCTTTGTGCAGGTTCACGCGCTATGCCGTTGCTGGCATCTTCTTTAACCGCATAGATTTCTCTGGTTCGGGGTGGATAGTGAACCTCGCCGCGATCCACCCGCCGCGTTGCTTCCATCTTGACCCCATACTTCTCAGCTTCCTCGACCATGGCGAGGCGGAAATCGTCATAGTTGAACCGATGGTCACGGGCGAGATAGAAGAACTCCCCCTCCTGGGACCGGCGGTTGAGGACGATGTGTGCATGGGGATGATCGCGGTCTTTATGGACGGCGATCACGTAGTCGAAATGGCCCTCATCGGTATCAAAGAAGCGCTCACAAACGTCTGATGCGACATCGCGAACATCTTCGGACTTCGTACCCTTTGGGAAGGACATGAGCATGTGGGTCGTGTTGCCCATCTTGGGTCGAAATCCGGCGTCCCAACGCTCCGCAAAGCGGTTCGTCAGTTTCTTGATGTCCTTGTCATCAAACTTCGTCTTGCCGTCATAGGTTCCGCGACTGTCCACAAAGTGCGAGAGCTTATGATCACGGGT
>JBCDFN010000090.1:0-2393 GCA_039177935.1 Pseudomonadota bacterium | reverse complement strand
GGCGCGCATGATGCGCCGCCCGGCGCCCTTCTCCTCACACTTGGCGCGTCTCGGAATGCGGACGGCCGTTTAGAAGGATTACGCCATGCCCCAGTCGGCAGATAAGGTGCTCGACCACGCACCACTCTTCCAGCAGCCCGAATACAAAGAGATGCTGGCGAACAAGAAGGTCAAGTTTGAGTGCGGTCACCCTGACGAAAGGGTCAAGGAAATCGGTAACTGGACCAAATCTTGGGAATATCGCGAGAAAAACCTCGCGCGCACGTCACTGACTGTGAACCCCGCCAAAGCGTGCCAGCCGCTCGGTGCCGTGTTCGCGGCCGCCGGTTATGAAGAGACGATGAGCTTCGTTCATGGCTCGCAAGGCTGTGTCGCGTACTATCGCTCGCACCTTTCGCGTCACTTCAAGGAGCCCTCGTCTTGCGTCTCCTCGTCGATGACTGAAGATGCGGCTGTGTTTGGTGGTCTCGTTAACATGGTCGACGGCCTCGCCAACACAAAGGCGCTCTACGATCCGAAGATGATCGCGGTCTCCACGACCTGTATGGCTGAGGTTATCGGCGACGACCTCAACTCGTTTATTCTGCAGGCGAAAGATAAGGGATCGGTCGAGCAAGACTTCGATGTGCCGTTCGCCCACACCCCTGCCTTCGTCGGCAGCCATGTGGATGGCTACGACAACATGCAAAAAGGGATCCTGTCCCACTTCTGGGACAAGGCCGAGCGGGTTCCGAACGAGACCATCAACATCATCCCGGACTTTGATGGTTTTGTTGTCGGCAACAACCGTGAACTGAAGCGCATGCTCGACATGATGGGCGTGGACTTTACCTTACTGTCAGACGCGTCGGACACTTACGACACGCCCTCCGACGGTGAGTTCCGCATGTACGCCGGCGGCACCAAGCTGGAGGACACGAAAGCCGCGCTGAACGCCAAAGCGACAATCTCGCTGCAGGAATACTGCACGCCCAAAACGCTCGACTATGTCGCCGGCAAGGGCCAAGAGACCGTGGCGCTGCACTACCCGATGGGCATCGCCGCCACCGATGAGTTGCTTGTCAAAGTGTCGGAGTTGAGCGGCAAAGAGATCCCCGAAGCGCTGCGTCTGGAGCGTGGCCGTCTCGTCGATGCCCTCGCCGACAGCCAATCGCACCTGCACGGCAAAACCTACGCGATCTACGGCGATCCTGATTTTGTCTACGCGATGGCCCGGTTTGTCATGGAAACTGGTGGCGAGCCGGTCCATTGCCTCGCCACAAATGGCAGCAAAGCCTGGGCGAAGAAAATGCAGGCGCTTCTGGATAGCTCGCCGTTCGGCCGTCAAGGTCAGGTGTGGCAGGGCAAAGATCTGTGGCACATGCGCTCGCTTCTCGCGACCGAACCCGTGGACATGCTCATCGGCTCCTCCTACGGGAAATACTTGGAGCGCGACACCGGCACGCCGCTGATCCGCCTTTCATTCCCAATCTTTGACCGGCACCACCACCATCGCTTCCCGGTGATGGGGTATCAGGGCGGGCTCAACGTTCTGGTCAAGCTGCTCGACACGATCTTCGATAAGCTTGACGACGACACCGTCGTGCCTGGCGAAACAGACTACAGCTACGACCTCACCCGCTAAGCGCGAACCGTCACTGCCCCTTGCTGGGGCGCACGACCAGAAGACCGGCAGCGCGAGCTGCCGGTCTTTTCTGTTGGCGTCGGAGGCACCGCTCTCCTGAGGGCCGTGAAGTGTGGTGGCGCGAACGTGACAGATGGCTGATCGGCAATTGTTGGAAAAGCGACATTGGCGAAGCAGAGCGCCGCCTTACCCGGCGACGAACGGCAACAGGGCGTTTCCTGGCGCTTGGCCCCTTCCGTGCTGACGTTCTCCGAATCGCAAGGGGGTGTGCATGGCCGACGCTCTGAAGGACAAGATCGCGGACGTGTTCGACGAGCCCGGTTGCGGCCACAACAGCAGCAAGTCGGCCGCAGAGCGCAAAAAGGGTTGCGCAAAGCCGCTCACGCCGGGTGCCGCTGCCGGCGGCTGCGCCTTCGACGGCGCCAAGATCGCGCTTCAACCGATTGTCGATGTGGCCCACCTCGTCCACGCCCCGCTCGCCTGCGAGGGGAACGGGTGGGACAACCGGGGCGCAGCGTCGTCCGGTCCAGAGCTCTATCGCAAAGGCTTTACAACAGATCTCTCCGAACTCGACATCGTGATGGGCCACGGGGAGAAGAAGCTGTTCCGCGCGATCCGCGAGGTCATTGAGCGGGAAGATCCGCCCGCGGTTTTTGTGTACTCCACCTGCGTCCCGGCGCTGATTGGCGACTGTCCGCCGTCAGCGCCCATGGGACATCTGACGTGATTTCGTAACGGAGGGTTTTGGCTCATCGTAACCGCGAAGGAG
>JBCDFN010000089.1:0-2429 GCA_039177935.1 Pseudomonadota bacterium | reverse complement strand
GGCACGCTGCAAAAGAAAGAGGGCGTCACGCATATCGTCGCCGGCGCCCTCTACGATCACTCCACGGCTCTGGGTGAACTGGGCATCAAGCCCCGAAGCTTCCGCTAGACCTGTCGCCTCCTGCCTCTCGGTCTCGGTCTCGGTCTCGAGGAGAGGTCGCCTAGGCGCCGCCCGCCAGCTGGGAATCGAGGGCCAGCAGGTGCCAGCGACTGTCTCCAGCGGCCTGCACCTGATCGTGGAGCCGGGTGAACGTGTCTTCCTCCTTCACCTGTTCATCGAGGAACCAGTGCAGTACAGGCTGGGAACCAAAGTCCTTGCTCTCGTGCACCAATTCGAAGAGCTCGTGGATTTGCCGCGTCACCGTGCCTTCCATCGCCAGAGCGGCTGCGACGGCTGCTTCGGGGCCAGCAAAATCGACCGCGGGCTGCTCAACCCCCGTCAGCATCACGCGAGCTCCGCGCTGAATGACATGGTCGTAAAGACGCATACCGTGCCCGACTTCCTCCTCGGCGTGCGTGAGGAACCACTTGGCAAACCCAGGAAGCTGCTGATCATCGAAGTAGGCGGCAATCGCGCGATACGCGTGGCCGGCATGGAGTTCACTGTTGATCTGGCGATTGAAGGCGTCAGCAACGTCGGGGCTGATTTTTGCGGTCATAGGAGGCTCCTGCTCGAAACGCTTGAGGAGGCTTATTCTGAAGCGCGGCCCCGGACGCAGCCTTGACGCAAATCAAACGCGCTACGGGGACCGAACCGACAAGCCCGCCATCACGAGCCCTGCGCCTCGGCTTGCCTTAGAAAGGCCCGCAGTACCTTGCGGTAAAAGGCTGGAGCACGGCTGATTGACGCGTGCCCCACGCCCGGTACGACCTCGAAGCGCGCACCGGGCACCGCTTCAGCAAAGCCGCGGACAGTCTCGGGACGCGCCTCGTCGAATTCCCCGGTAACGAAGAGCGTAGGGACATCAATCTGCTTCAGGCGCGGCGTCAAGTCGAAGTCACCGAGACTGCCGGTTGCGAAAAACTCTGTGGGCCCCCACATCTGGTTATAGATGACCGAGTTCCAGGGCGCACCGTCGCAGCTCACTTCTTCCACTGCCTCCCCGCGGCGAACGAAATACTCGTAGAAGACCTCCGTTGCCTCTAGGTACTCGGGATCGTCCGTCGTCCCCGCTGACTCATGCCTGTCGAGAACTTCCTGAACCTCGGGCTCCAAGGTCGCGCGCAGCGCGTTCGCATCTCGGATCCAGAGCGGTGTGCTGATCAGCGGCGACGAGAGAGTCAGAGAAACAATGCCCTCCGTACCCTTTTCGAGCACGTAGTACGCCGCCAATGCGCCGCCCCAGCTATGACCGTGAAGGTGGAGTCGCTCGAGGCCAAGCTCGCGGCGCAGCGTATGCAGCGCTTCTACGAAGCGGTCACGTTGCCAAAGGCTCGGGTCTCGAGGGCGGCCGGAGCGGCCCGTACCGAGTTGGTCATACCGGATCACGGTGCGCTCATCCGCCAGGGGATAGAGGAGCTGGAGACCGCAAGAGGTGCCACCGGGGCCGCCATGCAGCGTCAGCAGCGGAACGCCACCCTCCCCGGCAACTTCATACCAGACGGGCCCGCCGGGGACGTCGACGAAACCCGATCTGAGGCTCGGACCCTGGGCAACCGCTTCAGGACCCCGGAGCGCTGCGATGACACACACAAGGCAGAGAGCAAGACAGCGCAGGACCCTCAGCACGACTGCGGGTACGGCAACAGGTCCGCATGGTCGATAACCTGAAGTTCAACGGCCATTCTGCATACTCTGCTTAGCTTTTCGGACTGAGGCGCAGAAGACGTCCACCAGCACCCCGGCGCTCGTCCTCGAGGACCCAAATGCTGCCGTCGGCTGCTTCCTCAAGGCTGCGAACGCGAGCTTCCATGTCGAAACGCTCGAGTTCTTCGGCGCTGCCATCAGCATTTAATTGAATGCGAACGATGGCCTGGGAGGACAGACCGGCAGCGAGGGCGTTGCCGCGCCAGTCTTCAAACGCTGTGCCGCGGTACACCATAAGATCCGCTGGAGAGATCACGGGGGTCCACCATAGCGCGGGGGCTTTAAACTCAGGGCGAGTGTCGTGGTCCGGGATAGGACGGCCGTCATAGTGTTTGCCGTTGGATACGACCGGGTAACCGTAGTTCTCACCGCGCTCGACGAGGTTCAACTCATCACCACCGGCGGGACCCATTTCAATTTCCCAGACCCGACCATCGAGGTCCGCGGCGATACCCAGTGGATTGCGGTGTCCGAGGGACCAGATCTGCGGGTAGACGCCCTCGTCATCGACGAACGCATCTTGCGAGTAGTAGTCAACGAAGGGGTTGTCGTCTGGGACCGAACCATCGTCGTGAAGACGTAGGATCTTGCCGACGTTCGCCTGCATGTCTTGAGACGGCGTG
>JBCDFN010000088.1:0-2532 GCA_039177935.1 Pseudomonadota bacterium | reverse complement strand
TTCGTGAGTGACACCATTTTGTGGCAATCCTGCGAGGCGCCAACTGCAGTAGGTCACCTTGATCAAACCGAGACGTCATACGACCTCTCAATCATTCGCGCCCCGAACTAGAAACTCATCTGCAACACTCAGTTTCGAAGTGTTGTTCTCGGATCCATTTTTTCAGAGTGGGAATTTCCGAGCTTTACAACGCCGACCGGGAAGCAGTTCCGCGAACTTCAAGAGAGGCCCAAATTTAATAACCTAGCGGTTTAACAATTCTAAAGGTGAAGTTTGGTGGAGCCAAGGGGAGTCGAACCCCTGACCTCTTGCATGCCATGCAAGCGCTCTCCCAACTGAGCTATGGCCCCATATGCCCGGCGTACCGTACACTGTGGATAGAGATTGCGAGGTGGTGGTTCAAGGTAAATTTGTAGCCATCTATCACCACTGAACAGCGTTCTCAGCTGTCATCCTCGTCCGAGCTGACATCAGCGATGTCGTCTAATGCGACGGTGTCTTCGTCGTCGTCTTCAAGGACCTCGTCACCGAGGTCGACATCTGCCGTGTCATCGTCTTCAAGCACGACCGCTTCATCTTCGGCTTCTTCCACCTTTTCCTTCTTGGCCACAGCCTTGCTGGCAAGAAGGGTGCGCGATTTCGTGCCTGTGTCGATTTCCACGACCTCGCCGGTATAGGGGC
The DNA here is from genome assembly GCA_039177935.1 of Pseudomonadota bacterium. GTDB lineage: Bacteria > Pseudomonadota > Alphaproteobacteria > Rhizobiales > Methyloligellaceae > Methyloceanibacter. The sequence goes on along the minus strand of JBCDFN010000088.1, from coordinate 1,851 downwards.
TCACGATCGGGCTGCGGTTGAGGTCGTAAAAGCGCTTGCCGGTGGTCGGACATACGCGTTTCGTGCCCCATTCCTCTTTCGCCATGACGGGTTTCCTCAGCCTCGTTCCAGTCGTCAAGGCTGTGCGCGTGCCACAGCCACTTCCCGATGTCAAAGTCTTTTGTGGGCCTGTTACCGGGGATATATGTAGGGTGGCATCGAGTGGGAAATTCCAACGAGAACACGGGGGCGCGATATGGTCAAAACGCTTGCGGTTGGCGGCATGCCGGGGCTCGTCGCCCATGTGCGGCGTTCGTCGCGGACCAGGCGGTTGAGCCTTCGGGTATCGGCGCTCGATGGGCGAGTAACCTTGTCACTGCCAAAGTCTGTGCCTCTGAGGGAGGCCGAGGCGTTTCTGCAGGAGCGCGCCGAATGGCTGCGCTCTGCAGTGGCGAGCCAGCCACCGCTGATTCCGGTAAAACCCGGAGCGAAGTTGCCCGTTGCGGGAAAGGAGCTTGCAGTCGTCGAACGGTCGAGCAGGGCCTGCGTGATCGAGCATTCGGCTATTGCCACCCGAGCCGGCCGACCGGCAGGCCCACAGGTCGCGGCCTTGCTGAAGCGGCACGCCCGTGTACACCTGACCGCTGCGTGCGAGAAATATGGCGCGGCAGTTGGCCGGATGCCGGTCCGGATCACGCTGCGCGATCCGCGCTCCCGTTGGGGATCCTGCACAAGTTCAGGCAATCTGATGTTTTCGTGGCGGCTTGCGATGGCGCCTCTGCCGGTGCTCGATTACGTCGCCGCCCATGAGGTGGCCCATCTGAGACAGATGAACCACAGCGCGCGCTTTTGGGCGCTCGTTCGGCAGCTGTGCCCGGAATACGAGCCCCGCCGAGCGTGGCTCCACCGTCACGGTGCAGATCTTCACCGGTACCGGTTTTCCGGAGAGCAGGGCTGATGGCGCCTCGTGGCGGCGAAAGTGGTTCCGCACCGGTCCATGACCGGATCTACCGGGCGCTTCGAACCCGAATCATGGTCGGAGAAATCGCGCCCGGCATGCCGATGACCTTGCGGGGGCTGGCGGAGGAGTTCGGCGTCTCGATGACCCCAGCCCGCGAGGCCGTGCGTCGGCTGGCCGCGGAGGGAGCATTGACGGTGTCCTCATCCGGGCGGATTTCGACGCCGGAGCTGTTGCCCGAGCGGATCGAGGAACTGGCCGCGATCCGGGCGCTCCTGGAACCCGAGCTTTCCGCACGCGCGATCCCGCGGGCTCACGGCACGCTGATAGAGCGGCTTGAAGCGATCAATACGGGCATTTCCGATGTTATCGCCGCGGGTGATGCGGTCGGGTACATTCGCAGCAACCTCGAATTCCACCGCACGCTTTACCTGCGAGCACAGGCACCCCTCATGCTGGCGATGCTAGAAACGGTCTGGCTGCAACTCGGGCCAACCATGGGCAAGCTCTACGGCCGGCTGAATCGGACAGAGCCGCCCAAGGGCCACGAACTGATCATCGCCGCGCTCAAGGCCGGGGACGAACCCGGCCTTCGGGTGTCTGTGCGGTCTGATGTGACGCAGGGGCTGCGCATGCTGGCCGCCTAACGTCGCTGGCCTGCTCGCCCGCTAGGCCTTCGTTTACCTGGGCGCGCCGAGGCTCAGCCCATCACCACGGCGCCGACGGCGAAGAGAGCCGCCCAGACGGTGATCAACAGGGCGAACTGCTTGAAAGTGAGCTGTTCGCCACCCTGCTCGGAAGGGGCATTCGGTGTATTAGGGTTCAGGTTCGGGTGCATGATAAAGACTCGCTAAGGTGTTTCTGCGTTGCAGCATAATGCGGTATGCGACTGTATGCAATTCCGTTTGTGCCGC
>JBCDFN010000087.1:0-2670 GCA_039177935.1 Pseudomonadota bacterium | reverse complement strand
TCCGGATTGACCGTGAAGGCCATGAGTTGGTCGAGCGTCATCTCCTCTTCGGCATAGACGTCGAGCAGCGAGGGCGCCACGGCGGCGAGCTTTAGCCGCTGCTTGACCACGCTGGCCGAGACGAAGATGGCCGCGGCGATCTCCTCTTCGGTGCGACCCTTCTCGCGCATCGCCTGAAACGCGCGGAACTGGTCGAGCGGGTGCAAAGGCGCGCGCTGGACGTTTTCGGCCAGGCTGTCCTCCTCGGCGAGCCCATCGGTGCGCACGATGCAGGGCACCAGAGCGGTCTTGTTCATGCGCTTCTGCTTGACGAGCAGCTCAAGCGCCCGGAACCGCCGCCCGCCAGCGGGGATCGTGTACATGCCGGTCTCGGCGCCGCTGTCGTCCAGCACGGGCCGCACGGTGATGGAGCTGAGCAGCGTCCGCCGCGCGATGTCCTCGGCCAGTTCCTCGATCGACACGCCCGCCTTGACGTGGCGCACGTTCGACTGGCTGAGCATCAACTTGTTGAAGGGAATGTCGCGCGAGGCGCTGAGGGTGATCTTCTGTTGCTTGGTCATCGGGATATCTCCGCGACAGGCCGGCCGGGAGCCTCTCTCCCGACCTCCAAACCCGTCATGGAGAACCCGGCACCTCTCTCACTCTCAATCGCCCTTTCTAGCAATATGTAACATATTCTCTTAACCGCGCAGCAGAATCAATGTTACATATTCCCTATACCGGAGCCAAAGGAGATGGCCATGATGCCCGTAGTTAGGATCAATGACGCAACGTTTGCCGATATCAGCACGCTCAAAGTCTGGTTCGGAACCAAGTCGCCAAGTGAAACGATCGATCGCATCGTCCAAGAGGCGATGGAACAGCTTGGTATGGAACGTGATTATGAAGTGCTGGAAACATCCGAGACTTCGGATGATGGCGTACTGACATTTGACACTGCACCAAGCCTTACATTCACGAAGCCGATGAAAGCATCCATCGACGGAGAGCTGATCCAGAATCCGAAATGGGCCTCAATCCTGAACTCGATGATTGCAGGATTGAAGTCCAAAGGGTTCGAAGGTGAGAAGCTGGTTCGGGAACTGGGTATTCCGGCAAAGGCTTCCAGCTATGAGGAAGAGGGCTACCGGTACTATCCGGAGCTTGGGATCTCGATTCAGGGTCAGTCAGCCGCGGATGCATGGAAAGAGGTCGATCGACTTGCCAATAAGCATCGCATTCCCGTTAATGTGGAATTCGTCTGGCGCCAAAACCCGAAAGCACAGTATCCTGGAAAGGCCGGTGTCCTCCGAGCCGGCAACGCTTAAGCGCAGTCGAAAGCACTGAAAGCGCTCCAGTCAAAGCGCCGTGGGCCGGTCCCCTTTGCATTCTTCAATATATGGCGACGGCTTATCAGCAAGCCGTCGCCAAAGGCTTCTCAACCGACCGTCTCCAGCAACACCTTCGCCTTTCCGTCCATGACCAGCCGTGCATCTCGTTGCAGATTAGATCCGGCGGCGGCGGTGTTGTCTGCAAGTGGTCGCCGAAATCTGTTGTCTCCGGCAACTTCTTTGGTGTAAGGTCTATATGGACTTATAAATCATGTCATATGGTCTTATCTTGTTCGTGGATCTACAAAGGAGCGCCAACAAATGGAAAACGTTGTTCTGCAACGTCCTGCGCCGGATCGGCAGGGAGTCGCTCTCAAGGCCTTCACGCGGATCGCAGACGCCTGGTCACTCACCTTGCGGGAGGCCGCGGCGCTGGCGGATATGTCGGAATCCACCTGGAAACGGGCCAAGAAGCCTGATTTTGCCGGAGATCTGACGCGCGACCAGATGCTGCGCCTGTCCGCGCTCATCGGCCTCTACAAGTCGCTCGAGCTCTATTTCAATGAGCCGATCTCGCGCGACTGGGTGAAGCTGCCCAACCGGGGTCCGGAGTTCGACGGCGTGCGTCCCGTGGACGCGATGATCGAGGGAGGATTGCCCAAGATCTTGCGTGTGCGGATCTATGTGGACGCGCTGCGGGGCGGGGTTTGAGGATCACGTCGGTCAACGACCGCGCCCTTGTCAGGCTGATCTCAGAGACTTATCACAAGCCCCCAGTGCTGCGGGGGCTGGTCGACAGCGACGCGGAGGCGGACATCCTCGCCGAGATCGAAGGCGAGACCAGTGCCCGTCTGATCGCCGAAGCGCAGGGCAGTCCCGCGCTTGACCGACGCGAACTCGCTTTCGTGCGGCGGTCTCATGACCTGACCCTGTACGGGCAGAGCCATATCAACGCCGCCTTCACCTACACGCGACCTTCTGGCAACCGGTTCAACACCGGCGAGCGCGGCGCGTGGTACTGCGCTTGGGACATGCTGACAAGCGCGCAGGAAGTTGGGTTTCACCGGACCCGCGAGTTGGGCTTCATTGGCCGCTACGAGGACGAGGCGCGCTATGTCGAACTGCTGGCTGATTTCATTGGGGATTTCCCGGATATGCACGGGGACGCGCATCCGGCGCTCGACCCAGACCCCGGGCACGGCTATCCGGCGGGGCAGCGTCTCGCCGCGGATTTGAGGGCAGAGGGGCATCGTGGGCTGATCTACCCATCCGTGCGTCACTCGGGCGGGCGGTGCTTTGTCGCTTTCGATCCCGGCATCATCCAGAATGTCCGCCCGGGCGCGAGCTGGAAGCTGGTCTG
>JBCDFN010000086.1:0-2674 GCA_039177935.1 Pseudomonadota bacterium | reverse complement strand
CTGGCACTTGTCTTTCGGCGGCGCGCCCGCGCAATTGCTCTACATTCTCGTAGACTTGTCTAAGGCCCGACGCGCCAATCGGCTCTCCGCACGCAAGGCAACCGCCGTCGGTGTTGATCGGGGTTTTGCCACCAATTTCCGACCAGCCATTGGCCAGCCATTCCTCCTGCTCGCCATCTTTGCAAAAGCCGTTTTCGGCCATGTGCATGATTTCCGCACCGCTCTCGGTGTCCTGCAGTTGCGCGACGTCAATGTCCTCAGGCCCGATGCCCGCTCCTTCGAACGCAGCCTGCGAGGCGAGCACGGTGGGTTTGCTGCCTTCCTTGATGCTGATACCGGCCTGAAACACCTCGAAACTGTCGGGCGGGCGCGTCTTGAAGGCTACCTTGGTGATCCTGACGGACTTCTGATTGCCCAACACGCCCAGTTCCCGCGCCTTTTTCTCGCTCGCCAGAATCAGGGCAACGCCCCCTTCGGCTGGCGAGCAGAACATGAATTTGGTCAGCGGATCGTTGATCATCGGCGCGTTCATGATCGTGTCGAGGTCGATCGGCGAGCGCCGCCAGGCATGGGGCGCCTTAGCGCCGTTGCGGAAGGCTTTTTCAGCAACCCGGCCGAGTGTTGTCCGACTGATGCCATGCAATTGCATATATCGCTGAATCTTGAGCGCGAAGAACTGCGTCGTCAGCATCATGCCGGTCTCGCCATACCATTCGGGCAATCCATATTCGGCGGGCTTAGCGTTGAACGCGCCGCGCGGATGTTTGTCAAAGCCGACCGCAAGCGCCAGGTCATACATACCGCTTGCAATGGCCTGTTGGGCCGAAGCAATCGCGCTTCCACCGGTCGCGCAGCCATTGGCGACGTTGATAAAGGGGAGCGCGGTGAGGCCCAATTCGTTCACCATGATGTCTGCGTTCCCCGCCGCAGCTGAGCCACCATAGGCGCATTCAATATCTGCCCATTCGAGCCCGGCATCAGCCAGCGCCTGACGCACGGCGAAAACCCCCTGTTCGCGGCCAGAGCGTTCTTGTGTGCGGCCAAAAGGGTGGATGCCAGCGCCTATAATATAGACGTTCTCACTCACGTTGCGGCCTCCTTACTGGCAAGCTGTGGCCGAAACGCGAAAGTGTCATAGCGCTCGTTGAACGGCACAATGCAAAACTCGAGCGGCATGTTGAGGGTTAGGTCCTCGAGCGCGGCCCCGACAATCCGGCTTTCGACGATCACTTCGCCGGGCAACTCAACGTAGCCTAGAAGAAAGGGTTCAAAGTCGGGCGGTGAGGGCTCGCCATTGGGACCTTCGTTGGAACCTGGGCCCGTGTAGGGCTCCTTTGGTAAAAAGCCCTGGGTCGTCCACGACCAAAGGGTGCCGCTGCGCGAGAGCCTGTACGGCTCAACACCGTTTGCCGCGTCGCCAGCGGGCAAAGGAAAGACAATCTCACCCGAAGGAAGGCGGCCCCCCATCAGATGAGGCTCGTCGTCATCGCTCCAGAGGTTGGGGTCAATTTTTTCAGCCATAGGCGCCATTTTCGTCAGGCCGCTTCCGCGTATTCAGCGAGCGCGCTGTCAACGTCGCCGAACAGGCGACCAAGCACCATCACCCGCTTCATGGCATGGCCGATTGCAAGTTCGTCGGTAATCCCCATGCCGCCATGCATCTGGACCGCCTCACGGCTTATTGCTTCGATATTTTCGGTAATGAAGGCCTTTGCGCCGGCCGCTGTCCTGGCCCAAATTGCAGGGTCTGATCGGTCGCTAAGCGCGGCCCGGTAAAGCATTGAGCGCGATTGTTCGAGCCTTGCATACGCTTCCACAAGACGGTGCTGGAGCGCCTGAAAAGTTCCAATCGCGACGCCAAATTGCTCTCGCGACCTCACGAATTCGAGGGTGTCATCAAGCAAACGCTGGCCTAGCCCAACCATCTCAGCCGCTGAGCAAACGCGAACAGTGGATACTATCTGCTCAAGCGAGGCGGAGTCGTGACTGAGCCGGTCTTCCTGGCTCACGGCCACGCGGGTGAACTTGAGTTCGCCAGCTACGCTGCCATCGGTCAATCGGTATGGGCGCGCCTCCAGCCCTTGGGCGCTCGGCGGTACAGCGAAAATGGCCGTCTCCCCGTCGAGACGGGCGGTGACCAAAAACAGGTCAGCCAGCAATGAGCCAAATACGAAGGTTTTCTCTCCGGTGATGACAAAGCCATCGCTGGTCGTTTCCGCTTTCATTCCTACAGCTGTGAGACTGTGGCGCTGTAATCGCTCGGCCCAGGCTAAGGTCGCGATCCGCTCTCCGCTGACCACCTTTTCGAGGAGCGCATGGCCTTCGAGCAGCAAAGCGGGCAAGACGCCGTGTTCGAGCAAAGGGTCGGGCGAATTGGCTTTTCCGAGCGCTTCGAGCACCAGCGCCAGATCAACCGCCGACCCGCCCATACCGCCTGCGTCTTCCGAGGCGGCCAGCGCAACCAGTCCGAGGTCAACCAGAGCTTTCCAGCGCTCGCGGTCGTAACCGGTTGGCGATAACCGCAGCTTGCGACGGCTCTCGATATCAATCGGCGCGGCGAAGCGTTCCACCGAGTCGCGAAACATCTCTTGTTCTTCCGAAAGGTCGAAGTTCATGGCTATCAGGCCTTACGCGTGAAAGTGATCGGCATCTTGATGACACCGCGCAGCAGAAT
>JBCDFN010000085.1:0-2674 GCA_039177935.1 Pseudomonadota bacterium | reverse complement strand
GGCATCGTGGTCGAGAATTCCTATGTCGCGAGCCAGAAATTCAACGACTGGATTGACGAGGCGGACCGCATGGCGGCCCTAGGTTGGGAAGCTAATGCCACCCGCACAGAAGACGGGCATATAGTCATTGCGACCGACGGCATTCCCAAGGGAGCTGATATCACCGCCGTGCTGCGTCGCCCAATCGGCACGAAGCAGTTTGCCGATCTGACTTTTGCACCTTCTGGAAAGGGCCAATTCCGATCACTCGAGCCTGTCCCAGATGGACGTTGGACAATCCGCCTAACCATTGAAGCAGGCGGCAGCACTTGGGCGCAGGAGCTCGCTCTACCGTGAACGCGCCTACAACTGCCTTTGACGAAGCCTCGGCGGCTGGAAACTCGTTGATCGGGACCCGCTTTACGGTGCCCGGGATCAAGTGCGCTGGCTGTATTGGCAAGATAGAGCGCGAGCTGCCAAAGTTTGGCGGCATTGCCAGCGCACGGGTCAACTTCTCGGCAAAACGCGTTGCCATCCAACACGACCCGAAGATGGACGAGAGCGATTTGACACGGGCGCTGCTTTCGCTCGGCTTTGAAGCGCAGCGCGTGGCCGACAATCCTATGGGCACCGAGGCCAAGGAACGCCGTGCGTTAATGCGCGCTTTGGGTGTTGCAGGCTTTGGCATGATGAACGTCATGCTCTTGTCTGTCAGCGTTTGGTCGGGCGCGGAAGGCGCGACAAGAGAGCTCTTTCACTGGCTTTCCGCGCTGATAGCTCTGCCGGTGATTGGCTATTCGGGCCGCCCGTTCTTTGCCAGCGCCTGGATGGCGTTAAAATACCGGCGCACCAATATGGACGTGCCGATCTCTATCGGCGTGATCCTGGCAACCGCGCTAAGTCTCTACGAGACCATAACCGGCGGTCAGCATGCCTATTTTGAGAGCGCCGTGATGCTGCTGTTTTTCCTGCTCGCCGGTCGGGCGCTCGACGCCGTGATGCGCGATCGCACCCGTGAAGGGATTGGCGCGTTGCTGGGCCGAATGGGCAAAAGCGCGAGCGTGATCGCAAGCGACGGATCGACTTCACGGGTCGATGCCGATGAGCTCGAAGCCGGAATGCTTGTGCTGGTCGCCGCCGGAGAGGCCCTGGCGGCGGATGGCGAAGTGGAAGACGGTCAGAGCGCCATCGACAATTCGATGCTGACCGGTGAGAGCGCGCCAGAGACCATCGGAGCGGGAGACACCGTTCACGCCGGGGCGATCAACGTTACAGCACCCATACGCGTGCGATTGACCCGCACCGCTGATGATACGGCGATTGCCGAAATCGCGCGCCTGATGGACGAAGCGGGCCAATCGCGCAGTCACTACGTTCGGATCGCCGACCGGGCCAGCCGCGCTTACGCGCCGGTGGTCCACACGCTCGCCGCGCTCGCCTTTGTCGGGTGGATGATTGCGGGAGCGGGATGGCATCAATCACTTGTGATCGCTATCGCCGTTCTGATTATCACGTGCCCCTGCGCCATGGGCCTCGCGGTTCCAACGGCGCAGGTCGTCGCAAGCGGCGCGCTGCTCAAACGAGGGCTGCTGGTCAAAGACGGGAGCGCGCTTGAGCGCCTCGCTGAAGTGGACGTCGCGCTGTTCGATAAGACTGGAACGCTCACTCTTGGCGAACCAAGGCCTGTGATTACATCCTTAGATGATGACGCACGAGCCATTGCCTTGGGCCTGGCCCAACACAGCCGCCATCCCTTGAGCCAAGGCTTGGCGCAGGGTCTCCGCGAAGAGAGTGTCCAGCCCGCGACGATTGACGATGTGATCGAACGCGCCGGGGAAGGCCTGAGCGGAAATTGGAATGGCCTTGAGGTCGCGCTTGAACGTTCCGCGAGCGGCGCAGATGAGCTTGCCTCAAAATTGCGCATCGGCAACCGGTCGAAGACGATCATTTTCAGCGACCAGATGCGCATTGACGCGGCTGAGACAGTTAGCCGTCTAAACCGCGACGGTATCAGCAGCCGCATTCTTTCTGGAGACCGCGAAGAGGCCGTTCAACAGGTAGCCAACCATCTCGGATTGCCAGCGCGAGCCGAAGCCAGTCCAGCGGAGAAGCTCGAGGCGCTCGAAGCGCTCAAAGCCAAAGGCTCAAGGCCACTTATGGTCGGCGATGGCCTTAACGATGGACCAGCCCTTGCCGCCGCACACGCCTCGATCGCTCCGGGAACAGCCAGCGACGCCAGCCAACAAGCGGCCGATGCGGTGTTTATTGGGCGCGGATTAATGCCTGTTGCGCTCGCTATCGATGTGGCGCGCAAAACCATGAATGTGGTGCGACAGAACTTTGCGCTTGCGGTTGGGTATAACGCGCTCGCCGTTCCTCTTGCGCTGTTCGGTTACGTAACCCCGCTCATCGCCGCGATTGCCATGTCATTGAGCTCGCTTATCGTGGTCGCCAACTCGCTCCGCCTAGCCGGTGCTGCCGGAAAGGAGGTGGCCGCGTGACAGGCCTCGCGTTCCTTATACCGATTGCCTTGGGCATGGGGCTGCTGGGCCTTCTTGCCTTTTTCTGGTCTATGAAAAGCGGCCAATACGAAGACATGGAAGGCGCCGCCAATCGCATCCTTATCGACGATGAAGAGGAAGCCGATCGATGAACAGCTCCGCCCTTGCCTTTCTTGCGCTCGTTCCGCTGGTCG
>JBCDFN010000084.1:0-2681 GCA_039177935.1 Pseudomonadota bacterium | reverse complement strand
GTAAAGGCGATGTTCTTCGGCATTTCGGCCTTCGCTTTAGCGGTCTTTGTGAAGAGGAGACAAGCACATATGCCGGTCGTTGGCCAGCGCGAGCGGGTGCCGATCCGACACATCCCGTTCCTAAGCGCGTCGGTTGTGCCGCAGATTCCGGGCAAGAAGTCGCTTTATCTCCTTCACCGTCGAACTAGTTTCCGGTAAGCACGCCCGACACTGACCCATTCAGAAATGGAGACTGATGCATGAACGCCCCGCACCGCGCCCCCGGTTTTTTCACCCAGTCGCTGGCCGACAGTGACCCCGAGCTGTTCGCGTCCATCACCGACGAGCTTGGCCGCCAGCGGGATGAGATCGAGTTGATTGCGTCGGAAAACATTGTCTCCGCTGCCGTGCTCGAGGCGCAGGGCTCGATCATGACGAACAAATATGCCGAAGGTTACCCAGGCCGGCGCTACTATGGCGGTTGCCAATTCGTAGACGTCGCTGAGAACCTCGCGATCGAGCGGGCCTGCAAACTTTTCGACTGTGGGTTTGCAAATGTGCAACCGAATTCGGGCAGCCAAGCCAACCAAGGTGTATTTCAGGCGCTGCTGAAGCCGGGCGACACCATTCTGGGCATGGGTCTCGATGCAGGCGGCCACCTCACGCACGGTGCAGCACCAAATCAATCGGGCAAGTGGTTCAACGCGGTACAATACGGCGTGCGCCGCGAAGACAACTTGTTGGACTATGATCAGGTCGCGGCCCTTGCGGCAGAGCATCAGCCAAAGCTTATCATCGCGGGGGGCTCAGCCATTCCGCGACAGATCGACTTTGCAAAAATGCGCGAGATCGCAGACCGCGTCGGCGCGTATTTGCACGTGGACATGGCGCATTTTGCAGGGCTTGTCGCAGCGGGCGAACATCCCTCCCCGTTCCCGCAAGCGCATGTCGCAACCACAACGACACACAAGACTTTGCGTGGCCCGCGCGGCGGCATGATCCTGACGGACGACGAGACACTGGCGAAGAAGTTCAACTCTGCCATTTTCCCCGGCATCCAGGGCGGGCCGTTAATGCACGTCATTGCAGCGAAGGCCGTGGCTTTCGGCGAGGCGCTGCAACCGGAATTCAAATCCTACATCCGGCAAGTCATCACAAATGCGCAGGGTTTGTCGGATCAGCTCATCAAAGGTGGGCTGGACACCATCACTCACGGCACGGACACACATGTCGTTCTGGTCGATTTGCGCCCTAAAGGTGTGAAAGGCAATGCCACCGAAAAGGCATTGGGACGTGCACACATCACCTGCAATAAGAATGGGGTGCCATTCGATCCGGAAAAGCCGATGGTCACCAGTGGCATCCGGCTGGGCAGCCCGGCGGGAACGACACGTGGGTTCGGCGAACCTGAGTTTCGCCAGATTGCAGATTGGATCATCGAAGTCGTCGACGGGCTCGCCGCCAATGGCGAGGAAGGCAACGGCGCGACTGAGGCCAAAGTCAAAGCCGAGGTTGCAGCGCTATGCGCGCGTTTCCCGATGTATCCGAACCTTTGACGGGACGTCGGGCGAGGGCTGCGCACTGCATGTGGTGCGTGCCACCCTCCGGGGCATTGTGGGCCTGGTGTTATCTAGTTGATCAGGTTTGACGCCGAATAGGCGATCAAACCGATCCCACAGAAGAACCCGACTTTTATGCGCCTCTTGCGACGGCGATGCTTTTTATGCGCAGCCACAAGCAACGCGTTCACTTCAACTTCGTCGATCGGTTCTACCGCAGCATTGTATTCTAGAAAATCACCGTAACTAAAGTCGCCCCATTTGACGGCTTTCAGAGCATCCCTGCGCTCCATTGTCAGGCTCATTAGCTTGGTCAGACGTTGTGTACGCCCAAGTTCGTCCCGCTCAAAGTAGCGGCCTGGCGGAGCACCGCTCGAGTACACGTTCAGGCCAAATCCCGCATCGCGGAACAATTGCCGCACGGTTTCATCAGCGCACTTCAGCGCTGCCGCCGTTCGTTCGTCGCGAAAAAGGGCGACCTGCTCAGACATTATGGCCGAAATTCCCAGCTCATTGAATTCGCTTTGAAATTCAGCCTGCACCGTGTTGGGGATTAAGCTGAACAGATCAAAATCGTATGTAAGTTGCATTCCGAAACACCACGCTAGTTTGAATCTCAACCTAACGAAGAATATGTCCGGATTGTGATGCGATGACGGCATTGGAAAGCGCGCCGCCCGTTCAATCAGTTCGCATGATCAGCGCTTCCGAGTAACTTGCGAGCACCTGCGGTGCTGATATGCTGCAGCAACAATTGTATGGCAGGGCCACATGAAACTCACCCACCTTGGCAGTACACCTTCAACCGCAGGTCCGGAGGAGTGGTTTACTGGTCAGGTTCGACTTACGCCGCTGGTCTCTGCGCCGGCGCCGGCCCGGCTGCGCGGTGCCATCGTTACCTTTCAGGCCGGTGCACGCACGGCATGGCATACGCATCCACTGGGGCAGACCCTAATCGTCACCGAGGGCGAAGGGCGGGCGCAGTCCGAAGGCGGGCCGGTAAAAGCGCTTTTACCCGGCGATGTTTCAAGAATAAGTATGCGACAATCTGGCATCAAATCAAGCGTCACGTAACCTGATCGAGGTGCGCCATGCCCGAACCCCGGGACTACACAATCGCAGCAGTCGACCGCGCCTTGCTGG
>JBCDFN010000083.1:0-2689 GCA_039177935.1 Pseudomonadota bacterium | reverse complement strand
GGAAGATATCGAGCGCCGGGGAATTCACTTCATATCCCTCACAGAGCGGTTCGACACATCGCACCCAATGGGCCGCGCCATGCTCCAAGTCGCTCTGGTCTTTGCGGAATTGGAGCGCGCCATGATCTCTGAGAGAACAAAGGCTGGCATCGCGGCGGCAAAGGCGGCTGGTAAGCGTTTCGGACGCGCCCACACGATCCGCGACAGCAAGCGCCGAATGAACCTGCTTCGGAAGATGGACCAAGAGGGGAAGCTTCGCGACGAACAGGGCGAACTTCGCATGTCCGCGCAGGCACTTATGGAGCGGCTGAACAAAGCGGACACACAAGCGGCCCGGATCGTCAATGCTGAAACGGTAAGGCGCTGGAAGCGCGAGGGGTTTCCGGGCGTCGATGCGGACATAGAAGAAATCCCTCTCGCCGAGGAAACCGACGACGACCCTAAGGAGCCTTAAAGCCGTGTCCTACCAACGCGTCGAAACTATTGGCGATTGCACGCTGTATCTCGGCGACTGCTGCGAACTCGTGAAGTCCATTGCCGATAGGGTGGATGCGCTGGTGACCGACAATCCCTATGGATGCAACTTCAACACCGACAGCACGCGATTTTCCGGCGGTGAGCATCAAGGCGTTCGTCGCGGACAAGGGCGCAAAGATCGCGAAATACCGGGAGACAGCGAGCCATTTGATCCGCAGCCATGGCTTCGATTTCCTGAGGTGATCTTCTGGGGTTCAAACCATTTTGCACAGAGATTGCCTATAGGCCGCACACTGATATGGCTGAAGAAGCAACCCCGCCATTAATGGCGCTTTTCTGTCCGACGCAGAGGTGGGTTGGCAATCTGGCGGTTCGGGCGTCTACGTGTTTAACGCACCAGACAGTAACGGTCGTCGTCAGCTCGAGGCGACTGGTGACGCTTTTGGAGGGACAGCGCATCCTACACAAAAGCCGATCGCCCTAATGGAGTGGTGCCTCTCACGCGTATCCGGGCATACGATCCTTGATCCCTATATGGGAAGCGGAACAACGTTGGTTGCCGCTGCGAAGAAAGGACGCCGCGCAATCGGAGTAGAAATCGTACCAGAGTACTTCGATGCAGCATGCCGTCGTGTCGAAGAAGCTTACCGACAGCCAGACATGCTGGTTGCTGCAGGCGCATAGATAGGAGGCTGGCAGTTGAGCGATATTCAGACCGACGACGCACCCGCATACGACGTGCTCGTTGCCGTAGCGTTATGCGCTGCGGCGTGGGAGCCCGAGGTCCGCATCATCGGGAACGTCAGGGCCGGTGATATCCTTCGATCGTGCAACCGGGCGACCACGCTGCTCGCGCGGCACGGCGACCCCTACGACAATCACGAGGGTTCCGATGGTTGATAAATTGACAGGATGGGTGATGCAGATGTTTCAGGTCTGGCGTGAAGACGACCCCTCTCATGTGAGTAAAATCAATGCCTTTGACGCCGAAGAGGCGGCAAAAGAATGGGCGCGCGTGGATGACTGGAACAGTGCGGAATACGCCATTGTTGGCGGTCGTGAAGAACCGACCTTGGTGGTTCAAAGCGCCGATAATATCGTTCGGCGCTTCACGGTTACTGGCGAGTCTGTGCCGCACTATATGGCGCGCGAGCGTTTTGACACTGAGGAGGCTCCACATGCTTGATCTGTTTCATCCATATCAGACCATCGATAATCCGAATGTTCCCGGAAACTGGAATGGCTGCATCGCAGGCCAGGCCGTGCCGGTTCATTGTCACAGAAGACGTTGATGGCCAGATTGAGGCCTCCCTTTCCGTAGAGGCATCTGACGGTGGCCCCGGAAAGCCATCCGACAGGCAGGTCGCTCGCTTCTTCAAGACGGTTGGTGTTCAGCCAATTTCAGAATCTCGCAGGCCGCAACGCACTCGCCATTTCGTGGTTCGTGGTCCGTTACAGTAAGGAGGAGGTCTCATGAGCGCTTCGAAGAAACTCCGCAAGTGGGCAGGATGGGCGAAGGGCCGCGCTATAGCCCTTGAGCGCAACCGCCGATCAGGGATGCGCAGGCGTGCGCATGCCACCATCAATCAGGGCGTTTCTAAGATGCGTCAGATGGAGCGGGATCTTATGGCGCTCGCCGAAGAGATCGACAGAGACGAGGCCCCATGAGCGACGATCCCCGAATGCCCAAAACGATGCCGCCTCACGTTGGCCGAGCGATCGAGACCATATTGGAGTTCCAATCAACGAATCCCGTAGAGATCTACCGGGCAATTCGCTACGCCCTTCAGGCGCCCGAAGATAAGCCGTCAGAGCGCCGGATGACGGGTGACGGACGCGCGCCGCCGCAGGGAGACCAGAGATGACAACACGCCGCGCATTCCTCTTCGGTCTGCTCACCACGCCCGCAATCGTGCGCGCGGAGATCTTCGTCCCGCGCGGGCCAATTCTGAACCCTGACCACGGCCCGCTGAGGCTGTGTTGGCTGCCCGAAACGGATGGCTATGATTATGGACCGTTTACCGAGCCGATCGTGGCAAACAACGGCTGGACTGACGGGTTCGTTCGCCGACATTCTAAATCCGGCAATCGCTTGAATCTATCAACCAGGCAACCACCGCCCCGACCGGTCCCGGAGAACGGGGTCTGTTTTCGTGCTGGATAAGGTCGACGCGGATTGACCCGCTTGACCATCACCCTCGGTCTGGCCGCG
>JBCDFN010000082.1:0-2700 GCA_039177935.1 Pseudomonadota bacterium | reverse complement strand
TCACGATGTTCTCTGAGGTGAGGCCAGCAACCCCGAGGGTGAACGCCTCGACGCCGTTGTGACGCATGATCTGGCGCGGTTCCTCCACGCGCATGCGCGAAACATCGGCGACATCAAGAAGGTTCACGACCTGTCCGTCAAAGCCGAAACTGAGCGCGCCAATTTCCCGGACGTTGGCATCGGCCACCGGCGCCTCGACACGCAGATCCGTCTGGCCCGTGGAAAGCGTCCCCGTCGGCGTGATTTCATCGCTGGCGGCGATGGCTGCCAAGAGCGCATCGGGCGGCATGCCGAGTTCGGTGAGAGTCGCGCTCGAAGGCTCAACGAAAATCGCTTCTTCGGGCAGACCACGCGTCTCTGCATTGGCGACGCCGGGCACGGAGAGCAGTTCGCGACGCAGGAACGTGGCGATCTCCCAGATGTCGGCATCGGAATAGCCCGGCGCGCTGACCGCGTAGAGGAGGCCGAAGACGTCGCCGAACCCATCATTGACGATTGGGGTCAAGGCACCTGGTGGAAGGTCAGGCATCGCGTCGGCAACCCGGTCCCGCAGGTCGTCCCAGACCTGCGGCAGTTCCGTGCCGTCATAGATATCCTTGATCTCAACCTCGACGACCGAGACGCCGGGGCGGTTTGCCGAGGTGATCGTGTCCACCTCATCCATTTGCTGAATCTCACTGGAGAGCACCTCAGAGACTTCGCGCGCGACCTCATCCGCGTTTGCGCCCGGATAGGGGGTGACGATGAGAGCTGATTTGAGCGTGAAGACCGGGTCTTCCAGTTTGCCGACGTTCACATACCCGAACGCTCCTCCGAACAGACAGAAGAGGATGAGAAGCCAAGGGTACAGGCGCTTCTCAATCGAAAGACGCGCAAGCTGCATGGGTTACTCCGCCTCCGCGATCAAGCCGGGGTAGCGGGTGACGGCGGCCCCATCGGCGACAGCATGGGCGCCGACCGCGACGATCTCGGTTCCGACCGGAAGGCCGGGTGCGGTAAATATGCTCCCCTGAGAATCGTACCACGAAGAAGATTGCTTCAGAGAGTACGAAACTTCATCTGACTAAGGCCGCTGTGCGCAAGTCGCTGTACGAGAGAGCACGATTGGGCCAAAGACTTAGTTTCTCTGAGCGTCTCGGATTGCCAAACTGCGCCCATGGCATCCAATCCTTCGAAAAAACGGGGCGAGCTACGCCCAAGCGTTGATCTCTACGACTACTGCAAACTGCCCGAGCCGAAACCGCGCGGCCGTCCCGTCGTGGACGAACTGTCGGAGTGGCGGGTCGTAGATGATTGGCCGGACGATGTTCCGATCACGCCAAAAGAGGTCGATGTCCTCGAACGATGGTTCGGAGAATTGCTCGAAGAGATGTTCGGGCCGGATTCCAATCGCGACCAAGCAATCGAAGTGGCTTGCCATAACTGCCTCAATTGAGAATACTTATACTGTTAAAAGAAGCGCCTGTCAGCGTCATCGAGACGCCGGAATTCATGTCCGCGACGGGTCGCATGATGGACTGGGAGCAGCGTGCATTGTTGGCGGACTATCTCGCCGACAATCCCGCAGCCGGCGATGTCATTCCCGGCACCGGCGGTGTGCGAAAGCTGCGAGGGGCGTTGCGAGGTCGAGGCAAACGCGGCGGCGCGGATGTGATCTAATTCGTCCCCAGCGGGGTCATGCCGCTTTTCGCGCTTACGGCGTTCGCCAAGAACCAGCGCGCCGATACCACCCAGGCCGACTGCAACGGGTTTCGCGAGCTGACCGTGCGATTGAAGGAAGCCTATCTCAAGAGGAGCGTATCATGAGCGGCAAGGCAGCCGATGTTTTCCGGCGCGGGCTGGATAAGGCCGCGGCCTAGGCTGAGGGGGCGGCGGATGAGATCCAATACGGTGTCCACATTCCCGCTTTGATCAACGTGAAGGCGATCCGTACGAAGCTGAACATGACACAGGAAGAATTCGCAGGAAGGTTCGGCTTCTCGATCAAGACGCTGCGCCATTGGGAGCAAGGACAGCGAACACCGGAAGCCCCCGGCACGAGCGTATTTGCTCGTCATCGACCGCAACCCCAAAGTGGTGTAAAGAGTCTTGAGGAGAGCCGCGTGAACGCGCCGATGCCAACGATAAAGCTGCGTGCGGCGCTTTACCACGTGTCTCCACGGCGGGGCAGGCGGAGCATGACGTTTCCATTCCCGATCAGAAGCGCCAAGGCGAGGCTTATCGCGAGGCGCGCGGATACGACCTCGTCGAAAGCTGTTTCGAGCCAGGTGCGTCTGAGACGAACGATAAGCGGCCGGAGTTCCAGCGCCTGATCGAAGCGGGAACAACCAAGCCCGCCGCCTTCGAAATCGTGGTAGTTCATTAGTTCAGCCGTTTCTTCCGCGATCATTTAGAACTCGAATTCTACGTCCGAAAGCTCGCGAAGAACGGCGTGAAGCTCGTCTCAATAACGCAGGAACTCGGCGACGATCCGATGCACGTCATGATGCGCCAGATCATGGTGCTCTTCGACGTGTATCAGTCGAACGAATCCGCCAATCACACGCTCCGGGCGCTGACGGAAAACGCCCGGCAGGGCTTCTGGAACGGGTCATTGCCCCCGGTCGGCTATCACGTCGTCGATGCCGAGAAGCGTGGAGCAAAGGTCAAGAAAGTCCTGGAGATCGATCCGCTGCACGCGGACACGATTCGGTTGATGTT
>JBCDFN010000081.1:0-2715 GCA_039177935.1 Pseudomonadota bacterium | reverse complement strand
GAGCAGCGGCACTTTCGCGCTCGTGAACTCCGGGCCAAACAACATCAAGATGGTTTCGCCCCGCAGCGCAACAATCAGGAGCGCGCCGAGCGTTGCGGCGAGCGGGAATCCAATCGACCGCAGAACGATCGTAGGGATGGCGCTGTGCTCCCTGCGGGCGTGAGCGTCCGCAAGATCGGGGACCGCTACCTGATGGGCAACTTGGACCGCAAAGCCAACGAGCAGAGCGAGCTTGAGACAGAGGCCAACAATCGCGGTCTCAGCGCTTGATAGAAGCGGCGTGACAAGCAAAATGTCCACATCCGCAAAGAAGTACATGTAGAGTGCGACAAGAACCAGGGGCGGAGCCTCGCGGCGCCAAGTCCGCACATACCGCGAGGACGGCAGCCTCGCCGGCGCGTCAATCTCAGGCACGGTCCGCGTCAACAGACGCATCTGGACGAATGCCAGCACAAGGATGATGAGTGACAACAGCCCCGCAACGAGTGGTGCCGTTAGCGGCGTGCCTGCGGCGATCAGGATCAGAAGAATGGCCAATAGCACGAACGGACGGATGCACGTGTCCGGAAGGTAAGCCAGCGCAAACTTCCGGAAGGATGCCGCAACGGCGCCGAAGAATCGCAAAGCGGTGTTCGCCGGAATCGCGAGGGCGGCGGCAACGATTGCAAGCCTGACTTCGACGGAAAGTCCGGGCCAGAGCGTAGCGGCCACAACAATGACAATCGTGGCGACGACCGCCCAGAATGCCGATGTCTTCCTTGCGTAAACGATGAAGGCAGTGAGCAATCCGTCCGGACCCTTTTCGCGATACCGCGACACGAACCGGGAGGCGATTTCGGGATAACCAAGCGCGGCGATAACACCCACAACCGCTGCAAGACTGGTGACCGAGTAGAACAGGCCGAGCGCAGCAGGCTGCAGGGAGCGCGCCAATAGTATCTGGGTCACGAAACCGGCGGCCGCGCCGGCGACCCGCGCTAGAGCAATAAGCGAAGAGGTCGACACGAAGTGCTTAAGGTGTCGCCGCTGGAGCGCCATCCAATTCCATCCCTCGCGGTATCCCTGGCGAGGCTAGGCGGCTTCACCGAAGAATGCACGCAGCTTGTCCGGCCCATACCTGGCGGCTGCCTCGACGGCCGCCACCCGGCCCAAATTGCTTAGTGAGCTCCTCAATTTTTGTCGTGCCCGGCCGAGACTGAGATCCGGTCGGCGTTTCAGACGTGACTGTCTCGCGTCAGACTTGTTTGGCCCACCCCTATAGGGCAAATGTCCTTAACGGCCAGATTCGGACATCCCCCTATAACAAGCTGTAGGTCCATGTGAGACTTCGGCTTGAGACCGTTAGAACGGAGATTTCATGGAGTATCGGGAACTCGGACGCACAGGACAGAAGGTAAGCGTACTCACGCTCGGCACCATGACGTTCGGCGAACAGAATACAGAGGCCGAAGGCCACGAGCAGATGGACTATGCCCTCGACCAGGGCATCAACCTCTTCGACGCTGCGGAGATCTATCCCATCCCGCCCAAGGCCGCGACCCAAGGAGCCACCGAAGAGATCGTTGGGACCTGGCTTGCATCCCGTAAGGCGCGGGACAAAGTCTTGATCGCCACGAAGGTTGCGGGGCGCAGCTCCGTGATCGACTGGCTCCGTGACGAGCCGACCCTCTCGCGGCAAACGCCTGACCAGATGCGCGACGCGCTCCATAAGAGCCTCAAGAGGCTCCAGACGGACTACGTAGACCTCTACCAGCTCCATTGGCCGGACCGTCCTATCCGGGTCTTTGAGGGCCTGGAGTTTCAACGCTTTGGAGACGACGCCCACAACATCCACGAAATTCTTGAAGTTCTCGGCGAGTTCGTCGCCAGCGGCAAGGTGCGCTTTATCGGCCTATCGAACGAGACCCCTTGGGGCGTGATGCAGTTCCTCAAACTCGCCGAGCAGCACAATCTGCCGCGCGTGGTCTCGATCCAGAACGCGTTCAGTCTCGTCAACCGCTCGTACGAAGTCGGCCTTTCCGAGATCAGCTACGAAGAACAGGTTGGCCTCCTGGGCTACTCACCGCTCGGCCAAGGTTATCTGACGGGAAAGTACGAAGACGGCGCGCTGCCGCCCGGCGCCCGCAAGACGCTATTCAACCGGCTCGGCCGCTATGAGCATGGGAATGGCCCGAACGCGATCTCGGCCTACGTGGCACTCGCCCGAAAGCACGGGCTGGACCCGTCCCAAATGGCGATTGCCTATGCGCTGTCTCGGCCCTTCATGACCTCGGTCATTATCGGCGCGACGACCATGGACCAGCTCAAAACCGACATTGGGGCTGCGACACTTGAGCTCTCCGAGGCGGTTCTTGAGGACATCGAAAAAGTCCATCTTGACTACCCTAACCCTTGTCCGTGAGACTCTGAATCGCAACAACATGTTGATTCGGTTATGCCCAGGCTATTCACCGCAATAGAGATCCCGAGGAGCATCGCCGATCGTTTGTCGATGCTTCGGGCCGGCCTTTCTGGCGCCCGCTGGATCGACCCGGAAAACTACCACCTCACTTTGCGCTTCATTGGCGACGTGGACGGTTCGACCGCCCGCCACTTCACGGACGCGCTCGGCGACATTCTGGCGGTTCCCTTCCGGCTGAAGCTGAACGGTCTCGACAGTTTTGGCGGCAACAAACCGCGGGCGATTTTCGCAAGAGCCGAACCGTCGCCGGAACT
>JBCDFN010000080.1:0-2721 GCA_039177935.1 Pseudomonadota bacterium | reverse complement strand
CTCGTCAATCACTGTGAGCGCATGGGCTTCATGCGATAAGCTCTCGGATGTCCAGAGCCGTCCGTCTGGGTTATTCGGGTGCACGACAACCTGCGCGTCGCCTTGGCCATCGGGGCGGACCCGCCACCCGCTTTGCGCGAAGGCTGCGGCATGCTCGTTGTAGGTGGGCTGAGGGATGATCACCTGTCCCGGCGGTGCCAACGTAGGAACCCGGGCGATGATTGCGGATGCTCCGGGTGCTGCGAGCACATCTGCGCCTTCCGGTACCTTCCAGTGACGCCGCGCAGCCGCCAGCAATGCGGCGAGCGCATTGCTGTCTGGCAGAGCGCTCCAGACATCGCCGCGCAAGCCTGCGACAGGGTAGGCGCAGGGATTTATGCCTGTCGACAGATCCACCCAGGCGATTCGCGACCCGCCATAAAGGGTGCGCGCCGCATCGATGCCGCCGCCATGATCTTGTGTTGAACCCGTCAACAGTAAATGCCGTTCTTCCATGCTGTTGCGCGATTTTATGCGCGTCAAGACCGGTCAAAGCGGAATCAAGCCGGTAAATCAAGGGAAGGAGCATTGATTAAATTTTGACGCGAATATTTAACTGTTTCTTAATCTTTGAGGCACACCAAGAGAGAGCGGCGGGCGAATAAACCTTTGGCCGCGTGATTGGAGGACTCATGCGAGTCTTGATCGTCGAAAGCGAATACGACTTAGCGAATATTTGGCGGCGCCATCTCGAACGGCTCGGGATGATTGTAGCGCGCGCCTGTTGCCAGGATGATGCGATTGCGTACCTGAGCAGCAATGACACCGATGTGCTCATTTTGAATCTGGTGCTCGAAGAGGGGTCTGCCCTGTCCGTGGCTGATTATGCCAGCTATCGCTTGCCCGATGCGCCGATCATATTCGTGACCAATACGTCGTTCTTTTCCGATGGTTCCATCTTTAACTATGCTCCGAACGCCTGCGCCTTCGTTCAAAGCGCGACGCCGCCGGAAGACATTGCGGCGATGGTCGAGCACTATGGTCCGGCCGAAGGTCCCACAGCGCCAGAAGCTGTGTAGAATTGGGACGCGCAATTCCCGTATTCACTGGCGTTGGTCAGCAAGGGATGGCGTTCGATGTCGTATTTTTCGCGCTCTGTCGTGCGGTGCGTCAAAGTCGATATTGGGGTTGATAGGCAAAATCCGGTGCGGATTGATGCTGTCGTGGCTATAGTGATAGTGGCGCACAATGTGGTCGAAGTTCACCGTCTCAGCGACGCCAGGCATCTGGAAGAGTTCGCGGGTGTAGCCCCACATGTTTGGGTAGTCGATCAACCGCTTGCGATTACATTTGAAATGCAAGTGATACACGAGATCGAACCGAACGAGTGTCGTAAAAAGCCGCCAGTCGGCTTCGGTCAGGTGTTGGCCCATTAGGTATCGATTTTCGGTCAGTCGTGCCTCCAACCATTCAAGGGTCTCGAACAAAGGTACGACGGCTGCCTCATACGCCTCTTGGGTTGTCGCGAAACCACATTTGTAGACACCATTATTAAGAGTATCGTAGATGCGGTCGTTGACCGGAGCGATGGCATCTTGGAGGTCGACCGGCCAGAAGTCCGACGTGTTGCCAGTGATCTCGTCGAATGCCGAATTGAACATGCGGATGATCTCGGAACTTTCGTTGGAGACGATCGTCTCTTGCTCCTTGTCCCACAGAATTGGAACGGTGACGCGGCCGGTGAAGGTCGGATCAGCCCGGGTATAGATGTCGCGCGCGAAGTCCGAACCGTAGAGCCGGTCGCCGGTGGCACCTTTGTCGTCCGTTTCGAATGTCCAGCCGTCTTGGAGCATATCAGCGTGAACGACAGAGACATCGATATGGTCTGCTAAACCTTTGAGGTTTCGAAAAATCAACGTGCGGTGCGCCCACGGGCAGGCATAGCTCACGTAAAGATGGTAGCGTCCTGATTCGGCGTTGAAACCACCGATTCCCGAGGGGCCGGTCTCCCCATCTGGTGTAATCCAGTTGCGGAATTTCGCATCCTGCCGCTTGAATTTTCCACCTGTCGATTTGGTGTCATACCACTCGTCGTGCCAGACCCCGTCCACCAGTAAGCCCATGCCGGTCTCCCTATTTTCCTGATCGGTCTAGCGTCTTGCCGCGCGGACGCAAAGCACTGCGCGCGCGCAGAAAGGCTGCGTCTTCGCACAACCACGGGCAGTTACGTGTCGGCTGACGTCCCGGTTTGTCTTGATTTTTTTATCAAATCTGGTCACTTTCAGGCTTAGGGGTGTCAGGAGTGTGGTGTTGTGGAAGCGGTTTTTTCCAAAGAAATTCAAGAGGGTCTTAGTGCGGCACGCGTTGCCTCTCTCAAGCGGGCGTCGCGTTTGCGTGTTCTGCTGGGCGATGAGATGCACCCGGTTCTGCGCTTGTGGAAGGGCGGCTTTTCCGTAGCATCAGATTCGCCCGTGTTGCGCGGCTTTGTGGACCTTTACGATGGGTCTATTCACCTGTTCCAGTGCCTCATTGTGACCTCCGAAGATTCGGGTGGTGAGCGATCGTATGAATTTAAACGCGCGACAGCCGTCGTGCAGTCGCCCGCCCGCGACTTTGAGGTTGACGAAACAGCGCCGGTTGCCCTGATCGAGCAGACTTTGTCGCGATCTACTGCAGATCGCTGAACGCGGCTTTCAGCCGTGCGCAAGCCTCTTCAACCCGCGCCCTTTGCGTCGCAAGATT
>JBCDFN010000079.1:0-2742 GCA_039177935.1 Pseudomonadota bacterium | reverse complement strand
GGAAACCGCTCGGCTTACGTCGGGACAGTCGCAATCGAAGACCTCGACACCGCCGAGGCGATCATGCTGATCGGCACCAACCCGGCAACAGAGGCACCGGTGCTCAACGCGCGCATTCGCAAAGCGTGGACAAAAGGCGCGAACGTGGGCGTTGTCGGTGAAGCCGTCGATCTGACATATGAGTACAATCACATCGGAACCGGGCCCGAAACATTGACCGAGCTGCTCAAGCGCGACCATTCCGAGGTTGCTCAAAAGCGGTCGATTATCATCTTGGGTCAGGCCGCTTTGATCCGCTCCGACGGCGCTGCTGTATTGGCGGCTGCCATGGCGCTTGCCGCGTCGACGAAGTCGGGGTTCATGGTGTTGCATACAGCCGCCGCCCGCGTCGGCGCGATGGATGTAGACGCCGTGAATGAAGGGGGCATGGCAGCCGTAGAAAAGGCAGAGGTTATTTACAACCTCGGAGCGGATGAGATCGAAATCGCTCCTGGGCCGTTCGTTATCTATCAGGGCAGTCACGGCGACAGGGGCGCGCACCGCGCGGACGTGATCCTGCCCGCAGCAGCCTACACCGAGGAACCCGGCCTGTTCGTCAATACTGAAGGGCGCCCGCAGCTGGCCTTGCGCGCAAGCTTCGCGCCGGGAGAAGCGAAAGAGAACTGGGCCATCCTGCGCGCCTTGTCGGCGGAGATAGGTGCACAGTTGCCCTACAACAGCATCGCGCAACTGCGTCAGGCGCTCGTCAACGACGTACCACATCTGGGTCAGATCGACGAAGTTCCGGAAAACACTTGGGCTCCGGTCGCGGAGGGAACTATGAGCGAAGCCGCCTTTAGACTAGCAGTCGCTGATTTTTATCTCAGCAACCCGATTGCGCGCGCGTCGGAGTTGATGGCGGAGCTTTCCGCAAACGCAAAAGCGCGCAAAGAGCAAGCGATCGCGGCGGAATGAAACCGATCGCGCTCATATCGCCTCTTGCACTGGCGGCCTGTAGCGAACCCGTGCCCACAGCCGAGGATTTTATCCCCGACTACCTGGGCGCTGAAGCGATTTCGCTGGACGAAGACATTGTGCTGTTTCGCGTTGCAATGACCAATGCGCAAAGCGATACAGACGTGCGCAACTACGCGGAATGCGCGGCCGTAGGATATACGGTAGAGCGCGGGTACGGCTTTGCGCGGCATTTGAGCACAAACGTATATAATGAGGCTGGCGTGTGGTCCGCAGATGCGGTTTACACCATCTCGCCGAACCTGCCGGACGGGCCGGTTAAGATCGATGCGGAGATTGCCGCGGCGGCCTGTGCAGAACGTGGAATACCGACGGTGTGAGGACCTATGTCTGATTTCTTTACTACTCCCGGCGGCATCGCTGTCCTGATCCTTGCACAGGTTCTCGCGGTCGTGGCTTTCGTGATGGTTTCGCTTCTTTTCCTCGTCTATGGCGACCGCAAAATCTGGGCTGCCGTGCAAATGCGGCGCGGACCCAACGTCGTCGGCACCTTTGGCCTTTTGCAGACCGTCGCCGATGCGTTGAAATACGTGGTAAAGGAAGTGGTCGTGCCTGCCGGCGCTGACCGGCCGGTGTTCATGCTGGCCCCGATGACATCGTTTGTTCTGGCATTGCTTGCTTGGGCGGTCATTCCGTTCAACGACGGCTGGGTTCTGAGCGACATCAACGTCGCCATCTTGTTTGTGTTCGCAATCTCGTCTCTTGAAGTGTATGGCGTGATCATGGGGGGCTGGGCATCAAATTCTAAATACCCCTTCCTTGGCTCTCTGCGATCCGCCGCGCAGATGATCTCATACGAGGTTTCGCTTGGTCTGATCATCATCGGTGTGATCATTTCCACGGGATCAATGAACTTCGGCGCAATCGTTGATGCGCAAGACGGATCCTTCGGGTTCTTCAGCTGGTACTGGTTGCCGCATCTGCCGATGGTGTTCCTGTTCTTCATCAGCTGTCTGGCCGAGACAAACCGGCCTCCGTTCGACCTACCGGAAGCAGAATCTGAATTGGTCGCCGGATATCAGGTGGAATACTCCTCAACGCCATTCCTGTTGTTCATGGCGGGTGAGTACATCGCGATCTTCCTCATGTGTGCGCTCATCTCATTGCTGTTCTTTGGTGGGTGGCTGTCGCCCATTCCGGGGCTTCCGGACGGTGTCCTGTGGATGGTAGCGAAAATGGCGTTTTTCTTCTTTCTCTTCGCGATGGTAAAAGCGATCACGCCGCGCTACCGCTACGACCAGCTCATGCGGCTGGGTTGGAAGGTGTTTCTGCCCTTCAGCCTTGCCTGGGTTGTATTCGTAGCCTTCGCCGCGAAATTTGACTGGTTCTGGGGCGCTTATGCGCGATGGGGGGTCGGGAGTTAATTTGGACTGTGAGCCGCCTTTTCAATATGTGGAGTACGAGCGTTTTTTGCGGTGCCAGTCCGCCGAATGGAGTTTACGTTACGAAGAGCTCTGTTCAGACGGGGATAAGGTCGTGCAACGTGAAGAGATCGTTGTGTCAGGTGTCATTTACACGGTTGAATTCGACTGTACAAAAGTTGTTCCGTCCCAATCCCGTCGCGAGTTTTCTGATGAGGTAAAGCAATGACCCAAATCGACTACACACGCGCCGCCAAGTATTTCCTGTTGCAAGACTTCTGGGTGGGCATGAAACTTGGCCTGCGGTACTTCTTCGCGCCCAAAGCGACGCTGAATTACCCCCATGAAAAAGGCCCACTTAGCCCGC
>JBCDFN010000078.1:0-2745 GCA_039177935.1 Pseudomonadota bacterium | reverse complement strand
GCCTATTGGGTCCAGGTCTCGGAATGGCCGCTGACGGGATCCGGGAAAATTCGGAAATTCAAATTGGCGGAAGAGTTCGAAGCGGGGGCGCATACGCCGATGGGTTAGATCTTTATTGGTTCACCCATAAAGCCCGCATCCTTCGTCAAGCTCAGGATGAGGCGGTCGAGGATGCTGTGTGCTGGGCGGGCTCAAATTGCATATCGATCTTTGTGCAATCCCGATCTTGCTGACGCACCAGCATGGAGATCGCACAATCTGGCTCACTGTATGCCAGCAGTTCAACCTCAAACGGGCGTCCAAGCTCCACATAATGCAGAAAGCTCATGTCCCCGCCGCAATTGATCAGCTTTTCACCCACCAGCAATGTCACAAACTGCCGGCCAACCTCGCCCATATGGGTCGAGTTCACATGGTCGCCCGACCCGCCAATATGGGGATGTGCCGGGCGCAGTCCGTTTTCCTTTGTGATCAGGCCCGTCGTTCGGATGCCATCATCCCTCCGCAGCGGGGCCAGGAAACGCTCCCTCTGCGTTTCGACGCCGACCGCCTCTGCCGACGCATAGATGAAATCGCTTGTGTTCGGTTTCTTGAATTTCTCCTTCGTGTCTTCACGCCAGCCTTCAAAATTCCGCGTTCGGAACACGACTCCGACGCCGCTAATCCGCACCACCTGCGCGTCATCCCGGTCAAAGAACCGCAATTGGTAGCGCATCTTCTCGCCCTGTTGCAGGGTTTCATAAGTGCCCCGGACGGGTCGCCCAACACCCAGT
This sequence comes from Pseudomonadota bacterium, assembly GCA_039177935.1. GTDB lineage: Bacteria > Pseudomonadota > Alphaproteobacteria > Rhizobiales > Methyloligellaceae > Methyloceanibacter. The sequence goes on along the minus strand of JBCDFN010000078.1, from coordinate 1,972 downwards.
GGCCCACACGTCCACTCACAATGCGTCAGCGCGCTCCACTTTTCGGGGTCGAACGCGCCAAGCGTTTCGCCGCATTCCACCGAGCCCCAGAAATTGATCGTCTGGACCAGAATCGGATGAATCGGGTTTAGCGCCAGCCAGGGCCAAATCTTGATATCCTGCGAGCAGTCGAACGAAACCCGACCCGGCTCGGAGACCGTGTGATTATGGGTATAAGCGTCTGGAAACGGCTTCGGCATGGCGGCAAAGTCGCAGAACTCATTCGCTCGCGCAACTTGGCCCGTCCTGCATTGACCCTGCGACCGCGCGAATGAGTCGCAGGTCGGGCTGATGGGATGTGTTGTCAGTGTCCAAACAAGGTGCTAGGTGCCCGCACAAGTTTCAGGACTTGGGGGTGATCACACCCTGATTCCTATTGGTTCAGACCCGGGGCATTTCCGCCCTACAGCTAACGGACGACGCCTTGGCCGCAGCATCCGCAACGACTGCCAGTGAAGCCGCCCGCCGCTATGCCGGCGCGCTGTTTGATCTCGCAAAAGAAAAAGGGGAGCTGGCAGCGATTGCTGGTGACCTGAAAACCGTCGAATCCCTCGCTGCTGATAGCGAAGACCTGACTCGCCTGCTCGAAAGCCCGGCTTTCGCGCGCGAAGACAAAGTGAAGGCTTTGGTCGCCGTCGCAGAGAAAGCAGGCCTGTCCAAGACGGCCACCGGTTTTATCGGCACGATGGCACAAAATGGCCGCGCCGGTGATCTGGTGGGCGCGGCAAAGCATTTTGACGAACTCTATGCGAAAGAGCGCGGCGTGAAACGTGCCGTCGCCCGCACCGCAAAAGATATGAACGCTGACCAGCGTGCCCGGCTTGAGCAAGTGCTCGCCAAGGCCGTCGGCAGCGACGTAGAATTAGAGACGGAGGTCGACGCGGCCCTCGTCGGTGGCATTCAGCTGCGCATTGGATCAACTCTGATCGATGCCAGTGTGGCCGCCAAACTGGATCGTATGAACACCGCCATGAAGGGAGCGTAAGACGCCTCATGTCTATTAGCGCAGCAGAAATCTCCGGCATTCTTAAGTCGCAGATCGAAAATTTTGGCGTCGAGGCTGAAGTCTCCGACGTTGGTCAGGTACTCTCCGTCGGCGACGGGATTGCCCGCGTCTACGGCCTCGACAGTGTTCAGGCCGGTGAGATGGTCGAATTTGACGGCGGCATCAAAGGCATGGCGCTGAACCTCGAAAGCGACAATGTCGGTGTGGTGATCTTCGGCGATGACCGCGGCATTAAAGAAGGCGACACGGTTAAGCGCCTCGACGAAATTGTGGCCGCCCCGGTCGGCAAGGGCCTGCTCGGCCGCGTGGTTGACCCGCTTGGCAACCCGATCGATGGCAAAGGCCCGATCGAAGACGTTGCCAGCCGGAACCGTGTGGATGTGAAAGCCCCCGGCATCATCCCGCGCAAATCTGTGCACGAGCCCATGATGACCGGCATCAAGGCGATTGACGGCATGATCCCGGTTGGTCGTGGCCAACGTGAGCTGGTGATTGGTGACCGTCAGACCGGTAAGACGGCTGTCTGCGTCGACACCATTCTGAACCAGAGAGAAACCAACGCCGCCGCGAAAGACGACAGCGAGAAGCTGTTCTGTATCTATGTTGCGGTTGGCCAGAAGCGTTCGACCGTTGCGCAAGTTGTGAAAACGCTCGAAGAGCGCGGCGCCCTGGATTATACTGTGGTGGTTTCCGCGACCGCGTCTGAGCCGGCTCCGCTTCAGTATCTCGCACCGTTTACGGGCTGTACGATCGGGGAATATTTCCGCGACAATGGCATGCACGCGCTGATCATCTATGATGACTTGTCGAAGCAAGCTGTCGCCTACCGTCAGATGTCGCTGTTGCTGCGTCGTCCTCCAGGCCGCGAAGCCTATCCGGGTGACGTATTCTATCTCCACAGCCGCTTGCTTGAGCGCGCTGCCAATC
>JBCDFN010000077.1:0-2779 GCA_039177935.1 Pseudomonadota bacterium | reverse complement strand
GGAATCAAGCTTAGGCGGGAGAGGTAAAAAGGCCCTTCACGTTTGGTAACGGCATGTTGCATGTTGCAAATCCGCCGCGCTGAGCCCTGCCGCGGGAGCCGCGGACATGGTATGATGACCCCATTGCACGGCTGGGGGGAGGTGCCATGTCCTATGCCACAATCACCACTTGGGAGCTGCATGACGGGGCCGACTGGGGCCTGTTTCTGCGCAATGTCGAAGAGCACAGATTGCCGGCCCTGAAAGAGCTCGGGGCGACGCGCGTGACGGTGATCCGTACCAGTGCGCGCACGGTGGCGGCGCTGTCGGAATGGCCCGACGAACAGACCCGCGACGACGCGGTGGGCATGATCGAGGCGGTGCGCAAGAAGGTGCGGAGCGACGGCTCGCGCATGACTGGAGAGATGAAGGGCGCGGTCGTGGCAGAGGCCTGAAGGCCCGTTGGAGGCGTCTGCACCACGTTGGTATACGCCGCACGCCGCGCTCGGGCGCGGTTAACCGAGTCCGGCAGGATGGGCGCGACCTGACAAGGGTCCGCGCCGATGACCGGCCCGCCGCGCCGCAACTGGAGCTTCAACAAGGACCTGCCGAAGTCCCGTCGGCTGGCCGCCGAACGCCTAATCCATCACCGCATCGCCGGGGAGTTCGACAAGGGCACCGACTGGGACGTCCGCGAAAAGATCCCCGAAGCCTGGATGACGTTTGAGCAGGACGTGGATGTCCAGGAGCCCAAGGTGAAGGTGACGCTCTACCTGGATGACAGCGTGGCGAAGTTCTTTCCGGCCCAGAGCACGGGATGGCACGCCCGGGCGAACCGCGTGCTGGCAACCTATGCCCAGGTGATGATCGCTGATGTCCGTGTGGAGGACGCGCTGCTGGCCCGGGCCAAGGCGGCGATGGCGCACGGCGATTGAGAAACCGTCCCGGGGACGGTACCAGAGGCGCAAGCGCAGTGCCTTGAGTGAAAGCGCGGCGGGTGCTCGTGGATGAGACCCCGGTCCGCTCAGACCCCGCTGCCGACCAGCGGACAGTTGGCAAGATCCTGCACCGCATCGTCGGGGCCGCACTCCACGCCCGTGACTGGATAGGTGGTGGCAGGTTCCGGATCGCAGCCCGGGAGCGCCAGCAGAGCGGCGAGGGCGAGACAGGCAAGGACGACGGGACGTGCGTGCATAGGGGTCTCCTGAAACTGAGGTCAGGCGGCACCATAGGAGCGGCGCGGACGGGCGCTTTGATTGGGGTCAAACCTCGCGTTGCGAACAAGGGCGCTCAGCCCTGCCGCGGAGGACAGTCGCCGAGGGGATGGCGGACGATGCCTTGCTGGCCAGCGGCGGAGCGGACATGCAGCAGAGATGGCGAGGGATAACGCTCAGATCTGGTCTTCGACCAGAGGCGAGTCCTCAAGCTCCTGCACAGGATCGTCGGGCCCGACCTCGGCGCCCGTGACCGGATAGGTCGTGGCCGGTCCTTGATCGCAGGCCGAGAGCGCCAGCAGGGCGGCGAGGGCGAGACAGGCGAGAAGCGCGGGACGTGTGTTGGGCATGGGTGACTCCTTTAGCTGAGATCCTTTAGCACCATAGGCCTAGCGCCGGTGCGCGTACTTTTAACTGGCGAGCGTTCTTGGGTGCTGGTTCGTGAATGCCCACGGATTCTCATACTCGCCCTCTCAGCAAGCACGCAAAGCCTATCCCCATGTCAGACCGCGGCCAATACTCGCGCTACGCCTGCTCAGGCTTCGGCAGTCTTCGCAAAGATTGCTTTTCATCGGCAACTTTCTTTAATGAAGAAAATCGTTGTTGCCGTTTGTGTCGAGCAATATACCATTCATCAAAAAGCGACTCTAAGAGTTCTATTAGTAGCTGAGCCTCATCAGGTTCGACGGGTACAATAAGATTAATATCTGCTTCCATGTGTGCGCCGATGTTTCCCAAGCTCCGTAAATGGTGCATGGCTTCAATACTGTCTTCGGAGACGCCGCGGGGAGCTTCGCCATTTGCGGCCAGCTCCTTTAGTTTCTCAATTTCAAGGTAGAGTGTCTTTTCAGATATTCCTGCGAAATCCCTTATCATCCCCTGGAGACATCGCCTAGCTAGTGTTGCTGAAGACTTGGGGCTAAGATCTCTAATCTTACATGCTTCGTAGTAATCTTCGGCAAGCCCCACTGGAATGCAGTCAGGGAGAACTCTGGACATGCTATCAGGCATCAGTCTTCTTGTGAGTATTGGCTCGTCGTCAGTGAATATGGCTGTGCCACTTGAATTCCTGCCTGCAGGTCTGATGCTCACGTGAATCGTGGGTTTCTCGCATTCTGGATTTGCACAGCAAACTGCAAATCCCTCGAGGGCTAGGTAGCCGAGAGACGAGCGTTTCATATGGAAATGGAATTTGTCTACGGCGAAAGACGAATTCGTTATTGTTTGTGCTCGTCCACAATGCGGGCAGCTGAAATTTCGATTCATTCAAGTCACTTTGTTGTTGCTACTAACACCTTGTAGATAAGTAGTAACTCCGCGCCATACAACGACAGTCGATTTACATCAGCTTCTCAATCGCCTCGCGGATGAGCCGCTGATACGGGACACCCTGCGCGGCTGCCTTGGCTTTCAACGCATCGACCAGTCCTTGAGGCACGCGCATCGTTATCCGGGCGCTTTTGGGCTGCATTTCCCAATTGACCGGCTGGAATTGCGCCATGTCGAGATCGGAGAGGTCCTGATCCAGGAACTCCTCGGCCTCTTTATCACTCGTCATCACCGGAACCGAACGTTTGCTCATATCT
>JBCDFN010000076.1:0-2822 GCA_039177935.1 Pseudomonadota bacterium | reverse complement strand
TTTGAGCTCAAAGCTCAGATTGGGGGCATCGCGACTCATTTTAGAATACGCTGTGCCACAAGGCACATAAGCCGATGAACTGGAGTTGTTAAGCAGACTTAAAAAATAGTGTTGGGTTCAATCGGCTTAGAGCACATAGCGCCTGTCGAATTACACTTCTGATAGCTGGCAGCAGTGATCGGATCAACAATGGCGCAGGTCAGTCCATGCTCGACATAGGTCAGTAGCGAGAGGAAGTATCGACGAGACCCCGATTGCGCAGCCACTCTTTGTGGAAACATCTCGTTTCCTCCGATGTAAGAATGATCTTGCAGGAACGTCCAGATAGTGGAAGCCAGTTCAGTTGGAGAGACCTTTTGGGGTGCCGGCGGCTGACAGCCTAGGGATGTGTGCGGGCGAACGGTGTTGAAGTGTCAACGGTAGCTTGCAGTGAGAGCCCTGACCTCTATGAGGTCGTTGAAAATAGTGTCTGACATCAGGTAGTTTGGGCCCTTTGGTAAGCATGGCTAGCAGAAGGTTCCGACCATCTAGTTTTTGATTACGCAGCCAAAGTTCTGCCGCTCGTTTGCAACACTGCAGATCGAGAACTTTACATTCTAGCGCATTGCAGCACTATCGGGCGACTACTACAGCGCCTCAGCAAGTTGCCTCAGCCAGGGTCACCGTAGTTCTGTGGCTCCGATGAGGGTGACCGGCATGGCAGATACCGCCTTAGATCAATATCTGGTGAAACGAGAACAACTGGTCGCTATGGCCTGTCGTCTGGTCGAAAGCCGCGCGATCGCAGAGGAAATCGTGCAAGAGAGCTGGCTGCGTTGGCAGAGCCAGAGCTATTCGGAGGATAGCGCGAAGCCCATCCTCCGGCGGATCGTACGCAATCTTGCGCTGGATTGTTATCGACGGCAGCGCTTGGAAAACCAGGTACTAACGTTCTACGCGTCCCAGCAGGAGGAGGCTCCCGACAGCGAGCGGGTCGTCGGCGCACGCCAGGATCTGCTTCGGATCGTCGCCGTTCTGCAGAAGCTCGAGCCGCGTGCGGTCACCGCGTTCCGCCTGCATCGCATCGACGGCATGCCTTACGCCAAAATCGCGCGGAAGCTGGGTGTCTCGCCATCGACCGCATTTAAGCTGGTCGAGGATGTGCTTGTAGAGATCATCCTTGCTCTGCAGGTGTGACGCCGAATATTTTGCCGCGTTGTTCGTTACGTAGGCAAAACCGTTCATCCGCTCCGCAGGGATCGACATGACGAAGCCGGATCTTGAAGACCGCGTGCGTGAAGCGACCCGCATTTTCCTCAGGCTGCGGCAAAACCCGGATGATGCTTCGCTGCTTCGGGCGCGCGACGCTTTCTTGGCTGAGGATGACGCGGAGGCCATCTATGCGGAAGTAGAGAAGGCCTGGTCGCTTACCGCGCCGCCTCGACGTCCGATAACACTCTCCCTGCTTGTATTACTCACAATCATGGGGGCTTCGCTCTACTTCGCCTATGCGCCGCTGCGTGTTCTAGTGATTGCGGATATACGGACCGACACATCAGTCCTCGCCGCAACACTCGATTCCGGCGATCGAGTGGTGCTCGACGCCGCGTCGGCCTTGTCGGACAATACATCCGGCGTCGTTCGAGACGTCCAGCTTCTTGAGGGAGCCGCTTACTTTGATGTTACCACTCGCGAGCAAGCATTCGTTGTGCAGATTGGGAATCTCTCGGTTCGGGTGACCGGCACAGCGTTCGAGACCGCCTTTACCGACGACACGATCTCAATCGCGGTGGCGGAAGGTCAAGTTGAGGTCTCTTCCGCAGGCCAGCTTTGGCGGTTGGGACCGGGTGATCGTCTACTCTGGGGGCCTTCGAAAGCCGCCACCGAGCAAACGCTGCAGCCTGCGGACATCGCCGCCTGGCGTCATACCAGGTTGATCATTGACGGCATGACCTCGCCCAAGTCGCAGATGTCATTGACCGTCGCATTCCCGGACGGATCTTCATTTCCAACTCAGCGCTTGCACAGTCGCGCGTGTTTGGCGGGGTGGATCTGAGCGACCCGGAGCTGGCAATACGTACATTGGCAGAGGCGCAGGGCGCGCGGATCTATTCAGCGCTCCCTCTCGGGCTTTTGGTCGCCCCTTGAGATTCTTCTGAGGTTTCGCCGAATCTTTTTCGCACCCGCTCGTTACCCAATCGAAAGCGTCAGAATTTCTGGCTGCACTGATGGGGGAAGCCTGATGACATTGAAGTTGAGCCGCCAAGCGTCGGCGTGTGGATTTGCGGCATGCATCGCGCTCGCCAGCTCTGTGGCGGTCGCGCAAGAGAGCCAGCAAATCGACATTCCGGCTCAGGCGCTGTCCTCGGCTGTAGTCGAGTTGAGTGACGAGACCGGAATGCAGATTATCGCCCCCGGCCGTCTGGTCGAAGGCAAGCGCACGGGCGGCGTTCGCGGCGACATGAGCTCGCTGGACGCTTTGTCTCGCATCCTGACAGGCAGCGGTCTGACCTACCGTGTTGTCGGCAATGGGTCGGTGGTACTCGCCCAGGCCGCGACGGATGACGGTTCGGACGCAAGCGTCGACGACGCATTTACAGCCGATGAGATCATCGTGCGCCCTGATCAGCATAATTTCTGGGTTCGTAATCATCGCTCACACTAACAATTGGATAGTACCTTCCACTAATTAGGTCACCTAGCCGCATCCTTGACGTGCCCCCATTTGTTGGTCGGGTTTGAGTGTTCGTGCATGTTCGTCGTCTGATCCATTGGGGCGATGCTTTCCGGCGCAGGCGGACGATATCCCAATGCGCTGTGCGGCCTGACGGTGATGTAGTGGA
>JBCDFN010000075.1:0-2847 GCA_039177935.1 Pseudomonadota bacterium | reverse complement strand
GGACTCGGACTCTCCCAACGCATCCTCGAGCGCCGTGGAGACCTCGTTGAGATCATCCATTGCGGTCCAGATGAGATGCCCGTCCTCGGAGCTCTCCACATCCTCCGCCCCGGCCATGATCGCCGCCTCCAGAATATCGTCCGCGCTGCCAGCCTCGGCGGCGTAGAGGATCTGGCCCTTGCGGTCGAACATGAAGCTCACAGCTCCTGTCTCCGCCATGTTGCCGCCGTTCTTCGAGAAATAGGAGCGGACATTGCCGGCAGTGCGGTTGCGGTTGTCGGTCATGACCTCGACGATCATCGCAACACCGCCGGGCCCGTAGCCCTCGTAGCGGATCTCATCATAGCTCTCGGCATCGCCGCCCTGGCTCTTCTTGATGGCGCGGTCGATCACGTCCTTGGGCACGGAGTTCGACTTGGCTTCCTTCACGGCGAGGCGCAGGCGGGGGTTCTTGTCCGGATCCGGGTCACCCATCTTAGCGGCGACCGTGATCTCCTTGGCGAGCTTCGAGAAGAGCTTAGAGCGCGCCGCGTCCTGCCGGCCCTTGCGGTGCTGGATGTTGGCCCATTTGGAATGCCCGGCCATGGCCGCCCTCCACCTCGTCGATCCCACGAAACAGGCCGCGGTTATAGGAGCGCCACCACGTACCGGCAAGCTCGCCTTCCCGAAGCAGTGGGGCACCGAGAGATTCTTGGCGCAAGAATTCGATACAATCTCAGATTGAATAGATGAACAACTATAGGCTGTACTGACTAACAGAATGTGTTCAAATATTGGAGATATCATGGGGCTTTCTGGTGCAAGGTCGCACTATTTTCCGGCGATGCTGATAGTTTTCAATTTATTTACGCAAAGCCTTTGACCTCTCGTCCACCCTGTGAGACGAAACATCGGTAGAGGGAAGCTTCGACGATGAGGGTGGTTATGAAAGTTCAATCGGCAGCGGCAGTTGTCGTGGCTGTGTTGCTCGGTGCGACGGGCACTGCGCAAGCGGTCGGGATCAACGGTCTGGTCACGTTCGACGCGACTGTTAACAGCGTTGCAGACAACGGTACGGCATCCGTACTCGACGACGGTGATGTGCTGAACATCACACTGAATGGTGTGGTTGCACCCGGTGATTTCGGTGATTTCGATTCTGCTACGAACACCAATCCGACTTTTGATTTAGTTGTCGGCGTCGGTAATGGCGGTGGTGTGAACATACCCTTCTCTGCGACGCCCGATTTTCCGAATAACGCTGCCGGCTTGACGAACTTCACTGGAACTTCTGCGCCGAACCAGATCTCAGTGATTTCGACGCTTGGCGCGAACTCATTGACGATCGCTGCAGCCTACGTCTTCGATGCTGTAGGGATATTCGATGAGACGGAAGGCAACTTCCTCTTTACTGTCGGGTTCACTAACGACGGTCTCGACAGCTCTGACTATGGGTCGGGCTCGTTCAGCTTCGTTTCGCCGTCGACCCTCACGGAAGTTCCGCTTCCGGCATCGTTCCTGCTGCTGGGGGGCGGCTTGGCCGGCATCGCACTGCTTCGGCAGCGATCGGCCTGAGCCCTACTGGTTCGGCAGATCGAAGGGGCCCCGCCGGGGCCCTTTTTCATTCGGGTTCCGTCGTGAAGGTGAGCGGGTAGCCCTCGCGCCGGCCAGCCTCGGTCCCCTGCTCCGCTTTGGTCTCAGCGACTTCCTTCGTGAAGACGGCAACGACACAGGCGCCCTTGCGATGCGCAGTCAGCATGACGCCATTCGCCTCGCCCTCGGTCATCCGAAAGATCTTCTGCAGCACCCGGACGACGAAGTTTCGGGGCGTGAAGTCGTCATTCAGCAGGATCACCTTGTAGAGCCGCGGCTTGTCGACTTTCGGCTTTGCCTTTGGCCGGAGCTTGGTGTCGCTGTCGCTCATCGACGCCCCATTCGCATCGCGGTTCTGCGCGGTATTCTCGCCTCTCCTCTGCATGGCGTCTACGTCACATCGATGCACGCGGCATGCCGTCACAGCTCAGGGGTTTGACGGTTTCTGAGGGACGCCAGACCCGGTGCGGCCCAAGTGTTCAGAGCGGCCAGAAGAACGGAATGAGCAGGCAGGCCATCGCGCCCACGAGCAGGTTCATGGGCACACCAAGGCGCATATAGTCAACGAAGCGATACCCCCCCGCCGCATAGACCAGCGTGTTGGTCTGATAGCCGATGGGTGTCGCGAAACTGGCGGAGGCCGCAACCATCACCGCCACGACGAAGGGCCGCGGATCCGCGCCCAATGCGCCTGCGATCCCAATCGCAACCGGCGTCATGACAACGGCGATGGCGTTGTTCGAGACAAGCTCGGTCATGATCGAGGCCATGAGGAAGACGATCCAGAGAACGAGCGACGGCGGCAGGCCCATCAGCCACGGCTCAGCCGCGCTCACCAGCATGCCGAGCGCTCCCGTCCGCTCCAGCGCGACGCCGACCCCCAACATGGCGAAGATGAGCGCTAGGAGCCGCCACTCCACCAGCGCAAACGCCTCCTCCGCATCGATGCAGCGGGTGGCGAGGGCCAGGGCCACGCCAATGACGGCAAGCCCCGCAATGGGCATCAGCCCGAAGGCGCCGCCAAGGACCACGAAGGCAAGGATCGCGAGCACCACGGGCGCGCGCTCCCGCCGATAGGGCCGCTCCGTCGGCTGTGTGATGTCGGCGAGATTCTGATCGACCGAGAGGCGTCGGATATCGTCCGGATCGCCCTCAAGCAGCAGCGTGTCGCCGACGCGGATGCGCACTTCATCGAGGACGCTGCCGACCCGTTCCGCGCGCCGGTGGACTGCCAGCGGATAGACGCCATAACGGCGACGGAAGCGGACATCGCCG
>JBCDFN010000074.1:0-2978 GCA_039177935.1 Pseudomonadota bacterium | reverse complement strand
CTTCAATCTGGCCCATGACGAGGTTGTCCGCCTGCATGCTTTTCTGGGGGCGTGGTTTCGCGGGGAGCTGAGCTCGGATGCCATTCGCAGCGATTTCGCAGACGTCCTTCACGCCGAGTTCGAAAATGTCCAGCCTGCTGGAGTCGTTCTCACCCGCGCCGACATCGTGGACAGTATCGCAGCGGGCCTTGGCATGAACCCTAGTTTTCCGATCACTATTGAAGCGCCACGGCTGCTTGGATCCTGGCCTGGCTTCGTTCTGTTTCAATACATCGAACACCAGACCGGCGCGCGGGCGTCAGCCCCGGAAAACAGGCGCCTCTCGACTGTTTGGTTCGAGCGCGACGGCGACCACTTGGCCTGGCGTTATCTGACGGAAGTTGGCCAGGACCTTGGCTGACTTTTGGGGCCGAAGCTGCAAACTGACGTTGTGTGGTCAGATTCACGCGGCGGCAAACGTCAGAAGCAGGTTGTTTGCGGGCATGTCATCGCGGGCGACCGGCTTGAAGCCAGCGGTTTCGGCAATCTCGGAGACCTCTTCCACAGATTTATAGCCAATCGCGGGATCGCGGGCACGCAAGGACGCGTCAAAGTGCTGATCTCCGTCCGACGCAAACCTAGTCCCGCGTCGGAACGGGCCGTACACCATGACCCGGTCGCCGTCGCTCAATGTCGTAAGGGCTTCTTCGAAAAAGCGCGTGACAAGCCCGTTCGGGATCAGATGGAACAGGTTGATGGTGAGAACCGCTTGCATCGAACCCGGTGTAACGGGCCAAGGTGCGGCCACATCAACGGCCAAAGGTTTTGACAGGTTCAAAAGGCGCGCGGCCCGCTGCCACGCCGCAATGCTTTCGCGTTGGCCAGGATCCACATCCGACGGGGTCCACACCAATCCTGGAAAGGCTTCAGCGAAAGCGGCAGCGTGCTGGCCGGTGCCGCTGGCCACTTCCAGGATGTGCCCTGTGGGCGGCAACCACACGCCGAGCGCTTCGATCAAGGGCACCAGGTTGCGTGAAGCCGCAGGTGCAGTTCGCCTGCCATCCTCTGAGGTGTCGGTCTTTTGGATAATGTGTCGTGTCATATCCGCACGCTGTCACCCCAAACCGGTGCCGTCCAGCCCCGGCACCAAGCCATCACAGATGAAATCGCCCGCTGAAGCGGTAACTATAATGGGTCCCATTATCGACAAAGCGGTCGCAGATCGCCGATATTCTAGGTTCGCTATGCGAGAGGAACCAGACGGATGCATCCGCGGCATGTGCCATCGTCGAGATTGTATTCCGACAACTATCTCGTCGCTGCAACACAGCTCGGTTTCCCGAAAGCGGTCGTTCGAGCACCGGTAGATCGGCCAGATCTGAACCGGTCGTTCGCCGCGTGGCAGCTTGATGTCTCACATGCGGACAAAGCCGTCATTTGGGAGTTATGGCCCCGATCAGGGACTTCCCAAAGCGGGCACAGGATTGAGTCGGGTCGCGCTGCGTAGGCGTCTTCTCTATGGGGCATGAGCCTGGTAGCGAAATTTGCGGCTGAACGTCGTACGAGTTCGACCTCCAATATGGCTCACCAATCAACGCGCTTCCCATCGCGGAAAAATCCTCCGGTTGGCCCGCCATCGGGTAGAACCGCGGCCCAGACGATGCCCCGCGCCCCGGTTTCGACGTCTCTGGGGGCGCTTTGTCCTCCCATGTCGGTGCGAACCCAGCCGGGGCAGACTGCATTCACCTTCACGGATGTGGCCGCCTCCTGGGCGGCAAGCAGTGTGAGCGCGTTTAGCGTCGTTTTGGAGACCCTATAAGGGACAGCGCCAAGCCCCATGTCGGTCAAGGCGCCCATACCTGATGAAACATTGACGACACGCCCGTAGCCATTTTCCGCCATCATGGGGAGGGCCATTTGCATCATTCTGAAGGCACCAATGGCATTGTTCGAAATCGCCTCCATCAGTGTGTCGGGCGTTGTGTACGAACAGAAGAGCCGTGCCTACCGTAAATGCGTCCGGCATTGTTCACCAGCACGTCAAGGCGGCCGTGCGTCGTCTTTAGCCACTCGAAAAACTGTTTAACTGAGGCATCGCTGCCGACGTCCAGCACCCGCCATTTGGCGTTTTTGAGCGGTGCCGCGGCGGCCTCGAGGGCCGTCGCATTCCGACCGGTCAGGATCACATGCAACCCTTGCGCTGAAAGCTGCCGGGCGGTTTCGCGCCCAAGGCCCCGGGCCGCGCCCGTGATGACGGCGATACGCATATCTACCCCCGCACAATGCTGTAGTTGAAATTTGCCGACCCGTGCGTGCCCCATATCCTGAGCCAGAAGGGCATCATCCCTTCGGTGCCGCGCGCGGCGGCAAGCGGGCCAAGGTCAATCGGGTTGCTCCAGCCGAACTCGGCCAGAAGGGCGCGCACATCCGCTTTGGCGTCGTCGTGGTCGCCACTCAGGAACACGTCGTGGTTCCCGGGAACCTGCGTCGGGCTCACCATGATCTCATGGTTCATGGTGTTCAGCGTTTTGACGACTTTTGCCGAGGGCAGCGCAGCTTGGAGCACCTCGCCCGCTGATGTCGTGTTCGACAGATGCGGCACCAGAACGGGCGGCATGCCGTGGCTGAAGTCGAGCGGATTGGTGACATCGATAACGGTTTTTCCGGAAACGGCAGGGTCACCGATGGCAGCGGCAACAGCTTCGATCTGTGCGCCACTGACGGCGACGATGACGCGGTCCGCCCAGCTAGAAACCTCCGCAAACGATCCGTGCCCGGCCAGGTTTTCTTGCGACGCGGCCCACGCTTTCGCTTTTTCATTGTCGGCGTCGCGGGCGCCCATGCGGACCTCGTGACCAAGTGATGCGAGCTTGCTCGCCAGAGTGTGCCCGACCATGCCTGTGCCCAAAACTGCGTATTTCATGTTCGTTTCCTTTCCTTCGCCCGATCCCGGGCGTCTCTATGGACAGACTATGGGGATAAAATTAGTCTCATAAAAT
>JBCDFN010000073.1:0-3039 GCA_039177935.1 Pseudomonadota bacterium | reverse complement strand
TCTCCGCCATTCCTGGCACTTTTCTGCTTAGCTTAGTCCTGCTCTTGGTCGGGCGAAATGCCCGAAAAGGTCTCGGATGCTGGGTCCCCGGGAACGGCATAAGCCCCTTTTAGCCAGCGGCCGAGATCAATCTCCGCGCAGCGCTTTGAGCAGAAGGGACGATGGGCTTTGACAGTCGGTTTTCCGCAAATCGGGCAGCGCGAAACAGCCTCGGGCGCTTTGCTCGACTTGGCGGCGCCGCTCACTCGGAGTCGACCTCGGCCTTGGCCAGCCAAAGGAGCGCGACGGGATACCCCTCGCCCGCCAAAAGGCTCACCGTCTCCGTCAGCGGTAAACCGACGACATTTGTGTAGGAACCAACCAGCTTCACCACGAAGGCGCCGGCGATACCCTGAATGGCATAACCGCCCGCTTTGCCGCGCCATTCGCCGCTCGCAAGATAGGCGCCGATCTCTTGGTCCGTAATATTGCGGAAACGCACGCGCGTCTCGACCACACGTTCGCGCCAGCGCCCTTCTGGTGTCACCATCGTCACGGCCGTGTAGACGCGATGCGCACGGCCGCGGAGCAACCGCAGCATATCGGCCGCCTCGTTCTCGAGCTCAGCCTTGCCAAGCACACGCCGCCCAACGGCCACGACCGTATCGGCAGCGATGAGAAAACTCTTGGCGAGTTCGGGCTCGTTCTTGACGAGCTTCAGCGCTGCTTCCGCCTTAGCCTTTGCGAGCCTGCGAACGATCTGACGCGGCACCTCGCCCTTGGATACGCTCTCGTCGACAGAGGACGGCCGTAACGCATCGGGCGCAAGCCCTGCCTGCTCAAGCAGCTGCAGCCGGCGCGGGGACGCGGACGCGAGCACGAGCTTGGGCCGAAAGCTGGAGCCAGGCTTTTGCGCGCGACGACGCGTCGGGCGCTGTGGCGCCCGCGTCTTGCCCGGCACAGCAGCAGGCGCGGACTCGGCTTGTGCCGGCGCGCTCCGCTTCAGCCCGAACAGGCTACTTAAACCGGTAAGTGATCCGACCTTTAGTGAGATCATAAGGGGTCATCTCGACCAGAACTTTGTCACCAGCAAGCACCCTAATCCGGTTCTTGCGCATACGTCCCGCCGTGTGGGCGATAATCTCGTGTTCGTTCTCGAGTTTCACCCTGAAAGTGGCATTCGGGAGCAGTTCGGTCACCACCCCCGGAAACTCCAGCATTTCTTCCTTCGCCATATGGCTCCTTCCACATCTCTGGATTGCCGCGGAGAATGGTCGGCTGGGCGCCTAAAATCAAGGCTTGTTCCCGCGATTCTGCGATAGGGCCCGCACAAGAACCTCGCATGTGTCACGCCCGTGTTTGGCTCGATCTCAAGTACTTTGGCTCACTCATGAGACGGTCCTTGTACGCCAGCCTTGTCTTGCGCGCGTAAGGGGCCAAGCGCATGATCACGGACTAATCGAGGGAGGGATTGCTCATGAACCCGAATAAGGCGCTGTGGGAAAAGGGCGACTTCACGCGCATTGCCGCGACAATGCGGCAGAGCGGCGACGCACTTGTTGGGACCTTCGGCATCACCGATGGGCTCAAGGTCTTGGACCTCGGCTGTGGCGATGGGACAACGGCCTTGCCGGAGGCAAAACGTGGAGC
The DNA here is from genome assembly GCA_039177935.1 of Pseudomonadota bacterium. GTDB lineage: Bacteria > Pseudomonadota > Alphaproteobacteria > Rhizobiales > Methyloligellaceae > Methyloceanibacter. The sequence goes on along the minus strand of JBCDFN010000073.1, from coordinate 1,410 downwards.
GGATGTTCTGGGTGTCGACATCGCGAGCAACCTCGTTGAAGCCGGGAACAAGCGCGCCAGCGAGGCTGGACTGTCCAATTGTAAGTTCCAAGAGGGCGACGCCTCAGATCTGAACGGTTTGGACGATGAGAGCTTCGACCTGGTTGTGAGCATTTTCGGGGCGATGTTCGCCCCAAGGCCCTACGATGTCGCCAAGGAAATGGTGCGTGTGACCCGTCCAGGCGGGCGCATCATTATGGGAAACTGGATACCAGGGGACCCAACACTCATCGCTCAAGTGCTGAAAGTCAGTGCGGCGTATACGCCGCCACCGCCTGAGGGCTTTATCAGTCCCGTCACGTGGGGCGTTGAAGACGAAGTCAAAGCACGCTTCACCGCAGCAGGCATTCCGGAAGGGAACATTACGTTCGCGAAGGAGACCTTCACGTTCAACGCCGATGTACCGCCATCCGAGGTCCTGAGCACGTTTCGGGACTACTATGGCCCAACGATGAATGCCTTCGCAGCCGCCGCGAAGGATGGTCGCGCTGACGCGCTCCAAAAGGAGCTCGAAGACCTTTTCAATAGTCACAACAAAGCCGAAACGCCGGGTACGACGTCGATTCCGGCGACATTTCTGAAGGTCACCGTCGCGCGCGACTGAGGGTTACGCGGTGTTCTTTTTCGCGCTATCGCCTAGCGGCTGCTTGAGGGAGTCTCTTCTTGCCCTATCGCCTAGCGGCTGCTTGAGGGCTTAACTGTTTGCGCTATCGCGCTTCGCGCTACTTGAGGGCTTCTTCTTTGCGCTACCGGCCTAGCGGCCTACTTGAGCGCGATCACCAAGCCACGCGGATACCGCCCTTGCCGCCGACGCCTTGGACGTTCTCGCCGAAGGTGTAGTCGACCTTGGCGAAGACGGACGTGGTCTGAGAGAAGTTGAACAGGTTCACGCCGCCAGAGATCTCGCCCCAGACATCATCCAGATCATCCTGGAAATTGAACGTGGTCCCGCTTGAGACGAGGCGTGCGCTGTTGTCGTCGGACAGATTTCCCCACAGGCTCGCGATGAGGAACGGCTCCATCATCGTGCCTTCCCAGGCCTGCATCGTGGTGCCCACACGGCCGCCGATCCGCCCACGGACATTGGCGTCGTCCGAGAAGGACACGCGGTTGCCGCCCGCGCTGAACCCGTCGATATCCGCCCAGGTGATCTCGATGGTGGCCAGCGGCTCGAAGAAGGCCCCGCCGGTGAACGAGCCGAAGCGATAGCCTGCGTCGGTTCTGAGGCCGACCGTGGTGGCGTCAAGGCTGTCGGAGAAGCCGAGATTCGGCGTGTTGATCTCATAGAGATGTACATTCAGCAGCGTATCGACGAACAGACCGCCGTTCAGATAGGTGGCATACGCCCCAACCTGGCCGCCCGAGAAATCG
>JBCDFN010000072.1:0-3042 GCA_039177935.1 Pseudomonadota bacterium | reverse complement strand
TGCCTCTGACCTATTCAAAGGACATGCAGGAAGACAAGGAGCAGGTCTTTGACGCAGCCGACAACCTGCTTTTGTCACTGGCCGCGATGACCGGGATGATCGAAGACCTGACCGCGAACAAGGATGCGCTGGAGGCAGCGGCCGCGTCCGGGTTCTCGACTGCGACAGATTTGGCAGACTGGCTGGTGCGGGTTGTCGGCCTCCCCTTTCGCGAGGCGCATCACGTCACGGGCCGCGCTGTGGCCCTCGCCGAGACCAAGGGCTGTGATCTGGCGGATTTGCCGCTCGATCTGTTGCAAAGCGTGCATAGCGATATCAGCGAATCCGTTTATGATGTGCTGGGCGTGCACAAGTCCGTCGCATCGCGGCAAAGCTATGGCGGCACATCGCCGTTGCGTGTGCGCGAACAGATTGCGAGATGGAAGGATGTGCTGACATGAGCACGAAAACAATCTCTCTCACGATGTGTGGCCTGGCTTTTCTCTGGCTGTCGGGTTGCGGCGTGGATGGCGAACCCGAGGCACCGCCGCCGAAAACCGAAACCTCGACCTCGGTGGGGGTCGGGGTTGGCTCAAACGGGGTCAGCGGTGGCGTCGCGACCACGATCTCGCGCGGAAATCTCAGCCTGACACTGGGGACAGGTACCGGACGGTGCAGAGGGCGCTACTGGGGAGGGTGCTGGTGAAGTACCTGTTTCTGGCCCTCGCCGTCTGGGGTTCAATCCATCCGATGTACTATTTCATCTCGTGGTTCAACGCGAATGGCTACGACATCATGGCTATGGTCGATGCCTGGCATGTCAATGACGCGACAAGTGGTCTGGTCTGGGATCTCACCGTTGCCGCCGCCGCCCTGACCGTCTGGGTGATCTGGGAAAGCGTAAGGTCGCGGGATTGGCTCCGTCTGATCGCGATCCCCGCCACGTTCTGCATCGGGGTCAGCTGTGGCCTGCCGCTCTATCTATTTTTGCGGATTCGACGGGATTAGCAGCCTAGACGTCCAGGCGCGTATCAAAAGACTGGCTTCTCCCGTGGCCTGACGGTTGGATCTGAGTTCTGCATCCGAATTTGGGTCTTTGACTGACATGCTCAATGACAAAACACGCAAGCAAGCGCGGCAGAGCAACCTTTGTTTATGATCGATGGATGTCCGATGTTTGCTCTGAGCGGCAGCAGGTAAAACAATCACGATGAATGGAACAGAGATCCGACATAGAACGCGATTGTCGCGGCAAGTCCCCCGATCAGCAGAGTTTCGAACGCGGATCGCCACCAGGGGCTGAGTGACCAGAAGCTCTTCAGCGCGCCAATTGTGAAAAAGGTTACCATGGTCATCGTGGTCGAGACGAAAAACGCGTTATCCAAGCCTAGAACGAACGGGGATAGAGGAACTGCCCCTGCGACCAGAAAAGACAGGAAAGTTGTGACAGCGGATTTCGTTGGGTGCGGGTCGACGCCAGCCAAGCCATACTCGCCCTCCAACATCAGTGCGATCCAGTTTTCGCGATCTTGCGTGACTGCTTTGGTCGCCTCGTTTAGAACGTCGTCCTTCAAACCCATGTTTGCAAGAATCTCGCGAACTTCGAGACGTTCTCCTTCGGGATAGTCTCGGATGTGGGTTTCCTCGATTCTGCGGATGCGGCGTCTGTTATCAAGCTCTGCTTTGGTGCCTGAGTAGTTGGCCGCCGCCATTGAGAACCCATCCGCCAGCACATTCGCAATTCCGAGTGCGATGATCACGAACGGCGACAACCCTGCTCCCGCCACACCCGCAACAATTGCGAAGGTCGTCACGGCCCCGTCGACTGCACCATAGATCGCATCGCGCAATACCCCTCGGCCGGGAGGAGCACCAATTCGTTTCCTGATTTCTTGCTGGGTATGACCGTGCTCTGTCAAAGCTGAACTCCTTTGTTTCAGAATAGAGTCCGCAAGCAAGTCGGCCTTAATTCAGATCAATGCTTCTTGTTCTGCCAGGTCGGGAGCGACGGCTAGTCGCGCTTGGTTTGCGCGGGCTGGTTGCAGTCATGGCCCCCAAGATGGCTTGATCTGCCTCGTGGCGTCTTGCGCACAGGCTTGGCCTGACAAAGACGGCGCGTCGCATTGCGTCTGGCGGTGTGGGTGATAAGACGGCGCACTTGTAAGCGAGGGTGCCGCGTGCCATGGATCATTTTCTTTACAAGGACGGCACTTTGTATGCCGAGGATGTCTCGGTTGCGGAGATCGCGGTCGACGTGGGCACACCGTTTTACTGTTACTCCACCGCAACCTTGACCCGACATTTCAGGCTGTTCGACGAGGCGCTCTCAGGTCTTCCGCATCTGGTCTGCTATGCGATGAAGGCCGCAAGCAATCAGGCGATCCTGAAGACACTTGCAGATCTCGGGGCTGGCATGGATGTCGTCTCTGGCGGGGAATACAAGCGCGCCCGGGCCGCCGGTGTGCCCGGAGAACGGATCGTCTTTTCCGGCGTGGGCAAAACCCGTGAAGAAATGCGCGACGCATTGATAGGCGGTATTCGGCAATTCAATGTCGAAAGCGAGCCGGAGATGGCTGTGCTGAGCGAAGAGGCGCAGGCGCTGGGGCTTGAGGCGCCGATCACGGTGCGCGTCAATCCCGATGTCGATGCGAAAACACATGCCAAGATCGCGACCGGTAAATCGGAAAACAAGTTCGGCATTCCAATCTCCAGAGCTCGGGATGTCTATGCCTATGCGGCGGGTTTGCCGGGGCTGAAAGTTATTGGGATCGATGTTCACATCGGCAGCCAACTCACAGAACTCGCGCCCTTCCGTCTGGCCTATCAAAAAGTGGCCGAGCTGACAGAGCTTCTGCGCACGGATGGTCACGTTATTGAGCGACTCGATCTGGGGGGAGGGCTCGGCATCCCCTACACCCAGTCCAATGAGCCACCGCCGCTGCCTATGGAATACGGAGACCTGATCAAGGAGACGGTCGGGCATCTCGGCTGCGAGATCGAGATCGAGCCGGGGCGCCTCGTCGTTGGCAATGCCGGTATTCTTGTCACACAGGTCATCTATGT
>JBCDFN010000071.1:0-3089 GCA_039177935.1 Pseudomonadota bacterium | reverse complement strand
CTCGGGCGAGAAAGTCGGGCGCAAAAGCGACGCGATCATTCGCGCGGTGGCGGAGATGGGCACGACGCTGGAAATGGGAATTGTCGCCGAAGGTCTCGAAACGCTCGAACAGGTCGAGGCCGTGCGCAAAGCGGGGTGCACGATGGGCCAGGGATACTATTTCAGCCGCCCGGTGCCCGATTACCTCGCCGCTATGCTGCTGACGCAGGAACGCGAGTCGGAAGGGGCACATTCCGTCCCTCTGCGCTCTCACGGTTGAGAGATGACGCCCGGCGTGTAAGCGCCTCCAATTGCATCGAATTGTTCAGCTACGGCTAAGATAAGAACGTCACTTTTAGATCAATTATTGATACTGCGAACTAGTATCAAATAAAACCGTCATCTTAGACTTTTTGGTGGTTGCCAAGGGCACAAGACAGGCCTACCCCGCGTTGCGAAGTCAAAGCGCAGCCGCGACGGGATGGGGGCTGCGTTAGCGCCGTGCAAAGCGGCCCTTCACCTTACACAGTTTGCCGTCCCGAGGGATCTGGGAAGGATTACTGTCACTATGGCCCGCAAGAAGATCGCGCTTATTGGTTCAGGCATGATTGGGGGCACTTTGGCCCACCTCGCCGCGAAGAAGGAAATCGGCGACATCGTCCTGTTCGACATTGCCGAGGGTATGCCGCAGGGCAAGGCGCTGGACCTTTCACAGTGCGGACCCATCGAAGGCTTTGACGCCAAGATCACGGGATCGAACGACTACGCCGACATTGCGGGCGCGGACGTAGTGATCGTCACCGCAGGCGTCCCGCGCAAGCCGGGTATGAGCCGCGACGATCTGCTGGGCATCAACCTCAAAGTGATGAAAGCGGTTGGCGAAGGCATCAAGAACAACTGTCCCGACGCGTTCGTGATCTGCATCACCAACCCCTTGGACGCGATGGTCTGGGCGCTGCGCGAGTTTTCCGGCCTTCCCCACAACAAGGTGGTCGGCATGGCAGGCGTGCTCGACTCCGCGCGCTTTGCGACCTTCCTTGCCTGGGAGTTTGAGTGCAGCGTCAAAGACGTGAACGCCTTCGTGCTCGGCGGCCACGGCGATACGATGGTTCCGGTCCTGTCCTACTCCACGATCAACGGCATCCCGGTGAAGGACATGGCCAAGATCAAGGGTGTCTCGGAAGACCGCCTCGACGAAATCGTCAAGCGCACCCGCGCGGGCGGCGGCGAGATTGTGAAGCTGCTCGGCAACGGCTCGGCCTATTACGCCCCCGCCACCAGCGCGATCGCCATGGCCGAAGCCTACCTCGGCGACCAGAAGCGCATCCTGCCCTCGGCCAGCTTTGTTGAAGGCAAGTATGGCCTCGACGGTCTGTATGTCGGCGTTCCCACCGTGATCGGCGCGGGCGGCACCGAGGATGTGGTCGAAATCGAACTGACCGACGAAGAGAAGGCCAACCTCAAGGTCTCAACCGACGCGGTCGAAGAGCTGCTTGAGGCGTGCAAGGCGCTGGATGAGAGCCTCAAGTGAGCGCGGACTTCGCCGTTTTCGATCCGGCAAGCGCCCCAAAGGATGGCCTCGCCTTTCGCAAGTGGTACGAAGACCGGATGGAGTGGGACGAGTCCGAAAATGTGGATGACCCCGCGCTCCTGAGCTCATCGTTGCGTTCTTGGTACACCGAGATGACCTCCCAATTTCCTGATTTTGTTCTCACGGATACTGACGACCGCAACGGTATGGATTACAGTTTCACCAACGGCTTCATTTATTGCTCCATGCCCAGCGGACCTGGCGATGCTAACTCGGCCTGGTCGCTTGCGAAGCGGAAGGCGAAGCAATTCGGCGTTGGAACTTACGACTGCATGTCTGACGACGGACGAGACAACAGCTGCATAGTTTTTCCGGACGGGCCTCTTCCAAACCCACCATCTTTCTTCTCAAGACTCTTCGGCAAAGCGAAGGACTAAAACATGAGCATCCTCATTAACAAAGACACCAAGGTCATCACCCAAGGGATGACCGGCAACACCGGCACCTTCCACACCCAGCAGGCGCTCGATTATGGAACGCAGATGGTCGCTGGTGTCACGCCCGGCAAAGGCGGAACCGAGCATATCGGTGTGCCGCAGTTTAACACGGTCGCCGAGGCCAAGGCCGCGACCGGGGCGACCGCTTCTTGCATCTACGTGCCCCCGCCTTTTGCTGCTGATGCGATTTGTGAGGCTATCGATGCGGAAATCGAACTCATCATCTGCATCACCGAAGGCATCCCCGTGCTCGACATGGTCCGCGCCAAAGCGGCTCTTACCGGCTCCAAGTCGCGCCTGATTGGCCCGAACTGCCCCGGCGTCCTCACGCCAGAAGAATGCAAGATCGGCATTATGCCGGGCTCGATCTTCAAGAAGGGCTCGGTTGGCGTTGTCAGCCGCTCGGGCACGCTCACCTATGAAGCCGTGCACCAGACCACGATGGTTGGCCTTGGCCAGACCACGGCGGTCGGCATTGGCGGTGACCCGGTCAACGGCACCAACTTCATCGACGTGCTCGACCTCTTCCTCGACGATCCGGACACCACTTCGATGATCATGATCGGCGAAATCGGTGGATCGGCCGAAGAAGAAGCTGCGGAATTCCTCAAGCAGGAAGCCGCCAAGGGCCGCAGCAAGCCGACCGTTGGTTTTATCGCAGGCCGCACGGCGCCTCCGGGACGCCGCATGGGTCACGCGGGCGCGATTGTCAGCGGTGGCAAAGGCGGCGCGGAAGACAAAATCGCGGCGATGGAAGCGGCGGGCATCCGCGTCAGCCCCTCGCCAAGCGAACTCGGCACCACGTTGGACGCGATGCTGAAGGAAATGGCCTAAAAACGCCTGACACTATGAGACGCGGGCCCGACGGGGGCCGGACCCGCGCTCTCTTCTGAGAGCCAAAAGCTCAAAGGGATCAAGAGCATGAACGAGCAGTCTAAGAACTTCATTCCCGACCTCACCGATCAGGAAGGCCCGCAGCCCGGACCTTCGTGGGGGAACGCGAAGTGGCTCGACACCGTAAGTGAAGCGGACGCGGACCTCGCCTCGGCGATGGACCCGACGCAGATGACGCTCGAACAGCT
>JBCDFN010000070.1:0-3178 GCA_039177935.1 Pseudomonadota bacterium | reverse complement strand
TGAATCGAGGACACCTGCCAACACCATGGGCTGATTGGCGACAATACCGACCGGTGCGCCTTCGATGCGTCCGAAACCAGTAATGATATTCTGCGCGAACGCCCCTTGAATCTCGTAAAAATCGCCGTCGTCGAGCGTTTTAAGGACCAGCTCGCGCATGTCATAGGGCTGGTTCGGATTGGCAGGCACAAGCGTATCGAGGCTATCGTCCTGGCTTTGCACACTATCGAAGCACGGAATTTCCGGAAGCTCTGCGCTGTTCGAAGCGGGCAAGAAGTCGATCAGCCTTCGGACTTCAAGTAACGCTTCAAGGTCATTGTCAAATGCCTTGTCTGCAATGGATGATTTTGTTGTATGAATCTTAGCACCACCGAGCTCTTCAGCGGTGACCGTCTCGTTTGTCACAGTCTTCACAACATCCGGTCCGGTCACGAACATGTAGCTGGTGTCGCGAACCATGAAGATGAAATCGGTCATCGCCGGCGAATAGACATCGCCACCCGCGCACGGTCCCATAATTACGGAGATTTGTGGGATCACACCGGACGCCCGAACATTACGGTGAAACACTTCACCATAGCCCGCAAGCGCAGCCACCCCTTCCTGTATTCGCGCGCCACCCGCGTCGAACAGGCCGATAATCGGCGCGCGATTGCGCAGCGCCATATCCTGGATCTTTATCATCTTCTCGGCGTGCGCTTCCGACAACGACCCACCGAATACGGTGAAGTCTTTGGCAAAAACATAAACGACCCGGCCGTTGATCGTACCCCAACCGGTCACGACCCCGTCGCCCGAATAGCGTGTCTCGTCCATGCCGAACTCTTTGCAGCGATGCTGCACGAACATGTCGTACTCTTCAAAGGAGCCATCATCGAGTAAGGCGCCCAGTCGCTCGCGTGCGGTGAGCTTGCCCTTTTGGTGCTGGGCGTTGATCCGCCGTTCACCACCGCCGGCTCTCGCCTCTGCGCGGCGTGTCTCCAACTCTTCGAGAACGGTCATGGGCGGTAAGCCTCCAAATGGCGAAACAACGCCTTCGCTTACCAGTTGCTGCAACGCACTCCAACCATCCGAAGGGCGGACATCACTGAGTCCGGTGGCAGGACGAGCAACAGGCCAACCCACGGTCTTCCAATTCTAGGATGCTTCGGGCGCATGGGCCGCGAGCACAAACGCCGCACAATGGAAGTCCCGCTTCCGGCCCTCGCGCAGACGTGTTGCCTCGTCGTCTTCACCCCACTGTCGTCGGTTCCAGTCCTCATCGACGTGCGCGGCGGCCCACGCCTCATCGGAGGTGATAGTTCCACTGGCCAAGCGTAGGCCTAACACCGCAGAACCGGTAAGCGTGGTCGCCAGGCTCAGCGCTGCAAGGACTTCAGCAGTTGCGGCAATTGTCCGAACGGCACTGCCGTAGGCATCCAGCGCCCCGGGAGACTGCTCGGCGGGCATGACACCTTGGGCTAAGTTCAGTTGAACGCCGTACACCTTATCGATCCAAGTGAGATGCGGGTCCCAGTGCTCGGCCTGGATAGCGACAAGCCCCTCAGGCCGGTCAGCACGATAGCACAGCAGGTCAGAGCCGGCATAGGAGACAAGGTCATCTACGATCTCGTCACGGCGTGCCTCGACCCGGTCAATTGCCACGTTGATCAGGCGGGTCAGCGGCAACGTCAGCGGATCAAGCCGCTCTCCAACGTTGCGCCACTCGATGGCGAGCTGCTCGGCCACGGCGAGATTGGCCGATCCCAGCGGTTTACGTCCGGGAGTGCGCGCGGGACGGCCATCTAGCTGAATTTCATAAAAACCGCCGGACTCTGAGAGCGCAACATCCGACCAGAACCGCTTCGGCAGCTCTGGCCGCATTCCGCGTTGCGCAGAACGCATAGGTTCCTCTGCATGGCCGTCGAAGATCGCATCGAACGGGGAAGTCGTATCACTCATTGTCGGCCTTCGAACTGCGCTGACTGTTTGCCTCAACAACTGCTTCAAGATTTGCGTTGAGCCTGCGCAGCTCGATAATCAACTCGTCCATTTGCCGCGCTTGTGCCGTCGGTCGCTGACCTGGTCCAACAACGCCCAGCGCGTGCAACCCGCGACGCCCTGCCCAAACAGCGAGCGCCAACAGCGCAATCAGAGCGCCCAGAGCAGCCCAAAGGATCAGTTCATTGTCCACACATCTATCCTAGCAGCCAACGCCCTAGCTGTCCCAATCGTCATCCTGACCGTTGTCGTTCGCCGAAAGCCCGAGAAGATTCCAGCTTTGCTGCATATGCGGCGGCAGAGGCGCTGTGACGTCCAACAGTCCGCCCTTCGGATGCGGGATAACAAGGCGACGCGCGTGTAAATGCAACCGCTTTTGAATGCCACCTGGTATTTCCCAGTTCTCAACGTCAAAGTATTTGGGATCACCAATAATCGGGTGGCCGATGTGATTGCAGTGAGCACGCAACTGGTGCGTTCGTCCGGTGATCGGACGTAAGCTCAGCCATGTGAGCCGTTGTCCCGCTGTTTCAATAACGTTGTAAAGCGTGAGCGCGTGGTCCGCGCCGGCCTCGCCGTGCCGCGCAATCCGCATCCGATCATTGCCGTCGTCGCCGCTTCCCTTAACAAGATGATTTGAGATGCGTCCTTGCCTCGGCTTCGGCACGCCTCGAACCAAAGCCCAGTAGATCTTACGCGTTGCCCGGCCACGGAAGGATGCGGCCATCGCAGTCGCTGCCGCCTTCGTTTTCGCGATGGCCAGCACTCCACTGGTATCGCGATCGAGGCGATGGACCAGCCGCGGCTTGCGCCCTAGCCTGTCCCTTAAGGCCTCAAGCATACCGTCCACATGCCGGTTCAAGCCCGAGCCTCCCTGAACGGCCAGGCCAAATGGCTTGTTCAAGATCAGACAGGCGTCATCTTCAAACAGCGTCAATCGTTTTAGTTCGGACAGGGTGTCGGTCTGTTGCGGCGCTATTGAATTCGAAGGACGCTCCACCATCGCATCTGCGCCCAGAGGAGGAACCCGGATCAGTTGCCCTGCTGCCAGCCGACTGTTCGATTTGGCGCGGCCGCCATCAATGCGGATAGAGCCTTTGCGCAAAAGCTTGTTCAACGCTCCGAAGGCAAGGCCAGGATAGTGCTCACGGAACCAGCGGTCGAGCCGCATACCCGCTTCGTCCTGGCTTACCTGCCG
>JBCDFN010000069.1:0-3258 GCA_039177935.1 Pseudomonadota bacterium | reverse complement strand
GCGTGAAGAGTAAGGGCAAACGATCGATCGGGATCAAGGAAACCAGGGATGAGCCAAGAGCCGTCGAGCTCGCGTTTCTGATTGGGTCTTGGTCTTCGCATCACCATACCGGCCAGCGGTCAGAAAAGCGCCGCAAGAAAGGGCCTGACACATAACCGCTCCCGATCAACTGCAACTCGCATATCGCCGACCTTGCACGAACGGGGGCATCCACCCATGGCTAATCGCAACCGCGAAAGAGTGGAGAAGAGACAGAAACCCGGGCCACAACCACGATCGACAACGCAGGTCGTAAAGGACATACGCCGATGCACACGCAAGCGCCATTCGTCGGAGGAGAAGATCCGCATCGTCCTGGAGGGGCTGCGCGGCAAAGACAGCATCGCCGAGCTCTGCCGACGAGAAGGGATCGCGACTAGCCTCTACTACAGCTGGTCGAAGGAGTTCCTCCAGGCCAGGAAGAAGCGCCTGGGCGGCGATACGGCGCGGCAGGCGACGAGCCCTGAGGTGAAGGAGCTGCGCGCCGAAGCGGTGGCGCTTGCTGAGGTCACGCTTGAGAACCGGCTTCTTAAAAAAAATATGCTCGGGCATGGGGACGGCGAATGAGAGACCCCGCATCGGAGAAGCTGGAGATCATCCGCCTCGTCGAGGGCTCGCACCGGCCGATCAAGCGCACACGCGACAAACTCGGTATCCCGAGAAGTACATTCCATCGGTGGTATGATCGCATCTGAGCGTGCGGCGAGGCGGGGCTGGAAGATCGAAGGCCGCACCCGAGCCGCGTCTGGAATCGGATCCCGGATGATGTTCGGCAGGCCATTATAGAACTTGCCCTCGATGAGCCGGAGCTTTCTCCACGAGAGCTTGCCGTGCGGTTCACCGACACGAAAAGACATTTTGTGTCAGAGGCTTCCGTGTATTGCCTTCTCAACGCGCACCACCACATCAACAGTCCGGCCTTCGTGGTGATCAAGGCGGCCGATGAGTTCCATGACAAGGCCACTCGGCCGAACGAACTCTGGCAGATAGACTTGACCACCCTGCAGGTTATCGGTCGGGGCTGGTACTATCTGAGCACTGTTCAGGGCGACTTTTGTCGCACCGTCATCGCCTGGAATCTTTGCACGACGATGCGAGCCGAGGACGTCATAGAGACCCTGCAGCTTGCTCTCGACGCATCGGGCTGTGACCGGGCAGCCGTGTTGCACCGCCTGTGTCTGCTCAGCGACACCGGCTCGTCCTGTATCGCCGGCGACGTCGCCAGATGGCTCAACGACCAGCGCATCGACCACGTCCGTGGCGCGCCCAACCATCCTCAGACCCCGGGCAAGATCGAGTGCTGGCATCAGACGCTGAAATATCGGATTCTGCTTGAGAACCATTACCTGCTAGGCGCGCTCGAGGGCGCCGTCGATGACTTCGTCGAACACTACGACCACCACTGAGTCCGCAGGAGCCTCGGCAATGTCACGCCGGCCGACGCCTACTTCGGCGAGCTGCAGCCATCCTCACCGCGAGACAGAAGATCAAACAACCCACCACCCGCCAGCGCCGCTTGATCAACGACTGCCGAGCGGTTTAGCTTCAACCAAACAAGAGCCAGACCCTCCTCACTGTCACTGCATCCGGTGTCCCAAATAATCTGACGACGGACACTCGCCGAGACGCAGAACGCCGCTCGGTACTGCGGCTTGCTGGAGCGCGGCTCCGGTGATGAGAAACCATAGACCTGTACCACGACCGCCATGGGGCAGATCGGCAAACGGCGCGTCGACGATCACGTCATCAAGCCCATCGTCGTCGACGTCACCTGCGCCAGCTTGTAGCTTTGGATCAATCTACGCAGTCAGGTAGGAGACTTTTTTCTGACGCTCGACAAAGCCATCACCTTCGCGCTTTCAACGTTTCCGTATCCGGGACAAGCTGTGGTGGTGACCGTTTTAACACAAAACAGTCTGGGCTTAACGCAAGGAGATTTAGGTATGTTGACCACACGCTTCGCCTCGAACTCGTTACAGGTGTTGTTGTACGCTTTGATCGCGTTTACTGCTTCGCCGGTGCTAGCCGGCGGCCCAACATTCAACTGCAACGGCAGCGACCTCGGTGCGTCAGAAAAGGCGATCTGCGAGAACCCTAGGCTGAGCCAACTCGATCACCAACTTGGTAACGCCTATGCTTTGGTGTTTGACTACAACTCAGAGCAGGTATCTGAACTGGCCAACGTAAGATCAAGCGAACGTTCATGGCTGCGCGAGCGAGATGCGTGTGGGGCATCTGTGGACTGTATCGCCGCTGAGTATAAGAAACGTATTGACAGCCTAAAAGAGTACCTTCCGAAGGATGCGTTGCAAAATGAGACGTCAACCAGACCTTCGAGTGTGACCACTATATTTCCTCACCCTGGGACGTCGGGTGGCGGCATCGTGCGCGATGGCCCCGGTATCTCCTATTCAAGGGTCGGAAGCCTAAAGCAAGGAGATGTGATCTCACTTTTGGAAAACGCCGGACAGGAAATGAACGGCTTTCCTTGGTTCGAAGTTCAGACGCCTGACGGTACCATCGGATATCAATGGGGTGGTATCCTGTGCTCTAACAACGATCCGGTGTCAGGTGCATTCGGGACTTGTCACGCTCTTTCTTGCCCTTGCGTTGACGACTAGGTCGGGTAGTGGGTCGGCGCCGATTTTCCTAAAATCCAAGGGTTAACTACCCAAGAAATCACGCACGTGAATTCTGGAAATGGCCTAAGATCACTGTCAGGATAGGACATTAAGCGCGGCCATGACAGTCGAGACATCACCGGTGACGATTGCGAGTGGCATCCCAGAGGATCTACTATTGGATGCGGCGCAGCTTTACTATGACGGGCGGCTAAAACGCTTCCCCGGCATGTTACCACGCGAGGTAACGATGTCGGCGCTGTCGGAAAGTCTGGACCCGGATTACGCTCTCAGCGCCGTTGGCCCCAATGGTGCCCTCCTCGGGATCGCAACCTTTGCGCAGAAGAAGCGAGGGTTCTGGCGGCCAGTCCCTAGCCATCCGGAGAAGACGATCGGCTTCCGCCGCTTCATTAGGAGCTACCTCACAGGAGCTGCAATGTTGCAGGTGCGGTCGCGAGCCCGACGCCAGACTTCGCTCCTATTGGAAGGGGTATTTGTTAGCGTTGCCGGGTTGCAGCACGAAGTCGGCGAGCCGTTGCTGGACGGCGTGATCGCGGAGGCAAAGCGGCTCGGAATGACCCAAGTCGAGGTGATCGTG
>JBCDFN010000068.1:0-3268 GCA_039177935.1 Pseudomonadota bacterium | reverse complement strand
GTAGCTGCCGGCAGGCAGGCTCAGTGCTTGTTCCGCAGGCGCGTTCGGTTCGGGACCGAGCGCCCATTCCAGAGGAATACCCTGGCCCCGGTCAAATCCGGCCCGATCCCCCATGGATCGAATGTCCGGAAACAGCTGCGGTTGTGCTGTAGGCACAGAGCCACAGAAGTGCGCGGTTGTGCCGTAAGGACAGAGCCACAGAAGTGCGCGGTTGTGCCGTGGGCACAGATCCACAAAGAGTGTCGCCTCCAAGGATGGAAGCATACCGGTTTCAAGAAAAGCGAAGGCCGCGCGCCCACTGGGCGCTAGAGACGACGACCCGCCCGAGGGAAGTGCTCACCTGGGGCGAGCGTTCCTGTGGAGGGTGACGTGCATGTCTACCGTTTCGGCTGGTGTTCAAGCCAACAGCAAGACGACGGAGCCTTGAGAATCGTGGGGTCTCAAGGGTCGGCAATCCTGCCAGTGACCACGCGAACGCCGGGTACCATCAAACAACAGGACCCGCCAGCATATGAGTGGCCTTCGCCGTTCCTACAGCCGGCGAAAGAACCCGTGATCGCACCGATACTATGGCAGACCCCAGGTACATGTTTTGCGGCCGCAGAAGGCCGCAAAACCGTGGTTGGGATACACGATCTCCCGTGCAAGGGAAACCGCGTAAACCCCGATACGTCAAAGCACGTTCGCCTAGCGACGAATGCCTAGGCGACCAATGAGCGATTTATACCGCTCTTCATCGCCACGTTTCACATAATCGAGAAGCGAGCGTCGTTGTGACACCATCTTCAAAAGGCCGCGGCGGGAATGGTTGTCCTTGCCGTGCGATTTGAAGTGCTCGGTGAGATTGTTGATGCGCTCGGTCAGAATAGCGACCTGTACCTCGGGCGAGCCCGTGTCGCCGTCTTTGACGCCAAAGTCCTTGATAAGCTCGGCTTTGCGCTCAGCAGTGATCGACATCGAATTTCTCCTTTCAATAATGGAGGTAAAAGTCACCCTGGGCCGGGATGTCGTCCAGCGAGGGTCTGCGAAGGGGGCTGTCTTGCCTCCAAAACAAACGCCAGTGTGGGGGCACCCCGCACTGACGTTGCGCAGCTTATAGGCGTTTTCGCGCGCGAAGGAAAGAGCAAGCTGGAAGAGCGTTCAGGCTAGGCCTCGGCTGGTTTTTCGGCGGCCTTCGACGCTTGCTTCCGGCGCTGCCGGGCACGGGCGACCGCGACCTTGCGCAGGTCTGCCGCCTGATCGTGTTCGTCGACGATCTCGGTGCCCAGCAAGGTTTCCAGAACGTCTTCCATCGTCACCAGCCCAGCGGTTCCGCCGTATCCGTCTTCCACAAGCGCGATGTGGGCCTCGCGATCCATGAGCATATCGAACAGCGCATCCAGATCGGTATCCTCAGGGATGCGCGGAAGTTCGCGAGCATAGTCCGCGACGGTCTTCTTGCCCTCTCCCCGAACCGCCGCCAGGAGCAATTCACGGGTCAGGACGAAGCCCTGGACTTCGTCGATCGTCTCACCGCTGACCAGCAGCCGAGAGTGCGGAAAGCCATCGCGATTGTTGACAGCTTCGGAAACCGGCGTCTCCGCGGGCAGGTGGTCGATGACCGTGCGAGGGGTCATAACCTCCCGTGCCTCAATCTCAGGCATGCGGAAGAGGTTTGTCACCACGCGGGTTTCATCCTCTTCGACGATACCAAGCTTTTGGCCAGCGCTGGTCAGTGCGGTGATTTCTTCGCGGGAGACTTCGGCGTCCGTCTTGCCCCGGGTCATCAGTTTGGTGATCCATTGGCTCAGCCAGACAAGCGGCAGCTGCGCTATGATCAACCAAGGCAGAACCCGTGCGGCAAAGCCAGCAAGGCCCCGCCAGTAGGTTGCACCCAAGGTTTTCGGGATGATCTCGGACAGAATGAGAATCCCAAGTGTCAAAAGCGCGGAAAAGATGCCGACCCCGGTATCATCGAACACCCGTGCCGCCTGCGCGCCAGCGCCAGTGGCACCGACGGTATGGGCGATGGTGTTTAAAGACAGGATGGCAGCCAGCGGCCGTTCTATATCGCTGCGTAACGCCCGTAACTTTGCCGCGAGTGTTGGTTTGTCCTCTTCAAGAGCCTCAACGAACGACGGCGTGATCGATAGAAGAACCGCTTCCAGAATCGAGCATAGGAACGATACGCCGATCGCGAGAATGACAAACAGGATGAGCAAGGTCATGAGTGGGCCTTTCAGGCCGATGGTCGGCCGACCAGCATTGCATATAAACGAAACTGCCCGTCCGCCAACACGGATCACGCCGCTTCTCGTTTTGGTACAGTCCGCGCAACGCTGCATTAACTACCGCATCGTCAGTAGCTGGACGACGGCACTTAAATGTTTACCCTGCTAATAAACCATGGCTTTATGCGAGAATTGGTGAGTTCAATTGAGCCAGAATGGCTCGCAGGGATGCGTTTTTGGCGGTCTGAGGTAAGTGCCCTTTGCTTGCCCGGCCTAAAACAGCCGCAATGCTGCGGTGTGGTAATGCAAAGTTGCGCGGCAGCCGCCCCCTGTAGGGGTACGTAGAGTATGAGAGTACAGTAAGATGTCCCGACCTGTGACCGCCCGTGCCGAAGTGCCATCCTGGCCCAGCGGCCGAGGTTTGAGTACCGCCGAAGCCCGCGCCATCGACGATATGGCCCGACGCTATCCGTCCGTAGGCCGCCGCATGCCCGTGAGCAACAAGCAAGCCGAGCTCTTCTTATCCATCTGGAATGAGCCTGATGCGGATGTTCGCCTTGGGCTGATTGTCAGCGCACTCGACCGCGACTGCATTTACGACGATGTCCACCGGGATGGCCCCTGTATCGGGCACTCTCAGTTTGCCATGTTCATCACGGAGTTCCGCGAAGAGGCGAACAATATGGTTTTCTCTTTGGACGGAGATGTCGAGTCCGTCCGGGACTTTGCCCGCATCCACTTCAGGGTCTCTCGCGACGGCAATCCTTTTGGCAACGGCACCTACTTCGTCCTGCAGGCGGAAGACGGGCGGCTACGCGAGATCTTTGGGTTCATGGGTCGCTAGCTAGACGCGCCTCGCAACCAAACACGGCAGCCTCGTCCCGTTCACAGCGTCTGTCGAGCCGGGCCAAGGTTATGCGTCGGGAACCATGACCCGTTTGGGCTGGAACTTGCCGTAGTCCATCACGCCAATGGCGACCAAATCGTCACCATCCATCGCGTAGGCCTCCTCGCCATTGGGCGGAGCATCCGGCCCGCGGATCAACAGGCTCATGCCG
>JBCDFN010000067.1:0-3284 GCA_039177935.1 Pseudomonadota bacterium | reverse complement strand
CGTCCTTTGCCGGCTCGATCCTGGAACGCGCGAGGCGGTCCTGGCCGAAATGTTGGCGCGGCTCGCGGAAGCACGCGCGCAAGTTCCCGCCGCTGAAGCGCAAGTTCCGGAGTCCGGGGCCCGTATTGAGGAGGCGCGCGCACGCACGCTGGAGGCACGCGCGCGTTTGCGCGAAGCGGAAATCAATTTCAACGCCGCGGATCGGCTGAGCGAGGGTGGTTTTGCATCTCAGGTTCGTCTCGCTCAAACCGAGGCGGAGGTCGAAGGCGCGCGCGCGCAGATCACCAGCGCCGACGCCGCCCTGAAAGCCGCCGAGACGGGTCTTGAAAGCGTAGCGGCCGGTATCGAGGCCGCACGGGCCGGCGTGGAAAGCGCTCAGGCCGCTGTGGCTGCGGCCAGAAAAGAACTGGAACGTCTTGAGATGAAGGCACCGTTTTCGGGGCTGCTTGAAAGCGATACAGCCGAGCTTGGCAGTTTTCTGATGACTGGCGGGCTTTGCGCCACAATCATTCAACTAGACCCGATTATGCTCGTGGGCTTTGTTCCCGAAACAGAAATCGGCAAGGTTGGGCTTGGTGCATTGGCAATGGCCCGTATTGCTTCGGGTGAGTCGGTAGAGGGCGAAGTGACCTTCATTTCGCGGGCAGCCGATCCGGAAACCCGAACTTTCCGGGTTGAGATCGAAGTCTCAAATCCAGACTTCTCGCTGCGAGACGGGCAGAGCGCAGACATCCGGATCTCGGCGGAAGGAACGCAAGCGCACCTTTTGCCTCAATCGGCCTTGACTCTCAATGACAATGGAGCGCTCGGCGCGCGGATTGTCGCATCCGGCAACACGGCCGAGTTTGTGCCAGTTAAACTCCTGAGAGACACCGTTGACGGCGTCTATGTCACCGGTTTGCCCGATCTGGCTGATGTCATTGTCATCGGACAGGAATTCGTCGCGGACGGTGTGACAGTCGACCCGCATTACCAGGAGATCGGTCAGTGACGGGGCTGGTCGATTGGGCTGCCTCGCGGGCCCGGATGGTCTTGGCTTTTGTCGTGCTGTCGCTTCTTGCGGGTAGCCTGGCCTATGTCGGTCTGCCTAAGGAAGGCGAGCCTGACATCGAGATTCCGGCGCTTTTCGTTTCTGTTCAGTTTCCCGGCATTTCGGCCGAAGACAGTGAAAAACTGCTTGTGAAAGTGATGGAAACAGAGCTCGCCGATCTCGACGGGCTCGACAAAATGTATGGCACGGCGGCGGACAATTATGCCGGTGTGGCGCTGGAATTCGACTTCGGATGGAACAAAACCGAGACGATGGCCGACGTACGCGACGCGATGAACGCCGCGGAGGCTGATTTTCCAGACGGTTTTGAAAAGTACACGCTGACCGAGCTTAACTTTAGCACCTTCCCAATTGTGATCGTTTCGCTCTCCGGTCCTGTGCCGGAGCGGGCGATGGCACGTATCGCCAAGGACCTGCAAGACCGCATAGAGGCGCTCGAACCCGTTTTGGAGGCAGGAATTGCAGGCGATCGCGACGAGATGGTCGAGGTCGTGATCGACCCGCTGCAACTGGAGGCTTACAACGTTACGGCCGCCGAACTCATAAACGTTGTGACGAACAACAATCAGCTCATTGCGGCAGACGAAATCCGATCCGATCAGGGAAGCTTTTCCGTCAAGATTCCTTCTTCGTTCGAAGCACCGGTCGATGTTTACAATCTTCCGGTCAAAACCAATGGTGACCGTGTCATCACTCTAGGTGACCTGACAGAGATCAGTCTGACCTTTGAACCTCGTGTCGGCACGGCGCGCTTCAACGGCGAAACCGCGATCGCATTGCAGGTGGTGAAGCGCAAGGGCTTTAACATCATCGACACCGTCGCGCTGATTGAAGAAGAGATCGCTCTGGCTCAGCAAAGCTGGCCGCCGGAACTACGCGCCGCAATCAAGATGCAGACCTCTCAGGACCAGTCACGTGTAATCGAGAGCATGGTCCGCCAGCTTGAAGGTAGCGTTTTGACGGCGATTGCCCTTGTAATGATCGTTACTTTGGCAGCACTTGGAATCCGGCCCGCCTTGCTGGTGGGTTTTGCCATACCGACATCGTTCCTGTTGTGCTTTGCACTGCTCGCTGTGATGGGTGTGGCAGTCTCCAACATTGTGATGTTCGGTCTTATTCTCGCGGTGGGCATCCTTGTGGATGGTGCCATCGTCGTGGTGGAGTATGCCGACAAACGGATGGCCCGTGGCGATGGTCCGATGACGGCCTATGTCGCAGCCGCCAAACGTATGTTCTGGCCGGTCGTCAGCTCGACGGCGACAACTCTCTGCGCTTTTCTACCGATGCTCTTTTGGCCCGGTGTGCCGGGTCAGTTCATGCGCATGTTGCCGATCACGTTGATTTTCGTCTTGTCGGCCTCTTTACTCGTTGCGCTTGTTTATCTGCCTGTTCTGGGCGGTGTTACTGGGCGGCTGGAGCGTTGGACCCGCCAACGCCTGGATCAGCTGAGCACAATGCGGTGGACGCTTTTTCTGGGAACTTTAGGGCTCGCGGTGGTCGGTCTTGTTGGCGCCGGGGCCACCTTTGGCCCTCTGGCTGAAGCAGTTAACACTCGCTTCGCTGCAATGGACGCCGCGAACATTGCGGGCTCAGTCGTGCCGACTTTGGTCTCGGTCTTTTTTCTCGGCGTCGTCCTGCTGGCCACGGCGGTCGCCGGTTTCGCCGGAGCGGTTGCGCTTGTCATGGGCATGGTCGCTCTTGGTCGCCGGTTGCGCTACGCGCTTGCGGATTTCGATACTCGTATGGCGTCCCGCGCCCCTTGGCTACCGCCGCCGTCGAGCATTCTTGTCGTTGCCCTTGTGGCGGCCGGGCTTGTTGCATTGGGCCTCAACCCAGGAACAGTCGCTATACTGTGCGGTCTGGTCCTGGCCGCCTTGTGGATACGCGGCAAGCTTGCCGCGCGCGCCAATGATCGCGTCGATGCAGGCTACAGGCGCACGCCTTTCGGACACTTCATCAACGCGATTGCCGCCAATCCGGTGATGCCACTTGTCGCGTTTTGCGCGATCTTCGTTTTCGTTGGCTCGACGATGCTGTACTACGCCGGCAACAATCGAGGCGTTGAGTTCTTCGTCGATTCAGAGCCGGAAAACGCTCTGGTTTACGTCCGTGCCCGCGGGAATCTTTCAGTTGTGCAAAAAGACGCACTGGTGCGCCAAGTCGAAGATGTCGTGCTCGCACACCCTAACGTTCTCAGCGCATTTTCGTTCGCCGGGGATGGCGGCCTTAACGT
>JBCDFN010000066.1:0-3310 GCA_039177935.1 Pseudomonadota bacterium | reverse complement strand
GACCTCAACCGCTTCGCGCTGGACTGTGTGTTGCCCCTCCGTCTCGACCACTGTGAACAGAGACCAAAGCCCGCGTTCCGCTTCCTGAAGGGCAGCCACGTCGACCCATGCGCCCCTCACATCTATACGGCGGTCGAGGCTCATGCGGATGAGCTGTCCCATCGCCAGCGGGCCGTCGGAAGTGATGTCGATCAGCACGGGGATTGTGCGCGTCCCCATCTCGAGATCCGGCGTGACTGCGGCAACATGGCCAGAGACCGGCTGGCCCTGGTAGTCGAGAACGAGCCTGTCACCAAGCGACAAGCTGCTCACGCGATCCGAGGGCACGCCGATCCGTGCCTGCGGCCGATCAGTTTCCTGCAGCCGCATCAGCGCGGTCCCCGCCGCAATCACCGTACCTTCATCCGTCATGCGTGCGGCGATCCGGCCCGCGAAAGGCGCAGTGATGACAGACTTCTCAAGATCGAGCTTAACCTGGTCGATCTGCGCATCCACGGCGTCACGCCGTGCCGTCAACGAGGAAACCGAATAACGGGCCTCGTCATAGGTCTGCTTGCTGGACCAGCCTTCTCCCACCAGACGGGCACTCCGGTCGGTCGTGCGCCTTGCGAGCTCGATATCCGCATCGATGCTGGCACGCTCCGCGACAAGACGATCTCGCGTGATCTGCAAAGATCGAATGTCCAGACGGGCAAGCACCTGGCCCTGGGACACTTGATCCCCTTCTTCCACGAGAACATCGACCAGCAGGCCGGCGCGCTCGGCAGCCGGTCGGGTTTCGCGGGCAGGTTCCACGCGGCCGACGAAGCTCTCTTTCTCGACGTAATGATCCATCAACTGCACCGGCTCCGCCAAAACGGTGAGCGCAGGGCGGATTGGCAGTGTCGGGTCGGTCGAGGCGCGCGCATGCAGGGCCATTACCGCAGCGGCGGTCGCGCTGATCACTGCAACAGTGAATAGACCCGCCAGGGCCCAACCCTTCCAGGTGGATTTCATCGCTTGCTGGTCCATCTGGCTCTCCCGAGCTGTTGAGAAGTTAGTCTCGCTTACATATGTGAGTACCGCTCACATAGTGTAAGAGGGACTTACTTCAAACCCAAAAGATGGAAAAATGTTGCGGAAGGCCTTTGGAGGGCGCAGATGGACGGCATGGCCGGGGACAAGACCGAGACGAGCGCGCGTAGTTATCACCACGGTGATCTGAAGGCGGCGCTTATCGACGCGACAATCGAGTTGATCCGCGAGAAGCGGCTCGAAGATGTCAGCGTGGCCGACGCGGCGCGCGCGGCTGGCGTTTCTTCCGGTGCCCCATATAGGCACTTCAAGGACCGGGACGAGTTGCTGGCCCATGTGGCAGCGGAGGGCTTCCGACGACTAAATGCCCAGAAAGAGGAGGGCTTCGGTCGGCACCCCAAGGACTCGATCGAGAGCCTCATAGCCGGCGGATGCAACTACACGGAGTTCGGTGCCGACAACCCGGAGCTGTTTCATCTGATGTGGAGTGCTGCAAGGCACAACGATACCACTGATGTTGCCCATCAAGCTGGTGAGGCCGCCTATAATGGCTTCATCGAAGAGCTGACGGGAATCATGCGCGCGCAAGGTCTCGGCCATTTGGACCCGCACAAGTTCGGCGCGCCGATGTGGGCCATGGTACATGGATTTGCCAGTTTGCTGATCGGCAAGCCCACTATGCTGGACGGGAGCAGAGAGGCCATTCGTGAACGCATCTCAGACGCGACCTGGGCATATTTCAATGGTCACTCAAAGTCTAAACACCGAGCCCTTCGTTGAACAAAGACAAGCACTAGAAGGCGCGCTCGGTCGAGCCGCGTCCAAGATGTATATCCACGCCGAACTGTTATGAATTCCAACATCCGCGTCGCCCAGCATGCGGTCGGGAACGGCGTATTGGTGCATGGTGGTTTTGGGCCTAGATCGAACCTTCTTTTGCTATCGGCTATTCGTACACGTGCGCAGAAGAAGTCGTCCACCTTGCACAGTGTTCCGCACAATCCAAGTTCAGAATTCCCGCTTTAATCCAACGCCGATCTTGTTAACGTGCGACGTCAAGCCAAGGCGCCTCTCCTCCAGCTAGACGCTTGCGGGATAGGCTGAGGAATGAGCATTGGCAAAGGTTCGGAAACACGCGGGCGAAGCATGTTTCGTCGACGATCGCCGGGACCTCGTCCGTCTGGCGCGTTCAATCGTTGGATGCCCATCAATCGCAGAGGATGTCGTGCAGGACAGCTGGTTGCGATGGCAGGGTCGCAGTTATCCGGACCAAGACGCACAGCTAATTTTCCGCAGGATTGTCGCCAATCTGGCACGGGACTGGCGGCGAAAAGATCGCCGCGAACGCATTGGTCTCCTGACCCTATCGCAGATCGAAAGGACCGCGCCTGACACCGAACATGTCGTGATCGCAAGGGCGGACTTGGCGGCTGCAGTGATTGCGCTTGGTGAATTGCCGGAGCGAACGCTCGCAGCATTTCGGATGCACAGATTGCAAAACATGACCTATCAGGAGATTGGGGAACGGCTGAATATCTCGACCCAACGTGCATTCCAATTGGTCCAGCGCGCACTGATACACGTCGCGGTCCGGCTCCAGACTTGAGGTTCTGTCTCGCCTCTCTCTTCTCTGCTATCTTTTTGCTCCGCATGCATCATGAGCCGCGACTTACATCAAACCCAGCCCGACCATGTCCATCAGCGCAAACGAGCACCTTCTCGAACAAGCTTCCGCGATATTCCTGAAGCTGCAGGAAGCCCCTGAGGATGTGGGATTGTTGACCGAACGAGATGCTTTTCTTGCCGGGGGCGAGGCGCATCGGGAGGCCTACTTCTTCATTGCCAAGGCATATGCTGCGACTTCACCGCGAAGGCGCGGTAAGATCCTGCCCACAATTGTGGTTTTCCTCGTATTGTCGCTTGGTGCTTATCTTGCTGGGCCTGCCGCCTATACATACTGGATCTCCGATTTCAGAACGGCAGGTTCTCCCAAGGAATTCGTGCTGGCTTCGGGCGACAGGGCACATTTGGACGCCACTTCTGCGCTCTCGGACCGTACCGCCGAAGGAGATAGGAATGTGGAGCTTATCCGGGGGGCGGCTTACTTCTCGGTCAATCAGAACGCTCGACCCTTCACTGTCGCAATCGGCGGGTTGGAGGCGAAGGCGCTTGGCACAGAATTCGAAGCCGCATGGATCGACGAGGTTGTTTCGCTCGCGGTCTTTGAAGGTGTTGTCGAGATACGCGGCCCTACTGGCATTTGGACGCTGAATGCCGGCGACAGACTTACCTGGTC
>JBCDFN010000065.1:0-3344 GCA_039177935.1 Pseudomonadota bacterium | reverse complement strand
CCGAAGAGGATGAGCCCTGGCCGGTCATGATGATGATCGATGAGTTCCAGCAAATGGGTGCGATGCCCTATCTGGAACGCGCCATTCACACGCTGCGCTCCTATCGCGGTCACGTGGCCATCATCGCGCAGTCCCTTGCGTCGCTCGACGGTATCTATGGCAAGGAGAAGCGCGAGAGCCTTGAAAACGGCGCCGGCGTCAAACTCTATATCGCCCCGCGCGATGCCCGTACCATCCAGGAGCTGTCCGAAGCCGTTGGCAGCACCACGCGCGAAGCCGTCACATATTCCTATGGCCGCAATCGCGGGCTTCTCGGTGCAGACAGTACGTCCGTGCGCCTCGAAGAACGCCCGCTGCTCTCAAAGACCGAAGCGCGGACCTTCGATCAGGACCAGGTGATCATTCTCGTGTCCTCGCAATTCCCGATCAAATGCCATCGGATCAAGGACTTTGAAGATCCGACGTTCATCCAGAAAGCCAAGCTACAGGAAGGGCGCGACTATCCCTATCCGCCGAAACACATCGAGGATCCAACGCCTCCCGCGGCTGCGAAAGAGCAGGCCCCGGAAGAGCCCGATGGCGCCGCAAAAAAACCGCGCAAGAAGCGCCAGACGAACAAGCTGCCGATCGGTGTCGTCAATGGTGGGCGCGGCGTGCCGCTGCCGGAGAACCAGAACAGGGACGATCCGCTGACGGACGAGCAGCGCGCCGTCATTCAAGCCACGATGACACAGATTGCCGATATGCGCGGCCGCGATGCGTGAGACGAAAGCGCTTTGCCTCGCGGCGGCGAAGCTCGAAGCGATTGAAGGAGACAAGCGATGGCGGAGGAAGACACCAACACCGATTTTCTTGGAAATCCGCTTCCAAGGACGCTCGGTCCCGAAGACTTCGATGGGGATGCGCGCAGACTCGCCGCAAACCTGGCCTATCGGGATAGCGAGATGCGGGAGACTGTATCGCTAGGCCAAGGACTGGGCCATCCGGAGGCGATCGCGATAAACTCCAGCCTGATCGAGCATGGCGAAGAGATCCGGACCGCGTTCGAGTCCGACCTGACCGAAGCAAGAGACCGGCTAGGCCATGCCTTCGGGCGCGGCTCCCTGGGCCAGCTTGAAAGTGCGATTGACGACTACCGTGACAGTTTCGCCGACAGGCAGGTGTTCGACCGTCTTGAGCAGAGATACTTCAGGACGCCCGCGATCGGCGACGAAACGATGGAGTGGCCCGCGTTATTCGGAGAAACGGCCGGCGGGACGCAAGGGACCGCTCCGACCTTATCAGGCAATCCTGAGGCCTTTGCCCGACACGCGATCCAAGAACTCGAAGCCCACGCGGAAGCCGGCGATCCTGCTGACCGGCGTCTTCAGGACACGGCGGAGGACGTGGTTTTCAATCTGAAGCAATTGCTTCCGGAGGCCGAAAGCGCCCTCGATCTGGATCGAGAGTTCAAGGGCGATACGTTCACATTCGCGGCCGAGCTGATCGCGAAGGACGCAGCAATGCCCGCCGAAGATCCGGAAGCGCCTCTCAGTCCTGGGCGCAAGCAGATCGGCGAGCTGCTGGATCAGTATGGCGAGCGGGTCTCGGACGCTTTTGGTGATGAGCTGGACGCAGCCAAGGCGGACGCTGAAAGCCCCTATCTCGCGGATCAAGTCAGAGGCGAAGAGAACTATGCGGAGGTTGCGGCCAAGTGGTTCGATTTTCATGATCTTGAAGTGTCCTATAGGAAATCCTCTCTGCAAACCGCGGCGGAGCTGGCCCCTTTCGATGGCGACATGATCGCGTTTGCCAACAGTCTCGTGGAGCGTGACGTCGAGCTGATGGTGACCGAAGGCCTGGCAGAGTCGAATGAAGAGAGGCAATCGATCTCTCATGATCTCTCCGAGAACAGGCAGGCCATCCATGCGGCGTTCGACGCCGAGATTGCAGAGGCCAACCAGGACGTCGAACGCGCGTTCCTCGACGGCGACGTGGATGGCGTAGAACCTGCAATAGCGCGGCTTAATCAAGTCCAGGTGCAGCGAGACCATTTCGAGCTCGTTGAAAAGCGGTACGGGTTCGAAGCTGAACAGCGCACGGAAACCGCCGCCATCGATCCGGTCGCGTCGGCCAGTGATGTGCAAACCCTCGGCGATGCACAGACAGTGGCGCGCGCTGCCATGAACGAGATTAGAGAGCTTATCGATGCGGCTGACTCCGCGGAACGCAGCGCGTTGCAAGCGGAAACGGCAAGTGTGCTGGAAAGCCTCCGGCAATTCCTGCCCGAGTCCGACGCCGCCAATGGCTATGCGCTGTCGGAACCCGCTGTCGAGCACGTGCAAAGCTCGGCGCGGGCGCGCGAGCGAGACGATGACATGGAGCTTTGAGCGACATGACCGTCAGGGCATCCCCTGCCCTGTCTTTCTGGCGGGGACGGGCCTTCGGAGTTCCAGCCGATGCCTGACCCGCCTTGTTTCTCAGGGGTGTTGCTCGCAGATCGCGGGAACGCCGTGCCCTCGCCCATGGCTCGGCAATCGGAAAGACGGCTTCCACGGCCCAGGGCCGCAAACCCACCGCATTTCCGTTGCGCCGCCCCCTTCATCGATCTGGCAGTGAGCCTCACCGAAACAAGGAGATCAAACATGGCACATTACACTCTCACAGTCCCCGTCACCTACAAGGACAACGGTCAGGAAAAGACCCGCTTCCAGCGCGTCGGCGTCGTCTTCGAAAACACCCGCGACAACGGCGAACCGATGCTCAACATCAAGCTGGACTTCCCTGTCGGCGCTACCGAACTCGTCGCCTTCGTCCCGAAGGCGCGTGATGAGGATCCCAACCACGATGGCTAAGCGCACATGCGCATGGGCGGCCGAGCGGCCGCCCTGTTACGCCCTCAAGCTTAGGCCTTGGAGCCGCGCTTGAGGGCTTGAACGGGCTATTAAAATCAACCACCGAATAGCTTCACAACCCGGTCGCGAAGCGAAGGCGCTTCCTGCTCAACCCCGTTGGCGTTTCTCATCGCCGTGTAGTCGATGTCCCACGACTGTATCGACAGCCTTATAGGAAGCATTCTGAACCAGCTTCAGCGCGTCGTAAATTGCAGAAATGCATTAACGGTCCTTCTGCCGAATTCCGAAAGAAAAACCGCAGGTTTTCTGCTATTCTTAGGCAAGAATTTTGCTCAGAATGGGATGCTGAGATGAGGAGGATCTTTAAGCACCGGTGCAAGTTTTTTCTGGTTGTGACATCAGCTGCAGTGTTGTGGAGCGCCTCGCTTCTCGGCCAAGAGCCCACGTCTGATGAAACCAGAGTTATGGAACCTGCTGTAATGTGGCCGGAAAGCCGCCCCGAAGATATTG
>JBCDFN010000064.1:0-3353 GCA_039177935.1 Pseudomonadota bacterium | reverse complement strand
AGCGGCCCGGAAGGACAGGACATTGCCCTTGTCGGTGTGCCGCACTCCACCGGAAACGGGACTACCGAGCGCGATCAGCACCTAGGTCCCCGTGCGGTGCGCAACGTGTCCTCGGTACTGCGACGCATGCACAGCGGCTTTAGGATTGATCCGTGGAGTACGGCGAACATTGCAGATGTCGGCGACGTCGCCTTTCCCCGCGCCAACGACAATGAAGCGTGCATTGAGGAGATCACGAAGTTCTACACGCGCATCGATGAAGCAGGGGCCCGGCCGGTCTCTGTGGGTGGCGACCACTCGATCACCGGTGGCATCGTGCAAGCGATCGGATGCGGTAAGATTACTGGCGGTGAGCCTGTCTCGTTCTTACACCTCGATGCCCACACAGACGTTTTCACCAAGGTTGATCACTTCCTAGGCGCCATCAAATCGGCGGCGCACTGGGGCGCATACTTGGCCGATCAAGGAAAAGTCGATCCCAAAACATCGATGCAAATCGGTCTGCGTGGACATGCCCGAACGCTGGACTGGTTAGAACCATCCTACGAGTACGGCTACAACGTTGTCACCATCAAGGAATTCCGCACACGCGGTATCGACGACGTCGTCGCGCAGATCAAAAACATTATGACCGGCCGGCCAGTCTACATCACTTTCGATCTTGATTGCCTCGACCCCTCGATTGCACCGGCGGTATCCAACCTAGAGCCCGGCGAAAAGGGGTTCGATATCGACGAGGCGGTCACGTTGTTGCACTCGGTGCGCGGCATGAACATCGTTGGCTGTGATCTTGTTTGCATGATGCCAACAAAAGATAGCCCCAACAACATCACTGCTTTGACTGGGTCAGCTATCTTGTTCGAGATGATTGCGATGTTGGCGGAAAATGTCGCTTCTTCCAAACAATGAGCACGAGACTACGCCAGTAGACTTTGTCGCGGCTCAGTGCGCTGATGCTGGGGAGACGATCTCACCAACTCAAACTTGCGCAGACGTCGCGGCCATGCAGACCGCACCATGGTGCCCGCCCGGGTTTGGCCACGGCCCATACTTGTCGCTTTGCCGAGGGGGGCTTGGACAAGCGCACTTTCCACTTGTGGCGATCCGACATCGCGGCACGGGCGTCGCTGGCCGAGTTGATCTCGCCTGCTGCGTTAAACTCGCACATGCCGCCGACACGTGCCCAGTGAACGGGCGGCGACCTTACCAATTCGTGTTATGTGCGGCCGCCGCGCGGGCAGCGGCCGCCACTCAGTGTTAGCCGTCAAGGTTGAATTGCAGGCGAGCTCAGCGTCTGATCAATTGGACCTAACCCGTCCTGATCAAGCATCTATCTCCTGCACCTTCATCACCAACTCATTCCAATTGCGCTGGTTCTCGATGTCGTGCTCGAGGCCCTGCTCATCGGCAATCCGGAAGCGCTTCACCGCCGGCGTTTTGCTGGTTGCTTGATATAGCCAGTATGCTTCCGCCTTGAGAGCGTCATCGATGGGCTTGTCGATCGACTCGTAGACCATCTGCTTGCAGGCATTAATGGACTCTGCAGGGAACTGGGCGATGCGCTTTGCAAGAGCATCAACATAAGGACCGATCTCGTCAGGCTCGAGCGCCTTGTTAATGGTCCCCATCGCTTCGGCCTCGTCGGCGTCGAAGTCCCGGGCGCTCAGGATGATTTCGAGTGCGCGGCCGAGACCTGTCTGGCGCGCCATGCGCGAGGCGCCCCCGCCGCAGGGCAAAATCCCCATTCCGACTTCCATCTGCATAAACTTGAACTTACCGCGCGCGGCAAAACGCATGTCGAGCGCCAAGGCCAGCTCGTGCCCGCCGCCACGCGCAAATCCTTCAAGCTTGGCAATGGTTGCCTGCGGCACCTTGCTGATGCGCTCACACACCGCCTGCAGGTCGAGGAGTTGCGCGTCATCGCGCGACACAGCCTCCGTCGACATGTCCTTCAAGAGGTCGGTGTCGTAGTGGCAAACCCAAATCTCGGGGTTCGCCGACTGGAACACGACCACCTTCACGTCGCGGTCGCGCTCAAGCCGTAAGGCGAGGCTGTTGAGGTCGGCCAGCATCTCCTGGCCTTGAACGTTGACGGTACCGAAGTCGAAGGTGACAGTGGCGATGGCGTCCTCGACCTTCACCGTGAAGGTCTGAAAGTTTTCGTACTTCACGAAGCGTTCCTTTCCCGTACCTCAGCCGGGCATCGACGAGGCGTTTACCGGATGGTTTGCGTGCTCCTCGGGGGCTGGCAGGCTCGCCAACCTCCCGATGACTGCAAGGTATTCCCGGCTCACACCGAATTAAGGCGCCCAATTGCGAATCTGTTTTCGGATTCGATTGATAATAGCGAGGCTGGCTCGTCCCCGTTTCCGTGGAGAGGCGACGTTTGCCGAACTGGCCGAGCAGTTCGGTCAGACACGGATCGGCAAAAAAAAAGCCGGGCGTGTGAGCCCGGCTCCAATACTGTTCGTCGGTAAAGCGCTGACTTACTCAGCCGCTTCCTTCGGAATCTCCTGCCCGGTGTCCTGATCGACCACCTTCATGGACAGGCGCACCTTGCCGCGCTCATCAAAGCCCATGAGCTTCACCCAGACTTTCTGACCGTCCTTGACCACGTCGGACGACTTTTCCGGGCGGCCTTGGGTCATTTGGCTGATGTGCACCAGGCCATCGCGCGGGCCGAAGAAGTTCACGAAGGCGCCAAAGTCGACGACTTTCACCACCGTGCCTTGGTAGATTTCGCCGACTTCCGGCTCAGCCGTAATGCCGCGGATCCAGTTGAGGGCCGCCGTGATCGCCTTGCCGTCGGAGGAGGCGATTTTGACGGTGCCATCGTCTTCGATGTTCACCTTCGCGCCGGTCTTCTCGACAATCTCGCGGATGACTTTGCCGCCGGAGCCGATGACTTCGCGGATTTTGTCGACCGGGATCTTGATGACCTCGATGCGCGGGGCGTGCTCGCCAAGCTCAGTCCGGGCGCTGTCGATGGCTTTGGCCATCTCGCCCAGAATGTGCAGGCGGCCGTCCTTCGCCTGATCGAGCGCCACCTTCATGATCTCTTCGGTGATGCCGTCGATCTTGATGTCCATCTGCAGCGACGTGACGCCGTTGGCCGAGCCAGCCACCTTAAAGTCCATGTCGCCCAGGTGATCCTCATCGCCCAAAATGTCGGAGAGGACCGCGAACTTGTCGCCCTCTTTAATAAGGCCCATGGCAATGCCCGCAACCGGGGAGGCGAGCGGCACGCCCGCATCCATCAGCGCCAGCGAGGTGCCGCAGACGGTCGCCATCGAAGACGAACCGTTGGATTCGGTGATTTCCGAGACCACGCGCAGCGTGTAGGGGAACTCGGT
>JBCDFN010000063.1:0-3381 GCA_039177935.1 Pseudomonadota bacterium | reverse complement strand
TGCTCAGAAAGGCCGCCGAGCGAACCGTCGACGGCCTCTGGTCCGCCATCGGCCGCATCGTCGATCTCTTCACCCCGACCGAATGCCGAAACTACTTCACCGCATGCGGCTACGATCCAGATTGATGGGATTCCGCTCTAGAGCGTTGTCGCAGCTGTCGCCGACGCTGCCCACGGATGGCTCAGGTCAGCGTGGCCAAAGGAATCCGAGTTCGTCGCCTGGTAGCCCAATCTCTTTGCCCATGGGTCTCAAACTCTGCGTGTCGGGCTTTTGGGGGCGCTCAACACCGCAAAACACCATTGAACCGCGCAACATCCGAGTGAATGTTCCTTCGGCGTGACCAAAATGAGGAATGCCGGTTGAGACGACTAGCGGTTGCCGATAGAGTCCGAACAGATCAAACTATTGGTCGCCGCCTCCGGTTAGCGCCGGCATAGCAAGCACTCACGCAAGCCAGCATCGTCGTCGATCCACATGAGACGTGGGCGGCCTTCGTTGCGTTTTTCGTCTCGTTCGAAGGCTGTCGGTCGCGTTCGGCCTTAGCCTCCTACATCATTCTAGAACTAGGGACACAGGAAGATGACGATTGAAACGACACGGAGAGAAAGTGGTTCTCGAACACGGACCACCGCTGTGCGAGCAGACCTTGGGAATAGAGAACACGCCACGAAGAAGAAATTCGCCGAAATCAGGAGAGCCCTTGCACTGTCGGGTGCTGCTAGCCTTCTGTCACTTGTCTTGGTTTCGAGGGCTGTTGCGGCAGAGTGGGAGGTCAGCGTTACTGGCGAGTATGAGGCGATTTTTGGTTACGCAAATTCGGATGTCGCCACCTACGACGAGGGCGAGTTCGACGGTGTGGACGTCAAAATCGAGGGTGTCATCGGCTTCGAGGCCAATGTTCAGCTCGACAACGGCATTGAGATCGGTGCGGTCGTCGAACTGGAGCCATTGACCGACGAAGATCAGATCAGTGACAGCTATCTCTTCACCGAGAGCGCTTTTGGCAGGATCGAGCTCGGCGCGCGCAATTCAGCCGGCTACATTATGTCCTTGGCAGCCCCGGATGTCTCTCTCCTCGGCGCGAACGACGGGCAGACCGGCGAGTTTGTTCCCTACGACGAAGAAGCCGGTCCGGTCTTTACTGGTGCCGATCTTGGGGAGGGCACGCTCAACTCCACGTTCATCGAAAACGGGGGCAACTCCGCTGCTCAACGTTTCACCTATTTCACACCAAGGATCGCTGGTTTTCAGCTCGGCCTCTCTTATGCCCGGGATCCGAACAACGACGACAACACCCAAGTCGATCTGAATGACGATCCACTGAACAACATCTTCGACGTGGGCGTCAACTTCGTCGATAGCTTCGGCGATATCGATGTTGGCGTCTCGGGACGGTGGGGTATTGCGGCCGACGACTCAGACGGCGACGAGGGCAACCCCCAGATCTATGCCTTCGGGGCCGAAATCGGCTTTGCGGGCGTGACGATCGGCGGCTCCTTTTCCGAGCAGAACAACGCTGGGGCCAGCGACGGCACGAGCTTCGATGCCGGTATTGCATACGAGACCGGCCCATGGGCCGTGTCCTTCACCTATCTTCGCGGCGAGAACTTCGACGACGAGGTGGGAAATCCCGACACACCTATCAATACTGGCCAATTCGGGAATGACGAAACCCTCGATCAATTCGTCGCCGGCATAAACTACAACCTAGCAGAAGGCGTCGATATTGGCGTCTTCGGCGCGTATATCGACTTCGACGAAGACACCGGCGACGAAGGCGGAGGTGGCGATGATGTCGACGGCTTTATCATCGGAACAGGCATTGCAATCGCGTTCTGAGGGCGATTGCAGGAAAGCAAGAAATAGGTGCTATTGAGCCCCTGGATTGTGTTCAGGATAGGATCTCTGCTCCATGCTTATCAGGGGCGGCATCCCGATTTCCGACCCAGCAAGACCCGCCAAGCGGCTGCAAGCTGAGGCTGCAGTGCGAGGGTCACCTCCTACCTCTGAAGGCGCCAGGCGCATCGAGCTCCCAGCCAAGGGCCCACCAAAGGGTCTGTCACGGGACGTGGCCTCCACGCTCCCGGAAGACGCCGGATGGCGCATCCCGCGCCGGTCCAGACAAACAGGGAGACTATAATGAAGACGTTCCTGACCACCGTCGCCGCCCTGACGGTCGCCATCCCAGTGTTTGCACAAGAAGTGGAAGAAGAGATCCCGATGGAGGAGGCGCCCGAGGCTGCGGTGGCCACGGCGCAGGCAAACGCGGAAGGGCGTTCATTCGACGGCGTGCTGCGTCAGATCGAAGACGGCGTCGAGATGTTCGAATTCATCGGCACCAAGGCTGACGGTCTCGGTTTCGCAGTTGAAGTGTTTCCCGACGGCACGCTATGGGAGACCGCCGAAGAGATCACGATGGAAGAGGTACCGCAGGCTGCGGCTGCCACTTTCGCCGCTGAGCTACCAGGCTTCGAACCCGAAATTATCGAAAAGAACGTCCGCGACGGTGGCGCTTTGATCGTCTACGAGTTCGAAGGGGAACTCGACGGCAAAGTCATCGAAGCCGAGGTGCACGAAGACGGCTCCAACTTCTCTACCCAAGAAGGTGAGGAGGGTTGATCATCCTTGAAGTTATCTTATGAGGGCTGATCACTGAAAGTAGCGCGCTCCTCGGCGTCTTCGGTGTCTGTCTACTAGTCTTCGGTCAAGTATCGAGCTGCACGCGTCACCGGGCCTTGTCCCGTGGCATCCCTATGAATCACCGGATCCGCGAAGGCGGGTAACGCAGCGAGGGCTGTTGCGCGATGAACTTCTCACTCTCCCTATGGCGCGAGGAGCGGCGAGTTGCTTGAGATGCCCGCCGCATCCTCACTGCGCCCTCGTCCCACGGACCAAGGACTTGGACTGCGCAACCGGGCATCCAGACGGTTGGGCTTCCGATCCCCGATTGTGCTGGAAATCGTTGATCAACCCGGCCACTTCGGCGAACCGCGGCACGGCGTGGTCGATCTACGCGACGGTGAACGCCTCGCCCATCGAAGCGCATAGAGGAAGCAATGCGAAGCCTGATGCTTGGCATCGACCTCGGCACTACCTCCGTCAAGGCTGGCCTCTTCGATGAGGATGGCATCCGGGTGGCGGCGTGTAAGCGGACTCTTGCTATCGACAGATCCATCGCGGGTCGGTGCGAGCAGCATGCCGGTGATTGGATTGACGCGATTACGGACGCGCTTTCGTCGTTGGTAGCGTCCAGGATCTTTCGCACATTGCTCATGCGACGGCGGCTCCGGTTTCGGCCTTTGCGGCTGTCAGTGGGTCCATGTTGATGTAGCGGCGCATGGACCACTGCGTGCCGGCGATGTGGCGCAGCCGTGCCGCTGC
>JBCDFN010000062.1:0-3448 GCA_039177935.1 Pseudomonadota bacterium | reverse complement strand
TCGCGGTTTATGATTGAGGCTGAACTGTCCGATGGTCGGCTCGTACCGCTACCGAATAGTAAGGAGTTCCGTGCCGGACGCTACACCCTACAAGTCGGCACGCAGGATTCTGATCTCACAAGAAAGTTTGTTCGCTGGATGAAAGATGTTTCCTAAAGCTGCCTTCAATTCTAGCCCAGCGAAAGCTTACTTTGTCCGCAATGCCGTCATAGACCCTTCAAAATGAACTGCTGCGCCGCCGCAAAATTGGATTTGAGCCCATTCTCACCGATGATGCGATCCGTCTGAATGTCTGCTTTTGACCAATCGCTCTTGACTTAGAGTTACTCTAATTCGCTAAGGGGACTTCAGAGGAACACTTGCGAAGATGAGAATTGCTGAAGCGGCGGAAGCCTGTGGGCTATCCGCACACACGATAAGATTCTACGAGAAATCGGGAATGCTGCCAGAAATCGAGCGCGGCACGGATGGGCATCGTCGGTTCACACCTCGTTTGGTCGAATGGCTGACACTGCTCTACTGGCTGCGCGAAACCGGTATGCCGCTGAAGCAAATGCGACGTTTCACAACGCTTGCCAAAGCGGGCGATGCCGGTATCGAAGAGCGGCGGCAAATCTTGTTGGACCACGCAGCAACGCTACAGGCCAAACGCGCAACTCTCGAAAAATGCGAAAGCATCCTCGCCATCAAGATCGCCAGCTATGGCCCGGACACCAAAGAGGATGACCCATGAAGTTTGCTTACCTTATCGAACCGCCATTCAACTACGTCGATGCGACAGGCCGGGTCACGGGCTGCGACGTGGAACTCGCACGATATGTATGTGCGGAGATTGGTATTGCAGACTTTGAGCCGGTAGAGACGGAATTTGCTGAACTGCTGCCCGGTGTCGGCGATGGCCGATGGCGCATGACAACCGGCCTTTTTGGAACGGATGAACGCAGGAAGAACGCATTGTTCAGCCGCCCGATCTGGGCGCTACCCGACGGGCTACTGGTGGCAAGCGGCAATCCGATGGGGTTGAGCGGTTATCAATCCGTTGTCGAAAATTCTGACGTCCGGCTCGCGGTTATCCGCGACCAATTTCAGCATCGCTCGGCGGTTGAGTTTGGCGTCACTGCGGGCAGCATCATGGTTTTCGAAACATATGCCGAAGCCGCACAAGCTGTTCGCGACGGCGCAGCCGACGCCTATGCCAGCGTCGGACGAGCGCATGGCGGCTTTATTGAGCAGAACCCGGAATGGGGACTGGAGCTGATCCTGGTGCCAGATTCAGAGAAGCCTCCTGCGTTTGGCTCATTCGCCTTTGGTTTGGACGACGCAGAATTGCGGGAAAGAGTCGATGAAGTTCTTTTGCAATTTCTTGGGACCGATGCTCATCGGGGGATGGTCGCTTCTTGCGGTTTCTCGACCGACGAAGTTGATATGGTAGCAGCCTGAATCACCGGCGGCTGACCTTGGTCATGAGACGCGGAAATTCGGTTCGCTTCGCCCCACCGTCCTCCAATAGCCTTGCGGCCAAGGTCAGCAGTGAGCCCTCTTTACCTAATGCTGTATGGCGCACGAATGTCGGCATTTTGCTCAACGTAATGCGCGCGCAGCATGGCGTTCCTTAATGCCTTAGGCCTGCAATAGGTATGCTGCGATCGGCGGTTAGGACGTATTTGCATCGGTTGCCTGGTTTCCTTCGCACGTTACCAGTAGCTAGACGCTAACAAAGCCAGACCCGGCTGAAATCAGCAATAAGTGAGCTACTTGCACTTCTAGTGCTGGCGCGCCAACGCTGACACATGAGAGGGACGAGGAATGACAATTATGGAGCGAGAGGCACAGCTGGAATTTGCCAACTTCGGTTTGCTCCTAATGGCCAACGCGGTCCTTGGGACGGCATTACCAATGATGATCGTTCTCGGCGGGCTAGCGGGGTTAGTCCTTGCACCCGCCGAAAGCCTAGCCACGCTGCCGACCTCCGTCTCGACGCTCGCAGGGCTCTTCGCCGCCGCACCGTTCTCGCTTTTCATGGGACGCTACGGACGGCAGGCGGGTTTCGTCCTCGGCGCTGTCTTCGCCGCCGCTGGTGGGGCCGCAGGTCTTTGGGCGATGGTGCAAGGTAGCTTCGTGCTGCTACTGACGGGGCACTTCTTACTGGGCGCCGCGCTCGCCTGCTTCCAGTTCTTCCGCTTTGCCGCCGCCGAGGTCGTCCGAGACAGATGGCGCTCGGTGGCGATCTCGCTGATGCTGACCTCCGGCCTCGTCGCGGCACTCGTGGGGCCGGAGGTCTTCGCCCGCTCGCAGGATGCGCTCGTCCCAATCCCCTTTGCCGGAGCCTACGGGGCGATCATCGGCTTGGCCGTGATCGGCGTCCTACCGTTGCTGTTCCTTCGAGGACTGGGGGCGGCCCACGTGCGGGCGGCCCGTGGGGCCGCTCGGTCCAGTGTTCTTGCGGTCCTGCACCGGCGGCCCGTCTCGCTCGCCATCTTCGCCGGCTCTATCTCGCAGGGCGTCATGGTGCTGCTGATGGTGCCCACGCCCATCGTCATGGTCGGCTGCGGCTTCGACGCGACCATGGGGGCGCAGGTCGTAGGCTGGCACGTGGTCGCGATGTTCGCACCCAGCTTTGTGACGGGCTTCCTAATCAAGCGGTTCGGCGCCTCAGCCATCGTCTACTTCGGGCTCGCATTGCTCGCCGTCGCGGCGCTCATCGCGGCGTCGGGTCTGACGCTCGGCCACTTCTACACCTCATTAATCATCCTCGGCGTTGGCTGGAACTTCGGCTTCATCGGCGCGACCAGCATGCTCGCCGACGCGCTTGCTCCGGAGGAACGGGCCTCCGTCCAAGGTATCAACGACACCGCTATCGCACTAGCGTCCGCCGTCGCTGCCTTCGCCTCGGGCGCCGTCGTGGCGGGCTTCGGATGGGTAGTGCTGACGCTCGCTTCCCTGCCCATCGTCGCGGCTACGTTACTGGCGCTTCTATGGTTCGGGCGGGCATCAAAGGCTCACGGATAAAAGGCTGCGGAACTGGCGCGTCTTTCGCTAGACCCAAACCATGGTACCATGTTGGTGCCTCGGCGAAGTGCCGTCCTCACCATGTTACTCCGCAGGTTCTTGACGCAGAGAGACCAAGACGGCAGCGAGCACGATTGTGCCGCCAATCAGCGTTACCTGCGACGGAACCTCCCGCAGAATGAGCAAAGCAAGGAAAGGCGCCAAAGGTGTTTCAAGCGCGCCAATGAGCGCGGTCTGGCCTGCGGGCACGCGCTTTGCGCCTTCCGCCAAGGTGACCGATGCGATTGCATGAAACACACCAAATCCCGCAAGGATCACCGTCTCCACCGGAGCGATGCTGAACGGGGCGCCCAAAGCGATCGCAAAGGGAAAGAGAAGCAACGATTGCAGAACGGACGGGCCAGCGCTCGGTGTATCAGGGCGTACACGGTAAATGACC
>JBCDFN010000061.1:0-4027 GCA_039177935.1 Pseudomonadota bacterium | reverse complement strand
GTCGGCCTTATACGCATACGTCATTTGCGGGCGTGCGTAAGTGAACGGCGGCAATCGCGCAGAGATCCCAGTAGTGAGTTTCTGACGAATGCCTTGGATAGCTTCATCACCGGTCATTCGTTCTGTGAAATTCCCACAGCCCGCAAGTCTGCAAGTGCAGCCGTGCGAGTAGCAGAGAAGGGGCAGCCTGAGCGTCGCACAATATCTGTTTCGCGACGCATGGAGGATCTACGGCTCTGTTGAGCCGCCTTATGGCTCGCCATCGGTTTCCATGTGCAATGGCATATGCGGCTGGCGATTATCCGACTTGGTGGGTTAGGCAGTAGATCCCCGCGGCGTTACCGCGATCAAATGCCAGTCAACTCAATTGATCCTGGTCGCCACGCAACACATTCCGCGCTCTGTCAAGTTGCCCATCCTTTGGGGAAGGGTATCCTGCTGGCAGACGCGCTGCCCTCTCCCCTCGCAGGGCGTGCTCGAGAACGGCTCGAGCACCGCCCAGCGGAGGGAGAAGCATGGCGGAAACACAAGCAGGATCGGCAGAACGAACGGCGCGCATTCGTGCGCTCAATGACGCGCTTCGGCGTGGCGCGTGCGCGAATGGTCAGATTGTCGTCACATCCGGTGTCCATGAGCGCGGTGAAGCTTTCGTCGCGCGGGTGGTTGAGGCGGTGACGCAGTTTGACGCGTTCACGCCGGACAACGACCCACACCTTGAGCACGACTTCGGCGGGTTCGACGTCGACGGCGAGAAGCTGTTCTTCAAGGTGGATTATTATGATCTCGCCATGACGGCACATTCGCCAGATGCTGCGGATCCAGCCGTCACCAAGCGCGTGCTGACGATCATGATGGCCAGTGAGTATTGAAAGGGCTCCACCCTCGATCGAGGGTGGAGCTTTTCTTGTCACTGGATTTCTTACGCGAAAATTCTGGTTGCAATCATCAGGCCGCCGAGGCCGATCACCAGGCCAACCATTCAGATGATCAGGCGGTTCTCGAGCGAACGGAGTTCCGCCTTCAACTCCGTGCGGAAGAATTCCTTTGTGACGAGCTCTTCCCTGTTCGCATCATTGAGATCACGAACGACCTCGGCCAGGCCCTCGGCCTGCCGCTCGGCAAAGTTCATAGTCTTGAGGCGCCTCGCGATCTGAAGCGTGTCGGTTGCTGTATTCATAGAAGTTTTGGTTAGCCGCTATTGCTCAGGCCTCGATCACCGGCAGCTCCATCGTCGAAAGGATCGATCGGGCGATCCTGTCCTGGTCTTCCGGTTCAAGGTGATGCGCTGAGATGAGCGCCTGACGCAGCAAGTCGGTCATGGCTCAATTCTACCGCAGATCAGGAATTCTGCAAATTTCCCAGCGGGTTAATCCACCCTTCCCAAGGAGAAGCCCTGGCCTGGATGATAAACTGTAAGCATGAATGACCATATCAACACGCACCCTCCCCTGCCCGGACAGGGGCACCCACAGCCGGACATGTCCGGGCAATGGCTCAGCGTTGTCGAGGCTGCTGCTCTCAGCGCTGAGATGGGGCTCAGTCGCGACGTCAAGACGATCCGGCGCTGGGCACAGCGCTCCCACGCCCAGCCTGAGAGCGCGGAGGTTTTCGTGCGGGAGCAGGATACGCCAACCGGCTTTCGCTATGTGATTGAGAAGACCTCGCTCGAGCGTAAGATCGCCCAGGAACTGGCGTTCGAGGCCAAGCGGACAGAGGAGGACAAGGGCGGACAGGCCCGCCCAGGCCCGGACATGCCCGCCCATGTCCCCCTGCAAGAAACCCAGGAAAATCTTGACCGGACAGTCTCGGACACGCCCGCCCCTGTCCACCCAGGTCCGGACATGTCCGGCAATGAAGTTGAGGAGGCAGAGCAGGTTCGCAAGCTGACGGTGTCCACGGTGACAGACGGTTTTCTGAAGGATCAGATCGACCAGAAGGACAGGCAGATCGAGGAGCTCAACGCTCAGATCGAACGCCGAGACCTGCACATCGACGCCATGCTCGAGCGTGACAAGGAGACCAACTTCTTGATCAACACTCTGCAAGAGGCCTTGAGCCAGGCGATGGGGCTGGAAAGCCCAACCCGTATGCAGCTGCGCGCCCGCGGCGGAGGGGATAGTCCGGCAAGCGGGGATCATCGCGATACGGTATAATCAAGCCAATGAGCGGAAAACGCCGGGGCGAGATGACCCCGATCGAAAACATTCTTGAGGACAGAAACATCATTCTGATCGGCGCCGATGCCTTCACCGAAGGCGGGTTCACACAAGTCCCAAACGCCATCCTGAGATCCAAGAAGATCTCACCAGGCGCGAAACTGGCCTATTCGGGGCTCCTGTCCTACGCGTGGAACAAAGAGAGCTGCTTTCCCGGTCAGGACACCTTGGGCGGCGATATCGGCGTCACGCGCCAGACTGTCAACGAGTACATCAAGGAGCTCAAGACCAAGGGCTTCATCCGCGTCAAGCGCCGCGGCCAAGGCCGGTCCAACCTCTATGAGCTTCTGGTGCCCCGTGGATAAGTGTCGGCCGCCCGATATCCTGATGTCGGAAATCCCGACTTCTAGATGTCAGGTATCCCGACAACTGGTTGTCGGATTTCCCGACACTAATAAGACGAAGAGAAGAAGACTTAGAGAACCATACGAAGAAGCTCAGTAAAGGAGGAAAACTGGGGATAACGACGAAGCCAGGCATGCCGTTCAGCCAGGCGCCCGGCAAACTGCTAAGGCCGACGCAGGCGGCCCGAGGACGAAGCCGCTCTCGCGGCAGTGGCGCTTGTTGTGGCCGTTGTGCTCTTGATTTGACGTCTGCGATTTTGGCGGCGCGGCGACCTGTCTGACGATTGGGGCCTCTCAATCGATCGACAGGAGGTTCCCATGACAGAAGAGAGAACGACGCCGCTGCGTGAGCGGATGATCGAGGACATGCGCATCCGCGGGATGGGCGAGAAGGCACAGAAGGCGCACATCCGGGCGGTCAGGGATTTCGCGAAGTTCCTGAAGCGTTCACCGGATACCGCGACTCCCGACGAGTTGCGCGCTTACCAACTCCACATGACCGACACCGGTGTCACCCCATCGACGTTTAACGCTCGCATCGTTGCGCTCAGGTTCTTCTTTGGCATGACCTGCGGGCGCGAGGAAATGAAGCGCTTCATGCAGTTCCGGACCAAGCCGAAGAAACTGCCCGTCGTGTTCAGCGTCGAAGAGGTCCAGGACTTGCTGATGGCAGCACCCGGGCCGGGGCTCAAGTACCGTGCCGCGCTGAGCATCTCCTACGGCGCGGGGCTGCGCGCCGCCGAGGTCTGTAACCTGAAGCTTGGCGACATCGACAGCGACCGGATGCTGATCCATGTCGAACAGGGCAAGGGGCGCAAAGATCGTAAAGTCATGCTGTCACCCAGTCTGTTGGCTCTGTTGCGAGACTGGTGGCGCGAGGCACGACCCGAGGGCTGGCTGTTCCCAGGAAAGCCGAAGATCAATCCGATCTCGCCGCGCCAGTTGAACCGCGCTTTCACCTCGGCGAAGAACATGGCCGGGATCAAGAAGCCCGCGACGCTGCACACGCTGCGCCACAGCTTTGCAACGCATTTGCTGGAGGACAATACCGACGTACGCGTCATCCAGGTTTTACTCGGCCATGCCAAGTTAACGACAACTGCGCAGTACACCCATGTGGCGACCAAGACGATCCGGGACACGGTAAGCCCGTTCGACATGCTGGTGGGCCTGCAGGATCAGACCGTGCAGCGAAGTCTGGAGTGACGGGTCGGGGCTTTGCCCCGCCCACGGCTGGAGATCGCTGACATCTTTCGCAATTCACACCCGGCGTGGCGGCGGGCCAATGCAGGGCATGTCAGTCTCGGCCAACTCAAGGTGATGTCGGCGATTGAAGCCTGCCGAACCGAGGCGCTCGGCGGGCATGTGGCGGCGTGCACCAAGTGCTGTCACCAGCATATCGCCTATAACTCCTGCAAGAACCGGCATTGCCCCAAGTGCCAGGGACCAGCTGCGCGCGATTGGATG
>JBCDFN010000060.1:0-4662 GCA_039177935.1 Pseudomonadota bacterium | reverse complement strand
TGGCTGCAGGTTTCTTGGCTGCAGGTTTCTTGGCTGCAGGTTTCTTTCCTTGAGGCGTCTCCGCTTTGGGCTTCTTGGCTTGAGGCTTCGCGGCTGGCTTCTTCTTTCTTTGGGCCGCCTCGTCAGGTTTGCCCCTAGTGTTGGGTTTGTGGACTGCAACCCTGCGGTCAGGCCCACGCTTGTCCTCGCTAGACGGTCCGTTATTCGGCTTAGCGCGGGCCCTTTTGGGACCCTCCCGATTGAGGTCAGCAACCCGGTGCTTCCGGGCGGCTGCCGACCGGCGCCGTTGGTCTTCAAACGCTCTCTTCTGGCCCTGATTAGGCTTCGCAGCCGCACGTTCGAAGCGCGGCGGATGCGCGCGCGCCGACCCTCTTCGATACGCCTGCTTGGTTGCCACCCTCCGGCGCTGCTGCTTTTGGACCACTTTTTTCGGTGGCCGACGCACCTCAACGGTCTTATTCACACGCGGCGCATAGACGAACACGTCACGAGAACCGCCTCGTTGAGCTCGCCTTGCGCGATTGTAGGGATGAGGCCTATTGGTGACCCTGTGCACCCGATGTGTCTTGAGGTGACGACGTGTGACCTTGGACCAATGCTTGCGCGGCATGCCGATGTTGTAGACATCGCCCTCTCGATATCGCGGCCGGTAAACTGTCTTGGTGTTGTTGAACACCAGAGAGATGTTCGTTCGTTGAACCGCATGGGTCCGGACCGCGGGCGCCACAAGATGACGCGGCCGCACGAATGTCCAACGCTCGGCGACGGGGGCATAGGCCAGCGGCGCGGTGCGCCGCGGCAGCCCATAGCCGTAGCCGCGGTCGCGATCGAAACTGCCGAACGAGAACGCGAAAGCACCCGTGGACAGGCCAAAGCCGAAGTAAGATCCTCCGACGTCGCCGTAGGGGTCGTAACTGTCATAGGCCCAATCGCCGCCATACCCGCCATAGCTTGCCGGCGCGATCGGAGGCTCAGGCGCCCAACCGACATAGTCATCGCTGTAGCGCCACTCGACCCAGGCGGGAGACCAGGTCTCGCCGGGAACCCAATACCAGCCATAGTCGGAGTCGAAGCCCCATCGCCCGTAGTGATACACAGCCCAGGCAAACGGCTCCGGTGAGTCCCAGTACCAACCATGCTGTTCGGTGTAGATCCAATTGCCGACCGCGTAGGGGCGCCAGTTTTGGTCCACAGCGTTCGGATACCAAACATAGCCGAAGCGCTCATCGGCAACCCAATCGCCGAAGGGCGTCAGCGCATCGTAGAACTGATCTATCCCGATGTCGGCTGAAGCGTAAGCGTCGTTGGGTCCACCGGCGGATGCTTTCCCAGGCACCAGCGTGCCGGCTGTAATCGTGGCAAGTACCACGACGCAGATCGTGAGCAGGCGGTTCATTGAGACCTCCAAAGAAATCTTCAAGGCCCCGCCGCTCGGCTCGGGAGACCAGGATGGCACGCAAAGTGGCGCGGCCGACCTGAACCCAGTCTGAACGCCAGGTGCAGGCGCCGTTCCACAGCGCCCGTGCTGCGTCGTCTTGATGCGTCCCCTTGCCGTGGCCTCGCGACTTGGCTAGGGAAGGCCAGTCAGACTCACCGGACTTGAAGAGCCGGGAACTGAGGCGAGATAGAGAGAAGGAAGATTGATGTCGGGCGTCCCCTTTGTCGATTTGAAGACGCAGTATGCGCGGCTGAAGCCGCAAATCGCGGAGGCGATCCAAGAGGTCCTCGACGACGGCCGTTACATCCTCGGACCCGCGGTGACGAAGCTGGAATCCGAACTCGCGGAATATTGTGGCGTCCGCCACGCGATCTCGTGCTCAAGCGGGACCGACGCGATCATCATGCCACTGATTGCTTACGGCGTCGGACCCGGCGATGCGGTCTTCGTTCCCTCCTTCACGTTCACGGCCAGCGCCGAGGCGATTATCCTTGTTGGCGCATCGCCCGTCTTCGTGGATGTCGAAGAAGACAGCTTCAATCTCGACATGAACGATCTCGAAGCGAAGGTCGCCGCCACGCGGGCCGACGGAAAACTGAATCCAAAAGCGATCCTCGCCGTTGATCTCTTCGGCTTACCCGCGGACTGGGACAAACTGAGTGCGCTGGCCAATCGGGAGAACCTGAACCTGATGTCCGACGCGGCGCAGTCTTTCGGCGGCGTCTTTGATGGAAAACGTGTCGGGGCTCTCGCGCCCGTCAGCTGCACGAGCTTTTTCCCTGCTAAACCGCTTGGCTGTTACGGGGATGGCGGCGCCATCATGACCGATGACGACGACCTCGCCGAACTTCTAAAATCGATCCGCGTCCATGGACAGGGCACGGATCGCTACGAGATCGCGCGTATCGGCATCAATGGCCGTCTCGATAGTATTCAAGCCGCTATTCTCTCCGTGAAGCTCCCGATCCTGGACGATGAGCTCGCGGCCCGGGACCACCTGGCCGGCATCTACGACGAAGTACTCAAGGATGCGGTGACAATCCCGAAGCGGATTGCGGGCCGGCAATCAGCTTGGGCGCAATACACGATCAAGACAGATCGGCGCGCCGATATCCAAGCTGCCCTGAACGATGCAGGCATTCCGTCCGCCATCTATTATCCGAAGCCGATGCACTTGCAGGCGCCCTACTTACCTTACGGCGGTGGCGAGGGTTCATTGCCCGTCAGCGAAGCGATCTGTCATCAGGTCATGAGCCTGCCCATGCACCCTTATCTGCCTGACGATGACGCGCGCCGCGTCGCGGGCATTATTCGAACTATTGTTTTGTGATCTCAGCGCTCAAGGTGGCAAGGTCTTAACCAACGGCGACGCGTACGGTGAGGGCATGTTGAAGTTCACTGCCTAAGCGACTACGTCTCCCGGTATACGAGCGTCCGGTCCAAGCGACGGGGTCGTGCTGTCGTAGATTTAATCGGAAGACCGATAATCCTGGCGAGAAGGGCGTGAAGGCCCTAACAAGCGCGTCGATCCGGATAGCGCAGGACGCCAAGATCGGAGCAGTGCATGAACCGTA
This sequence comes from Pseudomonadota bacterium, assembly GCA_039177935.1. Taxonomy (GTDB): domain Bacteria; phylum Pseudomonadota; class Alphaproteobacteria; order Rhizobiales; family Methyloligellaceae; genus Methyloceanibacter. The sequence goes on along the minus strand of JBCDFN010000060.1, from coordinate 1,650 downwards.
GGCAATTCTTGACTTTGCTGGCAGGCGCCGCACTAGCACCTTTTTGGGTAAAAGACCCGTACAAACGCTCGCGACAGACCACGAATGGCTGGATACTGAAGGAAGAAGATATCTAGTGCTCTTCGACCTGAATAAGGACGTTCCGTCATCGGCCACTGATACTGTGTTCGATGTTTGCATCGTTGGCGCGGGCGCTGCTGGAATCACTCTCGCTGTCGACCTCAGCGAACGCGGACATCGCGTGGCCTTGTGTGAGGCAGGCGGCGAACAATACAGCTATCAGTCGCAAGAGTGCTACCAGGGTGACGTGAACGGTGACCCCTATTTTCGTCTGGAAATTTGCCGGCTGAGATTCTTGGGCGGCACGACCAACCATTGGGGCGGATGGTGCCGGACTTTCGAGGAGATCGATTTCAATCGGGGGTACCTCGGAGATCACTTTCGATGGCCAATCAGCCTTTCTGATATTGCGCCCTACCAAAAAAAGGCGTGCGAAATCCTCGAAATTGAAGACGACTTTGAATTTGACGGCAGCGACCACACCGCCGACGTCAAGCCAATCAAGTTTCAGTTTTCACCGCCAGTGCGATTCGCTGAAAAGTACAAGACGTTCCTGACCAAGTCCGATCGCGTTTCGCTGTTTCTAAACGCAACGATGACCGACTTATCGGGCCAACAGGGACAAGTATCGGCCATATCCTTTAAGAGCTATAGCGACAAAACAGCCAAGATCGTTGCGAAGTACTACATCTTCGCTATGGGAGGCATTGAGAACTCTCGATACATGCGCTGGTTCGCCTCGCGCTACGGGAGTGCGTTCTTCGACTCTACCGCGCCTATCGGCAAGTACTGGATGGAGCATCCTCATTACTTGCTGGGTCAAGCGCTCGTGGAAATGTCTGCGCAAGATGGGCTTTACTACAGCCTTACGAGTGAGGCTCAGGTCCAAAGAAAAATCTTGAGCGCTGGTCTCATGCTTTACCAGCTGGAGGAGGAACGAACAAAGGAGATGGTTAGGGACCTGTTGTGTTTCGCTCCTAGCATTGGTGCGCGCATGGCATCGCTCTTCGACAAGAAGCTGATTTGCGGCGTTGGTTTCAAGTCCGCGTGGGAACAAGCACCTGAAGCCTCAAACGAAGTCGATCTCTTAGACGAAGTCGACAGGTTTGGCGTACCGCGCGTCAACCTCAAATGGCGGAAGAACCCCATTGACCGAGAGACAATCAAGCAATCGGCGGACGCATTCGGGCAATGGTTGATCAAGAAAGAGCTCGGGAGAGTTCAACTTTTTGACTGGATTGAGAACGAGCTAGACTACCCTGAGAACGATGAAATCGGCGGCAGTCACCACATGGGTGGCACGCGCATGTTCCGGTCCAGTAAATACGGCGTTGTCGATGAGAACTGTCGTGTGCATGGATCGAAGAACACGTATGTCGCTGGGTCGTCGATATTTACGACCGGCGGCCACAATAATCCGACGACGCCAATTGTTCAGTTCTCCTTGAGGCTCGCCGATCACCTCGATTCCCTACTTTGAGCAGGCCTAGTCTCGTTCATCCCCAATTCAGGTGTGGGAGTGTCTTATAGGGCATGACAAACCAGCAATGGGACCTCAGATCGCTGTGAAAAAAACGACATGGACGAGCG
>JBCDFN010000059.1:0-4683 GCA_039177935.1 Pseudomonadota bacterium | reverse complement strand
CGCCATCCGCCCGCAACGCCCCGCGTGGAACAAGGGGCGCCTGGTTGGGCAGAAACGCCCTTTGATGCCGAAACACGTCTGGGCGATCCGTGTTCGGCTTGAGATCGCGGAGAACCACCGGGATCTCGCCCTGTTCAACACTGCCATCGACAGCAAGTTGCGCGGCTGCGATCTCATCCGACTCCGCGTGGCTGACGTCTTTGCGGCCGGCCAGGTCAAGGAACGGACGTCGGTGCTGCAGAGTAAAACGCAGAAGCCGGTCAAGTTCGAGCTGACCGAGGGCACGCGGAAGTCGATCGCGCAGTGGCTAAAGGACCCCAGGATGATCGGGCAAGAGTTCCTATGGCCGGGCCGGTTCCATGAGCCTGTGCACATCTCGACCAGGCAATATGCCCGCCTAGTGCGGGATTGGGTCCAGTCGATCGGCTTGGAACCTAGCGCGTTCGGCACGCACTCGATGCGCCGCACGAAGGTTGCGCAGATCTATCGAAAGACGGGAAATCTGCGGGCAGTGCAACTCCTACTCGGACACACGAAGATGGACAGCACTGTCCGTTACCTGGGCGTCGAACTCGAAGATGCACTGGCGATCTCGGAAGCCGTTGAAATCTGACGACCACGGGCCGCTCGATGAGGGCGGCCCAAACCGGTCGTTCGTCATGGCATCCGGATGTTGCACGCGCGTTCCCGTTTCCAGGCATTCGCGGTAAATGCAAATTGACAAGTTCGTCCAAAGGCCGCTGTGCGGGACATCCAGAAGTCGGGATTTCCGACATCAGGATTTCGGGCAGCCGACACTTATCCCCGGGGTATGAGCAGTTCATAGATGTTCGATCGCCCCTGGCCGCGGCGCTGAACGCGAATGAACTTCTTAGTTCGCAGCTCGTTGATGTACTGATTCACCGTTTGGCGCGAAACGCCGAGATCTGCCGCCAGCCTGTCTTGACCCGGAAAGCAGCAATCATCGTTCCATGCATAAGATAGCAGCCCGGAATAGGCGAGCTTGCCCCCCGGTGAGATCTTCTTCGACCTGAGGATCGCGTTGGGCACCTGGGTGAAGCCTTTCGTCGTGAATGCATCCCCCCCACGAGAATGATGTTCCTATCCTTCAGGATCTCCTCGACTTGGGTCATCTCGCCCTGACGTTTTCCGCTCATAGGCTGATTATACCTCATCGCCCTGATCGCTGCTCGCAGAGCTATCCCCCGGCTGGCGTGAGCGTAGCTGCATTCGCGCTGGGCTTTCGATCCCGATTGCCTGGCTGAAGAGCTCCTGGAGCGTATTGATCAGGATGTTCGTCTCCTTGTCTCGCTCAAGCATGGCTTCCATCTGTCCATCGCGACGCTCGATCTGCCGGTTCAGCTCACGGATCTGCGCGTCTTTTTCGGCGATCTGATCCTTTAGGAACGTGTCGGTGACGCTCGAGACCGTCAGTTTGCGGGTTTCGGCGTTCTCCTCATCGGGAGATGTGTCCGGGCTTGGGTGGGCAGGCTCGGGCGTGTCCGGCCCTGTCTGCTTTGGTGGACTGGCAGTTTCTGGAGGTGGGACAGGGGCGGGCGCGCCCGGGCCAGGAAGGACCTGTCCGGAGGTGTCCGCCTCTGCCCGGCTGGCCTCGAACGCCAGTTCCTGGGCGATCTTCCGCTCCAGAGAACTCTGCTCGATGACATAGCGAAAGCCGGTCGGCGTATCCTGTTCATGCACCAAAACTTCCGCGTTCTCGGGGCGAGAGTGGGAGCGCTGCGCCCAGCGGCGGATCGTCTTGATGTCCCTATTGAGGCCCATCTCGGCACAGAACTGGACGGCGTCCGCCACGGTGAGCCACTGTCCGGACATGTCCGGGACGGTATGGCCAGGGCCGGGCGGGGAAGGGCGGTGGTCTTCGATTGACATGCATTTGGTCTACCATCCGACACGCGAATTCTCCTTGGGAAGCGTGGATTAAGCCACTGGTAAGTTTGCAGAATTCTGGATCTGCGATAGAATTGAGCCATGACCGACTTGCTTCGTCACGCACTCATCAAAGCGTACCAGCTTGATCCGGAAGATCAGGATAGGATCGCGCGCGCCATTCTCAGCGCAAGTGATCTGCCAGTGATCGAAGCCTAAGCGGCCAACCAACTTTTCCATGACTGCAGCAACCGACACGCTCCAAATCGCAAAACATCTCAAGTCTTTGAACTTCACCGACCAGCAGGCCGAAGGGCTGGCAGAGGTCGTGCGCAAGCTCGACGCCGCGAACAGGGATGAGCTCGTAACCAAGGAGTTCTTCCGCGCGGAGCTCCGGGCAGAGTTGCGACAGCTCGAGAACCGCCTGATCATCTGGATGATCGGTCTCGTCATCGCACTTGGTGGATTGATGATCGCAACGCGGATTTTCGCCTAGGCGCTGAGGCGTTTGTCCCGTCGTTAAACAAAAGACAGACCCGCCCCCAAGGGGACGGGCCTTACTGTGTTGGACTCCTGATCTCTTAGGCGGCGATCGAAACGCGCTGTCGTCCCGGACTCTCCGCAGCATCATCCCTTGATGAAATTGCCTTATCTGCATCAATCTTGGACGCTCCACGCCCAAGCGCCGGGAAGGCGACAATGGCCTTGCGGTTTTTAGCGCAGATACCGCAACGGGCGCAGGTCATCTTCGAGGATTGTCTGGCAGGGCAGATGATCACCTTCCGCCCAGCTGGCGTGCGATGCGACTGCTGCACAGTCGCTGGAACGACAACAGTGACCGGGGCGATGGCCAGCTCGGCGAGCCGGTCGGCTTGCTCGAGCGTGTCCGCACTCAGATTGACTCGGAACCCGCCTTGGTTTGCGAGTTGGACGGCTTCTCGATTGGCGGCGTTCCGCTCAACGTCGTAGTGCGTGTAGGTGAACCCGCGCCGACCTTTGTTTGCGGCAACAATCGCTGCAAGGTTCTTCGCATCAATCGTCTCTTGGTCATCGCTTGCCAGATCGCCCGCTTGATTGTGACGCCAGAGCGTCCCTTCAGGCAAAGCACGGATGGCAGCAAGAAGCTCTTCGAAGGCATACACCCGGACTCGCCCCGCCTTGAAGCTCTGCCCGACCTGCAAGGCATCGAGCTTCGTCCAGATGAAGCCGCCCAGAAAGCCGTGCTCCGCGTAACAAGCGCCTGCTTTCCCAGACGACCCCGTCTTGCGGAGCGGGCAGGCTAGGGGACATGTCCGCCGCGGGCTAGTTGTGACCATTATCGGGCCTAGGATGCGATTGTGGGACTTTGGCGTAATGAGATACTTGTGCATTGGATGCTCTCCTGATTGCGGGAGAGTTCCAATTGCAGTCAAGTAACGGCCTGTAATCGGTCGGAATTAGGATGTATGGGCCCTGCAGCAGACGCTTGAATTGGAATGAGTGATTTGAGAATATTTGATAGTATTGTACTATTTCTGACCGTGATGCGCGATTGCAACGGTTATCGCCACTGATGACGTCTTCCGTTGGATCAAGAGAACGCCGCCACAGAATGGGCGGCGCTCTGTCAGTACTCGCTCGCGAGCATGATCGTGAGGACACGTACTGTGACGTTGGGGTCGGCAGCATCAGGAGAATGCCACTGTAGATCCCTGTCGTAGTAATCCAGCTTGAAGAACAGGTTCTCACCATCGACCTCAAAGGCGCCGAAATCATGCTCTCCGTGCGGGTCGTTGTCCGGGGTGAAGTCAGTGAAGTCGGACACGGCTTTGGTCACCTGTGCGAGGAACGTCTCGCCGCGTTCATGCACACCCGACGTGATGACAATCTTCCCATTCCTGCAGTCTCCGCGTCTCAAGGCGTCATTCAACTCCCGAATGCGCGCCGTTCGTGCATCCGATTTGTTCGATGTTTCCGCCATGTTGTCTCCCTCCGCTGGGCGGCGCTCGAGCCGATCTCGAGCGCACCCGGCGAAATGAGAGAGCACTACCCCCTAGTAGGCTACCCTACCGGCAAAGAAGAGCAACTTGACATGCGTCCAAAGCTGTGGAGTCGCGGCGTGATGAGGCTACAGGCACTTGTCAGAGACTGACGGAAGCGGCCGTAAACCTGGGCGCTCAGATGCCACGGTACCGCAGATCTGATGCCTGAGTGCAAAGAGTGTTTCGGAATTGAGGGTTGAAAACCGGCTCAACAAGGCCCCAGAACCGCCATGCGTCGCGAAACAGATATTGTGCGACGCTAATGCTGCCCCTTCTCTGCAACTCGCGTAGCTTTCCATGCCTACTGCGGGGACTTCGCAGTACGAATGACCGGTGATGTAGCAATCCAAAGGCGTTCCGCAGAGACTTAAGATTGGTAGGCTTGCGCGAAAGGCGACGTTCAATGTTCCTCAGCGCAGTTGCAACTGTAGCCAGTTTTGACAGTGCTCGCTTTCCACTCACCCGAAGAAGGCGAAGATCCCATTGTCCCTTAGGTCTGTGGCGTCGACGTCGAGGAAGGTGATGGTCGAGGTAAAGGTCCCGCCGCTCGCCGTGAACTGCACCTGGGCGTCTGCGATCGCCCCGTCGCCCCCGACATTGACGGTCGAGAACTGCAGGTCGTTCCTGTCGAAGACCCCGTCATTGGCCGCCCCGCTGGTCGAGTCGTCCAGGTTTGCCCTGTTGATGACCACGAAATCCAGCCCCACCTCGAAGTTCGCCACCGTGTCGTTGCCGGAGCGTTGCTCGAAGTTGAACTGGTCCGCGTCGCCGTCGG
>JBCDFN010000058.1:0-4794 GCA_039177935.1 Pseudomonadota bacterium | reverse complement strand
TCGACTGTCTCAATGAGCTGCTTCATGGATCGCGCGAGACGGTCCAACTTCCAAACGACCAGGGTGTCGCCATCACGCATGTAGTCGATGGCAGCCGCCAGTTGAGGTCTGTCACGCTGCGCGCCCGACGCCTTCTCTCGAAAGATCTTCTCGCAGCCAGCGTCCTTTAGCGCATCGGTCTGAAGCGCGGGCTTTTGATCCTGTGTTGAGACGCGAGCGTATCCGACGAGCATACAATCTTCTCATTACTCATCAAACTATAGATGATTTGAGAGGTATATTACAAGATATAGTTTTGAGGATGTCACGGCATTGGGTTTCTGCGGCTATCCGTGACTACGGCGCTGAAGCACCGATCGTCTATCAAAAACGTTCGTTTTCCGGGGGCGACCGCGGACGTCGGCTCAGCGGACCTTTGCGACAAACCCAGCACCCGGAGGCTTTGGCTTGAAGCAAGCCTCTCGCATCGCGACTTCAGAACGGTTTGCGCATTGAGTCGATGATGTCCTGTACGAACTTGGTCATTGGATAGTGCTTGATGATTTCGTCACGCCCCCAACTCACGATAGCGTTCTCCACGAAAATCATCTTCGCTAGATTACGTGAGTCTTGCTGGTTTTTCTCGACGATGTGCCGGCAGCGTTTTTCGAAGACTTCCAGCGCCAAGGGCGCCAGCGGCCCGTTAACACGCGAGAGCTCATCCGCAAGCGATGCTGCGCACCGCATCGCGGTATTTGCTCCCGCCCCGGCGGTCGGCAAAAAGCCAACCGCGGCATCGCCCAAGAGACCGACCCTCCCGTTCACCCACGACTGAGCGCGAATATCGCTCATCGGCCAGACAAACAGCTTATCTGCAGCGTCGATGGCGACACCAACAGTCTCATTCGTCTGAGTTATCTCTGCAAACATATCTTTCAAAAACGCTTTCGCGCTTTCAAGATTTGAAGGATCTACATTCACATGAGATTTGTTTATTCCGGCAGCGCACATTGCGTGACCTGGTGCTGGATATAGACCAAAAAACCGACCGGCGGCCCAAGACTCCACATATTTACTCGGTGGCCAGTTAGGCAATTGAGCCCACCACACCCACAGCTCCCAATTCGTATCGAAAACATCTGCGTCATGGCCAAACGCCAGCTTTCGGGTATGGGAGTGGAGCCCGTCACTACAGATCACAACATCGAATGTGCCCGATGTTCCGTCACTGAAGACAACATCAACTCGATCGCCTTGTGTTTGATCAATTGTGGTCACGGTAGTGCCGAAACGAATATCAGCGTCTTTCGCCGCATCATGTAGGATTTCAATGAGTCGCGTGCGGGTCAGCAGAACCATCGGCCCGATCTCGCCCCCGAGTGCCGACAAATCGACACCTTGCAGGACGTGACCTTTGCCATCCACCACTTCATACGTCTCCCCTACTTGTGCGCTCGCCATCACCTCTTCGTACTTGCCGAGCCCGTGGAGAACGCAGCTTCCAAGTGGATAAAGAAGTATCGCGTAACCTTGATCGGTGAACTCAGGCGCTCGCTCGACGACTACCGGTCGTCGGCCTTGTTGCAATAGCTTTGCGGCAAGCGTTAACCCAGCAACGCCGGCACCTACAATCAGTATATCCATATGTGTTGTCGCTCCTTACAGCTCCGAAGAGCAGTCTATTGGCCGGGAAAAGGCCGGCGGTAGATGGTTTCAAGCGCGGCGCTTAGACGCCTACTCGTCAGGGTGAGGCACGAGCCCCCAGGGCGGTGCGCCTGGGCCGGCAGCGGTGCTGGGCGAACGGCCGGGTATGCCAGTCGTAGGGGCCGATCCATCGGTCAAACCGTGTGTCGCCTTCAATTCTAAGTTCGTGTAGCCGCCGCACCGCAGCTCTACAGGCGGCGGGACTGTGCCGACGAATCTACCCGTGGTCACGGGACGAGCGTCTCAAGTTTGGCGTTTTTAGTGCCGCCTTACGGAACCGATTAGCGATACGCCTTCGAGAGACGGAAGGTATCAGGGACAGGCACAGGATCGAGCGAAGCGCGGTCGCCGTCCGGATACTGTTGAAGGGCAAGAACGTCGCCCGGCGAGAGATCCAAGTGGCGGCGAAACACGCGGCAGAAGTGGGCGGGATCGGAGTATCCACAAGCTTCGGCAACGACGCGCACTGTTCCGCGCCGCGGCTCGGCTGTGGCGAGGGTGCGGTAGGCTCGCGCCATGCGCCGGCGTGCAATGGTGTTCGCGACACCACCGAAGGGCTCGAATGCGCGGAACACACCTGCCCGGGAGAGCCCGAAAGTTGCGGCAAGGCGAGCTGGACCCAAATCGGGATCATCCAGGTTGGCGTCAATGTAACGCTGCATGGCCGCGGCGCGTGCGTGCAGATACTCGGGCCGGGCGGCCTCGCCCGCAGTATCGATCCCATGCGCGAGAAGTTCGAAGAAAGCGCTGGTTTGTCCGATCAACAACTCGCCGGATGATGCACCACCGTCACGAAGACCTCGGAACACCGCCGACATCATTTCAAGCAGAATGCGGCCCGGTGGGCTGTCAGCGCGAGGGACCGTCAATACACCGTTGGTGAATAGCATCTTGTCGATGACTTCGCGTGGTGCCTCCAGCGAATAGAATGAGTAGCCTTCGGTTGAGACCCCATCGAAGTTATCGTCAAAATTCATGTACCCTGTCTGAAGCCTGCGAATGCTATCATCGGCGATACTGATGTAATTCCCACGATCCATAAAGCGAATTGCGTAGTAGTCACGCATGAAGTGATTTTTGCGCGATACATTTTGAGCAGGGCCATTGATGGCGCGGCTGGCGACAAATCCACCAATGTGCCATGATATATTACGTACCCTGTACGGCTCGACGATGTCATCCAGAGGCCGTTGGTCGAAGAGGCCCTCGAAATAGGTTCGGACCGCGTCGATTCTGTGCCTCGGCTTAAAATCATCTGTATCGAAGACGAGCTTACTCGGTGTCGCCGGGCAATGCTCGCCTGAGCCCTTCTGCGCGTCAGACGGGGTGCTTGGGTCGCACGCGGGCACAGAAGTCTCTGTAGAGGTCAATGGTCCCTCCGCGATCCTCGGCGTTGCCTCAAGTTACGATTGGTACGACAGAGTCAGTCGAACACGAAGTTCCGCTCGTCGCTCGAGCTTTGCGCGGCGGATCCTCTGCGTCCGGTTCGCATGGGTCTAAAGCTGACGCCCAATCGTTCGCAAAAACGGTCCTTTCTGGAACGAAGAGGCTCGATGCCAGTCTCACGCGCGCGTACAGGTCCGCGAATTCGTTCATAGAACGGCAGAACCGACAGACGCCAGTTCTCTCTCAGAGCCCTGAACCGGTGATCGGCGGCGAGGAAATTCTCTTCATCGTCTGCCAGATGCCTCAAGGCGATTATGATGTAGGTGTCTCGACCAGCCATTCGTCCAGCTTGGACCACCGTCGTCGGCCGGACACGTTCTTCACCGCGATGGCGACGGCCTTCCGTTGACCGACAATCACGACAAGCCGCTTGCCGCGTGTCATCCCCGTATAGATCAGATTGCGCTGCAGCATCGCGTAGTGTTGCGTCAGTACCGGAATAACGACTGCTGGATACTCGGAGCCTTGGCTCTTGTGGATTGTTGCGGCATAGGCTGGCACCAGCGTATCGAGCTCACCGAAAGCGTAGCTTACCGCGCGGCCATCGAAATCGACGATCAGTTCGCCTTCGTCGCCGTCCAGCTCCTCCACGAAGCCAACGTCGCCGTTGTAGACCTCTTTGTCGTAATCGTTCTCGATCTGCATGACCTTGTCGCCAGGCGCGAATGTCCAGCCGAAGCGTTCGATCTTGTTGTCCCCGGAGGGATTAAGTGCGGCTTGCAGTTCGACATTGAGCGAGCGGGCCCCGACGCCCCCGCGGTTCATCGGACACAGAACCTGAATGTCCCGAATGGGATCTAGTCCGAAACGTGCCGGGATCCGGGAACCCACGAGTTCGAGGATACGCGCGACCGCCTGCTCCGGATCAGCAGCCGGAACGAAGTAGAAGTCGCTCTCGGCGTTCGGACGGGCTAGGTCGGGCATCCGGCCCTGATTGATCTGATGCGCGCTGGTTATGATCTTGCTTCGGGCCACCTGGCGAAAGACTTCTGTCAGCCGTACGACCGGAACCATCCCGGAGCCAATGATGTCGGCCAGGACCTGACCTGGCCCGACCGACGGCAGCTGATCGATATCGCCCACGATGAGTAGAGCGGCCCGATCCGGCACTGCTTTCAATAGCGATTGCATTAGCGAGACATCGACCATTGAACTCTCGTCGACGACCAACAGATCGCACTCCAGCGGGTTATTCTCGTTGCGCTTGAAGCCGAACGATTTCGGATCGATTTCAAGCAGGCGATGAATGGTTCTGGCATCCATGCCTGTGGCTTCCTTCATCCGTTTCGCCGCACGACCGGTCGGAGCGCAGAGCAAGAGCCTGACGGCTTTGGCGCTGAGGATCTGGAGGATCGAGTTGACGATGGTCGTTTTGCCGACCCCGGGGCCGCCAGTGATCACAATGACCTTTGAACGGAGGGCGAGGCGAATGGCCGTGGCCTGGCTTTCAGCGAGGGTCAGGCCTGTCTTCGTCTCGATCCATGGCAGGGCCTTGTCGGCGTCGATGTCTGGCCAGGGCATTGGCCCACCGGTCAGACACCGAAGCCGGTCAGCGATGCCGCGCTCGGCTTGGTACAATCCGTTCAGAAAGACGCACGCCGTCCCAGCAACCGTGTCGGCCGTGACTGTGCCGTCGGCCATCTCAAGATCGATGGCGGTCTGGAT
>JBCDFN010000057.1:0-4879 GCA_039177935.1 Pseudomonadota bacterium | reverse complement strand
CTGGAAGTCGTGTCCTTCATGCTGAAGAAGCTGCTTGAAGGGGATGAGAATACGCCAGGACTGGGTGAAGTCACGGGAACGACGAAGACGCTCGAGAAAGTCATGGAAGGCCTGACGCTCGCCGAAGCGCTGGATCTCTCCGAGGAACATCTTGAGGCTATGTATGCGGTCGCCCATGGCTATCTCGTCGCCGGCGAGCCGAAGAAGGCCAAGGAAGCCTTTACGCAGCTGATCCAGCTGAACCCGCTCGATGAGCGGTTCCTCTATGGCGCGGGCGTCGCCTGTCAGATGCTGGGTCACCATGCGGTGGCGGCCAAGATCTACATCAACTTCCTGGCTTTCGATGCCACGAACCCCGAGGGCTACTTGCGCCTCGGTGAGTGTTTCCTCGCTGCGGACGAGCTTGACGAGTCCCACGGGGCATTTTCTGCCGCCAAGGCCATGGCGGAGGGGCAGGAGATCCACGCTGACGTGGGTCCCTATGCCGACAAAATGATGGCCCTTATCGATGCCCGGCTTGCGCCGGCTGCCGAGTAAAACCCGAGCCGAGCGCTAGTAAAAGGAGAGACAACATGACTGGTATGACCGTTGGTGGCGCTGGATCCACTCAGACCACTATTAACACGGACCAGACGAATGAAGTCACAAACACCGGCAACACCGTCGGTACTGGTAACACCGGGCAAACGGGCAGCACCCCGGACGTGCAAGTTCAAGTCTATGCTCAAATCACCATCAGCCTGGGCAAGTTCTCCCCGAAGCTGAGCGGCGACAAGCTCGACATCTTCCTCGCCACGATCACGGCAGATATGCGTGACAAGGTGGAAGAAAGCGAGAAGGGTCGCGCCACTGTCGAGATGGAGAAAAAGCAGAGCGCTATGGCAGACAAGCGCGATAAGCTTGAAAAAATGCAAGAAAAAATGGATGAGGCCACGAAGAAGGAAGAAAAGAAAGGCTTCTGGGGTAAGTTGCGCAACGCATTCCAGGCCATTGGCGCGGCACTCGCGATTGTCGCTGGTATTGCGATGATTGCACTTTCAGGCGGTGTGGCGACGCCACTTGCAGCGCTGATGATCGCAGGTGGCGCGCTCACCCTGCTCTCAATGCTCGATCAATATGTTGCGGAGGAAACAGGTCACGGGCTACTGGCTAACTACATGAAGGGTCTTGGAATACAGAATGAAAAGTTCCTAGAAGCGGTTGACATCGGGTCGCAGGTAGCTTTCGCGGTTGCCGGTATTGCGATTGGTATCGCGTCGATGATGACGGGGAACCCGGCGGGGCTATCGACTGCCGTCCTGAATGTCATGAAATTCGCGGCCCTGGCGACGATCGCCCTGGATGTTGCCGCAGCGACAACGGGGACGATCTCGGCAGTCTACAGCTACGAGGCGGCGAACGCCTCTGCCGAGGCGAAAGACAAGAAGGCCGAAGCCCTTCAGATCGATGCGATGATGCAGATGCTCGACGATGCGATCGACCAGGCTCTGCAGCAGCTCATGGCGGGGTCGCAGATGGCGGCCGACATGCTGGATCAGGTTGTGCAGAGCATGAACGACCGTGGCAACACGGCGTCGAAGGCGCGGTTCACCGGCTGATACCTGCTTTGCCCCGGCTCTGCGCGGGAGCCGGGGCGCTATTTCTTTCAGGAGACCGAGATGACCATCAATACTGCCATCCTCCCGCCGACAATGCTGACCAATACCGGCGAGGTGAAGCCGGAATTCCAAGACGTTGCGGCCGATATCGCGACCGGCATTCAGGCCAAACTCGATACGCTGCCGCCCGGCCAACAGGCCATGTTCCTGTCGATCGTCAAGTCGCCGAGCTTTGCGCCGACTGCCCAGAATCCGAATGTCGATCTGGATGCCGCTGAACAGAAACTCGATGTCATGCTGGACAAGCTTGAAAAACTGTTCAACGCGGCGGGCGGGGGCAACGAGATTGCCGAGCTTTTCCTCGAGATGGCGCAGCTACAGCGTAAGGACGCACTGAATAGTCGCCTTCTTGCCCGCGAAGCCGCCATGGGGCAGATGATCAAAGAAGCTGGTAAGATGATGGATGCGGCGGACGAGATGCGCAAAGGTGCCATCTTCTCGCTGGTCTTCACGGTTGTGGCCGCGGCGGTGACCGTGGCTGCGGCCGGCTTCAGCGCCAGGGGGCAGATGAAGAGCCTCAACGGCCAGAAGACCCAGCTCGAAGGCGACCAGATGGCCAACTCGGGTTCGCAAATGCAGAAGATGGGCCAGGCCAACAAAGACATTGAGCTTGAAACGGCTGGGACTGGCAAGATTGCGGCCGGTAAAGCAAAGTCGATCCATGGCATCGAGATGCAGGGCAGCGGCGTGAATTCCACGCTCAAGAACCAGATCCTGAATTCGTTCTCTCAGCTGCTTCAGGGTATCGGCCGTGCCGGTGAGGGTTTCTGGAATGCCAACGCGAAGGACAAAGAGGCTGAGGGCCGGATGATCGCGGCCGATGCCGAGTTCCAACGCAGCCAGGGTGATATCGACCGTGATATCCAGAACGCGATGATGGAGATGGCCAACAAGATCATCGAGTTCGTGAAGCAGCTCAAAGAAGCCGAAGTGAACCAGATGGCGGCGATCACTAAGGGCTGACCATCGGCTCAATAACGGAGGCGCAGAATGAGCGCTTTCTCAAAATCGATCGCAGAGCTTTGGCAGGCTCTGGATCTTGGTAACCCTCCGCCTTTCGGCGTGCCCGAGGCGCGCATGCGGGTGGAGGGAGCCACTGTAAAACTGCGGGCGAGCCCTGATGGGCAGGGGATCCGGGCGGCGGTGTCTCTCGGGGCTCTGCCCGAGGGCCCGGCTGGCGATCGTGCACTCTCGGCGGTGTTGGAGCGGGCGCTCGGGCTCCTGCTCCTCAACCCCAGTGTGATCCGCTGTGAGAAGGACGGCCGAGAGCTTCTTGTCGAAGGTCATGTGGCTGCGTCGGCTCACATCCAGCGCCGGATCTCGATGATCGAGGCAGTGCTCGAAGCAAAGGATACGGTGCAGTCCATCCTGGTGATGGAAGGCGGCGTTGCCCAGACCGGGGCTGCCGCCGGCTATACCTCCGGCGGCAAGGATGCAGGTTTCGACCGCCGGGACGTCGCTGAAGACGAAGACGACGGTGCCGATGAGATTATGATCTTCCGGCCCTAAGCTGGGCTGTGGTGGACCACCCCGCCGCGAGGACAAGACGAAGACAGGGAAGACGAGTATGGACACGGACAGCACAGAGACCCGCAGTCTCGCGACGGATCTGAGAGAAAAGGGCGGTCTTGCTGCTCATTTGGACGTCGACCCCAAGGATCTGCGGTTGGGTCTTGAGGTCGCGAAAGCGCATCGTGATCGTGGCGATGTAGCGGGGGCGATGCGCATCTATGCGGCCCTCTCGCTCTGCGACATGAACGAGCCGGACTATCAGCAAGGGATTGCGGACTGTGCCTATGCGATGGGTGAGTTCGGGCTTGCATTGAATGCGGCATCCGCACTCATCGCGCTCGCGCCAAAGCGCGCGGTTGGCTACTACCTCTCCGGGGCGGCCTGCCTGGCCATGGGTCATGAGGCGGAAGCCAAAGAGGACCTGACCGAAGCGAAAAAGCTGGCGCTCGAGTCGCGTGATACGATGGTGCACGCCGAGGCGGACAAGCTCCTGCGCAGCATGGGCGTGGTGGCCGGCAATGCCTGAGGGGGGTGAGCCGACCTCGCCGGCCGAGGGCGGACGTTTCGGGCTCTCGGCGCAGGACACCGACACGCTTGAGCAGGTGCTCGGCACGGTGATGACCGGCATGGGTCTCGATGGGCCCGCGATCGCGCGCGCGATGCGTCGCGGCGAGAGGCTGGTCGATGCGTTGAACCTGCCGCCGCAAACGGTTGAAGCGCTCTATGCGCGCGCTCACGCGACCTTTATCGCGGGCCAGCATGCTGATGCCGAAAAGCTCTTTCGCACCCTCACGCTGTTTGACGGGCGCGTCGTCGACCACTGGCTCGGCCTCGGCATCTGCATGCGCATGCGTGATGAGATGAAGCTGGCGCGTGAGGCTTTTGAGATTGCCTCGGCAGTCGCGCCCGACAGCCCGGTGCCGCATTTCCATCTGCTTGAGATCTGCATGGTGCTGGGGGATCTGCCTGCCGCCCGGGCGGCGCGTGCCGCGATCGATAAGCGCGAGGGGGCGGGCCTGACGCGCGAAATGAAGTTGGAGATCTCGCGTCTCGACGGCGCGCTCTCGGCGCGGACCAAGAACGGTGCTGCCAATGGGAAGGCGGCATCGTGAACAACCTGTCCATGTCAAACAGCATGAACGCCTATCAGTTTGAGACCCTCGACAGGGTCCACAAGCTGATTGCGGAGAACATGCTGTCGGACGTGGACATGCGGCCGCGGCAAGCGGACCAAGGCCTCCAGCGCAACGACGATCGGGAGCGACCCCGCGAGGCGCTGCGCGAGCGTGCCGCTGATGGCGCCAACGCTCAGCGGACAACGCAGAACACGACGACCGCGCGCCAGCAGCTTCCGCTGGCGCAGACCGGTGCTGCAGACAAGGCACAGACGGCGCAGACTGGCGAGGCGGCCGGCCGGATGGCCGATCGGAGTGCCGGTATCGCGGCAATGTCCCAGGCGCCGGCAGGCCTGCCGGGGACCGAGCAGAAGCAAGCGATGCTCTCGAGCAGCTTGGCGACCCTCTCCCCGCCACCGACTGGGGGGGATAAGAGCGGCGGCATGGGCATGCCTTTTGGCTCGATGGGCATGACTTCGAAGCCTGCGACACCGGCGCAAGCTCAGATGCAGACCGCGCAGGCTCAGGGCACTCAGGCGCCCACGACGCCGACGCCGACCCAGGCGCCCGTGACCGGCGCGATGCAGACGGCGG
>JBCDFN010000056.1:0-4950 GCA_039177935.1 Pseudomonadota bacterium | reverse complement strand
GCCATCCAGATGTCTGCGGCATTTGTTTTGAACCGAAGCCGAATCGCGGTCGGGTGCGCTGTGAACACAAGGTTCGCCCAATCTTCCGGCGGGATCGCCGCGAGTTCTTCCATGGAGACCGGCGTGGCATCGGGGCCGTCGAAGGCATCGGCAAGCGCTTTCTCAAGCGTTGCGAGTTCGGCGACTTCTTTGTGCGCTGAAAAGGGCGCCGTTGTCCGCAAGAACTCAGGCAAGTAGCGCCCGAACCAGCGCGCGTTGCGTTTGTCGGATGGGTGAGCGGCGATATAAGCGCGCGCGAGGTCGGCGAAAGCATCGTCTCCGAGATATGTGTGGGTCAGCTCATAGTCATTGCCAAGGACCTCCACGAGCCGCGCGCCATAGGCATGACGATACACGCCGAAGAGCGTTTCCCGGCTCTCAGTGGCACTGTCGTTTATGTCTCTCAAGGCGGCATCATCACCGGCCATGATGCCCGCTTGGAATCGCGCCTGCAGTTCTTTGAGACTGGTCATGGCAAAGTCGTTACTCCGCGGCGATCACCTGTTTTGCTTGGGCGACGTCCTGAGCGATCTTACGCGCAGTATCGAGTTCGGCGATCACCTCCGCCAACGGAGGGATATTGTCATCGCGCTCGATCATGGTCGACACCGGTCCGAAATGAGACACGGTCTCACGATAAAAGTCCCAGACTTCGTCGCAGACAGGGTGATCGTGCGTATCGACGATGTGGTCGCCTTCATGGCTGTGCCCAGCGAGATGGAACTGAACGATGCGGTCGCGCGGGACGCCATGTAGAAAATCGCGGGTCGAGAAGCCGTGATTATGTGCGCTGACATAGACATTGTTCACATCGAACAGCAGCCAGCAATCAGCGCGGGTCGCCAGCTCGCTGACGAACTCCCACTCGCTCATTTCGGACTCGGCGAACGTCACATAGCTTGAGACATTCTCGAGGGTAAGGCGGCGGCCCAAGAAGTCTTGGACGCGGGCAACCCTGTCTACGACGTGGTCGAGGGCTTCCTTCGTATACGGGATCGGCAGCAAGTCATGAAGATTGACGCCATGCACGCCGGTCCAGCAGAGATGGTCTGAAATCCATTTCGGATTGACGCGGTCTGCGAGCCTCTTCAGTTCGGTCAAGTAGTCCAAATCGAGTGGTGCCGTCGATGCAATGGACAGCGACACGCCATGCATCACGATGGGATAGCGTTCGCGGATTTCATCCAGGACCCGGAGCGGCTTTCCACCAGGGATCATATAGTTCTCAGAGATCACCTCGAACCAGTCCACATTGGGATTGCCCGACAGAATCTCATCATAGTGTTCGGGGCGCAGCCCAAGGCCGAAGCCGAGATAGGGTGGTTTGTTGTCGGACAAGGCGATCTCCAAAGGGGCGCAGCACGGTTTCATATAAGGACGTTAGAGGCCGGCCGCAAACGCGGCCGGCTTCAACGTTTCGCGATTAGCCCTGGAACTTGCCGCCAGCGGCCTTGCAGTTTTCCTCAGAGGTAACGATGAACCCCTTACCCTTACAGGCATTGTGACCCTTGCACGAGCTGGAAGCCGTCTTGCACGCGCTCTGGCCCTTACAGGAATTCGCGCCAACGCACTTGCCCTTGGCAGCGAGTGCAGGCGTTGCAACGAGCGCGCCCGATACGAGCAGTGCAGCAGCAGTAAGGGCCAGCGTCGTGCCGGATTTTTCATTCATCTTCATTGGTACTCTCCTATGTGAATGGGTGTTCCCAGGTTATGGCGCCGAACGCCATGGCTGGACGGTAGCCCCGAAACTGCGCAACCAGGCGTCACACCTCTTCAAAGCGTTGTGACTTTGCTCACGCCCGCGTGAGGTCTGTCTTGGGACGCCGTTGACCCTCGTGAACGGCACAATTTGGCAAAGCACCTCAGCGAATCTGCGGTGGTGCGGACGTGCGGCCCTACGTTCATGCAGCACTCCGGACTTGGCCGCCCGTCCTGAACCGCTATCATCGC
Source organism: Pseudomonadota bacterium (assembly GCA_039177935.1). Lineage (GTDB taxonomy): Bacteria > Pseudomonadota > Alphaproteobacteria > Rhizobiales > Methyloligellaceae > Methyloceanibacter. The sequence continues at coordinate 2,961 of JBCDFN010000056.1, read as the reverse complement.
TCCCCATGAGGAGGTCTGGATGAGCTTTAAGGATGTCATTGTCTATGTGGATGGCACGGACGCGTCCAAGGCGCGAGACCGGCTCGCAATCGGCCTTGCCAAGGAGCAAGGCGCACACTTGGTGGCGGTCGCGTTTGCGCCGCAGGCTCTGATGCCACTCTATGGCGCGGATGTCGCCTTTGCGGATATGACTGGCGTTCTCGATGGCGTAAAGGCTCAAGGCGAAGCAGCGCTGGCCCGCTTTCGGAGCGCTGCGGACGCAGCCGGCGTGTCGTACGAGGTCCGGCTCAGGCATGGAACGAGCGATGAGTTTCCGCATGACTTCGCCGCGGCCGCGCGTCTGGCAGATCTCGCGATCCTCGGGCAGCCGCGGGACGGCGATCCGCTCGTCGGTCAATATGCGCTTGTAGAACGCTGTCTGTTTGCCTCGGGACGGCCCGTGCTCATTGTGCCAGCGGATCCCGACGAGAAGGTTGGTCCGGAGACGGTGGTGGTGGCCTGGGACGGAAGCGCCGAGGCGGCGCGCGCTTTCGGCGATGCCTTAAGCATTTTGAAGGCCGCGCGACGGGTCGTGCTTTTGTCCGGTCTCGACGAGGACGCCCGCGAAGGCCGCGATCTTGCGGTGGAGGGCATGGTGGCCCATTTAGCGCGGCATGGCGTCAATGTGGAACCGGTCGCGGTTCCAATGCGAGAAGGTGCTGACGTTGGGCGGCTGCTGATCTCCCGGGCTAAGGATCTCAATGCGGACATGATCGTCATGGGCGCCTTCCATCACTCTCGCTGGCGTGAGTTCATTCTCGGCGGGGTTACGCTCACAATGCTGGAGGAAGCACCGATTCCTCTCTTCATGTCGCATTAGCACCGCACGCGCCATGCCGGTCCACCTCGTGAAACTCTGTGTCGGTATTGATAGGCTGCAAGACCTTCGGGTCTGGCAGGCGAAACGCCTGGACGATCTCGCGCGGGCGGGACACGTCGCGGAGCTGTGCCACAAGACCAAACAAACGCCACGCCGGAAAGAGGACGTTCTTGATGGCGGGTCGCTTTATTGGGTCATCAAGGGGTTCATCTCCGCCCGTCAACGCATCCTCGACTTGAAAGAGACCGCGCGCGAAGACGGGTCTCCCTGCTGCGGGATTGTGCTGGACCCGACGATCGTGGAGACGCGCCCGAACCCGCGCCGTCCGTTCCAGGGGTGGCGTTACCTGGAGGCAATCGAAGCGCCGCCAGACCTGTCACAGTCAGATCAGTCCATCGCCGACATGCCGCCTGGCATGCGCGAAGAGCTGCGTACGCTTCGGCTCATTGACTAAGGACTGGCAGGCGCGCGTTACCTCTTCGGCGGTACCGGAACGTTGTCGATAAGGCGTGTTTTGCCGAGGAAGGCCGCTACCAGGATGCGCGCGTCCGAAACGATCCCCGACACCGGCGCGAGCGTCTTGGGATCGCGTGCCTCCAAATAGTCGACACGAAATCCCGCCGCATCAAGGACGGCACGCGCGCTTTTCAACACGCGCTCCGTCGCGAGCCCCGACGCCATTTCCTGCGCGGCTTGCTGCAGCGTGGCGTGCAGAAGCGGCGCGGTCTCGCGTTCCTCGGCCGAGAGGTAGGCGTTTCGTGAAGAGAGGGCCAGCCCATCGGTCTCGCGGACGATGGCGCCACCAACGATCTTCACCGGAATGTTCAGGTCTTCGACGAAGCGCCGGATAATGAGCAGCTGCTGGTAGTCCTTCTCGCCAAAGATCGCGATATCGGGTCCGCATTGCAGCAGCAGCTTTGTCACGACGGTAGCGACCCCGTCAAAGTGATCGGGCCGGCTCGCGCCACACAGGACGTCTGTCAGGTCCAACACATGAACGGTGGTCGCGAACCCTTCCGGATACATCTCGCCGGCATTTGGCGCATACAAGAGTTCGGCGCCGGCCTCCGCCAAGAGGCCTGCGTCGCGGGCTTCGCCACGCGGGTACGCGTCGAAATCTTCGCTCGGCCCGAATTGCAGCGGATTGACGAAGATCGACGCGACCACGTGATCGGCTAAGCTGGCTGCTTGCCGAACCAAGGACATATGGCCTTCGTGAATCGCACCCATGGTTGGCACCATGGCCACCGTCTCACGCGCCGCGTGCCAGGCGGTAACTGTGGCCCGCAAGTCCGCGACGGTTCTGACGATGTGAAGTCCAGTGGTCATCGAGGTCTTTCACAAGAGCAACGCTGCCAGAAAAGGCGCGCGACCATAACGCTTGTTCTGTGCTCCGTCATGCCCAGAACAAGCCCGGGGGTGACGGCCGAGTGTTGGGTTAGGACCTGCCTCAAGGCTCCGACTCGTCATTGCCGGACTTGACTGGAGCCTGCGCACGGGCCGGCAGAGCCGGACCCGGGTGGCAATCCATACCGCTGGCCTCTCAGGTGCTGCCAACGTCACGGCGTGGATGCCCGGGTCAAGACCGGGCATGACGGCGGAGATTGCGGCCCCGCCCTCAAGTAGCCGCTCGTCCTCAAGTAGCGAAGCGGTAGGACAAACAAAAAAGTCCGGTAGCGCAAACATACAAGCGCTTAAGTAGGCCGCTAGGCCGGTAGCGCAAACTAAGACGCCCTCAAGTAGCCGCTCGTCCTCAAGCAGCGAAGCGGTAGGACGTACCAAAAAGTCCGATAGCGCAAACATACAAGCGCTCAAGTAGGCCGCTAGGCCGGTGGCGCAAAAAACAAGCCCTCAAGCAGCCGCTAGGCGATAGGGCAGACAAACAGGCGCTCAAGTAGCGCGAAGCGCGGTAGCGCAGATAGAGAATCCACCCCGTTGCGCGTTTGCAACAGCTTCCAGAATAGCGACCAAAACGCTCCCGCGTGCCTCGTAGGGCAAGAAGTGGTTCTGGTGCAGGAAAGACGAGATTCTAGCGGCGTGGCATCGTCTCCCAACAAACAGCACGACTCGGCGTGAGGGCGCCGGGTCGTAACGTTCACTGG
>JBCDFN010000055.1:0-5027 GCA_039177935.1 Pseudomonadota bacterium | reverse complement strand
GCCTTCGAGTTTTGAGCTCACTTCACCATATGCCCTACGAATGAACCTTGCCTCGGGTGACTGGGTCGAATTCTACTGCGACGATAGCCCCTACGAGGCGTTGATCATCGACTTCGGCATCAAGGACCGAGCCATCGTCATGGAAATCTACTGAAGCCTCGACGATGATTGAGTCTCGACCCTAGGGTATTTTCCAATACATGATCCGGTAGCGGACATATATTATCCGTGTAATCCTGACGCGGTATGGCGCTATGCCTCACGGCAACTTTCTGGGAGCAATACAAAAATAAAAACCAGGTTCATACAGGATTGGATTGACGACAACCATATCCGATTTCCCAAGGACCAACGAGTCGAAGTTTTCTCGAATCGCGAAGCGTTGTATGAGGCAATAGAGGCCGATGATGTACCGCGAAGTGGGCGTTCAAATCTCCTGAGAAAGGACCTTCCCGATATCGCTTTTTTTGGATTGGGAAGAGAATCGGATATGGCACTCTTAGGTTTAAGCCTTTTCTGAAGGACTTAAAGGCGCCTACCCAGCCGCTATCCTCTTGGGTTGTTCCTACAACCGAGATGAAAACTAAGCCGGATGGTGGAAATACAATCGTCGCAGGAAAGAACGACGAAGGGGCGAAATCCGTGAAAGAGGTTTTTGGACGCAAAGCCTTCAACTATGCCAAGCCCGTTTCCCTCATCCGCGAGCTGGTTCGTCAGTCCACGTCTCCCGGCGACCTTGTCCTTGATTTCTTCGAAGGGTCCGCGACTACAGCACAGGCGGTCATGGAGCTGAATGCCGAAGATGGAGGCTACCGGCGCTTCATTATGGTGTCGTCCACCGAAGCGACGAAGGATGAGCCAGAGAAGAACCTCTGCCGCGACGTCACTGCGGAGCGCATCCGCCGCCTCAATGCCTCGGACGACAAGAAGTATGCGGAGCTTTCGGCGGGGTTTGCCTATCTCAGGACCCGTGAGATTGATCCGCTGGCCATCGATACGAACTGACGGCCCCCGCGGCATGGAATGCGCTGGAGGCCCTCCACGGCCTGCCGCTCACTACCTGGGAAGCGACGGCGAGCCACGCCGTGCACGAAGCGGACAGCCCCACCACTCTCGTCCTCGTGGACAAGGTGGCGAAAGAGCTTGCGACAGACCTCGCAAAAGCGCTGCGGCCCGGACGCAGGGTCTTCGTCTTCGCCTTCGCGCCGGGGCAGGTGCGGGACCTTGGCCTCGATGGCCAATTTGAAATCCGGGACGTGCGTGAGACCCTGACACGCCTCTTCAAGGCATAGACCGATGAGCGACGGACAGCGACGATCTTGGCTTGCTCGCCCTCGCTGATTTTCAGGCGCAGCGCGTTGACGCGATGCAGCAGGTCGTCGCGCGCACCTTGCGCCACCAGGCGGAGCATCCCGACAAGCGCGAGGCACTGGGGCGCGACGAGGGCGTGATGCTTCTCCAATCCCCAACGGGGAGCGGAAAGACCCTCATGCTGGGCCGGACGCTCGACGGCCTCGTCGGGCGCGCGCGCGGCAAGGTGGTCTGGTTCTGGTTCGCCCCGTTTTCGGGCCTCGTCGAACAAACCCGCGACGCCCTCGCTGATCAGTGTCCGGCACTTCGGCTCCGTGACCTCGCCAGGGATCGCGAGCCGACCCACGCCCGCGATGGCGATGTATTCGTCCACACCTGGGCGGCCGTCGCGGCGAACAACAAGGATGCCCGGCGGGTCCGGCGCGACGGTGAGGGGAGTTTCAGCCTCGACACGATGCTGGAGGTTCTCCGGCTCGATGGTTTCTCGATTGGCGTTGTCATCGACGAAGCGCACCAGAACTTCGGAACCAACGCGAAGGCGGCGGCAAGCTTCTACCTCGAAACGCTCCGCCCGGACGTGACCCTTCTCGCGACGGCGACGTCCAATGACGAAAAGTTGGAACGTTTTGAGAAGGCCGCGGGCGTTCGTGTGCCTAATCGCCTCGTCGTATCCCGGGCCGAGGTCGTCGCTCGCGGGCTGAACAAGGTAGGGCTGAATGTCGGTTTCGTCCGCTTGCGTGAAGAGGATCGCGAACTCGTCGATCCTGAAACAGCGGCGCTCTCCGCGGGGTGGCAACAGCACAAAGCCATCAAAGCGCGGCTTGAGGAACTTGAGATTCCGGTCGTTCCGCTCATGCTGGTTCAAGTTGAGGATGCCGGTCGGGGTCAGGAACCGACCGAGCGGGTGCGTGAGAAGCTGGGAGCCATCGGAGTTCCGGCCTCAGTCATGGCGACGCATACGTCAGGAAATCCGGACCCGGAGTTTCACACGATCGCCTTCGATCCGGCGCGCGAAGTTCTGATCTTCAAGGTCTCCGTCGCGACGGGTTTCGATGCTCCGCGCGCTTGGACACTGGTTTCGGTTCGCCCCAACAGGGGGCGCGATTTTGGGCTTCAGATTGTGGGGCGGATCATGCGCGTCCACGCTCTCGTGCGTCCTTTCCATGGCACAGACCCGCGTCTCGACCGGGGCAACGTCTTTCTCACGGATGAGGCGATGCAAGAAGGGCTTGCGAGTGCTGCGGAGGAACTCAAAGCGGTGCAGTCAAGCATCGCTGTCGTCACCGATTCGCTCGATTTTGTGGAACTGGGCACAGCCGATGCCCTCGGAGAGTTTGGCGAAAGGCGCGCTCCGACGTTTGAGCCAAAGCAACCAACCGACGAGGACCGCCAGCGGAGGCTCGCGCTTCTGATTGATGAGCGCCGGGTTCCCGGAAGTGTACTCGATCGGTCTAGGGAAGAACAGGATAGAGCGATCCTTGCCGCTGAGATGACCCGGCACGAGGATGGCGACCTCTTCGGAGGGACCTTGCCGGAAATGCCCCTGCCAAGAGCGGAACCGGCAAACCGAGGCGGCGGGGAGAAGAGCGCTCGGTATACGGTCGATCCGTCGTTCAACGTTCCCGAACGTCTGTACACTGATCTCCCTCCCGAACCTGAGACATATAACAGCGCTTCATTCATTGATGCCGTCGCGTTTGAGTTCATCGACCGGTCCGAAGTGCTTCGGAATATCTTCCGTGGCAAGACGACCGGACGGGTTGTGATCAAGGATGTCTTCGCCGAGCTGGCGACCGAGAGGGAAGACGACATCTCCATACTTCTCGACGACAAACGGATCGTCGAAGCCGGGCAATATGCCTTCGATTTCAACGATTCCATCGACGATCGCTTGCTGAAACGCGCCATCTTGGCCGAGCTTGCGCGAAGCGCTGATGAGAGCGGTTACGACTACGTTCAACGGGACCTCTCTCGCGCCATGTATCTCGCGGCTATGCGGGAGCCAGAAACATTGCGCAGTGCACAGAAGATAGCCATGACCCGTCATATCCGCGCCAAGCTGGCGGACGACCCGATCCCTCGCGTTTTGTTTGATCTTCCCGACTTGCCGCCAGCCAACAAATGCCCCTACGGTGTCTTCCCCTCGGGTTTGAACACGCCTGAAACCGCCTTCGCGCAATTCCTTGATGAAGACACAACCGGACGGGTGAAGTGGTGGATGCGCAATCCGCAACGCGCGGGCGGGACACGAGGGTGGAGTACGAACTTGGTCACGGCATCTTCGCGGTGGTTCTTTCCGGACTTCCTTGTGTGCGTACAGGGACGATCAACAAAGGATGAGATTGCCCTTGCCGAGATCAAAGGCGACGGCACAATGAACAAGGATGATAGCCTCGAAAAGATTCAGGTAGTCCACCGGACCTACCAAGCGGTGCTATGGGCGGCGGATGAGGATAAGTCGCTCGTTCGCCTCAATTACGATCGATCTACAAACCGAATTCGTCCGCTCTCCGCCTTCCGCTTGGATGACCTGCTTTCCACTGCGCAGTGACTAAGGGCAGGTTTCTCGGACACGCTGGATTGGGTCCTCTCAACGCGCCGGACGCCCGAGAAAGTACTCGAACCCTAATCATCCAGTCATTTTGGGGGCTTTTTGGGGGGCTCAGACAAAGACCATATTGTGATTATAATTGATATAATAGCTATTTAGAGAATAAGTATTAGTCCTCTCCTGGCACCATCGACTTTTTTCCGGCAATTCTCCCGTAAATATCGAAGATAATTGATGTTTTCTGGTTCAAGTGGTCGATGAAGCCTTTTTCTCGGCAATAGGTGAGATTGTCCGTAAACGCCATTCTCAGGAGAAGGCGTTTGTGGTGGTAGCCTCCTTTCGTCCAAAGAATCCAGGGGTTTGCGAGGAAGGTGCAGGCTAAGCCAAACATGTCTTCGAAGGATTTTTGCGGTTCAAGCGATTGGGTGGACTTCTGTCGAAGCTTGGCTTTTTGCACTTCTAGACGCCCGATTTGTGTTTCATAGGCGGTGATCACCGAGGGCACTTCGGACGTCATCAGGCGGTCTGTGAGCGCATCGATTTTGTCGTCGAGTTTGGCGAGTTCGAGGCCTAGAGTTTGTTTAAGTTGGCGGGCTGTCTGCAAGCGCCGTTCCCAGAGACGCCGGAACATATCGGCTGCCATAGCGAACAAACCTTCCGCTGGGAGAAGCGACCGAGCGAGTTCCTCAAACGCACCCTCGATCTTTTCTTTACGGATCGATTTCATCCGCTGGGAGCAGCCTTTGTGCTGACAGACATAGTAGCCGTAGCGTTTGCTTCGGCCCTTAGACCATCCGGCGGTCATAGCGCCGCTGCAGGCGCTGCAGAGGACGAAATTCCTTAGGGGGAAGTCTTCGGCTATGTTCGCTTTGGCTGGTGCTGGCGCTCGATTTTCAAGGCGGGCTTTCGCTTTCTCCCAAGTTTCAGGGTCAATCAGCGCTTCGTGCTGCGCTGGCCTGTCTGTCCAGCCCCCTCACTCCGGGCCATTTGCCGATGGCGGTTCGGGCCTGGCCGATGGTGGTGCACCATTCCGTGTTCAGCACGTCGCGGCGGAGCGTCCCGTTGAAGCGCTCGTTGTAACCGTTCGGCCCTACAAATGATCCCCCGGATCATCTGTGTACGGGCCTCACCCCAAGGTGAGCCTGGAGAGATCCTGATCGGTTCG
>JBCDFN010000054.1:0-5120 GCA_039177935.1 Pseudomonadota bacterium | reverse complement strand
TCATCCCCGCTGGCCAGTAGGGAGAGATCGCCCGTCTTCTCGAAGGTGAAGGTGAAGCTGCCATCCTGATTCTCGCGGGCCATAACGCCCATGGAGCCGGCAAAATCGAACACGGTCTGCCGGCTCCGATCGTCGAAACGCGGCATTAGCCGGCGCCTTCAAAGATCGCTTCTTCCTCGGCCACCAACTTGTCGAGCAGCGTGAACATCGCCTTACCCTTCTCGGCCTTATCCGGCATCACCAGATCGGAGACCTTGGAGAAGGCGTCACGCAGCGCATTGGCGGCCAGCACCGGCACATCCGTGCCCGCATCCTCGAAGCCGCGCACGAGCCCCTGAGCAAGGCCAAAGGCTGTGGTTTGATCCGCGGAAATGAACTGCAGACCCCGTTCGATGAACTTCGAGAGCGACGGGGCATCATCGGTGTTCATGATCTTCGGCCGCTGCCGCGCGATATCCTCATAAGCGGAGGTCATCATCTCAACTGCCGAACGGAAGCCCTTGAGCGCGTTCATTTCCGTAAGCATCGTGCCCACGGCCGTCTTCTCCCTTGTGCCCGTCTCGAAGAGCTTGAGATCGGTGCCGATGGCCGACAGCAGCTCGTCCACCACCGTGCCGAGCTTCGCCGCCAGACTCTCGGTGCCCGGCGTCGTTTCCAGCAGCGGCTGGAGGCGCGTGAACACGGTTGAGAGCGGAGGACTGTCGCGCAGGAGCGAGCGGAATTCGGCGCGCATCGCCGCCGGATCGAGGCCGAGACTCTTGGAAGCCGCCGTCGCCGCTTCGGTCGCCACATAGCCCGCCTGGATCGCCTTCACGACCTCAGGTTTCCGGAACTCCTCCTTGGCCTGTTTCAGCGTCTCGACGAACTCTTCGCTCGTGGAGACCACACCGAAGTAGCCAATCGCCGCATCGAGGAGCACATCCTGATGCGTCACGTCGCCGTCGAAGTTCTTCAGCGCTTCGATGATGTCTTCTTTGGTGACGGTCTGCCCCTCGCCGCCGCCACCCGACATGATCTCCTCAAAGGTGCGGAAGGTATCGACCAGCTCCTTGAGCTTGCCTTCCTGCGGCATGTCCGGAAGCTTCTCTTCCATGTGGCGCAGCACGCGGGTTAGGGCGTCGAAGTCCGTCGCCGCGCCGCGTTTCTGTACCTTTTCGCCCAGGTCCTTCTTATTGGCCCTATGCGCCGTCGACATGCCGATTTCTTCGGCCATTTCCGTGACTTTGGACGCCGCCGACGACACCTGGACACCTTCGCCGCGCCGCGTTCCACGCGCTTCCGCCAGCGTTTCCACCCCGGTCTGCGTGGTGGGCATCTGCTGGGCGATATTCGTCCTGACTTCTGAAACTTCCGGCATGGCCCCCTCGGTCAATGCGGATCATCGTAAACTTGTGGAGTGACTTTTCGTCCCGGCCATAGTACACTCCTTTCTTGGATGTGCAAAGGTTGTAGGGTGGGGCATCCCTTATGTCGGGTCTGGGCGGTAACGCGGCTGAACAGTCAGCCGAAGATGTGGGCGTGTCTGCGACTGCTAAAATAGTCGCTGAAACGGGACGTTTTCTGGATGAGCGGAGCCGAGCTTATGGGCCTTCTTTGGAAAAGCAGAGCCAGACGTTGGATCAACTTGCCGTTCTAATGCAAGATCTTAGAAGAGTGCCTGCGATTCAGAATGATCAGAAGCTCTATGATGCGTGGCTCTTCGTTACGCAGTCTCCCGATATGCCCACATTGGATGCGCGGTTGGATACACTGATTCGGCTCCTCGATGTCGGCGGTCACCTCAAGAGGACTGCTGGTGATGTGATCGGTGTCGATGCGGGCGTGCGCCGGAACTCGCAGATTATCGATGTTGGGATTGTCGAGCAGGTTGGCGGAGGCAGTGCCCGCCGGCGCATGCGGCTCTGAGGAAAGACGACGATGGCTCTTATTCCCGGTCAGATCGAACCGTTCTTTCAGAATCTACTGAAGGACGGCGATAACCCGAGCACCACGACATCGGTCGGTGCCGATCTGCCTGTGCAGTCCGATCCCCCAGATTTCGCGAATGACGATCCGCGAGCGCAGAAGCCCTATCAGGATACGGCGGGCTCTGCATCTGAGGCGGTGAAGCTCGAGCGCCAGCAGGCTTACGAGGCGATCTATCAAAATGCGGTAGACACCACGCCGCTCGACAGTGGTCTGACGAACGCCAACATCCAATCGGGTGACTTCATCAACCTGCATACCGCGCAGCAGGCGGCGTTGATCAACGAGTTGGGCATCAACGGCGTCGTCTATTTTGCAGCGAATGGTCAGCGGATCCCTACCGCGCAGCTTGGGCTTGTTACACCCGCGCTCACAGCGGTCCTATCGACCGAAGCGGCCGATGTCGATAAGAGCAAGCGCCAAGTCTACATTCTGGAGTTTATGCAGAAGCCGGACTTTGCGCTCTTGCCGCTCGCCGATCAGGAGCGGCTCGCCGGTACCGCCTCCTTCAATGCCTATGCCGAGTCCATCGGTCTGACGCCCAACACGACGAGCAGTCCGATTGCGACCAATACGGTGGCGACGGCCCGTGCGTCGGCGTTGAGCCTCATCGACACCGCCGCCCAGCAGAAGGGGATCCCGACCTCGGTGGCCGCCATTACGTTGCCGGTGTCGAACACTTTTCCTCTCGCGACCGACGACATGGAGCCTTTCTCGCGGCAGATCGAGATCCTCAGAGCCCGCGTGCAAAACCAGGGTGTCTTCTCGGAGGCCGATATCGCGCGTGAGCTGAAGTTAATCACCGATCGGTTCGACCGCGCCGAGGCCTTTTTCGAAGCGCTTTACACGGTTAATGGGACTACTGGCGCCCGCGTACCAAGAGATCTTGAAAACGGTTCTGGTAACTTGAATGCCGGGGTTATTGATCCAACGGGCACTACGTCGACAACAGGCAACGCCCTCACGCAAGCGCCAAACCTCGTCGCGGGCTACGACGTTTTCATCGAACAGGAGAAGGCGATCGCCAATCTGGCGCAACAGCGGGACCTCTTGGCGGGTTCCCGTTCGGTCGAACTGCCCAGTGCGAATGGCCAGACGGTGCGCCGACGGCTCGATGCGCCGACTCTGATTATGCTGTTCCAGCAGTACCAAAACCTGACGGCAGAGGCGCGTGTTGCTGCGGAAACTGAAGAAATCAGGCAGCAGAACCTTTTGCTGACGTCGTACAACGCCATGCAACAGGCTGTGAACGAGACGCTCGAGAAGTTCACGAATACCGGTGAGAGCGCCGCGAGTGAGACTGAGTCGATGACTGTGAATGCCGCCAATCGGCGGGTGGTCGCAATGTTCGAGGCGAACCTGGGCAATAGACGGCATCCGATTGAAATCCTGCGTGGGATTACAACACGGCCGACCTTTGACGTGCTGAATAATGCTGGGGCTGCCCAGGGCTTCCAGAAGACACGATGGGAATCTTACGGCACCCAGTTGTCGGACTCGGTGAGTACGATCAACCAAGGTACTCAGATCAAGATGAACGACATCAACTCCCTGGATCGTCAGAAGAACCGGCACTTTGATTTGGCCAACAACGCCGTGCGTAAGCTGGCCGATACGCTGCAAAACATCTCGCGTGCCATCTGAGCAACAGCTGAGGGAACGAGTACATGGTCTCTCGCATTGGGAACCTTGAACACGGGCTGGCGGGCATTGCACGTTGGCGGGTTGATGACGAGACGCATCTGCCGAAGTCGCCACGCTTGGCGCCGGCTTATGCGCCGTCCGGTCAGCGGCTCAACGAGATCCTGCGCCGGCCGTCGCTTGATGAGCGGCTGCCGGATCTCTTGGCGCCGGAATGGGTGACGCCCGATCTGATGGAGCCGAGCGTCATGTCGGCTACCCGGCGCGACGTGGCGCAGACCCTGCGCTTTGCCAGCATGCCCATGGCGGATGGCACGGATCCCGAGCCTGAGGAACGTGAGGCCTTCATGGCGGCGGCTGAGCTCTTGGAGACGGGCATCGTGCTCGATGAAGAAATCCGCACCGCGCTTGCCGCGCTTCTGAGGGGCTGAGCCATGCCGGATAGTGGAGCGATCGCCCTGCTCGACACGGGGCCGGATGGGCTGACGCGGCGCCAGCAGGATTTCATGCTCTTGATGGCGCATGTGATGGCAACGCAGGGGCGGCTCGACGAAGCGGCGACCATGATCGACGCGGTTCTGCGCCTGAAAGGGCCGGGGGAAGATGCGCTTTTCGCGGCTGCCGTGTTGGATTTCGCGCGGGGGCATGTGCGCCACTGCCGGGACCGTCTGGCCGAAATTCGCCGGGTTGAGGGCACGCGCACGCGGCGTCGTGGGGCGCGGACGGCGCGCCAGCGGGCCCGTCTCTATCTCGAAGCGCGCTGCGCCTATGAGTTGGGGCTGAGCGAAGAGGCCGATGCCGCGCTCAGCGCCTACATGGCGGCCGCGCCCGCGGTTGAGCTCGACTGAACGAGGACAAAGAAACAAGGGCGGTGCACAGACGCCGACGGAACGGCCGCCACGCGGTCGGGGACATTGCCGCGACACGCCCGTGTCGTTGCGTCAGCCTGGGAGAACGAGACGCATGAGTGACGAACCAGAGAAAAAACCCTCGATCCTGGACGATATGACGTTTCCGGATGTGAATGACGAGAAGCAGCTGGAAGTCGTGTCCTTCATGCTGAAGAAGCTGCTTGAAGGGGATGAGAATACGCCAGGACTGGGTGAAGTCACGGGAACGACGAAGACGCTCGAGAAAGTCATGGAAGGCCTGACGCTCGCCGAAGCGCTGGATCTCTCTGAGGAACATCTTGAGGCTATGTATGCGGTCGCCCATGGCTATCTCGTCGCCGGCGAGCCGAAGAAAGCCAAGGAAGCCTTTACGCAGCTGATCCAGCTGAACCCGCTCTATGAGCGGTTCCTCTATGGCGCGGGCGTCGCCTGTCAGATGCTGGGTCACCATGCGGTGGCGGCCAAGATCTACATCAACTTCCTGGCTTTCGATGCCACAAACCCCGAGGGCTACTTGCGCCTCGGTGAGTGTTTCCTCGCTGCGGACGAGCTTGACGAGTCCCACGGGGCATTTTCTGCCGCCAAGGCCATGGCGGAGGGGCAGGAGATCCACGCTGACGTGGG
>JBCDFN010000053.1:0-5286 GCA_039177935.1 Pseudomonadota bacterium | reverse complement strand
GTCCGAGACATCACGGCGAAGGTGGCGGAGCGGTTCTTCCAGACCGGCGAGGGGCATTTCGACTACATCATCGCGGTCCTCGAGGACCGGGATCATCCCCATGCTCATATCGTCTTGTACCGGCGCTCCCAGGAGGGGGAGTTCTTCTTCCTCGGGCGGGACCACCGGTTCAACTATGACGACTTCCGTTTGGCGATGGTCGAGGAGGCCGAGAAGTACGGGGTGGGGCTTGAGGCGACCCGGCGGATTGATCGGGGCGTGGTGCATTATCCAGCGCGGACTCGGGAGGTCTATGCCGCCAGGGAAGAGGGCAGGGCGCCAGAGACCCGGCCGCGGGTCGGGGCTGACCTAGAGCGCGCGTTGGCCGAGATCGCGAACACGCGACGCGTGTTCCATGCGCTCGCTGCGGAGGCCTCCCGTGAGGCGCGGGAGGACATCTCCGACGCGCTCTTCAGGGCCGGGGAGCTGCTGGCGCGGGGTGGGAAACTTGCATCTGATGGAGGTGTCTACATGGCCGAGGAGCAGAGCTTCGACGATTTGAGGATCAGATATGCCGAACAGGTCGAGCGCGTGCAAAGCGTGATTGCCGAGAAGCCGGAAGCCGAGCGACCGCCTCTGGAACGGCGCCTCAACGAGATCCAGTCGCGCCTGGCTCATATGCAGCCGCTGGGGTTGCGGTCGGTGACCCTGACAGAGAAACCCTCCGAGGGAGGCGTCTACTCGGAAGCCAATATCGATCGGGATCAGTTGGAGCGGCTACGAGAGCCAGATGTTCGGGCGCAGGTCGATACAGCGCTCAGGGGTACCGGGATCAGTTCTTCGGTGGTCATCGCGCGGATGGAAACCGGGGCGCAGAATGCGGCCCTCGAACGGCAGTGGATCGCGGACGATCTGCAGCGGGTGGCGGAGACCGCCGGGCTCAACCTCGAACGGAAGGCCGATTTGGAGACCGCCCGGGAGACGCTGAACCGTGCCCATGTGCAGCTTGGGATCACGCTCGAGCGAAATGAAGTCTTACGCGAGGACGGCGTCATCGATGAGCGGCAGGAAGAGTTTTTTGTGGATCGGGGTGAAAGGCTGACCGAGGCCACCAGCTCACCCGATGCCGAGCGCGCAGCTTCCGAGGCGCCGCGCTTGGACGATCAGGTGCAGCGCGTCATCGACCATGAGCGGGCAGGAAATCTGACCTCACCGTTCCAGGATGATGCGCAGAGGTTGAGCTATCGCGAGGCCGTCGAGCGAGAACTTGATAAGGCGCAAATCGACCGGTTGCGCGAGGGAGACGTCGATGTCCTGAAAGACCAGATCGAGGATCGCCTCGACCGGCTCTATGCGGCGAAAGCCTACCTGAAATCCGACGCCGCGACGGCCAACAGCGAAGCCGCGCGCGCCGTTGTCGAAGAGATCGCCGACCGCGAATACGAGCTGCACCGCGCAGACCTTGTCGATGGTGAAAGCGAGCGGGGGGAAACCCACTGATGGGGGGCATGGGCAGAGGCCGTCTTGCCATCGGTGTAGTGCTAGTCACGCTCGTGGCCATCGCCATGGGCTACGTGATTGCCTCGGCCGTGGTGACCTTCCGCGATCTGGGCTTCCAGGCTGATATCGACTTCTTCTACTTCGCGGAGAACTATTTCGCGTTGCGCGATGTGCGACCCGACGACTTCCGACTGATCAACCTGATCATGGGCGGGGCAGGGGTTGTGGGCCTTCTCATGAGCCTTGCCATGTGCGGCTCTGCGCTCACCCGCTTCGGCTACACCCATTGGCAGACCCGGCGCGAGATGAGGCGCAACGGGTTCTTCGGAAAGCCAGGCACGGGTTTCATAATAGGGAAGCTTGGTAAACCATCCTCGCGCGCGCCGTTCCTGTGCTCCAAGACCTATCCGCATGCGCTGATCGTAGCCCCTACCGGGCGTGGGAAGACGACAGGCTTTGTCATTCCAAACCTGCTGACCTGGCAGGGATCGGTCGTCGTGCTTGATGTGAAAGGGGAATGCTTTGAAGCCTCTGCCCGTCACCGAGCAGCGCAAGGCGATGAGGTCTTTCGCTTTGCCCCGACGGACTGGGATGACAAGCGGACGCACCGCTACAATCCGCTCCTGCGCATCTACGAGCTCGCAGACCCTGCAAGGCAACAAATGGAGCTCCAGCTTTTGGCGACGCTCTTCCTGCAAAACGACAATGATCGGGTGCAGGGGCTTCTCAAAGGCGGGATCGACCTCTTTGTTGCCGCGGGGCTTTTGGCGTTCCAACGCAAGCGCCCGACCTTGGGTGAGATCTACCGCATCGCGGCCTCAGGCGGGAACAAGCAGAAAGAATATCTGGCGCGGTCCCATGAGGTTGAGAATGCAGCAGCGCGGTTGATATTCACGCGTCTGGCCTCGACAAACAATGACACGCTGACCTCTTACGTTTCGCTCCTCATGACCTCCGGTCTCGATCAATGGCAGAACCCGGCCATCGATGACGCAACGGCGGTCTCTGACTTCGATTTCCGGACGATCCGCAAGAAGCCGTTCAGCGTCTACCTGGTCGTCCAGCCGCTCATGGTGAAGCCGCTGGCACCGCTTATACGCCTTTTCTTCTCGGACCTGCTCTCGGCGCTGCAGGACAAGGAGCCGGGGCCAGATGAACCCTGGCCCGTCATGATCATGCTCGACGAGTTCAACCGGCTAGGGAAGATGCCGATCGTTGCCGAGAGCATCGAAGTTCTCCGCCACTATCGCGGCCATCTTGCCGTTGTCACCCAGACCATCCCCGCCATCGATGAGATCTACGGCGAGAACACGCGGCGCGCGCTGCAAGGGAATGCAGGCATCAAGCTTTATCTGACGCCGTCCGATGAAAAGACAGTCGAGGAGCTGAGCAAGGCGGTCGGCAAGACCACAAAGACCGTCGTGACGCGCTCTCGCGCGGTCGGGAAGAACCCGTTCGAGGGGCGGAGCCAGTCCGAGCGAACCGAAGAGGTGTCGCTTCTGCCGGAAGACGAGGCGCGGCGGCTGCCGCTGGACGAGATCATCGTTGTGGTCGATGCGCAGATGCCGGTGCAGGCAAAGCGGATCGTGTATTTTGAGGACCCATTCTTCAAAACGATCCACGCCGCGCAAAAAGGGGAGCTTCCGTTTCCTGACGGGCCCGTGCCGCCGATGAAAGAGCTGCCGTTGAGTGTGAGGGCGACGCCAACTGCGCCTCGCGAACCTGGTCTGACTGAGCAGGATCTTGAGGCGCGAATGGGGATAGGGGTGCGACGTGCAGATCAGCCCGTAGATGCCGCCCAAAGACCGGACAGTAGAAGGGCGCGGGCGGCTCTTCTGGCGGAGGATCAGCGTCAGTTCGAAATGGATTTTGGGGCCGGTTCCCAGCTGGCCATCGAGGTTGCTACCGCAGACGACATGGCACTCGTTGAAGATGCGCTCGGTGATCTCGAGCGGTTCGAGGGGGAGATTTCGGATGTGCCAACGACCCGCGAGACAGCCGCTACTTCGTAGGCGTACCCTCAGATCGATTGCGGCGAAGGTCTGGAACGAGCCCATAGTGCAAAATGCTGCGCCGCGCTCAAAAGGCAGTGAAACGCTTAAAGCCGCCATTGGCCTTCGCAAGAGCGGCCCCGACCGGACGTTCGCCCATCTCTCTCAATGCTGCGGCGCGGCCCGCTAAAGCCGCTGTTGGCTGCCTTCGCCCACAACAATATCGGCAACAAGCTTTCTGAACCAAGTCTGCATGGGGGATCGGTCTGCAGCGCGCCCCCAAATTAGCTTCGACTGAACTGTTGGCACCTCAAACGGCAGCTCGAACAATACGACCGGAAGCTCCCTGTCCGCCTTCGCTGCCAAACGCCGTGGCAAAACCGCGATTACATTTGTCTCCACAACAAGTGGTGGGAGTGTCGCAAAGTTGGACACACTGACAGCCACATCGCGGGTCAGGCCTTTGGACGCCAACACCTCATCAATGATGCCCTTTCCATCCGACCGGTGAGAAAGAAGAGCATGTTTATGCGCCAAGAAGCCGTCGAGTGTAACAGGTCCATCCACAATGGGATGATCGAACCTTGCGATACCTGCAAAGGACTCCTCACACAGGACCTGATGATTAAATCGCGCTGGAATGTTGGAGATCGGGGAAAGCGCCAAGTCTGCGTGGCCAGCATCCAAGTCGTCGGCAATTTGACCTCGAACCAGTCCAAGTGTTTTAAGCCGGATGCCCGGAGCCAGATTGCGTAGCGCGCGGACAATATCCGGCACCACCGTCAATTCCATCAAATCGCTAGTGAAAAGCGTGATCCTGCCTTCGTGTGTCCGAGGATCGAAAGCCGTCGCAACGCTGATTGCATCTTCCGCTGCGATGATTGCGGCCCGCACGTGATCTGCAGCATCTAGCGCGACCTGTGTTGGCATCATGCCGCTGGGTGTTCGCACAAAGAGATCATCGTTAAAGAGGGCGCGGAGCCGAGAAAGTGCATTGCTCATCGAGGGTTGCGCCAGTCCAATCCGTTCTCCCGCTTTGGTGACGCTGCGCTCAGCCATGAGGGCGTCAAAAACCACCAGCAGGTTTAAATCGGTATTGCGAACATTCCTCATGGCAATGGAGCCTATAGGATATATCAATTGGATCAATTATTGAAGTTGTCGCTAACTTGATTGTGTCCGCCCCAAAAGCAAGGAGATGATCGATGTCCGCAAACCGCCGATTTTTCATACAAACATTAACCGGAACTGCAGTCGCCCTGCTCATGAGCCTCTCAGTGGCCGGCTCAGCTATCGCCGAGGGAGACGAGCCAACCTGGGAGGAGTTCTCATACGAACCTTATCCCCTGGCGCGGATTGCTGATGAGACCAGCCGCTATCCTGAGGCCACTCCGCAAACCCTGAAGGTAAGCCAACATGGCGAAATCGAGTACCTCGGGTTTGGCGCGTTTGGCACGCATTGGTTTGTGGAAGCGGATGGTCCAGTCTGGCACTTCGTGACTGCCGGTGACCCGGCGAATGAGGTGGTGCTGATGGTCCACGGCTACCCCGACACATGGTGGGCCAATGCCGAGGTTATGGCTCTCCTATCGGACGAGTACTACGTGATTGCGGTTGATGTGCTGGGCTATGGTCAGTCCGACAAGGGCCCTGAGATCGACGTGAGCTATGCAGGCGCAGCAAGCAGCTTGGCTGCTCTGCTCGACAATATTGGGGTCAGCGCCTTCAACCTCATAAGCCATGATCGCGGCACGATTGTCAGCGAAAACCTCCTCGCGATTGACGGCATGAGTGACCGCGTTTCGGCCTATGTGCG
>JBCDFN010000052.1:0-5456 GCA_039177935.1 Pseudomonadota bacterium | reverse complement strand
TCCGCTTCAGCATTCGCCATTGTCGCTCGGACCAATGGCGCGACTATGGCTCATCCTTCTCCTTCTCCAGGACTTTCTTCCCGGCCAACCGGGTGCGGCCAACACCACCGAACTTCTTGCGCCACGTGTACTACGTCGCGTCAGAAACACCCGCCTTCCGGCACGCGCTCGCAACATCAAGGCCATCCGCAAGAGACACTTCAATCTCTCGCAAAAGACGTCGCACATCCTCATCCGAATACCGCTTCCGAGCCATCGCCAACCCCTCCCGAACCACCAAGTAGCAGATGGCCCAGTTTTAAGGGGGAAGGACAAGCCATTCTTCCATTCAAGGTGGCTCCGCTCAAAGGGGACGGGTCAGCCAGTTCAGATAAGCAGAACGCGTTAGCGCTAGCGAAAGTCGCTTTCAGTGAGCACCACGCGCTGCTTCCGGATGGTCAGCCATGAAGTGGTGCAGAGTTGCATAAAGCTCTTTGGCATGCGCCCGATCACCGTTGTGCAGCGCGTCTTTGATGTCGTCGCAAATCATCCGTTGAACGTGCGCCGGACCGTTATGAAGGTGCATTTCATATTCCCCGACCAGAGCCGCAGTCAAAGTAGCAACATGTTCGTGTTCTGCAATTGCGGCGATCTCTTCCCGCGTCAGGCTACTCATATCGATGATATCGTCCGCGTTGATCATCTTTTCCTCCAGCGATCCATCTTTTGTAACCGTAGTGTAACACAAGTCCGGAGCGTAGGTGGCAGCGTAGAAGTCATCAGTTTCGCAAACAGATTAGAAGTCGAATTCTCTCAGATCAGGTCATCAAATGAGTGCTTGGCCGCAAGATAGATGGGCGCTGCGGACCTCGAAATTAACGTGCTTTGATTTTCGGGAGCGCATCGGTCAAAGCACTCTTTGACATGACCTGAGCCGGCAAGGCGGACGTAAGGATTACAAGCCCTCATCACAACATGACCCCTTCACCGTCGCGAGCGTCGTTGAAAACACGCCCAAGTCTGGCACGCGAGAGTACAGAAACTCGACCTGTATTGGGATCTGAAGGCTTTGGATGAGGCGCTGGCGAGGGTGAAGCTCATGAAGCGCCCTGCCCTATGCAAACGGACGGTGTTACACTTTGCGCTTGCCGGAAGCGTACTTTTCCGAGAGCTCATAATAGGTATTAAAGCCCACACGATCTCGCAGTTCCACAAAACCCATCTGGTTGGGACGGGTGTCGCTCCGCATTGCACGCAACGTGGTCACCATCGCTTGCATGGCCGCGGCCATCAGGGAGAGCGGATAGGCCGCGATCGTGTAGCCAATCTCGTGAAGGGCTGCGTTCGGGATGTCCGGAGTTGCGCCCCCTTCCACGATATTGGCCATCTTGGGACCAGGCAGGTTCCGGCAAACCTCACGCATTTCACCCTCGCTATGGGGTGCCTCGACGAAAAGAATATCGGCGCCGAGCTCCGCAAACTGCGCAGCGCGGGCGATCGCTTCCGTAATGCCGTGCTCGTGCCGCGCATCCGTGCGGGCGAGGATCAGGATGTCGCCGCCCGCCGCGCGAAGCTCCTCTCGCGCGTCGACCGCCGCGCGGATCCGGTCATAGGCTTCCTCCCGAGGCACCACCGCTTTACCGGGCGTGTGTCCGCAGCGTTTGGGAGCCAACTGATCTTCGATCATGACGGCGGCGCAGCCGGCCTTCGCAAACCCGGCGACCGTCCGCCGGACGTTCATCGCGTTGCCATAGCCGGTGTCCCCGTCGCAGATCAGCGGGATGCTGATCGCATCGGTGATGTTGCGGGCCTGGTCGATCACTTCGCCGTAGCTCATCAGCCCAAGATCCGGCGCACCGATGCGACTCGCCGAGGCCGCGAAGCCGGACATGAAGGTCAGCGCGTATCCTTCCTGTTCGATCAGCTTGGCCGAGAGCGCGTCAAAGCAGCAGGGCATGATGTGGCAACGATCCTCCTGAAGCAGATCGCGCAATGCTTTGGCTGTGCTCATGGCGTCACCACTTGAATGGAATGTAGAGGGCAAGATCGGGGACCGCGTAGAGGATCACAACCGTCACCAGCATGAGCGCGAGGAAGGGCCAGACGCCCCGCGCCACATTGGCGAGCGATGTCTGCGCGACCGATTGGATGACATAGAGATTGAGCCCGACGGGCGGCGTGATCAGCGCGCATTCGACCATGATCACCATGTATATGCCAAACCAGATCGGGTCGAACCCAAGCCCCATCGCCGCTGGTAGCAGGACCGGCGTCATGATGAGGATCATCGACAGCGCCTCGAACACCAACCCCATCAGAAGCAGGACGACAGACACCACGATGATGAACATGATGGGCCCGTCGATGGTTAGGGCGAGGAAAGCCGAGATATCCTGCGGGATGCGGTAGAGCGCGATGGCTTTGCCAAAGATCTTCGCTCCGGCCACGATCAGCAGGATTGCGGCGGTGGTGATGGCCGACTCGCGGACGGCTTCCCAGAAGGTCGCCCAGGTCAAAGTCCGCAGCCAAAGCGTCACGATCATCAGGGCAGCCGCGAAGCCGACGGCGGCGGCCTCGGTCGGAGTGAAAGCCCCGGAATAGAGCCCCACGATCACGAGGGTAGCCAGCGCCACGGAAGGCAGCGCGCGTTTCGAGGCTGACATCCGCTCCTGCCAACTCGCCTTTGGGACGTTCTCGAAATTGCCCGAGAGCTTGGCGTGGAGCATCGCGAAGATCACAAAGAGCGTCACGAGGATCAGGCCCGGGCCAATGCCCGCCAGGAAGAGCGCGATCACCGACTGCTCGGTCACAAAGCCGTAGACGATCATCGGGATCGACGGCGGAATGAGGATGCCCAGAGTGCCACCCGCTGCGAGAAGCCCGTAGACGAACTTCTTCTCATAGCCGCGGATTATCATCTCGGGGATGGCGACGGTGCCAATGGTGGCTGCGGTCGCTACCGACGAGCCGGAGATGGCGGCGAAGAGCGCGCAGGAGATGATCGTCGCTACGGCGAGACCGCCCGGCCAGTGGCCGACCCACGCTTGAACCGCCGCGAAAAGGTCCCGCCCAACGCCACCTTTCAAGAGCAGGTTCGACATCAGCAAGAACAGCGGCACAGCGAGCAGGATAAAGCCGTTGAGCGTCGACAGGATAGACTGCGGTGCCATGAGCGGAGAAAACCCGCCCAAGAGCAGCATGCCGAGGCCCATACCCCCAAGGGCGAAGGCTACTGGCACCCCCAGGAGCAGCAGGAGGAAAAGGGCGGCAAGGATCAGAACAATGGTCATTCGTGCGTCGCGCCCAGGCTCGCGCCGTCCCCATCGCGCAATCGCAATAGCTCGACGATGCCTTGCAGCGTCAGCAGGCCAAACCCCACAGGTACCGAGGCCTCAGAGATCCAGATCGGCAGGTTCAGGATCGACCCGGTGGTGCGGCCTCGCTCGAAGCTCGTGTAGAAGATGTCGAACCCCCAATAGGCCACGATGGCAGAGAATACGATCACGATGCCCAATGCGATATAGGCGCAGACCCGCTGCCCGGTTTCAGGCAAGAGAGACGTCACCGCATTGACCGTGATGTGCCGCCGGAGCGCCAGCAGATGTGGCATGGCCAAGAGGCACCCCCAGACAAGACACAGCTGGCTCAATTCGGCTGCCCAGATCGTGGGTTTGACAAAGAAATAGCGCGCAATGACTTCATAGGTGAGCATCGCGCCGGTCGCTGCCAGCAGCACCGCGCCGAGAACGCAGGCCAGCCGGGACACTTGGCTAATCAAGTGCATGGATGTGCCTCAGACGAGCGGCCTGCAGGCCGCCCGAAAACAGAAAGGTTCGACCAGGCTCAAGAGCCGGAGTTCACGCCAAGCGCATCAAGGATTTTCTGGCCCGCTTCACCGGTCGTCTCCAGGTAGCTGTCGTAAACGGGTTGCGCGACGCCCTGCCAGGCCGAAAGCTCTTCATCGGTCAGGTCAACAATGGTCATGCCGTTCTCTTCCGCCGCCGCATAGGCATCGGCTTCGATCTGGCCCATGCGGTCGCGGACGTCATCCTGTGCGATCTTCGCCGCGTCCCGGATGTGACCTTGTGTTTCCGCATCAAGGCCAGCCCACCAGTCGCTGTTCACAACCACGACAAACTCGATATTGGCGTGGTTGGTCCGGGTGATCGTGTCCATCACCTCCCAGAGCTTGCGGGACTTCACACCCGAAACGCCGGTCATACCAACATCGACGGTGCCGCGCTGATAGGCGAGATACTGCTCCGAACCCGAAATGAGGGTCGGTGCTCCTCCCGCGGCACTCACGAAGTCGCCCAGTGTCTTGCCGAAGACGCGGACTTTCTGGCCTTCCATGTCGGCTGGCGTGCGGATTGGGCCATCTTGCGACAGCAGGACCGCGCCACCATAGGCCTGCCAGTAGAGAACTTCGCCGCCGGTCTTGGCGATCTCTTCTTCCAGCACCGTCCGAACGGGCGAGCCCTCCGCCACCGCGTCACGCACCTTTTCCTCGGTGTTGAAGAGAAAGGGCATGTAAAACACATCAACGACGGGGGCGTCGCCCACATACCGCGTCAGCGAGGCGACGCCAGCCTCGATCGAGCCGGAGCCAACGGCCGCCGGCACTTCGTTGTCCTTGTAAAGCGTTGCGCTGTCGTAGATCTCGACATCAATCGCGCCGCCTGTCCGCTCTTCAACTTCCTTTTCGAAGAGCTGCAGGTTCTCGCCCAAATGGCTGGTCAGTGGCAACTGCAACGAGATACGCATTTTTTCTGCCGCGAAGGCCGTTGTCCCCAAGAGCGACAGGCAAGCGGCGGCAATAACAGTCTGTTTGATCATGATTGGCTCCTCCCAAAGCTCCAGCAACTTACCTAAGAGCCTGGGCTTAACAAGCCCAGGCTCGCAGGTTTTCTGCCCGTCGACCAAGGGATTTACTGACCTGACGACCGCACTTTCACGATAACTCAGCCCTACTCATCTTCCCATGTGTAGGTCCGAACGCTTCATCAAGACCACTCCGATGGCATTCAAACTTGCGAACAGGGGCGTCTTTCATAGCCGTAGACTCGCGGGAATTACGCCGCAGGCGACGCACGCGCTGGCATCGAAGAATGGAGGATCGACTACAACCTAAACCTACCGCATTTAGCCCGCCGGTCTTACTGGCTTGCAAGCTGGTCCTTTCGGCCCAAGGCGATCCCCGCTTTCCAACGAACGCTTGCTCTTGGTTGGTCCGTTGACGCACGCGGCAGGCCTCTTTGCCGATGACCGTTGAATATCTCTATCCCCGGTTCGACCCCTAAGATCTGAGACAGCAGGAGGCCCGCCGGCGAAGTCCTACGCGATCCAGCCGGCGTCGCCTCAAGCGTCCGGATAAAACCCCTCATAGATCGGGACGAGCGTTTCGCGGTCAAACAAGGAGGACACACTGGTTCCGCTCCAGATGTTCAGGATAGCTTGCGCGAATATCGGCGCGGTCG
>JBCDFN010000051.1:0-5467 GCA_039177935.1 Pseudomonadota bacterium | reverse complement strand
GCTCAGCATCGTTTGCTTGTCGCCGCTCGAATGCTGCCGCGGGACGAGACCGAGCCAGGCCGCGAGGTGCCTGCCGTTCCTGAACTCCTTCCCATCGCCGATCGCGGCAAGGATTGCCGTTGCAGTCTTCGGACCGGCGCCTGTCCGTTGTCAGATAACTCGAGACACCGGAAGCCATGACAGTCAGGAGGGTCTGGCTCTTGTTGGTTGACGTTAGGCTGCGGTGCTCTGGTTGAGCAAGCGGCGCTGACGGATGGTCTGCTCGTTTAGTCTCCTTCTTTCCTCGAGGATGGCGGGCGCGCGGTCGAAGTAGACGTCGGCGGGGGTGACGTTGCTGAGGCTCTCATGGACGCGGCGGTAGTTGTAGTGACCCACGAAGTCGCCGATGGCAGCCTCGAGCGCGCCAGGCAGGTCGTGGTTCTCGAGCAGGATCCGGTTCTTGAGCGTCTGGTGCCAGCGCTCGATCTTGCCCTACGTCTGGGGATGATTGGGCGCGCCGCGGACATGCTCCATACGCCGATCCTCGAGCCAGGTCGCGAGATCCACGGCGATGTAGGACGAGCTGTCGCCAATGGTGCTCGAACCAGTGGCGCATCTTTGGCAACGCGCTGAGCAGCCTGGGCCGGTGCGCCACCGTTGGCCGATTACAGCCCGAGGCTTCGAGAGCCGGCTCCAGGGTGTCGGTCACGTCCCCAGCCCGCATTGTGGTGCAGAGCTTCCACGCGATCACGTAACGGCTGAAGTCGTCCAGGATGGTGCTGAGGTAGTACCAGCCCCATCCTATGACCTTCAGGTAGGTGAAGTCCGTCTGCCAGAGCTGGTTCGGCCGGACGGTCTTGTCTCGGAACGCGTCCGCCGCTTTCACGACGACGAAGGCCGGGCTCGAGATCAGGTCACGCGCCTTGAGGATACGATAGACCGAAGCCTCTGACACAAAGTGCTTTCTCATGTCCGTGAAGCGAACCGCCAGCTCCCGGGGCGAGAGGTCGGGCTGGTCCAGCGCTAGATCGACCACGGCCTCCCGCACGTCGTCCGGGATCCGGTTCCACACCCGGGCAGGATGCGGCCGGCGGTCTTCGAGGCCAGCCTGGCCGACGGCTTGGTAGCGGTCGTACCATCGGTAGAAAATCGTTCTCGGAATACCCAGAATCTCCAGCGTGCGCTTCGCCGGCAGGTGGGATTGCTCGACGAGCCCGATGATCTCGAGCTTCTCGGTTGCCGGGTACCTCACTCGTGGTCGTCGTCACCACTTGCCGCTCAGACCGGTGGCGCAACCCTAGGCGACCCCCGAGCATGCTTTTTTTGAGCAGCCGGTTCTCGAGCATGACGTCGGCGAGCGCCTCTTTCAGGGCGGACGCCTCGGACCGGAGTTCCTTGACCTCGGGGGCCGACACCTGGCGCGCGGTGTCCCCGGCGAAGCGCTTCTTGCCAGCCTCGAGGAACTCCTTGGACCACTTGTAGCAAAGGCTCGTCGCGAACCCTTCGCGCCGGCAGAGCTCCGCATTCGCCAGTGTCGCTCGGACCAATGGCGCGACAAGGCTCATTCTCCTCGCCGCGCAGGCCCTCGAGGACGATCCGGATCTTCTCCTCCGCCGAATGCTGCTTGCGGGTGCGCCGGCGGATATCTTTCACGACCTTCTCGGACGACAGCTTCTGTGTTCCGGGTTTGTGTCTCATCTTCACTCCTTGGCGGGTATGATGAGCCAGAAACCCTCCCTTCCGAAATCAATTCAGATGTCCCATAGGCGCTGACGTCGGACAGTAAGGTAAGGCGCGCGACGCAGCTCCTTAACCTCAGTACGATTGAAGAAGAGCAGCTTTGGTTACTGCATTGCAGCATCAAATCAAAGAGTGATTCGGTCGCAGTGGCGCTTGAAGAGCGTTTGAGAGAGCTTGTAACCCAGAAGTGCCTAGTGGAAGAAAAGATGGCCCGTCCCGAGGCTGTTGAAGGCGCCTGAACCGGCAATGGCATTCTTGGCAAAACACTGGCAAGCATGGCAGAAAGGGAGCTCTACCCTCCGCCGAGCCATGCTCAGACTGGTTCTGGGCGGTCCTCTTCTCTATAATCAGAAAACAAGACCTCGAACCGCAACAACCACCATATCATTCAGGGTGTTAGGCGATCTCTTCGACCAAATTGAATCAATGATGCTGTTCGCGGCCGGTGATGCGCTGACCCGCATGCCTCAATGCCGACAAGACTGCTCGACAGCTTGCCAAAGAACTTTAATAATTGTCTGCGCCTAACCGATCGATTGAAGACAATCGTGCCGTCTGACGTGACGCCATGAACCTGAAAGACATCCCTACCGAGATCCAAACCTACTGTCACCACTTCCATGGTGGGGCTCCTTTCCTTGCAAAAGATGACTTCTTCAATCGGCCGCAAAGCGCGGCGCTTGGTGCAGACGCAATCCACCCCAACCGCTGAGCGTTCATCGCCCCAAAGGCTGATGAGGTGTGTTATCCACAATCGACCTGTGTTGAGTTTTCCCGGCGTATCCCGGTAAGGACGCCACGGGTTTTGCCTGCCGCTTACGACCGTCGGTGCAGGAACAGCGAGACCGGCGATTGACGATGCCGCGGCATACAAAGTCAGAGATCGTCTTTTTCGCTTGCGAGGCGGCGGGCACATCGCTATTTCACGCAAACGTCAAAGACGCGGGTGTAGCTCAGGGGTAGAGCACAACCTTGCCAAGGTTGGGGTCGTGGGTTCGAATCCCATCGCCCGCTCCATTTTTCGGAGATCGTTTCTGGCTTTTCTGTTTTAGTCGTCAGTTAATAAGCTGGTTCAGGTTTTTCTTGGTGAATATCAATCGCTCGCTTGACGAGGTTTCGAACAATCATGACCGGTCAAGTTAACCCGCCAAAAGCGCAGCCTCTGGTTTGTTTTTCTTGTTCGCGACCGACCGGTTAGCACACTCACTAACCCTTCGTTCTAACCAGGTTTTCCATGAGCTCGAAGGGCTTGGTGCACGACCAACCCACTGGAGGAGCACCAGTTGAACGCACGAACAGGAGTTCGCGGTGCGTTCCGGCTGCACCGAAATTCACGTGGAATGGGTGACGCTCAAAGCCAGACGTGGCGTAGGGGCCCGGAAGCTCTATCCGGCCGCCCGCGTAACGCCTAACTGTAAAAAGCACCCGGCAAAAGCCGGGCCAACAACGTGATCGTATACGCCTCAGCCACACTGGGCCCGAACACACAGTTAAATGACCTGGGTACCAGCGGCCGCAAAGCAGTTGGGAACAGTCTCTGCGGATCCCATCAGGGTCACCGGTAAACGCCTAGCAAACAGGCAAGACAATAGCCGGCTTCTGACAAGGTGCGCTCATTCCACTTCAAACCCTGCCATACGTCTGTCATCCGCAAAGGACGTTACTCAGAAACCGAGCAACGACCGAGTTGCGGGAAAAGCGGCCCGACACCTATACCGACGAGCCGCCCTCGATACCCAAAACCGGTTGCTTCCGTCTACTTCGCGAACGTCAGGCGTCTCACATTCGGCCTTTGTGGTTGTTTGCATAGCTCCCGATCTTGGACCATTCTCTTTGCTTACTAACCACCTGAACATAGGGAACTGGCGAGGCGCGGTACTATGGACCCTCGCCCATTGCGAACTAGCCGCGCGAGGCGACACTCGCTTGATAGGCATCCAGTTCATTTATCAACGAAAGCCCGGATGGTGCGTCCCTGCGCGTGCAGAACTCCGACCATACGGCGCCGAAGGGCAAGTCCCGGAATTCCTCCGTCACGGCCAGACGCGTCGTGAAATCGAGCTTGTCTTCGGCCGCCCTCAATTGGTCCCAAGGCACTAGAAACGCGCGCATCAGCGCCTTCTGCATATTCCTGACCCCGATAACCCAGGCGGCCGTACGGCTGATGGTTGCATCGAAAAAATCGAGCCCGATAAAGGTGCGCCCCAAGAGATCCGCGCTGACCAGCTCATGGGCCATTGCGAGGATGTCGTCGTTCATCAGGATGACGTGGTCGCTATCCCACCGCATGGGGCGCGACACGTGCAAGAGTATCTGCGGCAGCGAGAGGCTTATTGCGCTCAGCTTGTCGGCGATGTTTTCGGTTGGATGGAAATGCCCCATGTCGAGGCACAGGAGCGTGCCCTTTCGGATCGCGTAGCCTAGGTAAAACTCGTGGCTACCGACCGTGCAGGCCTCGACCCCGATGCCGAAAAGCTTCGACTCCACCGCATCGAGCATCAAGCCCGGATCTTGCCGAGACCCGAGCATTGCATCGAGGGACGCTTCCAATCGCCTGCGCGCGGCCATACGGTCAATCGGAATGTCCTTGTATCCGTCGGGCACCCAGATGTTGTTGACGCAGGGGCTGTCGAGCTCAGTTCCGATGCGCGCGGCAATGTCCCGCGTGCGGCGCCCATGCTCGATCCAAAACTCCCGAATGCCCGTGTCTGGGTGTGACAGTGTCAGATTATCGTCGGCCTTTGCGTGGGCAAAGAAAGTCGGGTTGAAATCGAGCCCGATGCCCTGCTCTTTGGCCCAATCCACCCAACTGGAAAAGTGTTTGTACTCGATCTCGTCGCGGTCCGGAGTCTCATCGGTATCCATGTACATCGCGTGAAGATTCAGCCGGTGCCGACCCGGGATCATGGAAAGGGCGAATTCCAGATCGGCCCGCAGTTCATCCGGTGTGCGCGCCCGGCCCGGGTGGTTCCCTGTCGCCTGAATGCCACCACCGGAGGTTCCGGTCTGCGTCTCGAAACCCACGACATCGTCGCCCTGCCAGCAGTGTATGGATATCGGGACTGTCCGGAGCCGTTCGATCGCGGCCTCGGTGTCCACTCCCCACTCGGCGAAGGCCTCTTTCGCGGTCTCATAATCCATCGCTTGCTTCCCTTCCGACGGGGTCAGCGCGTGAACGCCTGAACGTTGCCGGCGTCGACGTTGAGGATGTTGCCGGTGGACTTTGCCGAGCTCTCCGCAGCGAAGAAATAGCAGGCCTCGGCAATGTCTTCGGGCAGGACCGAACGCTTCAGCATCGAGCGGTTGCGGTACATCTCTTCAAGACCGTCCTTGTCGGTACCGTAGGTCGATGCGCGCTGGTTCAACCAATCGCCTTCCCAGATCTTCGATCCGCGCAAGACCGCATCCGGGTTGACGACGTTGACGCGGATACCGGCCTCCGCCCCTTCCAGCGCGAGGCAACGGGCCAGATGGATCTCGGACGCTTTGGCCGTGCAATAGGCTGATGCGTTGGGCGACGCAGCTAGGCCGTTCTTCGAGGCAACAAAGACGATCGAGCCGCCCATGTCCTGTACTCGCATCATCTTGATGGCCTCGCGGCTGACGAGGAAATAACCGGTGCTGAGGATATCCATGTTCTCTTTCCAAAGCGCCAGCGAAGTCTCCTCGACCGGCGCCGAAGAAGCGATGCCGGCGTTCGACACGAGGATGTCGATCCCACCGAACTCCACGGCGGCCTCCGCATAGG
>JBCDFN010000050.1:0-6233 GCA_039177935.1 Pseudomonadota bacterium | reverse complement strand
GTCGGCCGAAGGATACACCGTGACCTGGGTCGCAACGGGAGCCGCGGCCCTCGAGGCGGGGCTGGACGGCAGACATGATGTCATTGTGCTCGACGTCATGCTGCCCGACATGAGTGGCATGGAGGTGTGCGAACGGATGCGTGCAAGTGGCGTCTCTGCGCCGATCATGATGCTGACAGCGCGCGACTCCAACGAGGATGTGGTCGAAGGTTTGGGGCGCGGCGCAGACGACTACCTTTCCAAACCCTTCGCTTTCGATGTCTTGCTGGCGCGCCTTTCGGCACTCTTGCGCAGAGGCGGTACACCCGTAGATGCAGAGGCTACGGCGCAGCTCATTCGCTCGGGCGCCCTGACCCTTGATCGTGGAAGGCGCGAGGGAAGTATTGCGGGCGATCCCCTCGATTTGACACGGCTGGAGTTTGATATCCTCTGGCTTCTCGCCGCTGATCCGGACCGCGTACACAGTCGTGAACGGATCTTGTCCTCTGCCTGGGGCGCGGACGCCGACCCGATGACAAATGTGGTTGATGTGTACGTTGCCCGCCTGCGCAAGAAACTCGTCGGGTCTGGCGTGCCCTCCATCGTGACTGTGCGCGGGATCGGGTATCGTATCGAGAACCAAGGCCGCGAATAGCCGCAAACGCATTGCTCGCCCCTGAAGAAACAGATCTGCATCTGAGTTTGAGATGCACCAGACCCAAAGAGAGCGCCGCTCGTTGTAGGCGACAAGAAGACCGACCACGTGGTTAGTGCGCTCACGAGAGACATAAACAAGTGCTTTGATGCAATGCGAAAGAACCCGAAAGCGAGGGAACGAAATAAAGGATCGCAATTTCCTGTTGCGTCCGTGTTTGCTCAAATCCGAGAATCCATACGGCGGCTGACGCGCCAGGATTACGATGATATCACGTTCGAAGCTGTTGAAGTTTCGCTGGATGAGGCAGAACGTGCTGCGCATCAGAGCGCGGCTTATCTGGTCTCACAAGCCAAGGCCGACGGTTCTTTTCTTTATCGAAGAAACCTCAATCCAAGCGTTTACGTGCGTCCGCGGTATAACTGGTTGCGCCATGCTGGTACACTCTATGCGCTGGCGGAATACTATGAACGCTACGGTGGAGAAGACGTGTTGGCCGTCATCGCCAATGGCGTTGAATGCATGCGCAGAGACTGTTTGGTGCCGCTTCCCAAGTTTCCCGGATGCTTGGCAGTTTGGACACGACCCGATGCGCAGGTTACCGAAGAGCTGGAATGCGCCAAGCTCGGTGGCGCGGGCCTAGCACTGGTCGCGATGAGCCGCTTGGCACGTCTGAATCCCAATCTGGTCAACATGGAAGAGCAGCGTGGGCTCGCGCGCTTCATTCTCGCCATGCAAAAACCAGATGGTAGTTTCTACTCGAAGTACATTCCGAGCACGGGCGGGCTCAGCGACACATGGACGTCGCTGTACTATCCTGGCGAAGCAGCCCTGGGACTGGTCTCATTGTATCAGTTGGATAACGACGCTCTCTGGGTGAAAGCAGCGCGAAACGCACTCATCTTCCTGGCGAAGAGCAGGGCTGGATCAAAACGTGTGCCAGCCGACCATTGGGCACTGATCGCTACGGAAGAAGTCTGGACCTTCCTCTCCGATCAGGACCGGCAAGAGCTTCGAACTCACGCTCGGCAGATCGTGGAGGCGATCCTGTTGGACCAGGTCTGGCAAAGCAACTCGCCCTTTCACGGGAGTTTTGTCGAAGATGGCCGTACCACCCCGAATGCAACGCGGCTTGAGGGTCTCTTGGCCGCAGAATTCCTGTTTCGCGATGAACCGCCTTTCCACCGCTCTCTGCGGTCTTGCATGAATAGGGCAATGAGGTTCGCGCTGAACGCTCGATACTCCAAGGGCCAGGAGACAGGTGCGGTCCCCAGAGCGATCGGACAAATCGGAGGTGATGACCCCAAGACCCGTAGTTTCAATCGCCGGGCGAGCGAGATCCGCATAGACTATGTCCAGCACTCTTTGAGCGCCTACTTGAAGTGGGCAAGATTCTTGAAACGACGGATGCTCTGGAGGCCGATCGCTAAGAACAAGCTCTGAACTAAATTCGCACGAGGGTGAAGATCCTGATGCCTTGCAACCAAGTGACCTGAAACACCGGTACTGACACCCGCAACAGTGATCGCCATTGGAAGGATCAACTCGACGACGAATTGGCACAGTTCACGACGTCGGAAATCACCGGCCTGACCGGAGATTCACGACCGGAATGCGGCACTGGGGCAAAGGTGTTGTCGTCTGGTGAGGGAACCAAAAAAAAAGTATTCCACTCCGCAATGGGCGATAAAAGCCGAGCGAGCCGCGAGAACAGTTTTGCCACCTGAGCAATCGATACGTGCAAATTCACCGTCGTAAGAGCTGTGCGCATTGCTCACGAACAGGAGCTTCACTGGTCCAGAACAGGACTCACGAAACCATCAGGCTTCACGGCGAGGACTGAACACTCCAGCCCATTGATGATGTTCTCGGCGGTGTTGCCGATGAAGACGCCGCCGAGGCCCGTCCGTGCCACAGTGCCCATGACGACCACGTCCGCGCCAAGCTCGCCGGCTTGCTCACGGATGACCGTTTCTGGTGTCCCGCGTATCAGAAGCGGCACCAAGGCAGGATGCAAACCGATGTCTTCTCGAACCTCGGAGAGAAACCGGTCCATGGCTTTCTGCCTGGCAACAAGAATGTCGTTCACGTAACGCTCCGCCGACAAGCGGGCATCTCCACCGTTTGCGAATGCCCAGATCATGCCCTCACCGATTGAGTCCCAGGCGTGAAGAAGAACGACGTCTGCATCGTGTCCGCCTGCAATAACCAAGGCTGCATCTAGGACGCGCCGGTTCAGTATCCTCAGCGTCTCCGGTTCGGGCGCGTCCCGAATGTCGAGATCGACCGCAGCAAGAACACGTTTCGGGCGCTTTGGTGCCGCCTTAGTCTGCAACCACACGGGACAGGGACACTTGCGGAGAAGATGATGGTCCGTACTTGCGAAC
This sequence comes from Pseudomonadota bacterium, assembly GCA_039177935.1. Classification (GTDB taxonomy): domain Bacteria; phylum Pseudomonadota; class Alphaproteobacteria; order Rhizobiales; family Methyloligellaceae; genus Methyloceanibacter. The sequence goes on along the minus strand of JBCDFN010000050.1, from coordinate 3,212 downwards.
AGAAAGCGGTCAATCCCCTCCAGCGGCTCTGCTGTCTTGAGTACAAGATCGCAGCCCGTGCGTGCCACGTGCCGGATGATCTCCAAATAGCCCTTTCCGACGGCCACTCGCAGCGTGATTTCTTGACCGATCGCAATGTCATCAAGTCTCGCACGGACCTCTTCGCGGGTGCGCTCGCCAGCCTCTACAATGAGTTGATCTGGCGTCGTGCCAGAAAGACGCGCGAGGATCGACAAATCATGCGGTGGCTCGACACACGCGATCACTTCGAGCGCCGAACGATGCGCCTTGGCAAGCGCGACGGCGCTTTCGATTGCAATCCGGTCGTCGTTCCGATCCGCCACGGCAAGGATTTTCGCGGGCTTCGCGATAGGCACCGTCATGTCAGCAGCTCCTTCTGACCTTCCGGGTCCTCGATCACGGTTTCGGGGGCACGCGCATCGCCCACGATCATCCGCGCCGCGGCGAAGGCCGCATCGCGGTACGGCATCAGCACCAGATCCGCGCGATCCGACCGCAGCGCTTCGACCGTCGCTTCGCGATGCGCCGCGACTGCGATTTTGCCGCCAAACCCAATACTTCGGACCGCCTTCAACAGCGCATGGCGGGGATCATCATGGGTCAGACCAGTGTCGTGTTCCGGCACCGCCATGACCAGCCACTCGGCTTTCTGCAGCGGTAGATGGGCGAGGAACTCGGGATCGGTCGCGTCTCCAAACACAACGTCGAAGCCCTGGGCACGGGCATGGCGGACCGCCTCGGGGCTGAAGTCTACGCCAAGGATCCGCTTGCCGCTGTCCCGAAGGGCCGAAGCGATGCCCAGCCCGTATCTACCGAGACCGAAAAGCACCACGTCATGAAACTTCGCGGCATCGGACTCGTCAGTGTCTTCCGCCTGCGGATGTCGGCGTTCGAAAACACCGAGAACAGGCTCAAAGAATCCGTAGAGCTGGTGGGAATAGGTGATCATGTAGGTTGAAACCGCGATTGTCACGAGGCCGACAAGCGTAACGAGGCCTAGTGCCTCATCGGCCACATGCCCGATGGCGACACCCATCGCCATGAAGATCAGGGAAAACTCGCTGATCTGCGCGACTGTCAGACCAGCAAGGAAACCGGTGCGTTTGCGATATCCCATCGCACCCATGATCGCGAGCACGATCAGCGGATTGCCGATAAGGACGAAGAGGGAGAGGACAAGGGCGGGCCCGACGCTGGCGCCGAGAACCGACAGATCGAGTGAGGCGCCAAGCGCGATGAAGAAGAAGAGCAGCAAGAAGTCACGCAGGCTTGCCAACCGCGCGGCGATGGCTTCCCGAAACGGCGTCGAGGCAAGCGAGACTCCTGCCAAAAGACCGCCGAGTTCCTTGCCAAAACCAAGATAATGGCCGACCGCCGCGAGCAGGGCCGCCCAACCGATGGCAAAGGAGACGAGCAATTCGGGCGCGCGCGATAGGCGTTCGACCAGTGGATTGGCGGCATACCGGATGAAGACCACCACGAAGGCCAGCATCGCAACCCCGTATCCGAGCACGCTCAACACGTCGACGAGCGCACCGTCACCTTGGGCCGCGCCGCCCACGCCAATCGCCGACAACGCGATCATCGCCACAACAACCACAACATCCTGAACGATGAGAAAGCCAAGCGCGATCCGTCCGTGCAGGGCGTCGATCTCGCGCTTGTCTGACAGAAGCTTCACGATGATGATCGTTGAGGAAAAGGTCAGCGCAATGGCGACGTAGATCGCCGTCAACGCGTCAAGGCCAAGCGCCAGCGCGATCATGAACCCGAAGACAGTGGTGAAAACCACCTGACCGAGCCCCGTGACAAGCGCCACTGGGCCCAGCGTCCGTACGAGATTGAAATCCAGCTTGAGACCCACAAGGAAAAGGAGAACCGCGATGCCCAATTCCGCGAGCAGGTCGATTTGCTCGTCGGACCGGGCAATGTCGAGCATCGACGGGCCGGCGAGTATTCCCACGGCTATGAAGCTGACGATCAGCGGTTGTCGCAGGAGAAGGCCCAGAAAGCCAACACCGGCTGCCAAAACCAGTAGCGCAGCGATCTCGTAGAAAATGTACCCTTCAATCGTGGCGGTCACGACTTCTCCTCACGTCTGGCTTGCCGTCACGAGATTCTAGGCAAAGTGCCTTGCTCGAACGCGACAGCACGAAACCGAAAACTGGGGAGCATTGAAGCAACGGCCTCTACACTCGGAACAAATTGGGGAAACTGCTCCGAAATGCAAATCGATCTTGGAGGCACAGCCAGATTTAGCCGGTCGATTTGTCCCCGCCCCGTAGACCTTGGCCATAGCTTGGTGAACTGGACAGGAGTGAGCGAAGGCCCGGAAGCGTCACACTGACGAAGATGCCTTAAGGCTACTGCGTGAGATCGAGGAACAGCTCGCTTCAGGCAACGACGTCACCGAGGCATGCTGCAAAGCGGGTATCAGCGACGGCACGTATTGCAATTGGCGCAAGAAGTTTGGCGGGATGTCTCGATCTCAGTTGGCTGAGAAGAAGGCCCTGGAGAAGGAAAACAAGCGGCTGAAGAAGAATGAGCCCTTTTGTCCGGTCGCCCATAGCGGCGCCATCGGTTCAAGCCTGATGGGCGACGGTCCGAGGACAATGGGCGAATGCAGAGCTCGAACTGGATAAACTGATCCTCAAGGAGAGCGTCGATTTTTTAAAGCCGAATGCCTGACGGTGGAGCAACTCCGCCAGGTCGTTGTCCACACGCGCCAGAAGCTCGGCATTTCGGAGCGCCGCACTTGCCGCGTCGTCGGCGTGGCGCGCTCCACCCTCCAGTACCGGCCCAACCCCAAAGACGACGACGCCCTGCGTTTAGCCCTGATCCGACTGGCAAAGAAGTACGGCCGCTACGGCTATCCATTGGCCGGCAGGTGATTGCGTGCGATCACCGTAAGGCGCAAGATCGGCGAGCTGCTACAGGCCGAAGGCTGGCCCCCTCTCGGCAAAATTGCTATGCAATTCGCCTGCTGGGCAATGGGTCAATCACAAGAAGATAGAGAGGCTGTGGCGCGAGGAGGGCCTGCAACTCCCTGAGCGGAAAAAGAAACGTAAGCGTCTCTACCATCACGGCGCCTCTGTCATCCGGTTGCCATCGGTCGCGCCATCGGTCCGAGCGACGATGGCGACGACCGTTCTTCCCGAACCGCATCTGGTCGGTAGACCTCGTTCATGATC
>JBCDFN010000049.1:0-6396 GCA_039177935.1 Pseudomonadota bacterium | reverse complement strand
GCGATGATCTGCTCTTCACTGAAACGTTTGCGCTTCATGATCTTCCTCCTTCACGCATTCAAAGGTGGAAAATTCCAGTTCGCAATGGCCCGGATATCGGGCGGAACGTCAAATTCGAGTGGTTCGACGCGCCCGCCACGCCCTCGATGTCGTCGCCGATCGTATCCTCCAGCACCTCCGCCGAGGAGCCCGCCTCGATCTCCGAGAGCGTCGCCCCGAAGTCGAAGACCAGCGGCCCGGTGGCCGAGAAGTAGGTCACGATGTCGCCTTCGATAACGTTCCCTATCTTTCTGTAAAGGCAGTGTCCAACGCCCGTACAATCGGCTTCAGCATGTACCTAAGAACAGACTTCTCGCCAGTTCGGAATTCGGCATGCACCACCATCCCGGGCAGGAGATCCTCAATCCTGTTTGCACTGCCCAACGTCGTGCTACTTAGCGCCAGCTGCACCAAATAGTGCGGCTCCGCGTCTCGGACTTGAAATGTGGTCGGGGAGATAGATGTCGCAATTGCATCAAGAGTGCCGAACAGTTCTCTGTCAAACGTCGTGACTGTGACTTCAGCGGGCGATCCGACTTCGACGAAACCGATATCCGCCGGATCCAGACGTACTTCTGCGACCAGCTCCGCGGTCGCTGGGACCACCGTCACCACTTGGTCTCCAGCTCCGAGCACATCACCGGCGCCAAGGACCCCAAGCTCGTGGACGAATCCGGCAACGGGCGTCCGGACAACCAGTCGTTCCAAGCGCGCTAGATGCTGACGTTCGGTTTCTTCAAGCTCGGCAATAGACGCAGATAGCTCAGCGACATTCTCCGACCAAATCTGGAGCCGCTCAGCGGATCTTGCGGACAAGCGCCGGCGCGCTTCTGAGACGGCGCGCAAGGCGGCCAGGCTCGTTCGCTGCGCGGCTGCCATTTCACCACGGATGCGTTCCATCTCCCTTTGTACAACGAGCATTCTGGTCCTCGTTGAAAGACCCTTGTTGAGGAGACCAATTTGAAGGTCGACCTCCGCTTCCGCATTGTTGAACTGTGCCAACAGGCTCGCAGTCTCCAAGTCCGCTGCCTGCTGCTCGAGTTCCAGCTCTTTCATTTCGGCCTCGGTTGCAGCTTGCTCAGCCTCTATCGCCGTCCGCTCCGCCCGATAGAGAGCTGACTGTTCTTTCACGAAGGCGGCAAACGCTTCGGGATGACCTTCGAACCTGGGAGAGCGATCCTCGATCATCGCGAAGAGCCGTTCGCGCTGCAGCGATTGGTGTGCATGACGCGACCTGATCTGCACCAGTTCGCTTTCAACTTGTGCCCTGGAGAGCAAGACCAAAGGCGTGCCTGCATCGACAAACTGCCCCTGTCGCACGAGAATCTCCCCGACGAGACCGCCATCAAAATGCTCGATCGCAAGGGGTGGATCAGAGGTCGTGAGTTGGCCGTTGGCGATCGCGATCTCTCGTATCGGTGCGATCGTCGCAATAAGCAGAAGGAGGCCGAAGACTACGCAGGCGAGACGCATGACACCTTTCGACAACCTCGCCCACCGTTCCGTATCGATATCAAGCGGTAGAGACAGGTCTCGATCCCTTATGTCGGACTTGTCGCTCATCCATCTCGTCCGTTCATTGAAGAACACCTTCAGAAGCCGACAGCGAAGGGGCGTAGTCCTCTGCGATCGATCCGTTCGAGATTTTTAGAACGCGATCACAAATGCGTTGATGCTCGGGCCGGCTGCTGATGAGGATGATCGTGGCCTTGCCCTTCATCTTTGCAAGCCAACGCGCCAAACTCCGTTCCCCATCGTCATCGAGATTGGCAGTCGGGTCGTTCAACAGATACGCCGGCGCCCTCCGGCAGTATGCTCTGGCGAGAGACAGCCGCTGCAGCGTGCCGACCGGAAGTGTGGTTAATTGTTGTGCCGTCAACCTGGTCTCACAACCCTCTGGAAACATTGAAGAGGACATGTCGAGACCGGCATCTTTCAAAGCCTGTTCGATTTCGTCATCGGTCGCAGTGGGCGCGCCTAGACGCATGTTCTGAGAGATTGTTCCGTGAAACAGACGCGGCTCTAGCGGGACGTAGGCAAGCGAGGCGCGCACCTCCGCAGGGTCAAGCTGTTGCAAGTTTAGGCCATCAAGAAAAACCGTGCCTGCCTGTGGTTTGTAAAGACCCAGTACCAGTTTCAGGATTGTGGACTTGCCGCCTGCGCTCGTGCCCGAGATGCAGACAAACTGCCCTGGCGGCACATCAAATGTCAGGCCACGAAAGACGGGTTCCTGCTGAGACGAATAGCGAAACGACACATTGGCGAAGCTTATCCGTCCTCTGAAGCGCCGGTGGATTGGTTCGATGGCGTTCTTGACCCTCTCGACAGGAATCTGCATCAGCACATCGACTTGTTTCACACTTTCGATGAACTGGCTGACACGGTTCAGATTTGAGAACACGGTCTGTATTGGTGCCAGAACACGCCAGATGAGCATCATGATCGCAACGAGGCCGCCGACAGATAGCGCGTCTGACATCACCAGAATTGTGCCTATCAGAAGGGCTGCAACACCTGCCAACATCATCATCGACTGAGCGATCGCCCCCAACATGGAGTCATAGAACTGAACGCGGTACCTCTTGTGTCCCAGCTCGCGCGATATGCCGATGAAACGTCGTTGCCAGTCCTCTTCCATCCGTAGTTCCTGAATACTGCTCCGTTTGCTCAGCGCGTCCGTCAGGAAACTGTTGCTCGCTGCGACTGCGGTGCTGAGGTCCGAGTTGCGGCGCCGGGCGCCCGATACAGCGAGCAAAGCTAGGACCGCAAAAATGAGCGCCAGTGCGATAGGGACAGTTGCGAGCAGCGGACTGATGATCGCGATAGTCGCGAAGAACAATAGTACAAAAGGGAAATCGAGGAACGCGCTCCCGATCGGGCCCGTGAAGACCGCGTGGGTTCCCTCGAACTGCTTGAGACGAGTTATCTGCGTGCCGATCGGAGCCGCCTCAATCATTTGAACCGGAAGGCTTAGCAACCGACTGAAACCTGCGTTCATTACTCCGGAACTCAGCCTCGCACCGAAATAGGCCATTAAGCGGCCTCGCTTCCGCCTAAGATGGATCTCAAGCACAACCACAAGGACGACACTGGCGAAGAGAAAGGCCAGAGTTTCGGGGTTCTTGCTGCCGATCACGATGTTGTAGATCTGCATGACGTAGATCGGCGTCGCCAGTGCGAGAAGGTTTGCAGCAAGCGTCATCCCTAGGATCGCGGCGAGCGGCTTTCGAAGGTTGTAGACCGCACTGGAGAACCAGGACTGTTTCTTGGTCTCGATCAAAGGCCGCAAATGGTCATGTGCCGGTTCAGCAACACAGCAGATCATCTCTGTTTCATCCAGAGCGATCTCCCGAAAATCGAACTTGTCGGGGTCAAAGAGCAAGGCGAGATCACGCTGCTCAGTGGCCAGAAGGACCACGGGTTTCTCACTTTCCAGAACCGCCAAGGCGGGAAGATGATCGGTGCCCACTTGGCTCAGTGAAATCTTGTAGGTTCTGCTCGTGAAACCGAGCCGGGAAATCACTGCTCGGAAAGTGTCCAGATCGTCGATTGGCTCCTTGTACGGAAACGCCTCCACGATCTGTCGGTCCTCGCCATCCCAACCAAGCGCTTCCAGAAATGGCCTCAGGCAGATCTCGTACGGCGTGGTGAAAACAACCCCGGGAACACCGCTCTCTGTGAACACAGTAGAGAAGTCGCTCCCATCAAAGCTGTCCAGAAACGCATCAAGATCCACGTCGTCGAGCGGATCTTCAGGACGGTTCTGCGCCGACACCTCCTGCGGAGCATGTGTTGACCGGGAGCTTAGCGCTTCATTTGCCGGTGCGTTCATCGCGGACACAACGCCTTCGCCGGGCGCTCACTTACGAGCAACACGTCACCGTCCTGCGAGACGTCGATTATACGATTGGCCAGCGCCACGTGCTCGGGGCGGCTCGATACGACCACGATGGTCGATGAGAAACGCAGATCTTCGAGACCCTCCCTCAATCGCCGATCAGACGAGGCATCGAGAAAGCCCTCAGCCTCATCAAGGACGAGTAACCTGGGCTGCTGTGCAAGCGCACGCGCAAGCACAAGACGTTGAATGAAACCTCTTGGCAGCGCCTCAGCTGCGGCCCGGCCCAAGATCGTGGCGTAACCATCTGGCAGCCGGAAGATCTCGTCTTCCAGCCCCAGCGTCTCACAGATCTGCAGCGCCCTGTCCTGGCCCTTTCCTGCCCCGAACACCAATAGGTTGTCGAGTATTGTTCCCTGAAAGACCTCGGTCTGAGCAGACACGTATCCAATCGAGTTCGCATACCCAGAGCGAAAATTCCTGGCGTCCATACCGTCGATCGTCACACGGCCGCTTTCTGGTTGCCGCAAACCGGCGATCAGATGCAGCAAGGTCGACTTGCCGATACCAGTCGGACCAACGACATTGACGACTTCGTTTGGGGCAATGGACAGGTTCACTTTACAGAAGGCAGGCCGACCCGGGCCCGTGCCGCAATCCACATCAGTTAAGCGGACTTCTGGCGCCTGCGGGTAGTGGTCTCTCGTTTCTCTTCGGTCCAGTGCGGGAAGGGCAAGTATCTTGGAGGTTTCTCGCAGAGTCAGCTTGGTACGCTGATACTCGTTCCAGATTCCAGCCACGCGGAGCGTTGGCTGCACGGCTCGTCCGGCCAGCAGGCTGCAAGCAGCGAGCGTCCCGATCGTGATGGATCCATCTACAGCCATTGTGGCCCCAGCTGTCGCAATCGCGATCGTGGTGATGTTGCCGAGTGAGCCCGCCATGATCTGCGCACGATCCGATCCGACGATCTGATGGAACGTGATTGTTGCAGAGGTCTTCTCCAGCGCCTCGAAGCGCCGCATCATCATTTGCTCAGTCGACAGACATTTAACCGTCGAAATACCGCCGAGCACTTCAGTGATGAAGTCAAAGACCCGCGTATCGTGGGCGTCCTTACGTTCGGCAGTTTTCTCCAGGAGCCGTCCGTGGAAGTAGGTCAGCACGACGAAGACAGCAGCGACCGCGATCGGGATTGCGACCAACCAGCCACCAATCATTCCGATCATCAGAAAGAAGATGGCGGAGAATGGAAGATCGATTGCAATCTGACGTGCTGGTCCACCAAGAAAGCTGCCAAGTCGTGTCATCGCCTCGAGACGGTCGATCATTTCCCTCGCGGAGTACTCGATGGCATCGCCGACATAAGGATTGAGCATCTTGCCAAACGCATCAACCGTGACGTTGTGTGAAAACTTCGCGGCATTGAAATGCTCTACCTGCAGCCTCGCAATTCTCAAGAGCGCTTCAATGAAGACTGCGACCACCAAGATCGAGATCATAGCGCCCAGCGTAGCATTGGCAGCATTTGGAATGATGCGGTCGTAGACTTGGAGCAGGGCCAATGGAAGCAACAACCCCAGCAAGTTCACAACGGTGGCCGCGAGGTAAATGATGGGGGTCGGTCTCAGTAGCTCCAAGTGAGGCAGCTTTGATCGTGGGCCATTCCTAGCTGCGCTCGCCGGGATACCGGATGGTTGGTGAGGCACCGTGTCCTCTATGCCAAACCCACTCACCATCACTCGGCATTGCAGCCCGCAACGGAACGCGGCATCAAAGTAAGATGGAGCAAGTTCGCGACAGAAAGACGCGCTGCAACGCGGGGATGTCCGCAGACATTCCTCTTCGACATCAAAGCATCGGCCGCGCCTTGCATCACACCTACCCCCGGAAGCAGATCACATTCGCCGAGGACATCAATGGCCGAACTTCGTTTATCTCCGATGAATTGGTGAAGTTAGGTTAAATGAAGCTGTTAACTTCACCCGTAGATCGTTTCTAAGCAATCAACATCTAGCAAGTCCTAGATTTCAAGGTTGTGGTGGTCTTATGAGTGACGACGATCCGGCGCGGGATGGAGACGACGCAAAGATAGACGATACACTGCTTGCAAAAGCGACGTTGAGCATTGTCATCCCAGCGCGAGATACACAGTTCGATTCATCGTTGCAGAACATCCACCTTGGAACTCGAGTTCTGGGTGAGCAGTGGATTGGAGACATCGCGCTCGGCGCAGAGATTACATCCTCGAAACTCTTGTTGAGCGAAGTCGACCTCGTGGAAGCGCTGGGTCCCGACCTAACGCTTTCCGCGACAAGCCTGGCCGAGAACGCAGCCGGCGCCGTCATCGGCACCCTCACCACTCAGGACCCGGATGCCGGCGACAGCCACAGCTACACCGTCTCGGATGCCCGCTTCGAGGTCGTCGCAGGACAGCTCAAGCTCAAAGACGGCGTCAGCCTCGATCACGAGGCCGAGCCCAGCCTCACCCTGGAGGTCACCGCCACCGACCAGGGCGGCCT
>JBCDFN010000048.1:0-6455 GCA_039177935.1 Pseudomonadota bacterium | reverse complement strand
CGGAACACTCGCCTTCGAGACGTTGTCGCTCGACCCTTATCTACCTAGAAGCTCCGATGAGCTCAGCCAGGAACCGCTGTTCGACTGGGTACTCTTCAAGCACCTCAACACAGACCTTCGCATCTCCGCCGCTGAGCTGTCTGCCGGCGACTTACAGCTCGGCAGCGGGGGCGTTACCATTCATGCAAAGAACGGGCACATATCAAGCGAGATCGGATCCTTGGAAATTTGCGAGGGTCTGGCGGCAGGAAGAGTCGATTTAGACCTGTCTGCGCCGCGCGTAGAAGCCGCCCTGTCCGGCAGCCTCACAAACGTTGGAATAGACGCATGCCGGGAATCACTTGGAATCGGCATTCCCCTTGCCGGCTCAGGCATGCTTAGGGTCGACATGTCTACAGGCGGCACGACGCAGGATGAGTTCGTTCGAAGCGTCGCAGGTACTGTCGAGGTCGCGGCAGAAGACGGTTCTTTGCCGATTGACTTGACGACTCTGATGTCCGAGCCCGATGCCGAGACGACCGGCTGGAGCACGGAGACCAGCACGACCTTCTCGGAGCTTAGCGCCGACTGTCGCCTTTCGGCCGGGCAGCTATGGTGTAAGAGTTTCCGCATGGCGGCCGCTGACAAGCTCGTCTCGGGCGCGGGCGGGCTGGACATTTCGCGGCAAACCCTTGATTGGGATCTACGAATGGCAGAGTCTGAGGCACACCAAGAATCTGACGAGACGACGCCAGTGAGCGGGCCCGGCATTACCATCAATGGCTCCATTATGGCCCCCGAAATGATGCGTGCGCCAGCTTCGGGCACGCCTCAGCAAAGGACCGCAAAGCCGGAAAGAAGCACTGAAGGGCCGTAGCGCACTTGCTCGCAGACGAACAACTTGGATTCGAAAGTCGCCGACGACAAAACACTTGTGTTGCACCGCCCAACCAGCTGCCGCGTTTCGAACGGCTATCGATATCACCGTCGCATCACAGCGATACTCGCTGTCATCTTCGTGTGCTCGATCCCGTCCGGGGCGCTATCCCAGGAAACGTTGAACATTGCCACCTGGGGCGGCGCCTATGGCCGCGCGCAGGAAGTCGCAGTCCTTCAGCCTTATGCTAAGGAGACAGGAACAGCAATTGCGATGGAGGCATATGGTGGCAATCCGGAAAAGCTCCGTACACTTATTAAGGAGGGCAAGACTCCGGTAGATGTCGTGGATGTTTCGGCGGGCGCTCTCAAGACCCTGTGCGACGAGGGCTTGTTGGCACCGATTGACGCTCAATTGCTTTGGGCAGACGGAAAAGACAAAGAAGACTTCCTGGCGGGCGCCGTATCCAAGTGTGGCGTTGCCTCCATGGCTTGGGCCATGGCCATCGTCGCCAATAAGAAGGCGTTCTCGGGCGGTGTCCCGTCTGATGTCGGCGCCCTCCTGGATACGAACCGCTTCCCCGGCAAACGTGCGTTGCCCAATGACGCGTTGCGTACGCTTGAACTGGTGCTGCTGGCGGACGGCGTGCAGCCCGAGAACATCTATCAAGAACTGGCAACGGCCGAAGGCGCCGATAGGGCTTTCGCGGCGCTTGATAGGATCCGCGACAGCATCCTCTTGTGGGATAATCCAGCGCAGTCCATGGCCTGGGTCATCTCAGGCCGTGCCGCCATGGCGGCCGGCTATAGCGGCCGGATCTTCCGCGCAGCGGTTCTCGACCGGAACCTTGAGATCCTGTGGGACGGACAGATCTACGATCTCGATGCCTGGGCCATTCCCGAGGCATCGCAGAACAAGGCCGAAGCCATGCGCTTCATCCGCTTTGCAACCGCACCGGCACAGTTGGCAGCGCAGGCAAGGCTCACAGCCTATGGCCCGATGCGCCGGTCCGCTCTTGCACAGGTCGGTGAGCACCCTGCAATCGGCGTAGACATGCGAGAGTACTTACCAACAGCGCCGGAGAACGCACAGAAGGCACTGCAGTTCGATCAAGTATGGTGGGACAGGAATGGCGAGGCGTTGAACAAGCGCTTCGCCGCATGGGCTACAAACCTGCGCGCGCCTCAAGCCGCAAAGCCAGAACAGCCCATGAGCGAAGGGGGAAATAGCGATCCGGCTGAGACGGACTCTCCTTGAGAGGCCCACGCCACAAGAATCGATTCCAAATCCATAGCGACCAATAAAGTACTGGAATAAGCGCGGCGTCCAATTGCGTCAAGCCCGGGCTTCATGTCATCCTTCTACATGGAGTGAGTCTTTGGGCCTTGGTCTTTGTACCAAAGAGACTCTCGGAGCTAGGCCCATCCGGGACACTCTCTACACAGAACGCACCATCCCACGGCCTGTCCGTTAGGGCAGGCCGCGTTTCAAAGCACTGCCGGGGCGGGGCCGGCAGTGCACTTTGATGTCTTAGCTCTGTACTTCGAGCGCTTCATCGTTCGGCCGACTGATGCGTGTCAGGCTTCTCGGGGGCACGGGTTGCGTCCTAAAACTTGCGGTAAAGATTCACACTGGCGTAGCCGCCCGGATCGCCCAATAAGTACTCGCCCGAGAACCCGGCCGATACCGTGGCTTCGACGGCGTTGAATGTGCCGCGTATAAAGCCTCCAACACGCCCAGCATCATATTCTTGATTGCCCAAGATCCCACCTTCGGCGCCCACCGCAAAGACGGACCCCAGGCGGTAACCAATGCGGCTAAGCTGCCAGTATTCTTGGAAGGCTGTCCCATAGCCACCGTCCGCACTCAGAAACCAGAGGTCCGAGATGTCGGTCCAAGTCTCAAGTGTTAGCCTCAGTCCAAGCTCGGTCCCCTGGATGGCGTTACCAGGGTCGAAGGGTGAAACGGCCTGATCGACGGCCTCCATGCCAATGAAACCTGCGACGATGGTGCGGCCCTGATGGAATTGATAGCCGACCTGCGCGGACAGAAATGCCACCTGCCCGTTGAACGTTGTGTCGCTATAGGCGCTTCCGTCGAACAGCATGCGATTGTAGTCGTAGGCGCCCCAGGCTCCGACTGCGCGAATACGCCAGCCAGGTTCATAGAAGCCCCCTCCGAAGGCATATCCTCCACCGGCATAAACTGTCGCGTAGTTGCTTGCTGTTTCAACGCCGCCAAATACTTCGCGCCTGGGCACTTGGTCTTCTGCAGCGGCGGCGGCCCCTGCACCAAGGACAGAACAGGGGATCAAGCCAACTGTTGCGATCAAACTCATGGTTAGTGCGGGGACAAGCCGGCGGCCCAGGGGCACCAAATACGCGCAACGTCTGTTCTCGTACGCCCTTGTGAACACGCGACTCGCCCCGCCACAGCATTACTACCACTGATTGCTGATAGGCCATCGTACCCGGCGAGAAGGACAGAGACAGGCAACCCATCTGTGCGAACAAAGCACGCATGCAACCAATGATAGTTACATGCGTGCTTTGTTCCCCACAGGTTGGGAAAAAACGCAGGGAGGCCCGCGCCCAAACGGGATCTAGGGCTTGAAGATCAGGACAATGTAGGTCCCGAAGAGCACCAGGTGCACTAAGCCCAGCAGTATGTTGGTGGGGGCACCCGAGAACGTGATGTGACAGACGAACAACGTCACGGAGAGCAGAATGATGTCGACCGCGTTGAGGCCCAGCTTGAGCGGTGTTCCCGTAAACAGGCTGATTGCGAGCATGACGGGGACGGTGAGCCCGATCGTGGAGAGCGCACTGCCCAGACTTAGATTGACCGCGCGCTGTAGCTGATCGCGCATTGCAGCTTGAATCGCAGCGGTCCATTCGGGCGAGAGGATCAGCATCGCGATCACGACACCGCCCAGAGCGTTGGGCAAACCGATCTGCGCAATGCCGTGATCCAGAAGCGTTGCTAGAGGTTTGGAAAGCAGAACAACCGGCAAAAGCGTTGCGAGCAGCAATATCCCGTGGACGGCGCCAGAGTAGGAAGGTCCATGATGATCGTGATCGGGCATCTGTGTATCCGGCCCGGGGACCGGACTGGTTTTGCTTCGACCATCTTCCGCGCCCTTCTTGGCGAACTTGGGCTGCACAAAGAACTGCCGATGGCGCGTTGTTTGGATCGTAAGGAAGGCAATGTAGAGGAGTGCCGTTAGCCCACCAAAAACAATCGCTTGCTGGCTTTCCAGCGTTGGTCCGGATGTCGATGCAGTGAAGCTCGGTAACACCAAAGCGATAAAGGCCAATGGCGTGATAACTGCGAGGTAAGCGAGTGCACCTTGCAGATTGTATTGTTGCTGGACGTATCGAAAACCACCGACCGCCAGCACCGTCCCGACCATGCCGTTGAGGACAATCATCAGAATCGCAAACATCGTCTCGCGCGGCAGCGTAGGATTGGGTGTCTTGCCCAACATTATCGTCGCCAAAATTGCGACTTCGATGCTGATGACCGAAAGAGTCAAGATCAGCGTACCGTATGGCTCGCCGAGGATATCGGCTAACGCATCCGCATGCCGAACGACGCCGAAGGCGCACCAGATCATGACGCCGAACAGCCATACGAACATCAGGCTAAGCCAAGTGATGCTACTGAGGTCGGAGAGCCAGTCTTTGCCAACGGTAAAGAAGAGTACCGTGGTTACGACGCCGGCGACGAGCCCGAGTTCGGCGCGCATGATATCAGCCATGCCACGCGCCCCGCTCTTGTCTACTGAAGCGGCACTGCTATCGCCCGCCGGCTTCTTCGATCCCGCCATCGTCTCTCGTCTCCGTGTCGTTCAAGCTTGGCCTAACTCTCGTTGTTGAAATCACAAGGTCCATCCGGGGTCGTGACCAATATTGTCGAACGCATTGTGGATGGCTTCGCCCCACCCCTCACGGAGTTCTTGCCAGTACGGATCGTCTTCTTCCAGACGGGTCGTGAACACGCGCTGCAACGTATCGCGGCGATAGATCATGAGGTCTATGGGAGGCCCCACTGAAACATTGGACCGCATCGTGGAATCGAAGGAAATCAGTGCGCATTTGGTAGCGTCATTCAGGCTTGTCTCTCGCTGCAGAATCCGATCGAGGATTGGCTTGCCATATTTTACCTCACCAATCTGGAAGTAGATCGTATCTCCCATGGCTTCGATAAAGTTTCCCGCGTCGTAGATCTGAAACAGCCGCAGCTTGCCGCCCCGGACCTGCCCCGCAAGGATGAACGAGGCGGAGAAGTCGATATCTTGCTGCTGCAAGTACCCTGCGTCGACCTTATGCATCGCGCGCAAAGCCCGGCCAATGATCCGCGCCGCGCCGAACATTGAGCTCGTCGCATAGAGGTCCTTTTCAGGGTCATCGGAGTCCAACCACTCGCCGATCAGGCTGACCACACCTTGCGTGAGCGACAGGTTTCCTGCCGTCAAGAGCGTGAAGACCCTCTCACCTGGCTTCTCGAAGGTGAACATCTTACGGAAGGTCGAAACACGATCGATGCCAGCGTTGGTTCGAGAGTCCGACGCGAGCACAACCCCTTCATCAAGCAGAATGCCGACGCAATACGTCACGCGTCTTTGGGTCTCCCACCCTATTGCTGATTTGGAAAACTGACGCGAACACTCATCTCTTCGTCGCCGCCCCCTGCCCGAACGCCGCGCATCGGCCCGGCTTCGGAATAGTCGAGACCGATTGCCGTTCGCACATACGATTCGTCCGGGCAAGAGCGATTGGTGGGATCGAACCCCACCCAGCCGAGAGAGTCAACGAAGGCTTCCGCCCATGCGTGACTGGCTGTATGGGCGTCGTGGCCAACCCCTTGAGTCATATACCCGCTGACATAGCGGGACGGGATATCAAGCGCGCGGGCGGCCGCACAGAAAATGTGCGCGTGGTCCTGGCAGACACCGCTACCTTGTTCCAAGGCCTCGGCGCCAGTCGTATGGACATGTGTCTCGCCAGGCTTGTAGACCACGGCCTCGGCTATCCGGAGCATGATGTCGTGGAGTACATCGATCCGATCTCTGCCGGCCTTGCCTCGGCTTGCATTGGCCAGATCGCAGATCGTGGCGACGGCAGCTGTCGCCGGCGTGTGTCGTAGATAGAGCATCACGGGCAACTCTGGCGAGGCGACGCCCACCACACCACTCGTATCGCGCGTTCGCACGAGCCCACTCACTCGGATACCGAGAAGATTTACGGGCTTGTTAACCGTAAGCGTGTGGCAGGCATTGCCATACTGGTCTTGCCAGGGGGTCGCCGTGGCACCCGGACAGATCAGACTCCAGCTTTCCACTGCTTGGGTACGCCCGGAGAGCGGCGTCATCCGCAGGTATTGCGTCGTCGCCAGAAGTGGCTCCGTGTACTTATAGGTTGTGGAGTGTTCGATCCGGATCAGCATCTTCTAAACCGCCTCCGCCATCGTCAGCGGAGTCATCAGGAAGTCCTCCTGAATTCTGGAGCCCAAGGTGTGGTTGTTCTCGATAAAGCGGGTCAGATACTCATGCAGACCTTCGCGAAAGACCGCTTGAATTTCTCCGTAGCAGAGTTGG
>JBCDFN010000047.1:0-7275 GCA_039177935.1 Pseudomonadota bacterium | reverse complement strand
TGTCCCGCACTGCAACCCTTTGACGCCCATCACCTAACGTCGGCTCCAAAGCTGGATCAGTAAGTCGCAGCCTGGATGCTGGCTCAACCACCGCCTTCGCGCAGCGTACATGTGTGTACCCCTTACCCTTCCGTACCAAGCCATATTCATCAGATCTTCCGTCGCACCGCCCTGCCCTCAGTTTGTCATGGCGGAAACCGCGTGGCGCTTTCGAACCGATTTCACGAGCCGTAGGTCGAAAGTGCTGACCAAGGACTGTCAACGGTGTTCGCTTCCCGTATTGGAGCGTGGTGCAGCGGCGACGCGAAGAACTCCAACGGCAGAGGTGACACCCGTATGCCGCCTCATTGCTGCCGGACGTCGAAGTCGATCCTCTACTTTCGCCTCCCCACACCATCCCGAGAGGTGTCTTGAACTCGACCAGTCCAAGGACCTGTCGGGCTAGAATCGGGCCAACCGATTCTCTTGCATGGCGGTGTTTGTTGGTGACTTGCCGTCCTCAACACCTTGCCGGCCAGATTTCCACGCATCGGCTGGCATCTGGCGGAGTCCATCTACGGTACAGGTATGTTCTCCATGGAGATAGGCCACCTCAGTTGAAGAAATGCATTTCCACAGAGCTACTTTGACAGCCGTGCAGACACCGCAAAAACAAAATAGATCAATGCTCTAAGGTGTTATGCCTAAGCCTCCTTTGGACCAAAGATCGAGACATGCTCTGTTGGCATTCCCACATATGGTAGTAGGGTCTGCATCGCAGACGTTCTGTTGTGGCGCCTACAAGGGCCACGCACATCGTTAGACAAAAATCGCCTAGTCCAGAAAATCGTTGTGAAACAGCTGAACTCGGGTTAAGTCACAGTTTAACTATAGAAATCGCGCAAAAAGCGATATTTGGCGAGGCGGCGGCATGGCAGAAACACCGTTCCATGGTAGCGAAGGGACCACTCCCTTCGATGAGGTAATCCTCCGACAAGGAGAGCTCATCTCTGACCGACTCAATATATTGCGTCAGGAGCAGTATCCACCAGATGCGCAAAAGGGTTTGCGTCAGTTTTCTCTCGCGGAAGTGGCCTACTACCTCGGGGTTACACAATCCACGATCAAGAAGCTTCATCTGGAAGGCAAAGGCCCGGAGCCTGAGACCTCTTCCTCGGGTCGCAGGTCGTACTCCGCGCGTCAGATGCTTGAGCTGCGTGCTTACCTCGACCAGTATGGCCGACCTGGCAAGCGCAGGTATCTTCCCCATCGTACAGAAGGTGAAGATCTTCACGTAATCTCGGTCGTGAACTTTAAGGGTGGTAGCGGTAAGACAACGACGGCATCGCATCTCGCACAGCACCTCGCGCTCAAGGGTCACCGCGTCCTTGCGATTGACCTCGATCCTCAGGCATCGTTGACAGCGCTACATGGAATTCAGCCGGAGTTGGATTCAGTTTCGTCGCTCTACGAGACCTTGCGATATGACGAGGATCGTCGCCCTGTCAGTTCTGTCATTCGCCCCACGAACTTCCCGAACTTGGATATCGTGCCGGCAAGCCTTGACCTTCAAGAGTATGAGTACGACACGCCCGTAGCTCTCACGAGCCGAGATCCTTCCGAGGGCCGCGCTTTCTTCACACGGATCTCCAAGGCGCTCGAGGAGGTCGAGGACCAGTACGATATTGTGGTGATCGACTGCCCTCCCCAGCTTGGCTACTTAACTCTGACCGCGCTCACCGCTTCTTCTTCGGTGCTCGTGACAGTTCACCCACAAATGCTGGATGTAATGTCGATGAGTCAGTTTCTATTGATGCTCGGCGGTATTCTTCAAACAATCCGCGAGGCGGGCGCCGAGATGAAGCTGAAGTGGTTCCGGTATCTGGTCACGCGGTTCGAACCCACTGACGGCCCCCAGAAGCAGATGGTTGGCTTTTTGCAAGCCATGTTCCCAGATCAGATGCTCGAAGCACACATGCTGAAGTCTACGGCAATCTCCGATGCGGGGATTACGAAGCAAACGTTATACGAGGTAGAGCGAACTCAGTTCGTTCGATCAACATATGATCGAGCAATCGCCTCCTTGAATGCCGTGAACGATGAAATCGCTGGGCTGGTCCACCAGGCTTGGGGGCGCGAGCCCTCATGATTTTGACAGCCGTGCAGACCGTTTTTGACAGCCGTGCAGATATAGAGCTCCGCGGCGATCTTGGGAGGGTGAGATGGCCAGAAAAGACCTTCTGAAGTCCGTAATGGATGACGCAAGCCAAGCGAAGCTTGGCGCGGAGCGTTCAAGCTACGCTATGCGCGGAGCATCAAAATCCATGAAGGTATCTATCGACAGCTTGGCCGAGAACTCCAAACGGTTGCTCGAGGGTGAAACGATTGTAGAGATCGACACAGGCCTCATCGATGCATCCTTCGTTAATGACCGGCTCAGCGGTGATGACGAAGCGTTCGAGGAGCTTAAGCGCTCTATCTCTGCAAGCGGTCAGGACACGCCGGTGCTGCTGCGTCCACACCCAGATGTAACGGGCCGCTACATGGTGGTCTTTGGTCATCGTCGTGTCCGTGCGGCACGCGCCTTGGATCGCCCCGTCCGAGCCGTGGTCAAGGAGATGGACGATGTCGCGCATATCCTCGCACAAGGACAAGAGAATACCGCTCGTGCTGATCTTTCGTTCATCGAGAAAGCGCTCTTTGCAAAAAGTCTTCGCGATCTGGGTCAAGAGAAGGGCGTGATCCAGCAGGCGCTGACGATTGATGGAACGCTACTCTCGCGCATGCTTTCGGTGGCAAACACAATTCCAAGTCACGTAGTCGAAGCGATCGGCCCGGCTAAGCAGATCGGTCGAGACCGCTGGGAAGACTTCAAGAAGCTCATGACGGAGAAGGCCAACCTCAAAGTTGCCGACCGTGTTCTTGAAGCTGACGGCTTTGAACAGCTCGACAGTGATACGAAGTTCGAAACTTTGCACAGCAAGGTGGCAGAAGCAGGTAAGACGCCGAAGCGCCGCACGACAAGAGCTGCGCCTGCAAAGCGCACTTGGACGGCCGGAGGGGGGCGGATCAAAGGCGTGATTGGCCGCACCGGCCGAGCCTACAACATCTCGCTGACTTCCAAGGATTCCGCAGCATTCGGAGAGTTCCTCTCGGAGAACCTCGACGAGCTTTATGCGGCGTATCTCAGAAAAGCTGAGGAGACATCGACATCATGACCTGAGGCAAAAGAAAAGCCCCCAAGCCGATCCGGCCCGAGAGCTTATCCGATTAGATTAGACGCCTACTGGATACCGCTCCCGCGAATCACTGTCAACGAAAGAACGTCGTTTTGGCGAACGGGATTCTTTTGCCTCCATAAAGCACGGAGGTGAAATACAGGCATGACACAGAGCGGTTGGCGCAAGCCGACGCCGGGTCTTGGCATAGCGGAACAGCTTGCCCAAGCCGGCGAACGGGTATCTGTACCCAAGACAGAGGCCTTCGTGGCTGTGAAACGCGTCGGCGCCCATATCGGGCTCAAGGCCAGCGATCTGATGCTGCTCGACACGCTGGGGGCGTTCACGCAGTCCCAAGATTGGGAGGAGCGACAACGGCCGATCGTCTGGGCCTCCAACGCCTATCTGATGGAGCAGACAGGCTTTTCGTTGTCTGCCCTCAAGCGCCATGCCCGGCGGCTTGCAGAGGTCGGCGTGATTGCCTTCAAGGACAGCCCCAACGGGAAAAGGTGGGGCAGGCGAAACGACGACGGCCACATTGTCGAGGCTTATGGCTTCGACCTGTCGCCTCTGGCGGTCCGGGTCGAAGAGTTCACGGAGCTCTACGGTCGTATCCAGGAAGAGCGGGCGCTCTGCCAGCGCCTGAAGCGCCAGATTACCGTGGCGCGGCGGATGATCCGCGCTCGCATTGAAGCGGCTCTCCAAGGCGCGCTCAGCGGCGCCTGGGCGCAGTACCTGGAGCGCTTCAACGGACTTCTGGCGCAGCTTCCACGGGCCAATGCTGCGTCGGAGACGCTCGAACAAGTCCTCACCTGGTTTACGGAACTGCGAGAACGCGTTGAGCAGGCTTATCTCAAAGCCTTTCGTGGCGATGAAGTTGTGGAGAAGGCACCTGAAATTGAGGAACAAGTTGCCGAACAGATTCAAGAAATGAACCCCAAGGAGTTCAATTCCGACCCTCATATACTAACTACAAATCAACTAACTCCTGTAACCTGTAATCGCTCAGAGACTGAGCCAACGGCGAGCGTGGCACCCGAAAATCCGACTGTGGTACCCGTTGAAAGGCCGGAACGGAAAGGGGAGGGACCTGAAGACCACAAAACGCCCCGAGGCGTGGCCGTGGATGTACGAACAGTCATGCAAGCCTGTCCGGAATTCGCGTTTTGGGCACGAAACATGGGCGGATATCTTCGCGATTGGGGCGACCTCTACCGGATTGCGGGCGACCTGAAGAAGATCATCGGGATCTCGGACCATGCCTGGCTGGCGGCGCAGGAGGTCATGGGCAAACAGATGGCCGCGGCGGCGATGGCGCTGGTGTTCGACAAGCATGCCAAGGGCGAAGTGTCCTCTGCCGGCGGGTATTTGCGCGGCATGACCGAAAAGGCCGGGGCAGGAGAGCTGCATCTTGAGCGGAGCTTTTATGGCCGGTTGAGTGGGCAGGCGGCGTGATGGCAAGCTTAGAGCCCCGCAGCTTTGGTCAGGTTAACGCGGAACCGCTCGCGTCGGCGCTGATAGCGGCGGGTCATCTCGGCCGAGGCATGTCCGAGTTGCTTTTGAACGTACCGCTCGTCGACTTCCGCCGAAGACGCGAGGCCGGCGCGCAGCGAGTGCCCGGAGAACAGCGCGAGACGGTCCTTCTGGGGCAAGTCCCCACGGATGCCGCTTTTCAGAACGGTCGATTTAATGAGCCGCGCGATGTGTTTGTCAGACAGGCGCGCTTCCAGGGCCTTCTTTCCGTCGCGGGATGTCCGGACGAAGACCGGCCCGAAGTCGATTTTCGCGAAATGCAGCCAGTGTTCGAGGGCATGAACGGGGCAGCTTTGGTGCGAGGATCCGCGGCCGATCTCAACCTCCCGCCATCCCGTCTTGGCATTCAGCGTCAGCACTGCGCCGTCTTCGAGGATGTCGATCCAGCCGCCGGAGTCAGGCGTGTCGTCCTTATTGACGTCGAGGCTGACAATTTCGGAGCGCCTCAGCCCGCCCGCATAGCCCAGGAGCAGAATGGCCCGGTCACGCAGCCCGCGCAGATCGAGGGTCAGGGTGGCGACCATGGCGAGGATGTCTTCCGGCAGGATCGCTTCTTTTTGGACCGGCGGACGCGCATGCTTGCGCTTGATCCCGGCCAACACCGCGGCGATATGACGATCCTTGCGGTCAAGCGCGAACCCACGCTGCGCATAATTCCATGCGAGGCCGGAGAGTCGGCGGTCGATCGTCGAGACCGATAGGGCATGGATCCCTTTCGCCGGTGCAACCAGATCCGTGAGATACAGCCCAATCATCTCGGCCGAGGGCGGCAGCGGTTCTATGCCTTTCAATCGACACCAGCGTGCAAAGTGTTTCCAGTCGGCGGCGTAGGCCTTGTTGGTGTTCTCGGCTGTCGAGGCTTTGGCGTAGTCGCGCGCGGTGTCGACCAGGCGATCAAGAGTGCCCGATCCAGCGACATGTGAGGGCAGGGCGATCGCATCGTGGCTCGAGCTATCTCTCTCGTGGCGTTCGTCATCGTTCTTCGCATCGTGGGACGCTGAGCGCGATTTCTGGCGCTCTGAGAGCCGTTTTTCGGGTGTTTCGCTCATGGTTTTGAGACTATCCCATTTAGGTCCGATAATGCAAACTTATTGGACATAACGGAGAGCGGCAGGGTGGGGCGGTTTCTACATCATATTGTGGACGAAAGCGCCGCGACAGGATAGTCTTGTGGCATGACATACCTGTCCACAGTCATCTCCGACGACCGCACCAATCTACCGAACCTGCCGGGCTGGGTCACCTCCGGGCGTGCCGAAACCCTTGAAACTGTGGCCTTTCGGTCAGGGGTTGCGCTGGCGATGCTCGATCAGCTGGTCTGCGATCCCAGGCATGGCGTGCCCGTGAAGCTGCTCGCCAATCGACAGGCGCTGACAGCCGCAACCGCGATCTCGAAACTGGAAGGCCGCCTGGCGCGGGAGGCGGATATCCGCGATGCGTATCATCTGACGCCGCCGGGTGAGGCACGGGGCCCGGATGGTGATCTTCTGGCATTCTGGCGTGAAGCCGTACGCTCGCGGGCAGGCGACACAGGTGAAATCGCCGATCTGGTTGGCCAGAACTTTGCGGGAGAGGTGGGTGTGTGGCTGGATGCCGGGCAAGAACGTGCACGGACCCACGGGCCATTGGCGGGCTGCGTGGCTGTTCTGCGGTCCGTGCTCGAGACAGACGGCCGGGCGGAGCGCATCGCCTGCCTCCTGTCGGATGTCGTCCTGGCGCAGGCTTTGAACTGGAAGACGGTGTTGCCGATCTCGGCGCAGCGGCTGACAAAGGCGTCGCTGCGAGACCTGACCGCAGGAGGGCAGGGGGCCGAGCTGGCCTCCCAGGTGCGGATCCTCGAGTCCATCGAAGAGACGATCCGATTGGCACGGGACCTCGCCCACCGTGGTGAGGCCCTTCGCACCGTTGCGCCCAAGCTGAGGGCAAAAGGATCGGCGGCAGCGGTCGCCCTGTTCCTGACCGAGGATGCCGTGGCGCCGGCGTCGATGCTGTCCCCACGCATTCACGGCACCTCGATCCCTATGACCTCCCGCGCCGCGCGGCGGTTCTGTGACCGGCTGGTCGAGCTGGGCGTGGCGCGGGAACTGACCGGGCGGCCGACCTTCCGTCTCTACGGGATCGCGCAATGAATGTCGCGACGACAAAACGGAAACCGGTTGAAGAGGGTGGCGCAGTCTTTGACCGGGAGCTCGGCGACCTTCCACAGGAACTGCGCTGGCGCGAATGGATGGGCCGGATCGAGGCGGTATTGTTCGCCAGTGGCTCGCCGGTCGGCCGCGACGATCTGGCCCGCGTGGTGGGGCAGGGGGCCTCGGTCGAGATGCTGATCGACGACATCCAGGCCGAATTGATCAGCCGTCCATATGAGTTGGCACAAGTTGCCGGCGGTTGGATGTTCCGAACG
This sequence comes from Pseudomonadota bacterium, assembly GCA_039177935.1. Classification (GTDB taxonomy): domain Bacteria; phylum Pseudomonadota; class Alphaproteobacteria; order Rhizobiales; family Methyloligellaceae; genus Methyloceanibacter. Next base: position 141 of record JBCDFN010000047.1, on the reverse strand, counting down.
AAGACCCAGTTCGCGGATGCCATCAAGGCGGCAGCCGATTTGGGGGAGCAGTTGCTGGCCTTCACTGAGATGGAGATGGGGGTGCTCTGCGCCATCGCCTACCATCAGCCGATCGACCGGGCCGGTCTCAAGGACATTTTT
>JBCDFN010000046.1:0-7777 GCA_039177935.1 Pseudomonadota bacterium | reverse complement strand
GGCTTTGGTGCGCAAATCATCGATTTGATACGTCTCGGTCTTTGAAATGACGTTCACGTCACTCGCACAGTGATTGGCTTGGCATGGCGGATCGCCTTGTTGGCCACTGCGATGCGGAAGGTGATCTCCTGAAATTGGGCGCCGAAGGTGCGGCTTCTGAGGGTGGCGCCGCCGCGGTGTTTGATGCGGGAGATGGCGGTTTCGGCGTGGGAGCGTTTGCCGTAGCCGTTGCGTTTCTGCCAGGCGATGCGGCCGTGTGCGGCGATCTCGGCAGCGTGGCACTCGCGCTCGGATCCGCCGTGGGGCTTGCCTGGAGGTGAGATGGCGGTCCTGGGCGGCGGGATGATGATCTTCGGCGGAGACCGCGGTGGCCGCGCGTTCCGGATCGCGTCCATCGTGGGTGCGCCGTCGTAGGCTCCGTCCGCGATTACGGAACGGATCCGGCCGCCGGCGTTCTCGACCAGAGGGCCGGCCATCGCGGCGTCCGAGGTGTCGCTGTTGGTCAGCACGTGGGACAGGATTTCACCTGTGCCCGCGTCGACGCTGACGTGTAACTTCCTCCAATCACGGCGCCTTTCGCCGTGCTTCTTCCGTGCCCATTCGCCCGGCCCGTAGAACTTGAGGCCGGTGGAATCCAGCACAAGGTCCACGGGCGCCTTCCGGCCAGACGCGTGCATGTCGATCGAGACCGTTCGCCGACGCCGGGCAAGTGTCGTGTGATCCGGCACGGGGAGGGCCAGATCCATCAGGGCAAAGACCGACCGTACAAACCCCTCCGCCTGGCGCAGCGGCAGATCGAAAGCGGCCGCCAGCAGCAGCACTGTCTCAATCGCGAGGTCGGAATATCGGGCCTGGCGCCCGCGCCTGCACCGCCGCGGCGGCACCCAAGCGGCGAGAGCGTCGTCAGCGATCCAGAACCGCACGTCTCCACGCTCCACCAGACCGCGATCGTACTCGGGCCAGTTGGTGACACGGTACTTCGCCCTTGGGATGCGATGACGGCGGGGCTCATTGAACTTGTGAGGCATGAAAGCTGGCTACGCTCCGTCATCACGGCCGGCAAGCCGATTTGCGCACCAAGGCCCTTCCCGTTTGCTGCAACCGCCGAACCGAGGCGCAGCAATGCGAGGACGAGGATGGACTTGGACCATCAGGTTCCTTTGCAAAATGTCACTGCATCAAACACTTTGCCTCCCGACCATCGGCGCACGAATATACAGTGAGAAAATATTCGACTAATATAGTAGATGATAACCAGGCCAACGCTTTTTTGCCGCGCTACAAGGGTGCTGGGCTGCCTCGGAACAAGCGCGCTTGCTGTTCCTGATTATTTCTGTCAGAAATAGGCCAGCGCCAGACGCACCCCGCGCCCAGCCAGATCCCGACACCTAGGCAGAGTCCCCTTCGCAGCGCGACAACGAAGTGTGTTGCCGAGGAAGCTGCTAAAGCGCGCAAGGCTATTTTCTTGAGACAGACCCGTCCTCCCCTTCACGAAGTTACTACGCTTGGCACCCTCTTCGGGACCGCACCGAAACCGGAACTCTTGGACCTCGCCGTGAGGCTCGCACATGCCGCTTCGTGCACTGACGACGTTTATGTGATCGCACGGGTGCCGAAGTCTGTGAGGCCGATCAGCAACGGCTCTGACCGGGAGGAATTTGGCGAAGACGTCGTGCGATTGCTTCGAGCCTTGTAACACTGACCCGCTCCCCTTGGAGTCCGCGTTTATACGTTAGCTCTGTTCAGGGTTTGGTCCTCACTTGACCGTTGGTGATACTCCCGCGGGGTGAGCCCGTCGAGGCTCGTGTGCGGGCGGTGATGGGTGTAGTCCTCGCGCCATGCCGCAATCAAATGGCGGGCATGGTCGTCCATTGAGGCGCCATTGGTTCGAGCCCAATGGACGACGGGTCGGGAACAGGTGTTCGTTCAGCCATTCATCGCGGAGGCGGCCGTTGAAGCTCTCCACGAAGCCGTTCTGCTTCGGCTTTCCAGGTGCGATGTAGTGCCACTCCACTTGGCAATCATCCCGCCATGTCTGCATTGCGTTCGATATCGGCTTGGTGCCGTTGTCGCTGACCACCATGCAGGGGAAGACGCGCATCTCTGCGATCCGGTCAAGTTCGCGCGCGACGCGGAGCCCGGATAGCGAGGTGTCTACGACCGTCGCCAAGCACTCTCGGCTGAAGTCGTCGATGTCGCACAGGGTACGAAACCTGCGGCCGTGCGAAAGAGCGTCAGCGACGAAGTCCAAGCTCCAGCGATGGTTCGGCCCCTGCGGGACCGCCATCGGCGCCCTGGTCCCGATCGCGCGCTTGCGTCCGCCCCGTTTACGGACGGTTAACCCGTCCTTCCGGTAGAGCCGGTAGGGCTTCTTGCAGTTCACGTCCCAGCCCTCGCGCCTCAGCAGGATGTGCAGCCGCCGGTAGCTGAAGCGGCGGCGCTCCGTGGCCAGCTCCTTCATACTTGCCCGCAGCTCGGTGTCACACGACGCTTTGACTTCCGCCGATAGACACGCGGGTCGATCCCTGCGAGCGCGCAGGCCCGCCGCTGCGAGCAGCTCTTCTCCGTCATGGCCCAGTCCGCAGCTTTCCTCCGTGAGCCGGACCTCAGACGTTTTTTCCGAGCATCTCTTTCAGCGTGGCCACATCCATCATCTGCTCGGCCAGCATCTTCTTCAGTTTCGCGTTCTCGGCCTCGAGCGCCTTCAGCCGCTTCCCATCGGCGACCTCCATGCCGCCTTACGTCCGTCGCCAGTTGCAAAAGGTCGCATCGCCGTTCCCGTGCTTTCGGCACAGCCCGGACGCGCCCATGCCTGCCTGGTGCTCCTTCAGAATGCCAATGATCTGCGCTTCGCTTAAACGGCTTCTCGTCATCGTCTGTCTCCTCAGTTGGAGAGCAGGCTAACCACAAAGCCAGGACGTTTCAGGGGAGCAGGTCACTCCTTAATTCACATGCAAGCATCGACGAAGGCATTACGACCAAAGAAGTATCGCTGGTCCGGTTCCAAAAACCGACGCTCCGTGCGATGTTTCAACCGCCAGCATTCCTACCAATCTGCCAGCCCGCCTTTGCCCGTGATCTAACGGCTCAACCTGCCTTTGGGAGGAAGATATGAACATACACACATCTGCATCTGGTCCTAGCGCCGCGCTCGACGTCACTCATCTTGGTGTCACGTTTCCCTACAAGCCGCGCTATGGGAACTTCATTGGCGGCAAATTCGTCGATCCGAAATCAGGGCAATGGTTCGAGAACGTCACCCCGGTGACCGGTGAAGGGATTTGCGAGGTTGCTCGCTCGAATGCGGCCGATGTTGAGGCCGCATTGGATGCGGCGCATGCTGCGGCTCCTGCCTTTGGGCGTACTTCACTTGCGGAGCGCTCGACAATGCTATTCCGCATAGCTGATCGCATCGAGGAGAACCTAATGCTCTTGGCTGCGGCCGAGACCCTCGACAACGGCAAGCCGATCCGAGAGTCCGTCAACGCCGACCTCGCGCTGGCCATTGACCACTTCCGCTACTTCGGCGGGGTAATCCGCGCAGACGAAGGCTCGATTGCCGAGATCGACGCCAACACCTATGCCTACCACTTCCACGAGCCGTTGGGCGTGGTGGGCCAGATTATCCCTTGGAATTTCCCGATCCTAATGGCTGTCTGGAAGCTGGCGCCTGCGCTGGCGGCGGGCAACGCGGTGGTGCTGAAACCTGCCGAGCAGACGCCCGCCTCAATTATGGTGCTGATGGAACTGATCTCTGACCTGATCCCCGACGGCGTGGTCAACGTCGTCAATGGCTACGGAGAAGAGGCAGGCGCCGCGCTCTCGACCTCCACCCGGATCGCCAAACTTGCCTTCACGGGAGAAACCGGCACGGGCAAGATCATCATGAAGGCGGCAGCCGAAAACCTGATCCCGGTGACATTGGAACTCGGAGGCAAGTCACCAAACATCTTCTTCCAGGATGTCATGGACGCCGACGACGCGTTCTTCGACAAGTGCCTTGAGGGCTTTGCCATGTTCGCGCTGAACCAAGGCGAAGTCTGCACTTGTCCCTCTCGCGCGCTGATCCATGCCAGCATCGCCGAAGCCTTCCTGGAGCGCGCCGTAGAGCGCGTTAAGAATATCAAGCAGGGCAACCCCCTGCAGATGGAAACTATGATCGGCGGTCAGGCCTCGACCGAACAAATGGAGAAGATCACGGGCTACCTAAAGCTCGGGCGTGAGGAAGGCGCTAAAGTCCTCGTGGGCGGCGAAACGGTCACGCTCGGCGACGGGCTTAATGATGGCTACTATATCCAACCTACTGTTTTCCGCGGCGAGAACTCGATGCGGATCTTTCAGGAAGAGATCTTTGGCCCTGTGCTCTCAGTTACAACGTTCAAGGATGAAGCGGAGGCCATCGCCATTGCGAACGACACGACCTATGGCCTCGGCGCGGGGGTTTGGACCCGGGATGGGAACACTGCTTTCCGCGTGGGCCGCGCAATCCAGGCAGGTCGCGTTTGGACGAACTGCTATCACCACTACCCGGCCCATGCGGCCTTTGGAGGGTACAAGAAATCCGGCATTGGTCGTGAGAACCACAAGATGATGCTTGATCACTACCGGAATACCAAGAACCTTCTGGTGTCCTATGACGAGAACCCGATGGGCTTCTTTTAAGCAGACTCTTGTTTGTAGCTTGGCGGGCCGGTGCAGCATCGGCCCGCTCCCGATTTGCACGCGCTGAGGGATCCTTCGTGTCCCAGGTCACCTGGGGTCAGGACTTACACCTGTTCGGTCCCGGCATCTGGTGGATCGGGTCGACGATGAATTGATCCGGATCTGAAGTCCAGATTTTGCAGATGTACTCGAAAGGCGTGAGCCCGCTGAGCGTCTTGAGACGTCGTGCGAAGTTATGCGCATCGAGGACGTCGGCGAGATCGCTGCGGAGCTGACCGTGGCCTTAGTGCATCGCGACGTTGGAGGTTGCATGAGGCGCCGGCCTTCAGCGACCGAGAACCCCGCCCATGCCCTTCAAGCATAGCGAGCCGCCCCGGGTTCACATTCCGGGGGCCCGCTATATGGTGACGAACTGGGCGGAGTATGAGCGCGGGCTTGTCCGGCGGGGCGACCTTCGGTTCTGGATCTCGGAGTGAGCACGAGCACGCCACGGGTTCGAGTGCCGTGCGAACGCGCTCGAGGGCTGGATCGCGCCCCATCGCCCATCTATGCCGTGGTCGAGGCGATGGGGCGCGGTCTGTCGCGGGTGAGCCGCGTGATCCGACGCCTCGAAGGCAGGGGGCTTGTGTCCAAGATGCCCCTAACGGAGGACAAACGGGTAAACGTCCTGTCCTTGACGCCGGGCGGTAAAAAACATGTCGAAGTGGTGGAGACGGCTCTCCGTCGGGTCATCGGCGAGGTCTTTGCGCAGCTGGACCAGGCGGAGCGGACCGAGCTTCTGTCGCTCCTCAAGAAGCTCTCGGGAGAATGAAAGAGGCCCGCCAGCGTGGCGGGCCTCAGAACGGCGCGATGCCGAGGATCAGAAGGCGCTCACGCCAGACCCGAGCGCTTCGTTCATGACGTGGAAGACGGACGTGTTGTCGATGAACGCGCCGTCCCAGCCATATTGCTCACCCCAAAGCTCTGCAGCTTTGAGATCGATCTCGGTGAACTGAGCGAAAAGCTCAACGCTCGGCCCCATCGCCCAGAGCGGCACCAGCTCGTTGGTGTGGTTCCGGGACGCGAACTGAAAGCCTGGCATGTTGCCAGCGCCCCGATCCTGGACGGCGAGGAACTCGTTGAAGAAGTCCTCTGCAGGGTCGTAGCGCGCGGCGAGGATCGCCTCGTCCGAACGATCGGCCGCAATCGGGCCGCCCACACCGTTGGTGTACGTGCCCTCGCCCCAGATCCCGCCGGTTTCGTGGTCGGACGTGACGATGAGAAGCGTCTCGTCCCAGCTTGAGTTGGTCTCGACCCAGTCGATCACTGCGTCCACGGCGCGGTCGAAGTCGATCTGCTCCTCGATGAAGCGGGGCATGTTGTTGGCATGGCCCATCCAATCGACCGCGCCGCCTTCGATCATCAGGAAGAAGCCGTCCGCGTCCTGGTTCAGTACGTTGATCGCGCCGAGCGACATGGTCGCAAGATCCGGGACCGCAGGGTTGAAGGCCATTCCGGAGGGCGTGTCGGCGTCGGCCAGCTCCTCGCGCGAGGCCTGGAGGGTGTTCTGCGCCCGGGCGATGCCCACCACGCGTTCCGGCAGGTTTTCACCGTTGGCAAGCGCTGTGAAATCCTCGCGCGCATCGACAAAGGCGAAGCCGTTGAGGCCTGCGCCGCTGGTCAACGCCTGGAGCGTCTCGGCGCCGCCGACAAAACGGAAGGGATCACGATCGCCATCCGTGTCGGGCTCGACCTCGTTGCCGCTGTCATCGTAGAGTGGATGGCCCGCGCCCATGAGGACCGTAATGTCGCTCGCGACCATTTCGTTGAAGATCTCGGCGTAGTTCTGGCGCGAGACGTTGTGGGCGATGGTCGAGGCGGGTGTCGCGTGGGAGACCTGCACGCTCGTCACGGCGCCTGCCGAGCGGCCCTGATCGATGGCGATTTGCGCAATGGTTCGGAACGGCACAGTGCCGGTCCAGTCCATGTTGAGCCGACCGTTCGCGGTCTTGCGACCGGTGTGCATGGTCGTTCCCGCCGCAGCGCTGTCCGTGTAGGAGGTGTAGCGCTCGCTCACCGGCGGATAGTCGTTTCGGAACGCACCGTCGAACTGGTTCCAGCGCGTCATCGGATCGTAGCCCTGATCGACGGCCCCCGCTGCCTCAGCCGGGTCGGAGGCGTTGGGCAGCACATGACCCGTCGCGTCGATCAGGTTCAAGGAGTGGTGCGTCAGTCCGTAGACAGCAGGCGTCGTGCCGTCGGGGCGCGCGACCTGATAGCTTTGGGTGTTCAGTTTGCCTTGGTAATAGTCCGACGCCAGCCAGCCATTGAAGCCGATCCCGTCGGAGATCATCAAAATCACGTTGCGCGCACCGCCATCCTGGGCGGCGACGGAGGTGGCCAAAACACCACTCAATGCGGTTGCAAGAAGAAGGCGCTTCATCAGAGTCTCCCAATGTTGAGTGATACAGTCGCCTTTAAGCGCTTCGCTTGACAGACATGTGACACGCGGCAACACAGCCATAGCGTGTGGATCACGAAGTCTTGACGGGCGCGTGAGGGTGCGGCGCGCCGGATGTCGGAGCCACCGGCGCGGACCCCGCGAACCTGCTGCCTTGACGGGACAATCTCGGTCGAAGCAGCGGAGCGCCGGCCGCAATCAGGCCGCTCCAACTGGGGGCGGGATCCGAGGCCAGCCCCTCCGATCCCTCGTTCCACTCCGCCGGAGCAGCGCGCGGAAACATATCCGACTAAGGTCGTCAATATTTGGTGTTACCCGTTTCGCGCCCGGCGGTCAGATTGAAGGCGCCCGCCACATCTCCGCGTGAAGCCCCAGGCGTTTTAACACGGAGGGCGGCCCTTAACCCAACCAGGATCCCACATGCTTGCGCTTCATGACCTTGCCGCGAGATACGGCGACGGGCTGAAGCCTGAGCTCCTGTCGCTTTTGCGCGACCGCGGCGCGTCGCCCACGGTTCTGTCATCCTTGCCGACGACGGTGTGAACCGCCCCGTGTTTGCCGGAGGCCCTTGATCTTGAGAGGATGGGGTCATGACGGATGGAACGGGGAAGCGGCGTCGGCCGCAGTATTCGACTGAGTTGCGCGAGCGCGCGGTGCGGATGGTACGGGAGGCGC
>JBCDFN010000045.1:0-7816 GCA_039177935.1 Pseudomonadota bacterium | reverse complement strand
TGGCACTAAGCAGACGTCGACGTGAAGGCCCAAGAGGTCTGCTTTCGGGTGTAAATCGGTCGTCGCCGAGGACTAAGGCAAGTCGATCGCGGTTCTTATCAGCGAAATCGACCAGGCGCGCACTGACCAAGGCGACGACACCACTTTTTTCGTCCACATTGGGGCTTTGTATAGTTGACCGCGAAGGACAGGCGCGGGAAAGGCTAGGCCGCATGACCCTCCTTGGCGAGAGGGCTTGGCGGAAATGTCCGAACTCAAACCGTTGCTGTCGCCAACCGTTCAACCAGGAAATCCATTTCTCTCATGAAGACCTCCCCGCTGAGTCCGACAAAGCGATTCTCTAAATTGATCAGAACAAGGCCGTGCACAGCGGCAAAGCAAGTGCGCTTCCGTGCCTCAAGCTGTTCGGCCGACATCTTTGGACTGAGTTCCAATAGCGACTGACCAATAACCGCCAACAACGCCGCATTCTCTTTAAGGTGTATCTCAGGGATGGGACGGTCATCGGGCAGCCGGTGACCGAAAAGAGCTTCCCAGAGCTTTCTGTTTTCAAGAGCGAAGCTATGGTAAGCGCGCGCCAGTGCCTTGAGGCGATCCATCGGATCGTCCTTGCCTATGATCGCCTCCCCGACCACCGCCTTGATGCGGCCAAGTGTTATCGTGTTCACGGCGATAAGGATGTCGTCCAAGTCCGCGTAGTACTTATAAACGGACCCGACCGAGTAGCCGGCCCGCCGGGCGATCTCCCGCACATGCAAGGCGTCGATCCCTTGCTCCGCCACGCAGGCGACGGCGGCCTCCAGCAGCTTTCTTGCCGCCTCCTCACGTTTTGCCTTCTGGATACCAGCCATTAACCCTACGAACTCATCTCCAAGACAAAAAAGTGAACTCTGTTCATTTTTTGATTGACGGTGCCTGAGGCCTGTGGTTTTGTCAAATAGTGAACAACGTTCATTTTTTGGAGAAGCCCATGCTGAAGTTGCTAAACACCCTCTCAAGAGCCCTTGTGTCCACCGCGACGGAGCGGACTGAAGAGCGGCATGCTGTCGTCATTCTCAGTCAGCAAGTCCGCGATGCGGCCGCATCCGTCCGCAACGCGACAAAAGCCGTTGCACTCGTCAAAGCGCAGAACGAGCAAGAGCGCCAACGGTCCGCGAAGGTCGCTGCGATGATCGCGGACCTAGAAACGCGGGCACGCACCGCCCTTGAAAAGAAGGAAGACGGGCTCGCCTTGGAAGCGGCCGAAGCGATCGCCGTCCTTGAGGACGAGCTCACGTCCTCAAAGCAGGCTCAGGCTGCTTTCGCCCACGAAATCCGACGTCTCACCGCAATCGTGCACAAGTCACAGACGCGGCTACGGGAGTTGGAGCGTGGCCAACGCGTGGTGACGGCACGTGACCAAATCCGCAAGATCGGCAACCGCGTCTCTGTTGCAGACAACGGCGCCTTAACCGACGCGGAGGAAACTCTTGCGAAAATCGAAGCCCGACAGAAGACCATGGATCTAGCCGACAGCGCCTATGCCGACCTCACCGTCAGCGACAACCCGGCCGACATCATTGAACGTCTCGCCGATGCGGGTTGCGGAACGCCGACAGCGACACGCGCCGAAGACGTTCTGAACCGCCTCAAAGCGGACCCAGCCCCCGTCACCCCCGTCTAGCCTACTCTGAACAGGAGCACCCAAACCATGATTGAATCAACGGGCCCCGACTCCAGGTATTACACCTTTTTCTCCGCTTTCAGCTTTGCGGTCGCCGCACTGATGATGGCCATCGGGATCTTTAATCTTGAGGCCAGCTTTGCCGCCAAGGGCTTCTACGCGATGTCCGCGATCATGCTGGTCCATTCCTCTATCACGCTCAGCAAGACGTTGCGCGATGCCGATGAAGCGAAGAAGCTTCATTACCGGCTCGAGGACGCGAAGACCGAGAAGCTGCTTCTCGATACCTCCAACGCCGACAGGATCTAACCTTGGCGCCCGCCGCTTCAACGGCGGCGGGCCCCTCCCCCAGAAGATAACTCACTCGATAGGATCCACGCAGATGTCCAACTCGCTCATGACCTCGCGTCGCTTCGTGCCCTTGTTTTGGACGCAGTTCCTCTCCGCCTTCAACGACAACTTCCTCAAGAACGCTCTGATTCTGCTGGTCCTGTTTCAGGTTTCCGCCGCAGGCTCCGGCGTGCTGGTTACGCTGGCAGGCGCCGTCTTTATCGCACCCTTCCTGTTTCTCTCCGCCTTGGGCGGTCAGCTGGCCGATCGCCACGACAAAGCCAGGATCGCCCGGCGCCTCAAGCTCGCGGAGATTGGCGCCGCCTGCATCGCCGTCGCCGGCTTTGTGACTCAGTCTCTACCCACCCTCTTTGTCGCCTTGTTTGCTTTTGGCGTGATCTCTGCGCTGTTCGGCCCCATCAAGTTCGGCATCCTCCCCGACCATCTTGATCCCAGCGAACTGCCTAAAGCGACGGCCTGGGTAGAATCGGGCACTTTTCTTGCCATTCTTGGCGGCACAATTGGTGCAGGCATCCTGTTTGCGACGGGGGCTCCCATTGTACTCTTCGGGCCGGTCATGATCGGCCTTGCGATCGCTGCGTACCTCGCATCACGTGCCATCCCGTCAACCCCGATTGGCGACCCCAATCTCACCATTGAGCCCAATGTCCTTGCCTCGACTTGGCGCATTGTCTCAGACCTGCGCGCTGACAAGCGCCTTTGGCGCACGGCTTGGTTTAGCGCCTGGTTCTGGGTCGTCGGCGCCGCCGTTCTGTCGATTATGCCCATTGTCGTCAACGAAGTTCTGATGGGCGACGAGATGGCCGTCACCTACTTCCTCACCGTGTTTGCACTCTCAATCGGTGTTGGGTCAGCGGTGGCGGCTTGGCTTTGCGCAGGACGCGTCGTGCTGTTGCCGGCCGTGATCGGTACCGCTCTGATGGGCATCTTCTGTCTTGATCTCTACGTGGTACTTGGCGACGCCAACCTCACTGCAGCCTCGGGCATCGTTGCCTTCGTGACCCAGCCTGATGTTCTGCGCGTCAGCTTCTCAATGGCCGGCCTCGCCTTTGCTGGTGCGTTGTTGGTTGTTCCCACCTTCAGTGCGTTGCAAACCTGGGCCGAGCCCGAACGCCGTGCACGGACCATTGCCGGTTCTAGCGTTCTGTCTGCAGGGTGCATGACCCTCGCGGGTCTCGTCTTGGCTGGTGCCTTCGCCACCGGCGTGACTGCCGCTGAGGTATTGGCCGGACTGGCCGTGCTGAATGCAGTTGTCGCCATCCTGATCTTTAAACTTCTACCCACCGATCCGCTGCGTGATCTGGTTACGATTATCTATCGCGCTGTGTTCCAGCTGGAGGTCGAAGGAGCCGAGAATCTTGAGAAGGCGGGCGATGCACCGATCCTCGCACTGAATCATACCAGCTTCCTCGACGCAGGCCTCGCGCTGACCCTGACCGATAAGGCCCCGACCTTCGCGATCAACACGCATATTGCCAAAGCATGGTGGGTGCGGCCGTTTCTCAAGCTCGCAACGGCCTTGCCTATTGACCCGAGCCGCCCCCTCGCCATCCGCTCGCTAATCAATGCGGTAAAGGGCGGTGAGCCCATGGTCATCTTTCCGGAAGGCCGTCTCACCGTCACGGGTGGGCTTATGAAGGTCTATGACGGCGCGGCGATGGTTGCCGACAAGACCGGCTCGAAGATCGTCCCTATCCGCATCGACGGGCTGCAGAGAACCCACTTTACCCAACTGTCCGAGGGCCAGGTTCGCAAGAGCTGGTTCCCCAAAGTCAAGGTCACTATCATGGAACCGCAAGAACTCAGGATTGATCCAGCGCTGAAGGGTCGCAAGCGCCGCGCGGAAGCAGGCAGGAAACTCTACGGCATCATGTCCGATCTCATGTTCACAACGAGCCTCGATGAAAGGTCGACCGTGTTGGACCGCGTGATCGCAGCGGCCAAGGAACATGGCATGCGGACGATTGCGACGGACGACCCCGTGAGCGGTCCGATGTCTTACGGCAAAGTTCTCACTGGAACGGCGGTTTTGGCGCGCAAGATTGCAAACGTCACACCGTCAGAAAAGACGCTCGGCGTCATGCTGCCGACTTCAAATGGCGCGCTCGTTACGACTCTTGCTGTCATGTCGGCCGGCAAGGTCCCGGCGATGATGAACTTCACGGCAGGCGCGGCGAATATCCGCTCTGCGTGCATCGCCGCCGAGGTGAAGACGATTCTGTCTTCCCGCGCTTTCGTGGCGCAAGCAAAGCTCGATGAGGTGGTCACCGAGCTAGAAAAGACGGTCCGTTTCATTTGGCTCGAGGACATACGGAAGCAGATCTCTTGGACTGACAAGCTCAAGGGCCTCTTGATGCGGACGCGGCCTATGGTGCGTGCCCTCGGACACCAGACCGGCGTCATTCTATTTACGTCAGGCTCGGAGGGCTCTCCGAAGGGCGTGGTTTTGTCTCACAGCAATATCCTGGCAAATGCGATGCAGGCCGCTGCCAGCATCGACTTCAGCCCAACAGACAAGGTGTTCAATGTCCTGCCCGTCTTCCATTCCTTTGGGCTGACAGCGGGGACAATCCTGCCGCTCATTTCCGGCGTGCCGGTCTACCTTTACCCCTCGCCGCTGCACTACAGGACCATTCCCGAGCTGATATATGGCTGCAACGCAACGATCTTATTCGGCACGGACACATTCCTGAACGGCTATGCCCGCGCAGCACATAGCTATGACTTCCGTTCGGTGCGCTACTGCTTTGCTGGCGCGGAGCCCGTGCGGGCCGCAACCCGTCAGCTTTACATGGAGAAGTTCGGCGTCCGTGTGCTGGAAGGCTACGGCGTGACCGAAACCGCACCGGTGATCTCCATCAACACACCGATGCACAACAAGCCCGGAACAGTGGGCCGTCTGCTGCCAGGCATCAAGGCCCGGCTTGAACCAGTTCCTGGCGTTGAAGAAGGCGGACGCCTGATGATTTCCGGCCCCAACGTGATGGCAGGCTATCTGAAGGCCGATAAACCGGGTGTTCTCCAACCGCCGGTGGATGGTTGGCACGACACAGGCGACATCGTGACGATTGATGCGGAAGGCTTTGTCGCTATCCAAGGCCGTGCCAAACGCTTCGCCAAGATCGGCGGTGAGATGGTGTCTTTAGCCGCAGTGGAAAGCGTCGCGTCGGAGCTCTGGCCTGGCACACTGTCTGCAGCGGCAACGGTAAAAGATCCACGCAAAGGCGAACGCATCTTGCTCTTCACCGAGGCTGAAGGCGCAGACCGGGCCATGCTACTCGCCTTCGCCAAGGCCAATGGCGTGCAAGACCTGATGGTTCCTTCCGACGTTCATGTCGTCGATGCTATCCCGGTCCTAGGGTCTGGCAAGGTCGACTTTGCTGGCGTCAACGCGCTTGCGACGCGCCACGCGCCATCTGAGGCCGCATAAGCAGTTATGACGCGCCACCGTTTGGCGATGCCAGAGCACCGCGCATTCTGAGCACCATAATTGGAGACAGCTAATGGCAACGTTTTCCATCGCCCTTGGTGCGGGCAGCGCACGCGGCATCGCTCATGTTCACGTGCTCCGTGCCCTAGATGATTTGGGCGTCCGTCCCAAGGCCATGTCCGGCACCTCGATAGGCGCTCTTATGGCCGCGAGCTACTGCGCTGGCATGGACGCCAAGGAGATCGAGGGCTTTATCGAGGAACGGCTCAACGACCGGCTTCGGCTGATGCGCGAGGTGTTCAGACTAGTTCCCCCAAATATAGAGAGCTTCCTCGCAGATGGCGGCTTACGCATTGGTGAACTCAATCTTGAGAGAATCCTCTGTGTCTTTCTGCCAGCCCAAGTTCCTGACGCGTTCGAGGAACTCTCCTTGCCGCTCTCGGTAGTCGCCACCGACTACCACGCGGAGCAGGACGCCGTATTTACCGCTGGCCCGCTAAGGCCGGCCCTGGCGGCCTCAGCGTCGATGCCGGCGGTCTTCCTGCCTGTAGAAATTGGTGGTGCATTCTACACCGATGGTAGCGCGACCAATCCCGTTCCCATGAATGTCTTGCGGGGTACGGCTGATCGCGTGCTTGGTATCGATGTCGCGGGCGGCTCTTTGGGAGAACGAGGCCAAAGGCCCGGCAAGTTCCACGTCGCCTATGCTGCAAACGGGCTCATGCAAAGAACGATTGCACGGCAGATGGCAGACGCATTGGGCAATGCCGAACTGCTGCGCGCGCCCGTTGCGCAGTTTCGTCCGCTGGATTTTCTGAAAGCACGGGAAATCCTGGCCGACACCGAGGCCCTTTATGAGGATGCCAAGAGAGCCATTGGTCTGGTGGCCTCCGCCTAGCGCAAAAACCGCGACGTTGGTTTCCGCGCGCACAAGAAGTACCGACAAGCGTTAGCGGCTGAACAGACAGCCGCGTGAAGCGGCTCTTTCTACTTGAATGAGCTTGAAGGTGAGCTTCTCGCGTTCCCCAATGGGCGATATGACGATCAGGTCGATAGCATCAGCCAAGCCCTCAGTTATCGGCTCACTGGCTATACACTCGATAACTTATGAGTCCCAAACACGCTCATGCGCAACGCTTTCTCAAGTCCGAAACGACTGGACTTCGGTGCCCAACCGAGCATGCATGGTGGCTGACAGTTAGAGTGGCGTTCCTCCAACGCCCCAACCGCCTGGCCCAAAAGCCGGGCTCTGGGCGGTGCAAGCGCCGGCACAACGCCGGTGCGTTCCCAACTGGAGGTCCCTCATGCCAAAGCCGACAAAGAAGTCCCTTTCGAAGAAGCGCACATCCAAGTCATCGAACAAACAGGACGAAGTCCTCAAGATGCTTCACCGCAAGGCCGGGGTCAGCATTGCGGACATCGCTCAAAAGACCGGCTGGCAGCCGCACACCGTGCGCGGCTTTTTGAGCGGCGTTGTCCGCAAGAAGCTGGCGCTTCCCCTCGCGACTGACATTGGGAAAGACGGCAAGCGCCGCTACCGGCTGCCGACAAGAGGCGCGAGCGCGTAGCATCATGCCTCGCTCAAACCCCGTGCAGCCAAGACGCAAGCGCTCGACCAATCGTCAATCGGACGATGAAGCCTTATGCGCACGCATCCATGCCTTGCCGGACTGCCCAAGAGAGGAACTTGAGGCGGAATGGCGCCGTCTTTGGAAGTCCAACGTGCCACGGCGTGCCAGTCGCATCTTTCTCGTCCGCGCGATCGCCTATGGTCTGCAAGTCGAAGTCTATGGCGGTCTCGATGCGGAAACGCGGCGGCTCCTCAAGAAGGCCGGCCAGGCGGCCGATGGCAAATCAGCAAGCAAGCCATCGACGAAACTCAGCCAAGGCACAAAGCTCTTTCGCGAATGGCATGGCGAGACCCATGAGGTCCTCGTGCTTGATAAAGGTTTCGCCTGGCGTGGCGAGACCTATCGTAGCCTGAGCGCCATCGCCCGGGCGATCACCGGGACGCGCTGGAACGGGCCTGCGTTTTTCGGTCTGAAGCGTTCCCGAAAACAACTTGAGCCCAATGCCTAGAGGCGCTCAAGGTAAGCGGATCCGCTGCGCCATCTATACGCGCAAGTCCTCCGACGAAGGCCTAGAGCAGGAGTTCAACTCGCTGGATGCACAGCGAGAGGCGTGTGAGGCCTATGTCGCCAGTCAACGCCATGAGGGCTGGCACGGACTCCGCGGTCACTACGACGCTGGCGGCTATTCAGGCGGGACCATGAACCGCCCTGCCCTGCAACGCCTCCTTGCCGATACCGCAGCGGGCAAGATCGATATCGTCGTGGTCTACAAGATCGACCGGCTAACGCGATCGCTGCTCG
>JBCDFN010000044.1:0-9460 GCA_039177935.1 Pseudomonadota bacterium | reverse complement strand
GCCCCACATTTGAAAGCGTAGCAAATCCCCGACTGCATTTAAAAATGCCTGCATTACAGCGCTCGAGTTTTTTGTCTCCATTTGCAGTGCTGTTGGGGGTCATGCCCAGCGTCAGCATTGATCGCGCCGCTATTGGTGATGACGTTAGTGCTGCGCGCCCCGTATGTCCGCGCAAATATGCCGTAGGCATGGCCACCAGAACTTTTTGCCGTGATCGTATCGCGATTGGTAATGTCGATGCTGCTGTTGCTGCCTCGCGCAGCCGTAAAAATGCCATAGGCGGCGCCGGCGACGGTTTCAATTTCGATTTCACCAACATTGGTGATCGCGACAGCGCTGTCATCGAGCGTGCTGAGTACCAACATGCCCGTCGCAGCGGCATCACGGTTGCCGTAGGTTTTGGCTGTGATGGATCCACGATTCTCAATCGTAGCGGTGCTTTCGACCCCGCGAACGTATACAGACATTCCGCGTGCGCGGCCGTCATTCGATCTAGCGAGGATGTCCCCGGTATTGGTCACGGTGATTGTGCTGCGTTGCCCGGTGGCACCCGCGCGGATGCCGAAGGAGCCGAGACCCGTAACGGGATCGGCGGTGAGCGGCCCCGAGTTGGTCAGGTCGATATAGTTGTCATCGCCATTCGTGACGAGGTCGATCGCGGCAATGTATGGATCGGTGCCCCGCGTCCGTGCCTCCGTATTGACGCAGATGATCGAACCGTTGGCGGGGGGTGTTGTTGTCGGTGTGATGCGGATGGGATCGGGCGCCGGGTCCAGGGTCACCGCAGCGCCACCAACCGTGGAGCTTGACTGCGCCTGTGCCGTGGACGGCGCGGCGATGCTTGCCAGTAGAAACGTCGAAGCGAGCGCCGTGCCGAGGAGAAGCACGCGCGGGCTGGCCGTGTTGAACTGGATATTCAGGGCACTGTTCGAGCGGTTTGGTTTGGAAGCATGGACGGTTTCCGCAGGCGTTGTTGCGTTCCGCTTGCGACTAGACAGCGCACGCCGCCGCTCATGCCGGTTCATATGGTCACGCGCGATGTCACACCCCCTGGACCGTTTGCGCGGCCTCTTGTGCCTTTCGGGGTCAAGCGCCCGGCGCGACTTGCCTGGCGACGGACGACCGTCGACCCCACCCCTGTTGTCTCGCCCTCGTCCGCGCTCTTGATCACGCCCTTGTCGCGCTCATGTGCCCGCGCCGGCTCTCTTGAGGCGGCGTTCACGTGTCACACGAGCACCTGCCGCACGAACACCCGCCGCACGAGAATCGTGCGGCGTGGTTAGCTTGGCATTTGTTGGGCGGCGCTTCTTTCCTGCACCAGAATCATCTGTTGCCCGACAAGGAACGCGAGGGTGTTTTTGGTCGCTATTTTGGAGGCTGTTGCAAACGCGCAACGGGCGGGATTCTCGATCTGCGCTACCGCGCTTCGCGCTACTTGAGGGAGACTCTTTTTGCCCTACCGCGCTAGCGCGCTGCTTGAGGGCCGGGCCGCAATGTCTTCCTTCGTCATGCCCGGATACACGGGTCTGGCTCCGCCAGCCCGAGTACAGGCTTGATCCGGGCATCCACGCCGTGACGCTGGCAGCACCTGAGAGGCCGTCGATATAGATTACCACCCCGGGGCCTGTTCTACCGGCTCCGTTGGACTTAGAAGGTGGTACCGCTGACTGGATTCGAACCAGTGACCTCTTGATCCACAATCAAGCGCTCTAACCAACTGAGCTACAGCGGCACATTGCCGATGGGCCCTTGCGAGGGCCACGCGGCCCTCTGGACCCTGGCATGCGGGCAAGCCGGCGACGCCTTCCACCGGCTGCACATTGCATCCGTGTCTGATCGGTTGCCTTGTCCGTTACCTTGCGGGCTTCTGGACCGGACCCTAAGGGCAGCCCCCAGCGCTTGCAACACGCCGGAAGGCGGAGATTTCACGACAGGCGACCAAAATCAAGGCCTGCGCAAAATAAAAGGCCCGGGAATTCGCCCGGGCCTACAAAGTGATAACGCTGAACGCTACTAACTGACGCAATTACACGCGACTTTTTGATACTCGGTTACTGGGTTACGCGGTACTCGGTTACTCAACGCACTACTCGTCTACGCGACGCTTACTGGCCACGCGAAGCGGGCGCGATCGGCTAAGCCGTTTTACGCGCCGCCTCGAAAGACTTGGTCATCTGATCCTTGAGCGGCTCCGACGTATCGGTAGCGATCTTCTTGGTCAGCTCTTGGATCTCCGTCGCCTGACCCGCGAATACCTCGAACTGGTTGCGGATATAGGTCGACTGAAGCTCGACGATTTCCGCAAGGGTCTTGGCGCCTGCCAGGCTCTTGGCGAAATCAAAGCTCGAGTTCAAATTGCGCTGCGCGATATCGATCAGCTTGCGGTTAAAAGCCGTGGCGCCCTGGCCGGCCGCGTCGAAGGAGCGCTCAAGCGCATCGACCGATTCGTCGAGGGCTTCTTTGCCGCGCTCGTACGCCTCACGGGTCTGATTGACCGTGCTCTCGGCCATCGAGCGCACGCTTTCGGGCACTTCCGCATCGAATTTCAGGGCGTCGAATTCCTTGGCGGCAGTCTCAAACGACTCCGTCATTTTGTCGATCGCTTCGGTTGGGGTCTTGGGAAGTTCTGAAGTCTCGGCCATCGTGGCACCTCTCCGTTGATTTCCTCGAGTTCGCCAGTACGGGAATGGACGCGGGTCTAACTCTCAGCCGCCAACTTTTGTTGCAGCGCAACTATATTTTGTGCGCCGCGATAATTCAAGTGACAGAGCTGTCACAAGAGGCCCTGTGTATCAGCGGTGGACGAAATTCTTGCTTTTGGCCTATGTATCGAATCCAATTGACCTAAATTCAGCGGTTGAGTCGATCTGACGCCGCTACATAGGCATTTTTTGGCCGGGCAGCAGTGCACTAAGACCGTGCGCAAGACGTGCTCAGGAAGGCTCTCACCGGGGCGGATCATGACCGACCTCAGGCTTCAAAAGCAGACGGGACAGGATGATCGGGAGGCGCTTGAGCACATCGCCCGCGCCCTCGAAGGCCGCGTTCTGTCTAACCCTGCCGCGGTCGGCGAACCCGCGAACGTCAACAGCGAAACGGGCGCGAGCGGTCATGTAGAAGAGCCTGCCAAGACCGCGGAAGACGCGCAGTCAGCTCCAAGCTTGGCCAATCAAGCGTTGCCCGCGCTCGACCCCGCAGGCGTCGAGACTCTGATCGAGGCCATGCCGGCCGCAATCGGCATTCTCAAAGGAGATGCGCTCAACGCGGTCAATAGCGCTTTTGCTTATGCCTTCGGGTACCGGTCCCCGGCCGAGTTGCTGGATGCTGGCGGGCTCGATGCGATCCTTCCAGGCGGCACAAGCGATCTCGGCACACCCAAGCCGCATACGCCGATCAGCGACATCGCCGCGGTGTCGCGGTCGCGGCGCCGTCTCAGCGTGACATTCATTGTCACGCCACTCGGTCATGACGATGAATTGCGTCTCTTGCGGCTGTTGGATCCGTCTGACCTTGAACTTTCGGACCTCGAACTTTCGGACCTCGAACCTGAGGACCTCGAACCTAAGGACCATGAGCCTTCCGGTGTCGTGCCGGCGCCTGAGATCGAGGAGCCGGTCGCCGAGCCTGACACGGAGGCCCGCGCCAAGGATGCGCCCCCCGCAACTGACGAGCCGGCGGCAATTTCCGAGCCTGCACAATCAGCGATCGCGCCGGCTAGTCCCACAAGGCCTGTGCCCGATGAGGTCTCTGCGGACAGGGCTGCGGCGGAAGAAGCGGCAAAGGCGGCCGCGAAGGCCGCTGAGTTGCGCGAACGGACTCGCGAAGCGGCGGGACGACAACTCGACTTTCTTGCCAAGGTCAGCCACGAGGTTCGGACCCCGCTCAATTCGATTATCGGTTTCGCCGAATTGATGCAGCACGAACGCTTCGGTCCCATCGGCAATGCCCGATATAAGGGGTATGCAGAGGACATTCATCAGAGCGGGCTCTATGCGCTGAGCCTGCTCAACGACCTGCTCGATATCTCGAAGATCGAGGCGGGAAAGTTCGAACTCGACTTCACGTCGGTCGACACGGCGGAAGTCGTCGAGGCCTGTGTGGCAAGTCTACAGCCCCTGGCCAAGCGAACGCGGATCTTGCTGCGCACGTCGTTCGCCGATGACCTACCGCTGGTGCTCGCGGACCCAAGGCGTTTGCGGCAAATCCTGCTCAACCTTCTGACCAATGCCATAAAGTTCACGCGCGAAGGCGGACAGGTGATCGTTTCGGGAACGATGGCTGACCGCGAGCTCCGCTTGCGCGTTCGCGATACCGGCGTTGGTATGAGCGAGAGCGACATCGCCTATGCGATGCAACCGTTCCATCAGTTGGACACCTCGCCCCGGCACCAATCAGGGACGGGTCTCGGGTTACCGCTGACCAAGGCGCTCACCGATGCGATTCGTGCCCGGCTTGTCCTGACCAGTGAACCAGGGGTCGGCACCTCGGCAGACGTGATCTTTCCTAAGGAGCGCCTCTTCCGGCGCTAGCGGCGAAGCGTCGCGGCTTCATGCTCGCGCAAACCGCCGCGCACCACCCTGCTATAGTCAATGAACAAGCGTAACACTTGACTAAACTCGATCTAATTCCCGAAATACTTAAGTTTTGAATTCTTCTAAATCCGAACTGTGTCTTAGAAGACTTCTAAGTTCAGTTTCATTTGTAAAATACTATTGACACCCACGATCACGGAGGTTTTAAGCGAAGGTATTGGAGTCTCCGATGCGTTTCGGAGAGAGGTATCACTGCCCGATACCAGGGCCTTGAACCCTGGCCATTGGAGGAAATTCATGCGGTGGACATTTGCGTGCGCGGCCGGTGCCGCAGCACTCTTCGCAACTTCTGTAGGTCACAGCCCCGTCCTTGCGGACCCGTCGGGCGAAGTGAACATCTACTCTTACAGGCAGCCCTATCTCATTGAACCGCTGCTCGAGAAGTTCAGCGAAGAAACGGGCATCAAGACAAACGTCATCTTTGCGTCGAAAGGCCTAATCGAACGAATCCGGGCAGAGGGACGTAACAGCCCGGCGGATGTGCTGCTCACCACCGATATCGGCAGGCTGAGTCAGGCCGTCGCATCGGGGATCGCACAGCCCGTCGACTCCGAGATCATTGATGATTCCATCCCGGCGTCTTATCGCGGCGACGACGACGAGTGGATCGGCCTGACGGGCCGAGCGCGCGTCGTGTACGCCTCGAAGGACCGCGTCGAACAGGACGGCATTACCTATGAAGAACTCGCCGACCCGAAATGGCGCGGCAAGATCTGCAGCCGTTCCGGACAACACCCCTACAATGTCGCCCTTGTTGCCTCGATTTTGGCTCATCTCGGTCCTGAAAAGACCGAGGCCTGGCTCCGCGGTGTGAAATCAAATCTTGCGCGCAAACCTGCCGGCAACGACCGCCTTCAGGTGAAAGGCGTGTACGCAGGCGAATGCGACCTTGCGATCGGGAACACGTACTACATGGGCAAGATGCTGACTGACGAGAAGCATCCCGAGCAGAAGGAATGGGCCGAATCGGTAAAGATGCTGTTCCCGAACACGAATGATCGCGGAACCCACATGAATGTCTCCGGTGCGGTCTTGGCGAAGAACGCGCCCAACAAAGAGAACGGGCTCAAGCTCATCGAGTTTCTGGCATCGGACGAGGGCCAGAACATGTACGCTGAAGTGAACCATGAATACCCAACCAAGGATGGCGTTGAGTCCTCGGATCTCGTGGAGTCCTGGGGCACATTCAAGGTTGACCCAATTTCGCTGGATGAGATTGCCGACTTGCGTAAGGCGGCAAGCGAGATGATCGACAAAGTCGGCTTTAATGACGGGCCGAGCTCATAAGGGGGCGGTAATGAGCATTCAACCAAAATTCGTTGGAAGCGGCGAAACCCGTGGCGAAGTCCACGCCTTTGCCGGACCAGAGTGGCTTGTCGGTGTTGGCTTCCGTTGCTGGCTGGCTGGTTACGATACGGGAGATATCACCTTTTGGGAGAACGGCTGGAACACGTTCAACCGGGCTCTCGGACCAGCACGCGCAAAGCGCGCGGTCACTGAACTTGCTTGTTGGGTGCGCGCGACACGGGCCGCGGCCTCCCGCAAGATCGAGTACAACACACTCGATGCTAAACGTTTTTGCGCCGATGAGTGCATGGCCATGTCACTGATCGCGGCTTCGCAGCACCATCGCTGCCCAGCAATGCAGGCCTGCGCCCTAGCGCTGACGGGGTCAGACACGGTCGACCCGGTTATTGATGCCGCTAATGCCTTCGCCGATGCCCTCGACGAGGCCGATTACCGCCTCAACCAGGAGATCGTGGCAGCCTTGGTCGCCACCGGGGCCCGTACGCACGCTAGCTCGATCTCCGTCGCGCGTTGAGTTGTCAGGACCGCAAGGCGCGACATCGTCGTCGGTGTCCTTAAAGAGACGCAGGCTTTCCCGGCTCATTGAGAACGGAAGCCTCTCCTGGTCGGCGGGAGCTCTAATCCTATCCTTACTTGCGGCCGCGCCGTTGATGGCCATCGCCTTTGTGGCGATGCAGTCTAGCGGGGACACGTGGCCCCATCTTATTGAGAATGTTCTCCCCGACGCAGTGCGGCGGACGCTTGTCTTGATGACTGGCGTGGCGGCGATCGCCCTGATCGTGGGAACCGGAACAGCGTGGCTTGTCACGATGTATCGCTTTCCCGGCCGGAACTTGCTTCAGTGGATACTACTGCTCCCGCTGGCGATGCCTACCTACATCATCGCCTTTTGTTATATCGAACTATTCGACTATTCCGGCGAGGTGCAGACCGCTTTGCGCGGTGTCTTCGGTTGGACAAGCGCGCGCGACTATTGGTTCCCAGACATTCGCACATTGACTGGCGCAATTTTCGTCATGGGTGTCGTCCTTTACCCTTATGTGTACATCACCGCCCGGGCCAGCTTCATCGCTCAGTCGATTTGCGTGATCGAGGCGAGCCGTACGCTGGGGCGCAGCGCTTCACAGACATTTTGGCAGATCGCATTGCCCCTGGCCCGCCCTGCTCTTGCGGCAGGCACAGCGCTAGCTCTCATGGAAGCGCTCAACGATATTGGTGCGGTGGAGTTCTTCGGCGTCCAGACCCTCACCGTAACCGTGTACGACACTTGGCTCGATCGCGGCAGCCTGGCAGGCGCAGCGCAGATCTCCTGTGTCATGTTACTCTTTGTACTGGCTGTTCTTGGGCTTGAGCGCGCGCTCCGGTCCGGCAAGCGTTTTCATCACACGACCGGTAAGTACAGGGACCTGCCTGAAGAGACTCTTTCTGGATGGAAGGGCCTACTTGCGACCTTAGCTTGCGCCCTTCCCGTCTTGGTGGGTTTCGCCTTGCCCACTTACGTTCTCGTGGGCGATGCCATCGCGCACCTCTCGTCGAGCCTATCCGAGGACTTCTGGCGCGCTGCGGCCCACAGCCTTGGCCTGTCACTTGCCGCCGCCGGACTGGCCGTCGTTTTTGCCCTTGTCCTGGCCTATGGCAGACGTCAGACACAGTCAAAGCTGGTGCAAATCGCAAGCTTCGTACCGGCCGTCAGCTATGCGGTGCCTGGAACCGTGCTCGCCATCGGACTTCTGATCCCCCTCGCGGGCCTCGACAACACGATCGACGAGGCGGCTCGCTCGGTGTTTGGCGTGTCCACGGGGCTTATCCTGTCCGGATCCGCATTCGCAATTATCGCGGCTTACACGATCCGCTTCCTAGCCGCCGCGCTTGGCTCGGTGGAGGCAGGGTTTGCCAAGATCACGCGCAACATCGATGCGGCCGGACGCACCTTGGGTGCCTCGGTGACCCAGAGTTTGTGGCGCGTCCATCTTCCCCTGCTCCGGCCAGCCCTCGGCGCAGCCGCATTGATCGTATTCGTGGATTCTATGAAAGAGCTACCGGCGACCTTGCTGTTGCGGCCGTTCAACTTCGATACGCTCGCCACCCAGGTCTTCACCCTGGCATCCCTTTATCGGTACGAGGAGGCCGCGCTGTCAGCCCTCACTATCGTGCTCGTCAGCCTGGCGCCGGTTCTGTTCCTCCATGGGATTATTGCTAGGAGCCGCCCTGGCGCGACAGGCACGCAAGCGCACCCCAAGGACGCTCAAGAGGAATTGGCGTTGCCAATTTCCTGATAAACCAAGAGAATGACGATCTTGGGTTCATCGGGTAGCTCCTGTCGGTGCCGGCCTGTATGCGCAGTTTTCTGCCTATTTCGGGGCAGCCGGCCTGCGCGCAGGGCGCCCGGATGGCCGGGTATGTGGAAGGGTCGGGATGAGGCCGCGCCAATCTGTTTGGAAATGGCTTCTTGCCGTCATCGTCATGGCCATCGCCGTGGGCCTTTCGCTCCTCCTCTTCAGGCCGGCGGGACCACCTTCGGACCTCCGCGGCAAGGTTGAAGCATCGCTTTCGGCTTGGACAGGCGGTACGGTCAAACTCCAAGAACCGCTGCGCGTGCGCTATGTTCCTCCCTCTATCGAGGGCAGGCTCGTACTGAGCGACGCCACCAAGCTCCCCAGCGTACAATCGATGTCCGCTCCAAAGTTCCGCCTCACATTATCGCTTCCCGATCTCCTTATGGGCACTATCTCCTTTCACGCGCTGCGACTGGACAGGCCCACGCTGAAGCTCAAGGCAGGGCAGGAAGCACGGACTGCCAAAACTGTGCTCGGGAGCCTCACCGGGTTTCTGGCAGGCGCTCCTCTCGAAAGCGTGCGCATCAGCCGGGGCACTGTCCGACCGGCGACTGGCAACGCGGCGATCCTTCGCGATATCGATTTGCGGCTGAACACACGCGCGAGGCTCGGCGTTCTCGAGGCCATGGGATCGTTTCTGTACAACGGTGAGAACGTTAAGTTCTCGCTGGACCGTGGTAGAACCGCAGAAGCGGAAGGCGGACGAAGCGCGCCTCTGACGCTCAAGATCACCTCAACACCCATAACCGCCCGCTTTTCCGGAAAGATGAATCTGCGTGAGGCTCGTGACGACGGCAGCGATACTGGCGTCGAAGGCGATACCCGCGGCCAAGTAGATACCCGCGGCGAAGTCGATGTTGGCGGAGAAGGCGATCTCGAGGCGAAGGTGCCCGACATGCGGCGGTTTTTGGCTTGGATCGGCGTACAGCTTCCAGCAGGCGAGAGCCTACGAGACGTAACAGCTGTTGGGCGCGTCCAGTGGATGGGACCAACACTCACGTTCGAAGATGGCACCTTCAGCTTCGATGGGAACGAAGCTGTCGGCGTCTTGGCCCTGACCGCCGGAGAGCGTCCTCATGTCGACGGAACACTCGCCTTCGAGACGTTGTCGCTCGACCCTTATCTACCTAGAAGCTCCGATGAGCTCAGCCAGGAACCGCTGTTCGACTGGGTACTCTTCAAGCACCTCAACACAGACCTTCGCATCTCCGCCGCTGAGCTGTC
>JBCDFN010000043.1:0-9569 GCA_039177935.1 Pseudomonadota bacterium | reverse complement strand
GGAGGACGCCCAGTGAGTAATGCCCGCCCAGGTCGGGGCGGGCATCGTTGTGTCGGCCAGTTTGACGGCTCTAGTGCCCACTATTTGTCGTCGTCATCGTCCTTTTTGGGGCCGCGCCGCATGGGAGCGATGTCTAGCTTATCGGGCCCTTCGACGGTGATCGTGCCGACCATGCCGCGTTCCATCAGTCCTCGAGGGCCGAACTTATATGTGCCAGGACGCACCGCGACGAAGAAAAGCTCGACCTCTCCGCCGTCTTCGAACTCAAGCTCATCAAAGGTGACGACCTTGATCTCCACTTCAGGGTCGCCGACTTCGATTTTGCGGAGCCAGATATTCCGAACGAACTCTGGCATGACCAACGCGTACTCGGTTAAGTCCGACGCCTTGATCTTCCAGCGATAGCCTTGCCCTGACTTTAGCTTGTATTCCGTTGGTTCCATTTTGCTGGAGTCGCCGTCGGCACCCAGCTGCAGTGGTTTCAAGCGCTTAAGGCCATGGACTGAAGGGTCCAGGATCATTTTGGCCGTTGCCTTTGTCTCGGCATAAGCGGCTGGTGTTAGGCTCATCAGCCCGGAACACAGGGCGACGGCGGCGAGGGTTAGTGCTCGTGGCATGTAGATTTCTTTCCTATTTGCAACGTCAGGCACCCGGTCTCGGGGCTCTCGATGTTAGGCGTTCTTGGTCGCGCATCATAAGAGACCATTGGCATAGTGCTCTACCAACTTTTGCTAAAGCGATGCTAACGCTGGAACCAGCTGGGCTTGGCGCCGTTATCACTCTGGTTTGGCATACAGACGAACGCTTTTCTGCGGGTCATCATGGCGTTGCGACACCGTGAATGCCATGAGCAAGACACAAAGAACCGTCATGAGACGTTAAGGTTTCAGTGCTGCGTTTGATGTAAGCACGTGCTTCCGGGGGGCGGTGGCGGCACGAGCGATTCGCTAACGCGGCGGGGGATTTACCGTGATCGATCTGTACAGAGTTTTGGGCATCAAGCGGACCGCGCCCCGCAAGGACGTCCACAAAGCATACCGAAATAAGGCGAAGACGGCTCATCCAGACGGTGGAGGCACAGTTGAGGCCTTCAATAAACTGGTGGTGGCCTATTCAGTCCTGTCCGACGAGGGTCGCCGGGCCCATTACGATAGGACTGGAGAGGTTGAGACCCCGCAGCCAGAGAATCTCGATGGCGGCGCGATTGAAATCATCGCCGAAAAGCTTGGCCTCGTGATCCATGCGGAGCAAGATCTGGCCTCTCTGGATGTCGGCGCTCTCATCGAACAAGCAATCCGCGACGATATTGCAGGCCGAAAAGCAAGCGTTGCACATCAGCAGCGCGCCAGCGAACGGCTGTCCAGGTTGCGCGCCCGTACCAAGCCCAGAGCGGAAGGCGAGGGCGATCTGGTGGGACGTGTGCTCGATTGGCACGAGGTCGCCATTCAGGGCCAGATCAAGAAGAACGAAGCGATGATCGTTAACCTCGAGCGTGCTCTCGAGATTCTCGAAGACTACTCATTCGTCGACGAGACGGCGGCAGAGCCATCCGAGGAAGTCGTCGAGGCGCTCAACGACATTCTGGTTTCGCTCGATGAATTGGCGGCAATCCTGAACACAAGTCCTTCCCGTGCGGAAGCCATGCCGAAAGAGGCTGAGCCCACCGCATTCGGCTAAAGGTGACAACAGTCGCTTTGTGAGACGCTTCTACTCCGCGGCTTGCACATTATCCGCGTGACCTGAGCGCCGCGCTCGGCGCGCCGCTCGTCCTCGCCACCAAACCGCGACGTTATCGCCCAGCATCAGTAGGCAGGGTGTGAGCAAAAGTGTCAGCAGTGTCGCGAATGTCAGACCACCGGCGATCGAACTCGATAGTTGGGTCCACCATTGTGTGGAGGGCGCGCCGATGGAAACGTCTTGACCGATAATGTCGATGCTGATGGCGAACACCATGGGCAAAAGCCCCAAGACGGTCGTGATCGAGGTCAGCAACACGGGACGGACACGTTGCGCAGCTGTGCGCAAAATCGCTTCTTCCGCCGGCAAGCCACGCGACCGTAGGTCATTGTAAGTGTCGATCAGGACGATGTTGTTGTTCACGACAATACCCGCCAGCGCGATAATGCCGATACCGCACATCACAATGCCGAATGGCTGATTGGTTGCGAGTAGGCCGATCATCACGCCCGCCGTCGAGAAGACGATGGCGCTTAGCACAAGAAATGTCTGATAGAAGCTGTTGAACTGAGTCACGAGGATCGCGATCATCATGAAGATCGCAATGGCGAAGGCCGACATAAGAAAGTTCGCAGCCTCCTTCTGGTCTGCGTCCTCGCCTTTGAAACGTATGGTCACAGCAGGGTCGAGGCTCATGTCCGCAACGGCGGCCTTGAGCTTGCTAACCTGCTGATCAACGAGCAGGCCTTCGGCGACGTCCGCCTTAATCTCAATCACGCGGCGGGCGTCTGTGCGTTTCAAGAACCCTGTTTTCTGCGCGGGCTCGAAACGGACGAAGTTCCCGATGGGAACCTGACCCCTGTCCGTGGTCACACGGAGCCGGTTTAGTTGCTCCAGATTGCGTTGGGCGAGGGGAAGTCGCAGTCGTAACTCGACTTCTTCGTCCGCATCGTCAGGGCGATACTCCGCTACGAAGAGCCCATTCGTGACCATGCTAACGACTTGCCCGATGAGCGTGATGTCCGCGCCTTGGCGGGCGGCGCGTTCCCGGTCAACTTTCACGCGCCACTCGATGCCAGGGAGCGGGCGGCTGTCCTCAACGTCAACGAAGCCGCCTATTTCATCCATGCTCGCGCGTAATTGCTCCACAACGCCTGTCATTTTAGCCGGATCGCGTGAAGTAACGAGAAGTTCCAGCGGCTTACCGGCCGAAGGCCCCGATTGCTGCTTGCGCACCTCCAGAACAACACCTGGAATGTCGGCAGTTCTCTCGCGGATCTCTTGGAGAACGACAGGCGAGCGCGGACGTTTGCGCCAATTCTTGAGCTCAAACTGAACAACGCCAATAACGTCTAGGGCCATCTCGGTTTGCGATGCACCAGAGCCGCCGCCGATGGTCTTCGCATACACGGCGTCGAAATAGGGCATGCCCAGAAGGCGTGTTTCGATCTTTCGAACGATAGCATCCATCTCCGTGACGGAGAGGTCGCCTCGCGCTCGCACCTGCACCTGGCCGATATCCTGGTCGACATCCGGGAAGAACTCGACGCCTCGTCCGAATTGGGCAAAGGCGACATAGGTTCCAATCAAGAGTACTACCGCCACGCCAAGGATCTTTGCAGGGTGCGCGAGCAGTCCCTTCAAGGTTCTGAGGTAAGCGCCGGCCATGCCGCCAATCTTACTAAGGTCCCCATCTTCTGCTGCGCGGATGGCTTTCAGCAGGTGCTTGTTGCTCTTGTCGGCAGAGCCAATGAGGCTACCAAGGACCGGAATGAAGATGAGCGCCATCGCCAACGAGGCGGTCAGCGTGGCAAGGACGGTAATCGGCAAGAACTTCATGAACTCGCCCACAAGACCCGGCCAGAATAGCAGTGGTAGGAACACGGCCAATGTCGTGGCCGTCGATGCAGCGATGGGCCAAGCCATGCGCTTGGCGGCCTCTGCGTAGGCTTGCTTGGGGGTCCGGCCTTCGAGCATCTTTCGGTCAGCCAGCTCGGTGGTGACGATCGCGCCGTCCACAAGCATGCCGACAACAA
This sequence comes from Pseudomonadota bacterium, assembly GCA_039177935.1. Lineage (GTDB taxonomy): Bacteria > Pseudomonadota > Alphaproteobacteria > Rhizobiales > Methyloligellaceae > Methyloceanibacter. The sequence goes on along the minus strand of JBCDFN010000043.1, from coordinate 5,856 downwards.
GGATCAGGCTGAACAGAACGACGATATTCAGCGTTAGTCCCATCCAGGAAATAGCGAGAATGCCAGCGAGAAACGAGCCGGGTATTGCCAAGCCCACAAGAATGGCCGGGCGCACGCCAACCGCCGCAATGACGACGATCATCACAAGGGCAATGGCGGCGAGCACGTTGTTTTGAAGATCCGACAGGATGTCGCGGATCTGCTTCGACTTGTCCTGCATGTAGCTAACTTCAACGCCGGGAGGCCAGTTGGCTTGCTCCTCAGCTACGACTCCGCGCACCTCCTCAATCGTCTCGACGATGTTTGCCCCGACGCGTTTCTTGACTTCGAGGGCCAAGGCCGGGTTTCCACCGACGCGCGCGAACCCCAAGGGGTCTTTGAACGTGCGCCGCACCGAAGCGACGTCGCCGAATGTGACCACCGTATTGTCGACGACCTTGACCGGCAGGCTGAAAATGTCGACCACGTCTTCAAGGACGCCGGGAACCTTAAGCACGGCACGTCCAGCGACAGTCTCCAGCGCGCCCGCCGCGACAAGCCGGTTGTTGCGGGCGACAGTGCTCGAAATGTCGGCGAATGAGATGTTGTAGGTCTCAAGAACCATCGGATCGACAACGATCTCAAGCAGCTCTTCGCGGTCGCCACCAATGTCTACGTCCAGGACGCCGCTCAGACCCTCTATCTTATCGCGCAAGTCGCGTCCGATGCGCACCAGGGTCCGCTCCGGGAGATTGCCGGATAATGCGACGGTTATGACGGGAAAGAGCGCAATGTTGACTTCATTGACCCGGGGCTCGTCAGTTTCGTCCGGCAATTCGGCCCGGGCAATGTCCACCTTCTCGCGCACGTCAGCGAGCGCCTTGTTGGAATCGAAACCGGCATAGAATTCCAGCGTAACTGAGCCGTAGCCTTCTCCTGCCAGGGAGCGCATCTCTTTGATGCCTTCGATCGACTGAAGTTCTTTCTCCATGGGTCGAATGAGGAGGCGCTCGGAGTCCTCTGGAGAAATTCCCTCATATGTCATCGAGACATAGATGATCGGAATCTGAATATCGGGATCTGCTTCCTTTGGGATCGTCATGTAGGCAATCGCGCCCATGACAACGATCATCACAAAGGCAAGAACAACCGTGCGCGTGCGCTGGAACGCCGCGTCGATTAGCGCGTTCATTGCGCTGCCGTCTGCTCGGCGACGCTACCCGTTGTGGTCAGTTGTGCCGAAGCTTCGTTGGAGCTAGCGACGTTGCCGCCGTCTGTCTCCACCTCGGCAACATCCACTTTCTCACCGATCTGCACGTAGCCGTGGCCGAGCGTGATGATGCGGGCCGTAGCGGGAAGACCCGTGACCCAAGCGCCCTCGGCGTCGGACATGACGATCTTCGCCTCGTGAAATTTGACGCGGCTTTCTTTATCGACGGTCTTTACGCCGAGTGCACCATGCTCGTTGAGCGTGAGTTCCGCAGGCGATAGAAAATGAGCCATCACTGAGCGTGTCGGGATCGTTGCTTCAGCGCTGATGCCCGATGGAATTGCGCCATCCGCGTTTGGCAATTCGATCTCGACACGGAATGTCCGCGTCCCCAGATCTGCTCTTGAGGCCACGTAGCGGATTTTTCCGTCTCGCTCTTGGCCAGTTGCAAACCGAACCTTGGCCGGCTGGCCGACCTTGATGGCGGTGATTCTTTGCTGGGGAATTTGAACGCTGGCCACGAGCGGGTCGTTGTCGACAATCGTCGCGATCTCACCATTCTTCTCAAGATAGGTGCCAACCTCGACGGGGCTATGCAGAACGTCGCCTTCAAAGGGTGCTCGGATCTCCAGCTGGTCGAATTCCATCATGGCTTCTTCGAGCTCAGCCTTCGCCGTTTGCAAAGACGAATAGATCTGGTCCGATTGACGGCGGGATTGATAGCCCTTCTTGCCAAGCGCCTCTGCCGCCTCGTAGGCACTTTCCTGCTCGCGGACGCGCGCCTTCGCCCGTTCGATCCGCGCCACACGATCGTTCTGCTCAATGCGGACGAGAACGTCGCCGGTCTTCACGGTACTGCCTTCGTCAGCCAAGAGCTCGGACACCTGGCCCATCGTCTCAGCCCGGACGACAACTGTCCGGTTTGGCTCGGCCTGACCTTGGGCGACGACGACCTGCGAGACGGGCTCGGCATCCTGCGTGCGAACCGAGACCTTCATGGCTGGCACGACTTTGGACTGAGTAGGCGTCTCCGCGACTTCTTTGCCGGAGATTCGCAAATAGTAGCCGCCCATCACCCAGGCGGTGAGGGCGCATGCGAGGACCGCAGCTATTAAATATGACTTCTTCAAAGGTCTACTCTTCCCGCTCTTTTTTCCGCAATGGCACCCCCCAGCGCTATGCGGATGGCCTTTCGCTTTGCCTTGCCTGTCTAGCCGGCCGCTCGCGCTCGGCGTCCCACGTATCGACGACGTCCATGAAGCTCTCGATCAAAGCCTCGTAAAAGGCATCGAGCTCTTTTAGGCGCTCGTGAGTGTCTGTCATTCCCTCCGGCAGAGAGTCCTGAGTGCTTTCCACCACATCCCGTGCCCGACGCATCCGCCTAACCACGCCGCGCAGCAACCGGGCGTAAGGCTGCGGGCTAAGCTTGAAGTAATCCTGTCTGTCGCCTGGCTTGGCGGTGCGGACAATCACTTCCAAGTCCTCAAGCAGCCGCGTGTTGGTACTGATGCTCGCGCGGCTCACGCTCAGCCTTTCGGCCAATTGGCTTAGGCTGAAGGGGCCCTCTTGCATAATCATGAGGCCCATAATGTGGCCGGCAATGCGGGGCAGCCCCTCCGCCTGGAGGATCAACCCCATCTGTTCGACGAACTCGGCGATCGCCTTGTCAGCTTTGTAAGTCATTGCAACATGTTAGAGCGTTCAGTTTGTTCAGTCAATACTGAACGTACTAGATGAAGCCCTTAGCGATTGGAAAGCGGGGGCCTTTCCATAGGCTTGGTCTTTGCAGTGTTTAGGCGGCTGCCTTTGAGTGACCGCCCCCCGCACAAACCTCCGTTGGCTGGTTTACTCGCTCCGCGCTTCCCTCTAGAAAGCCTGGACAAAAAAGTGGACTGGGGACCGATGTTCAAGAAGCTACTCATCGCAAATCGTGGAGAAATTGCCTGTCGGATCATTCGGACAGCCAAGCGGCTCGGGATAGAGACCGTGGCCGTCTATTCGGACGCCGACCGCGACGCTCTGCATGTCTACATGGCCGATGAGGCTGTTGCGATTGGGCCCGCCGCCGCCGCACAGTCCTACCTCGTTATCGACAAGATCGTTGCGGCCGCCAAAGAGACGGGAGCCGAGGCGATCCACCCGGGCTATGGCTTCCTGTCCGAGAATGCGGCCTTCGGTAAGGCGCTCAAGAAGGCTGGTATTGTTTTCGTCGGCCCGAACCAAAAAGCCATTAAGGCTATGGGCGACAAAATCGAGTCCAAAAAACTTGCATCCGATGCGAAGGTCTCGACGGTTCCTGGCTATCTCGGCGTCATCGAGACGCCTGACAAGGCCGTCAAGATCGCCGACGACATCGGCTACCCTGTCATGATCAAGGCTTCGGCCGGCGGTGGCGGCAAGGGTATGCGCATCGCCTATTCTAGCGACGAGGTCGCCGAGGGCTTTGCATTGGCTCAGTCCGAGGCCAAGTCGAGCTTCGGCGACGACCGGGTCTTTGTGGAGAAGTTCATCGAAGAGCCCCGCCACATCGAGATTCAGGTGCTTGGCGACAAGCACGGGAATGTCGTCCACCTTGGCGAACGTGAGTGCTCGATCCAGCGTCGTAATCAGAAGGTCCTCGAAGAGGCGCCGAGTCCTTTCCTGGATGAAAAGACGCGCCGTGCCATGGGCGCGGAAGCTGTCGCTTTGGCAAAGGCCGTGGACTACGACTCCGCGGGCACGGTCGAGTTCATTGTCGACAAGGACAAGAACTTCTACTTCCTGGAAATGAACACGCGCCTCCAGGTGGAGCACCCTGTCACGGAGTTTGTGACCGGACTCGACTTGGTCGAGCAGATGCTCAGAGTTGCCAGCGGTGAAAAGCTCGGCATCAAGCAGAAGGACGTGACGCTGACGGGGTCCGCCATCGAGTCTCGTATCTATGCTGAGGATCCCGCGCGCAACTTCCTGCCGTCTACGGGCCGGTTGGTGCGCTTTCGCCCTCCAGAGCTCGGCACCGAGGACGGCATCACCACCCGGCTGGATACGGGTGTGGAGGAGGGCGGCGAGATATCGGTCTATTACGATCCGATGATCGCGAAGCTGATTACGTATGCGCCAACACGGATCGAGGCGATCGACGCGATGGGCCAGGCGCTGGACGCCTTTGCGATCGACGGCTTTCGTCACAACATCCCATTCCTGGCCGTTCTCCAGCGAAACGAGCGCTGGCGGTCTGGCGATATCTCGACAAAGTTCATCGAGGACGAGTTTCCGGGTGGATTTCAGCCGCCAGTGCCCCAGGGCCGGGTTCGCGATGTTCTTGCGGCCGCTGCCGCGAGTATCGACCACCTCTCGAACAATCGCCGCCGGATGATTACCCAGCAGATGCAAGGGGAGCCAGTCAGTTTCTCGGACGTCCGCCTGGTCGAGCTCGGTGACGGAGACATTGTCCGTGTAACGGTGGAGGGGCGCGACTTTCCGATGAAGGCCACGCTGGGTGGTGGAGATACCGGCGAGCCGGAGCGGACGATCGAACTGGGCTCGAACTGGTGGTTCGGCCAGCCTGTCTTCGAAGGGACGGTCGACGGCGAGGCAGTTTCCGTGCAGGTTCGTTCGATCTTGAACGGCGTGCACCTGACCTATCAGGGCGTGGAAGCGCCTGTGCGGGTCTTCACCGAGCGTGAGGCAGACTATCTCGCGCTAATGCCGGTGAAGGAAAAGCCGGATATGTCTAAGTACCTTCTCTGCCCCATGCCTGGGCTGGTCGTGTCGCTCGCGGTCAAGGAAGGCCAAGAAGTGTCGGCCGGCGAGGCGCTTTGTGTGGTCGAGGCAATGAAGATGGAGAACGTGCTCAAGTCCGAGGTAGACGGCACGGTCGCCAAGATTCACGCGGAGCCTGGAGACAGTCTCAACGTCGACGCCGTTATCCTCGAATTCGCGTAAAGGCCGAGGCTTGGCCTCGCCTCCTCATAAGACGGTCACCGTTCGGGTCGAAGGCCGCGTGCAGGGGGTCTATTATCGTGCGTGGACGGAGCAGACCGCGCGGCGTCTTAATCTTGAAGGATGGGTGCGCAATCGCCGGGACGGCAGCGTTGAAGCTGTGTTCTCCGGTCCTGCCGCACAAGTCGAAGACATGCTTGGCCGTTGCGCTGAGGGGCCGCCAGATGCACGCGTTACCTGTGTGAGCGTCACGGACGAGGGCGGCGCGCCGCCTTCCGGCTTTCAAGTTCTGCCCACGCACTAAGCGGTGACTGAACCGAAGACTCTTTCGAAACTCTCGCGGAGGGCCGCGTCGACCCGCGCCATGTCGGTCGCAACGCCCAGCGCGGCAAGGCTGGTCACGGGCGTGCCGTGAAGCCCGCACGGCACAATGCCTGAGAAGTGCTCGAGATTCGGCGCCACATTCAGGCTAATCCCGTGAAACGTGACCCAGCGGCGGACGCGGACGCCAATCGAGGCGATTTTCGCCCCGCCCACAAAGACGCCAATGCCGCTATCGCTGCGCGTGCCTTCAACGCCGAAGGCTGTGAGGGTTTCGATGAGCCAGTCCTCGAGAGCTGTCACAAAACGGCGCAGGTCCCGCCCGCGCTCGTTGAGATCGAGCATGACATAGGCCACGCGTTGGCCTGGTCCATGATATGTGTAGCGGCCGCCACGGCCGGCCTCGTAAACCGGAAAGCGATTGG
>JBCDFN010000042.1:0-10056 GCA_039177935.1 Pseudomonadota bacterium | reverse complement strand
TATGGAAGTCACCCCACGGATCGAGGCGGCCTGGCTGCACGCCTTCGACGACGTGACCCCGGACGCATCGCTCGCCTTTGCCTCCACTGGCATCGGCTTCACGGTCTACGGCGTGCCGCTGGCGGAAGACTCAGCGCTGCTCGACGCTGGCCTCGACCTCGCTGTCAGCGACCGCGTGTCAGCGGGCGTCTCCTACCAAGGTCAGTACGCGGACAACGTCTCCGACAACGCCGTCAAAGGGCGGTTTACGTGGTTGTTTAACTAATGCGCTCAAGTAGGCCGCTAGGCCGGTAGCGCAAGCAGAGACTCCCTCAAGCAGCAAAGCGGTCGGACAGCCGGGATGTCCTCTGACTCGTCACCCTCGGGCTTGTCCCGAGGGTCCACTAGTGAGTCTGCGGTTGAGGCAATCCATACCGCTGGCCTTTCCCTTGCGGTGTAGGTAACGGCGTGGATGCCCCGGTCAAGCCTGTACTCGGGCTGGCGGAGCCAGACCCGTGTATCCGGGCATGACGGTGGAGATTGCGGCCCCGCCCTCAAGTAGGCCACCCGTCCTCAAGTAGCGAAGCGGTAGGACAAGCAAAAAAGTCCGGTAGCGCAAACAGAAAAACCGCACGCCGGTTAGACGTGAGCGGTGTCGTCGTCGATGCCAGTGTCTTCCGACCGGGCAACGGTATCGAGTAGACCGAGCCCAACCTCATCGTCCGGGCGCGCCAAAGACGCGGACGGGACAAAGCTCAAGCCATAGACCAGGCCAACAAGGGCGCCGCTGGCCAAAAGTGATAGGATCGACATAACGTTGTTCCACTCCCTGGGTTGTCGCGTTTTTGACAGGCGAAGGGGGCGGGGTCTCGGCGGAATCTCGGCAACTCTTTGACGTTTTTGGCCCGTTTGCCGCGTGGGTGCCACAAGGCTTACGGTTTTGTAAAGGTGCGCGCGCTCTTTACGCGCTCTCTTTAGGCGTCTTCTTGGGCCCGCTTCGGCGGTCCCGCTTACTCTCGGGGGTATGCCAGCTTTGGTGCGCCGCTACTGGCTGCCGCGCGCGTCGTCCGCTCCCTTCAGCAACAGCATAAGCGGCTTTGGATCTACCTTGCCTGGCTCCTGATACGGATTGCTCATGGCATAGATGATGGCGCCTGTGATGCCCGTGGTGAAGAAGAAGATGCAGGAGAAGGCGACGTTGATCGGCGTGAGCTTGAAGACGCCGAATAAGAACGCGAGAAACGCAAAGCAAATGGCGAAGAACGCCCAGAATGGCGTCGAGACCAGCGGTTCGCGCGAGCCGATCAGCTTCTTGCCGCGCAAATCGATGAGCTTGCTGCACGAGCGCTGAAACTCTTCCTTCGCCCATGCGATCGCCGGCTCGTCCCCCTCAGCGGGCACCATGCCACGGCAGCTCTCGCCCAGATAGTTACTGGTGACGCGACCGGCACTGCCCACGCCTTCTCGTGTCTGAAACTCCTTTAGAGAGCGTTCCGCAAAAGCGTTGAGGTTCTCGTAGACCTCCATCTTGTTCTCGAGGCCGTCTGCATTGAAGACGAGGAATTGGAGTGTACCGATCAGCCGCGCCTCTTCCTGGAGGTCACGCTTAGCCTCGATGAGATAGGCCGCTGACGCCGCAAATATAAGACCGCAGGCAATGCCAAAAATCGCGGCTACGCGAAACCCGGCCACGCCGGCGACATCTTTCGTGTCTTCGTCGCCAAACCTCTTGAACAAAAAGTGCCCGATAAGCTGAAGGGTAACCCCCGCCAGGGTAACGCCGAGACCCGATAGCAGCCCAACGAGGAGGAAGTTGTCCTGAACGTCCATGGTTCGTGTCTAGCGGAAGAAGCGTATGGATGGCAATTGGTCCAGTGCGCCTCTTAGGACCTCCGAGACAGGAGGAGATGAACGCGCCAACTGCGAAGATGGAATAACGGCGGCCCGAGGGGACCGCCGTTTTGTCTTCAGTGTGTCAAGTGGGCCGATACATCGCGGCTTGCTTCCGCCTCGCTAGTCGATGAACAGCGGAATGCGCAGGAGCTGCCCTGGATAGATCTTGTCTGGGTGTGAGAGCATCGGCTTGTTCGCTTCGAAGATGGTCATGTACTTCGACCCATCACCGTAGGATTTCTCGGCGATGGCCCAAAGCGTGTCGCCTTTGACAACCGTATGGAACTTGCCTTCGGGCTTGTCGTCAGCGGGTTTCAACTCCTCATCGACCTTGGAGATGCCTTCCACATTGCCCGCGGAGACGATGATCTTCTCGCGCGTCTCTTGGTCGGGCACGTCCCCTGTGACCTTCACCGTCTCGCCGTCGACCTCGACCTTGATCTTGTCGGCGAGGCTTGGATCGCCAACTTCCTTAGCAATGGCTTCGGCGGGATCAGCCTCGGCAGCCTCGGCGCTCGAACCGAAAATGCTCTTGCCCGCGTTCTTGACGAAATCAAAAAAACCCATGGTGTTTCCTTTCCTAAAATGATGGGTCCTCGAAGCGAGTCCGGGGGCCCTTTGAAGAGCACCGCCACCGCGCTTTGGTAAGAGGCACGGCCAGCGGTTCCTTGCAGGCGAGTTGCCGCGCGCTTAGGCCGATGGCGCGCCTACCATTTGGTGGAGTCTGGCGACCGCATCAGGGGCGATGCCGGTTCCCTCAGCCAAGCCATGCAGAAAGACCTTCTCGGCTGGCGTATCGACCGAAATCGCCATCAGCGCAGCTGCGTAGACCTGAATGCCTACTTCCGGATTGGGAATGTCCCTGACAAGCCCGGCCAGATCCGCAGGCTTCGACATTTGGGCCTGAACGAATTGCTTCTCTTCGCTGGTAATGCCGCCTTCGGCTAGCTTTCCAGTTAGCCGCTCGATTTCGCCTTGGGAGACCTGGCCGTCGGACTTAATCGCCTCGATCATGCCGCGCAGGCAGAGTTCCGCGGTCTCCGGGGCCGAAATCTGTTGTACCTCGGTTTCGCTAAGGCCGAGCGCGTTGACGTTGCCGCCAGCCGCTGACTGTGCCTGCCAATTCTTCAGAGCCGACAGGGCCAAGGTCCCGAGGATCGCCATGGCGCTGCCGCCAACCGCGCCCTTCGCCGAACTGCCGCCCCCGCCGAGGATCGCGCCGGCCAAGGCGCCAAGTCCGCCGAGCTCGCCTTTGCTCATACCGCCTACGCCACTGGGAGAGCCAAGCATCCCGCCGAGATTGCCGAGAATGTCGCCAAGGCCGCCGGCGGACTGTCCGCCAGCTGACTGCCCGCCTGATGCCTGACCGCCGCCGAGGACGCTGCCAAGCACATCGGCAAGTCCACCGCCTTGCCCGCCGGAGCCGCCGCTCTGCCCGCCAAGAAGGCCGCCCAGAACATCGCCAAGGCCGCCCGCGGACCCGCCACCGGAGGAGGAGCCCCCAAGGACGCTGCCGAGTATTGCGCCGAGATCTGCCGATCCCTGCTCACCGCCGAGACCCTGCGGACCCGTTGCATGTTCAATTCGTTGCTGCGTCTGTGGCGACATACCCTGACGCAACATTTCGCCGACAATATCTCCGAAATTCATAGCAGCCTCCGCTCGCAGAATGACGTTACTCAGAGAGCCCTTATTGTGGTGGCAGATGACAAACTGGCGACAATTATCCCTCGCGCCGCCCTAATGCTGTGAGGCCCGCAGGCGCAGGCCGACCACCGGGGAGGTGGTGCCGAACATGTAGGAACGGTAACGTATGTTTACCAGGGTGTAACATCGCGCCTTTGCACGGATCGAGCTTGGAATAGCCGAACGATCAGGAGGCGGTCCAATGACCAAAACTGGAACCATAGCGACGCTGGTCCTCTTTATGGCTCTGGCGGTTCTGAGCGTTCCTCAAACGGCGGTGCAGGCTCAAGTCTCGGATGCCGTCCGCGACGCTTGCGCGCGCAAGGCAAATAAGGTGACCCCACCGCTTCGAGCCGGTGAGCGCGAGGCTTACATCACCAATTGCATCGCTGACGCTGCGCCCGCGCCGGGGAAGTCAAAGAAGAAGCGCCACTAGATCCCGCTCAACGCGCCTCGAGCGTTACCGGGATTGGTGCTACCGGCATCAGCGTGATTTGCGGCTTGAAGCCAAGTTCGGCGTCGTCATCGATGCGGAAGCGAAAGCGCTGGCCGACGGCCGCCAGGATGATCGCCGCTTCGAGCAACGCGAACGTGTTGCCAACGCAGATCCGCTGTCCGCCACCGAACGGGAAGTAAGCGAATTTCGGGATGCGCTTCGCAAGATTGTCTTCCCACCTTTCGGGATGAAACCGCTCAGGATCGGGGAAGTAGCGTGGATCACGGTGGTTGACCCACTGACTCACAAAGACGGTGTACCCGCGCTTCACGCGGTAACCACCAAGTTCGAGGTCCGTCGTCGCTTCCCGGCCGATCACGTAGGCGGGCGGATAGAGTCGCATAGACTCGCTCAGGACGGCATGTGTGTAGGGAAGATTGGGCATGTCCTCGAGCTCAGGCGTCCGCCCTCTGAGTACGCGCGCCCACTCGTCAACGAGTTTGTCTTCCACTTCTGGATGCCGTGACAGCAGGAACCATGTCCAGGTCAGGGCAAGCGCCGTTGTTTCGTGACCTGCGAGATAGAGCGTCATGGTCTCGTCACGCAGCTCTCGGTCGCTCATATGCGAGCCGTCGTCGCGCGTCGCGGCGAGAAGACGCGACAGTAAGTCGTCGCCAGGCTCGTCGCGCGCCCGTCCGGCGGCGATGAAGCCCAATACGGTTTCGTCGAGATCCGCAATCGCGCGTTTGAGGCGGATGTTCTCGGGGGTGGGCAGCCAGAGCGGCGCCTTCAGCACACGGCGCAGACGTTCCGTCATGATATCGAAGGCGAGTTTCAGCGTCTCGGTGAACTCCTGCCGGTCGCTATCGTCCACGAGATCGAACAACGTCCTCAGGGCGATCTGGCTGGTGAGACTGCTGAACTCGGTATTGATCATCAGCTCATCCCCGTCGGACCATTGTTCAAGAGCGTCCTTGGTGATCTTGGTCATGACCGGGGCGTAGCTGCGGACGCGCGAAGGAATGAAGGTTGGCTGTATGAGCTTTCGTTGACCCCGCCAATAGGCCCCTTCACTTGAGACCAGACCGTTGCCAAGTGCGGGGATGAAAGCCCGAAGACCGAAGTGCTTCGTGTAATGCTTAGCGTCGCGAACCAGCACTTGCTCGATCAGAGCCGGGTCACTTGCAAGTAAGAAGCGTCGCGGTCCAATGCGCCCGCTCGCAAGGGGCCCATAGGTACGTGCCGTTTCCAGGAAAAAATCGAGCAGCCCATCGCCAAACTTGTAGGCCATGCCCCCAATAAGAGTGCCCTTAGGGCCCGGTGGACGGCCCGAAAGGAGTGCTTTTTTCTGCCTCAGCATCGAATACAGGCCGATAGGGGGTCGAGGGGAAACACCACGATAATCTTATCGTGCCGAGCTAATGTGTCAGCTTGCAAATCGGTGGCACTTTGGATCGGATCGCGGACTGGAAGCCGCTAGGATTGGTTGCAGGGTGCTGGCGTGCGCTGTTGCGCCGCGCCCACAGTTTCTGCGGTTTTTCGAATTTCACGTCACGATCTGGAAAGCAGGGTTGCGTCGCCAGGGGCGTTTGGTACGTTGCGCTGCCGGGAACAAAGGGACCCAAAAAATGAAGACTGTATTTGTTGGACTGATGGTTGCGGGCTTTACGGCTGTCTCTTTCGCCGGTGTGGTCCATGCCAATTCCTACACGAAGGCCATTCGTACGAGCTGTAAGGCGGACTATAAGAGGCACTGCAGCGACAAGCAGGTTGGCACTAGGCAGCTGGAAATCTGCATGCGGCAGAAGCGGGCCAGCCTTTCGAAGGGCTGCAAGTCGGCTCTGAAGGCTGCTGGTTATCGTTAACCGACCCCTTCTAAATGCAGCCAATGGCTGAAAGTTGCCGCGACGCCGTGGAGCGTGCCGTTGGCGTCGCGCAGCTGCCATAAAGTTCCATCTTCAATCTGGAAGCAACGTCCGGACTTTGAGATTCGGACGCCCGAATAGCCCGTTGCAAATCCGTCACGGTCCACAGCGTTCAACAGCCGTTGACGTTCAGCACGGTCTGGGGCTTCGGCAGACAGTCTCGAGGGCATCCCCACGATTTCGTCCCAGGAGTACTCGAACAGCATTTGTGCTGCCCTGTTGGCGTAGATGAACCGTGGATCATCATCGGTGCTATGAGCCAGAACGCATGCCGGTCCTCGCGCGTAAAGCCATTGCGGGCAGTCGCCGTCACTGCCTTCAAGAAAGGGCGGCGGGCTCGAAAGCAAGCGCTTGTAACTATCGGCAAGAAGTCGGAAAAAGGCGGGGTCTGTGGCAAGCGTCATAGGCTGTTGGGTTTGAGCAGGCGATAGAGGCATGGGCCTCGGGTCGCCTTTCGCGGGTTGCCAGCGATGCTAATTGTCGCCTTTGGTATGATGTTCACTGCCTTGCTGGTCTTCCTGCTCTGGAACCTTTTTGTCAAGTGCCGTGCCTTCTGGCGTGCGCGCAAGGGGCGGAGTAGACGACGTACCGGGGTTATGTAGGCCACCGCTGACGCCGGTCCTTCGCACATCTTGACAACGCTTCATCCGTCAGGTCGCCTTGTCGCGAAATTGCCTTGGCGGCGTGGTGCGGTTGAAACTGACTTCGCATGCAGTGCGTTTCCTAGCTGCGGCTTGGTGCGTTCGAAGCGTTTAGCGGGGATTGAGAGATGACAAAAGATGCGACGACGAGCCCAAGAGGGCGTGCGTCTCGAGTGAAGTCGGAGACATCGAGCCCAAGTAAGTCCGAAGCCGGTGGGTCGAAACGCGACGCCTCCCGGCCAAAGGCGGCGACGGCCAAGGCTGCGCCCAAGAAAGCAAAGCCAAAGACCAGGACGGCTCGGGCAAGTGGTGAGGGGCCTGCCAAGGCCGTTTCTACCGTGCCCACGAAGGCCGCCGTCAAGAAAGCCGCCAAGGCTGTCGCAAAGGCCGCAAGCAAGGCGAAGTCTTCGGCGAGAACATCCAAGAAGGCGGTGAACACGCCAGTTAGTGCCGAGAACGTCGCCCCCGCAAGACCTTCAACCGCCGCCAAAACAGCAGCTCCCACCAAGACGGCTGCTCTCAAAAAGACAGCTGCTCCCGCCAAGCCAGCCGCTCCCGCCAAATCGTCGACCCGCGCTAAGCCGGTCGTGCCCGCTCAACCCGTTGCCGTGAAGGAGCGAGCAAACGCGGCCAAGGCTGCTGCATCAGAACCGCAATCGCTCGGGTTGCCGCTGCAGGTTGCCGTCCCGGCGGCTGTTGAGATGAACAGCAAGTTGATGGATATCGCCCATTCGAATGTCAACGCGGGACTGGAACTCGCGCGCGATTTGGCGGGCGCCAAAACGCCGATGGAGGCCATGAGTCTCGGGCTCGCCCATTGGTTCAATCACATGGGCGCCGTTCAGGCGCAGGCGCGCGAGCTCCAAAGCCTCTCAGCCGCCTGGGTTAAGACAGCCAGCGAGCGAATACGCACGACATGATGAGCCTGCCGATGAAGCAAATGCGGCTCCCATTTCGCGCAGGCTGACCTAAACTGCCCTGCTCGCATTGCTGGGTTGGGAGGTGTCATGCTGCGCGAGGAGTTGACGTTTGTCGGGACCTGCGACATTGCCGGGCTCGTTCGCGGCAAAGGGTTTCCGTCCACCGAATTGCCCGCCCGCCGGAAGCTTGGCGTTGGGTGGACCCATTCCAATCTCATGCAGACTTGCTTTGGGCCTATACTTGATACGCCCTTCGGGACAGCGGGCGACCTTATGGTCGTTCCCGACCCTTCTGCGGAGGTCCATGTCGACTTCCGCGATGGGTCTGCGCCAGAACACTTCTTTCTCGGTGATATCCGCAATACGGACGGCACTCCGTGGGAGTGCTGCGTTCGGTACTTTTTGCGGCGCGCGGTCGATGCGCTGAAGGCGGCAAGCGGCCTCGATCTTCTGGCCGCCTTCGAACACGAATTCCTCTACACGGGCGTCGAGGACGTGCCGGGCCATACCTATAGCCTGAGTGCCTTCCGGCAGCAGGGTATCTTCGGCGAAGTGCTGATGGCGGCCATTCGCACCGCTAGCATCCACCCGGACTCCTTCCTCGCCGAGTATGGTCCGCGCCAGTATGAGGTGACGGTTGGTCCCGATGCCGCCCTCGCCGCCGCGGATGCCGCAGTCATTGTGCGCGAGATGGCACGCGGCGCGGCGTTTCGCTTGGAGAACCGAGCAGTATTTTCTCCGATGCCTGTCGCAGACGGCACTGGTAACGGCGTGCACATTCACTTCAGTCTTCATGAGGCGTCCGGCGCTCCGGTAACTAGCGACCCCAGTAGCCCCTTGGGTTTGAGCGCCATAGCCGCACAGTTCGCTGCCGGGGTTCTTCATCATCTGCCTGCTCTTTGCGCGGTGACTGCACCTTCTCCTGTTTCTTATCTGCGGCTGACCCCTAATCGCTGGGCGCCCATCGTCGCTGACCTCAAACAACAGGATCGGGGCGCCGCGCTTCGGGTCTGTCCCGTCTTCGATCCTGAAAGCGCGGAGCAGCGAGCGATGCAGTTCAATCTCGAGTTTCGCGTTTGCGATGCGGCGGCGAGCCCCTACATGGCGCTCGGTGCACTGATCTTTGCGGGGGCGGATGGCATCGCGCGTCAGATGAAGCTCCCGGATACGGAAGCACCATTACCGGGCTCTTTAAGCGCCGCACTTGACCTCATGCAGGCCAGCGACGCTATGAAGTCCTGGCTTGGGCCCGTCTTCTTCGAAGCCTATATGCGCCACAAGCGGTCCGAGGTGGCGTATGTGGCGGATCTGCCGGAGGCAGAACTCTGCGCCCGCTACGCGGAAGTCTATTGAGGCTATAAAGCTCCATCACTGCGACGGCATCAGCGCTAGCATTTCGTCCGTACTCAGCATGCGGCAGTAACCTTGGAAGCAGGTGAGAGCTGCTTTGTGGCGCGCCTCTGTTTCCGCAGCGCACGCGTCGTGTATGCAGGTCATGTAGTAGCCGCGATCCGCGCCGTCCTTCACAGCGTGATCGATGCACTGGTCCGTCAAGCAGCCGACGACGAAGACATCCTCAATGCCCATATTGCGCAGCAGATAGTCAAGCGTTGTCGAGTTAAAAACCGACGACGAACTCTTCGGTAGAACAAGTTCGCCGGCTTTGGGGGCGAGTGCCGCCACGACCTGTGCCTCGTGGGACCCTGGTGGGTATCCCATGTCGGACAGTTTGTAGTCGAGACTCCGGTCGCGGCCATCGGCCGTCAGATTTTCGATCACCGTGAAGATCACTTCGAGCCGAACCTCACGGAAAGCACCAAGCAAGCGCCGGATATTGGGAATCACGCGGTTTGTCAGGGCAGCGTGGAGCTCGGGACGCTGCCGGGCCTGTTCAGGGCCGCAGGTGCCGTTTTGGACGTCTATCACCAACAGCGCAGCACGGTCTTTTTGAATCGGTCGCTCGCGGCGCGTAGACGAGGTTGAT
Source organism: Pseudomonadota bacterium (assembly GCA_039177935.1). Classification (GTDB taxonomy): domain Bacteria; phylum Pseudomonadota; class Alphaproteobacteria; order Rhizobiales; family Methyloligellaceae; genus Methyloceanibacter. The sequence continues at coordinate 592 of JBCDFN010000042.1, read as the reverse complement.
GTCATGGCAACGAAGTTCGGTTGTGCTAGCGCTTGCGACAGGATGAAATGGGGATCGCCAATCTATGACGGCCTTGATGGGAGCTTAGCATGATCCGATGTCTCGCCGCTGTGTTGACCCTTGCCTTTCTTGCGCAGCCAGTTGCAGCCGAAAGCACGCTGTCCGACGTCGAGGCGATCGACAACGCTGTGGGTCGGCTGGACGAAGCTTTTGCAGAGCAAGACCTTGATACAATCAAGACGCTGGTGACGAAGGACCACGTTGCCGTGTTGCCCTATCGGGCCAAGCCGGAGACGATGGATCAATTGGCCTCTTTGCTATCGGACATTAAGACCAAACAAACCGATGTGAGCGAGCCGACAGTTACCATTCTGGGCCCAGATAGTGCCATGCGGACACTGACGGCGAGGTTTGAGGGCACATATGCCGGCAAGGAAGTTGACGACAAGGTCTTCATCACGTCGATCATGGTGAAAAAGGACGGCAATTGGCTGGAGAGTTTCTATCAGGTGACCAAGCTTGCCGACTGACCGCACCGACACCGTTCGGTCGGGTGCCCTATGCGCGGGACTACCCATCGGGCCGCAAACAG
>JBCDFN010000041.1:0-10292 GCA_039177935.1 Pseudomonadota bacterium | reverse complement strand
GCAGGACCGCCTCTTCTCGATGGAGGTCGCAAGCCGCCTCCATCTGGATTTGAAGACCTAGAAGCTCACCCGCACACTTGCGCGAATGTTGCGCCCCTGCAGCGGCACAAACTCTTTGGTAAAGCTGGAATGACGACGTCCCGTCACATCCGCCAGGTTCTCACCTGCCAGTTGAAGGACCACATTCTGGTTCTCGGGAAGCGGGCGCCACGAAACGTACAGGTTGAGCCATGTGAAGCTGTCTGTTTCCGTCTCGAACTCGGCCACGTCATTCTGAGCTCCGAACCACTGCACTTCGCCGCGGACAGTGAAAGCGTCCATTTCGCCTTCCAACGCACCCAGCAGGCTAACCGGTGGGATGCGGGGAAGATCGCCTTGATTGTCATCCAGCTCGCCCGAGACGTAAGCGGCGCGCAGATCGGTCGAGAGCGTGAAGTCGTCCCGCTCGATCAAAGGCATCGCCAAGTCGGCTTCAAAGCCGAAAAAGCGAGCATCTTCCTGCAGGAACAGGAAGACCGGCAGGCCATCTTCGATCTCGCCGTTCGGGCTGAGGAAGATGAAATCGTCAAATTGCTGGAAGTAGACCGAGGCGCCGAAATCAATGTCCCCGGCCGACGCGCGACCAAACAGCTCAAGACCCCATGCGCTTTCCGTGTCGAGGTTCACATCCCCGATTTCGAACGTCTGCGTCGCGATATGCGGACCGTCGGCAAACAGCTCTTCCCCGGCCGGCGCACGCTCGGAACGCGAGCCTGTGATGCCGAAGCGCGCGCCGCCATCGGTCTCCAAAATGGCCGACAACGCGCCCGAGAAAAGATCGAAGTTGCGATCAACGCCAACCTCGTCCGACTGAACATCTACGTTTTCATAACGGCCAGCCGCTTCGATCTGGACGCCGCCAACATCGAATTCCTGAGCGGTGAAAATCGCGAACTGGGTCGTCTCGTTGGGCGGCACAAAGGCCTCAGCGCCAACCGCCGAGAAGTCGCGCGACAGGAATTGCGCGCCGATGATTCCGCCCGTGGATTGGAGTAGCTCCGCGCGCACTTCGACCGTTTCGCTGTCGAACACGGTGCCGGGCGATCCGCTTTCAAATTCTGTGTGCGTGTAGTCCGAATAAGAGCCGCGCACTTTCAAGCGCGAGAGAAAACCAGAGCCAAGGGCGATGTCACCCCGCACATCGAAGCGAAGTTGCTCGATATCGAGGCGAACGGTTTCTTCGCCCTCTTCTTCCTCTTCTTCGCCGCCTTCTTCTTCCTCTTCTTCAAAGAGCGGGTTTTTGACGATGCCGTAGTTCGAATCGTAGTAGCCGACCGAGGCGCCAAAGGTCGATTGGCCAAGGATCACGCCAACGCCGCCGTTGACTGTCCACGTCTCCGTGTCGCTATTGGGCAGCGTTCCTTCGTTCTCAGCAGTTTCGCGAAGCTCTTCGGCCTTCTCAAGCTCGCCTTCGGCCTCCTTCTCAGCGGCTTCCTCAAGCAAGGTGCTCGCGAACGCCCGCGTCGTTTGGAAGCCTCCGATTTCAAGATCATCGGTTTCACGGAAGGAACCATCGACGTGGAACACGACGTTCTCACCGAGACCAACATCAACCGCAGCTCCGCCACTTCGAAGATCGCTCGCCGTATCGAAAGCGGTAAGCGCATCAATCGACAACCCATTTTCCGGTACTTCGGTCGGGATACGACCATCAATCACATTGACGACGCCGCCGATGGCCTGGCTACCAAAGAGGAGCGCGCCCGGCCCACGGAGGACCTCGACCCGCTTTACGGTCAACGGGTCTATCGTAGTCGCGTGGTCGGCCGAGGTGTTGCCCACGTCCGCCGTCCCCAGGCCGTCAATCAAAACGCGCACACGCTCACCATCAAGCCCGCGCAGGATGGGGCGCGAGGCGCCTGGCGCAAAGCTTGTCGCGGAAACACCCGGTACCTTGATCAACAGCTCACCAATCTGGCCCGCCAGATCGCGCTGAATTTCCTCAACGGTTAGAATGTCTTTGCCCGCGATAAAATCGAGCTCCTTGAGACCCTCTGCCGACACGAGAATGCTCTCGTCGATGTCTTCTTCGCTGACACTCGTGGCCGCCGCAGAGGTGGCCGTGGAGGCCGATTGCGCCGCAGTTGCTTCGTTCGGTTCAGAGTTTTCGGCCAAAGCCGCTTGCGATGTGAAGGCAAACGCAAGTGTGGTGGCCAATGCCAGGCGTGATGCGGTCTGGTTCATGAGTTTTCCAAGTCCAAGGTATGAGATAAAGTATCCTGCACTTAGTTGGATCGAATCAAAGCGCAAGCTTTGGCGCGCGGCAATCGAGCAAAAAGCCAGGCAACGGCTACATTTGCGACATAATTGACACGACCGATCGGGCGCGCGTCCAGCCGAGAGGGGCCAAATTGACTCGGCTCACGACCGCACTTTGCGACTCTCGCGCTTTCTCGATAGGATTGCCTAGTTTCAACGATAACGAGCCACAGACTGCAGCTGCGAGCGTGCTATGGAAATGACTTCAAAATTCTCGGGTTTTGTGAGCGCTGCGGAAATCCGTGACTTGTCCGAGCCAAGCTCGCTCAAGGCCGCTTGGATCTTGGCGGTCAATTGGGCGATCATCGCTGGGGCGTTCGCGATCGCTATTCTTTGGCCAAACCCCGTCACACTGCTTGCCAGCGTTGTTGTCCTCGGCGGGCGACAGCTTGGCCTTGCAATCCTGATGCACGATTGCGCGCACTACGCGTTCTTCAGAAGCAAACGGATGAACAATCTCATCGGCGAATGGCTCTGCGCGGTTCCCGCACGCGCCTCCGTCTACGCCTATCGCGATTACCACATGAAGCACCATCGCCACGCTGGCACACCCAAGGATCCAGACCGTGTCTTTGTGCATCGCTATCCGGTCGAGAAGGCGAGTCTCAAGCGGAAGATACTGCGCGATCTAACGGGACGTACCGGCACACGTGATCTTCTCGCGAGCCTCAAGCGTTTCGAGCTATCCCGAGATTACCCATGGATGCTCTTTCATATCGCGCTCTTCGCTATCTTGACGCTAGCGGGCGCGCCATGGGCCTACGCGTTGTGGTGGGCGGCGGACCTCTTTGTCCTGCCGCTTTTGACCCGAATTCGCCAAATCGGAGAGCACGGAGTTGCGCGCAATCGTGACAGCATCGATCCGCGCGAGAACACCAGCACCACTCTCACGAGTTGGTGGGAGCGCCTTCTGATCGCGCCCAATAACGTAGCGTACCATTTAGAGCATCATCAATGCGCGGGCGTGCCGAGCTACAACCTGCCAAGGCTACACAAACTGCTCAAATCACGCGGATATCACGAGCGGTTCGATTGCATATCAAACGGGTATGTTGATGTGCTCAAGCGCGCGGTGCGCGAGCCTGCATCCGCACCTGACGCTCAAGGGGTTTGAGCACCCGAAGGCACCAGACACTCGCTTTGGGAGTTAGAATAATGGAGCGGGCGATACCATCACTTACCTTTATTTTCATAGACTTAGTTCAGGGCACCAATGCCGTCTATGGCACCATCCCTTCCATTAGCTGGATTATCCGGTATCCCGTAGTTTGAGGGAGTTTCCTCTAGTTCCATCCTGCCTGAGGGATGTGTGCCGTAGTTGTCGAGGATAGCGGCCCCGACGTGGATGTGCCCGTTCATCAAGTGGACATAGCGTGACGCGGTGATCTTGATGTCCGAGTGGCCAAGCCAGTCCCTAAGTCCGATCAGGTCGAGGCCCCCCTCCGCCAGTCGGGTGGCGCAGGTGTGGCGGAACGTGTGTAAGACAACGTCGCTCATGTCATATCCCCTTAGCTTCATGTCCTCGCAGATATTCTGGAGGAGATACCAAGCGCCGCTTGTCCGAGGCTTCCAAGGAAACCATCGGCCACCAGCTTGGTTCTGGTTGAGGATCGGGAGAAGCTCCTGAAGCTCCTTCGTGAGCGGAACATCGCGAGGCTTACCGCCTTTTGTGACGGCGCCAGAGAGGCCTAGCCAAACGCCTTCGTAAGTCTTCCCGGTGTGGTCCGTCCAGCGCTTGCGTTTGACGTTCGAAGGACCGCAGGAAAGAGCCTCGCCGAGGCGGAACGCGGTGCCCATAAGGAGTCGGCAGAGCCTCTCGAAGTGCGCCCACTGGCGAAGAGGTTCCGCGTTGCGCCGGGCTTCGATGCACTCGAACATTACCCTCTCCTCGTCCACGGAGATGACCCGGTCCTTAACGTTGTTGACCTTGATCGCAGGAAAAGCCGGCCGGGCTGGTATAAGCCCGACGTCGGGCTCAGCGGCGCGCCGGAGGGATGCTGACAGGGTTCCTAGGAGCTTGCGTCGGGATGCCGGGGCGTAGTTCTGTTCATCTCGGAGCTGTCGGTCGAGCTCGTAGATGTGGTGAGAAGTGATGCCCTCGACCGTGATACCCTCGGGCAGGAGGCCCCTAATGATTTTCACGTTGGAGCGGTGTGTGCTTGTCGCGCGGCAGTTCCCCCAGACCCTTTCATCGGACAGACACTTCTGCATCCAAGTTCCTAGATCGGTTCCCTCGAACTTCTCGTTTGTGGAGGTTTCGCGCCGATAAAAGTCTTGCTTGTGCCCGCCCTGAGACGGGTGCTTAGGGTGAGTGCCGGCGAGCCATTGCTTGCGCTGTTCCTCGGCATCCCGGGGGTCCTTCGTGCCGAAGCTGATGCGCGCCCGCTTGAGCTCCCCGGTCTCTTGGTCGGGGACCTCGGTGTCGATGTATGCGATACCACTGCGCTTCCATTTGACGGTGATGCTCATTCCAGTTCTCCTGTGGCGTCCAGCAGCTCGTTCAGGACGTCCTGTCCCTTCGGCGTGAGCTTGAGGAGCTTCCTTCGGTTATCCGTGGGATCGGTCTCGGTGTAGAGCCATCCGATCCCCGGCGTGTTCTTCGCGTCGGACCTACGGCTCCCGTCGAGGAAGATTTTGTAGGTCGAGTGCATGGACTTGTTGATCCGCTCCCCGGCGATCTCCTTGATCTCCGTGAAGGTCTTCGGTGATCCGCCGATGTCCGCCATTCCCGCATATAGGAAGAACGACAACTGTCCCAGAGTCATTCGATCCGGGGCCATTGTGGCTGCGCGGATCAATGCCCGCGAGAAGGCAAGTAAGGTTATGGTCGATACGATCCCACTCGCTTTGGCGGTCTTCTTCATCTCTGGGCTCCATAATTGGGAGCGGTATGACGTTGGCATTCGAGTTTCCCCTCAGTCGCCCGCTCGTTCCGTCAACTTGATTTTCAAGCTTCCCGTACTCAGCGGCGTCAGTTTGTTCAAGACATTTGTTGCACATAATCTCGTTCACTTGTGTCGGCACCGCCTCCGATAGCAGCGACCTCAGTGTTAAACCCGTTCGGTCCAGCTTGGGGCTCTGCCCTCATTGCTCGGACCAGACCGAGGGGTGACCTGTAACAAGTGGTTGCGGCCCTTGATTTGTGTTTTTGTAGCCCATGACTTGTTAGGTTGGGCCAACTTAATTCATCTCCCTAAGTGTAGGAAATAGGTTTTGCATTTTGCAACGAGACTAACTCCGTGATAACCATGAGGTAGTCTTCCGCTGGCTCGACCGACGCCATAAATACTTGCGTTCGATCAGCCTTTTCGTGGTGCAAGACCAGCCCTCTATTCTTTAAATCTTGGAGTCGTCTTCGGACTTGCGCCTCGCTCAGCTTGGTGCTGTCGGCGAGGGCCTTGGCAGATACCCACTCCCCTAAGAGGTAATGGCGCATGAGGGATATTCCGATGCCTCCCGTTCCCCATACATCCATGTCAACCGAAGCGATCTTGAGGATCGCCTCGACGAGTTCTAACCGTTCGTCCATGTCCCCGCTCTAAACCAAAGTGGCCTTAGGTAGTGTCCCCTTAGCGGGCTACAAGGTGGTTGCCACTGGTGGAGCGAGTTAGAACATATAGAGAACGCGTCGGGATTTGTCAAGCCTCCATGAAGTTGTTGAACCAGCGAGCCGCGAGAAACCGCGACAGGCTTTCCTTAGTCTCCTCGTCCACGTCATGGACCGGATTGTTATCGACGATATAGTCGAACGTCTCGGCGGCGCTTCGTTCGAAACGGCAGGCCTCTTTAAAGGCCCTAGTCTCCTCGGTCCTACCGTCGTGAGAGCAGAACTTGTCACAGCACATCAGGTAGAGGTGACCCGCCGGGTCGCTCAGTCCGGCCAGAGTGTTTTGCTGGAGGATCGACAGGTTGCTCACTTGGTCTTCCTTTCGATTTCAAGGCGGCTTGGATCACGGGATTGGGACGGCGCCTTCCATCCCACCCGTTCCAGTTTCTCGCGGGGTTCCAGCGGGTCATTCGGGATACCCAACCGGTTCGATCTCCCGGTCTTCGCAAGCTATGAAGGTGACCCCCTCATCTTCCTCGCCACAGTTGACCCATACCCACTCGGCATGTGCTTCGTCCTCGGCTTCGATTTCGTAGATGACGGTTTGCTTAAGGCGATAAGTTGCCATGTCGGTTCCTTTCAGATTGTCTGGTGGTTGCCTGTCATCATCAGGCCCCGCGAGGCACCGCAGGACGACCGGGAGTGAACCCCCGGTTTCGACTGTTATTGAGCCCGACCTTCAATCGTCCGGCGGATGCTGGTTTTGAGTTCGAGGACGGGCGTCCAGAGGGCGGTCGGGAGGAAGGTGAAGGCACGCTCAGGGCGTTTGAAGACGCACTGGAAGTTCCCCTCGACGAGTTCCTTGATGTCTTCCCGGAGGTAGACCCGGAGGACGATGCCGGCGCCCGCGAGTTTGCAGAGGGCGGCGCGGCCGAACCAAGAGCGGCCTTGAGTGGCGTTGAGGAAACCGAACCGGAAGTCGTCCGAGGAACGGACGGCCTCGTAGAGGGGATAATCCCCATTCTCAGTTGCCTCCCTCTGGCAATGAGGACCGGGGTGGTCATAAGCTTTATTGTTCTGCCAGTCGTTGAGGACAGACATTGCGCCTCCGTGGGACACCCCACGGCCCGTCTCTTTGTGTTCAAGGCGATAGACCAGTTCCATCACTCCCCTCCCTGTTCAGTGAGCCAATCGACCGCGTCTTGAAGATCGCGGAGCGTGTCTTCGTGCAGGTGTGTCATGTATTCCATTTAGTGTGCCTTCGAGTTTGTGGAAGTGATTAGGCGGAGATCGGAATGAGATCGCCGTTGGAGACCTCGTTGCCCTTGGTGCCTCTCCAAGCCTTCTTTAGGGTTGCTGGTTGATACAAGGGATCGATCAGGACGCAGGCATCATAGCGCATCAACATGTTCCCTGAGTGGCAGTCCCAATCGAGCCTTCCTTCGCCCAGTTCGTCCACCAAAGCGCTTAGAAACCCGAAGGCCCTTGCTGTGCTAGCAGGGTAGTTACAGTCATCGGGGTTGTAACCGGTTACCTTGGGGAACTGCTCAGAGTTTATCAGCTCGGCGCCGATGGCCCGAACCGCCCGATACTGATCGTGGTCAAGCTCGGTCAGGGCCTCGATCTCATAGACATAACCCCTTTCCGCCAGCGTCCGACGTCCGAAGTATTTCGGGAAGACAGGGTTGTCAGGGTCGCGACAGTAAGCCTCGCAGATCGCTTCCGCACCGTTGTCGGGCTTCGAGACCTTCACCACACGGGTCTTGTCAGGGGACCGCCATACGGAGCTGTAAGAGCCCCCGCCGATGTAGTCCCATCCGGCCTCATGTAGAGCGGTTCGAGCCTGACATCGCGTCATAGTGGACTTGATGATCCCGCCTGCGATTTTGTTGGGCAGGTTGTATCGTTCGTTCCTCTGGAACATAGCCGTTTCCCTTTGCTTGACAGTCATGTTGTCGGAAGTGACTAGGCCAAACGAAAGGGTCGCGGCTCAAGGCCGCTCTAGGTTGCTTCGTGTGGCGCTAGGCGTCTCTGGATAGGTAGGCGAAGGCTGCGAGGACCGCCAAGCAAACGGCGGTTATCCCTATGCCCACGGCTGCGGGTCCAAAGATGAACGTCGGAAGCAAGGCTCCAAGCGCGGCGGATGATCCATTTGACATGGCCGCGTGTGTAGCAATGTTCCTCGGTTCCTGAAAGGCCCCCGCGAGGTGTTCGCAAGAGGCCCTTAGGGAACCGCCGGGTGAACCCGGTCCGGTTAGTCTGTAGGAAACCGAAGAGCGTCAGACTGTCCCGACACCTCTAGGCTAACTTTCAGCCCGACGACCGAGGCCGGACCGAAGTGGACCATCCCGTTGACGAAGCTCCGAGCCAAGGACTTAGCAGCCTCTTCGTTAGGGGCCTTGACGGTGAAGTCGAAGAACAACTTAGCGTCTATCTCGAAGGTTTTCATCTCGTTTCCTCCAGTTAATCGAACTATCTAGGCGCAAGAACGATACACAGGGCAATCCCGCGCCAGCTCTCGGCCCCTGAGTGTGTAAATCGGTCCCACGTAAGGGATCGGCTTGTGTCGGTCGGTGACCTCGTGTGCCCTCATGGCGGGCGTGCGTATCCAGTCGAGCATGGTGTTACTCCAGTTTGTGGAAGTGTTAGAGCGCGATGGCCTTCTCGAAGGCGTCCTGAGCGAGGCCTTGGGCCTTCTCATTATCGCCTTCCCGCCATGCCTTGAAAAACGCAGGACAGGCCTCTTGCCAATCTCGAGCCCACTTAACGTGTTCCCGCTGACCAGCGCCCCGAGAGGTTAGATTGTGCAGCGCCTTTCCGGCGGATAGCCCAGTCCCGACATGGGTCACTGTCCAACCCGACATCGGAGAGGCTTCCCCCTTCCAAGCACTATACGGGCGGTGGACCGCTAGGTCCCCCACGATCCGGCAAGGCGCCTCGACCTCCACCGGATCACCGCCGGACGTCATGTAAGGATAGACCTTGAGTTTGATTGACGGCATGTCCGCCTCCTTTCAGTTGCCAAGCGCCCCGCCTTCCGGCAGACCGCTAGGGAACCGGCGGGCGTCACTACCCGCTGTCCTAGTTGCCCACCGTTCCGGCCCCAGCTAAGGGTTACCTCTCAGGTGATAGGCGTTCTCCAAGGGGTCTCAGCGGTCCTACGCGCTACCCCTCGAAGCCAGTCCCCGAACGAGTCGCCCCGTTCGATGCCCCCTATAGATAGTTCGAGAAACTGGAACGTCAAGCTAAAAACTCCATTTAATCGAACTTTTTTCACTTTCCATTGAAAACAAACGGAAAAAACTTACCGCGTCACTTTTGGCCGATAGGACCAAACGCCGCCGTTTTCGAGAAGGTTCCACATGCGGGAGTAGGGTGGTAGCTAGGATGGACGTGGATAGGCCTAGGATTGACGAAATGTGTCTTTAGGTATCAGTGGGCCACTTTTGGCTAGATGCAATTCTAGGCTGGTCTGAGTCCATTCTAGCGGGTGGTCCTGCGGTGGCCTTGTGTGGGCTTCGAGTGGACCGCGGGTGATCCTTAGGTGGTCGTGGGTCTTGGATCGAAAAAAGCAGGGCGGGGCACACCCGAGGCCCCAGCATAGGCACCTTAGGCACACTCACGGCCCACTCCCAGCCCCCGTTCTGGCACAGTTGGAACATTGTGGGGGATCGAACCCTAGGTTTTCTGCGGGGTGCGGCCCAAATTGTGGCTATAGTGTGCCACAGTGCACCGCCTGAGCCCTTAGGAAACCCTAGATTTCCGTGGGTGACCGACCGATCCCCAGACGGCACCCCCTATGGGGGGAGTCCGTGGTTCTTGGAACTCCGTATCCCCCTTCGGATTTTTGCAGCAAAACCAACGGGGTTGAATTAAAGCCCACTATTGGAGAGTGCTGTATATAGGTTTATATAGGGATTGGAGGAGAGTGGTTCTTAATGTCCCCTTAGGTCCACCTTAGTCCACCCTCCCCCTTGTCCCTTACTCAGGCCTCTTGCCAATCATCAGCAAGCAGGTCTGTCTGCGAAGCCAGCCAAGGGACAATAGTCCCATCAGCGGTCTTCATGTCGATATGCCCATGGTAGTTCACCTCAGTGCCTTCCCCGAGGATCGACAGGAGTGGCTCTCGGTTTACCGTGAAGGTGCTCCCGGGGACCAGAAAGAGGAACATCCCCTTACCGTTCCAGCCTGCCCTCGCGACACGCTTGCCTTCTTTGATGGCCTTTAGGGCGTGTTCGAAGGTCATGCTTCCGCTGGCCTTGTAAGACGCCTCGAAGACATCTGCGGGAGACCAAGAGATGTATCCATAATACCCGGCCGTGTTCGGGGGGCTGTCAGGATACTCCACAAGGTAGCCCTCGTCAGAACCGTCCTCATCCTCCGGCAGGTCCCACCCCCGTAGGTCGTTGTAAGCCTGTCGGGTCATGGGAATGGCTCGGATGCTTTT
>JBCDFN010000040.1:0-11643 GCA_039177935.1 Pseudomonadota bacterium | reverse complement strand
CTCGGCCGCACGCTGGAGGTTGGCGGCGCTGCGCTCGTGTTTCTTTTTGGCGTTTTGCTCGTCTTGGGTGCGACAGCAGCTTGACCGCTACTGCGCGCTCCGTTGTTCCATGACCTGTTTGGTTAGCTCCTCGATCAGGGGCTTGGTATTCGGGTTTGCCGGATCGGCTTTGGCGAGCCGCTGCGCATAGTCCAGCGCCCCTTTCAAGTCACCTTCGGCTCTTGAAAAATTCACGAGCAACGAAAGGATCTCGACATTGTAGGGGTGCCGGTCGAGCCCCGTTTTCAAAGCAACGATGGCATCATCGCGCTTGCCGATCGACTCAAGTCCAACGGCATAGACATAGACATAGCGTGCACGGTTCGGTTCCAACTCGGCTGCCCGCGCGAGTGACGCGATTGCCTCCTCCGAATTGTTCTGCCGAACCAGCGCTAGGCCGAGCGCATGGTGCAAACCTCCATCGTTCGGCGAACGTTGCACAGCCTGGCGGAGAACTCTCACGCCGGACGCGTCGCGTCCTTGCGCACGATAGAGGTCAGCAAGGTTGACGGCTGCCGGCGTGAAATGAGGGCTAAGCTCCAGAGCCGTTTGATAGGCTGTTTCGGCCTCGTCGAATTCCTGTTTTCGGATGTGGTAGCGGGCCAACAACGACTGCGACTCCGGACGGTCTGCGTTTAAGCGTTGCGCGGCGACGAATTCACTTTCGGCCGCCTCGAGCCGTTTGCGATCGGCCTTCGATAGCTGCCCCGTAGGCGTGCCGGCCAGCAGAAAGCCCACCCTACTCCGCACGCCTCGTATCGGATCGTCCAGGAGTGGCGCAATAAGCGGCCAGAGCTGCGCGCCAGATGCGGTTTCTAGATGATCCAAGGCAGCCAGCCGAACCAATGGATCGGGGTCCGTCAGCCCCTCTCGTACGACGCGCCCTGTGCGGGCCGATGGGTAGGCGGTAAGTTCTTCGACCGCGCTGGCGCGCACAAAGGCCGGCGTATCCGCATCTTCTGCAACAGCGGCAAGCAAGGTGGCTGCATCCGGAGCGCCCGTCCAGGCAGCATGAAAGGCGGGACCGAAGGTCTGGTAGCCCTTCCGTTTCGGTCCATACCAGTCCTCAATTGCCGCTGCCGCCCATTGGGCTGATTTGTCTGTGTGGCAATCGGTGCACGCATTGTCGACACCGAGCGTCACGGACAGATCGGGCCGCGGGATGCGGAAAGCGTGGTCGTGACGCGTGTCGATAACCATGAACTCGCGCGACGGCATATGGCAGGACACGCAGTCAGGTGCATCTGCTCCCTGATGATGCGTGTGGCTCGGCTTTTCATAGTCGTTGGTATGGCACTGCAGACAAACGTCCGCACGCGGGACGCGCAGTTTGGCGCTGTGCGGCTCATGGCAATCGCTGCACGTGACACCCGCCGCGAACATCTTCGATTGTTTGAACTGGCCGTAATTGTAGACCTCGTCGAGCATCTGACCGTCAGCCTGGTAAAGGCCACTCGACAACAGTGCGATTGGATGGGTATCCGACAAGGACCGACCTGGTACGAATGCCTCGGAGATGATGCCGCGGCGCGCATGACAGCGGCCGCACATCTCGACCTCTTTGCGCACGCTCATGGGCGGCGCGCTCCGGACAGGCTGCTTCGATGCTGGGTCAATCTTCCACGAGACACCGCTTCGTTCGTCGAAGCGGGCTAGGAGCCCCAGCGCATTGTCATCGGCGGCCGGTATGCCACCCTCCTTCGCCCATGCCACATGCGCCGATCCTTCCCCATGACAGGCTTCGCAACCGACCGTGATTTCCTTCCAGGTCGTGTTGTAGCGTTTTGTCTCAGGGTCATAGTTCTTGGCGACGCCGGTCGAATGGCACTCGGCGCACATGAAGTTCCAGTTCTGATTCAGCTTGGTCCAATGGAGCGGGTCATCGTGGCCGATCTTCTCGTATGGGTAGAGATGAAACCAACGCTGACCGCCCTCTTCTTTCGGCCGGCTGTCCCAAGCGATGGTGAGAGACTGCACACGCCCGTCTGGAAACTCGATGAGGTATTGCTGTAACGGATCAAGACCGAACGTGTATTTCACTTCGAATGTCTCTAAGGCACCGCCCGGCCCATCAGTCTCCACGAAGAACTTGCCGTCCTTCTTAAAGAACCGAGACGTTGTGCCGAAATAGTCGAATGTCGTGTCGTTGAAGTCGGCCAATACTGTTTCGGCCGTCGCATGGGCCATGGCATGCGCATGCTGCGAGGTGCGCCACAGCGCCCCGGTCTCCTGGTGGCAGGAGATGCATGTCTCGCTCCCGACGAAACTTGGCGCGCTGGACGAGGCCTTGACCGGTGAAGCCCCGGAGTCGGTGTCCTCGCCCTCCGCCGCGCGGTCAGCCGGCACGGCCGGACCTGATCCGATGATGTTGAGGGTCAAACCCACGGCTAGAACGGCCACGGCCGCCAACGCCGCGACACCGATGAGCAGGAATACTCTCGATCGCAACGGGAGCGTGGAAGCGGCTTCGAGCGCCGAGCTCTTGTCCAATGTCTCGTTTACGCGGGACGATTTATGTCGGCTATTCAACGCAGCTATACTCTATCGACACGACGCAGGCACATTAGACTGTACCTTCCCACGAAGAACGGGCAGGTGCTAGCACCTGCCCGTTGCATCAAGTCTGTTGTTATCGGCGGACGACTATGAGCCGCCGCAACACCGCCTAAAGACCGTCCACGCAGTCTCCAGTCAGCGAGAGAGTGGCGTCTCCGGTGCTGATACCAGCACGAATCTTACCTGTCTTGGTGGAGATCGCAGCGCTGAACGAACGAGGCGATTCTTCGTTGGCACCAACCCCATGGAGAAGAATGACATCGCCCTTCTGCTTGATGTGCTCCATTTTGACCTCGCGCGGCTCGGCACCAAGATCATCCGAATGCATGACGTTTTTGTCGAAGTCGAATTTGAGCACAGGCGCCAGATTGGCGAAGTCGTGAGACACACGCTTGCAGCCAGCGACTTCCACACACTCGTAGATGTCAGTGAAGGCGCACATATAGACGCCGTCCGCAGCGGAAGCGGTTGCCGGAGCCGCAAGCAGACAGATGAGCCCGAGGCCCGCTTTTGAAATCATCGATCGCATGGTCTGAGCTCCTATTGGGTAACGACGTAACCGCGGCCTTCGAGGCAGAGCGCCCCGGCCTTGAGATAATCCGCATAAAGTGCATTCAGACGGCGCACGTCAGCAGAAGTGCGTGTGTTTCCAAAGCCGCCAGCAGTCCAACGCGGGTCCGTACCCCCGTCCGCAATATTGAGTGCGGTCGAGACCTCCATGATCGTCCTCGTCCGCACACCGGCCTCCTGGGCCTTAAAGGTTGCGGTCGGATCAAAATTGGTCTGCTTGACCGCCCATTCGTGACAGGCGACCCGGTCTTTTCTGATTTGGGCGTCGGACGCACCTTCCTTGTAGACCATTAGCGCCTGGGCATTGGCGACGGTGACAGCGCCTGCGGCCATCAAGATGACCGCCGCGCCGCACAAGACGTGGCTCAATCGTTTCATGGATTTTGTCTCCCTGGGCAGCGCCGCTGGGGCGCCTTGTTACTTGGTATCAACCCGGTACCATAATCAGGCACCCGATCTGGGGTGCCCGACTCTACCGTTGCTATATCGCCTAGTCGGAACGATACCGCAACGTATCTTTCTAATGAAATCTCGCGCTGTGCGCACGGCGCGCGCGCACTAGTCGACCTCGGCGAAGACTTCCTTCCAATCATTCTTCATGTCGATGACGGTCCAGCCACGATCGGACGCCTGATCGAGCGCCTTATCGAGGCGACCCACGTGAGAGTCACGGTCATAGGCGTATTCCCGTTCCGCATCCGTGTGGTGGAGGATAAGTCCGAAACGTGGACCATCACCGGCTGTTGTCCATTCCAGCATCTCAAAGTCTCCGTCTGAGTTGCCGGAAGCAAAAATTGGCCGCTTGCCGATGTGCTGGTTGATGCCGATGGGCTTTCCAGCTTTATCATTGATGAAGTTGAGTTCCGGCAATCGCGTCAGTTGCGGCGTACCGTCGACGACCGCATATTCCGTCTTAATACTGCTCCCGACCACCTGAGACGGTGGGATGCCGTAGACGGGCTCAGAAAACGTACGGAGCATCTCGATACCGCCGCCCGAGACGATATAGGTCTTGAAGTCATTGTCGCGCAGATAGTCCAAGAGCTCCAACATGGGCTGATAGACCATTTCCGTATATTTGCGGCCCGTCTGAGGATGCTTGGCCGTATCGAGCCACTCCTTACTGATCGCGGCGAACTCAGTAGTGCTCATTCCTGCATGGCTGGCCGCCACGATCTTGGCAATTCCCTCCTCGCCAGACTTGGCAAGGCCCTCCATGTCACCGGCGATAGCCGACTTAAAGGGCTCTTGATCGTTCCACTCCGGGTACTCTGGCGCCAGAGCCTTTACGCGATCGATGGCGAACAAGAGCTGAAAGTAGACGGGCTTCTCCGCCCAGAGATTTCCGTCGTTGTCGAAGACGGCGATACGGTCCGCAGGCGGAACGTAATCTGGACTGTCTTTGTCGGTTACTTTCGCGACGAAGGACTCGATCGCTTGCCTTGTTTCGCCGTCGTTCCATGACGGAAGCGGGTCGGCGGCCTCGGCCATATTTGCGCCTGCGGCGATAAGCACCGTCACAGTCAAAGCGACAGCAGTCAGAAGACTCTTCATTGGGCCTCTCTGTCCAAGGCAAAGAAGGCCGCTGGAGCTGCTCCAGCGGCCTCACAATTTCAAGGGTATCTAGTTGCCGCCGATGCTGCTCTTCAGCTTCTCTTCGATCTTGCTGAGATTAAACGCGCCGGGTGACTGGCTCGGCGGATACTCCTGCATAGTCTTGAGGAAGTTCGCCGCCAAACCCTGCATCGGCACCAGCACGAACGCCCGGTCCAGCATCCAATCGTTATAGGTATTGGAGTTGTGCTGAGCCCGCTCGAATGGATCGCGCCGGAGATTGAACAGAAGCGGGACACGCAATTCGATAAACGGTTCCCGCCAGACCTCGAAGGCCTTGCCGCGGTTCTCAAGGAAGACCGCCTTCCAAGCATCGTAGCGCAGGGCAACAATCTGCCCGTCGTCGTTCACGTAGATGAACTCTTTGCGCGGAGACTCATCCACATCGCCGCTGAGGTAAGGCAGCATATTCTTGCCGTCGATGTAGTTCTTGTAAGTCCGGCCTCCAAGCTCCACGCCTTCTGCAAGCTGTTCCTTGATCTCGGGATTGCCACCGGCTGCCGCGAAGGTGGCAAGCCAATCTTCATGGGACACGATGCCATTCAGCGTCTTGTTAGCGGGGAAGTTCCCCGGCCAGCGCACATAGGCCGGCACGCGGTAAGCGCCTTCCCAGTTCGAGTTCTTCTCGCTTCGGAAGGGAGTGATCGCGGCATCGGGCCAGGTGTTGAAATGCGGTCCGTTGTCGGTCGAGTAAAAGACGATGGTGTTGTCGGCGATGCCGAGCTCGTCCAGCAGCTTCAACAGTTCGCCCACATGCATGTCGTGCTCGACCATGCCGTCGTGATACTCATCGCCGTCCGGCCCAGAGATCCCTCGGTGCTCATCCTTGACGTGGGTCCGGAAGTGCATCCGTGTGCCGTTCCACCACACGAAGAAGGGCTCGCCTTCGTCGTTTGCCCTTTTGATGAAATCCTTGGCGGCCGCGAGCGTTTCCTCGTCAACCGTCTCCATGCGCTTCTTGGTGAGCGGACCGGTGTCTTCGATCTTCTGGGTGCCATCTGCCTGCGCAAATGAGCGGATCACGCCGCGTGGCCCGAATTTCTCACGAAACTCCGGGCTCTTTGGATAGTCCTCGTTCTCCGGCTCCTCTTCGGCGTTCAGATGGTACAAATTGCCGAAGAACTCATCGAAGCCGTGATTCGTCGGCAGATGCTCGTCGAGATCGCCAAAGTGGTTCTTGCCGAACTGGCCGGTCTTGTAGCCGAGGCTCTTCATAACCGTCGCGACCGTAACGTCGCTTTCCTGCCAGCCTTCCTTGGCGCCCGGGAGGCCAACCTTGGTCATGCCTGTCCGCACAGGCACGTTGCCGCCGACGAAGGCGGCACGCCCGGCCGTGCAGGACTGCTGGCCATAGTAATCGGTGAAGGACAGACCTTCGTTGGCGATACGGTCGATATTGGGTGTCCGGTAGCCCATCATGCCACTGTTTTCGTGGCTGATATTCCAAATCCCAATGTCGTCGCCCCAGATGACCAGGACGTTGGGCTTATCGGTTTTGGTCTCCTGCGCCATCGCAGGACCGGCAGCTGCTGCGACGGACAACACTGCCGCGGCGGCTGTCGCGAGGCCGACCCGCCGAAGGCCTCTCATAAGCAGATACATGGAACGCTCCTCCCGTCAGATGGCCACAGACTTTTTGGGAATGCGGCCTCTTCATTGATCAGTCCACGTAACTGGGACCGCGAGTAAGCTTAGCGCGCCCATCGGCGCATCTCCAATCGGCTTTAGTCGGTCGGCGCTACCCGTTTACGACAGGAATTACCTCTACGACCGCCTTCGCCATACTTGGATGAGACAGAGAGTCGAAACCGGATTGCGAAGCAGCCGGCTTGAGGGGCTCGGGGCCTCTACCAGCGAAGAAGAAGCTCAGCGATAGGACCATGCAGCCAGACATTCGTGCCGCCTGTGCCCTTTGATGTCTCTTCCTCATAGTTCAGCCACAACGCCCTGTAGCCGAACGTCGAGGTGGTCTGAAAGCCCCAAAGGGTTCCGTCAACGTTGTAGGTCAACTGCATCTGGCTCGACAGGCCATTGTCGATATTGAATCCGCCGAAATCGCCCGTGACCGTAAAGGAGTGGCCATCGCCGAGATGGTGGTGGAAGCGCACGGCGATGGTTGGATCCACCCAGTCCATGGTGCCAGTTTCCAAAAAGGCGAATTGCTCGTTGAAGTCGCTGCCATCAAGCCTGAGTGCGACCCTCAGCAGCTCGAGCTCAAGCCGCTCAAGAGCCTCGAGCGCAGCCAATGCCTCCCCCCGATCATCGACCCGTCTCAGCCGCCGCTCCAGCTGGGCGACGCGGCGGTCGCGGCCTTTGTCCTCGGCGCGAATGATCTTCTGTTCAAGCGACCCCTGGCGGAGTTCGTTGAGAGCGGAAAGGGCTTCCAGACGCTGCTCGCGATTGCTAATTCGCTGGATCCGGCGCTCAATCGCATTGGAAAGGTTGCTAAGGCGAACCTGCGCAGTCGCATCGATTCTCGCCTTTAGCCGAAATTCCTGCTGGATGAAGCGCGCGCCCGCCCCAACCTCTACGGTCGTGTTGCCATAGTCCCCCGCGAAGTCGGCGACTTGGTAGAAACCGCCGAACTGGTAGACGCCGAGATTGTAGTCCGTCTCGCTCCCGCCGGTGGCGCCCACTTGAAGACCCGGAATAGGGTTGGCCTCGCCTGCGAAGCTTCCACCAAACGCGAATTGGGCGTAGATCGCATCGCCCCAGAATGAGAACTTGCCATTCGTGACTTCGAGATTGGCCATAACGGGGACGGCCGCGAAGTTCTCGATCAAGTCAATCGGAGTTGCGTAGACCGTGAAGTACTCGCTCCGCGCGGTCGCAAATCCTTGCACCCACGGAAACCAGCCGTAGAGCCCGCCGCTTACGCTCCACTCGGAAGTTGGCGCGACGGCGTCATCGCCGCGGGCGGCAATCGGCGACATGCTGACGATCAACAAGCCGACGATCAGGCTGAAACCAACGCTACGCCACATAAGGGTCCCCCCGAAGTCCTTACAGGGAAGACTAATGCGGCTACGCGCTGTCGTAGATCGAATTTCCGCAACTCCCCGGAATTCCTTCGGACTGTTGCCCGGAAGCAACAGCGGCACCGCACAAGCAATAGGGCGCGCCAGCAAGGACGCGCCCTAACTCACCAATTCTCCGGATTTCTCGGGATTAATGCTGCAAACGTCCGAAACCGTGTTTCTTGAGCCATTCCTTCACCGCCATCTCACCCACGGGAAGCACGTCGTAGACAGGTGGATTGTTCGACGCGAATCCGACTTTGAACTGTGGTGGGTATTCGAACAGCGTCATGAGGTAGCTTGCCCCCGCGGCACTAAGAGGCACGGCCATCGGGATATGGCGGACACCCACCGACACATCCTCCTGCGGGTTCGTATAGAGGTTGAAGACAATCGCGCCCCCAGTATCGGTAAAAATAAAGCCGGAGAAGCCGCCCGTATAACCGCGCTGGACGACGCCATTCTCAATCTCACCGGTTGTGACGCCCTTGAATTCATCGATCCGGAGTGCAGCAAAGTACTGGTTGAGCGTGTAAATCCGGCTGCGGCGCGCAGACAGTCCATTGTCCGCGACAAACCACGCCGCCTGATCGACACCATCGATATAGGTCTTTTTCGGAAAGAGCTCAGCGAGCTTTGAACCGGGATAGCCGGCGAGACTCATAGCCGTAGGTAAGATGTCTGCCAGGTCGAGCAGCTGGTCGGATTTCCGAGGTTCGATCATCCCCTTCCAGTAGACAAACGTCGGAACGCGAACCCCGCCTTCCCAGCTCGATCCCTTGCACCCGCGGAATGGCGTACGGCCCCGGGGCGGAATCTCACATTCCGGGCCATTGTCCGATGTGAAGATAACAAGCGTGTTTTCCGCCTCGCCAATCTCTTCGAGCTTCTCCATCAACTTTCCGAAGATGTGGTCCATGTGGACCATGCAATCGGAGAAGACTGTGCGGGCCATGGACTTTCCGGCCCATTCATCGTTCGGATAGTTGTCGAAATGACAGCCGCGTGTCGCGTGATACAAGTAGAAAGGCTTCTCCGACCCTTTCATCTTGTCGAGGAACGCCAGGCTGACCTCCATCCAATGGTCATCCAAGTCCTTGATGTAGTCGAGATCGATGAGCTTCTTATCCTCGCACTGCTCCTTGTCAGCTGGCGTGCAATGAACCTCGTAGTGATTGAAGTTGTCCTTCTCCAGCATCTTGAAGCGATCTGGTGATAGCGCGATTTCAGGGTTGAAGTAGACATCGCGCCACTCGGTGTACATGTCCGACACACCGAGGAAGCCCACGTAGTCGTCATACCCGACATTCTGCGGCAGCGAGCCTTTGTTCTCGCCCATATGCCACTTGCCCACGCCTTGCGTCACATACCCCTCCTTTTGAAGGAGCATCGGCATTGTCGTGGCGCCATCCAGCCCACCCGCTTCGCCATACATGGGCGGACGCAAAATGCCGTGGTGAAGCGGGTTCTGGCCCGTATGAATGGTCGCGCGTGTCGGCGAACAGGACGGCGTTGAGTAGGCTGAGGTCAAGATCATCCCTTCGGCCGCGTACCGATCCATTGCCGGCGTGGCGTTGCCGACCGAAACGCCGCCGCCGTTAAAGCCAGGATCCATCCAGCCAACGTCGTCCAGCAGGAAGATCATGATATTCGGCTTCTTCCCCGTTTTTTCAGCCAGGGCCGCAAGTTTTGTGGCGGCGTTCTTCTCAAGTTCCGGATGCCGGATCACCGGGTACATGTTCGGCGCAGGCTTCTCCGGCTTAAGGTGGATGTATTGCTCCCGATGATTGTGGCCAGGCGCCTTCGTAGGTCCGGTCGTCGCGCCGCGGATGTTGGACTCCGCGAGCGCCACATCACAGGCCAGACACATGAGCGCGGCCACGCAGAACCCTGTCGATACTTGCCGGAACATTTAGTCCTCCTCTTGATTCGACTTGGTCATCGGGAGTGCGCGAGCCGCCTCGGGATCCCGCCGGGCAACCCGTTACAGGTAGTCTAGTACGAGGCAATTATCGCGCAGCTTCGGGCAAGATCAAGTTACGAACGCATGACGCCGTTGCATTGCTTGAGGGCACGGTGAGCATCAGGTCGGGGCCTCGAAGCTTGCCCCGGCCACGGCCGTACGGAGCGTGACAATTCAACCCTACAGGTCGCTTGATTTTGTGCGTCTTGTCTGCGCAGGTGCGCGTAGAGACTGCTGGAATCGTCTCCCGCCGTGTCAGAAGGATTGCACGCGTTATGAGCGATATAGCCGTAGAAGTGCTTGAAAACGGTCTTCGCGTGACGCGGACCGGAACGCCTTACACCCTGACATTCCAGCGAAATGCCCAATGGCGCATGCTCGAAGCCAGCGAACTTCTCAATGCGCCGAGCATCAGTGGCCCGGAAGCCACCTTCGCGGCGGAGGCTTGGAAGGCCGCCTACAGCGAAGCCAAGTCTCTCGGCTGGCTCTAGACGCTCTTTCCCAAACTGTTTTTGCTGCTCAGGTAAATCGGAGCGCTGCCCAGCGTGCCGCCGGGGCCCATTGTCCTGCGCGGCGCGGTGCTTTCCGCCATGAGGCACGAAAAACATGAGACACAAAAAACATGAGACACAAAAAACCCCGGCCGGGTTTCCCTGGCCGGGGTTGGCATTGCCGGAGAGATAGACTGCTTAGCTACCTCGTCGTGACCTGCTTAGCCGAGCTTGAGCGGCTCAACAACAACAGTTTCCTGGTGGTGGCCGAAGCAACCGCCGAGGCCGAGAGTAGCAGAAACGACAATCGCGAGAGCGACGAACATGCGCATGGTTGGATCCCCCAAAATTATTCCCTGCAGAATCGACATTTGATGTGACTCTTATAGCCCAGGGCGCCGCTGGATGCTGTGCCCTACATGTCACAGTCGCTGTTTTTCGTACTTCGCGGTCTTGTGCGGTCCGGCTGCCAGTTTCGGATATTTTTGCTTTCAAAACAGTCAATTGAGCCACGTTCTTGCCACCAACTCAGTCGTCACCCCCGGACTTGTTCCGGGGGTCCGTTTAGGCCGCACCACATTCGCGGAGTCCCAAATGGATTGCTACCCGGGTCCGGCTCTGCCGGCCCGGGCGCAGGCTCAAGTCAAGCCCGGCAATGACGAGGCAGAGAACATCCCGGCTGTCTTACCGCTTCGCTGCTCGCGGAGTTGCAAGCTTAGGCTCCGCACTCAAGAAGGCCGGTAGCGCAACAAGAGAGCGCTCAAGCAGCCGCTAGGCGGTAGCGCGACAACAAAGAGCCTACCAAGCGACGCGGATACCGCCTTTGCCGCCGACGCCTTGGACGTTTTCGCCGAAGGTGTAGTCGACCTTGGCGAAGACGGACGTGGTCTGGGAGAAGTTGAACAGGTTCACGCCGCCGGAGATCTCGCCCCAGACATCGTCCAGATCATCCTGGAAGTTGAACGTGGTCCCGCTTGAGACGAGGCGGGCGCTGTTGTCGTCTGACAGATTGCCCCACAGGCTCGCGATCAGGAACGGCTCCATCATGGTGCCTTCCCAGGCCTGCATCGTGGCGCCGACCCGGCCGCCGATCCGCCCACGGACATTGGCATCGTCCGAGAAGCTGACCCGGTTGCCGCCGGCGCTGAACCCATCGATATCCGCCCACGTGATCTCGATCGTCGCCAGCGGCTCGAAGAACGCCCCGCCGGTGAAGGAGCCAAAGCGGTAGCCGGCATCGGTTCTGAGACCCACCGTGGTGGCGTCAAGGCTGTCGGAGAAGCCGAGATTCGGCGTGTTGATCTCATAGAGATGTACATTCAGCAGCGTATCGACGAACAGACCGCCGTTCAGATAGGTGGCATACGCCCCAACCTGGCCGCCCGAGAAATCG
>JBCDFN010000039.1:0-13150 GCA_039177935.1 Pseudomonadota bacterium | reverse complement strand
ACCGTGGTGGCGTCAAGGCTGTCGGAGAAGCCGAGATTCGGCGTGTTGATCTCATAGAGATGTACATTCAGCAGCGTATCGACGAACAGACCGCCGTTCAGATAGGTGGCATACGCCCCAACCTGGCCGCCCGAGAAATCGAACGTATCGGCGAGGCTGTCGTAATCGAGCTTGCCGCCCACAAAGCCGCCGAGCACGCCGAAGATCAGCACGTCGCCTTGGGACAGGACATCGTACTGACCCATGTCCACGCCAACTTGCAGGTCAAACGACGAGAACTCATTGTCGAGATCGTAATTGTAGGTCCGTCCGTAGGCGGACGTGGTGGCCGAGCCATCCCGATCGAGCCGCGACCCACCGCCCTTCATCCACACGGCTAGGGTGAGACCATCCGACCGTAGCCGCTTTTGTCCAGGCTCGCCGAGAGACCGTGTCGCGTCATAGTAAGCGGGCGCTTCGCCGCCCTGCAGGATCACGCGCAAATCCGCCGTGCGGTCGAACCAGGTCGCGGACGTCTGATGCCACAAATCTTGCGCGGCGGTGAGCAGTTTCGGCAGCGCATAGGCGGACGCGCCCACAAAGCTGCGCAGTTCCCATACTCCAGACCCTGTGGGGTCGAAGAACAGATCGTAGTTGAAGAAACCCGCGTCAATGGGACCGTGCAGCAGTTGGAATGTTGCCGTACGCGCGCCGCCGTCCAGGACCACCATTTCGATGCCTTGGGTGCTGTGTGCACCGGGCTCGCTGCTGGTGTTGTTCACCACTACCTCGATCTTACCGGTCATTTCGCCATCAACAACGAAGGTATCCGACGCAGGTTGCTGCCCACCCAGCTGCGCGTCCACGATGAGAACGCCACCGCCTTCAAAGGTGAGGTCCGCCTCTCCTGGCATATTGGCAATGGTGAACGTGTCACCTGGAGCGCCGTCGGCCAACGAGATGACGCCGCCACTATTGCGGAACGTCTCTAGCCCCTCGAAACGGCTGTGCTCAGAACGGTTTGGATCCGTGGCCGCCAGCACAGTTGCGCCGGTCTGGTTGATGAAGAGATCATTGCCGCCGCCGAAGTGCGTTGTGCTCTTTGTCTCAAAAACACCACCGGATCTGTTCTCGAACAGATCGTTCCGCTCCGTCAGGCTCACGAAGCCGGTGATGCGGCCTGAGTTGAGGATCTGCGCCGCACTCAGGCCTTTGACATCGATCGCTCGGTTCGACGACGCACTAATCGAGCCTATGTTCGTTATAGCCACACCGCCCGCGTCAGCGCTGAAGGCATTAACGCCGATGCTGTCCTTGCCGGTGGCGACAATCGTGCCCGTGTTCGCAATAAAGATTGGGCTGCTTGAGCCGAGAGCCGCGGCTCGAATACCGAATGACTCGTGGTCACTCGATGCCGTCTCGACGCTGATGATACCGCTGTTGCGGATCCCGATTACACTATTGAATCCGAGCGAAATGGCTCGGATGCCATGAACTCTCTCGGCGTCGCTGTGGACCGTGATGTTGCCGGTGTTCAGAACATCGATAACGACGTCGTTCTTAGTTCCCGTGGCGTCAATGCCAAGCGCGGCTCCAGAACGACTATTCACGCCGATCACGCCGGTATTGGCAACCGTCAGCCTAGAGTTCTCGCCACCCGCGACAAGTACGATGCCTTGGGCATCGCCACCCGAGGTGCTGACTTCGATGTTCCCCGCGTTGCCGACGCCGATGCGTTGGCCAGTTGCGTATGCGTCAGCTCTGATACCGAACGCACTCCCATCCTGACTCATGGCGCGAATGAGTCCGCTATTGAAGGTGAACACCTCGGTATCCCGCCCCTCGGCGCGAACCCGGATGCCATGGGCTACTCCGCCAAAGGTGCTGACCCCGATGTCGCCACTGTTCATGATATCGATGCTGGTGCCTCTCCAACTGAGAGGGCATCGATGCCGAACGTGTGGTCAGACTGACCATCCGCTATGATCAGACCGCTATTCACAATCAAAGTCTCGGATTTCGCTTTAATGGGTGAAACCCGAACTCCGTAGGCAGGACAATCGGTGCATTCGGCCATCAATCGACCCTTGTTCTCGATGTGAAACGAGGCTTCCTCGCCCGATGAAAGGGTGGTCGCCAGTATTCCGATGGCGCGGGAACTTTGGGATGACGCTGCGACTGTCGCCTCATTGGTGATGCGAAACGTCTGGCCATTATCCGCGGCGATGGCGGCAATACCAAACGAGCTGGATTCTCCATTCGCTGCAACGGGACCCGTGTTGGTGATGTCGAGAACGTCACCCGCGCGCTCTAACTCGCCGTAAAGGCCGAACGCCGATCCGCGAGTGGTTACCTCAACAACCCCTGAATTCGCGATCGTGACTTTGCCGCCGTGCGTCCTCGCACCAATGCCATAGGAGGCATACCCAGCACCACCCGAAGTCGTTAGGTGGATGCGGCCGGAATTCTCGATCGATACGTCGTTTCGCGACGTGCCAATGAGGTATCCTGCGTTACCAACGATCCCTGCGAGACCTATTGCCGAGGAGATCGCGGTAATGTCGCCGCTGTTCCAGATCTTGATGGGCCCCTTCAAGCCCCTTGTTCTGGCATAGATGCCCGCCTCAGTTTTTGCCACCAGCGCACCGGTGTTCTGCAAGTCAATGCCGTAGTCGTCCGTGCTGAGGTGAATCACGGGACCGGCGTCATGCGCCCTGTCGACTGGATTGACGCAAGTGAGGTCGGCGTCCCCGCTCCGCGCGATCAATTGCCCGTCTTGGGAAATGTTGAGGGAGGTGCCGAACGGGTCGTTCAATACGCAGGTCGCCTGTGCAGCGGCCGCCGTCGAGGGTAGCGCTGGCACGAACACCGCCAGCGTGGCGAGAGCCGTGCCGACGAGCAGCGCTCGGCGGCGCTTCGAACTGCATCTGATTTCACGAGGTGCCAGGAAGCCACACCGGCCTCCGATATTCACTTTTCCTTTTGTGCCTCTGCCCTTGTTGGCACTCGCACAAGCCTCACACCCTACCGACTGCGTCATGTCACTCTCCTCCAGAGATAACAAGTGCTGCGTGAGTTTTTTATTTTTGCTCGTTAATGGTGTGGCGCTGTCCGAGGCTTGACTAGTGCAACGAGGCAACAATCAGAAAAAAAGATACTTATTGGTATGGTTTGCGATCGCCCCCGCCCTAGGCCCGATTCCCCTCTTGGTTTTCCCAAAAAACCGCGAAAAACAGGTGGTCAGCGGGACGGGTTCCATGACAAGAATTGGAGGGGCTTCATTCGGATCGGCAATTACCGAGGGCCTCCAGGGACAAGACGATGAGCCGACAGAGCAAGACCAAACGCCCGATGGGCACCCAAGAGGGCGCTTAGGGGAGACTCGACGCTCCCCTGGGTCGTAGCGCCTAGCCCACGAAGCCTGAAGGAGGGCCGCATGCTGTTCATGTGCCATGTCACGATGCAGCCGGAAGACCGAGACGAGAGCCTCGGACGGTTTATGGAGAACGGAGTCCCTGAGGTTCCCGGGGTTAAGCTAAAGGGTGTCTGGATCTCGCTGATGCAGCAGGAGTCCTTCATCCTCGTGGAGTCGGACAAGCCAGAAGCCATTGCTTCGCTCTTCGAACCGTGGACCGATTTGAACGTCCACGATCTGGTCCCGGTCATGGATTTTGACCAGTTGAAGAAGTTCCTGGAAGCCAAGGGCTAACGGTACATCGGGGGTTAGCCGCCGATCAGCGACCCGTTGCAACACAACGGCCCTTGACCACCCCGCTTCGAGGCCTTCGCCCAGGCCTATGGCTTGAGTTGCGCTGCGCCTTTCGGTTGGGCTCCATTGGCGTGGGCGCTATTGGATTGTGCACCGTTGACTGTCGTGGCCCTGTTCTGCGCCGGCGCTGAGGCCGGGAGAGCCGCCTCTTCCCAGTGCATCTGGGCCTCGATCGTGGCGTGCGCTTCTTGCGCCGAGTCCCGGAGAACCGCGTCAAAGCGCTCAAGATCGCCGACGACGCCCTTTGCCATTTCCACATAGGCTTGGTGCACGAGCACGAGACGCCGGCGCAGCTCGTTGTTTAGTGCCCGATAGGCAGCCGTCTCTTGCTCCTGAGACGCGAGGCGCGTCCGCAGTTCATTGCGCTCCGCCACGAGCTTCTGTATCGCAGCGGCGCCCGCGAGCGCCGCGCTCTCGACCGCTTGGTCTGTGGATAGCTCTATGGGCTGCGGCTGGCCCCGATGCGGGTTCGTGCCATTTGCTCTCGAGACTTCGTTCATCGTCCGGTCCAATCGTTACGCTCATCCCATCCATACGCGGGGACGAGAGAAAAACGGCTGGACACTCAAAGCCGTTCCCGGGCGCGGCAAAGAATCTCGTGCCCCGGCCTAGACGCCGCCAGCAGCTTGAATAGGGAATTCCGTCTTGATCTTGTCAAAGAGGCGGTCGCGGACGCTGCGATAAGCATCGAGGATCATCTCCCGCGCGCCTGTGGCGAGCGACGGGTCGGGCGTTGGCCAGTAAGTCACGTCGATTGCGTAGCCTTGCACCAACTCCAGCGCCTTGTGCTGGGCTTCCGGGGCTAGGGTGACAATTCGGTCAAATCCCATGTCGTGTAAATCGTCGATGGCCCTAGGCATGTGATCAGCAATGTCGATACCGATTTCGTCCATGACCGCGATGGCGAAGGGATCGGGTTCGCCGGGACGAACACCAGCCGACTCCACGTAGATTTTTCGTCCGGCGAGATGGCGGAGCATTGCCGCGGCCATCGGCGAGCGAATTGCGTTGCTGGCGCACATGAAGAGAACGGCGCCGGGCAAGTCGCCGTCGGCGCTCAACGGGTCATCCCTTCCAGTGAAGGGCGCAAAGGAGTGTGAACAGCCGCCGCGCGGTGGCAATGTCCACCGTGACCTTGCCCTTCAGCCGTTCCATCAAGAGGTGACTGCCCTCGTCGTGCAGGCCGCGGCGGCCCATATCGATCGCCTCGATCTTGGAAGCGGGCTGGGTCTTGATGGCGGCGTAGTAGCTATCGCAGATGAGAAAGTAATCCTTCACGATGCGGCGGAACGGCGACAGCGACAGCATGATCTGCTGCAGCAGCACACCCTCTTCATCGGATATCGCGAAGACAAGCCGGTTGTCGGCAAGCGACAAATGCAGGGTGTAGGGCCCATCATGCCGCTCCGCCGCGAGGAGAAAATTGTTCTTCTCCAGGAGGTCGAAGATGGCAACCTCACGCTCATGCTCGACTTCGATGCTATCGCGTCCAAGCGAGGCTTCGTCCAGCGTAACAGCTAGCAGCCGCGCCGTTTCGGGGAAGGTCAGTTCGTCATCCGTCTCGGTCATGATCAATCCGGAAGATTCAGCCTGATGCCGACGGAGCGGCGGTGGGCATCGAGCCCCTCGGCCCGGGCGAGCGTCATGGCCGCGGGGCCGAGTAACTTGAGGCTTTCGGCATCGAGCTTCAGCAGCGATGTGCGCTTCATGAAGTCGAGTACCCCAAGGCCGGACGCGAACCGGGCACTCCGTGCGGTCGGCAAGACATGGTTCGTTCCAGCCACGTAGTCGCCGATGACCTCAGGCGTGTACCGGCCGATAAAGATCGCACCTGCATGCCGCACCTTTTCGGCCAGAGCGTCTGCGTTTTCCGTGGCGATCTCCAGATGCTCCGGGGCCAGCCGGTCCGATAACGCCGGCGCCTCGTCAAGGCTCCCGACCAGGATCACTGCTCCAAAGTCGTCCCAGCTTGCACGCGCAGTCTCGGCACGCGGAAGCGTTTTCAACTGGGCCTCCACGGCATCTTGGACGTCCGCAGCAAATCCCGCATCGTCCGTGATCAGGATCGACTGGGCCGCCGTATCGTGCTCGGCCTGGGCCAGCAGGTCGCTGGCGATCCAAGCCGGGTCGTTTTCCTTGTCGGCAATGACCACGACCTCGGACGGCCCAGCCACCATGTCTATTCCAACGTGGCCAAAGACCTGACGCTTGGCCGCAGCCACATAGGCATTGCCCGGGCCTACGATCGTAGAGACAGGGCGGATGGTCTCCGTCCCGAAGGCGAGCGCGGCAATAGCCTGAGCGCCGCCAACTCGATAGATCTCATCAACGCCAGACAGCGCGGCCGCAACGAGCACCAGCGGATTAAGTTCGCCGCGCGGCGACGGGACAACCATGACAAGACGTTCCACGCCCGCAACCTTCGCGGGCACGGCGTTCATAAGAACCGAGCTCGGATAACTCGCGGTGCCGCCGGGCACATAAAGACCCGCCGAAGACACGGGCGTCCAGCGCTGTCCGAGCTCTACCCCGATCTCGTCGATGTAACTCTCACTCGCGGGCAGCTGCCGGCTGTGATGGTCTAGAATGCGCGCATGCGCGAGCTTCAGCGCTTCGACCGTATCTTCGTCTACCGCAGCAAGCGCTGCCGCGATGTCGGCTTCCGAGACCGCCAGACCCGCCTTACGAAGATCAAGACGATCCAACTCCATCGTAAAGTCGACCAGAGCTTCGTCGCCCCGCGCCTGGACATCGGCGATAATCGCAGCAACGGCGTCGTTCACATCTGCGGAGGACTCGCGCTTCGCGCCCAGCAAGGCCTCGAAACGCGTTGCGAAGTCATGCTCACGCGTATCCAAGATCTCTACCATGTGACCTCAAGCGTCTGCGGCTTGGGAGCCATCTGGACTGGAAGCCTCGGACGGGGTCGCTGCGTCTTCGCCTGGATGTTCCGGCTTGTGCCGCGTTCGCCAGGCCGGGCCCAGATCTCGCATCTCTGCTTCGATGCACTCGACGTCGAGCTGCACGGTGACGTCGCCCGAGAAATAGAGCAGAACCTTGCCGCCCGGTGCCTCGGCCGGTTCGAACGCGACCGCGAGCAAGGACAGAACGCGGCCCTTATCTTGTGGTGCGAGATCCTTATGCCGCGCACCCAGAACGCGATCGAACCGGAGCGCCGTCCGCAAGCGCCGATAGCGGTCGCTGCCTTCGCCGGCGCTCTCCCAATCGAACCGATTGACAACCGCCGCAAACCGCTTTTGCGACGGCAGGTAGGTCATGTCCCCAACTCGCACAACCGCGTCCTGGAGTTGGGAGGAAACGACTTGCAGATCCTCCTCGTCGAGAGCGAGCAGCTTAAGCATCGTCATAAGCAGAAATCACCGGTAAGAGCATAACTGATCTGGACCTACCACGCTTTCGGCCTGCTTCGGAAGACATTCCCGAAACAAGATCTAGCCGGCAATCCGGTCGATTTGCGCGCCGCACTGGCGCAGTTTGTCCTCGAGGCGGTCAAATCCACGGTCCAGGTGATACACGCGGCCAATGGTTGTCTCCCCTTGAGCCGCTAGACCGGCGATGATGAGGGAGACCGAGGCCCGCAAGTCCGTGGCCATAACGGGCGCACCCCGCAGCCCATTCACCCCGTGGACCAGCGCGGTATCGCCCCGAAGATCAATGCGCGCGCCAAGCCGCGCCAGTTCCTGCACATGCATGAACCTGTTCTCAAAAATCGTCTCGCGAACCTCAGAGACGCCC
Organism: Pseudomonadota bacterium; assembly: GCA_039177935.1. Classification (GTDB taxonomy): domain Bacteria; phylum Pseudomonadota; class Alphaproteobacteria; order Rhizobiales; family Methyloligellaceae; genus Methyloceanibacter. The sequence continues at coordinate 5,646 of JBCDFN010000039.1, read as the reverse complement.
TTCGCCGTGCACATCAGCGCCATCAGCTGGGCTTGCAGGTCGGTGGGAAAGCCTGGGAAGGGCTGAGTCTCCACGGATACGGCCTCCAGACCATGCCCGTTGCGCGAGACGCGAATGCCGCCTGGCTCTTCGTAGACATCGACGCCGGTGGAGCGCAGCGCCACAAGCGCCTCCTGGAGCAGTTCGGGTCGCGCGCCTTCCAGAAATATATCGCCACCCGTAATGGCCGCAGCCATCGCGTAAGTTCCGGTCTCAATCCGGTCTGGCAGAACGCGGTGCTCGGCGCCGTGTAGCGATGGCACGCCCTGAATATGTAAGGTCGAGTTCCCGATCCCCTCAATCTTAGCGCCCATTTCGACAAGACAGGTCGCCAGGTCCCCAACCTCCGGCTCCCGAGCGGCGTTCACGATCTCCGTCTCACCCTCTGCAAGCACGGCGGCCATTAGAGCGTTGTGGGTCGCGCCGACGGAAACCTTGGCGAGCTCGATCCGGTTTCCTTTCAAGCCCTTCGGTGCCCGCGCGAGGACATAACCCGCATCCAATTCGATATCCGCGCCGAGCGCCTCAAGAGCCACAAGGTGAAGGTCCACGGGCCGCGTGCCGATGGCACAGCCGCCTGGAAGAGAGACCTTCGCCTCGCCGCAGCGCGCGAGGAGCGGCGCAAGCACCCAGAAGCTGGCACGCATGCGGGCGACCATTTCGTAGGGCGCAGTCGTGTCGACGATCTCCGCCGCTGTCAGCTTGTAGGTTTGTCCGTCGTTGGAATCCTGCCCCGCCCGCTTGCCCGCGATGGTCACGTCAACGCCGTGGTTGCCGAGAATACGCGACAAGAGGGCTACGTCCGCGAGCCGCGGCATGCCGTGGAGGGTCAGTGTCTCGTTGGTGAGAAGGCTCGCAATCATCAACGGCAGCGCGGCGTTCTTTGCACCACTAATCCGAATGGTGCCCTCAAGCCGTTTGCCGCCCACAATGCGGATACGATCCATAACGCACTACTCCCTCTGACGCGCTTTGCGTTCAGCACGCCTCAATTCCCCTGTGTCGCCGCCATAGGCGATACGACAAGCGATCAGTCTAGCCTTTTCGCCTCACCCCTGTCGCCCTTCTTCGGGACCTTTCGGCATGGTCCTTTTCGCGCGGGCGTTCTCCTTGCGTTTCAACAAGTTGGACCGAAGCGCCTGGGCCAGCCGATCCTGCCTTGCATCAATAGTCTTCTTGGGTGCTGATTTCGTCGCAGGCTTGTCTTCGTCGGCCATGTCTTTCTCAGCCATGTCTTTCTCAGCCATGACTTCGCCCGTCGCCCTGACCTTCATCCTTCCCTTACGCATGCGCCTTTTACCCCATTGTTCCATTGCCTGTAAGGGCACCCGGACTCCTTGCGTCACCAGGCCCGCTATGGCAGTTTGCGCGCCGCAACGGGAGGGGAATCCTATCGATTCACGGCCCATCTAGCCGACGGCGTGAATCGGCCGCCAGGGACCAGCCCACCCGTCACAGACCCACCGGCCTACTTTGAAACGATGCGATCCGACGTCAGATCGCAGTCATCCGTAGGCCATTGGAACGCCGCCGTAGCTCAGTGGTAGAGCGCGTCATTGGTAATGACGAGGTCGACAGTTCGATCCTGTCCGGCGGCACCAGAATTGCGACACGTTAGCTTATTCGTCACCGAGTCGTTTCCAATCCGGCAAGCAATCGGCGAACACCTCCTCTCTCTTTGGCGACCGAATTTCGCGAGCTCGCTGACGATCTCCAAGTCGAAACGAGGAATACCCGCGTCAGCGCTTCTTGGTTTGCGTTGACGTCCTGTAATGCGGAAGCCATTGGCTCCCATGGACACCATCGAGGCGAACAGTACAGGCGTCCGCGCTACTGAGAGATGGAATGTCTGCCAAAGATCCATGTAAACGGTTAGCGCCACATCACTCTTTTCGTAAGTTCGGCCGCGCGTCCTAAAACAAAGGAGCCGCCAGCAATTGGGCTGACGGCTCCGAATTTCATCTAGTGTAGCTACTCGATCGTCTATTCGACGATACCCTTACAATCCTTGTTTTCGGCCAGCGCCGCTCTAGCTTCCTCTCTGGAGTCATACCCATCCTCTGCGCCAATCCTTGTCATACCAGATGAAGGATTGGGGTTTTTGATCATCCCGCAGTCACCGACGGTATTAATGGTTGTGTAGACTTTCGCTGCTGCAGCTGGCGTTGCAAAGCCCACTACAAGTAGAGCAACCAGTACACTTCTCTTCACAGTAATCTCCTCCCATGCGGATGTTAATTGGCCGACTGCGTACCCACGAATTATCGAGGCACGACCACGACGGGACCCGCTCCTTTTCCTCCAATCCAACACGTTGGTCGGTAGGGGTGCGTCCCTGTCATAGCCAAGCCATCTCATCAGGCGCAGCGGCCATAAACAAGATACATGTTGTGGTCCGTCCAGCACAATAGGACTCGTCAGCGTGTGTCATAGGTAGGAAACCGTCCGCTGAGTTCTGAAAGACACTCTTTGTACACTTGGCGCCTCAAAACTAGATAAGACAGGGACGACTCTGTCTTGCGGCTCCGTCTGTGATGGCCGAAGCAAGACGCGACCCCACCAGCCATCCTCATGTGTGGTAACGCCTGGAACGCTAACACCGGCTGACGATTCCTGCGGGGCTATGCTCCACGGAGCGAATTCAGAGGGATTTCCCGCGACATCACGACGAGTCCCCGCTCCTTGGCAGGTTGTGCAGATCCCTGGTGGCACCCGGTTTTCGACACTCATTACCTTTAGCACGCAACGTGGAGCCCTTGGTGGTGGCCGGGGCTGTTACACTGGGATTACGCGGAGCTGGTACCGAGGGACTTCGCCGTGACGCTGGGGTGGCGCCCAGCATCATGGCACACCGCACAAATGCTGGTGTTCTTCTTCCACTGCTTCAGGGAGATGTCGTCATGACGATGGAAGAGTTCGGTGATTTCGTCGGGAAAGTGGTGGCCTATGCCATCGGCATTCCCTTGATCCTCGTTTCACTGCTCGTCGCGTATTGGCTTGTCGTGGTGATCCTGCGCCTGGCTGGGGTGGTTGAACTGCCGGACCCGATCGATTGGCTTCCCCAAGAGTGGACGAAAGACCTGCCGATCCCACGCTGATTAGGACGCTGAAGTTTCAGGCTTCCGCAGCACAACGTCGTAGAGCGCATCTGGGCTGAAAGCGAAAAGTGCGAGCGGCCACTGCTCCGCAATTGCAAACTCCGTCACGGCACGATGAACCCCATAGCGGCCGAGCCCCACGTCGACATGCGCAAAGTCGTTGAAAGCCAAGAACCCACCTGGCTTCACCTTCGGCGCGGCCGCTACCGCATCCCGCAGCACGGACGCATAGGCGTGGTCCGCATCGATATAGATCCAATCGAAATAGTCGTCCGGGAAGGACGCAACGATTTCGTGGCTAAGCCCACAGTGACGGGTTACGGCATCGCCCGTGAGACCCTGGTCATTGAATAAAGAGTAATCGATGTCGACGAGATGGAGTTCCGCAGGCTGCGTCCGCCTTATAATCTGGCGTGCATAATCCCCACGCTGCGTTCCCACTTCCATCACAGTAGCATTCTTAGGCAAGTGGTCGAGCATCTCGCGCCGGTTCGCACAGCAGCGGCAAGAGTCCACCAGATGCGGCGGGAGATTTTGCGACCTGGTCCTTGTCTTCAAGGAGCGCGTGACACGGTAGGCGGTCTTGATCCAGCGCGGTGACGCCATGCGTGCCCGAACGTTCCACCGCGCGAGTGTTTCTCTCAATTCTCACCCCAACCGGTCAGGCGTTTGGCCGTTTCCGTCGCCCGAAATTAGCAGCCGGAATAGGACATGCGTTTCTTGCGAATGCAAGCGCGAAGCCTCTTTGCCAGTGGCCCTCTTGCCTTTTTGGGCCGTTGGCTGATCCACAAGCCGCTTGACCCCGTTTCATTAGTGTCTACCGTCTTGCTCGGGTTCTTGGCGGTTATGCTCCGTAGTCGTTGAAGCTGCTGTTTGAGGCACCAAGTGCTTAAAATGGGCGTTCACCAAGGCGCGGCGACTCTCGCTGTCTGTGCCGTCTTCCTACTTTCTCCTATTGGCGGACGCATGCGCGCGATGGCTTACGCGAGGACGCCCGGGCGCTGGCGTCCGGCCAAAAGTCCCAAGCACCTAATGGCAAAGCCGCAAAGGCCGGCAGAAGCGCCTCGACCGCAGAGGAGCCCTTTTGCGTAAGACCTTTCGAGTACCCGAAAGGACGGCCCTAAGCACACATTGAAACCGAGCTCGGAGGACAGCCTCCACGCTCAAGACCAGAGTGCGGCAGAAACGAGGCTTTCAATTACAAAGCACAGCTACAAGAACGAGACGATTACGGTCTTCTTCGACCCTGACGTCTGCATCCATGCGGGCGCGTGCGTCAAAGGCCTCCCAACGGTCTTTGACGTAGAAAAGAAGCCTTGGATCAACGTCGATGGTGCTCCTGCCGATGAGATCGTTGAGCAGATCAAGCAGTGCCCTTCAGGCGCACTCAGCTATGAGCTCTCGAGCGCTACCTGAGTCGACGTTTCGTTGAGCGAGGCGCTCTGCCCGGCGCTATTCGCCAGGGCTGCGGAGGCTGCGTGGACACAGCCTCCCGGTGGCTTGCTCGGCGCAACAACCGCGCCGATTTACCTTACCAGTTGCGAATGGCCTGACGCCGTGCATATCCCCTGGCATAGGGGTAGCGGTAACGCGGATACACATAGCCACGACCGCGGTAGCCTGCATAGGCGCGACCATAACGACCCCCGCGCACATAGCCGCTACAGTATGAGTATGTGACGCAGCAGCAGCAACAGGCCGTCGTAGTCCCGTAGCCGTAGTTGTGGTACCTGCCACCCGCATTGGCTTGGGGCGACGAGAACGTCACCAAAGCGAACGCGATGGCCGAGACGCATAGTGCCAGTTTTCCGGACATGTCTTTCTCCCTTTAGTGCTGCCAAGTACAGCATGCGGATAAAATTCCGATCCAGGCCAAAGCGTTGTTATCCTTAACCTGGAGCTGTGTGAGACAAATAAAAGCAGGCGAATGAGGGCTCTGAAGGCGAATGGGCGGCGCGTTATGGGCGGCTCCAGAATTCGCACTCGCGGCAGCCTTGGCACATTGGCCAACTCGGCAAGTACGTGCACAGAGCAGAAGCCTCTAGCAAATTGTGCTAGGCTGTAGGCAGGCGAGGATAGGGAGGAAACCGAGCCATGAAGATCATTACAGCAATTGCAGTTTTCGTGTTTGTTGCATTCGTCGGGACGATGACGTTCCAGTCTCCAGCTGACGCGCGGCCTGGCGTCGCGAAAGGCGTCGGCAAGGGGCTCAACTCGGCGACGCGCGGCGTCTATCGCGGCGTGCGGGGCGCAGGGCGCGGCGTGTATCGCGGTGCGCGTTGGGGCACGCGGGCTCTTTGGGTCGGCACTGGTGTCGGCGCCGGCGCCGCAGCCATGACGCGGAATTGCAACTACTATCGCAAGCGTTATCAAGAGACGCGCGCTGCGAAGTGGCGCAACAGATACAACGCTTGCATTCGCTAGCGCCGGTCGCGGCCCCCCAAAGCCGGGCGCCCCCCCCCAACGCGGAGGCCACCCCCAGCACAAGGGCCGGGCCGGGTTTGTGGTT
>JBCDFN010000038.1:0-14553 GCA_039177935.1 Pseudomonadota bacterium | reverse complement strand
CGTCTTGCCCTGGATTATTTCAATGACGAGCGCGCTCTTACGCTTCGCTGTCCACCGCTTGATGTCTTCGCTCACTGTCTCGCTCATCGCTACCTTTTCTCCTATGTAGCATGAGCAGGATTTCACTGGGTCGATACAGGTGAGCGCAAAGATCTTGGGAATGCGCTTGCATGTAAAGCAGGGCTGCAGGTGCCGAGGGTATATGGCCCTCAGGAATGTGCGGAGGCGCAAAGCGAGGCCTGGGTTGTGGTTAAGCCGCGGGATCTGGGCGGGAGCTTTGGCCTGAAATTGGTCGAAGGCAAAACGCTTGGCCCTTCAGACTTTGACGGTAGGAAGATCGTGCAAGCATTCGTGCCTGGATATGACGTGACGATGGCGGTCTTTGTGGACGCTAGCACGAGTATACTGAATGTCGGGGACGCGACCGTTTACGTACCGGCCCAATCCGATCCAACCGATTGGATCTATGATCGGCACGCCAAGGAGGCCTATGTTGGCGGTTCCGGTGTCAGTACGGTGAGGCGAAAACAGTATCCGCTTGATCGACGGGCTGCAGATAAGATCCGCACCTATTGCGCGTCGGTTGGTGTCGATTGCTATGCCCGCGTAGACTTTCGGTTGCACATCAACCATCTGGATCAAGTTGCCCGGATCGACTTGGACGATCTTTCTTTCATCGAGATCAATCCGATGCCCACTGTTTGCGTCGGACTCGCATTTGTCGAAAGCGTTCGAAGCTGGGTGAATCGCGATGCCGAGGCGCAAAACACGCTGTCTTGCGCGGGTTTGTCGGCAGACGAAGACTATGACATCATCGCGTATGTACTGGGCCATTCAATTTTGCGGCAGCTAGGACCAGCCAAAATGGATGATCGGGACCAGGTCGGTTCTTAGTATGAAGTCGCCCCTTTGGCCTTTGTATCGACCCTGTGGAGCGATGGTCGGCAGATTTGCTTCCAAGAAGCGGGCCAGTGGCACGCTTCCAGATAGCACAGAGCCATAGTCCATGAACGCGCGCTCTCGCAAAAGCACTCGGGTAATGTCGGACGCATGGCCAAGTTGTTCCTGCAAGCGCAAGATGTTCAAAAGGACGATGGTCTGATGATACGCGTAACGCTTGTCTAGGTTGGCACGCTCGACGCGCAAGACGATCCTCTGCAATTCTTCTTCGCGCAAACTATCGCCCATCATAAACTGGCACAGAAGGGTGTTTACCTCTAACCCGAAACGATGGATCGGCAGCGCGTTGAACGTCTTAGAGCGATCGAAAAACTCCAACGCCTCTTCAAAGCGTGAATCGAGCATGGCGCCAACACCGGCATTGTTGAGCAGGCGCACCATCGAAAAGATGTTTGGGCAAATCTCGGTCGCTTCTTCGATAAGGTCCTGGAACGCGTCCGTGGTTCGCCCGGTGCTGTGCATGTCGTTCAGCAACGCGTTGTTCTTGCAATAAATCGCCATTGGAACTTGGTTGAACCGACGGAACGTCATCTCGGCGACTTCGAGGTTGTGCCGCGAATACGCTGAGTATCCGGCACTCAAATTTATCAGGCGTTGACAATGCGCAACCAGCAAGTCGGACCCGATTTCGGCGGCTCGCTGCATGGCCTGATCCAGAGCATCGGACCTGCTCTCATGTAGGTACAGATCCCAAAGGGAGAACAGAACCCAAAGCGCATTGACCGCCTTTTGCTGCCCGGCTGAAAACTTGGACGTGTCCGAATTGTTCAATAGTCTGATCGCGTCCTGCGCAAGCCCGGCAGACGCGTATTTGTTGAACTCGAAATTCACCGAGCGGACGACGGCATAGGCTGCGGAAAGGCTCTGTGACAGATGCTCGAAATCCGAGGAATCGATGCCATCAAGCGAAAAGTCCGCGGTCGCAACAGCGAGTGTGTTGTTTTGAACTAGTCCCTGAACAATGTCCGACAGGCTCATCACCGGCTTTTTCGGTGCGCTCGACCAAAATCGAGATGTTGATCCATAGGTTTCGTGAAAGACGAAGTTCTCGCTGTAGCGCGACACTTTCGAACGCAACTGCTCGACATCTCGGTCTGCCGCCAAAACGATCGTCGGCATCTTCTCTGGCTCGGCCGCAGAAAAAAAGGAAAGCAACTGTCCAAACCCGTCAGAATCTATGCTGTTTTCAAAAACAAACAGTGCCTCTTTGCCGACCAACGCAGTTGCACCTTGCTTGTCGACACTGGCGAGCCCGCCCAGCCCGAACTCGGCTTCGCCAATCTTGACAGAAGGCGCACTGGCCACGGCGCGGGCGGCGCCGCCTGCTTGCGCGAGCGGCGTGCCAATCCACTTGTCGTACTTCCGTTCCCTGATTTCCGATTTGAGTTCTGTGGCATTCAAAATCACGCGTGGCGCGTAGGCAGTGTCGGCAATCGCCTTCGCCTGAAACATCTTTGCAGATGCTTCATTAGTGACATGAACGATCCGTTCACCTGGTCGCTCCAATGAAGCTCTGGCAAGCACCTCTAGCGAAGACATCGATAGATAATTCTCGGGTATCGTAACTCAGGAATCGACCTTCGAGAGGGTATCTGCAGCTTGTATCGCGGAGATGAGCGAGGTGTCAGAGACCTTGGTGTAGATCTCTGTTGTTGCGATGCTCGCATGACCGAGAAGGCGCTGAACAAGTCGAATGTCTACGCCTTCTTCGATCAACATCGTTGCTGCCGAATGTCGAAATCGGTGGGGCGTCAGGTGAGGCGCGATGCTGAGATCAGCAGAGATAGTGCGCAGGCGCTTACGGAACGCTGGTTCCGTCAGCCGCCCCCCTCGTGAGTTCAGAAACAAGAAGTCCCTTGGATCTGCATGCTGTCTTCGATGGGAGAGGTAGGCGTTCAGGTCCTGCAAGAGCCGCTCGTTGCCAACATAGACTGACCGTTCACGATTGCCCTTGCCGCGCACACGAATGCATGTACCGCCACTGGAGACGTCCGCGATGCGCACCCGGGTGATTTCTCCGATCCGAAGGCCGGTGGAGACAAGAGTCCTTGCGACCAGACTTGTCACTTGGGTGCTGTCGATCGTGTATGGGGCGTTACTAGACGTTGGGTCCACCGAAGGCCCCAACATGCGACGACATCCACGGAAGAGATGTGAGAGCGTCGGTCTATCGACAGGCCGTGGCAACCGTCGGGGTGCGCGAAGTTCGAGGATCAACCCGTCAAAAGGGGACGCTGGCAGCCGTTGCGTTCCCTTGAGCCAGTTGAAGTACCCCCGCAACGTCACAAGTCGGCGTCGGACTGTCGATGGATTGAGCTTTTGATCATCACGCAAGAACGTGATGAACGAAATGATGGTGTCGGAAGTGCTTTCCTCCGGCATCGTGCTTGCGCGCCAGAACCGATGGAAGGCGTTCAGATCTTGTCGGTAAGCGCGTAGACTGTGGTCGCTCAGCCCGCGTTGGACCCTGCAGAGTTCGATGAAGTCGGTAATGTCGTTGATTTTCATGCTCGATGTAGCCCCGGAGTTCTTCGGCTGAGCTACATCCGTTGGTAGGCTAATCCAGGCAACCCTCGCACGGTCAGAATCTCTGTTGATCGACTGCGTCCGAAGTCGCGCAGACATGCTCGTAGGCGCCACTGCTCAATCCCTTCGTAGACAGCCCCGCGTCCGGCTATTGAATGGCAGCTATGCTAATGCTGCATCGCGGCAATTGACGTAGCCATGTGCGGCAGCTTTGGGCCGAGGACGATTGTGGCCCGCCCCTGCAGTCCCGCTCTTTGACCACCTTCCAGCATTCAGTCGAAAGGTAGCCCACTGAGATCATGGTCTTCTGCAACGCTCTTCAATCATCCGTCGTGCGACAAGAGCGGCGCGAGACGCGCGGAGCGCGCAGTCTCTAGCTTGATCGAAGGCCTCAAACGTCGCAGACTTAAGTGGAGAAGCCCGAAGGCGGGACCGAGTTGACATCGCCGTACATCTGATCATTTGGACGCCGTTCATTTCAAACACTGAGGACGTGTACCGTGGCTTTCATTGGAAGACTACTGACTTGGATTGTTCTTCTGGGCGCTTCCCCGATCTTGATCGCGCCACCGTCTTCTGCAGCGTCGCCGCAGCGACCCATCATATTTATCCCAGGCATCTTGGGCTCGAAGCTTTGCGAGGCTAACGATCCCAATCGTGTGATTTGGGGTGAGTCGGAAGCATCTCTCTGGAATTTTTCTGACCTTTCGTTGCCACTCAGGACCGAACTTGAGCCGGAAGATCTTGCCCATTTCTCGTGTGGTACGATTGAGGTGCTACAAATACTAGGGGCGTTCAAGGTGAGGCAGTACAGCAGCCTGTATGACCAGCTACATGGGCTCGGTTATGCCGTGCCAAATAGGCCCGTGGACGCTGAGGCAACTCGGGAGTTGGTCCATGAGTTTGACTATGATTGGCGGCTCAGCAACTTTGACAATGCGGCGCTACTGAAAGAATTCGTTGACGAACGCATCGGAGGTCGACGATTCGACATCGTAGCGCACAGCATGGGTGGCCTAATCGCACGGCTCTACATCCATTCTGAGGGAGGCGCGGAGCAGGTTGACACGCTGATCAGTATGGGTGTGCCCCATCGTGGCGCCGTCCAGTCGCTGCGCACAGCGGATTCAGGCTGGTCCTGGTGGCAGAATCTTCTGGCGGGGGGCATCAATGACATTCGGGCGACCGCATTGACATTCCCCTCGCTCTACGAAGTGCTGCCCGGCTACGTCTGCTGCCGGGATAGCAATGGTCCCGACGCTATAGCGATCATGGACCCTGCGGTCTGGATAGGCTTCGACGACTGGCTGCCTCCGAAGTTCCACGGCGTCGAAGGACAGGACTTCATTGCTTCCGCGCTCAAGCGCGGACGCGGGCTGCAGAAGATAATGCAGGAGCCTCCTGTTCGAGGGATCAGGCACTGCATGATCGCCAGCGAGATGCTGCCCACGATTACCCAGGTTCGGATCGGTGCAGGCGGAGCGTTTGACGCCTGGATTGAGGGCCGGGGCGATGGCACCGTGCCGATCTTCTCCGCAACAAATGGAGGCGACCTCTCTCGGGCGAAGCCTGCCACCACAGCCCACCAGACAATCTTCGACAACGACGCCGCGCTTCAGGCGCTCAGATGGTGTTTGATCGGAATAGAGGAACCGACCTCAGCAGAGACTGGTCTGCGCTTCGCGCTCCGAGGCGAAGCTGGAGTTGCGGTCGCAACCGGCTTCTCGGTCAAAGTCGAGCAGGACGTGCTCTTCGCCGGACACAGAGGTGGCGTTGCGCGGGTCAGCTTCGTCGGAGAGCCGGACCTCATGGAGATCGGGCTCTCGCCAGACGTCTCCATTTGGGGCAGCGAGGGAAGCACGCCGCTCGCTGCCTTGACAGATCCCTCGATAGACATGCGCGAGGAGGATCAGGAGATTGTCCTTACATTCGTTTATCGCTTTGAGGCGCCTGCCGACCAAGGGGCCTACAGCGTCGCTGTAAAGCAGAATGGCTTGCCTCATGCGATTGCCGATGATTTTCTTGTTATTCCAAGGGATGCCCCGCAATGATTGGTGAGCAGCTTTTTCCAACTCGCCTGGTGTTCGCCGTCGTCGCCGGCCTCACTGTCCTCCTGAGGCCGGTAGTAGCGCAACCCTTTGAACCCCAGCGCCTCTACGACACCGTGCGCGACAGCGTTGTCAAACTTGAGGTCTCGGGCACCGATGCGTTCAGCAGCCCAGTGAAAGAAGAAGGTTCTGGCTTTGTTGTCTTCTCGAATGAGCGGCTATCCGTCATCGCGACGGCGGCACATGTTATTGGTCCAAAATCTAACTGGTCCCTCGACGAGGCTGGCGATCCGAGAACGGTGATCCGTGTTTTGCGGGAGACCGATACAGGCACTCAGGTGATCGCCGAGGAGGCGACGATCTTAGGCAATCAAGCCGAGCAGCCGCCGGAGTCAGATTGGATCTTCGTCGCCATTAACGCTAAGAACCTACCAGCACTGCCGTTGCAACCACAGATCCCAATAGAGTTAGGCACTGATGTGCTGCTCGTAGGCTACGCGCGCGGCTCCGTCGCTACCAAGCCGCTACCGGGGCGCGCGCAAGCGTTCGATGTTTCCGCGTACCGCGTCCGGCAGCCCTTCGTCTTCGACGGCGGTCATCCAGACAAGGGCATGAGTGGCGGACCGATTGTGAATGCCGATGGCAATGTGGTCGCCATTGCTTCCCACAACCATCAGGGGGCTCAGGCCGTGCATCTAGGTGTATTCTCCAGCATTTTTCAGGCGGACGTCCAGGCACTTGGCGGCAATGGCACCGCCTCGCAAATAGAAATCGATCGCTGCGTCAGTAGCAAGCTCGACGGGCAGCTTACGCGTGTGTTCTCTCAATCTGGATCCGTGCGGTGCCCTGGCGGAGGCTGCGTGTTCCAGTCAGGTAGTTGCAACCGGCGTGAAACCCTGCTGAGCTATGCCGCACCCGACGGATATGTGATCGACGATTACCGATTCATTCAAGAGGGTAAAAGCGCAGCGGTTACCGGCAATCTACGCCCGACCCTCGACGGAAACGACCGAGTGCGCCAGATATCGATTTCGTTGATCTGCGATCCTTCGGACTTCCCTGGAGCCCCCGGCGGCTGGAATAGTGGACGGCTCGAGGGAACGTTGCGGTTCGCAAACCTTGACGCGCTGAGACGTCGAGCAGAGCAAGAGTGTAGTGTGGAACTTGGCGCACAGTAGCATTGGCGGTGCAGTTGTTCCTCAAGATCATCTTACAGACCATTTATCTTGAGACTGGCCTACTAACATACGAAAGCTAGGGCCCTTTATTCATTATGAGACCAGTATTCCGTTCAATTGCCGATCCGTATTTGGATTCGCTAGATTGCCGTCTGGGCAGTTGCTCACGCAAATGCGGCAGAAGTTCCCGTCATCCGCAAAAGCACGATAGTATTTGACCCTGATGCCGCGCCCGACTCGAGCGGCAGTTGTCCGATGCCGCGGCCACGATCTCAAGATGAGACGCAGACGGCAGCTTTGGGCCGCCCGCTGAGGGCGGCCCATCGACATTAGATCTCAACTGCTTCCGAGATCGCCAATGCGTCCTCGAGCTCGACGCCGAGGTAGCGGACGGTGCTGTCCATCTTGGTGTGGCCGAGAAGGAGTTGGACCGCGCGGAGGTTGCCGGTTTTCCGGTAGATCTGAGCCACCTTCGTGCGACGCATCGAATGCGTTCCGTAGGCGCTCGGTTCGAGGCCGATCGACGTCACCCAGTCGCGGACGAGGCGCGCATACTGACGCGTCGAGATGTGCAGCGGCTCGTGGAACCGGCCGGGCCATATATACGCCTGCCCGATCATCATCGGGGGCGCGAGCCAGAGCTTGATCGACTTCCGAGTGCCCTCCGTGAGCTCAAAGCGCACTGGCTTCTGCGTCTTACTCTGCAGGATCGAGGTGCGCTCCTTGACCTGGCCAGCGGCGTAGACGTCGGCGACCTTGAGGCGAACGAGATCGCAGCCCCGGAGCTTGCTGTCGATCGCCGTGTTGAAGAGGGCTAGGTCACGGACGTTCTCAGCGATCTCGAGCCGGACTCTGATGGCCCAGACATGCTTCGGCAGGAGCGGTCGCTTCTGGCCGACGATCCGTCCCTTGTTCCAGGCCGGGCGGCGCGGCCGAATGGTAGGTAGGTTCAAAATGCGCATGGCGGTTCTCCAACCCGCCGCGCCCCACCACATCGCCAACCCGACGTTGGCGAGATCAGAATACTTCAGGCCCGCGGCGCTGCGGAACATGACCGGAACGAGCCCGTCTCAGTCGTCGAGCGCGGTGCTTCGCATGGCGGTGATATTGGGGTCTCTATGGTGATCGGGCCCACGGTCGCTTCCCTGTGCTCAAGGGACGGGTTTTACAGCCTGTCTCTTGATGTTCACAGGAAGACCCTTCGCAGCAAGAGACCACTGCGAAGGGAGTAGAACGACCGGCTTTGTAAAGGTCTGGTTATGGTATCAGAAACGTCCTGCCAAAGCGGTCGCTGGGTTGCGGGAGCGGTCGCGTCGCGACTTCACTATGCTCAGAGATATTGCCAGATTTCGGATCACACTTCTGCCAATTTGTCGTCTGCGCAGCCCAATTCACCCAGGTTTTTGAACGGAAGCCCGCGCATATGTTGACTGGTGTTCCCTCGGGAATTTCCTTGGAAACTTTAAGCAGCTTACGCGCTTCCTCCTTATACTTTGGCTGCAAACGGCATTTCTCCGCCTCGTTCTTACACTTCAGACTGATCGAGAAAGTCTGGCCGTCGCTAACAATGCTCGCTGTCGCATAGACTTTCTCAATATGATCTGGCACAGGCATTTCTTGAGATTTACTTCGAACCTGAGTTCCTCCAAAGCCGGTCATTGGCACGCGCTCATTGACTGTCATCTTCCAAAACGCACCATCCCGAGTTTCGGCGAGAACGGTCACTGAGATTGTGCGATCCACACTCTTCATTCCGTTCGAGAACCGACCGCTCACGCGCAGGTTTCCGTTAGGCAGATGAAAGACGCTCACGTGAACGTCGGCATGCTCCCAAACCCAGAAGTGATGTTGCCATGTGCGAGACATATTCGACGCGCTAGCAGGTAAACTGACTGCCACCGCCAGCATCAGCGCAGTAGTGCAAACGAGGAGAACCTTCTTCATCTTGATGCCCTCCCAGGCTCTGTTTCGAGGAACTCAGGCTTGAGCCCCTCGGATGAAACAGATCTGGCATATTCCGCCGGTCGAGCAACTACTTGATATTACGTGAGGTTTCGAGATTCGCAGGCATCAAGCGCGAGTGGTCAGAGCATGTCCCGTGATCGTAGGATCGTGCTTTAGACTGCCTAGCCCTACCCGCTGTTGGGCATCTTCTCACGCATCGCGATGCGGCGACATCAGAAGAGATAGTCATGCGACATTTCGTGTAGGAGGGCGACGCATCGTGTGATTGACTGCGAGAGACTCTGCAAAGGTCGATCACAGGAGTGCTTGGGTGAATCCATATTCTGAAGAGGCTGTCGGTGCGCTACGCAACATCCTGTCAAGCTTCAATACCTATGAGATCCGTTCTTGGAACAGGACAAGCGACATTCTGGAGGTTGCTGGCGAACACACGCTCCGGCGTTTTGCGAATGGCGAAACGTGGCCTGAACGGCAGACGATCGAGAAGGTCTACCGGTACTTCCGAGTGCGATCGGTCAGGCGCAGCCTTTGGGATCAACCCTGGGCAATACAATGCCGTACAGACCTGGAGAAGCTATATGATCTATCAACGCTCCGCGACCCATATCGCATACTGAAGCAGCGAGCTCGTCTGTCGAATGATGAGCAGAAACGTATTGCCGCCGAATTAAAGGGCGATTACTTCATTCTTCGACCATATGACAGATACGGAAGCGTTCTCTCTCATCTTCGGATTTTTGACAGTTTCCCTCACTATGGCTTGGCGACGTGCCGGATCTCCCGCGCAATGCGCGATCTCAAAAGTGGAGCTTTTGAGCGTGATTTGTTGATCGAAGGAGGTGTATTTCGAAAAACTTCCACTCTGAATATCCTAGGATATGATGTCATCGATGGGGATGTACGAATGATTGCACTTCGTGACATTGGGCAGGGCGGCTATCACGGTTTCATGACAGGTTTCGACACCAGAAATGCGGCGTTTTCTGCGCGCACAGTAATGCAAAAGCTCGAGGATGATGTGGAGTACGAAGATATCCGGCAAAGGACAGGTTTGTGGTCAGATCAGAGCCTATTACTTGAATTTTTGGTCGAGCTGTTTGGCGGTGAGCATTTTTTTGTAGATCGCTGCAGAAATCTAGGCACCGGCGACTATCTTACGTCTCACCTCGATTAAGTGAAAATTCAGCACCCGAAACACATACGCTTTCAACGCACGAAGTTGGATGTCTCCGTAAGCTGCTATGCACCGAGCTTCGAGTTTGTCCGCAATTGGGATCCACTCTGCGCTCGCAGCGGATGGCCGGTTCTGGGTTGCCCAATCGAGGCCGTTGTGAATGGCCGCTATCCGGACTGCGTTCGGTGGCGCGGCGTGGGAATTGTTGGCCGCGCGACGTAAGCGTTCTTGATCGCAACGCATCACGCTGCGTCCGATCAAGACGGCTTCGTCCGCAGAGCGACGACAACGAGCGGCGCGATGCTGCGCTCGAGACGAATGGCAGCTCCCGGGCACGCGATCGCGAGATCGGCGCCGCCCGCCGACGGCCGGTTTGGGCCGCTCGAGAAGGCAGGGCCAGCCCAGGATCTGGCTCATGCCGCACCGCGGAACATGACTGGAACGAGCCCTGAGTCGATATTGAAGGTGACCTGAGCCCTTTTTCGCATCCGCGGCAGGGTAGAGCCTTTGGGTTGATTTGATGCGCTCAGGCGGCCTCCTCGGCAAGCCTGATCTTCTCCGCGAATTCCGCCGGAGTGGCGTTGTCGAGGGCCGAGTGAGGTCGCGTCCAGTTGTAGTCGTCCCGCCAGGCCGCAAGTACGGCCCGGGCGTGCGCGAGCGAGGAGAACAGCGTCTCGTTGAGGCACTCGTCGCGCAGCCGGCCGATGAAGCTCTCGGCGAAGGCGTTCTGCTGCGGCTTGCCCGGGGCGATGTAGTGCCACTCGACGCGCCGCTCCTCGGACCAGCGCAGGATCGCCATGCTGATGAGTTCGGTGCCGTTGTCCGAGACGATGGCCTTGGGCGGTCCGCGACGAGCGATGCTCGCATCAAGTTCTCGGGCGACACGATGCCCGGAGATCGAAGTGTCCGGCACGAGGGCCAGACACTCGCGGGTGAAGTCGTCCACGACGGCCAGCACACGGAACCGCCGGCAATCGGTGAAGGCGTCCGAGACAAAGTCGAGGCTCCAGCGCTGGTTCGGCCCGTCGGGCAGCACCATCGGCCTGCGCGTGCCCAGGGCGCGCTTGCGGCCACCCCTGCGCCTCACCTGGAGCTTCTCCTCGGCGTAGAGCCGCCGCAGCTTCTTGTGGTTCACCTCGACGCCCTGGCGCTTCAGGAGGACATGGACGCGCCGGTAGCCGAAGCGCCGCCGCTCGGCCGCGATCTCCCGGATCCGGGTGCGCAACTCGGCATCGTCGCCGCGTCGGCTCTCATAGCGCACAGAAGAGCGATCCACATCGAGGAGGGCACACGCCCGGCGCTGGCTCACCTCATGCGTCTCGCAGAGATGGGCCACGGCTGCTCGCCTGGCTCCGGGCGTCACCATTTTTTTCCGGCGACGTCCTTGAGCATGGCGTTGTCGAGCATGGCATCGGCCAGGAGCCGCTTGAGCCTGGCGTTCTCGTCCTCAAGCGCCTTCAGCTTCCGGGCATCGGAAACCTCGAGCCCACCAAACTTGGCCTTCCACTTGTAGAACGTCGCCGAGCTGATCCCGTGCTTCCGACAAACATCCGCCGTTGATACGCCGCTCTCCTGCTCCTTCAGGATCGCGATGATCTGCTCCTCGCTGAACCTCGATCGCTTCATCGTCCGTCTCCTTCGCTTGGGCGGACTCTACCCACTTCTGGAGGAAATTCAGGGGCTCAGGTCAATTCCGAGTGGCGATATCCACCGTGGTCCTGATGTTCACCCTGATGGTCGTCGGCAGCGATCGCCTGGCCGAGGGGGTCTCCGCGATCCCACAATTGGCCTCTGTCGTGATGGGCTTCGTTTATCTGTTAGAGTTGATCGTGTGGTTCTATGCGGTGCGCCATATCGATGTCTCGCTTGCGAGCTCGATCACCACGCCTTGGCCCGCGCTCACCATGGTGCTGGCGGTCGCCCTCCTCGGCGACCGGGTCGAGATCCACCAGATCATCGCGCTTGCCGCTGTGGTCGCCTGCATCTACGGGCTCACCCTCGCGAGCCTCCGGAAAGCCCGCGACGCCAAGGCTGCCTACACGGCCCGGAGCGAAGAGTGATGATTGTTGAGGGGTCTCCGCTTCGCTTGCTTCAGCGCAAAGAATGGCAGCTCCTCCGCATTGCGCCCGCCAATTCCCTGGCGGCATCGGAGGGCAGCTGTGGGCCGCGACCGACACCCATGCCTGCGAGCCGGGCACCCTATGCTGCGGGGCGCAACATGACCGGTTCGAGCCCATCGTGGACATTCATCACAGAGAGTGCCTTATGCACATTTCTGCAAGATCTCGTCCACGACGCGCTCGATCGGCGCAGTCGCATCAATTACGAAGCCTGAGCTAGGCAAGTCCTCTCTATTCGCGTGCAGTCGCAAGATCAGCTCACGTTCGTTGGGCCGACTTCCAAACTCGTCGGCAGGTCGATCTTGCAGGCGCCGCCTGAGAGTAGAGGTATCGACATCGAGGATGAAAACCGCGTCGAAGAGGTCCACAAATTGCGCGAAGTTTCTCGAGCCGCCGCAAAAGAAGGTCATGGCATTGCTTTGATCGGCGGTTAGGCGTCTGACTTTGCCTACGTCCCAGATGTGATGCGCGTGCGCCCACGCAAAACTATCCTCGTCTGTCGCGACCTCCGCCCAGCTCAGCGGTGCGCCTGTTGTGGGATCGCCTTGGTAGGCCAAGTCCTGGTCTCCATTAAAGGCGACATAGCCCCGCCGTATGAGTTCGTGGCAGACCGACGTCTTGCCCGTCGCCGAAACACCCTCAACCAGGTAATTTCTGAGACCCATGCTGTTCTCGTAGAAGCTTGGCCCGTTATGCCTCATAGCGTCGCCGTCGCAAAGGTCCGCAAAGTCCGCACCTCTGCCAACTGCCGGGACGCCGATTTCGCAGTCGCGGCAAAGGACCGGTTCGGACGACGGGGCCACGGCATCCGGTTGCTTGGAGGTGGTCGCTTGTCTGGCAGCGGTTGTAGTCCTCCTCCGAACGGGCGCGCGGCTCGATGTACGTGCTTCGAGGTTCTGGGGCACCGTCAGCCGCTCGGGTCGTAAGTGGCCGGAAGTGGTGACGACACCCGTCTTGCACCGTGCTCAGAGCACTGGGGCACTCACAATTTCGCTGCTTGGAAGCCCATAGTCACAGTCTTGTCGGGGGGTGAAACGGGGGGCAGAGCCCCCCTCGTGAGAGGTCCGGAAGGGCCGCGAAGCCGGCACGCTGTCATACAGCGTGCACATCTTGCGGCCAGCGACAATGACAGTGACCTGAATGTCGTGCGCAGATCTCGTTCACCTGCAAACGGCCGTCGTTGCGCGCTATGGGCAGTGTTCGGTGCCGGGGCTCGTCCCAGAGACCCCACCCTTGGAAGCCGGTCTGATTGCGGTATCGTATCGACGCGTCCGCCATGATGTTCACTCTTCGCTGAGGTGCGTGTTGGAACCCTTCGATCTTTCTGCGATCTCGGACGAAGGGATCAGGAGAGAGTACGCCTTCTTGCAGAGACGGGCCGACGCGACGATCCGTGCCGTGCAACAGGCCTATGGCCAAGGCCGCGCTCCAATAGCCTTTCGGTTTGTCGATGAGAAGCGCTTCAATGCCCAGGTTGGCAAAGAGGCCGGCTCCTACGGTATCGAGATGAATGCCGCGGTACCGCTCTTCAACCTAATCCTGTTTTCACGCCTCCTCACGGACCCGCGCCTCTTTCCGCACCTCCCGACGAGCGGACGTTTCGAGATCGACTACACGCTTCCTGCGGTGGTCGATCCGAGCGACTTCTCAAAACGGTCTGATTGGAAGATCGAACTGACCGGGCCACGCGCTTTTGCAGCTGGGACGCTTGCCGACCTCTGCTCGTCCTTCGTCGTCTTCCATGAGATCGGGCATGTGCTCTGCGGGCATGTTGAAGGCGCAGAAGCTCTTGAGGGCTGTAGCCATGTCGTCGAGTTCATCTCCGTCCGCGATCGCAGGCGTGTCGATGTCGACCGGCGTCAGGCCTGGGAGATGGATGCCGACTCAGTGGCCGCGACCTTCTTGACCACCTTCGTCGAGGAGCTTTGTGCCGACGCTGAACGGAACGAGCGCGTCGCAGCGATGTTTCCCGAGCGGGCACTGCGGCTCGAGCGCATTCTGTCGATGGCCTGCCTCTCTCTTTTCGCGTTCTTCTGCTATGTCGACGGCCTGATGAGAGACATCGATCTGCTTTCAACGCATCCGCACCCTGTGGGGCGCGCGCATTACGTCAAGGACATGATCTGCACCGTCGCTGTCGAGAAGGGCGCCGATCATGCCGAACTCAATCGGCTGAACCTCGAACA
The DNA here is from genome assembly GCA_039177935.1 of Pseudomonadota bacterium. Classification (GTDB taxonomy): domain Bacteria; phylum Pseudomonadota; class Alphaproteobacteria; order Rhizobiales; family Methyloligellaceae; genus Methyloceanibacter. The sequence goes on along the minus strand of JBCDFN010000038.1, from coordinate 396 downwards.
CTTCGAGATCATGCTCGCCCTCCTCTCGGAACTGAACCTGCTCGACAGGGGCCGGTACTGGGGAGCCGAGTTCGACGCGGTCGATGAGCAGATCGACAAGACCCTCGAACGCCGCGCTCGGTCTCGCGAGGTTTGCGCGTCTTGGTCTTGGATCGCGTGGTGACGGCGCTGATGTCATGGCGCCTTTGCCTTTACGTGGATGTTCAGTGCAAAGAGCCGGCGATGCTGCGCCGGCGTTGAGGCAAGATGGGCACGGAGAGAGGCCAGCCACAAACGATCCAAGGTCACCTCGTGAAGTCCGGGCGCGGTCAGGCGCCTCGGGAGACGGTGTTGGACTTGAAGCGCCACGAACCGATGCGGCCCAGGGGTCTCCGGTTCATACATGGTCGAGCGGGT
>JBCDFN010000037.1:0-14871 GCA_039177935.1 Pseudomonadota bacterium | reverse complement strand
CGGTTCGACCGCCCGCCACTTCACGGACGCGCTCGGCGACATTCTGGCGGTTCCCTTCCGGCTGAAGCTGAACGGTCTCGACAGTTTTGGCGGCAACAAACCGCGGGCGATTTTCGCAAGAGCCGAACCGTCGCCGGAACTTGAGGCCCTGCACTATGCGTGCGACGCGGCGGCACGGCTGGCGGGGATGCCCCCGGAGCGGCGTAACTTCAAGCCTCACGTCACGGTCGCACGCTTGCGCGGTACGCGCCCCGAGGCGGTCGCGGCCTATATGCAGAATGTGGGTCTCGTCTCGGAAGCCTTCACCGTGACGCGCTTCGTTCTGTACTCGTCGCGTGACTCGGTGGGCGGCGGCCCCTATGTCGTCGAGGCTGCATACGACCTCGAGGACGAGGAGGATGACTACTGCGGTGGGTACGAGTTCGACCAGCCGCCGCTCTTCGGGATCGACCGCTAGACGGGTCGCAGAATTCGCGCTTCGAGTGTTCCCTACGCCTTAGGTGCCGACGCGCTCTCTTGCATAAGATGCGCAAGCAAGCCCTTCGAAGCCGCCTCGATGAGATCGAGCGCGTGGTCGAAGCCGGCCTCCCCGCCAAAATAGGGGTCGGGCACGTCTTCCTCGTCCAAGTGGGGTGCAAAGTCGAGAAAGCGACGGATCTTGTGGCGACCGCGAAGAGGCGCGATGTCCTGCAGGTCCGAGATGTTTGACCCGTCCATGGCGAGGATCAGGTCGAACGCATCGAAGTCCTCCAGCTCCACCTTGCGTGATGACTGCGCCGAGATGTCGACGCCTCGCGCTAAGGCCGCCTTTTGGGCGCGTGGGTCCGGGGCCTGGCCCTTGTGCCAATCGCCCATCCCGGCGGAATCGATTTCGAAAAGATGGAGGAGTCCCTCCTCTTCGGCCACGCGACGGAAAACCCCCTCGGCCATAGGCGACCGGCAAATGTTGCCAAGGCACGCAAACAGCAGGCGATGCCGCACCGCATCTGAGCTTTTTGTATCTTCGTCGACCATGGCGCTGCTTCGCACGAGTACTTTGTTCGCGCAAGGCGCACGCGGCAGACCGGGCGCCGAACTTGAGAAAGGGCCGCTCGCACCCCATATATAACGGATCTATGCCCGCAAACATTGAACGGAGAGGTGATTGACCATGACCGCATTCGACAACGCGGCCGATCTCCGTGAGGCCGCAATGGGACGGGAGGTATCCGTGGAAACGACCCTCAAGCGCGAGCAAAAAGTGCGCCGCGACTTTTGGGGTAAGTTGAGGCGCGTGGCTGGTCATGTCCCGTTCGTAGAGGACTTGGTGGCGGCCTATTACTGCGCCATGGATCCCGCAACGCCGATGCGCGTGCGCGGCATGCTGCTTGCAGCCCTCGCCTATTTCATCATGCCCATCGATCTGATCCCGGACATTGTCGCAGGGCTCGGCTTCGCCGACGACATGGCGCTTCTGACAGCCGTGATCGGTCTCGTGTCGGCGAACATCACACCTGTCCACCGGGCCGCAGCGGCGCGCGCGTTGGACAAGGAGCTCCCGGACGCGGGCACCACCGCGCACGGCTAGCGAAGGCCGTCTGATCGACTGCTATTCCTGGGGGCGAACGATCACCTTGCCGCTGGCTTTGCGGTCTTGGATGACTGTTAGCGCGTCCGCTGTTTCGCTCAGTGGAAAGCTGCCATGAATATGGGGCTTGAGCCGCCCCTCCTGGCACCAGTTCAGGACCTGCAGCATGTTGGCCCGATGAGCCTCGGGCTGGCGGTCCACGAACGCGGTCCAGAATACGCCGAGAACATCGCATCCCTTCAGCATGATCACATTGAGTGGCATGCGCGGGATGTCCCCGGACGCAAATCCAATGACGAGGAAGCGCCCCTTCCATCCGAGCGCGCGGAGCGACAGCTCTGCCGCGTCCCCGCCGACGCAATCGTAAACCACGTCGAGCCCGTTGGGCGCTGTGCGTTCCTTCAGCGTCTCCTTGAGATCGCAAGTCCCGTAGTCGATGCCCTCGTCCGCCCCATAGCGGACCGCGAGGGCTATCTTCTCTTCTGAGGAGGCCACGGCGATAACGCGCGCGCCCATAAGCTTAGCAATCTCGACGGCTGCAAGGCCCGCGCCGCCCGCCGCCCCCGACACGGCGACACTCTCGCCAGGCTGCAGATTCGCACGGTCTTTGAATCCATGCATGGCTGTTCCGTAGGTGATTGAGATTCCGGCGGCCACGTCGTCGCTTACGCTATCCGGAATCGGAATGACCTTCTCGGCCCTAACGGCAAGCCGCTCTTGGCAGCCACCGCCGCCGACATGGGCCATGACACGCTGCCCGATGGCTAGGTCCTTCACTTCTTCACCCAGCGCCTGGATGACGCCAGCAATCTCGCCGCCAGGCGAGGCGGGGAGTCTCGGTGTGAACTGGTATCGATCGCGCAAGACCAGCGTGTCGAAGAAGTTCAGGCCCACGGCGGTGACCCTCACCACCACTTCCCCGGCCTTGGGCTGGGGGTCCGCGACCTCTACAAGCTCAAGGGCGTCGATCCCGGAAAACTCACTGAACTGAACGGCACGCATAGATTGGCTCCCGGACGTCATGGGTGGGCTCGAAGGGGGCTAGCCGCGAAGACCGTCGCGGCATTGGGACGCCAAGGTTTGCCCGGTGTCCGCGTTGATCGCAAGACCGCACGCGAGACCAGTTGCAAAAGAGGCTCGTTGCGAGACTAGCTTTCGCTAAATCGCTCCATATGCCAAACAAGGCTCGTGAAACCGAACCCCCCGAGCTGCCGAGGCTATTTCGGCATCGGCGCCGAGAGCATTTCTAAGTCGGTCAATCTCGGTGGCCTGCTGCGGTCGGCGAATGCCTTCGGCGCGAGCTTCGCTTTTACGGTGGGCGCAGATGATCGTGCCCTGGAATTGCGTTCCGACACATCCAAAGCCGACACCCACGTGCCGGTGTTTCACTGGCGGACCGTGGACGAGATGCAGTTGCCGAAGGGATGCAGCCTGGTCGGCATCGAGATCTTGGACGAAGCCCAAGACCTTCCGAGTTTTCCGCATCCCCTACAATGCGCTTACGTGCTGGGGCCGGAACGCGGCGTACTGAGCGACGATCTGCTGGCGCGATGCGACCAGGTCGTTCGTATTCCGACCAATTTCTCATTGAATGTGGCGACAGCGGGGGCGATCGTCATGTATGACCGGCTTCGCGCCGTGGGTCGATTTGCCCCACGACCGGTCAGCGAGCGAACAGCGGCGTCTGAACGGGCACCGCACGTTCGGGGCCAACCGAAACGACGACGTTAGGGCCGTCAGGGTTGACCTTGAGGCCATAACTAGGGAAGACTGCGGTCATTCATGCGTAGGGACTGCTCACGACACGGGGACGGGGAGATGCGCCGAGCCGTTGTAGCGGCTTGTGCGATAGTGGCGTTGAGCGCAACGCCAGTTGTCGCGCAGGAAGTCAAACTTCTTCAGAAATTCAGCGACTGGGCTGCCTACGTCTCGCAAGGCAGCCCCAAGGTCTGCTTTGCCGTCTCTCAGCCGCGCAAGTCGTTGCCGCGGAACGTGCGGCGCGGCCCGATCTATTTCTACGTGTCGGACTATCCGGCAGACAAGATCGCCGGCGAGATCAGCGTAAAGATGGGTTACCCCTTTCCGCCAGGCGGCAAGGTCACGGTCTCGATTGGCAGTGATTCCTTCGAGCTCTTCACCAAGGACGAAGGGGCGTTCGTCGAGAAGCCCGAGGACGAAGCCAAGCTCGTCGCCGCGTTGAAAGCGGGCAGCTCCATGACGGTGAAGGGGCGATCGGCGCGCGGCACAAACACCACCGACGAGTATTCTCTGAGCGGTACGTCCGGGGCGTTGGAACGCATGGCCAAGGAATGCTCCCCCGAGGCGGGCTAGGCTCCTAGCAAAGCTTCGGCCGTGTCCGCTCGAGCTTTCGAGCCGCGCGATGCTGCAACGTTTACGGGCGTCTTTCCCTTGCTGCATCTTGGCATTTCGGTTCCGCCTCATGATATGAGGGGCCGAGAGAGCACCACAGCATGACCACGACCGCCACCATCCAGCAGGCCGCAGAGCCGCAAACAGCCAAGGCCGTCACGCCTACGAGCCTCGCCGGGCTTGGCCGCGCAGTGCTGCGCGAGCGGCTGGCGGGAATCGGCGTGCCTGAGCGGCAACTGCGCATGCGCGTTAATCAGCTCTGGGGCTGGATCTATGTGCGCGGCGCCACCTCATTCGATGTCATGACTGACGTAGCGAAGGATCTACGGGCGACGCTTGCGGAGCGCCATACGCTCGACCGGCCACAGATCGTTACGGAGCAGGTCTCCGTCGACGGTACGCGCAAATGGCTCCTCCGCCTTGCCGATGGCAAGGACATTGAGACCGTCTATATCCCGGAAGAGGATCGCGGCACGCTGTGCATCTCAAGCCAGATCGGCTGCACGCTTACTTGCACGTTTTGCCACACGGGCACGCAGCGCCTTGTGCGCAATCTGACGGCGCAGGAGATCGTTGGGCAGATTTTGCTGGCGCGGGATCGCATCGGCGATTGGCCCGGCGCGGTCGCGGACGACCCCACGGGTCTGCCATCTGGCGAGCGCAAGATCACCAACGTGGTGCTCATGGGCATGGGCGAACCGCTCTACAATTTCGACAATGTGCGCGATGCCTGCGCCATTACGGCCGACGGAGAGGGCCTGTCGATCTCGAAGCGGCGCATCACCCTGTCGACCTCCGGCATCGTGCCGGAGATTCCACGCTGGGGCGATGAGGCCGGCACAATGCTCGCGATCTCGCTGCACGCGGTGCGCGATGATCTGCGCGATGAACTGGTGCCCATCAACCGCAAATGGCCGATCGCCGAGCTGCTGGAGGCGTGCCGCGCCTATCCGGGGCTCTCCAATGCAAAGCGCATCACCTTCGAGTATGTGATGCTCAAGGGCGTCAACGATTCCATCGAGGACGCCAAGGCGCTCGTACGCCTGCTCAAGAGGATCCCCGCGAAGATCAATCTCATTCCCTTCAACCCATGGCCCGGCTCGGCCTATGAGTGCTCTGATTGGGAGCAGATCGAGAAATTCGCTGAGGTCGTGAACCGGGCTGGCTATGCAAGCCCAGTCCGAAGCCCGCGCGGCCGGGACATCATGGCCGCTTGCGGCCAGCTCAAGAGCGCCAGCATCAAACAGCGCGCAAGCGAGCGCCTGGCCGAGGCCAGGGCTTGAGCAGCCTCCAAGACCTGCCCGACGATCTTCCGCAACCTGTCGACGATGGCGCCTGCGATCATCTCACCGGCGTAACGATGCCGGATGTCATTCTGCCCTCGACCAAGGGACGCGATGTCAATCTGGCGGCCCTCGGTCACGGCCGCACAGTCCTTTATTGCTATCCGCGTACGGGTGTACCTGGGGAAGCCTTGCCCGATGGCTGGGACGCTATTCCCGGCGCGCGCGGCTGCACGCCCCAAGCCTGTACTTTTCGCGAACACGCGGCGGAATTAGCCCGGCTAGGCGCGCAGGTTTACGGACTGAGTGGCCAGAGCACCGCGTATCAACGCGAAATGGCAGAGCGGCTGCATCTCCCCTTCGCGATCCTGAGCGACGAGGGATTTGCATTCGCCGACGCGCTGAACCTCCCGACCTTCACGACAGGCGGCATGCGCCTTATTAAGCGGCTGACGCTGATCGTGAAGAATGGCGTCATCGAGCACGTGTTCTATCCTGTGTTCCCGCCGACCGAGAGCGCGGGCGAAGTTGTCGCCTGGCTGAAGAGCCGGATTTGACGCCTAGCCCTTCACCCATGCGATCGCCGTCTCCAGCCGGTCGTTTCCCCAGAACAGTTCTTCGCCGACGGTGAAGGACGGTGCGCCGAAGATGCCGAGACGCTTCGCTTCTTCGGTTTGCGAAAACAGCGCCTCCTTATTGGCGGGCGCGTTGGCGGCGTCGAACGCACCATCCGGGTCGACATCACACCGGTCCAGGAGTTCGCGCAGCGTCGCATCGTCGGAGATGTCCCGCTGCTCCGCATAGTTCGCCATAAACGCGGCGCGCGTGAAGTCCGCCGACCAGCCTGCCTGCTCGCCGGCAAGGGCAAGCCGGGCCGCCTTGAGACCGTTTTGCGGGAACCGTGCGGGCGGCAGCTCTAGTGGTAGGCCCGCCGCGTCACAGACGCGCGCGAAATCGCGCCACATATAGCGGCCCTTGGCGGGATAAATATTGAAGGGCGAGTCGTTCCAGCCAAGCTCTTTGAAGATCGGGCCTAGCAGAAAAGGGCGCCACCGCACGGCGACGCCGGCGTCCGCTGCGACACGCGCGATGCGCATGGCCGAAACATAGGAATACGTGCTGGCGAACTCGTACCAAAAATCGATTGTCTTCATGTTCCAGGCCCCGCGCTGCGACGCATCTTCTATAGTCCCGGCTGGCGCGGGCGTCACGGCGTGAACTCTTCAAGAGGCTGCATGATTGGACATTTTATTTGGCGAGGCTTCGTAGTGGTCGTGTCGTTCGTCGTCGCGGCCGTTGTGGCGCTCGCCGTCTTGTTCGCACTGGGGTCCGTTTGGATGGGTGACGAGTTACGGACCGTTGCGGCGGAGGACCCTCATTTTCGAGCCTTCATCCAGAGCGATCCCGTCCTCCAGGACCCGGCCGTACTGCACAGCCTCGCTATGGCTTTTGGCGCGGTCGTCTTCATTGGGACAGTTGGTCCGGCACTAACCGCCCTGCCGGCTTTTGCCGCCGCCATCATCGGTGAGGCGCTGCATATCCGGTCATGGATGTACTACGTACTGGCCGGCGGCGCGGCGCTCATCGCCATCCCAGTTCTGGCAGGCGCGGCAGCGGAGGCACAAGCGATCCCCGCGAGCGAGTACCTGACGATCTTTGCGACAGCGGGATTTGCCGGAGGCTTTATTTACTGGCTTCTGGCAGGTCGCGGAGCCTGACCTTTGTCCGCGCCTTGTTTTGGGCCAGCGCGACAAGCCATGGCTCCGGCTTGAAGAGTGTCACCGTTTCGCGCCAAGAGCGCTTGCCTTGGCCGCGACGGCGACGCCAAGCAAAACCAAGTTCGCGAAGCAGGGACGCACGCGAACGCATCGGAACATTGTTTTCGGTGGTAACATCTTTCGTCATCAACGCACTCCTTCGGGCCCCCCGAAGAATCAACGTGAGCCTAGTCTGAGAGGTTCCGGCCGTTTGCGCAACAATCATATATTCGTCACGTAAACGAGGGTTTACGAGACGAACAAGCCGGTGTTGGCATTGCGCGCCGGCTACGCCATAAAGCCCTGATTTTGGTCACACGAACCGCGTCGGCAGCCCCGCCTCCGCAGCAGGTTCACTTGTAAGGAGACACGCGTGGCGCGCCGCTGGTTGCTCGCAACTCTGGCTGTTGGCTTGCTCGTGGGATTGGTTTTCGCGGTGTTTCCGGGAATTGATCTTTGGGCCGCGTCACTTTTCTACGATGCAAAGACCGGCAAGTTCCCTATGGCGCGCAGCGAGGACTGGGAGGCAGTCCGCAATCTTGCGTATTGGGTCCCCTATCTCCTGGTTGCCCCGTCTCTCTTCGTTCTGATCCGAAAGTTCGTCTTTCCCCGCACAAAGATGATTATCGCCCCGTCGGTGGCCCTCTTTTTGGTTGGCACCTTCATCGCCGGGCCCGGGATCCTCACGAACATGGTCCTGAAAGACAATTGGGGGCGGCCCCGGCCCCATCAGGTCGAGCAGTTTGGCGGCAAGGCCGATTTCGAGCCCTGGTGGCGTCCCGGTGGCGCCTGCCACCGCAACTGCTCGTTCGTGTCGGGTGAAGGGAGTCTTGCCTTTTGGACCGTCGCCCCGGCCATGCTGGCGCCGCCGCCGGCGCGGCCGTTCACCATGGGCGCCGCCGTGCTCTATGGGCTCACGGTTGGCAGCCTGCGCGTTGGGTTTGGACGCCACTTTCTGAGCGACGTGCTGTTCGCAGGCATCTTCACCATCGGCGTGATCTTGCTGTTCTACTACTTGCTCCTCGCCCCCGGACGCCGAAACGATGCCGGGCTTGAAGCAAGGCTCGACAAAATCGCTTTCGCCCTGCATCGGGGTATCGCGGTGCTGCTCACGGGCATTGGCACCAGTCTCGCCCAGCTCGGCTCCGGACTTCGCAATGCCGGTCACAAGCTCCTGCGACGCGCCGATCCCGACTAGCGAACGACGGCCTCTTGCGCCCGCGTACGGCGCGCCTATAGTCCCGGCCAATTCTGCAATCGCCGCGAAATCGGCGCTTCTCCAGGACCTCACATGACTGACATCAAGAAGGTCGTGCTCGCCTATTCTGGCGGCCTCGACACCTCCATCATCCTCAAATGGCTCCAGGAAACCTATTCCTGCGAGGTGGTCACCTTCACGGCCGATCTCGGTCAGGGCGAGGAGCTCGAGCCTGCCCGCAAGAAGGCGGAGATGCTCGGCATCAAGGAGATCTACATCGAGGATTTGCGTGAGGAGTTCGTGCGGGACTACGTGTTCCCGATGTTCCGCGCCAACGCGCTCTACGAGGGCGTCTACCTCCTGGGAACGTCAATCGCGCGGCCATTGATCGCCAAACGGCAGATCGAGATCGCCAAGGAGACCGGTGCTGATGCGGTCTGCCATGGTGCCACCGGCAAGGGTAACGACCAGGTGCGGTTTGAACTCGGCTACTACGCGCTCAACCCCGATATCAAGGTCATCGCGCCCTGGCGGGATTGGGACTTCAAGTCCCGGTCCGACCTCATCGCGTTCGCCGAAAAGCATCAAATCCCCGTGGCCAAGGACAAGCGGGGCGAAGCGCCGTTTTCGGTCGATGCGAACCTCCTGCACTCTTCATCGGAAGGGAAGGTGCTCGAGGACCCGAACGTGGAACCGCCTCCTTACGTCTTCCAGCGCACGGTGGCCCCGGAAGATGCACCAGACGAGCCGACGATCGTGAGCATCGGCTTCGAGAAAGGCGACCCCGTCTCCATCGACGGCACGGCCTTGTCACCGGCGGCACTCCTCACAAAGCTCAATCAGCTCGGCCACGACAACGGCATCGGGCGTGTGGATCTCGTCGAGAACCGTTTCGTCGGTATGAAATCGCGCGGCATTTACGAGACGCCTGGCGGCACCATTCTGCTCGCCGCACACCGGGCCATCGAGTCTCTCACCCTCGACCGGGAAGCCATGCACCTGAAGGACCAGCTCATGCCCCGCTATGCGGAGCTCGTCTATTACGGCTTCTGGTTCGCGCCGGAGCGGGAGATGCTGCAGGCTCTCATCGATAAGAGCCAAGAGCATGTCGAGGGCGAGGTGACGCTCAAGCTTTACAAGGGCAATGTCATCGTCACGGGCCGCAGTAGCGAAAAATCTCTGTACTCGGACGAAATCGTGACCTTCGAGGACGACCAAGGCGCCTACGACCAGAAGGACGCCGAAGGCTTCATCAAGCTCAACGCGCTCCGTCTACGGACGCTCCGTAAGCTGCGGCGATAGCGGCTGGCGGATCTCGCACGGCCACCATTGCGGATGACGGCGGAATCCCTATATTGCGCCGCAACAACAGCTGCCGGGCACGTGCCCGCGCTTGGCCGAAAGACTCAACCAAACATGACGTTACGCAATATCGCCATCATCGCGCATGTCGACCATGGCAAGACGACGCTCGTGGACCGCCTGCTGCAGCAATCCGGCGCCGTTCGGACCAATCAACGTGTCGACGAACGCGCCATGGACTCCAACGACCTGGAGAAAGAGCGCGGCATCACGATCCTCGCCAAGGCGACCTCCATCGTCTGGGAGGGCACCCGCATCAATGTCGTCGATACGCCAGGCCATGCTGACTTCGGCGGCGAAGTGGAGCGCATTCTTAATATGGTCGACGGCGCTCTCGTCCTCGTTGACGCGGCGGAAGGGCCGCTACCCCAAACGAAGTTCGTCGTGTCGAAGGCCCTCAAAATGGGCCTCAAGCCGATCGTGGTCATCAACAAAGTCGACCGGCCCGATGCGCGGCCCGACGACGTCCTGAACGAGATCTTTGACTTGTTTGCCGCGCTCGATGCCAATGACGAGCAACTCGACTTCCCGGTCCTCTACGGCTCGGCCAAAGAGGGTTGGATGGCCGAGAGCCCTGAGGGGCCGAAGGATCAAGGCATGACGCCGCTATTCGAGCTCGTCCTCCGCCATGTGCCCGCCCCGGAAGTCGAGGACGCGCCGTTCCAGATGCTCGGAACGATCCTGGAGGCCAACCCCTATCTTGGCCGTATCGTCACCGGTCGCATCACATCCGGCAAAGTCAAGCCGAACGAGACCGTGAAGGTGCTCGACCACGAGGGAAACCTGGTCGAGCAGGGGCGCGTCTCCAAAGTGCTGGCCTTCCGCGGGCTTGAGCGCGCGGCACTCGACGAGGCATCTGCCGGCGACATCGTCTCAATCGCGGGCCTGCCCAACGCGACAGTGGCGCACACGATTTGTGCGCCGGAGATTGATGCAGCGCTCCCGGCCCAGCCCATCGATCCGCCGACCCTGTCCATGACGTTTCGGGTGAATGATTCCCCACTGGCAGGGACAGAAGGCTCCAAGGTTACGGGGCGCATGATTCGCGACCGGCTGTTGCAGGAGGCGGAAGGGAACGTCGCGTTGAAGGTCTCCGAATCCGACGAGAAGGACTCGATGATCGTCGCGGGACGCGGCGAACTTCAGCTTGGTATTCTCATCGAGACCATGCGCCGGGAGGGCTTCGAACTCTCCGTGTCGCGGCCGCGTGTGCTCTTGACCCGAGATGCGACCGGCAAGTTGCTTGAGCCGATCGAGGAGGTCGTGATCGACCTCGACGAGGAGCATCAAGGTGCGGTTGTCCAGAAGCTGTCAGAGCGCAAGGCAGACTTGATTGAGATGAAGCCGTCAGGCGGTGGGCGTATCCGTCTCGTCTTCCACGCGCCGACACGTGGCCTCATCGGTTATCAGAGCGAGCTGCTGACCGACACACGCGGCACCGGAATCATCAATCGCCTCTTTCATGGCTATGCTCCGCATAAGGGCGCCATTCAAGGGCGCCGTAACGGCGTGCTGATCTCCACCGATCAAGGGGACGCGGTGGCCTATGCCCTCTTCAATCTGGAAGACCGTGGACCGATGATGATCGAGCCTGGGGTACGGGTTTATCAAGGCATGATTGTCGGCGAACACACACGCGGAAACGATCTCGACGTGAACGTGCTGAAGGGTAAGAAGCTAACCAACATCCGCACCACGTCGAAGGACGAAGCGGTTCGTCTGACGCCCCCCATCCGGATGATCCTCGAGAAGGCTCTGTCTTACATTCAGGATGACGAGCTGGTCGAAGTAACGCCCGAATCGATCCGTCTACGCAAACGGCACCTCGACCCGAACGACCGCAAGAAGGCCGAGCGTCAGCGCGACGCTGAGAACGCCGCCTAGCGGTACTTGTGGCGCATCAGCAACTTGGATGACCTGATCCTTGGATAACCTGAAGGCGGCCTTTGCCCGCAGGGCGTAAACTGGGCTAGGCTTCTAATATGTCTGTCGATGTCGCTCAAGTGAGGCTGGCACGGCCCAAAGATGCGAGTGCCCTTGCGAGCGCCCACGAAGAAGCTTGGCGGGGGGCGTACCAGGGCATTATTCCACATCTCGATCTGGAACGAATGATTGCACGCCGGGGTCCGCGCTGGTGGGAACGCGTGCTGCAGCGGCGCGCGTCGGTCCTTGTGCTGGACTTTGGCGGGCAGGTTGCTGGCTATGTGACCTTCGGGCGCTGCCGCATCGGACGTGGCCCCTACCAGGGGGAGATCTTCGAACTCTATCTCTGCCCCACCTATCAGGGACTCGGCCTTGGCACCAAGCTGTTTGCCGGTGCGCGACAAAAGCTCCGCGAGTGGCGTCTGAATGGCCTGTTGATTTGGGCCCTCGCCGACAATGAGGCGGCGTGCGACTTCTATCTGCGACTTGGCGGTAAGCCAATCGCGGAGGGCGCCGAGGGCTTCAGCGGAACGAGTTTGCGCAAAGTCGCCTTCGTTTGGCGCTGACGAGGCAATCGTCCTTAACGACCCGCTAACCTTAATCGTTCGGCCCAACTTAACGACCCCGCGCCTAGTGTTCGCCCTTGGGATTGGGACGCTAGGACCTTCGACATGTCAGAGTTCGATACGCGCGACCGCTGGATCATGGGCAGTCTGGTGGTGCTGGGTCTATTCACAGTTATGGCTGCTGTTCTGTCCGGTGCATCAGCCATCAGCTACGCTCTCGAGGTAGAAGCGAGCAACGCCGCCCACGTATGGGCTACAAGGACCAACAAGCGACTCCGTGCCGCGCTCAGCGGGCCAGAAACGTCGCCCAACGAAGCCGCCCTCGAAATCATCGACCCCGTAGGTCTGCGCCAGCACTTGGACCTAGATCGGATCAAATCCGACCGCTCCCCAAGAGTGGCGATCAATCAACGTCATCGCAACTTCGCCGAGCGGCTTCGGTGGCTGTCCGGCGGCCTCATTGTCGCGGACCCTGGACGATCCAGCGACGATGCGGTCAGCAAAATGGACGGCTTTGCCGTGTTGAGCCCAAGCGGCAAACCCTTGGCCTTGAGCGGAGCGCTGGAACAGACCGGCCTATCGCGTTCGCTGAAGTCTAGCGCGATAAAGTCCGCCTTCGCTGAAGCGATCGGTGCGAAAGAGGTCACGGTGGCCCCACTGCCCGGCCAAGACCATAAGAGCATGGTCTTTGTGCCAGTCACGGAAAATGCGGAAGTCGCCTACCTCTATGCTTTTGACGTCGACCAGAGCGCAGCGGCGGCACTTACGCAACTCGCTCTCGTCGTCGTGACCATAACCACAAGCCTACTGATCGTCATGGGCTTCTCGGTGCCGGCCGCCATTGCCTCCCGCCGCATTCGCGAGCGCTGGCAGGCCGAAGACAAGATCCGTTACCTTGCCATGCACGACTCTCTCACTGGATTGCCCAACCGGCTGCAGTTTAGGCAACATCTCGAACAGGCAATCGCTCGTGCGAAGCGCCATGGGACTCAGGTCGCAGTGCTGGGCCTCGATCTTGACCGGTTCAAGAACGTCAACGATACGCTGGGCCACGCGACCGGCGATGCGCTGCTCGAAGAGGTTGCGGCTCGTTTGGTCGAGACCATTCGCGAAAGCGACTCAGTTGGACGGATGGGCGGAGATGAATTCGCCGTTGTTGCCGAGGGCATCAACGCGCCCGAAGACGCGATGACCTTAGCGCAACGCATCTGTGATGCCCTAAGTGCCCCTTACAAGGTCAACGGTCACGACGTCAGCACGTCCACAAGCGTCGGCATCGCCCTCGGCCCACTGCCCAACCAGCCCGTCGACACTTTGATGAAGAACGCTGACTTGGCGCTCTACCGAGCAAAGCAGGATGGTCGCCATACGTTCCGCTTTTTCGAGCCAGCCATGGACGCAGCTCTTCAAAGAAGGCGCCGCTTGGAGCATGACTTGCGCAATGCGATCCGCAAGAACCAGCTCTATCTCGACTACCAACCGCAGTTCGGATTGAACGAAGGCGAGTTGACCGGATACGAAGCGTTGGTGCGGTGGTGGCACCCATCCGAAGGCGAGATTCCGCCATCGACCTTCGTCCCGATCGCCGAAGAAACAGGCCTCATCGCGCCGTTGGGTGAGTGGATTCTCAAGACGGCCTGCGCCTATGCCCTCGGATGGCCCAACGACACGAAACTCGCCGTCAACCTCTCGGCGGCCCAGTTCAAGACCCAAGATGTCTTTGAGCTCGTGCGCCGTGTGCTCGTGGAAACTGGCCTTGGGGCGGAACGCCTGGAGCTTGAGATCACGGAAGGCACCATTCTGCAAAACACCGAATCCGTTATCCAAACGCTGACCAAGTTAGACGCGCTTGGCGTCTCCATCGCCATGGACGACTTCGGAACAGGCTATTCGAGCTTGTCCTACCTCACGCGTTTCCCGGTTAAGAAGATCAAGATCGACCGATCCTTCATCGGTACGCTCGGCACAAACCCGCAAACCAGCGCTATCGTGTCCAGCATTGTCGGTCTCGGCCAATCGCTTGACGTGACGATTACGGCGGAGGGCGTCGAGACCGAGGGCCAAGCGGCCTTGCTGAAGCGCTGGGGCTGCGATCAGGTCCAAGGGTACTATTATGGCCGGCCCGAGGCCGAGGTGCCTGACGATGCCCTCGAAGACCTGCCCCTCGATCGCAACGTGGCCTAACAAGAACGATTGTCTCGGCCCGGGTTTCTTGGGGCCTACTCCACATGCCTAGTTGATCGGCTGACCGTCCGCGCCGTATGTGCGCGCGCGATCCCGAGCACATGAGAACCGTCGCGCATCCGCGTCGGCGATTTCTCGCGCAAGCACGTTCGCGTCTGGATTCTCAGTGGCCTGTACATAGGCCACGTGGCAAGCATCGGCCTCCCCAAGCTTGGTTACCACCAGTGTCGAACCCTTGCGGCCGTCGGAATCCCAGCGGAGCCGGAGGATGGTTGCAAAGGGTCTGCCGTCAATCAGCCGCCACTCCAACGTTTCGCCCGTCGTGTTGAATGCGGGGATGGTCTGACCGGCGGCAGTCTGGCTGCCCGCACCATCGCCGTAGGATACGTACATGCGTAAGTCGCCCTCGGCGACCCGGACATCCAAGCCACCATGGCCCTCACACTTGAAGACAGCACCATGCTCGGCCATCTCAGGCGGCGTTGTGTTCTCGCATTCTTCCAGAACAAGCGGCGTATAGACGCTTTCGATTGTCCCTGCGACCGCCGCCGGGGCCATAAGTAGTCCGGCGATGCCGGCGGCAAGGGAGCATATCGAGCTTCTCGTTGTCGTCATTGTCGCCCTACTGCGGTTCGTTGTCTCAATCCGATGCCAGGCTTGT
>JBCDFN010000036.1:0-15614 GCA_039177935.1 Pseudomonadota bacterium | reverse complement strand
TAAGGCGGAAGCAGCGCTGAAGCTCGTCAAGAACGAGCCCGAACTCGCCAAGAGTTTTCTCATCGCTGCCGATACGGTCGTGGCCGTTGGGCGGCGTGTCCTCGGCAAGGCTGAGCTCGAGAACGAGGCGGCCGATATGCTGCGGTTGCTCCGCGGCCGTGCGCATCGCGTCTACACGGCTGTGACGATGGTGACACCAGAAGGGCGCTGGCGCGAACGTGTGGTCGAGACGCGCGTGCGTTTCCGCAACATTACGGACCAAGAGATCGGCGCCTATCTTGCGAGCGGCGAATGGCGCGGCAAAGCGGGCGGTTATGCCATCCAGGGTATCGCGGGCGCCTTCGTGGTGAAGCTTGTTGGGTCCTACACCAATGTCGTCGGTTTGCCACTGACGGAGACGGTGAGCCTTTTGGCAGGCGAGGGGTATCCAGTCGCGCTCCTTTGGTTGGCCAAGGCCGAGGTCGACTCCGAGTGAGCGGTGCCGCCAAGTCGAGCAAAGCGCCCGAGGCTGTTTCGCGCTGCCCTATTTGCGGAAAACCGACTGTCAAAGCCCATCGTCCCTTCTGCTCAAAGCGCTGTGCGGAGATCGATCTGGGGCGCTGGCTAAAAGGGGCTTATGCCGTTCCCGGGGACCCAGCATCCGAGACCTTTTCGGGCATTTCGCCCGACCAAGAGCAGGACTAAGCTAAGCAGAAAAGTGCCAGGAATGGCGGAGAAGTCCGGTCTCGACAGAGCCGGGTCGATTGCCTATAAGCCAGAGCCCTTCGGAATTGGCTTTACGGGGTCCAAGTCTTCCGCGATGCGCTCGCAAGGGCCGTCGCACCCTGCAAGACGATAGGCACGCCCAGGTAGCTCAGTTGGTAGAGCAGCGGACTGAAAATCCGCGTGTCGGTGGTTCGAATCCGCCCCTGGGCACCATCCTCTTATTGTGTTCCCCTAGCTGTCGTCCCGCTGATCAGCGCGACTGTTCTGACCTATGTGGTCCTGTTGGACCGTATGCGGGATCGTGCGACCGCAATTTGGATCGTCCTGAGCTCGCCGTGTCGCGGTCGCCCCGATAGGTGGCGGCTGCTATGCAAACCGGCAAACGGGGGGCGGGTCCGATCCTCACCAGGGCCTCGCTAAGGTCATAATTCGCTGGCTTGGCTCCACAAGGCACGGTCGTCCGCGAGCCGAGATGGAACTCTGGGCATCGGACCCTTGCTCGTGCTCTAATAGGCTGATGGGGCGCACGATTCTAAGGTCCGCGCCGGCCGCCGGGGCAAGGCGGCGAGATTATGGGGGATTACCATGCCGGCGATGCAGCCCATTTCGAGGCCTAGGAGACTCTGTGCCTAATGTCGGCTGGCTTTGGCCTTGAGAGGATTGGGCTTGTCGCCCTGCGCTTTCCGCGCACGACCCTCCTGCTCATTCTCTTGATCACGCTGCCGCTGGCCTACTTCGCGACGAAGGTCGGCTTCTCCAGCGACATCCGGGAGATCTTCCGATCTGGCACCGAGGACTATGCCCGGTTCCAGCAGGTCGAAGAGCAGTACCCGGATAGCGGACAGGATGTGCTGCTGCTCATCAAGTCCGACAATCTCTTTACTGTCGAAAATCTTGAGCGGCTACGGGATCTTCATCTGGAGCTGAGTTTTGCGCGTGGCGTCCGGGACGTCGTGTCGATGTTCTCCGCGCGGCATCCGCCCGACGAGGCTGGTGGCGCTGAACCCTTGTTCTCGCCGGAGATTACCCAACAGGACTTGTCGGCGGCAAAGGACGCGATTCTCGAGCACCCGCTTGTGGCCGAAAAGCTGCTTTCGCCCCATGGGAAGACGACGCTCTTCGTAATCGCGATGGAGCCGTACCCAGACATCGATGACTTGCGCGTCGTTGCCGCTGAGTTGCGGGATGTCACCGGGAACATGCTCACCGGTTCTGACATGTCGGTACAGTACTCGGGTCTCTCCTACCTGCGGCTTGAGATCGTCTCTTCACTTATGTCGGATCAGTTGACGTTCATTAGCGTCGGATTCCTAATCGTCCTGCTGATCTCTTGGCTCTTCTTTCACAGCATCACCTATGTTTGTGTCGCGGCGCTGCCATCGGTCGTTGCGGTGATTTGGCTTGCCGGCATCACAGGACTGCGTGGGACGCAGGTTGATGTAATGAGCGGCGTCGTCCCGGCGCTTGTGATCGTGCTCGTCGTCGCGAGTTCATTACACCTCCTGTTCAAGGTTAGGCGTCAGCTCAGCGCGGGCGCCGAGGTTTACGACGCCGTTGACCGCGCAGTGCGCGAGATCGGCCCTGCTTGTGTGTTGGCGTCATTGACCACGGCAATCGCGCTGTTCTCGCTGACGCTTGTTCCACTCAAGATCGTCTCTAGCTTTGGCTTCACCGCAGCCATCGGAACGGCAATAGCCTACATTGTGACCATCACTGTGGTGCCATCGTTGGCGTTCTTGCTTCTTAGCCGGGTAAAGCGAAAGAAGCCCGAAGGAAGCAAGGTCGATTTCGCCTTTGGCACGGCGAGCCGCTGTTGCCACGGCGTAAGCCACTTCACCTTGGCGCATCCGCGGCTTGTCCTCGCGTGCGGTCTGACACTCGCGCTCGTCGCGGGCCTTCTCTACGCCCAGATCAGCCCTCGGTACCAATATCGCGAGTACTTGCCGGAACGCAGTCCCGCGCATCTCGCCATGAACGCTATCGACGGCCGGCTCGCAGGGACCGAAAACGTTTTTGTTCACATCCAGATGCCTCCGGGCGAGCGTATCGACGCGCCCGAGAGCGCTGAACTCGTCAAGAAAGTCGATGCGATCGTCGCGGAACTGCCTCTCGTCCGCACCGTCACATCGCTGCACAGTCTTCGCACCTGGGCCGTAGCTGGCGAGATGACCGATGACAGGTTCTTCAGCCTTCTTCAGGAAGCGCAGACACCGCTGATCGAGAGAATCCTCTCTCTCGATGACAACTCCACGCTCGTGACGGGCTACTTTCCGGGGACGGACGCGGCGGAACTTCTGCCAGTCATCCAGCAGCTTGAAGGCCAACTTGATACCTTACGCGCCGAGTATCCGGAGGTGACCTTTACCGCGACGAGCATTTCGGTTCTGTCCGCGAAGGCCAGCTACGAGATGATCGCTCAGCTGAACAAGAGCCTTCTTCTGGCGATCTGCCTCAACATCTTGCTTGTCGGAATAGTCTTCAGGTCTGTTCGCGCTGGTCTGTACTGTATTCTGCCCAATCTTCTCCCAATTGTTGTCGTTGGCGGATTTCTCTATCTTTCAGGACTTGGATTGCAGTTCACGAGCGTCGTCGCTTTCACGATCGGATTTGGCATCGCCGTCGACAACACGATCCACATTCTCAACTATTACGGATTGATGCGGGCCAAGGGCCAAGCCGTGGTTCCTGCCCTTGACGAGACGCTTACCACGATCGGGCCCGTGCTGACGGTGGGGACTGTCGTGCTAATCTCGGGGTTCGCAGCAACCCTGCTTAGTCAGCTGCCAAATCTTCGCCTTTTTGGCGAAGTCGCGATGATGTTGCTTGCCACAGCGCTGTTAGCGAACTTAGTCATACTCCCAGCAACCATTGCAATTCTAGAAGGTGGTCCGCTAAAGAAGGTGGTCCGTTAAGTCAGCTGGTCCGTTAAAGCTAGGACGGATCGCGGCGTGTATGGGGGCAGCCCTCTCATCGTCACGCCCGATATGCCTTCAGTGGAGGAACTTGATGCAAGCGTTGGTAAGCCGTATGTCGCGGGGCTCTTCGAATGTGGCAGGTCGGGGTTTTGCGCACCGCGCCGAACGCGCCTTTTACGGGCTAGCGCTCATTGCTCCCCTGGTCACGCTCGCCCCCACCACGGCGGCATCGGCCGCCGTGCTTGCTGGAGAATGGCGCGGGGAAGGCACGGTCACCCAGACGGAAGGCCCCACGGAGAAGGTCCGGTGCCGCGTCAACTATAAGCAAGAAAGCGCCAAGGTTTACGGCGTGGAAGCGCAGTGTGCCTCGACCTCGAAGAAGATGAAGCAAACCGGCGAACTGTTGGAAGTCCGCCCTGGCGTCTTTACCGGGAGTTTCAATCTGCCCCAGTACGACGTGAGTGGGCGGGTTCGCGTCGTCGTGGATGGCGAAACGCAGACAGTAACCTTCAAGAGCCCCCGGGGCGAAGGTCAGGTCACCCTGACGCGTCGCTAGCGCTAGCGCCGTCGCGACGGCTCCGTCTCCCTACGGAAAGGCTGGCCGCGATCCACGTCCTCGATCCACTCTCTTGCTCTGCAGGACGTCGCCGAGTCCAGAGAAGCAATTCTTTAAGGGCCTCCATCCAATATCGTATGGTTTACGGCACGGCTCGTGCCGAAGGAAGTCTGTGCAGGGATTAGCTTGATGAGCGGAAAAGACGAGACAGGCCTAGTTGCCAAGATCAACGATGTTCTGGCCACACGGATCACCATGGTCGTCGGCTCAATTTGGGCCTTTTATGCTTTCATTATTTTTGGTCTCACGCCTTTGGTATGGCCCGGTTATGAAACGCAGATTTTGTATTGGTCCAACTTTCTTCAGCTCATCTTTCTCCCCGTCATCACAGTTGGCACGGCGATCCTAAACCGAGATTCCGAGAGGCGGGCGAGACAAGACCACCACACCATCCGTAGTGAGTTCAGCCTGTTGAAGGACTCTCACCAGTGCAACCACGATGCGTTGCGTGAGGTAGCAGGGGGTCTCGCCGAGCTATTGAGCAAATCCCATCTAGAAGTAAGCGATGGACTACGTGAACTTGCAAATGGAGAAGCGGTACAAAGCTCCGGTGCGGAGAGGCGTTGAGCCCGTACGGAGACGGCGCTGTTTTATGATCGGCTATGACGAGAGTAGGGGTAGGGCGCCTTTCGTCCTCAGCCTTGCCTGCCAGATCTTCGTGTCGCCCAGCATGAACAAGACGTCGTTCTTCGGTCCACCAAACGTGAAGTTAAATCCGCCTGGCGCAGCGATCTCACCGAGCGCATCTCCATCTTCGGAGAAGACCTGCACGCCCGTCGCCGACGATGTATAGACCCGGCCCTTCGTATCGACCTTGATGCCGTCGGGCCAGCCCGGAGAGATCGTTGCGAAGAGTCTCTCACCCCGCAGGTGGCGCCCCTTGTGAACGTCGAAGGCGCGGATGTGGTGCGGAAGATTCACGAAATAGGTCCCGGGAGCCTGATTGGCGCCGGAGTCTGTGACGTAGAGCACTCTTTCATCGGGTGAGAATGCGATACCGTTGGGCTTATTGAACGAGTCCGCCACAACATCCGTCATGCCTGTTTTCGGATCGTGCCGATAGACGTATGCGCCGACTTTGGCGGCTGGTTTGAATCCCTGAATTTCGCCGTAATTGGGGTCGGTGAACCACACCGTACCGTCCGATTTCTCCACAACGTCGTTCGGCGAGTTGAGTGGCAGTCCGCGCCAGGCGTCTACAACGGTCTCAAGCGCGCGGGTCTTGAGGTTCATCCGGCTGATCCTCGCCCGCTCGTCGAGCCGGCCTTGCTCGCAAATCAGGAGCCGCCCTTTACGGTCGAGCGTCATGCCGTTTGCCATGTTTGATGGCTTACGGACGACATCGAGCTGCCCGGCTTCGAAGGGGAACGTCTTCCCCTGCAGCGCAAGCCGCATGATTGCAACGTTCTTCGGCCCAGGTTCTGGCAAAGTGGTGAAGTAGAGCGCGTGTTCCGCAGCCACATAGACTGCTCCTTCATGCGCGTTGGTCTCGATGAGGATGGACCGTTCGAAGTTCTTCCCAATCACCTTCCGGAATCCGTCTTGGTGAACGACGAAGTCACTTTCGCCCTGGTCTGCTCCATCGCCAGGCATGTCAGTCCTCCGTTCGAGCCTTAGGCATGTTTTTGTTCAAGCGTTCCTACAACAACGGCTCCACGACTTTCCCGACCGCAGCGCCTAGCGCACGTTGCGCCTCGGGGTCGAGATGCACGCCATCAACGGCGCTGACCTTTACGACATCTGCTGCATTGAGATAGGCGATGCCGAAGCGCTTGGCGACGGTCTCGTATGCGGCGGCAAGTCCCCGCGATGTGCCTTGGCCGCCAGAATACATGAGCGACATTTCGGGGTTCAAAGATCCCAGGGGAGGCGGCGCCATGAGCACCGTTTTCGGCGCCGCGTCGCCGGGCCCCGCCTGGCTGCTGTTGATGGCCCTCACCATCACGGTAGCGTTCATACCGATTCGGCCTGCCGTAAGCCCGTAGCAGGGTGCGCTGTCATTTGTCCCCAACATGACCACAACGATGTCGATTGGCGCATGGCTCTCCAGAAGCGGCGGCAGCATTGCCATGCCATTGCGAAATGGGCGCGCAAAATCGTCCGTGGCGATTGTTCGCGCATTCAGCCCTTCCTCAATCACCCGAGCACGCCCCTGCAGTGCGCTTTCAAGGGCGCGGGGCCAGCGATCCTCCGGCGCGTACCGCGTAGCGTCTTTGGGGTTGTAGCCCCAGGTGATCGAGTCGCCAAAGCACAGGATGGTCTTCGTCACGCAGTCTCTCCTTGGTTCCTTCGCGCAGCGCCAAGCGGCACTCGTCGGTTGGTTGTCATCGATCGGCGGGCACAACGCGCCAAACAGTATTCCCTACATCGTCGGCGACCAGCAGGGCGCCGGTCCGATCTTCGGCGACGCCAACGGGGCGTCCGTAGGCCTTGCCATCCGCGCTAAGAAACCCCGTGAGGATGTCTTCCGGCTTGCCCGCCGGTTCACCGCCCCGGAAAGGGACGAAAATGACCTTATAGCCGCTTGGCGGTCTGCGGTTCCAGGAGCCATGTTGACCGACAAAGGCGCCGCCGAGGAAGCGCTCGGGAAAGAGGCTGCCGCCATAGAAGGCGAGCCCCAGCGATGCCGTATGCGGTCCAAGCGCATAGTCGGGCACGATGGCGGTTTTCACGAGATCGGGACGCTGCGGTTGAACGCGCTCGTCCACATGTTCACCGAAGTAGCTATAAGGCCAACCGTAAAACCCGTTATCTTGGACCGAGGTCATGTAGTCCGGTACGAGGTCGCTGCCGAGTTCGTCCCGCTCGTTGACGGCGGTCCAGAGCTTGTCGTTGTCCGGTTGAAAAGCCATGCCGACGGGGTTGCGCAAACCCGTAGCGAACGCGCGCATATCGCCACTCGCAAGGTCGATCTCGTGGATTGCGGCGCGTCCTTCTTCCGAATCGAAACCGCGCTCCCCGATATTGCTGTTGGAGCCCACTGAGGCGTAGAGCTTCGTCCCGTCCGGGCTTGCGATGATGTTCTTCACCCAGTGGATATTTATCGGGCCTGCGGGCAGTTCGACAATCTGCACGCCATCGGACGAGATCTCGGTATCGCCGGTCTTGTAGGGAAACCGAAGAATGCCATCGGTGTTTGCCACGAAGAAGCTATCGCCCACGAGCGCCATTCCAAAGGGCGAGTTGAGCCCCGAGAGAAAGGTTGTGCGGCTCTCCGCTACGCCATCGCCGTCTGTGTCGCGCAAGAGCGTGATCCTGTTGGGGCTTTCGACACCAGCGCCGGCCCACCACATGCCGAGCTTCATAAGCCTGCCCATGATCCCTTCGTCCAATCCGGGCTGGGGAGGGGCTGCGGACTCTGCGACAAGCACATCCCCGTTCGGCAGGACGTAGAGCATTCGCGGGTGGTCAAGTCCCAAAGCAAAGGCGTTCACGGCCAGCCCTTGCGCCGCTTGCGGCTCTGTCCCGTCAGGCCAGCCTGTCGCTTCCGCAATAACGACAGTCGGCAATGTGGTATGGACGGGCGGCGGCAACTGGGGATTGGGGCCCGTTCCGGCGGATACCGGAAGAGTTGCCTCCTCGCCGCAGCCCGCCAGCGCCAGGCACGTCATCATAAGAGAGGCGGCAGCGATCGGGCGGCTGAGCATTGGTTGGGATCCTTGCGCGAGTCGACTCTGGCAAATTCTGGGCAGTGATCGAACTACCGCAGTCAATTTGGTGTGAATTCCAGACTAAGTGTCTCGAGTTTATGCTTTTTCGGTTGCCTCGCCATGACATTGCGGCCATTCGGCCAATGGGACGATGCCGTTCAGTGAAATAGTATGATAAGTGTCACGGCGTGATCGTTTCCCGTGAACCGCGCGGGCACTATCAGCCATCCTCCTTGGACACGCAGAATGCAGCAGAGAAACCAAAGCGCCAAGCGCGGGGGAGCGGACTCGAAGGGCGGTAAGCCCTCCGATTCGGGCTCGCCGGCCTCCAACCCGCCATCTGGACCAGTGCAACAGCCGCCGGGCGCTTCGGGCGGCGCCAGCAGATTCTTGTTCATTGCGTTGGCGGTGCTGGCGTTTGCGGGCATGGCCTACTGGTACCTGTCGGGGACAGAGGCGACGCAGCAGGCAGCCGCACCGGGCGGAGCGCCGCCCGCGCCGCCAGTAACGGTGTCTGCGCCCCTGATCGAGACCATCCAGGAGTGGAACGACTTCACGGGTCAGTTTGAGGCGGAAGAATCCGTCGAAATCCGCGCGCGCGTGAGTGGCTACTTGGAGCAGGTTAACTTTGACGACGGTCAATTGGTGCAGAAGGGCGACCTGCTCTTCGTTGTCGAACCGCGACCGTTTGAGATCGCGTTGGAGTCGGCAAAGGCGGATGTCGCGCAGGCAGAAGCACAGCTCGAACTCGCCAAGGTTCAGTTGGAGCGCACCGCCGAACTCCGCAAAAAAGACTTTGCGTCGGCGCAAGCCTTCGACGAGCGGGCGGCGGAGGTAAAGGATGCCACTGCGTCCTTAAACAAGGCGCGTGCGGACCTCGACCAGGCTCAACTGAATTTGGATTACACACGGGTGTTGGCGCCGGTTTCGGGACGGGTGGGGCGTCACGAAGTAAGCGTTGGCAATCTCATTGTGGGCGGAACGAGCGCTCCGGAAACAACGCTGCTGACCACGGTGGTATCGCTTGATCCAATCTGGCTGACATTCAATGTCAGTGAGGGCGACGCGATGACCTACAAGCGGCTCATTCAGAAAGGAGAGCTGCAGTCGGCGCGAACCTCCGACATTTCTGTGGAGGGTCAGCTGATCGATGAGAAGGACTGGCCGCTCAAGGGTGCTATCGACTTTGTCGACAATCAGTACAGCCCAACGACGGGCACCATCCGTGTGCGGGCGTCGTTCCCCAACAAGGACCTGTTCATTTCACCTGGTCAGTTCGGTCGTGTCCGTGTGCCGATGTCGCAGGAAAAACCCACGATGCTCGTGCCCGATGCGGCCGTCGTTACCGACCAGTCGACGAAACTACTTTTCACCGTGGCGGATGATGGGACAGTGGTGCCAAAACCCGTCGAACTCGGCGCGGTCACAGATGATGGGCTGCGCATTGTTCGCGAGGGCATCACAAAGGACGATAAGGTCATCATCAATGGTCTGTTGAGAGCACGGCCTGGGCAAAAGGTGACGCCAAAGCCAGGTGAAATCCAGCCGCTAGGTCAACAGGCTGCGGCCCAACGATGAAGACATCGCACTTCTTCATCGACCGTCCTATTTTCGCAGCTGTTATCTCGATCATCATTACGCTGGTCGGTGGCGTGGCCTATTTTAGCCTGCCCGTCGCTCAGTACCCTGAGATCGCGCCGCCTTCTATTCAAGTAACGGCGCAGTACCCGGGCGCATCGGCGGAGATTGTCGCGAATACGGTCGCCACACCCATCGAGCAGGAGGTGAATGGCGTCGACGACATGATTTACATGACATCCCAGTCGACGGGCGACGGCGCAATGCGATTAACGGTCACCTTCAAGCTCGGAACGGATCTGGATACGGCGCAAGTTCTTGTACAGAACCGTGTTGCGATTGCGACGCCCAGATTACCTGAGGAAGTGAGATCGCTCGGCGTGCAAGTCAAGAAACAGTCGCCGGATCTCATGATGGTCATCCACCTGAGTTCGCCGGACGATAGTCGCGACCTTCTCTATGTGTCCAATTACGCCACATTGCACGTGAGAGACGTTCTATCGCGCATTGACGGCGTCGGTGACGTAACCATCTTTGGTGCCCGAGATTACTCGATGCGGATCTGGCTGGATCCAGAGAAGCTTGCTGCGCGCGATTTGACCGCCGGCGATGTGCTGAGTGCACTGAGAGGGCAGAACGTTCAGGTTGCCGCCGGCGTCATCAATCAGCCGCCGACACCGTTGCCTGGGGCGTTCCAGCTGAATGTGGAGACCCAAGGTAGGCTAGCTACCCCGGAAGACTTCGGCAAAATCATCGTTAAGTCGGGAGGTGATGGACGAGTTGTCCGCGTACGGGATGTGGCGCGCGTGGAGCTTGGAGCGGCCGATTACAATCGCCATGGTTACCTCAATGGTCGCGTTGCGATTCCAATGGGCATCTTTCAACGCCCGGGCTCCAATGCGCTCGCGACCGCCCAAGAAGTCGAGGAGGCCATGGAAGAGCTCTCCACGTCTTTCCCTGAAGGTTTAAGGTACGATATCGTCTACAATCCAACTGTCTTTATTTCGGATTCCATCGAGGCCGTTATCACCACCATGTTCGAGGCAGTTGTCCTCGTCGTGCTTGTGATCGTGATCTTCCTCCAGAGTTGGCGCGCTTCCATCATCCCTATTGTTGCGATTCCTATTTCCCTAGTGGGCACGTTCGCTGTCCTGGCTGCACTTGGGTATTCGCTCAATAATTTGTCGCTCTTTGGTCTCGTGCTTGCAATCGGAATCGTAGTCGATGACGCCATTGTCGTTGTGGAGAACGTTGAGCGAAACATTCGCGCAGGCTTAAGTCCGCACGAAGCTGCCTACCGCACGATGGACGAAGTCGGCACAGCGCTTATTGCGATGACTTTGGTTGTCTGTGCGGTGTTTATTCCGACCGTGTTCTTAAGTGGTATTCTTGGCCAGTTCTTCCGCCAGTTCGCGGTGACAATCGCGACAGCCACGCTGATTTCGCTACTCGTTTCGCTGACGCTCAGCCCGGCGCTCTGCGCCATTCTTTTCAAGCCTAACGAGGCCAAGAAGAATAGAGGCCCGATTGGCCGTATCCTTGACCGTGGATTCGGTTGGTTCAATTCTGGTTTCGATTGGGTAGCTGAAAAGTATGGCGCCTTGACCGCACGGCTTATTCGTGTGTCGGGCGTTATGCTGGCAATCTATGCGGGGCTGATTGGGCTGACTGTCTATCAGTTTCGCGCCGCGCCGACGGGCTTTATTCCTGCTCAGGACTTGGGCTACTTGATCAATATCGTCCAGTTGCCACCAGGTGCTTCGCTATCGCGGACTGATGAGGTTGCATTGGAGGCAACAAGAATTGCACTCGATACGCCCGGAGTTGCGCATGCTGTCCCCATCGTGGGCCTCGATGGCGCCACCTTCACCACCGCCCCAAACTCCGCGGTGATGTTCACGCCACTAGAGCCATTCAAAGAACGCGCGCGTAAAGGACTCAGCGCGACGAAGATTTCTGGCATGTTAAATCAACAATTTGCAGACATAGAAGACGCGTTTGTTCTGAGCATCTCGCCTCCACCGGTTCGTGGCATTGGCAGGACAGGCGGCTTCAAGATGGAGGTGCAGGATACAAGGGGAGCGCCGCTGTCGCAGCTTGCCGAGGTAGCGGAGGAGTTAGTCGGCGCAGCAAACCAAGATCCTGGCCTATCGCGTGTATTTACGACCTTCAATACGGGGACGCCCAGCGTGTACGCGGATATTGACCGCGTGCGCGCAGAAATGCTCGGCGTGAATGCCAATGATGTCTTCGAGGCATTGGAAGTCTATCTCGGTTCACAATATGTGAACGACTTCAACTTCCTGGGGCGCACATATCGCGTGACCGCCCAGGCCGACGGAAAATTCCGTCAAGATGAGCACGCAATTTCCCAGCTGAAGGCGCGTAACGCCCAAGGTGAAATGGTGCCGCTTGGGTCCGTCGCAGCATTCCGAGACATCACGGGCCCCTACCGCGTTGAACGCTTCAACCTTTTTCCGGCCTCCGACGTTCAAGGCGCCACACAGCCGGGCTATTCGAGCGGCTATGGCTTGGAGGCGATGGAGCGTTTGGCGGATGAGATACTCCCTGATGGCTACTCTTATCAATGGACGGAACTCGCCTATCAAGAGAAGCAGGCGGGTGACACCGCCATCTTTGTCTTTTTGGCTGCGGTGGTGTTCGTGTTTCTGTTGCTCGCCGCCCAATACGAGAGTTGGGGGTTGCCGCTTGCGGTCATCTTGATTGTGCCCATGTGCTTATTGGCTGCCGTTAGCGGCTTGTTGCTGCGTGGCATGTCGGTGAACATTCTCGGACAAATTGGCTTCGTCGTGTTGATCGCGTTGGCGGCCAAGAACGCGATCCTAATCGTCGAATTCGCCCGGCAGAACGAGGAACAGGGTCAGGATCGGTTCCAGGCTGTCGTCGAAGCCGCGCGCGTGCGCCTGCGGCCAATTCTGATGACGGCCCTGGCGTTTATTCTAGGCGTCGTCCCGCTGGTCATCGCAACGGGGGCAGGTGCTGAAATGCGCCAGTCTCTCGGTACTGCGGTGTTCTCAGGCATGCTGGGCGTTACGGCATTCGGATTGATCTTCACGCCAATCTTCTATGTCCTGGTGCGAAAATTCGCGCCGGTCCGCAAAGCACCTGGCGACCAGAGCCCGGAGCCCGCGGAGTAGGGTGCTGCGTTCCTAGCGCCGCGAACGCAGTAGATACTTGCCGAAGAGAAACTTGCCGAAGAGAAACTTGCCGAAGAGAAACTTGCCGAAGTCGCTTTCAATTCGGCAACCAGGCCCGGCTCAGTGTTGCTCAATTACGCGGCCTCGGACTAAGATGCTGGGAAACAATAGCTTAGGGCGGAAACGAGCTTGAGGAACGGGCGTTCGCGGACGCTTAACGGAGACGTTTTGGCTTGCCTCAAGACACCGATATCTTGCCCCAAGACAACGAGATGCTAACGGCAGGTAACGTCCCTCAGGGCGCTGCCGAGTACTACACCAAATTTTTCAATGAGATGCGAGACGCCGAAGGCAATGTGCGGCTGGCGTACAAGCAGCTCGCGAAGTTCCTCGATGGTCTCTCGATAGAGTCTCTAGCGACCAAGCAGGACGCTGCCGATGCGCTCTTCCGCCGGCTCGGCATTACCTTCGCCGTCTACTCCGAGGGCGGGTCAACCGAGCGCTTGATTCCCTTCGATCTCATTCCGCGGATTCTGCATCAATCGGAATGGGATCTCGTGGAGCGCGGTTGCCTTCAGCGCGTGAAGGCAATCAACATGTTCCTGTACGACATCTATCACGAGCAAGAGATTCTGAAGGCAGAGCTCATTCCGTCCGAGCTGGTCTTTAAGAACCCGGCATTTCGGCCCGAGATGTGCGGGGTCGACCTCCCAAAGGATGTCTACGCTCACGTTTCGGGTGTCGATCTGGTGCGCACGGGCGAACGAGACTTCTTTGTTTTAGAGGACAATGTCCGGACGCCGTCTGGCGTGTCCTATCTCCTCGAAAATCGAGAGATCATGATGCGGCTGTTCCCGGATGCGTTTGACGGCCAATCCGTCTCGCCGGTCGGCAACTATCCAGAGCGTCTCTTGGAAAATCTCAGAGCCGTGGCGCCAGGCGGGGCGGACGATCCCGTGGTCGTGCTTCTCACCCCGGGGCGTTACAACAGCGCTTACTTCGAGCATGTGTTTTTAGCGGAGCAGATGGGCATTGACCTCGTCGAGGGTGTCGACCTCTTTGTTCGCGACGGTTATGTCTGGATGCGAACTACCGAGGGCCCTGTCCGCGTTGACGTTATCTATCGGCGCCTCGACGACGACTTCATGGATCCCCTTGCGTTCTATCCGGGATCGTTGCTCGCGGTGCCCGGCCTTCTGTCGGTGGTTCGCTCGGGCAATGTCGCGCTTGCGAATGCGCTGGGAACGGGTGTGGCGGACGACAAGGCGATGTATGTCTATGTCCCGCGCATGATCGAGTTCTATCTTGGCGAACATGCAATACTCAACAACGTGCAGACTTATATGCTGCGCGACTCTAAACAGTGCCAACATGTCTTAGCCAATATCGAGAACTTGGTCGTCAAAGAGGTCCAAGGTTCCGGTGGCTACGGTATGCTGATTGGCCCGGCCTCTACGAAAGCCGAGCAGGAGGCCTTTAAAGCCAAGGTACTGCAGAACCCCTCCAACTACATTGCGCAGCCAACGCTCTCGTTATCTACGGCGCCGACTCTTTCCGGTGGCGCCTTGGTCCCTCGCCATGTAGACCTCCGGCCCTTTGTTTTGTCCGGCAATGACACCACGGTCATCCCGGGTGGCCTTACCCGCGTCGCACTGCGAGAGAAGTCACTGGTCGTGAACTCCAGCCAAGGCGGTGGAACGAAGGACACATGGGTTTTGGAGCCGGATCCATGTTGAGCCGCACGGCCGAGGATTTGTATTGGATGGCGCGCAACATGGAGCGTGCAGAGAACACCGCTCGAATGCTTGAGGTGAGCTTCCGGATGTCCATGCTCCCCTCGTCGCTCGATCGGGAGGCCGAGTTCCAGCCGATACTGACGATCGCGCCGGGCGATGGAACGTTTCACGAAAGATACGAGGGCTTGAGCTTCGAAAATGCCGTGCGCTACGTGGCGCTCGATCCGGAGAACAATGGTTCGATCTACTCGCTCATCCGCAATGCGCGCGAGAACGCAAGAGCCCGGAGAGCATCGATCTCGAGTGAGGCTTGGGAGACCTTAAACGCGACTTGGCTGCAAATGCAGAACTTCGATTTCGACGAGGTTCGCCGTTGGGGTTTTCGGGATTTCTTCGACTGGGTCAAGGAGCGCTCGCACCTGTTTCGCGGTGTTGTGTTCGGCACGATGCTCCATGACGATGGATTTCGTTTCTTACGCCTTGGTACGTTCATCGAGCGCGCCGACAACACGGCCCGCATTCTGGACGTGAAGTACCACGTTCTATTGCCCGATACCGAGCAGGTCGGCGGGTATGTGGACTACTATCAATGGTCGGCGCTGCTCCGGTCGGTCGGGGCTTACCGTGCATACAAACGGATCTACCATGATGCGATCTACCCTTGGCGCGTCGCCGAACTCCTAATCCTCCGCGAAGACATGCCCCGCTCCCTGCATCATTGCTACAGCATTGTACTTGGCACGTTGGACGAGCTTGCCAAGAAGAAGCCGCTTGAGTGCCGCCGGCTTGCGGGCCAGACACATGCCCAACTCTGCTACGGAGAAATTCAAGCGGTCTTTCGCGAAGGTCTGCATGAGTATCTGACCCGCTTTATCGAGAACAACCACACCTTGGGCTCCAGAATTCAGGAGGACTTCCTGATGACTCCGCTGATGATGGCGGAGGCGGTTTAGAAGATGCTGATCCGGATCGAACACTCCACAACCTACAAGTACACGGAGCCGCTTCTGGCGACGACGCAATATCTGCGAATGACACCGCTCTCTGGCCGGACGCAAGCAGTGGAGAGCTGGAGTCTGATCTGTCCGGGTGCCACGGCGACCCCCTGGCAAGACCAGTATGGCAATGCCTGCCACACGCTTACGGTCAACAAGCCCGTAAACCTTCTCGGTATCCGGGTGAGTGGGCTCGTCCGAACGCGCGATACGAGTGGTGTGGTGGGCGTCGCCTCGCCAGAGTTGCCCGTGATGCTCTAT
>JBCDFN010000035.1:0-15912 GCA_039177935.1 Pseudomonadota bacterium | reverse complement strand
GGCCAGACGAACATCCTTGCTCGGCGTCAGGCGAGAGGACTTCGATCCCGAGCGGGGCGTCCTGACTTTCACCCACATGAAGACGGGGGGATCGTGGTCTTTCCCCACCGGGCGCTGGCTCACCGCCACGCTGGTCGCTCGCATGGAGGAGGACGAGCTGCTCGCCTCGCCTTGGATATGGCCTTCGCCGAGCGCTTCGTCAGGCCACCTGATCGAGCCCCGACGAGCAGGCGTGCCGTCGCCCCACGCGCTCCGCCACCACTGCCGCACGATGATGATCGCGGCCGGCGTCCCCTACGCCGAGGGCGCACTGCTCCTCGGGCAGCGTCTACCCGGCGCGAGCGGCGGCTACGTGCACCAGACGCACCTGGTCGAGGCGCTGAGGCCGCACGCACAGGCGCTGGAAGACTTTGTCCTCGACAGGGCGGGCGTCGCGTGAACGACGGTACGCAGGCTTAACTCGTTGGTCACCATCTTCGTCCACACACGATAACCTGAGAGCACAAAACTGCCCGGGCACACCCCGGGCCGTAGGGTCCTGTCGGTTCAAACGCTGCCGCCGGCAAGTGGGCACCCCAGAGAGATAGATAGATCAAACGGCACACCCCCCTAACGGACGCACGGCGTCCGAACGAGGAGATGTGTCATGACCGCCGAAGCGGAACCCCAGACCTTCACCAGCCCGTGGCTGACGACCGAGCAGGCCGCAGCCTACCTCAGCGTATCCGCCGGGACACTCGCCAACTGGCGCAGCAAGGGCAACGGGCCCCGCTACCGCGCCGTGGGCCGGATGGTCCGATACCACCGGGACGACCTCGACTCCTTCATGATGGAGGGCGCGGCATGAATTGGACGGACGTATTCTGGACGCTCGACGACCCCAATCCTGACTTCTCCAATGAGGAGGAGAGGGCACAGCGGGCCGAGCGGCTTCTCGACACTGTGCAGGAGCTAATGACCATGGACCCGATCAAAGCTGTGGTGGAGGCATGCAGGCGGGTCGGTTTCAGGCCCTTTGACAGCGAGACGCTGCGGCTACTGGCACGGCGGACCGGCAACTTTCCCCTCTGGATTGAGAGGCGCGAGGGTCCACCACGCTACGAGATGGAGACGGGCTGGGCGTCGGATGCGCTTCGCACGTCACACGAGGAGAACCCGGACTTCTGGGAAGACGAAGTTCTCGTCCAGGAGGCGGCCCGACAAGCGCCGCGGGAGTGGTCGAAGGTGCAGGCGCGGATCGGGCGTGAGGTGCGACGCATCAGGCGTGCCTTCGCCCGTTCGCACCCCTGAGCCGCGCCAGCCCGGCTACCAGTGTTGGAGCGCACCTGCGCCCACGCTGGCTTACGACGCCAGACCGTCACGACAATGTTCGAAGAGAGCAAGCCGACCGCAAGGACCGCCTCCCGCGGCCGGCTCATTGATCCACCCCATAAGACAGGAAGATCCACATGACCAAACACACGCACAACACGAAAGAAGAAGAGCATGTCTGATCCCGAGTATGCCGCGCCGACGGCCCCCTCCATACCCTCGTTCGCAGACCTCCTGACGCCGAAGCAGGTGAGTGAGATGACCGGGCGGCCCGAGACGGTGCTGGCCGTCTACCGCTCCCGCCGCAACACCGGCCGCTCGCCTCACGCGGGCCCCGAGTTCGTCAAGGTCGGCCGCGAGGTGTTCTACACCCGCGATGCCGTCCGGGCGTACCTCGCTGGCAAGCGGGGCTGAGCCATGGCCGGGCAATCCAAGGACAAGATGACGGGCCTGCGCTCGTTCGACGGCGCCTGCCGAGAGGCGGGGATACAGCCCGCTTACGTGTTCCTCAGGGAAAAGCGGGCGTTCAAGCAGGGCTGGCAGAACCTGCGCCCGACGCTCGCCGAGGTGCTTGAGCACCTGGTCCGATCCCCGAGGAACTCGGTCGGCGTGCAGCCCGCATCCCTGGGATGCGTCGTGCTGGACTGCGACGAGGGCGACGGGCCCGAGGTCGCGGTAGAGTGGGCCGGGGACGCGCACGCCGTCACCACCCCGTCGTCATCCGGCAGCGCCCGCAAGGGCCACGTCTGGGTCCGCTGCGACGCCGCCGACGCCGTGGGTAACTGGAAGTTCCGGGTGGTGGACCCGATCGAGGGCGAGGCGGAGGGCGAGCTCAGGACGCAAGGCGGCCAAGTGCGGTTGAACGCGCAGTCGGTCAAGCTGCTCGCCCGCGCCGTCGAGGAGGGCAAAGTGCGTGAAGGTCGCCGCCTGTCGCCGTTGGCCTTCGCAGGCATAAGGACGAGCGAGGGAGCCGCAGCATCGGACGGCGTGGCCCTGGACTGGGACGACGGCGCCGACGTGGAATTCGACGACCTGCCCGAGGTCCTGCGTGATCGCATCTTGGAGCCGGTCGGGTCGGGTGAACGGTCGGAGGCAGTCGCGTCCCTGGTCTGGCAGCTCCTCGCCCGTGGACTGTCGGCTGCCTCGGCGCTCTCGGTCCTCGTCGAGCACTGCGGTTTCGCCGCCGAGAAGTATGGCGACAGGCTGGAAGCCCAGGTCGAGAAGATCGCGAGAGACTACCTCGCCACCCGTGAGGCCGGGATAGCCCACGACTTCGACGACGTGATAGAGGACGCCGACCTGCCGGAGGGTGCCCAGGCCGAAGGTGGCGGCAACCCGATCACGCGGGTGGTGACGGAGATGAACGAGCGGTTCTGCGCCGTCCTCGACGGCGGCCAGTTCCAGGTCTTCATGGAGGAGCCTGACCCGATCTTCGAGGGTCGCACCGCCTGGACCAGGATGAGCCGGGAGGCGTTCCGGCACTTCTTCGAGGACGAGACCATCGCCCAGGTCGGCGAGAAGAAGCGGATCAGCAAGGCCGACCTCTGGCTGTCGAGCCCGCACCGTCGCAAGTACCCCGGTATCGTGATGGACCCGCAGGGCCTGGAACACAACGCGGGCAAGCTGAACCTCTGGAAGGGGTGGGCCGTGGAGCCCGCGCCGGGCGACTGGTCGATGATGCGCGAGCTGATCGGGGAGGTTCTCTGCGACGGCGACGCGGCCTCGGAGGAGTACGTGCTCCGCTGGATCGCCTACATGCTGCAGAGGCCCTGGGAGACGCCCGAGGTCGCCATCGCGTTCCGTGGCGAGGAGGGCACCGGCAAGGGCACCCTGGGCAGGGCGCTGATGCGCATCGCCGGCCAGCATGGCCTGACGGTGTCGCACCGCTCGCAGTTCGCGGGGCGCTTCAACTCGCACCTCCGCAACTGCGTGTTCCTGTTCGCCGACGAGGCGGTCTGGCCCGGCGACAAGGAGGGCGAGGGCGTGCTCAAGCAGCTCGTGACCGAGCCGATCCTGTCCTACGAGGCCAAGGGGCGCGACATCACGCAGGGCCGCAACATGGTACACATGATGCTGGCCTCGAACGAGGAGTGGATCGTGCCGGCGGGGCCCGAGGCGAGGCGCTTCTTCGTCTCTGACGTCTCCGGCAGGCGGCGCCAGGACCACGACTACTTCGGCAGGCTCGGGCGGCAGATGGACCGAGGCGGCCTCGTCGGCATGGCCCACGACCTGCTGGCGATGGACCTGCGCGGCTGGCGGCCCTCGATGGAGATACCGCAGACACGTGCGCTTGCCGACCAGAAGCTGAGGAGCATGAAGCCCGCCGCGCGCTTTTGGTTCGAGCTGCTGGGTTCGGGCGAGCTGCCGATCACCTTCGACGCCGAGGGCAACGAGATCGACTGGCGCGCTGGCGCGTTGGTGCTCGGCCCAAAGGATAAGGACGCGACCGTCGAGGCGTTCGACCGCTTCCTCCGCCGCAACCAACTCCGCAGCGAGAGGGCCACGCACAGGGCCCTGGTCAACGAGGGGAGGCGGCTCGTGGGCCTGACGACCGGCAAGCGGGAGGGCGGCGCGGAACGCACCTGGAAGCTGCCCGCTCTCGACGACGCAAGGGCCAAGTTCGAAGCACGCTCAGGCGCCTCCGAGCTGTTCGACTGATTGGCTTGGGGACCGCTATGGCGGGCGGTCCCATCTTGCCGTCGGGCGTCCTTTCTCGATCTGTTTGGTCTGGACGAGCACCTGACCTCACGCCAGTGTGAGGTCCTAGGGCCACCCCTCAGGACGCTATGACGCTTGCGGAATATAAGCGTCCTTTCCTAAGCGCATGTTTCGGATGCGAAAAATACGCTTGGGCGCTATGACGCTTAGGTTCTGGTTTCGTGGCTTTTTGCGTCTCGCTCCGGTGGCTCCCTTCGCCGAATTCGGTGCGGCTCGCCTGGTCGTTCAGAAGGCCGAAAAGCAATATTTAGTGTCTTAAGTATCCTAGTGTCATTTAGATAATAAAAACAATAAGATACGGAAGGACGCTTTAAGGACGCTATGACGCTTAGGACGAACGGAGGCCCAGCCCCCTCAGTGTCCCGACCTCACGCCAGTGAGAGGTGGGATCGCTCCCACGTGAATTCGCTGGCGTACGTCTCCGACGGGACGTGGCAACCTGACATCGAACAGCGAGGAGCGAGCCGCCCGGAAAACCTCGACGCCCGCCCGTCATCCCGCCGAACGGTGCCCCTCTGATCGTCGATCAAGGGGTCCAACAGCGGGAAGGGATATGACGACAAGGGCTTAGGGAGTGCTCGGCCTCGTCTAACACAGTGCCGGAAACAGCAGAGGGCCTCCGAGATGAGCATCATGCGGATGAACAGGATCAGGCCTGCGCCCGATCCGCACAGGCGCAGCCAACTGGCCCCGGTCGTGGCCCAGGTGTACGGAGGGAAGGGCGACGAGTTCCTCGGCTACCTCAGGCAGTTCGGGCACGTCACCTACGCCGCCAACATGACCGGTCTGACCCGGCGGACCTTCTACGACCGGCGTGCCAAGAACCCCGACTTCGCGGAGGCTTGGGACGACGCCGTGACCGCCTTCGAGGAGGAGCTCACGCAGCGCGTGGTCCAGACGGCCCTCGAGATGGGCACCGGCAGGTGGGTCCCCTTGATCGACCCGAAGACGGGCGAACCGCAGCTGGACGACGACTTCGAGGTGGTCCACCGCTTCGAGACCAGCCACGTGGACCCGCGGGTGCTGACGAAGCTACTGGCCCTGCGCATGAGCTCCGTGGACGGCCCGGCCCAGACCAACGTCCAGATCAACAACCAGACGAACGTCCACAACGAGCTGCCGACCCGGAAGCCCAGGCTCGTCGGCGGCACCACCGGGTCTATACGGAGACCTCTGAGCGAACCCGACGCATCGGGTGCGCTTCCGGGCGTCGAGGACGCGGAGGTGATCCAGGGGACGACACACGAGCCCGACGGAGACGACGATGCCTGACCCATATCCACACGTGACCCTGGTGTCGCCGGGCGGCGTGCTCACGAAGCCATTCGCGGACGGCTCACACCTCACGATGCGCGTCACCCTCGGCTACTTGTTCGGCGAGGAGGGCGTCCTGACCGAGATGCAGGAGCGGCGTGAGCCGGTGCCCTGGGAAAACGAGGAGGCAAGAGATACAGCCCTGGCGTCCATCCGAACACGCATCGACATCGAGGACGACGTGAGGGCCGACCTGCTGGAGTGGGTGGGTGCCTCCCCGTTCTATGAGGACTGACAGGGCCCCGAAGCGGCCCAGCCCTGTGCCCGGCGCTGTGCTCGTCCTGGTCGAACTGTCCTAAACTCCTGATCCGGCTGGGTCCGTCGCCTCCGGTCCCCCTGATCGTCAGTCAGGCGCGCGCCCTCACTGGCTTACGCGGAGCAGCCCGCGCGGCATCGTGGGTCGTAAACCCTCACGAGGAGACCGACGATGGACCAGACGCCGACCAGGATCATCACGCGCGAGAAGCAACAGCTCGCCGAGATGGAACGCAAGTTCGCCGAGGTGGAGCTACAGCAGGAGGAACGTTTCGACCTCATGGAAAGGAAGCGCGCCCGCCTCGCTGAGATGGGCGTAGTGTTGGATGACTGAGCCGACGGAGGCGAGGCCGGTCCCGCCGCTGCCGGTGATCCGCTACGCCGCCACCCAGCGGGAGGCCGAGGCCCTTGTTGAGGAGGCCGTGGCCGACTGGCCGCCGCTCCCCGGGCTGACCATGCGCGCCAACGCGGTACGGCTCCTTGCCTCGATGTACCACGTCCACGGCTCGACCCGCTTCCCCCGCGGATGGGTCCGCTCCGCCATGCAGGCCTTCATCGCGGCGGGGGTGGACTGCCCGAACGCACGGTGCTGGCGCTCGTATCGCTCCGACGTCCAGGACAACCCCGGTGGCTTCCTGTCCACGAAGGGAACGCCGACCGACCTGCTGCGGCAGATGGAGCTGGACCTCTTGGCCGAGTGACGCGCCAACAATCGACGCCCGCAGCACACACGCTGGTCCCCCACGCCGAGCCGACGCGACAGTGTGTAACGGTGCCGAGGTTCATGTCAGCTCTCCTTCCCGGCACGCGGACGGTGCGGTCCCGACTCCTTCTCCGGGGTCGTGCCGTCCGCCCCCGACACGAGCCGAGAGGAACCCGATCAGATGAAGAACAGACAGGAAATTGAGACCCGCATCGCCGAGCTGCGCGACGAGCGCGCCCGCATCTGCGACGAGTTGGACGCGGCGCGCGCCGAGGCAAAGCAGGCGATCATCGACGGCAGGAAGCCCGGCGGGACCGCCGCCGCGCTTGCCGAACGCATCGCCATCGTGGACGAGGCTCTGGCAGAGCTCGGGGAACGGCTGGGCGCAGCGGCCGCGAGCGCGGAACGCCGTCAGCGGACTGTGCGGGCGGAGAACGCCCTCCAGGCCACCGCCGAGCGGGCGAAGCTGGCCAAGGCCGTTGACGACGCGCTCTCCGCGCTGGCTGCCGCGTGGCCCGCCTACGTGGACGCCCTGCGTAGGGACATCGGCGCCACGTCCGCCGCTGGCGGCGACCTGACCGCCGTCGAGCGGTCGCTGACCAACAACCGCGCCGCCGAAACCTTGGTCAAGGCGCTGATCCATGCCGGCGAGCTGACCATGGCCCGGGCCCTCGGGATCGATACCCCGATCCGGCCACGTCACGCGATCAGCCTTGCAGCCGCCGAGGAGCGGGTCGCGGAGAGCCTGCGAACCGAGCTCCTCCGCGTCCGTGCCGAGAGCCCGCAGCCGAACGTGGCCCGCGAGGCCAGACAGGAACTGGAACAGATGGAGAAATCGGCATGAGCAAGGATGGCCAGCGCCACGCCGCGGAACTGAAGCGGCTGGAGGATCGAAAGAAGGAATTGGAGGGTGCGCTCGGACGCCTGGCGCGGGACGAAGCCGACGCCGAAGAAGTCATGGAGCTCGCGAAAGAGGTCGAGCTCCTCGAACAACAGGTCGCCACTGCCCGCTCGGCAGTGCAATCACAGGAGAACGACATGACGAAGACCCACGACGTGCGGAAGGCTGCCGCAGCGAACAGGGAGGCCGCCGAGCGGCAGCTCGACGAACTGGCCAAGCAGATGCAGCAGGCCGGCGAGAGCTTCCACAAGGCCTACGACCGGGCGCTCAA
This sequence comes from Pseudomonadota bacterium, assembly GCA_039177935.1. Lineage (GTDB taxonomy): Bacteria > Pseudomonadota > Alphaproteobacteria > Rhizobiales > Methyloligellaceae > Methyloceanibacter. The sequence goes on along the minus strand of JBCDFN010000035.1, from coordinate 8,439 downwards.
CACAGATATGGGCAAGGTCCTGATGCGGACCCGCGACGACGCCCAGGAGCTGGAGCGTGGCGGCGTGACTTCCATGGAACTCGACGAAGTCCGCAAGAGTCTGGCCCGCTGACAGCCTGAACGACCGGAAACCGAAAAGGCCCGCGTCTCTAGCCGAGACGCGGGTGTCTTTCCCCCTATTAGGCGTTTCTTATCAAAAGGTTAACCGGCCGGGCGCCCCGTAATGAGGGTATGCCGGGGGGTTGACAGTGTGCGACTCTCCCTCGCAGGCGCCCCAGCCGGGGGCCCGCGAACTGAGCGGGAATGGTCCCGCCAGGGCGGCAACGCCGCCACTGAGAAGGAGAGCCGTTATGGCCAAGACCGAACTGAAAATCGAACACGTCGACCCCGGGGCAGATGGAACGCCAGGTGGCGTTCGCCTTACCGCGACCGTGCCCTGGTCCGAGATGAACAAATGGACCATGGATAGGTTCGTCGAGCGCCGCGTCGCAGTGCCCGATGACTCCACCCCGAAGGACGAGGACGACGTTTATGTCTCGGGCGACGGGCCCATCGACTATGACGCTCTACTGATTGTGGGCGCGGTGCCCGCACTTGTCGCGGCCGTCGCACGCCAGTGCCCGTTCGCCGTGTATGGGGTCCTGAACGGGTATGCCTGGGAGATGGAAGAACAGCGCGATCACCTCACCAATCGTGACCACCGCGACCGCGACGAGGAACTGTGGCTGTCCGCCCAGCTGATGGCCGTTTCGAAGCTCTTAAGGGAACTGAGGTTCGCCGGCCTTGGAGCCGACGGGTACACTCGGGCGGAACTCCTGAAAGAGGAGCGGCTAATTGGCGGAGTAGAGTTCGCGGCAGAACGGAGGGAACGCCGCGCCTCCTAACGTCAAGGCGCTAAATCGGAGGCCGCTGCCGCGCCTTTCAGCCTCGTCGCCAGCTCGTTGTCCGTCGTGGGCCAGCGGGTGCGGCGGCGGGGCAAGTGTTCTCTTGAAAAGTGCCGTCGCAATGTGCAGCTGACCTTCTCCGTCCACTGTGCAATCTCACTATGACCACAAGAACCATATATTTCGATGAGTCGGGGTTCACCGGCTACAACCTTTTGGACCCGGAACAACCCGTGTTCACGGTTGCCAGCGCGGACATAGAGAATGCGCGAGCAGAAGAGGTTCTGCGTACGTCGTTTCCGCAGAACCAAGCAGATGAGTTTCATTTCACCCGCATCTGGAGGTCGAAACGTCAGAGAGACGGCTTGCGGACCTTTTGTAATCACTTGCACGAAGTGGCCGACGCGTCTTTCTGCTATGCAACGAACAAGCGTTTCGCCGTCCTGACAAAAATCATGGACTACCTCGTCGAGCCTGCGATCACTGACGCGGGGTTCGATTTCTATGATGATGGATTCTGCTGGCGATACTCGAACTATGTTCATTTCGGTCTGACGCAGTTTGCACCGCCAGAACTCTTGGATTGCCTGCTGGCTTACTATCAAGAATTTAGCCGAGACCCGACGCGCGAGAACCTGTCAAAGCTTCAATTTCGCCTGAGGATGATGGCGAATAGTGCGCACGAACGTGTTCAGGTCTTTCTCGATCAAATGGCCATGGGAGCGGAACTCTTCGAAAGATACACAGGCATCGAAGATTTCCGCAGTTCCAACAACATTCAAACAAGCACGATGATTGCGGTCATCGGCCATTGGCGTCAGGCCCACCCCGAAGACTTTGCCGTGGTTCACGACGCATCGTCAGCGTTTCTACGCGACAGAGAAATGTGGGAAGCCATCACCGCCGCCGACAATCCAGAGGTCGAGCTGAAAGCCGGGGATGGCAGCTTCGTGCCGCATCCTTTGCGGGTAGTCTCGACGGAGGCAAGAGACTCGCGGGAGAGTTTTTCGGTCCAGTTTTGCGACATCTTGGCTGGGCTCACGGCAAAGCACTTCAATCCCGATCTTGATGAAGACGAACGCTCCTTCATGAACGAACTCATCGACGAAGGGCTTGGGAATACTTCGTCGAACAGGTTGATTCCCAGCGGGGAATTCCCGATCCAGATTCCGCCGAGAAGACTGGAAGGCCCTGATGTAGTGGATCAAATGGCTGCTATGCTTCGGGACCAGCTCGGCTAGACGCGGGCGAACGAAGCATATTGTGAGCAGAGAAAGCGAGCGCAGGGGGGGGGCCGCGGGCCCAAGTCTTGGCGACATGGTGGAACTATCAACGCTGATAAGGAGACCAGCCATGACCAAAACCACCTACGTCGTCACTGCACCCGACGGAACGCACCACACCCGCACGACCCACCGGACCTACACTCACGCCGTCCTGCTGGAGGACGACGGCGGCTGGAACACGGTCGGCTTCTGCGGTCGCCCGGACCTCGCCGATAAGAAGCGCGGAGAGCACCCCGGATCTATCGTGGTCGAGTGTGGTGTCCTCGGTGACCCTTCGTCTGACATGCCCGAGGCGCAGGCCACCGATAAGGCATCGCATACCCCGTCTAAGCAGCCGAAGCCCACCATTGGCTTTTTAGTGCAGGAACTTCTGATGAACGAGGGACTGGACTACGCGGCGATCGTCGATGCCGTCGTGGTCGAGTTCCCAAATGTTAAGACGACCGTCCGTTCGGTGGCCTCGGTGGCCGCAGTCCTCCGCAAGAAGGGTTTGGACGTCCCTATGCGCAGAAAGTCGAGAGACTAGCTGGGCGGCGTATCAAGTTTCTGATTTTGGAGTTGCAACGCGAGGTCAAGCGGTCAAGCAGCTTGCACTAACACGGCGGTATAGCGTTGCAGGTGCGCCATAACGGAGAGCCCAAAGGCGCGCGCTAACGGCACCGGCACAGCATTGCCGACTTGTGCGTATTGTGGGCCGATCTTTTCACCGGCGAAACGGAACGCATCCGGAAACCCTTGCAAACGAGCTGCTTCACGAACTGAGATAGTTCGATCCTGCGTCGGATGGATGTATGCGCCCCAGTGCGGGTCACACTTTGTAAGGATGGTCGAAGCGAAGCCGCTACGCGAAAGCCGCCCGTAGCGTTTGGTGTGATCCGTGAGCCGCGCGCGGCGCATCCCCGCTGGCAGCAGTTCGCGCGGTACGTCGCGCCAGTTGCCGCCCTCTGGGATGTGTATCATACGGTTGAGGTTCGTCGAGGTCAGTGCATGGCATATGTGGTTGAAGATCATCGGCGCACCTGCCTGGCATGCCCGTTGGTAGGCCGTTGTTGCCCGCTGCCAGTCCCGAAAGACCTCTTGCTGACCGCCTCCGTTTTCCAGCGGCGGGAGGTCCCCGATGGCCTGCCAGACCGTGACTGGACGCGCAGTAGCTCCCTCGGGCCGAGACTTCGGATAACCGCTGTGCTTGTGGCGAGGCGACCAGTGTGTCGGGGACGGGATAAGTTCAATTGATGGGCCGACACGGCTAGCAACAATGAATGCGCGCCTGCGGACCTGCGGTGTGCCGAACTCCTCTGCCGACATCACCTGAACAACAGGTGCATTATATCCAAGGCATTTGAGACGACGTGTGATCTCACGCACCACACTGCCGCCATCGATCGACAGGATGCCGGGGACGTTTTCCATCACAATCGTCTTCGGTCGTAGCCCTTCGACCAAGCCAAGGTAATGCCTAAACAGCTGTGCGCGCTCATCTACCGCATTCCGACGGTGATTGTTGTGGCTGAAGGACTGGCAGGGCGGCCCGCCGATTAGGCAGTCTAGCTCGCCAACGCTCAGCGCCGAGGCGGCTAGTAGGTCCCGTGGGCAAATTGCTCCGACCAATCCCTCAAAAAAGCCTGTCTCCGGAAAGTTCATCCGGAATGTTTCGACCGCGTACGGGTCTGCGTCGTTAGCGCAGGCGACCGCCCAGCCCGCGTTTCTAAAGCCTACCGCGAAACCTCCGGCGCCCGCGAACAGGTCAATGCATCGAGGTCCTTTTGGGAGCGCGTGGCTCCTCTTGTGAAAAAGTGGCGGCGTCATTCTGCTCGGTCTCCGGTTCCCACATCTGTGGGTCCGCATTTTTGCAACAACGATATATCGTGTTCTGCCCCAATGATAGCAAAAAATATTCGCGCTTGATTGACTTGAAAAAGGTTGCTACCACTTGCTGTAGCAAGCCATGAAAGGATGTAATGTGGTTGAACTAGACACAACGGCCCGGCCGCCGGCGCGTATACACCATGAAAAGTATGGGACAGTTGAGTGGGCTCTTGAGGAGGTGCTTCTCGACGTGCAGGACGATGTCCGCCTCTGGGACCTCAATCCGAGGCTTCAGTCCTACCTTCCGGTGTCAGGTATAAGCTCGGAGGCTGAGCTCGAAGCGGCCTTGGAGCAAACAAAAGGTTACGATGCGCTGCGCAAGTCGATCGATGACCTTGGCCAGATGGAGCCGATCTACGTTTGGCGTCCAAGCGAGTCTTCTAAGTTTTTGGTCCTGGAGGGTGCCACCCGTGTGTGCGTACTGAGGTCTTTGGACCGCAAATACACATCGGGTATCAAGGAGGGTACCTTCAGGCGCGTTAAAGCCAAGATTCTTCCCCCGCATTTCGGCGAGCTGGAGCAGGCGATCCTGCTTGCGCGCATCCACGTGCGTGGGTCAGGCGTGCGCGCGTGGGATCGCTACATTCAGGCGAAATTCATCCACGAAAAAGTCGTCGGCTTGAACGGCCAGCCGCCAGTGATGAATCAGGCCCAGATGGCCCAGTACATGGAGAAATCGCTGGCCTGGGTTAACCGGCTCAAGAGCGCCTACGAGTTCGCGCTCCAGTTCAAAGAGCACGTCGATTCCGACGATGTGAAAGGTGAACCGATCGATCGGTTCACCGCACGGAATTTCAGCGTGCTTGAGGAAGTAAGCAAGGCGCGGATCATAGGCTCAAAGCTGCGCGAGTACGATAATACTGCTCACGATGACCTCCGCGACGACGTCTTTGGGATGGTTGAGAACGGCGTTTTCAAGGAGTATCGGGACGCTCGCTTCCTTAAGGAATTCCACGACGACCCAGACGCATGGGATCAGCTAAAATCGGGAGAGGAGCATGTCGCCAATCGACTGGCGCGCGAGGTGGAGAGCAAGGGCAGCAGCCCTAAGGCGAAGATTTCTGGCCTTACACAGACGCTAAAGCGGGCCATCGAGAGGGGAGACGCCGAGTTCGATGACGAGGACGTCGCAGAACTCGAACGCGCGGTCGATCTCGTAGAGGATAAGGTGCACGAGGGCGTGCCCGCATATGGGGTCGCTATCAAAAAGGCGGCGCGGATGCTAAACGGAGTAAGCCGCGCTAATGTACATGACATCCCCGAGGACGTTCTCGCGGAGTTCGTCGATGCCTACGACTACTTCATCGGAATGGTTAAGACGCACGGCAGAAGCAGGGCAGACTGATATGGGATACCAGCTGCTCGGACATCAGCGTGAGGGCGTTGAGTTCCTGACCGAAGCCGGACGCGGACTGCTCGCTTTCGAACAGGGCCTCGGCAAAACCTTCGTAGCAATCGAGTCGTTCCGGAAGATCCTAGAAGCCGGCAGGGCAGACAAGCTCTTGGTGGTCTGCCCCAACTCGCTCAAGCGGAACTGGATCGCCGAATTTCTAAAGTTTGCCCCGAATGTCTCCGTCGAGATCGTAGAGGGGTCACCGAAAGTTCGCCGGGCAGCTTTTAGCCGCTCGACCGCCAGGGTGGTCATAACGAGCTACGAGACAGCGCGTGCGGAGGCGACGGCAATTATCGCCTTGTGTCAGAGGCAGAGGACAGCGCTCGTGCTCGACGAGTCCCATGCTGCGAAGAACTGGAAATCACTGACCTCAACCGCGATGAGGTCGATCGCGCCGCACTGTCGGTTCCGATGGCTCCTTTCCGGAACGCCCGTAACTAACACCGCGAACGACCTCTACACACAATTGGAGATCCTTGAACCCGGTGATCGTCCGCTCGGCTCGCTTGAGACATTCAGCGCTCAGCTCGAGGACGACCCAACGGCAGCTTTCGCGAAGCCGGTCCTCGACCGACTAGTTTTCCGACGCACAAAAGAGCAGTGCCTTGACCTACCTGAGAAGTCGTACGTCGATCTCAGAGTGCAACTGCCCGACTGGCAGCGCCGCGTCTATGACCAGATGCGGGACAAGATGGTCGCCGAAATTAAGAAGATGACTGGCGAGCAGTACCGAGCTTATGCGCCGACCGCGCTGGCCAAGCTGACCCGGCTCATCCAGATTGCCAGCAACCCGGCGTTGATCTTCCCGGAACTGGACCGACTGCCGGCGAAGTTCGAGGCGTTGGATGGCTTGATCGCCGATATTGTGTCGGTGCCGGGAAGAAAGGTGATCCTGTGGTCCAACTACATCCGGACGATCGAGCAGCTCCTTCAACGCTTCCCAGGGGCTGTCGCGATCTATGGGGCTACACCGAACGATGAGCGGCAGGCCATCGCAAAGCGCTTCCAGGATGATCAGGACACCCGCCTTCTCATCGCCAACCCGGCGGCGGCTGGCACTGGTTTTACGCTGACGGCCGCCAGTTTCACGATCTACGAATCCCTGTCGTGGCGCTACGACCACTACGCGCAGAGCCAGGACCGGAACCATCGGATCGGCCAGACACAGCCCGTTACTTACGTTCGCCTCCTCGCGGCCGACACCATCGAAGAGGCCGTGGTGACGGCGCTGGAGCGCAAGTCCGCGCTGGCTAGAAGCCTTCTTGGCGACCGAGGAGCGGGCGAATTGGTGGCAAGTTTCTCCCAGAAGGAGATGTGCGACCTGCTCACCAGCAACCGGCTGCCGTCTGTCGGCGACCCGGCGGAAAGACAAGTGGCTGCGGGTTCTGGCACCTGATTGTCGTGTGGGAATGCGAGCTGAAGAGGGCGACTGCCGTTGCCCAATTTGCGGCACGGGTCGCAGATGCTGTTGAACACGTAGACTGACTGGGGGGGAAAGATGGAAAGACTACCCAACGACGGCGACGACAGGCAGAAAGGCTTCTGCGTCCACTGCGGTGGCCGAACCGAGTCAAAGGACCACGCACCCTCGAAGGTTTTCTTGGACATTCCGCACCCTAGGCATATGCCGTCGCTCCCGAGTTGTGGCGCCTGCAACAACGGCTTCTCTGGCGATGAGGAATACCTGGCGTGCTTCATCGAGTGCGTCGTCTGTGGCACCAGCGACCCGGAGCAGCTGTCAAGGGACAAGATAAAGCGGGCACTGCGCCGGAACCGAAGCCTGCGCGAGAGGATTGAACGTGGGCACCGGCAGAGCGATACCGTCGGGGGCGGTTTGATCCACGTCTGGCAGCCGGAAGACGAGAGGGTGCGCCGCGTCGTCATGAAGCTGGCGAGGTGCCATGCAGCCTACGAGCTCAACGAACCCCGCCTTGACGAGCCCGAGCACGTCCTTGTCATGCCGCTGATCTCCATGACGGAAGATCAGCGCGACCACTTCGAGACTGTGCCGGAAGTGAGCATCTGGCCGGAGGTTGGTAGTAGGGCGATGCACCGGATGCTGATTGCGAACGACGCCTACGCCTGCGGCTGGATCACGGTGCAGGAAGGACGCTATAGGTTCATGGCCGTTGCCGAGCGAAGCCTCATGATCCGGGGCGTCATCTCTGAGTACCTCGCCTTCGAGGACATCTGGGAATAGTCTGCGTCTTCAGCGCCTTGACGGGGGGGGGTGCTTGGCCGCATCAGGCACGGTGCCGAGCCCAAAAAACTGTATCTATGCTGTGCTTGAGTAGGTCACACTAGGCGGCAGCATCACCTAAGTGCTTGATTTTTATGGCTCCGGCGGTAGGGATCGAACCTACGACCAATTGATTAACAGTCAACTGCTCTACCGCTGAGCTACGCCGGAACACTGGCGGCGCGTATAGCAATGAGGTTTGGGGGCGTCTAGAGGATTTGGGCGCTAAATCAGTTTGAATTTTGAGGAGCTTGAAAGGGTGCTTTCGGGCGCCACGAGGCTGCGTGATGTGAGGTCTATGAGGTGTGCGAGCACGTTGCGTTCGGCGGCTGGCCATAGGTGCTGTTCAACGTCTACGTAGATGCTCGCCGTCAGCTCGCGGGCCGTTGCGGATGCTGTTTTGAGTGCTTCGACTATTTGCTGCTCGCGGAGCTGGCGATGTTTGATGAGCCAGTCTACGCGGTGCTTGGGGTTTGTAATCGCGGCTCCGTGGCCCGGATAGTAGATGCGATCGTTGCGCTCAACGAGCATGCGGCACGACCGCATAAAATCAGTCAGGTCACCGTCCGGGGGCGAGACTAGGGTGCTGGCCCATCCCATGACGTGATCACCAGAAAAGAGAGCATCTTTCCACGCAAAGCAAAGATGATTGCCAAAATGGCCGGGCGTGTGGAGTGCGGTGATGGCCCCTGCAGACGTTTCGACGGATTCTCCATGGGCAAGCGAGATGTCGGGAGCGAAGTCTGGGTCTGAACCTTCACCCCCGCCCAG
>JBCDFN010000034.1:0-17780 GCA_039177935.1 Pseudomonadota bacterium | reverse complement strand
CCTGCTGATCGAAGAGGGTATCGACATCCGCATGGTTCAAGCACTCCTGGGGCATGCAAACCTCAAGACCACTGAGATCTATGTGCGGGTTTCCAACCATGCCCTAAGGCGCGCGTTAGAGCGGGTCGATGTGCTGAGCGAACTGCGGTAGAGACGGGCCAAAGTCAACCATTGTTTGTTTCTTGGGATACTACCGTGCAGCCCCTCAGAGCTGCCGCTTGGAATGCATGATCAACGTTCAAGAACCCTATTGAACCCAACTTATCCGTTGTGTACTTGCCCACAACAGATACGTTGGGTACCTTGAGGCATGACTATGAACGGAATCACCCTTAACGAGAAGGAGGCGCGGGAAACACGCGCCCGTATCACTCGTCTGACCGAGGCGCTGAACTCAGAGCACGCGATGGAACCAGTTGTTGCCGGTCTGCCGCCGGAGGTGGTTTCGCAAATCTCGCGCATGATGAAGGCCGAGCGCGAGCGCCTGACCCACGCAGTCGAGGCATATGAGGAGGCCAAGGACACTCAACGCCCCTCCGCTCTCAAGGCACTGGTTAATCGTGACCTTGGACTGATGCTCATCGTGGCGAGGATCGCAAACGGCTTCTCTCAGAAGGACTTAGCGTGGCGCCTCGGGGTGAAAGAGCAACAGGTCCAGCGGTGGGAAGCTGAGCGATATGGGCAGATCAGCCTCAAGAATTACCATCGCGTGGCGGCGCTGCTCGGTGTGCGTCCGTGGGCAGATTTGTCCGACCAACCGGAGTTTCGTGGGCTGGACAAGGTCATCGACGGAGTGTCAAAAGCCGAGATCAAGAAAATCCTTAAACACGGGCGCGAGAACGGCTGGTTCGCCGAGGACTTCTCCGAGGCTGAGCTTCGTCGCTACATCGCAGAGAACAGGATTGACTTTGGAAGTCCCGGGCTTCTACGAACTGGCCTCAACGTTGTGGATCACACCGAAGATGTCATGCTTCACGCCTGGCGCGCTAGGGTAACAGCCAGGGCGCGCGAGGCTTTCGCAAGCGTCGAGGATGTTCACGAGCCGCTTGAAATCAGGTGGATGCCCGACCTGGTGCGCCTGAGCAAAGAACCCAACGGGCCACTCCGGGCGGTGGAAGTGCTCGCGAGCCACGGCATCGTCTTAATTGTGGAGCCACAGGTCCCCGGCCTCAAGATCGATGGCGCGGCGTTCATCGTGGACGGCAGGCCGGTCGTTGGAATGACCGTCCGGACCGACACAGTAGATAATTTCTGGTTCACGCTGATGCACGAACTCGCCCACGTCACGCTCCACTTCGCCACCGGGCTGGCCGTGGGCTTTTACGATCAGACCGACCAAGAGACATCCGTCGATGAACAGGAAGAGGAGGCAAACCGGTTCGCCTCCAACCTACTTATTCCAGAAGAACGTTGGCGGCGCTCTACCGCCCGCATCGCGAAGTCGGCTGCGGTCATCGAGCGCTTCGCCACCGAGCTAGGTATCCATCCGGCGATTGTCTTCGGGCGGATACGCAAAGAACGGGGCGAGTGGTCCCTGTTCGCAAACAAGATCGGGAGGAACACCGTGAAGAAACTGTTTGTGGGCGAAGCCCAGAAAGGAAAGAGTGATGCTCCCATACTACCCGGCGCTCAGGGCTAAGCCTGGCGAATTTGCGGCCTGCGGCTGGCTAGCTCCCCGATATCAGGGGCACGTCTGCCCTCGCTTCGTGGTGCCGCCTCCCACTGAGTCCGATCCCGAAAAGGGGCGCGTACCCACGCTGGACGAGATTGCCTACATGATGGGCGAGCGGCTCGGAAAAAGCTGGCCCCACCGGCGTGCGTTTCTCGACCCGCAACTGGCCTCGGCGGCCCTGGGCGACGAGGGGGTGGCGACTCTCTTCCGCATCGCAACGGCCGTGAATTCGCGCCTGCTTCCGGTGCTGACGATCGCCGATCTGTCCAATCCGGCCCGCCAGGCGCTCGTTCGGGACGGGGACGTTAGGGCGGGCATCTACATGGACTTCGAGGAAGTCGATCCATCCGCTTTGGTCGACGCGGTGGAGCAAGCGGGCGTCCAGCCTGAACAGTGTGTTCTTTTCGTGGACTTCACCGGGGCTCCCCTGGGCGCCGACTTCGCGCCTGCCATCGGTGAAATCTTTGACCAACTGGACGCCGCGGCGCGGTGGAGCAAAATCGTTTACCAAGCGTCGGCATACCCGGACAAGCTGCCGGTCGGAGCCAATGAGCGCACGCTGATCGCGCGGGCGGAGTGGACTACCTTCCAGGCTGCCCTGAGAGAGACCGGCGTCCAACCCGATCGACTGGCCTATGGTGACTTCGGCGCGGATTGCGGGCGGATGGTGTTCCCGAAGGGCAAGGGAGGCGGGAGGCCAAGGCCGCACCTTCGCTATACGGGCAAGACCCACACCTTGGTGGTCAGGGGCAGCGACTCAGGGGCCTTTACGCCGACGATGCGCGACGTCTGCAAGCAAATCATCGAGAGCAAGGAGTACAGCGGCAGGGGCTTCTCACCTGCGGACGACCGCATCTGGCGAAACGCGAAGGGGCTGACCGATACTTGCGGCGACGCGACTGGCTGGCGGGACTTGAACACCGCGCACCATCTGGTCAGGATCGTTCGGGACTTGGGTGCCATGTCTGGCATCGAATTCGAGGAAGATGCGGTCGCCGAATACTCCGAGCAAGACACCCTGCTTTGAAGTGGAATATGGGAGCTCACCTTTTGGCGAATAGCCCGGCTATTCTTGTATGCATGCCGATCATATGAGATCGAAGCCAACTCAACGGAGAAAGAAGTTTCGCGCACCTATGAGGCATGAGTATTCAAACTTGCTCAAGGCTAGAAACAAATACCTAAATCACATATCAGGCGCGAGATACAAGACCGCTCACTTTCGCATCGCTGAATTCAGACCTGGTTCAAAAGAGCCTTGCGAACTGGATGTCGAATTGATCGGGAGTCCGGCATGAGTGTCTTGAGCGGTTCAGCAATAGGGCAGTGCAAGTTGGGAATTTCGCTGAAATGACGCAACATTGAAAGGTTCACTCTTACCTCGAATAACGTGGGATCGAAGTTCTCGTTTCAGCTCTTTGTAACAAATATGTTCGAGATGCCGGGAAGAGAATGAGCGCTGCTCTGCTTCCATCAAAGCGTCCCATCCCTCGCGCTCAATTACTTCAGCTACAAATTCGGATAACTGGGGACCCCATCGAAAGCCCTTTAACAAGGCATACCGAAAAGCGCGGACTGCGTTTCCCTTTGGGTTAGGGTTTGGCCTTAGGTTTATCTCAAGAACTCTCTTCGCAAGATCTCCAAAGTAGTCTGGAGCTGCCCTCAACTTTCGATGATCAAGATCATAGAGAATGGCGTCGCATCTAAAGAATGTTGCGCCTCGGAGATCGCCTACTGTACGCACCCGTGCATGACCAGCTACATGCGCCCACGTTCGCTCCAACGGCCACACGTCAATCTGCCACTTTCTGGACGGCAGAGCGTAACCTCCAAACCGATTTACACGCGCTCCGATGGATTCCATGTGCTTTTCGAAGCTGGTGAGATTGTATGGAGCAATCACGAAGTCCAAATCGGATTTAAAGCCAGCGTTCCCGAACAAAGCAAGATCGCGCAGCATGCCTCCAACCAATACAAGTCGCCCGTACTTGCGAAGATCTTTCAGTACGACGTGCACATCTTCACGCCCGCGATAGCGCGATCTGAAGAAGTAATGGACCCTGCTCTCAAGCTGGTGTTCCATCGACCCGTCTCATTTCCCGATAGTGCTGCTCAAAGTCCCGATAAAGATCAATGCAGAATTGATCCGTCATACCAGACACCATGTCCGTGAGAAGCTGCATCTCCTTGTAACGTATGGGCAGTTTGGGGTCCGCATGGTATTGGTCAACCTTGCCTTCAAACATCCGCCGATAGTTCTTTGAGATCCGGCTATATACATACGCCGCAAAAGGCGTCGTTCGATCGCTGGCTAGGTCTTGAAAGGATTTACGCTGGCTGATTCCAACCCACAGGAAATCCATCAGCCGATTGAGAACGTTGTACCCATTCAACTCAATTTCGAGTACGGACTTGTGACTAAATGCGTTCTCTCGGTCAAACTTCTTCAGCGCACTACAGAGCTTCGAAGCCTCGGATGTTTTTATCAGTTCGCCATCGAATGACCCTGACACTATGGACTCGTAGTTTTCCCTGAAAGCTTCGGCAACCGCCGATACCATAAGGTGGATCGCATGGACGCGGAATTTCTGTGTTGCAACATCCTGAAGCTCGCTCGGATGAAGTTTCTGACGTCGCAGGAAATCCAGCTCCCAACGCGCAAGCTCGCAAAGGTGCTTTGTTACCGCGTCCAGCTTTTCCTCGCCGTCAGGATGATATTCCAACGCCGCAAGTAGATCGTTGAGCGAGACCAACCCTTTCTTGATCGCGTCCTCTGCATCCAAAACGGAATATGCGATATCATCGCAAGCTTCCATGACCAGGGCGAGCGGATGTCGGCTATCAGCGGTGAGACCAGCCTCTTGGCGAATTCGCTCGACAGCAAACCGCTCAGACGCGAAGTATCCGACTTTCTTACGGGCTTGCTTGGACTTGTTGAGAGTGTCCGATGACGCGACATACTTCATCACCGCAGCGAGCGTGCCGACAGATAGATTCAGCCCAAGATCATCACCGATAACCTGCAGCTTCGTGAGCACGCGCAACGTTTGAGCGTTCCCTTCAAAAAGAAGAAAGTCGTTCTTGTGTTGATCGTTGAGCAAACCGACGTCTTCGGCAACCTCGGAGAGCTCTGGTTCAGTGGGAGGGATGAAAAGAACGTTCTTATTCCTTTCGAACCACGCACGTATTGCGAATTCGCCTTGATGTCCGAACGGAGGATTTCCGATATCATGTGCCAAACCGACTGCAGCAAGTGTCGCGGGCAGCACCCTGATAGCGTCCTTAGGCAACTTTTCGGAAAGTGTGTGCGCAATCTCGAGGCCAAGCGAGCGCGCCAAATTTGCCACTTCATAGGAATGGGTCAAACGTGTCCTGATGCTCTCGATGCTTTCGAGAGGGAAGACCTGGGTCTTGTCCCCCATTCTACGAAAAGGAGTCGAGAAAAGGATGCGATCATGGTCGCGCTCTTGCGGTAGACGGAACTGGCCGTCCGCGAACGTTGGACCTGCCGGTTTTCCCCCTGGCTTTTTACGCCCGAGCATATCTCCGAAGCGCTTGCCACTGAGCAAACAGTCCCAATCCATCATTCGATGACATACTCCCCGACTCGCACTGGCCTCCAGCGCAGCGTATACAATAGGTAGTGGTTTAGCAGATCAGACTATCTGCATCTAGCCTCCATATGCCCTGCTTGCGAAGAACTATGGTGGCCGCCGCCATGGCGAATGGGTGCCGTTCATCGGCTGATCGAACCCGACATTTGGGCTTGGAAGTCAGGATATGGAAGCAACGTTATGCCTGGGTCAACCAATTGACCGACCTCTGTCCAGGCAAGTGTCAGGGTCAGTTCGAAAGCATCCGCTCATCCTGCACCACCAATAGAGTTAAAACCTCATGGTCATAGATGCGAACTGTCTGTTCCTTGATCGGTATCTCGTCCGCCCACGGCTTGTCGAACCAGGCGTCCGCTCCACTCGCGCGCAGCATCCTGTCATCAGGTCCCCCTTCGAACAGGACATCAAAAGCGAGGCTGTCCTTGTCCAAGTTGTCCATGGGAAACCATCGCTGGTCCACCTTCGGGGATCGCGTGAACCACTTTCGCCCCTTTGGAGTGTGACAAACCAGGAGACTCGGCTGCGTATTGCGTTCGACCAGCCTGATCGCCGCGGCCGTCAGGCTCATGTCGAAGTCATCGGCCATCGCCCTGATGGTTCCCATGTCGAACCGGTTGTTGTAGCCACGGAGGCCCTCACGGATCAGGAACTCGGGCATCAGAAGCTGCGCAGCAAAGCGGTCGGCAGCACGCTCTGGGAGTTTCCCAATCGTGCTGCCCGTCTCGATATCCTCAAACTGGCACATCAAGGTCTGACCCCGATGGCACTGCCAATGACCAATCTCATGTGCCAGCGAGAAACGCCTCCGACGAGGATTCCCATCCGGCTTCAGGGAGATCTTCGCACGGTTTCCCGCGCCAATGATCCGGGCCTCGCACCCGTGCAGATGACGGTATTGGACACGCGCGTTCTGCGTCCAGGCAATGGCCTCCAAGTCGATCTGGTCGGGGTGCGAAACGCCGAATTCCCTTAGCAACTCCTCTGGATCACGGATGATGCGCATCACTCATCGTCATCCCAATCATCACCCGTGAGCTCTTGCAGGTCCTCAAGGACTCCCTCGAGATCGCCGTCGTGCTCCTTCTCGAAGTTGCGGGCGGCCATCGTCAGGTCAGGGTTGCCGGCCACGATCGCGGCGATCTGTGCGCGAAGCTCGTCCTGAGACTTTTGCTGCTCTTTCCGCTTCTGTCTTTCATTATGCAGGTCGACTGCCTTGCGAGCGTCCTGCAGGCGCCGTTGTCCACCCTCCGCGAGGGCGGACGCAAAGAGACCGTCCATTTCCTCGTCGAACGTGTCGAAATCGACGCCCTCTTCCCGCAGCTCCGCCTCGATCTCAGCGTCGCTCATGGCAAAGACATCTTCCACCAATTCGTCTTCGAGACGGGTCACTCCGGGGGCTTTCTTTTTCGTCATCGGTTATCACCCTGGGCCCGGTACTTCTCAATTTTTCGATTCATTCTTCTCCGGACCGTTTCATATGAGGTCTTGTTACCGAAGAGCTCGGCCAGCTCTTCCGGCGTGCTGTTGTTCAGCAGACCTTCTACGAGAAGTTGCACTTCCCAATCATCACCGCACAGTTCGATGGCCTTAGCGCGTTGCTCTTCACGGAACTCGCGGGCCTCGAGGGCGGCCTCGGTCGATGGTTCCTCTCCCCGCCATTCGACTCGTGCTAATAGCTCTTCGCGATTGTCCGCGGCGACCTTTCGGCGCTTCGCAGCATTGGAGGTGATGCTCTGCATCGCCTTGTCCAGATGGCGCACGATATCGACGGAACGGTTCCAACGTCTCCTCCCCTCTGCTGTGCTTGCGATGGCCTCATACAGCAGGCCTTTATGGTCGCCCGTGAACCAGGCGCGCCTTCTGGCCGCCGCCTCAAGCCTTCGCTTCTGTTCGGCTGACAGGTTTCGAATTGCCTCGGTGGCGTCTTCTGGGGTGTAGAACTTGTCTACGTCTTTGTCGTCTTTCATGAGCCGCTCGATTGCCTGTCACTCGTATATGCTCCCGAAAAGACGTCCATCGGACACCTTCGTCGAAATTTTTTTCCTAGGGCTTCGTTTTTTGGGAGCGCCGACGGAGAACACACTATACCATGTTGTGCCTGAAAATTCATCGACAATATCTGGTAGAAGCGACGACCTCGCCATGCCGCCATAGGACCGGCATCAGGCGGCGCGAAACTTTTTTGTGAATTTTCTGGCAGCAGCGTCCGATGGGCCGCCTCTCGGGAGCATAGGGGGCATAAGGCGCCTGCTGCTGGCGTCGAGCAGACAAGAAAAGGATTTGCTGCCATGTTTACCGAACCGATCGAAATCGAAGATCTCCAGGCCGCCGTGAAGACCGGCCGCAAGCCCCGCGACCACGGACCCTACAAGGTCAAGGTCGGCGACCACGACCTGGAGTTCACCGACGCCGTCATCGACGATCCGACGCCCACCGGCCGCCAGATCATCGAGGGGGCCGGCTTCCGCAAGGCGGAGGAACACCTCGTGTTCCAGGTGCTGCGCAACGGTGAACTCGAGGAACTGCGCCTCGAGGAAACCACGGACCTGCGCCCCGGGCAGATCGAGCGCTTCCTGGTCTTCCCGAGCTCGGAATCCTTCCGCTTCGACATCGATGGCAAACGCCTCGAGTGGGGCCATAAGGTCATCAGTGGGCGCGTACTCAAGAAGCTGGCCGGGGTCGATCCCGCCAAGTTCGCCGTCTGGCAGGTGATCCCCGGCAAGGATGACATCCTGGTCGGCGATACCGATCTGATCTGCCTCGCGAATGCAGGCCTGGAGCACTTCTTCACCGGCGTGCCCCAGACGACGGAAGGGGGTGCGGCATGAGCCTCCTCCCCCGCCAGGATCGCCGCTACCTCGAGGATCGCGGCATCACCGTTCGTGAGGTCATTGAAGGCGGGAAGAAGGGCATGATCCTCACCGGGGTCACGCTGCCGGAAGGCAAGTATCAGGTCGCCCAGGCGGATATCCTGATCCTGCTGCCACCATCGTATCCCGAGGTCGCCCCCGACATGTTCTACGCCGTCCCGCATCTGAAGCTCGTTGCCGGCCAGCGTGAGCCCCGCTGCACGCAGGTGCGGGAGACTTATGCTGGCCAGAACTGGCAGCGCTGGTCTCGCCACAACAACCAGTGGCGTCCCGGCACCGACGGCATCTGGACCATGCTGAAGCGGGTCGAAGAGGCCCTGGAGGTGGCGGCATGAAGCGCAGCGACATCACCCTCCACGCCCGTCACCGCGACAAGCTGCAGGCGCTGCTCGCACACCCCGGCGGGCACGAAGGCGCCGCCTACATGCTGCTCGGCAAAAGCGAGATCGCGCAGGACCCCTGGGACCTCGAGCCGCGGACCCGTTACACCTCCCACGAGGTCATCGCGATCCCGCAGAAGGACCGCGTCGATGCAAGCGAAAAGCATGTCACTTGGAACACCAACTCCTTCGCCCAGCTCTGCCGCCGGGCCAAGGAAGAAGGCCTGGTGCCGGCGATCGTTCATAGCCACCCGGGAGGCTTCGACGGTTTCTCGGAACAAGACGATCGCAACGAGCGCGACCTCTTCACAACGGCCCGGAACCGGAACGGTGAGGGGACACGTCTGGTGAGCGTCGTGCAGGTCGGTGACAGCCTCTACCGGGCGCGGGTCTGGGAAGACGACATGACACCTCTGCCCTGTCATCGCGTGACTACCATCGGCACCCGGATTGAGATCCAGTCTACCGACGTGCAGCCCCCGTCGGAAATCCTGTCACGGCAGGCATTGGCCTTCGGGCCGGAGGTAAACGGCCTCCTCAAGCAACTCTCTGTTGCCGTGGTCGGCTGCGGTGGCACCGGAAGCCCGGTGGTCCAACTCCTCGCTCGCGTCGGCGTGGGGCGCATCGTGGTCATCGATGATGACGTGGTCGAGCATTCCAACCTGAATCGCCTGTACGGCGCGACCCGGAAAGATGCCGACCACGCGGTGCCCAAGGTCGACGTCATGGCGCGCGAGGTGACGATGATGGGCCTCGACGTCGAGATCCGGTCGATGAACGGCTGGGTGGATGCGCCGCATATCCGTGACGCGCTGAAATCCTGCGACATCATCTTCGGATGTACGGACGATCATTCCGGGCGCCTCTACTTGAACCGCATCGCGCACTTCTACCTTATACCGGTGATCGATGTCGGGATGGTCCTGATGCCCCGTGATGATGGTGAGCCCGGCCTCCTCGAGATGGCCGCGCGGGTCAGCGTGCTGTTTCCGACGTCTGCTTGCCACGGTTGCCGCGGCACAGTCAACCGCGTCAGGGCCCGCGAGGAGGATCTCGAGCGATCGGACCCCGCCGAATATGAACGGCAGAAGACCGAGGCCTACGTCCGCGGCGCGGGAAATCCGGCACCGGCCGTGGTGACCTTCACCTCCGAGGTCGCCACCATGGCGGTGAACGAACTCCTTGCCGGTCTCGTCGACTTCCGCGGCAGCGGTGGATGGACATGGCAACGCTATCGCAAGCTCGACAAGGGCTTCGAGCGTTCGCAAGCGGCGCAGCCCCGGTCCGACTGTCCGGTTTGCGGCAGCGAGGAATACTGGGGGCTCGGCGACGTCGACCCGTTCCTGGATCGCATCGGGTGAGTGGGATGATGATCGACATTCTGCGGAAGAGCCTCGAGCTCTTCCGGCTAATTCCACGAAGCGACCTGCTTGCCAGGGTAACTACCACACACCCGACGCCGGATCAGATCGTGCCGGGGGAGATGACCATCGTGCGCGATGGCGTCGACAAATGGGCCTGTTTCAACTGCCCCGGTGGGTGTGGTGAGACAATCAAGCTGTCCCTTAGCAAGAACCGGAGGCCTAGGTGGACGGCCATGTCAGACTGGTTGAGGCGCCCGACCATTTCGCCCTCGGTCCGCCAGACGAACGAATGCCGGTGTCACTTCTGGATCCGGCAGGGGCGGATAGACTGGTGTAAGGACAGCCCACGCCGAACATGCCACGCCACTGTCAGGCGTAGCCTGAAGGGCAGCTAGGCTGGGACCTGAAAGTCTGGTTCGCCGCATGGCCTCTGATCAAAAAGCCACTGCGGCGAGAAGGCTACGAAGCTTTGGGATTGAAAAGGATTAGGCAAGCGTGACACCTGTGAGATCGTCCGGCTTGAGGCGATAGCGAATAGCATTGCCTTCATGCAAACCCGCTAGCTGCTCAGCCACATATGCGACTACGCTCTCTTGATCAGCCTCTGGGACACCAGCCTCCGCCGCCATGATCATGACGTCATCGTATCGAAAACCCTTGAACTCAAGAACGCTTCGTCTGACTGCAGCACGGACAAAGTCTCTGTATACAATCGCCGCTTTGTGCGGACTTTCTACCTCTGCTCTGAGGACCCGGTACTTCTCCGCCGAAGCAAGGTAGGCATCGATGTACACTTCCCGAAAGAGGGACACGTTGTTTAGCTCATAGATGCCAATCAATCCATCAATATAGTCCCGGTCATCCATCGTTGTGAACGACATCGGTGCAAGGTCGGACTTCAACAAGGGAATGTTAGAGGCAACACGGGACGTGCGCTTATTGATGTCAGCAAATCCTTGCAAATAAGGAATATGCACAAGCAAGAAGAATGACTGCTCGAAAGGGTTCGTGATCTGCGTTGCTTTCTGAAGCAGGATGTCAAACTCCTCTTCGATGGTAACAGCATCATCAAGCGGCCTGTAGCTCGAATGCGAAATCCCGACAGGCATAGCTCGCAAACGTCCGGACATTGCCGGATCAGCCAGCAGGCCATCGGACAAGAGCGCATGGATTGCGAAGAGGTCAGGACGACGGAGACTGACTTCTTCGAGGTTATCCACGACATATTGGATGGCCTCTTTGTGGTTCAGGATCATCAAAGCTTCTTTGCGATCCTTGCCCTCGGCCTCCTCGCCGAACCGGATAAGCCGCTCAGTTTGCAGAATGTCGTAGGTGTTGCCCTCCATCCGCGAGGACGCCCAACTAAGGTCGACCAATAGCTGTTCGAGGATGCGCCGCGCATACGTGCCGGCTGGCATTGCGCCGCCTTGAGGCCGTCCCGCCTCGAGCATTCGATCCCGGTCAGCCTGCGACAAGTACCAAGTCTTGTCAGGTACGTAGGCGTCCAGGAACTCAGGCTTGTAGGAGATCGGTGAGCGCCTGTTATACGGTACGGTAAGATGGGCGCGCACTACCGCCGAGCCTGCAAGCTGGTAGCCCGTCGCCCTTCCTTTGCCAGATACCTCGAGACGACCTTCTTCAACGAGCCTCTTGAGCGCGCGCCAAACGGTCGTTTCACTTACATCTTTTGCCGCACCTTTGCGGATTGCATCGCGCCCTGCCCCGGGGTTTCCGGAGACAAAATCGAGGATGTCTTGCTCTAAACGGGCCATGAAACGATTTTCTAGGTGCGTGAAGCGATTATCACATTGTTATACATATATTTTCCGTCATTGCAAATTTTCGTTTCAGGTACTTTGAAACGATTTTAGTGACTGATGTCCATCGCAACTGGTACCTCGTGAGTGAAACGATTAACCTACTGAAATCCGGCAATAAGTCAGCCTTTCGAGGTATACGTTGCATATAGATTGCAACGAAACTTCCTGCTGGCGAGTGACAAACACCAACGAGGCAAACAATCATTGACTACAGAGCCCGCATAACTGTCGGTCGCTACATAGGAGCGTCGTCATTTGCATCCGATCTGGGAAAGCTGAAAGCCTTTCGTGGAGGGTACGCTGGCGCCTCACTGCTGGAAGGCCTTGAAGAACTGGGGCTTCTTCGACCATGCATGCGCCTTCACTGGCCAGATCCAATTGCACGACGGATCTGGCAGGAAACTCGCCGAAGAGAAGGGCCAGAACTACACGATCCGGTTGAGCCCGATGGCCCCCGCATGGACGCAGCGGCAGACCTTTGGAATGCTCTGCAAGATGCAGGGATGAGAAGTCTGAAGGGTGACAATCATCCCTTTGACGCACCAAAGCCCGGATGGTCAGAATTTCTCAAAAGGCCAGAGCAACAGACGTTTGTGCCGCACAGAGAGCGCCGAGTCCGTGTTTCGAGCGACGTTCAGCCCGACCTTCATGACAGTGACAATGTCCAAGATTTCTAATCAAGCTGGCAGTTGCTGACCGCCATCGAACTTGCTGACATGGGAGTTCATATTCGGATGAACATGGCGGACGAAGACATCGCACGACGGGTGCGTGAAGATATCCGCAGCAAGCGATGGCCAGGCGGACGCGCAACAGAAGCGTTTGCGCCTGTAAGAGCGCTTAGAAATTTTGAGCGATACCAGGCAGGGCTCGACGCGATAGAATGGGCACGCGAAGAAAAACGCGCCCGAACCTTCAGGCTGCTTCAAGGTTCGGGCGGCGGACGGATCGTTCTTACCGACGAACAGGTCGCCGCCAGAGATGAAATCCGGCTTGCAGTTGCCAGTGAGGCACTCAGCCGTTTCTCGGTCGGCAAAGACCACCTTCTGGCATGCTGCAAATTTCTGGCGGGGCGCTGGCATGAGTGGGCGCACGGAGGAAGGCCTATCGCAGCTGATGCTTATAAGATCTTCCTCGCGGAAGGCGTACGCCTGCTCCAAATCCGACATGATATGACGTTCGATGAAATAAACGAACTCGTTGGCTTTCAGGGCGGCGGTGGCCAACGCACCCTCGAGGTCATATGGCCGGATTGGGCGAAAGAACAGATCAACCGCCTAGTTCAAACACTTAAGTCACCGGATCTGACGGAAGAACAGTTGCGGAAGTTTGGCGAATTCCTTCAATCTTCGCACCAAGACGCCATCTTTCACCGCCTGCGATCATTCGAAAGACACGCCTTCGAGTACGGACATTCCCGGCTTGCGGGTATGCACAGTGACCTTCAAGGAATGTCTGTTGCAGTAGAGCAAGCAGTGCGCGCCATGGGTGGGCGAGGAGCCTAACTCGCGCACATGTTTAGCGGTCTCTGGGAGGGGACTGATGTTGGCCGCTTCCTGAGGAAGAACAAGAAACTGCTGGAGCAGGGCAAGCCGCCAGAAGACCTGCTGGACGACATCAATGCGCTCGGCGCAGAGGGAGGAGCCAGTGAGATTGCAGCGGACTTGATCTTGGCTGCCCGAATTCGGGGCGCCGTACATCACGCTCTCCAAATCAGCAATCAACTCGAACTTGAACGACTACTGGTGCGGGTGCTGCGCGCCGCAGCACTCACCCACGCACACGTTTCTTCGAAGGAAGTCATTGAGGCTGCCCAGGAAGAACTGGAGTAATAGTTGCCTATCCCTTCGCGACCATACCCGCATCCACCAACTGCTCGCGATCCGGCAGGTCGTGGAGCGTCTCCAGATCGAACGCCACGAGGAAATTTTCGGTGGTCACATAGGTGTACGGTGCTCCGCGGCGCGGCGACCGAGGCCCCGTCCCGATCAGTCCGCGCGCATGCAGCCGCCCGATCAGGTCGCGGCTGATCTCCTTGCCGAAGATGTCCTTGAGCCCGTCCCTTGTGATTGGTTGGTGATAAGCGATGGCGGCAAGGACAGCGACGTCGTATTCGCGCAGGTCGAGATCCTGGTCGCCAGTATCCGCCGCGGTCCGGATTGCCGCGGCATAGGCCGGTCGGGTCCGTAGCATCCAGCCGCCGGCCACCTTGGCCAGCTCAAAGGAGCGCCCCTCGAGATCAGCTATAAGATCCTCGATCAGGAGATCGACCGAGGCCCCCTGCCCCACGACCCGCGCCAAATCCTCACGCGGTACAGGCGAGGCAGAGGCAAAGAGCACCGCTTCGATCCGGCGCATCCACTTGCGCCAGCGCAAATCGGCTGGCAGCTCCTCTAGCTCCCGATCCAGCCCCTGATCTGCGTGATCCTTCGCCATCGCTCAGACCCCGTAAAGCCGGAATGTGGGGCGCCCGGTCATCTCGCGCACGCCGCCAAGCTCGACCAAACGGTCACAGAACCGGCGGGCCGCGCGATCGGACCGTAGCGGGGTCAGCGCCGACGGAGCCACAGCGTCCCGGGTTAGGAACAGAGCAACGGCCTCTGCGGAACCCTCGGCCCGGAGCTTCGGCGCGACCTCTTTCAAGCGCGCCGCGCGGCGGGCAAGATCACTGGCCTCACGCGTCGCCTCGGACGCAGCCGCCAAGATCGCCCGATGGCAGGCCAGGCGCAGTTCGTCCGCCGTTCTCTGCAAGTCAGCCCGCTTGAGACCGAGCGTGAGGAGCGGCAAGACATGGCGCCACCCGAGCGCTTGCGCCAAGGCCGCGTCCGCCAGGATCAACGCAGCGGCGAGATCCCGCGGTCGATCCGCGAGAACCGCCTGCAGCGCGGCTGCGGCCCGCGTGACCGGCGCCCCCTGCCCCGCGCCGCACCCGTCGCATGGGTCGCACCCGTCGAGCCATGCAGCGATCTGCTCGGGCTCTAGATCACGCAGCGCGCGGTGCAGTGCCTTTACTGACAGGGCTTGTTCGACCGTCCGTCGCCAGGACAGATAGGTCTCACCAGCAGGACCTGGGCTGTCGCCGGGCTGCACAAACGCCACCGCGTCGCGCAGTTCGGCGGCCCTTTCGACACGCCCGGAGTAGGTCACGCAGGCCTCCGCAGCGCGCAGAGCCAGCCGTGCCCGCAGCAAGGTCTGGGGGACGTCGTTCCGGCTCAACACAAGATGCAGATAGCTGAGCGCGCCGCCCGACAAAAACGCCACATCTTCAGGGGTTTCGGGCCGCGGTGAGGTGACCCAGGACGGCATCCGAGGTAGGGTCTCGTTATCGTCGGGGAGTTCATGGCGGGCATAGGTCATGCCACAAGACTATCCCTTTGCGGCGCTTTCGTCCACAATATGATGTACAAACCGCCCCACCATGTGGCTCGTTGATATGTCCAATAAGTTTGCATTATCGGACATTTTTGACATACGCTCAGAAACATGAACGAAACACCCGAAAATGAGTCCCCAAGCTCTGAGAAGTCGAGCTCAGCGTCTCCCGATACAGCTAACGATGCTCAGATCGACGAGAAAGATCACTCCAGCCAGGATGCGATCGACCTACCCGCCCATGTCGCCGGGTCAGGCACTCTTGATCGGCTGGTTGATACAGCGCGCGACTATGCGAAGGCTTCGACGGCCGAGAACACCAACAAAGCCTACGCGGCCGACTGGAAACACTTCGCCCGCTGGTGCCGCCGCCATGGGGCGGACCCGCTTTCGGCACCTTGTTCCAACCCTGAGCTCATCGGCCTCTACTTGACGGAGCTCGCAGCCCCGACGAACAGCGCCCCTGCCCTTTCCGTCTCGACGATCGATCGACGCCTGTCCGGCCTTGCCTGGAACTATGCTCAACGTGGCTTCGTGCTCGACCGTAAGGACCGTCACATCGCCACTGTGCTTGCCGGCATCAAGCGTAAGCACGCCCGCCCGCCGGTCCAGAAGGAAGCGATCTTGCCCGAAGACATTCTCGCCATGGTGGCCGCCCTGCCCTTCGACCTGCGCGGACTCCGGGATCGGGCCATCCTGCTTCTGGGATATGCAGGTGGGCTGAGGCGCTCCGAAATCGTCAGCATCGATCACGGCAAGGACGACACCCCCGACAGCGGTGGCTGGATTGAGCTTCTCGACGATGGCGCCGTACTCATGCTCAATGCCAAGACCGGTTGGCGCGAGGTCGAGATCGGCCGGGGGTCGTCTGGTCAAACCTGCCCTGTTCATGCCCTCGAGCAATGGCTGCATTTCGCCCGGATCGACTTCGGCCCGGTCTTCGTGCGCACCTCCCGGGATGGCAAGAAGGTCTTGGAAACGCGCCTCTCCGACAAGCACGTCGCCCGGCTGATTAAGGCCACGGTTCTGAAGAGCGGCATCCGTGCCGATTTGCCCGAGAAAGACCGCCTCGCGCTGTTCTCCGGCCATTCGCTCCGAGCCGGTCTCGCCTCCTCGGCGGAAGTCGACGAGCGCTACGTCCAGAAGCAGCTTGGGCATGCCTCGGCGGAAATGACGCGGCGTTACCAGCGCCGCCGCGACCGTTTCCGGGTTAATCTGACCAAGGCTGCGGGGCTCTAAGCCAGACATTATGCGGCCTGCCCGCTCAACCGGCCATAGAAGCTCCGCTCGAGATGCAGCTCCCCTGCCCCGGCTTTTTCAGTCATGCCGCGCAGATAGCCGCCCGCGGACGACACCTCGCCCTTGGCATGTTTGTCGAACACGAGCGCCATTGCCGCCGCGGCCATCTGTTTGCCCATGACCTCCTGCGCAGCAAGCCAAGCATGGTCCGAGATTCCAATAATCTTCTTCAGATCGCCGGCAATCCGGTAGAGATCGCCCCAATCCCGGAGATATCCGCCCATGTTCCGCGCCCAGAAGGCGAATTCCGGACAGGCTTGCATGACCGTTCGGACACCCACGGCTACCCCTCTGGGTGCTTTTAGCGCTTCAGCTCCCTCCCCTTCCGGTGCCGACCTATCAACCGGTATCACGGTTGGGTTTTCGGGTACCACACCCGCCGTTTGCTCAGCTTCTGAGCGATTACAAATTACAGGATCGAGTTGGTTTGTAATTAGTATATGAGGGTCGGAATTGACCTCCTTGGGGTTCATTTTTTGAGTCTGATCAGCAACTTGTCCTTCGATTTCAGACGTGTTTTCCACAACCTTATCGTGGCGGAAGGCTTTGAGATAAGCCTGCTCAACACGCTCTTGCAGTTCCGTGAACCAAGCGAGGATCTGTTCAAGCGTCTCTGAGGCAGCATTGGCCCGTGGAAGCCGCGCTAGCAGCCCCTCGAAGCGCTCCAGATACTGCACCCAGGCGCCGCTCCGCGCGCTTTGGAGAGCGGCCTCGATACGTGCGCGGATCATCCGACGCGCCACGGTGATCTGTCGCTTCAGGCGCTGGCACAGCGCCCGCTCTTCCTGAATACGACCGTATAGCTCCGTGAACTCTTCGACGCGGGCCGCGAGAGGCGACAGATCGAAGCCATAGGCCTCGACGATGTGGCCGTCGTCGTTCCGCCTGCCCCACCTTTTGCCGTTCGGGCTGTCCTTGAAGGCGATCACGCCGACCTCTGCGAGCCGCCGCGCGTGGCGCTTGAGCGTAGAGAGCGAGAAGCCCGTCTGCTCCATCAAATAGGCGTTGGAGGCCCAGACGATCGGTCGTCGCCGCTCCTCCCAATCCTGGGGCTGCGTAAACGCCCCCAGCGTATCGAGCAGCATCAGATCGCTGGCCTTGAGCCCGATATGGGCCCCGACGCGTTTCACGGCCACGAAGGCCTCTGTTTTGGGTACAGCTACCCGTTCGCCGGCTTGGGCAAGCTGTTCTGCTATGCCAAGACCCGGCGTCGGCTTGCGCCAACCGCTCTGTGTCATGCCTGTATTTCACCTCCGTGGTTTATGGAGGCATGACACAGAGCGGTTGGCGCAAGCCGACGCCGGGTCTTGGCATAGCAGAACAGCTTGCCCAAGCCGGCGAACGGGTAGCTGTACCCAAAACAGAGGCCTTCGTGGCCGTGAAACGCGT
>JBCDFN010000033.1:0-18634 GCA_039177935.1 Pseudomonadota bacterium | reverse complement strand
CGTCACACGCGCCAACTCGTATCGCTGATCGAACTCTGACCAGAGTTAGCCGCGCGTGACTTTGTTGTCTTTGGCTTCGTGATCTTTGGCTTCTTCCAGCGCGACCCCAATCTGATAGGCAAGCTGCGGCATCCTATTTTGGCGCGCCAGCAGCTGCATGTCCTTGAGAAGAGAGGCAATGTAGGCCGCTACCTCCTGACGCGACGCAAAGGCCTCGGCAGGAGCGGTGTCCCCTTTCCGTGGCGAACGCGATTTGGCGCCTTTCGGTTCTCCGCTTCTCGTCACCGCGATCAATTCCGTTGTTGCAAGAGAATGGTGGCTACGGACGCGTCGCCACCCAGGACTTTGAGCATCCTTAGGTTGCGGTTTAGTAGTATATACACTCAAAACTTGTCAATCGGCCTTGTCCTCAATTTGACAGAGGCTCATCGAGTCACCATTTTCGCCGTCGAGCCCGGGGGCCAATTCCGAAATTTCTCTCTTGGCCGCGCGTCACTCGCACGGCTAGGAACAACTCAATGAACATCGTCATCGTCGAATCGCCTGCCAAGGCCAAAACCATCAACAAGTATCTCGGGTCAGGTTACCGGGTGCTGGCCTCCTACGGGCATGTGCGCGACCTCCCGTCGAAAAACGGCTCGGTGCTCCCCGACAACGACTTCGAGATGCACTGGGATGTCGACCCAAAGTCCGCCAAGCGACTTAACGAGATAGCGCAAGCGGTCAAGGGCGCCGATAAGCTCATCCTGGCCACCGACCCGGACCGCGAAGGCGAAGCCATATCCTGGCACGTGCTGCAGGTGCTGGAGCGCAAGAAGCTCCTTGGCAAGATCCCCGTGGAACGTGTCGTCTTCAACGCCGTCACGAAAGACGCGATCCGCGACGCTATGCAGAACCCGCGCGAGATCGACGAGCCTTTGGTGGACGCTTACCTCGCCAGGCGGGCGCTCGACTATCTCGTGGGCTTCACGCTTTCGCCTGTCCTTTGGCGCAAACTGCCGGGCGCGCGTTCGGCGGGCCGCGTTCAATCGGTTGCGCTACGTCTCGTCTGCGAGCGCGAACTGGAAATCGAGAAATTCGTCGCCCAGGAGTATTGGTCGATCACGGCGACCTTGGCGACCGGCAAGAACGAAACGCTCTCAGCGCGGCTGTTGACAGTCGAAGGCGATAAGCTCGGCAAATTCGATATCCCCGATGAAACGAGGGCCACGGCTCTGAAAGCCGCCCTCGAAGGTGGCCGCTACACCGTCGGGAGGATCGAGAGCAAGTCCCAGAAGCGCAATCCTGCAGCGCCGTTCACCACATCGACGCTGCAGCAAGAAGCCTCACGCAAGCTTGGCTTCAGCCCGCGCCAAACCATGCAGGTCGCGCAACGGCTCTACGAGGGCATAGACCTTGGCGGCAGCACGGAAGGCCTCATTACATATATGAGAACCGACGGCGTGCAGATCGTGCCTGAAGCCGTCTCCCAAGTCCGGTCACTTGTAAGCGGCCTTTACGGGTCGCGCTACGTGCCGCCCTCCCCGCGGCAATACACCTCGAAGGCAAAGAACGCACAAGAAGCCCACGAAGCCATACGCCCGACGGACTTCAGCAAGGCGCCTGACAAGGTCGCACGCTATCTCGAGCCCGACGCGCAGAAACTCTATAAGCTGATCTGGCAACGCACGCTGGCCAGCCAAGCAGCCAGCGCGGAAATCGAGCGCACGACCGCTGATATCGACGTGGCCGGTTCGGACGGCAAGGCGTACGGCGTCCGCGCGACCGGATCTGTCATCCGATTTGACGGGTTTCTGAAGCTTTACGAGGAAGGTGTTGATGATGCCGTCGGCGAGGATGGCTCCCTGCCCGCGCTTGCCCAAGGCGAAAGCCTTGACCCGCGCGCCGTAGAAGCCAAGCAGCATTTTACCGAACCGCCGCCCCGGTACTCCGAAGCCACGCTCATCAAGAAAATGGAAGAGCTCGGCATCGGACGCCCCTCGACCTACGCAGCAACGCTGAACGTACTGCGGGAGCGGGACTATGTGCGCATCGATAAAAAGCGGCTATTTCCCGAAGACAAGGGGCGTTTGGTCACGGCTTTCCTCGAGAGTTTTTTCCAGCGCTATGTGGAGTACGACTTCACGGCTGATCTGGAAGAGAAGCTCGATCTTATTTCCGCCGGTACGCTTCAGTGGAAGGACGTGCTCCGCGACTTCTGGCGCGACTTCATCGGGGCCGTCGACGATATCGGCGATCTTCGGATCACACAGGTCCTCGACGCGCTCAATGACCTGCTCGGTCCACACATCTTCCCCGACACAGGCGACGGCAATCCGCGCGCCTGTCCGTCCTGTAACGATGGACAGCTCAGCCTGAAGGTTGGCAAGTTCGGTGCCTTTGTGGGCTGCTCGAACTATCCCGACTGCCGATACACGCGCCAGCTCGCGGACACCGGCGAGAAGGCAGCCCTCGCCGACGGCAAGGTCCTTGGGCTCGATCCTGAGACGGAGCTCGAAGTCAGTGTCCGTACTGGACGCTTCGGCCCGTACATCCAGCTTGGCGAGGCGAAAGACGGCGAGAAGCCGAAACGCGCCTCCATCCCCAAAGGCTCCGATCCTGAATCAATCGATTTGGAGCGGGCGCTCGCATTCCTGTCGCTTCCGCGCGAAGTTGGCATTCACCCGGAGTCTGGGAAACCCATTACGGCCGGTTATGGCCGCTTTGGTCCTTACGTTCAGTGCGACGGCAAGTATGCGAGCCTGTCCACGCCTGAGGAGGTCTTCGAAGTTGGCGCGAACCGCGCAATCACACTTCTGGCCGAGAAAGCCGCCAAGGGCGCGCAACGCGGCGCCAGTGTCATCAAGGAACTTGGTGAGCACCCTGAGGCTGGCGGCAAGGTTCAGGTCCTGAACGGGCGATATGGACCGTATGTCAAGCACGACAAAATCAACGCCACGATCCCGCGTGACCGCGCGCCGGAGGACATTTCTCTTGAGGAAGCTATTGAGCTGATTGCCGCGCGCGCCGCCAAGGGCCCGGCGAAGAAGAAGGCCACAAAGAAAGCCGCCAAAAAGACGACCGCCAAGAAAGCCACGGCGAAGAAGACTGCCACCAAGAAGACGGCAGCCAAGAAGAGCGCCGCGAAGAAGTCCACGCGCAAGCGCACGCCCTCTAAGGAGGCCGCCGACGAGGCGGCGAGCTAAGCGGCAAACGTGGCCTCACCGAAGAAGACCACCTCATCCAGAAAGAGCGCTGCCGCGGAAAAGGCGAACGCCCGAAAGCCCGCCAGGAAGAACGCTGCCGCTAAGGCCAAGACCGGTAAGGCCAAGACCGATAAGGCCAAGACCGAGGCAAGAACAGGACTCCCCTCCAAGAAGGAGATCATTGAGTTTTTGGCGGGAACGCCCGCCAAGGCGGGAAAGCGTGAAATCGCGCGCGCATTTGGCATCAAGGGCGCGGACCGCATCGCCCTGAAGGCCCTGTTGCGCGAAATGACCGAAGAAGGGCTGTTGGCCGGCTCGCGCAGAAAACTGACCCGCGCCGGCGTCCTGCCATCGGTGACAGTGCTGGAAATTGTCAGCCGCGATGAAGACGGCGAGTTTGTCGCCAGACCTGCAACATGGGACGACGAGTATGGGCCTGTGCCGAAGGTCCTCATGGTCGAGGGTCGCGGCAGCCTCGCTCAGACGCCTGGCGTTGGCGATCGTGTGCTGGCGAGGCTCACCCAACAAAAGCCTGACAGCGATTACCCCTATCACGCCCGAACCATCAAAAAGCTGCCGCGCACGAACTCGCGCAGCCTTCTCGGCATCTTTAGGTCCCTATCCGATGACCGGGGTGTCATCGACCCCATTGATAAGAAACAGCTGAAAGAGTGGACAGTGCCGAAAGGCGCCACCGGTGAGGCCGAAGACGGTGAATTGGTCCGCTTCGAGATCGCCCGCTCCGCCCGGTACGGCGTTCCCACGGCCCGGATCGTTGGCCGTCTTGGAAACCCCGAGGCGCAACAGGCCATCAGCCTGATTGCCCTACACGCCCACGGCATCCCGGACGAATTCCCACCGGCCGTCATCGCCGAAGCAGATGCGGCGCAGGAGGTTTCGCTTGGCTCTCGTGTGGACCTGCGCACAGTCCCGCTCATTACCATCGATCCTGCGGACGCCCGAGATCACGACGACGCCGTCTTTGCAGAACCGGATACGGATCCCGACAATGAAGGCGGCTGGATCGTCATCGTCGCGATTGCCGATGTGGCGCACTACGTCACGCCAGGCAGTGCACTCGACAAGGAGGCACGCAAGCGCGGCAACTCCGTCTACTTCCCCGACCGCGTCGTTCCTATGCTGCCAGAGCGAATCTCCAATGATCTTTGCTCGTTGAAGGAAGGTGTTCCGCGCCCGTGTCTCGCCGTTCGCATGATCTTCGACAAAAACGGTCGCAAGAAGAAACATCACTTCTTCCGTGGTCTGATGCAGTCGGCCGCGAGCCTCTCCTACGAACAGGCGCAGGCTGCGATCGACGGCCGCGTTGACGACGCGACGGGGCCGCTGCTCGACCCTGTACTGCGCCCGCTTTGGGGCGCTTATGGGAGTGTGAACAAGGCCCGCAAAGCTCGTGGACCTCTGGAGCTCGATCTTCCGGAGCGCAAAATCCTGCTGGATGACAAGGGCCGCGTTAGCGGCATCGCGGTGCCGCCCCGGCTCGATGCCCACCGGCTGATCGAAGAGTTCATGATCCAAGCCAATGTCGCCGCGGCGGAAGCCCTAGAAACCAAGCGGTCGCCGCTGATTTACCGCATTCACGATGCGCCTTCGAAGGAGAAGCTCGTTGCGCTCGGAGAATTCCTCGCAACACTCGATATGAAGTTGCCGAAAGCGGGAACGCTGAAGCCCGCGGCCTTCAACCGCATCCTGGCCGATACGCACAAATCACCGAATGCCGAACTCGTGGCAGAGGTGGTCCTGCGGAGCCAAAGCCAAGCCGAGTACAGTCCGCGCAATCTCGGCCACTTTGGCCTCAACCTACGGCGCTATGCGCACTTCACATCACCCATCAGACGCTACGCCGATCTCATTGTGCACCGCGCCCTCATTCGGGCTTTTGATCTCGGTGACGGTGGCCTCACGGACAAAGAGATCGATGAGCTCGAAGAAATCTCCGGCGCCATTTCAGACACGGAGCGGCGCGCAATGGCCGCAGAGAGGGACACGGTGGACCGGTTGATCGCGGCCTATCTCGCCGATCGTATCGGGGCGTCGTTCAGCGCAAAGGTGTCAGGCTTGGTGCGCTCCGGACTATTCGTCCGACTAACTGAGACTGGCGCGGACGGGTTCGTGCCCGCCTCGGGCATCGGGCATGAGTACTACTACCATGATGAAGTCCGCCAAGCCCTCGTCGGCGAAGATACTGGTCTCGCTTATCAGCTTGGGGATCCGGTTGAGGTCCGTTTGGTCGAAGCCATCCCCACGGCGGGGGCGCTACGTTTTGACCTATTGAGCGAAGGACGCAAGATCGCTACAACTACCGGTAATGCGCGGACCCGCCCTGCGGATCGGAGCAAGATGCGCCGAAACCCGCGCGGGAGGCGTCCAAAGAAGCGCCGATAATCAAGGGTATACGCCCGGTAGAGGAGATAGGAAGGAAAATGATGTCTGAGAATCCAGGCCGGTCGAAGGGCGAACGCCCACTCCAACAGGCCCTCGTAAGAGGCACGATGTTGAAATGCCCAGCCTGTGGCACGGGCCCGCTTTTCACCAGCTATCTCAAGGTAGCAGACAATTGCTCCCATTGCGGCGAAGCCCTGCATCATCATCGCGCCGACGACGCTCCGGCCTACTTCACCATCGTGATTATCGGCCATGTGATCGTGAGCCTCGTACTGGCGGTCGAGATGGCCTACGCGCCCCCCTTGTGGCTTCACGCGGCCATCTGGCTGCCGCTAACGATCGTTCTGTCCCTAGCGTGCCTCGCCCCTATGAAAGGTTTCCTTGTCGCATTGCAATGGGCGCTCCTCATGCATGGCTTCAATCCCGACCATGAGGAAGAGCTCGGCGATCAGTTAGCGCCGCCATCGACATAAAGCTTGGCTCAGCTTGACTTCCGGGCGTGAGAGATTAGGTTGCGCGCAACTTGACGCGGACCCTCGCGGTGCTGCGCAACCAATCCCGACAAATTCTATCCGAGGACGACAATGGCGAAGCCCGTCACCCAGAAGATCAAGCTCTTGAGCACCGCCGGCACTGGTTACTTTTACGTCACCAAGAAGAACCCGCGCAATCAGACCGAAAAAATGGTCTTCAAGAAATACGACCCCGTCGTGCGGAAGCATGTCGAATTCAAGGAAGCCAAGATTAAGTAGCGTCTAGCGCGAGGCCGCGGACGAGTTCGCAGAGCGCTCGCGCGTGGACCTTCCGCGCATAGACCTCAAATGGCGCGCCAACTAACAGCGCCCGCCGCGCCCAACGCGCCGCCTCTTTTCATCCTGAATGTTGTTGAGTACCCGCACGGGGGAAGTGCGCTTGCCAAAAGTGGTGGCCGGTCGACACGCGGCGCTAACGAGGAGGCCACTCTACCGCGCCCCGACCGGCCAAACCCCACGGACGCAGGAGATGCGGCGGACCTGAGCATTCCGCAGGGTTGTTCACTGGTGGAAGGAATAAGCGTAGGGCCACTCAGGCGCTAAAGCCTTGTGTCCTTGCTCCTCAAAACACCTTCCACTCGGCGCATATGGAACTAACTCAAAGCATAAAACCGATGGCAACGGGAACCAAATCAATCGTTGCCACTTCATTAATACGATAAATTCCCTGCAACTGTAAAGCGTTAAGCGATGGCCCTCAGTCGCGATGTCAAGTCTCTACTGAGACGAATTTGCACTTCCACGGACCGAATTGGTCGTTTTGGCGCCGATGGGGTGATTCGGGCCGAAGAGGTCCGGTGGACAATCGACAAGCGCAAGAGACAGTTCAAGAGACACTGATGCCGATGGGCCTCATGCAGCGTCTGCGACGACCCTGTTCCGTCCATCCCGCTTGGCGCAGAAAAGCGCCTGATCCGCGCGCTTCAGAATGAGCTCCGGCGTATCTTCTTCATACTCGAGTGCTGCGACCCCCATGCTGGCAGTGACACTGACAGCCTTGTTCTGCGCGCCGGCGACAAACGGCGTGGCCGCAACACTCTGTCGGAGGCGTTCGCCAACCAGGAAAGCGCTTTCGATGCTCGTATCGGGTAGAACCACGACGAACTCCTCGCCTCCAAGCCGGCAGGCAAGATCAATACCGCGAATATTGCGCCGAAGTCGCAGAGCCAGCTCCCGAAGGACATCGTCGCCCACGTCATGCCCATACGTGTCGTTGATGTGCTTAAAGTGATCGACATCGATCAACAGCACAGAGAGGGCCCTGCCGCGTTCCGCGGATTCTTCGAACAGCGTCGCGAGATGAGTACTCAGATAACGGCGATTATGCAGCGCCGTAAGTGGATCCAGCACAGCCAATTCGACAGATTGTTCGAGCCGCGACCTTAAGTAGTCCGAACAACGCTTGCGTTTCACTTGCGTGCGAACGCGCGCGAGAAGCTCACTGGTGTTGACGGGGCGCACGACATAATCGTTCACGCCCATATCGAGGCCGCGATGCAGCCGAGCTTCGTCACCCGGTTCCACCAATATCATGATCGGTAGATGCCGCGTGCGATCAAGAGAGCGCAACTGAGAGCACAATCGCAGGCCATCAGCATTCCGAAGGTTCAGACTGACAATGAGCAAATCGAAATCCTCGCATGGCGCCGAAAGCAGCGCCTGCTCCGGCGCCATCAAGTGCACGACGTCGTTGTCGGGTCTCAGTGCTCCGATAATGCGTGCGGCGGCACCCTCCCGATCCTCTACGAGGAGAATTCGTCCAGAGTCCCCTGCCGAGAACGCCCCTTCGCCAAGCGCAACGGCATGGCCCATCTGCGCCTCGGTATTCGCCCGCATGAGCATCTCATCTGTGAGGAGCTTAAGGCGCGACAGGTTCTTGACGCGGGTGATGAGTGCCAGATCGTTGACGGGTTTTGTCAGAAAATCATCGGCTCCAGCTTCGAGCCCCTTCAGCAAATCGCTCGGCTGATCCAATGCCGTAACCATCACGACTGGGACATGTTGCGTTCGCAAGTCGGACTTCAAGCGTCGGCAAACCTCGAAACCGTCCATACCCGGCATCATGACATCGAGCAGGACCACGTCGGGCAAGTCTTGCCTGCAGATTTCGAGCGCGTCGGCACCGCTTGATGCGGTCTGCACGGTGAAATACTCGGCCTCGAGCCGCGCCTCGAGCAGCTTCAAGTTGGCCAACATATCGTCGACGATGAGAACTCGCGCGGTCATGAACTCTAGCGCGCCTCTCCAATGAACTGCTTCACCGTGTCGAGGAACATCATCACAGAGATAGGCTTGGAGATGTAGGCCTCGCAGCCCCCTTCCCTAATGCGCTCCTCGTCGCCCTTCATGGCAAAGGCCGTGACGGCAACGACTGGGATGTCTCTCAGCTGATCGTCCTCTTTCAGCCACTTTGTGACTTCGAGACCAGAGACCTCAGGAAGCTGAATATCCATCAGAATGAGATCTGGCCTATGCTCGCGTGCAAGCTCAAGAGCCTCGACACCGTTACGGGTCTGAAGCGTCTGATATCCATGTGCATCCAGGAGGTCGTGGAAGAGCTTCATATTGAGCTCGTTGTCCTCGACAATCAGCACTGTCTTCGTCATCGGCATTGGTCCCGGCGATTCTATTTCGTCTAGGTTGGCGACAGGATTGCTCGTCGGAGACAAGGCTGCCGGCGCGACTGGCGGCATGCGCTCAATGGAGGACGCCGACACCCGCAGGAAGCCAGGGTCAGGCGTGCCAGCCTCGACGGAAATAGATCGTGTCCTCCAAAACATGGTGTGATCGCCCCTTATGGTTTTGGGCAATATCACCTTGAACCTGTAACTAAACTCTGAAGCGGAACGAGAAACTTCGGAAACCCTTGATCGCTCATGGTGTTTGGCCAACCACGGAGCCTCGATGTCGCCCAAGGCGGAAGCACAGCCGGCCTTTTGCGCCGCGACTATTTACACTTCTTTTCCTTTAAGTACTCGAGGGAGCTCAGCCGTCCCTCGACGGTATACTCACCGTAGTCGATAAGCAGGTCGCGGCTGACACCGTTCTCGTAAAGCCGAAAGTCGATCTGGTAGCTCGGCGTGAGATCGCCATCCCCCAGATCGTAGTAGCCGATCGAGATGGGCCAAGAGGCTAACTCACGGAGCTTCGTTTCTTCAGCTGTTTCGTCGAGCTCGCCTGAATCCGCGCCGGGCTGAACCTTGCGCCCGATGAAGGCTGTTGTATCGAAAACGCGTTGACCCTTTTCCGTACCGTCATAGACCTTCGCCTGAAAGACCTTCTGGCCTGTAACCGCCCGCTCGATCAAAGCGATACTGTGTTGCGTGGGAAATAGGACGGGGCCGGACAGATTAAACTCTTCGCGGGCGGGCTGCGTCAGCTTGACGGTAACCGTGTCGTCGGACCGTTCTCGGATGGCCCGTCCCATGGTGGCTTCGTCGAGACGGTGGTTCAGCCGCTGCGAGGAGTGAAAGCGGAAAGTCTTGCCGTCACCCTGTTCTCTGGTGGACGACCAAACATCGGCTAGAATCGTCTCACCTTGGGTATCGGTCATTTGGCTGACCAAACGCGTGTTGAGAGAGTAGCCTCGACAAGCAGAACCCGTGAACTCGAACACCATCCGGCCGTCGTATGACGTGATGCCGGAGCCCGAGCGCGCCTCACCAAGCGACATCTCATAGATCGCGCGATGGGGCGACAAGAGGCCTGCGCCAATTGCCCAGGCCTCATGAGATGCGCCCCAAGCACCGAGCAAAACCAGAAATGACAGCCACCGGTATTTAGCCCGCATAATCCGTTCAGCCTTCGCAAAATATGGCTAGAGATCCGCGACCCATTCAGGTCCTCTCAAGCCGTCATTTTTGTCACTATCGCGACAGCCCGGCAAGGGGGGCCGACAAGCGCATCCCCCGGGCCATGGGTAGGTATTTATACAGCGAGCCTTGCGGGGTAAGCCTTTTTGCTCAACTGTAACCGTAACGTCCGGTGGTGGAGGAATAATGGCAGGACTGATCGAAGCGCGACTGGAGGCGTTGGACCTCAAACTGCCCGACGCTAAGCCGCCGATCGGCAGCTATGTGCCGTTTGTCCATATGAACGGACAACTCTTCATTTCTGGCCAGTTGCCCATGAAGGACGGCGCGATCGCGATCAAAGGTCAACTCGGCGGCAACGTGACCTTGGAAGACGGACAGGCTGCAGCGCGCCTCTGCGCGATGAACATACTTGCTCAGGCCAAGCTGGCGCTCGGGGACCTGGACCGAATTGCACAGCTCCTGCGCTTGAATGGGTTTGTTTGCGCTGCGCCGGACTTTGGCGATCATCCCAAGGTGATCAACGGTGCGTCCGATCTCCTGGCGGATATCCTTGGGGACAAGGGACGTCACACGCGAATAGCGGTCGGCTGTTCAAGTCTGCCATTGAATGCCGCCGTCGAAATCGACGCCGTCTTTGCCATAGATTAGGTAGCTGGATCCGGGTGCGTCACAAGGGGATGAATGGGCGAGCTCTACTGGCTGAAGCGACCAATTGCGCATCGTGGGCTCCACGACGCCACACGCGGGATCGCCGAGAACAGTAAGTCGGCGGTGAAAGCCGCCATGCGCCAGGGCACCGCGGTTGAAGTGGATCTACAGCGTGCCGCCGGCGATATGCCTGTGGTGTTTCACGATGCGACCCTCGATCGGACGACAAACGAAAGCGGTCCACTCGCCGCCCTCGATGTCGACACGTTGCGGTCAATCCCACTCAAGGACGGTGGGGATCCGATTCTCTCGTTACCTGACCTGCTGGACCTCGTAGGCGACACCGTCCCGCTGCTGCTCGAAGTCAAAAGCAGTTTTCGAGGAAACGGCGCTCTTGAGGCGAACATCGCCAAGCTGCTCGCGAGCTACAAGGGTCCTGTCGCCGTCATGTCCTTTGACCCTCATTGCATCTCCGCTTTTCGAGAACACGCACCGGCCCTGCCCCGCGGTCTGGTCTCGGGTCGCTTCACCGACGAAGTCTCGAAGAAGAGCTTTTCGGCGCGGCAACGTTTCGCTATGCGGCATCTCCTCACATCCCTCTTCGCACGGCCCCAGTTTGTCGCGTACGATGTCAGAGCGTTGCCGGCTGTCGCGCCACTGATCGCTAAGTTCGTTGTTGGCCTCCCATTGCTGGCTTGGACGGTGCGAGACGAGGCCGATTTGGAGAAGGCACACCGCTATGCAGACGCGCCGATCTTCGAAGGCATTGCGCCCTAGGGGCCAAACCAAAAGCACCGGCAGCACGTACTTGGAGTACGACCCGATACCCGGGCATCATGAGCGGCATGGAAGCAACGGAACCGGATAGTCACAGCCCTCAAGAACAAGGCCCCGAAGACGGCGGCGCGCAAGAAGCCGTCGTGCGCATCGCCGGGCGTGTCGCCGACGTGCCCGCCGACGATTGGGACGCCTGCGCGCTCGGAGACAGCACTTCAGCAAAGCCGCCTAACCCGTTTGTGAGCCACGCTTTTCTGAAAGCCCTTGAGGACAGTGGATCGGCTGCGCGCGAGAAGGGCTGGCTCCCTCAGCACCTCCTGTTTGAGGACGACAAAGGTCGGCTTCTGGGCTGTATGCCCTGTTATCTCAAAGGCCACAGTCAAGGCGAGTACGTGTTCGACCATGGCTGGGCCGAGGCCTATATGCGCGCGGGCCGTGACTACTACCCGAAGCTTCAAGCGGCGGTGCCGTTCTCACCCGTCCCGGGCCCGCGCCTTCTGGTTCGCGCGGCTGATGCCCGTATCGAGCGCCAAGCCTTGCTCTTGGAGGCAGGACGTACACTGACGAAAAAACTCGGTGTGTCATCTTTGCACATCACATTCATGGAGCGCGATGAATGGCAGCTTGCTGGCGAGCTTGGCTACCTTAAGCGCACTGACCAGCAATTCCACTGGCACAACGACGGCTATGGGAGCTTCGATGACTTCCTGAGCGCCCTCGCCTCACGCAAGCGCAAAGCCATCAAGCGCGAGCGTCGCTGCGCGTTGAACGACGAGATCGAGATCGAATGGCTCACGGGCTCGGACCTCACCGAGGCGCATTGGGATGCCTTCTTCGCTTTCTACATGGATACCGGCGCACGCAAATGGGGGCGCCCTTACCTCACGCGCGAAGCTTTCAGCCTGTTAGGCCAAACCATGGCGGACCAGCTGCTTCTGGTGATGGCCAAGCGCGGTGCGGACTACATCGCCGGTGCGTTGAATGTGATTGGCGCCGACACGCTCTATGGCCGCTATTGGGGCGCGGTCGAGACCCAAGACTTCCTCCATTTCGAGGTCTGCTACTACCAGGCCATCGACTACGCGATTGCCCACGGGCTTGCGCGCGTCGAGGCTGGCGCCCAAGGGGGCCACAAGCTGGCCCGTGGCTACCTTCCTACTGAGACCTACAGCGCCCATTATATTGCCGATCCCCAGCTCAGGCGCCCCGTCGCCGACTATCTCCAGCGGGAACGGCTGGCCGTGACGGAGGAGAGCGCCCTGCTTAAGGCCGAGTCGCCATACAAGAAAGACGCCTGCGAATAGTGCCGCGCCGGCTTTTCGGAAGCCAACCACCCGAGACGCAAAGCGTCATTCTTTGGTTGACCCCGCGCGCCTAAGGACTCGATATGACTCGGCAATCAATTGCGGGCTTGAACGTGCGAGAGGAGAGACAAACCGATGGCGGCCTACGATCCGGAGAACATCTTCGCCAAGATTCTCAAAGGCGACATTCCCTGCCACAAGCTCTACGAGGACGATGACACCCTTGCCTTTCTCGACATCATGCCGCGCACGGAAGGCCATGCTCTCGTCATCACCAAGGAGCCGGCCGTGGACCTGTTCGGGATCACGCCCGAAGGCCTCGGCAAGCTCATGGGAGTCGTGCAGAAACTTGCGCCGAAGATCCGCGACGCTGTCGGCGCCGAAGGCGTTCTGATCCAACAGTTCAACGGAGCGGTCGCCGGCCAAACCGTCTTCCACCTCCACGTCCATATCGTGCCGCGAAAAGACGGCGTGCCCTTACGCCCGGAAGGCGCCGAGATGGCCGACCCGGAAGCGCTCAAAGCTACCGCCGACAAGATCCGGGCTGTGCTTGAGGGTTAGCAAAACACCTTGCCTCGCGGTCCGTAATCGTTTCCGGATCAAGTAGGCGTCACCAGCGTCGTCATGCCCGGACTTGATCCGGGCATCCACGCCATTGCCTCAGCAACATAGGACGAGTTGGTGGTATGGACCCCCGGGTCAAGCCCGGGGGTGACGATACAGAAGACACATGCAGAGGGACGAAGTCCTTAGTCCTCGCCAAGCGGGACTTTAGGAACGGAGCCTGAGCCGTTTTCCTTAGACCCGCGCCGGGGTTTGCGGCTGCGTTTGGCCTTGGGCTTCGCCTCTTTCGCCTTCGCCTTGGCTTTGACTTCGGCTTCCGCCTCTTCCTCGTCCGGATCGCGTGGCTTAACCGGGGTGTCCGCCGAGATGTAGTCGAAGTCGAGACCGTCCTGGCCGTCCTTCTCCTTCACGACAACGCGCACGGTTCCGCCATCCTTCAGCGCACCGAACAGGATCTCCTCCGCGAGCGGCTT
This sequence comes from Pseudomonadota bacterium, assembly GCA_039177935.1. Classification (GTDB taxonomy): domain Bacteria; phylum Pseudomonadota; class Alphaproteobacteria; order Rhizobiales; family Methyloligellaceae; genus Methyloceanibacter. Next base: position 4,932 of record JBCDFN010000033.1, on the reverse strand, counting down.
CTTGATGTTCTCCTGGATCACGCGCGACAAAGGCCGCGCACCGAACTTCTCGTCATAGCCGCGTTTCGCGAGCCAATCGTTGGCCTCTGGCGTCAGCTCGATGGTGATGTTCCGGTCTCCAAGCTGCGCTTCGAGCTGGAACACGAACTTCTCGACGACCTGCGCGATGACCGATGGCGGCAATGCGCCGAACGGGATAATCGCATCGAGCCGGTTGCGGAACTCCGGCGAGAACAGGCGGTTGATCGCCTCTTCGTCGTCGCCCTCGCGCTTGGTTCGATTGAACCCGATGGCCTCTTTAGCCATGTCGGACGCGCCGGCATTCGTGGTCATGATCAAGATCACGTTCTGGAAGTCCACATGCTTGCCGTTGTGGTCGGTCAGCTTCCCGTGGTCCATCACCTGCAGAAGGATGTTGAACAGATCCGGGTGCGCCTTCTCGATCTCATCGAGCAGCAACACGCAATGGGGGTGCTGATCGACGCCGTCGGTCAGAAGACCGCCCTGATCGAATCCGACATAGCCTGGAGGCGCACCAATCAGACGCGACACGGTATGCCGCTCCATGTATTCGCTCATGTCGAAGCGGAGCAGCTCGACCCCGAGCAGCGTAGCAAGCTGGCGCGCGACCTCGGTCTTCCCGACGCCGGTGGGGCCGGAGAACATGTAACAGCCGATGGGCTTGCCGGGCTCGCGCAGTCCTGCACGGCTCAGCTTGATGGCCGCGCCTAGGGCCTCGATGGCCTTGTCCTGACCAAACACGACACGTTTTAGATCCTCGTCGATGCCGCGCAACACTTCCGCATCGGTCTTGGAAATGGTCTTAGGCGGGATACGGGCCATCGTGGCGATGGTGTTCTCCACCTCCTTGACGCCGATTGTTTTCCGCCGCTGCCGCTCGGGCACCAGCATCTGCGATGCGCCCGTTTCGTCAATCACGTCGATGGCCTTATCGGGCAGCTTCCGGTCGTGAATGTATTTCGCCGAAAGTTCCACCGCTGATTTGATCGCCTGGTTCGTGTAGCGAATGCGGTGGAAGTCCTCGAAGTACGGCTTCAGCCCCTTCAGAATCTCGATCGTGTCGGGCACGGACGGCTCCTTCACATCGATCTTCTGGAAGCGGCGTACCAGCGCCCGATCCTTCTCAAAATGCTGACGGTATTCCTTGTAGGTGGTCGAACCGATGCAACGCAGCGAACCCGACTGCAAGGCCGGCTTCAGCAGGTTCGATGCATCCATTGCGCCGCCCGAAGTAGCGCCTGCGCCGATCACCGTATGGATCTCGTCAATGAACATGATGGCGCCTGGGAAATTCTCGATCTCCCGCATCACCGCCTTCAAGCGCTCTTCGAAATCGCCGCGATAGCGCGTGCCCGCGAGAAGCGCGCCCATATCCAGCTGGAAGATGGTGGCGTCGGACAGCACTTCGGGCACGTCGGCCATGACAATGCGCCGAGCCAGACCTTCCGCGATGGCGGTCTTGCCAACGCCAGGATCGCCCACGAAAAGCGGGTTGTTCTTTTGCCGGCGGCAAAGCACCTGAATTGTGCGCTGAACCTCAGCCTGCCGCCCGATCAGCGGATCGATGCGCCCGGTACGCGCCTTCTGGTTCAAGTTGATGCAGTAGACTTCGAGCGCATCGGCGCCGCGCTTTTTGTCGTCATTGCCGTCAACCGTCGCTGCGTCGTCCTCGATACCGCGCACAGGCCGTGCGTCGGACATGCCGCCGCGCTTGGCAATACCGTGGCTAATATAGTTGACCGCATCGAAGCGGGTCATGTGCTGCTCTTGCAGGAAGAACGCCGCATGACTTTCCCGCTCGGCAAAGATCGCCACCAACACGTTCGCGCCGGTAACTTCTTCACGCCCGCTGGATTGCACATGCGCCACCGCACGATGGATCACACGCTGAAACCCCGCAGTCGGTTGCGCATCGCCATGATTGTCGAGGACCAGCCCGGAAAGCTCATTGTCGACATAGGCGGTGAGCTTCTCGCGTAACAGATCCAGATCGACATCGCAGGCGCGCATGACCGCGGCCGCATCGCGGTCGTCCAACAGGGATAGCAGCAGATGCTCAAGCGTCGCATATTCGTGACTACGCTCGTTCGCGTATTGCAGCGCGCGCCGGAGGGCCTGCTCTAAGCTGGTCGAAAAAGACGCCACGGAATTCCTACTCCTTCTCCATCGTGCATTGAAGCGGATGCTCGTGCTGACGGGCAAAGCTTGTGACCTGAGCTACCTTAGTCTCGGCAACTTCGTAAGTGTAGACCCCACATATGCCGACGCCCTTTTGATGGACGTGGAGCATAATGCGAGTCGCTTCCTCCGGGGCTTTGTTGAAGAACCGCTCAAGGATATACACGACGAAATCCATCGGCGTGTAATCGTCGTTGAGCAACAATACCTTGTAGAGGCTCGGCCGCTTTGTCTTTGGCCGAGTCTTCGTAACGATCTGGGTGCCGGAGTCGTCGTCCCGGCGCGGGTCGCCATTGCGCGCCATCGTTAGCCTTCACTCGTCGTCCCGTATCTGGGACCGCGCCGCGCCTCTTCCAAGACGGAGCGCCCTGCTAGGTCCTAAAACCATCTCTCAAACTTATTGTAGCGCCATCGCACCAAGGGCAGCAATTCAGCGCGACGTGAAAATACAAATGTAACGCGGTTTCCTGACAGAAAAGGGACAACACGCCGCACGCAACGGCACTTGTGCAAAAAAGCAGCAACACCCGAGGCAAAAAAAATGGCCCGGGGCAGCGCCCCGAGCCATCTTTGGGAGAAAGATAAGGTGCTGTCGCTTTAAGCAGCCTTCTTGGCCATAGCGGCCTCAACTGGCTTATAAGCATCCTTGGCCAGACCGACATACATCTCGCCAATCTTGGACATCTCGGCCATATAGCCTTCATAGGCCTTCTTAGCGAACTGCGACTGGATTTCGATGGCCTGCTCAAAAGACTTCGCACCAGCAAGCTGCTCAAAAGCCTTGGTGGAATCTTCGAAAGCCTTCTTCGAATAGTCGGTGAACTCTGCGGCAATAGCCTGGAAACCTTTGTTCATCTCACCGAAGGAGCGGACATAGGCATCGAAACCATCTTTGCCAACCTTCTGAAACTCTTCAAAACCTTTCATCATAGGGCCCTCTGCTCGAGTTGGGGTAGGAAAATGCTGCGAACGCGAAAACAAATATATGCATTGCACAAAAAACGTCAACAGTGATTTTGCACTGCACAACAAATGTTCGGTCTCGAAGCCCTTACCCAGGCTAGCCCCCGGGTCGCCTCCCCTTAACGCTTTGGCAATCGACAAATCCTAGCCTTTCCGCTTGTCGGCGTTGCAACGCGGAACGAGTTGTCCGCAACCGCCTCTGAGGGACGCGCTAAGGCGCTTGAGAGCGGCGTGACAAAACGGGGAAAGGCGTAAGCCACAGTGTTCAGTAAAGTAGAGTTTCAGGTCGGCGCGCGCGCGGCGCGGAGTCTCCGGCCATCAGTTAGCTTGCGTCAGACAGCGCGGATCGGTTTGGCGCTGTTGGTGACGCTTGGCGTCACACTGACAAATATCAGTGATGCCTATGCGGACAAGCGGGTCAAGGCCGCCATCATTGTCGATGCGAACACGAACAAGGTTCTTTATTCAAAGTCAGCCGACGTCCTGCGTTCGCCTGCTTCTCTGACGAAGATTATGACGCTCTATGTGCTGTTCGCCTACATGCGAGCTGGCCGCTTTACGCCCGACACGAAGCTGAAAGTCTCAAAGCACGCAGCAAGCCAGTCTCCGACAAAGCTCTACCTCAAACCGGGTTCAACAATCGCCGTGAAGGATGCCATCAAGGCCCTGGTGACAAAGTCGGCAAACGACGCAGCCTCCGTCATCGCGGAAAACGTGGGCGGCACGGAAGAGAATTTCGCGCGCATCATGACTCAGACGGCACGCAACCTTGGCATGAAGAGCACGACCTACCGCAACGCATCTGGGCTTCCCAACAAGGAGCAGATGACCACGGCGCGTGACCAGGCGATCCTCGCGATGCACATCATGCAGGATTACCCGGAGTACTACAGCGTCTTCGAGACCAAGTACTTTGCCTATAAGGGACGAAAGTACCGGAACCACAATCGCCTGCTGTTCACCTATAAAGGGACAACGGGCATTAAGACGGGCTACACGCGCGCGAGTGGCTTCAACCTCACATCCGCCGTTGAACGGGGCAACAAGCATTTGGTTGGCGTGGTGCTTGGCGGAAAGACCAGTTCCCAGCGCAATGCGGCTATGCAATCGCTGCTCGACAAGAACTGGTCCAAGGCGTCGACGCGCAAGCCGACATCAACAAACTTCATTGCATCTCTGCTCGGCGCACCGAAGCCGCCGCGGCCCTCCCGCAAGCCGATCTTCTCTTTGGCGAGCGCGGCCGTTCCGGTGGCCTCGCGCGCACCGGCTCCTCGTCCCGCAGCAGCGCAACCCGTCATGGCTCAGCCGCAGCCCGCAATCGCACAGCCCGCGGTAGCCCAACCTGCACAACAACGCCCGATCGTACAGGCGAGCCTCGTACCGAGCCTCGTGCCAAACCGTCTTTCGGCGCCTGCCCCCGTAGCTCGGCGTCCGGACCACTACCATGTCCAAGTGGGGTCCTATACGTCCCCGGGCGATGCCCAGAACCGGCTCGGAATGGTGCGTCAACGCGCGCCACAGCTTCTCGACGGCCATTTGCCCTTCACCGCCACGTTCCAGAAGGACAATCGGGAATGGTATCGCGCACGCTTTGCTGGCTTCACGAAGTCCGACGCGCGCAGCACCTGCGAAAAGCTGAAGCGTATGAAGCTGGACTGCATCGCCCTTGCCGCTGAGTAGCGCCTCGTACGCTGGGTTCTAGCTGTCGAGCAGCACGTCCTTCGCCTCGTTGATCCGTGCGGCCAGATAGTTGGACCCGCCTTGATCGGG
>JBCDFN010000032.1:0-18635 GCA_039177935.1 Pseudomonadota bacterium | reverse complement strand
GAGCGGTTGGACATCGCGCGGGAGACCTACGAGGCCGAACGGGACGCAGGGCAGGGGCGTGTCTCTGCCGGTCTTGCCGCGCTCAGGGCCGCAACCGCGAAAGATCGCGACCGCGACCGAAACCCGGATGACTTCCGGGATCGGCTGGCGCGCGTCGTGGGCCGGTCGCGGGACCAGGACGACACGCCGAAACCGGAAGGCCGCAATTACACGCGGGAGCGGCTGAAAGAGATCATGGAGAAGGACGCGGGCCGCGACGGCCAGGCGGCGGTCCACAAGCTGGACGGGCACAGTGACCCGGAGCTGGACAAGGAGGCCGGGCGCAAGACGCACAGGCCGTCTGTGAATGAGCGGCTGAAGGATGTGCTAAACAAGCCGCGAGAAAAGCTTGAGATCGAGGACGAGCGCGAACAGGAGAAGGAGCAGGAGGTCGAGAAAGATCGGGATATCGACCGCGATCCGGGCCTCAGTCACTGACGAGGCGATGTGAAGTCGTTTCCCCGTTCTTCATGGGAATACTTGCCTGAGAGAAACCGACACCGACCAGAAACGAAATCACGCCGGTGGCCGTCTTGAATTCGCGAACTTTGATTGCATTCTGCGTCACGCGCGTCCTGGCAGTGACGAGGATTTTCTCCTGCCCATCGTTTCCGACCGTCCGCATGATCCATAGACCGTACCAGCTTGGTCCTTTGCGTTCAGGATCGGCTTTACACAGCACTTCGACCGTATGTCCCTCCTCGGCAAGCGCCCGAAGGCCTTGTTCGGTGGTCACGTTGAGTTCGAGTTCAGTCGTTTGGTTCATCGCGCATATCAACAAAAACAATGATGGTATTCTTCTGCCCGAATCTAACCAAGGCATCAATCGTATATTATCGAGTGGGGGATGACTCGATAGAGTTCAGTGATCCCGGCAGTGAGCCGGTCTCGCTTTGAGCGATAGACAGGGCAGGGGATCGACGGGCTGACGCCCGCTCACCCCAACCCTGACACTTACCAAATACTGTTGATCCGCCTGCCATCCCGGCAGGTCCGAGAAAACCGGCAAGCGCCGCCTTCGGCGTCGGTTCCGGTCGAGAATTCCGGTTCCTCCCACGCGCAGGCGCGCGGTTCCCTCCCAAATTCACGTCCTCCACCCGGTTGTCACGGCCCCGCCGGGCCGCAGGACGGGCTTTGCCCTTACCTGCTCTGTCGTCCGAAATGCATGGGCATTCCAGACAACAGAGAAGGAAGGCCCGCCCATCGGCGGAAAGGGGAAGAGACCCGGCCCGCGTCACTCGAAGGAGGGTCACAAATGACCGCAGAGAAGTTTGACGTTTATTCTCATGTCACCAATCAGATTATCGCGCAGATCGAGGCGGGGACGCCGCCCTGGCGCAAGCCGTGGACTGGCGGAGGGGGAGGGGTCAGCCTGCCGGAACGGTTCAACGGCGAGGCCTATCGAGGCATCAACATCCTGATGCTTTGGGCGACAGCTATGGCCAAGGATTACAGCTCAGCCCGCTGGATGACGTTCAATCAGGCCAAGCAGCTTGGGGGCCATGTTCGCAAGGGCGAGAAATCCGCAACCGTGGTGAAATACGGCACCGTTGAGCGCGAGGACGAGAACGGCGAGGAACGCCAGATCCCCTATGCCAAGGCCTACCGGGTGTTCAATGCCGACCAGATCGAAGGCTTGCCCGCTGAATTCTACATCCTGCCTGATCCGCCCCGTGATCTTGGCACCGTGGCCGACCCCGAGCTGGAGGCGTTCTTTGCCGCGACCGGCGCGCAGATCGACGTGACCGAGGAGCCGCGTGCCTATTACAACATCAAGACCGACCGCATCCACATGCCGCCGATTGGCACATTCTATCGGGCGGCTGGGTATTTTGGCACCTTGGCCCATGAGACAATCCACTGGACAGGCGCGACAAAGCGGCTGGACCGTTTGGGCCGGTTCAATGATCGCAAGGCCTATGCGTTCGAGGAGCTGGTCGCGGAGATTGGCAACTGCATGCTTTGCGCACAGATTGGGGTGGAACCTGAATTCGACCAGAGCGCCGCCTATGTCGAAGGATGGCTTGACGCAATGAAGGAAGACAGCCGCGCGATTTTCCGGGCCGCGTCCGAGGCGCAGAAGGCCGTGGATTACATCATGGAGCGCACCGCGCAGGCCGACCGGATGGGTACATCCTGCAGTGCAGAGAAGGCCCGGAAGGAGTCCAGAACAGACTTGTTAAAGACAGTCATCCGGCGGCGTTCAGGGCCCAGCCGATCACAAGGACTTGCGGCACCGTCAGAAGTGGCATCAGGAGGGCCGCCTTCAGCCGCCCGGTGACCTCGCGCAGCACTAGGATCTCGGTGTAGTCCGTCGCCGCGCCGGCCATCAGGAAGGTGAAGGCGTTGCCGGGCGCAGCGGCACGCGTCATCAGGTCGGCCGCGAGCGGCACGGAACCTTCCGAGCAGACCTCGATGATCGTGGCCGCGACGAGCGTAGTGAAGAGGCCGAGCAGCGTCGCGCCGAACCAGGTCGCGAAGACCTCCGTCGGCACCGTCGCTTGGATCAAGGCCGCCAGCACCACACCGAAGAACAGCCAGCGCAGGACCATGCGGCTCGCCGTCACGGACCGGCGGGCGATGTCGCGGGCGAACGCCATGTCGTAGTGCGCGGCGCGGAGGCCTGCCTTCGCCTCGCGCCAGACATGGAAGTCGGCGGGCAGGTCCACGCGATTGGGGTTGGGTTTCACCCTGCCGGCACGCTCCAGCGCCTCGACGGCAAGGCCCGTCAGCAATGCGATCATGAGCGAGGCCACGAGGAAGACCGCCATCCACTCCCATCCCATCAGAACGCCGATGATAATGGTCAGCGACAGCGAGTTCCACGGGCTTGCGATCAGGAACGCGAAGACCTGCCCGAGGCTCGCGCCGCGCTCGTAGAGCTTGGCGCCCACCATCAGGACGCCGTGGTTGCAGAGATCGAGCAGCACGCCCGCCGCGACGGCACGCAGGAGGCTCCTTGCGCCCTGATCGCGCCCGATGATGCCGATAACAAATTCGCGCGGCACCCGGTCGATAAGGCCCACGGCCACCATGCCCACAAGGATGCCCCACCACATCAGGTTCATCATCTCCTGAATGCCGTGGGTAAAAGCGCCGAGTCCAAACGGCGCATCATGCGGCAGGAAGAAGCCTGTGACGTAAGCCAGAGCAATGATTCCGCCCGAGCCCCAGAGCAGCCAGTCGACGCGGCGCCAGGCAGGCGCATCGGCGGCCACGGCGGGGCCACAGCAGGTGTCCGCAGTCGCGTCATCCCTACCGCAGCAGGACGCCGCCTTCGCCGAGGCAAGGCGCGGGGGATCGTCCGGCAGGACGAAGGCGCGGGTCGGGGTGTCGTGGGCTTGGTCGGTCATGGTGTCGGTGATCGGGTTACTGCTTGGCCGACTCGTCATATACGACCTCTAGCCACTGTAGGTTCAAGAGATTTGTGTCTTTTCTTTCGGCAGTTCCGACAGCGCGTGATCTCGCCGTATTGAAGGCACATCCCATCAGACCTACAGTGACTGGAGGAAAGGACACTTCACCATGCTCACGATCGGCACGCTCGCCAAGCGCACCGGCACGAAGGTGCAGACCATCCGCTACTACGAGCAGATCGGGCTGTTGCCCGAGCCGGGGCGGACCGAGGGCGGGCAGCGGCGCTACGGCGATACCGACCTCGACCGGCTGGCCTTCATCCGCCATGCCCGCGACCTCGGGTTTGGGCTCGACGCAATCCGCGAGTTGCTTGACCTCTCTGACCGCCCGGACCGCCCCTGTGCGGACGTCGACGCCATCGCACGGCGCCACCTGTCAGATGTGGAGCGTCGGATCGAACGGCTCGAAACCCTGAAGATCGAACTGCGCCGGATGCTGGCGGAATGCAGCGAGGGTCGGGTTGCCGAGTGCCGCGTGCTCGAGGCGCTTCAGGATCACTCGGAATGCCTGACAGAACATTCGGCCTGATCCCGCGCCACCTGCGACGGATGCCGGTTCAGGCCGCTTCCTCCTTGCCCACGCCCACCCGGCTGCGGTGCGGCCCATAGAGGCAAGCGAGGCCGAGGATGACTCCGGAGACGGCGGCGATCATGCCGGCGGCGCTGACGGCGTTCTGGGCGCCGAACCAGAGCGGGCCGTAACCAGCGAACACATAGCCGAGAACGGCGGAGAGCGTGGCGAAGGCGACCGACCACCAGACCTGATGTTCAAGCCGGTTGGTCATGAGACGCGCCGCGGCGGGCGGGCAGATGAACATGGCGATCACGATGATCGAGCCGACCGCGTCGAAAGCCGCGACGGCCGCGACGGCGGCCGTGACCACAAGGCCGAAGCCAAGGGCGGCGGCGGGTATGCCGAGCGCCTGCGCAAAGCCCTCGTCGAAGGTCGCGATCTTGAGCCAGCGCCAGAAGATGAGTGTCAGGACCACGACGAGTGCGCAGACCACGGCGATGCGGGTCAACTCATCGGGCAGCGACGCAAGGGTGACGGGGTCCAGCAGCGAATGCCAGCCTTCCGCCCGGAACCAGATCAGCGACTCGAGATTGCCCATGAGTGCGTGCTCGACATCCAGATGCACCTGGCTCGTGTCAGTCTGTTCGAGGATCAGGACGCCGGCGGCGAACATCGTGGTGAAGACGACGCCCATGGCGGCCCCCGGCTCGATGTTGCCCAGCCGCTTGACCGCCTCGATCAGGATCACCGCGACGATGGCCGCTCCGGCGGCACCGAGCAGCATGGGAATGGCGGCGACGATACCGGTCAGGAGGAACGCCACGACGATGCCCGGCAGCACGACATGGCTGATCGCATCGCCAATCAGCGCCTGACGGCGCAGGATCAGGAAGTTCCCCGGCAGCGCACAGGCGATCGCGGAGAACACGCCGATCAGGATCGGTGTCAGGGAAAACTGGACGAATTCGGCTCCCATGGGGCGCCCCCTTGCTTCAAGCTGTTGCGCCGGGCCTGGCCCGGCCGAACTTCGGTACGAGGCGGCCTGTGCGCGCAACGTATCTGTCGTAATCGGTGCCGAAACGCTCGGCCATCAGGCGCTCCTCCGGCCCGACGCGATCGAGATAGAGAAGCGTGAAGGCGATGAGGCCCGCAGGTCCGGCCACCCAGTTGCCCAGAAAGGCGAGCTGCGCCCCGACGATCAGGTAGATCGCGGAATACATCGGGTGACGGATGCGGGCGTAGACGCCGCCGGAGACAAGGCCGTGGCCTTCGCGGAGTTCGAGAACCGGCGACCAGTTCTTGTCGAGATCGGCATGGGACCGCCAGAAGAGCCAGAGGCCGAGGCAAGCGAAGAGGATGCCCAAGCCGGTAACCCAATTCGGGTTGGGATGGACGGCGAAATCCAGCAGCGGCGTGGCGATGGCGACGGCAGGAAGGTACATCATGCCGATGGCGACGAGTTGGACCAACACTTTCTCGCGGCCGTCGCGCGCCGAACCACTCACCGGGAGCGGGTCGGTCGTATGCGGGGCCCGGATCGTGGTCATCGCCACGACCATGAGGAGAAACAGCATAATGCCGGGCGTCAACGTGCCACGCCACGCCGCGGCCCCGGCAAGGACCAATCCGATCACGGTAGTGAACCCGATCTGCTTCAACACCCTCACGTCCATCCCGAATTCCCTACACTGCCACTGGTGGACCTAGACGTCGGTCGAACTCGGCGATCTCGTCGGTCGTGAAGACCTCCTCGATGGGGGTCAGCCCATCGTAGCGGCCGGTAAGGCCCGCATCCTGGTGAATCTCGCGCGCCACGTCCCAGCGGCGTTCGTCGCGGGCGACCTTCGCGGCTTGCGCGCGCCCCGCGTCAGTGGGCACGCCGTCGGGGCGCACCAGCCCCTCACGGGAGAGAAGGCGCAACGTATAGCCCTCGCGGATCGGATGCCGCGCGGCGAGCGCCAGCAGCCCCTGTCGCCGGTGCACCCGCGCCTGAAAACGACGGTGGCGGATCACGGCGGCTAGCACGCCGCGAACCGGCGCGAAGAGAAGCGAGAACACGAAGATCGCCGCCGCCACCAAGACGATGATCGGGCCGGTCGGCAATGCCGGGGCCGAGGCAGACATCACCGCACCGAGATAACCCGACGCGCCGCCAACGGCACCGGCAATCCAGATCACCCGGTTAGAGCGGTCGGTCCAGAACCGCGCCGTAACGGCCGGGATGATCAGCATGGCGACGATCAGGATCAGACCAACGAGTTTCAGTCCGATCACCGTGACGGCGAGAACGAGCCCCATCATCAGGAGGTCGATCCGGCGCACGTCATAGCCCATCGCGGCGGCATAGTCGCTGTCGAAGGCCACCAGCGTCATCGGCCTGCGCAGGAGCCAGGTGGCGAAGACGGCGAGCGAGCCGCCAATGGCGATCACCACTGCATCCTGAAAGAGCATGCCCGCCGTCGAGCCGAGCAGGAAGCTTTCGAGCCCGGCCTGCCGTCCCGCGCTCATGCTCTGAACGACGGTCAGCAGCACGATGCCCACGCCGAAGAACACGCCCAGCACGGCGCCGATGGCCGCGTCCTCGGCCAGCCGGGTGCGGCGCGAGATCCATTCGATGATGAGAAGGCCGATCCATGCTGTCACCGCCGATCCGGCCAGAAGCCCGATCAGGCTGCGCCCGTCGCCGCCAAGAGAAACCATGAGAATGAAGGCGATCGCCACGCCGGGCAGGGTGGCGTGCGCCACCGCGTCGGAAACCAGGGCGCGCTTGCGCAGGAACAGGAACGTCCCCGACGACCCGGCGGCAAAGCCCAGAAGGGCCGCGCCGATTGCCACCAGGGCCGCATTGTAGCCCGCCTGCAGGAACAGGGCGTCGAGGAAAGGGGTCATCATGCGCCGCCTGCCACCGACAATTCGTCCAGATGGGTGGCCGCGAGTCGCCCGCCATAGGTCGCCTGCAGGTTCTCGGTGGTGAAGGCGTCTGTCACCGAACCTTCGGCGATGCGGCGCACGTTGATCAGGAACACGTGGTCGAAGTAGTCCCGCACCGTCGAGAGATCGTGGTGCACGGCGACGACGGCCTTGCCTTCGGCTTTCAACAGCTTCAGCACGTCGATGATCGCGCGTTCGGTCGCGGCGTCGACGCCCGCCAAGGGTTCGTCGAGCAGGTAAAGGTCAGCGTCCTGCGCCAGCGCGCGGGCGAGGAACACGCGCTGTTGCTGGCCGCCCGAAAGCTGGCCGATCTGGCGATGCGCGAAATCCGCCATGCCGACACGGTCGAGGCATTCCTTCGCACGGGCTGTCATCTGACCCGAGAGGCGGCCCAGAAGCCCGACCTTGCGATAGAGGCCCATCTGGACAACGTCCATTACAGTTGTCGGAAAATCCCAGTCGACGCTGGCGCGCTGAGGTACGTAGGCGATGCGCTCCCGCGCCTTCTCGATAGGCTGGCCGAAGATGTAGACATCGCCCGAAAGGCGCGGGATCACGCCAAGCGCGGCCTTGAGAAGCGTGGACTTGCCCGCGCCGTTCGGACCGATAATCGCCGACATGGCCTCTGCCGGAAAGGTCGCATCGACGGAGAAGACCGCCGGCTTCTCGCCGTAGGAGACGGTCAGCCCCCGCACCGCGAGGGGGGCATCCGCGGGAATGGCGGCCGGGCGCGTGGCCCGGCCGTCTTCCGCAGCGATCTGTGGCTGCTGTGTGCGTGTCATTCTGGGGTCCATCAGTTCAACAGGCCTTGCATGCCACCATTGGGAACGTCACCGCCGAGCGCGCCTGCAATCGTCGTCGCGTTCGAGTCGATCATGCCGATATAGGTGCCTTCATAGGTGCCGGGCTCGCCCATGGCGTCGGAGTAAAGCTCGCCGCCGATGACGACGTCGTGGCCCTCGGCTTGCGCACCTTCGACCAGAGCGCGAATGTTGCGGTCGCTGACGGACGTTTCGACGAAGACCGCGCGGATGTCGCGCTCGATCAGCATGTCGACCAGTTCGGCGATGCGCTGGAGGCCGGCTTCGGACTCGGTCGAGATGCCTTGGATACCGACGACCTCGAAGCCGTAGGCGTTGCCGAAATAGTTGAAGGCGTCATGCGAAGTCAGAAGGATGCGGCTCTCTGCCGGGACAGACGACAGAACATCGGTGGTGTAATTCGCGAGGTCGCGCAGCTGTTCGAGATAGGCATCCGCATTCGCGGTGAAGGTCTCCTCACCTTCCGGATTCACGTCGATCATGGCATCGCGAACATTCAAGACGACGCGCGACCATAGATTCGGGTTCATCCAGAGGTGCGGATCGTAGCGGCCCTCGTAGTCTTCCGAACCGATCAGCAGGTTCTCGGGCACGGCCTCGGCCACGGCGACAACCGGTTGATCCTGCCCGAGCTCGAGAAGGAACTCTTCCATCTGCGCTTCGAGATAAAGACCATTCCAGAGCACCAAGTCAGCATTCGCCATGGCCGTGATGTCAGTGCGCGTCTGACGATAGGCATGCGGGTCGACGCCCGGCCCCATCAGGGCCTGCACTTCAACCAGATCGCCGCCCACCGTTTGTGCGGCATCGGCGATCATGCCGGTCGATGCGACGACGGTCAGACGTTCCTGTGCAGCGGCCCAGCCCGCAGGCAGCGCCATGGTGAGGGCAGTCACCGCCGCCAGAAATGTTCTCTTCGTGATCGTCATGGATTTGCTCCCCGTTCGAATCGGCCCGCCAATCGGGCGCGTTCTCTTGCCCTTTTGTTATTGCGAAGCATTCGCAAGGTCAATGCACTTGCGAGGCATTCGCAAATATATTGATCAGGTCGGGGAAATGAGGTACGCACGGATCATGTCACAGCATGTCCATAGTGATGAGGGCGACGCCCTTCTTAAGGATGCCAGCTTGCGGATTACAAAGCCGCGACAGGCGATTGCACGCGCTCTGGTCGAGGCGGTCGACCACCCGGACGCCGAACAGGTACTGGCCCGCGCCCGCGAAAACGATCCTAGCGTCAGCCAGGCTACAGCCTATCGGACGCTCGCGGTTCTGGCGGAAAAGGGCTTGCTACGGACTCACACCTTCGACGGCAGCGCCACGCGCTATGAGCTGGCTAAGCGACCGCACCACGATCATCTAATCGATGTCGAGACTGGCGAGGTTCGCGAGTTCGTCTCTCGCGAGATCGAGCGCCTGCAGGCGCGCGTTGCTGAGGAATATGGCTACGAAATCATAGCGCACCGGTTAGAACTCTACTGCCGGAAGGCTGGCTGACATGTTGGAGCGATCCCGTCTGTCGCCCCGAGATGTGCTCGCCACGCATGGTGTGCGCACGACCCGTCAGCGGGCCATCTTGGCGGAGATGCTGTTCACAGGGGAAGGGTGCCACATAGATGCGCAAGCATTGCACGCCGAGGCGGCGCGCAGGGGAGAGCGTCTGTCGCTGGCGACCGTCTACAATGCGCTGCGGGCGTTCGAAAAGGCCGGTCTGATCCGTCGCGTTGCGGTTCCCAGCGAACGCATCTGGTACGACACGGATACCGGCGCGCATCATCATTTTTACATCGAAGCTGAAAACCGTGTGCTCGATATCGCCGAGGGACAGCCTGAAACGCCGCCTGAAGGCTACAGGATCATGCGGATCGATACAGTTGTGCATCTTGAAAAGGTCACACCCGATGAATGAACGCCCGCGCATCAGGCGAAGCGCGGCAGCTGCAGCTGACACAGACTGGAAAAGCCTTACCACAGAGGCGAACGCCGCTTTTGAGGCCAACGATTTTCTCAGCGCGGAAGACCTCTATGAGCAGGCGCTCCAGGAAGCTCGACGACGTTTCCGAACTGATCGTGCGCCGCAGACCATGTCGGATGCGCCTCCGATGCTGGTGGCCGCCAGTGCAAACGCGGCAGAATGTCATGCACAGATGGGGGATTTAGTCCGTGCGGCGCATGTGTCGTTTGAAGCGCTCGATGCGCTGCGCAGTGCGATGCTCGATCCATCCGAACACCCCATGTTTCGGCAGGCCTGCTTTGAACACCTCAAAAGCGCACTCATGGACTACAGCGACCGCGTCACCGCTACAGAAGTCGGTACCAGAGTTTTTGAGGAGTTGGTTGTTCGCACGCGCGAGGCCGCGCTGACCTATCTTTCCAGGAAACAAATGCAGCACTGAAATATTAGCGCTTCGTGCTTAAGGGTGTCTATGTAGACCACAAACGGTCATTTGCGCAACACGCCCCTCGCCTTCCTCTACCTGTTGCGAAAATATGTTGCGAATTAACTTGATTGGGCAACAAGAAAGCGCAACAATACCGACATGAATTTAGGCTATGCCCGTGTATCGACCGACGACCAGGCCACCGCTGCGCAGCTCGACGCGCTACGCGCGGCCGATTGCGGGCGTGTCTTTGAGGAGCGCGCATCTGGTGGTCGATGGGATCGGCCGGAGCTGCACCGGATGCTCGATCAGCTCCGCCACGGTGACGTGGTGATCGTCTGGAAGCTCGACCGGCTGTCCCGGTCGCTGAAAGATCTACTTTCGATCATGGAGAAGATTGACGCGGCCGGGGCCGGATTCCGGTCCTTGACCGAAGCCATCGACACAACAACGCCCGCCGGTCGCATGATGATGCAGATGGTGGGTGTGTTCGCCGAGTTCGAGCGCGAGATGATCCGGGAGCGCACCCGCGCCGGTCTGGAACGCGCTCGCAAGAAAGGACGCCACCCAGGGCGCAAGCCGAAGCTGTCGGACGATCAGCGCCAGGAAATCTGGGATATGGTTCGCTCTGGCAAGCGCACTGAGGCCGAGGCTGCTCGTTTCTTCAACGTCCACCGTTCTACAATCAGCCGCGTCATGCGAGAGGCGTCCGATGCAGCAGGTTGAGATGTTTCCCGAAGACATCCGCATCGAGCGCGTAGACCCCGAAGTCAACATGTATCGGTTCTACCGGCTGCGCTTGATGCCCGACCTGTTCGGCGGCGTGTCGTTGTTGCGCGAATGGGGCCGGATCGGCACCCAAGGGCGGCACCGGATCGAGCTTTTCGAAGATGCAGGCCGCGCGGCCGACGCGATGGTTGCCCTCTATCGCGCCAAACAGAAGCGCGGGTATCGGCTCACCGCGCCGGATACCTTGGGCTGATCACTGCATTTGATTGCAGAATCTCATTTGAGGGCGTTTCGGATCGCTGAGTCTACGATTTCGGTTGATGCTTTGAACCACTCTGTGGCCTTGAATGTCCTGCCGTCCGGTCCTGTGACCCGCAAGGTGACGTGATAGGGTTTAAGAACGCGATGAATACGTTGCTCAGCCTCTTTGGCGGAGTGACCAAACAATTCGATTGTTTCGACGACCACTACCGGCGCAAACAAAAATGTGGATTGTGCTTCTGCTCGCGCAATACGGTCCTCTATGGCACCGGATGTCGTACCAACCTTCAATAGACCCTGAGCTTCTGGTTTGTCCGAAAGCGAGCGCAAGATGTAGACAATTCCGGTTCGAGCGCCTTCAAAGAGTGGGCCAATTTTTGCACTTCCAATGCGTCGAGCATCTTTGTCTTCATATAGCCTGCGCACCAAGGAAGACATCAGTAGGTTCGACTCAGTGGCGTTGTCAAAAATGACACGTAGTCGCGCATCGAGTTTGCCATCGCTTCGATGAGGGTCGTGGTGCACATCCGCTACATAGATAAGCTGTCCCTTGAGAACAAAAAACTCACCAAGATCGACACGTTCCTGCCGGAATCCCTGAGGTTTGCGCGATCCATCTTCTACGCTTTTGCGAACACTCTCGAAAAGCGGTTCAAAGCGATGGAAGTCGGGGCAAGGCGTTCTTTTTGCGATATAGTCTGGTCGCGCGATTGGTTTGAGCTCGTCTCGGACTTCAAAGATACTGACAGCGTCGGCAAGAAGAGGATCGTCTAGGGGATCGGCATTGTCGATATCTTGAAAGACAATGCCATGGACATCGAAGGCCTCAAGGCCAGCGAAATCATCTTTAGAGGCCCGCAAGCCGGCGAGCTCGTTTGCGAGCATGCGTTCGTGAACCCCACGGCCAGATTCAGATACAGGTTCGGTTCCGGTTTCCTCAACGAATTCGTTGATACGCTCTAGAACCTCTAGCGCACGATCAAAAACAGGGGTCCTGGCCGCCTTTGGCTTTGCGTCCGCTGAGATAAGAAGCTCATCGTTCAGGTAGTCGATCTCGCTCTTGCTATGCATTGACGTCTCCCTGTCTATCGATTTCGCTCCGATCCTTGTCAGCCATTTCACTGCGTTTCTGTCTTGAGACTTTCCGGAGAAAAGCGAGTGCTTCCCCTAACCGAACCTCCCGCCCGTTGGGCGCGTTGAGGTTAGGTTCGCGTCCTTCACGCTGGATGAATTCCTTGATGCGAGGATAGAGCTTTTCTGCCTCTTCCTGCGTCATGTTAACCTTCAACGCGCGGACCTCTCCATGCAGGCGGGCAAGCACCTCTTCGGATAGTTCTTTGGACAGAAGCTCGTAGGCATCCTCAAAGTCACGCCGTCCGCCTATCAGATCGACTTGCAGGTCCTGTACATTGATGAAGCGCTTGGCTTGCTGAATGAAACGATCACCGGCATTTGGGCCTTCTTGAGATGGCTCGTCAGATTCAGGCCCACTGAACAGTTCTTGATCCACATCAGACATGCCAGGAGTTTGGATGATACTGGGGTCCTTTGCGACCTCACGTCCTAGGCTTGCGCGCATTCCGAATAACCCAACTGCGTCCCGGACCTGTTCGTCAGAGAACGCTGGATAGCGCTTTTTGACGATGTCGGTAACGACCAGGTCGTACATTACATCTGTATGGTGGTCGTCCGGGTTGATCATTACCGTCAATGTGCGTGGATCGTTCTGCACATCTGCAAAGAGATCGTTGAAGTCAGTTTCGATCGCCTCAACGGCTTTCTCGTCGATTTCCGGCATTCCGACTATCTCGATCTCTCCCGCATTCGTTACCGGTTCCGGTTTCTCCTCTTTGCCTGCTGAGCCATCGAACTCGTCGGCTCCTTTATGGGTCCGGAATTTAAATACAGGTGCCATGACCTGCTCCATCAACAGCGACACCGAAATTGCTTTAAGCATGTCGTTGACTGCCCGGCTAATCGCCTCGTCCTTCGCGAATGGAGCTGAGACAAGGTTTGTGAACTGAGCTTCCCTCTTGCCTGGCGCATCGCGGGTCGCACGGCCAATGATCTGCACGACTTCGGTCAGTGAGCCACGATATCCCACGGTCAGCACGTGCTCGCACCAAATCCAGTCGAAGCCCTCTTTGGCCATGCCAAGTGCGATGATGATATCCACATCGTCGCGATCCTTCACGGCTCGGAGCGACGCGAGGACTTTCTCACGTTCAGCGCTATCGTCCACGAGATTTGCAATCCGAAGCGTGCGACCAGCAGCTGTCAGATGGACGAAGCCAGTGGCAGGGTCGATTGTGGTTGTTGCGTGCTCGCCCAATCGGTCGCCAATCGCATCCACGATCGCATCGACTGCGAACATCTTGTCCACACCGCTCCCCTCAGACGATCCCACATGGGGAATGTGCACGATGGTCTTTAGCGACGGGTCCAACGCCTCCCCAATAGCTCCGAGATACTTGCCCTGGTAGAAACGGAAGTTGATCTTCAGCGTCTTCAGGTATTCATAGCCATTGAGCTGCTGATAGTAGGTGTAGATCACCCGCTCGAAACGAGCTTCATCTTCGGGGTGCAAGACTGCCGTTCCATCACCACGAAAGTAGGAGCCCGTCATCGCCAGAATATGCGCTGCCTCGCTTCCGACTTCGCCAGCACGGTCGATCAATCCTCGCAGCAGGTTTCCAAGGCGACTATTTTCGTCCGCCGAAGCATGGTGAAGTTCATCGACACAAATCAGGCAGCCATCGAAGACCGTAACGTCGTCGGTCTTAGCGTAAGCTGAGCGAAGGGTAGAGTGCGTGCATAGCGCTGTCTGCCCCTCGTCAGCCGCCAAGAACGTGATCAGCTCGTCAACCTTGCGACCCGTCTCCGAGCCAACGGTGCAGAGATCAAGATCGAGGGTCCAGTCAGAATGGAAGCCGTACTTTGCGAGTTTTGTATCGCGGAAAGAAGCTCCGATCGAGCGTTCTGGAACGGCGACCAGAACCTTGCGCACCGCGTTCGTTCGAAGTTTTTCCAAACCTATGAACATAGCTGCACGTGACTTTCCGGAAGCAGGCGGAGACTTAGCAAGTAGGTGCTGAGCATCGCGCTTAGCCCAGACATTTGCCTGCATTTCGCGCATTCCAAGCTCGTTTGTCTTCTTCGAGGCACCCGTCGCTTCATAGTGCAGCGTGGTGGAGCCGAGCCCGTTGGTTGTGGTTTGGTCGCTCATGCATCCGCCTTTCTATTGGTCTTCTTGCTGCCAGTCTTCGCAGTATCATTCGCCTCCGTTGCGATCATTCGCTCGTAAAGCTGAAGCATGTGCTCGATCCGATCGGCGTCGGAGCGGTATCTCCGGGACCCGAAAATCGTCTCCATTGTCGCGTCGAGTTCTTCATGCGCGCGGCGCAGAGCGACTGGCATCTTGGCGGGAGCGTAGAGATCGCCGAGGGACCGTCCGAACCCTGCTTCCTTCCGGGCAAGGTCGATCTCCCACCAGTGCTCCTCCAGTTCGGCCTTACGGCGGTCTGAGAGTGGTGGGAGAGGAAAGGTGTTCCAGACAAGCTGATTAGAGTACGAGGGGTCTTCCTTCAGCCGACCACCAACGGTTTCAAGCCAAAGGCGGTGCAAGCGCGAGGATAGGACGGCTGCTTGCCATACAGCGCCGTCGAACAGGCCGTAAATCTTGTTGTTGATGATGTTCTTTTCATCCATCACTGCTACCGGCAGCCAACCCCGATCCTCGGACGTAATGGCGGGTACCATGATCGTGTGCGATGTTGATGCACCCGGCCTTTGAAGAAACCGATGTGGCCGATCCGCGAAGGCCTTCGAGATGTCACTCGCTTTCTCCTTCGATCTGTCTCGCGCAACAGCCTCAAATCGCTGAGCGATTTCAGGGACGCGGCGCGCCACTTCGACCTCGTCATCCCCAACCCAAAGGCACCAGCGCTCCATTCCCTTCATCAGCTCTTGTGATCCGAAGAGCCGTCGCACGAAACATGCTGCCTCCGGGTTCTCATCAAGCAGCGCATCCCGCTCATCACGGTCCAGGATCAAGTTCCCGCCATCAGTCGGTTGATTGCCTCGTGTCATTTTTTCGAGCTCGGCAATGGGCTTGCTGGTCTTAGCGACGATTACGGTCGTACCTGGCGCAAGATAGGGCCCTATTACGTCCACATCACGCACCGTATCACCGTCGAACAGACGCTTCGGTGCTTTCACGCTCCGAGCATGATCGAACAGAGCAAGCATATTGTGCAATCCAAGAGAACCTTCTGTATCTTCCGCCTTTTGCTTTGGGACCATACCAATGATGACGCAGGTCACACCCGCGTTGTGGGCCGCGAGGTTCGACCACTTGAAGGATCGATGCGCGAAGGCAATTTCCATGTCCGCCATGAGGTATGGCCATAGCTCGGGGACCTGCACGCCCTGGACAATGGAGTTGGTTGCGACGAACGCGAACGGCGCGCCTGTAGCAAGCGCGTAGTCCCGTGCCTTCGCAAACCAAAGTGTTACATAGTCGAGGTTTCCCCAATTCTTCACCCGTCCTTTGAAGACCATTGCCATGTCCGCCTTTTGCTCGGCCGACCAATAGGACGATCCCCGGAACTGCGGATTCCCCACCACCACCGTCTGCGCAAGCTCGCCAGAAGGGCAAACCTTCAGCCAATCCTCTCCAGCAGCGTTTCCGGTCACAATCACACCCGCCTTCTGAAGCGGCAAAAAGTCGGTTCGCTGGCCCAGGTCCAGCTCTAACTGTTGGTCACATTGGTACTTCGCGATCCATAGGCCGAGCCGCGCCGCCTGACATGCGAAGTCATCGATCTCAATGCCGTAGAACTGTTCTAGCTGGATGCCAGACAGGCGCACCTCGGCAAGCCGACGCAACGCCTCCACTTCCAGCGCCCGCATCTCTTTGTAGGCGAGGATCAGGAAGTTGCCCGATCCGCAGGCCGGATCAAACACACGGATACGCTCGAGCCGTGCGAGGAAGTTGCGCAGCTTCGTCTTGTTCTTTCCGGCCCGCTCAAGCTCCGCTTTCAGCGGATCGAGTAGGATTGGTTCCAGCAACTTCATGATGTTCGACGGCGAGGTGTAGTGCATTCCCAGCTCGCCGCGTTTCTCTACATCCACCACGGCTTGGAGCATCGAGCCGAAAATGTCCGGGTTGATTAGCTTCCAATTCAATCGTGCGCAGTCGAGCAGCAGCTTTCGGCAATGTCCGTCGAGCGCAGGCATCGGCACTTGCTCTTCGAAGAGAGAACCGTTTACGTATTTGAGCTTCGACCAGCCTTGCGTCTCTTTTGGCCGATCGTGCGGCCTTGTGTTCATATGGTGAAACGCGCCTTCCAAGAATGACCCTAGGTCGGTTCCATCAACCTTGGTGTTCTGTTGGACAGCAGCTTCGAAAGCGTCCTTTTCAAAGATTCCGACATCATCCGAAAACAAACAAAATAGGATACGCGCCATGAAGATGTTTAGGGCATGACGGTCCGATGTCGTCATCCAGGTTGGGTTCGCGTCCCGGACAGCATCGTGGAATCGAGAAATGAAGCGCGTGGCCCGCACGTCGGCCATGCGCTCTTTCTTCGGAACATATCGCTCGTGTCCTCCAAGCGGAAAGAACAAGTCACCTTCGAGGGAGAGCATGTCGATGCCAGCGCGCAGCGGCTCATCCCCAATACGGGTATCGAAGGCAGCGATGCTATCGCCATCGAACGCAAGCAATATCCGTGGGCGACGGCTTCTCGGAGCAGCTTCCGCCTCAGCTCGCATTCGTTCTAAAGCGTCCCCTACCCCGCCCGGCTCAGTGGCCTCGTAGCGGAGCATTCGCGTCCATGTGAAGTCCCCGTTTTCTGTTTTGTCTCGTAGCTTCGTGATGGTCGCGCGGGGTGCGCCAACAGCTTCCATTAAGGCAAGGCCAAAATCACTCCTTGCTGGAGAATCCGCTGCGAGATCATCCAAATTGGAATATATTTCTCCTGGACTTAGCATTACGAAGAAGGCCTTCGTAAAGGCTCTATCTTTAGCCGAGCGCAATATTTTTGATGCCGCCCCTTCATCCTATTCTGTCGATGCCCGCCGAACGTTGCGAGGATCGATGGATTCATGAACGATAGAAGACCACTGCTCATTTTCATGGGCAACCGCCTCCATTGGAGGCCGCATCAAATCATCATCAAAGGTGCTCACTACTTTACCTTTCGATCTCCGACTAAATCCGTCGCCAGATGGACCATTGCGGTTTTCACTTCAGAAAATCCTGTACAACTGAGGGCTGTTTCGAGATCAGCGCCAGCAGAACCTGGGCGGGTCCTGTAGGGCTACGCCGCCTGTGTTCCCAGTTCAGTAGCGTGCCTTTGGCAACACCGATGCTGCGGGCAAATTCGGCCTGAGATAGGCCGGTTTTGGCCCGCACCTCTGCGACATCAATCTCGGGAACGGCAATCTCGCGGACACGAGCATCAGCCCCCTGCCCTTTTGAAAACGCCTTTGCCTCTTCGAGGCCTTGTTTGATGCTTTCGAACGCACTCATTGTTTATCACTCCACATGCTTACGATCTCCTTGCTAAACTCAACGGCCGCAGCTTGCTCTTTGGATGTCAGGTTCGCCTTTTCATTCTTGGCGAAGACCGTGACCAGGAAGATCGGCATATGCCGACCGCCAAAGACGTAGATGGTCCGAAACCCACCGCGCTTGCCTCCGCCTTCCCGAGGGATACGCACCTTTCGCAGCCCTCCGCCAAGGGACGCCCCTGCTTCAGGGTTCTCGGCGATCCACACGATGGCGGCTTCGCGCTCATCATCGGACATGACTGTCTTGGCTCGGCGTTGAAATTCCGGCAGCTCTACGACTGTCTGCAACTTAGTCATCAGGTATACGTCATTGGCACATAAGTCAATGACTCACTCATTTCGCTTTCCCATTTTCGTATGCTGCCAGCATGTCGGCCAGGACGTCGTTAAGCCGCCTACCCTCCTGGTCTCTCAACTCATTGAGCTGATTTCGGAGTTCGGAGGAGACATAGTTGCGCCAGTACGTCATGTCCTCATTCAGCGGTGGCGGACCGCGCCTTGGAGCGGATGATGGCTGAGCAGTGTCTGTGGAGCGGTTGAAGCCATTTGCCCGCCCTGCAGCCGCAACAGCTTCAGCGTCGGCTCTAGGGCGAGATGTTTTCTTCTTTCGCTTAAGCCCTGCCCCAATCTTTGGCTCCGGGGCTTCTTCTTGGTCGTCATCGCTCAGGTTCAAAAACGTCCCTGCCATCACTGTGCCTCCAGTATCTCTGCAAGCTCTTTCCCCAGCCTAGCGGTGTTGCTGATCGCACTCTTTACAGACTGGCTGTCTTGTAATTCGAAAAGGGTTCTGCCCTCTGCCATGACCCGTTCAAAAGGCGCTCTTCGCATGAGTTCGGTTTGCAGGCGCTCCACCCCTGCCCCGTCCAATTCAGCCAACAGCTCCTTGTGAGAGGTCGTGACGATTGCGGCGTCGGTCTGCGTGACCAGGATGCGAGCTGGCACAGTTCGCCTGGCGGCACGGCCCGCG
>JBCDFN010000031.1:0-19240 GCA_039177935.1 Pseudomonadota bacterium | reverse complement strand
TACACCGGGTACGGGCACTCCTGAAATCGGGGGTCTCCTCCCGCGTGAAGTTCAGGCGTTGATCCGGGGCTTGCAGGGTTTGAATCTCGTTGGCGGCGACGTGGTTGAGGTGTCCCCACCGTTTGATCAATCGGGCAACACCGCTCTGGTGGCCGCAACAATGCTGTGGGAGATTCTTTGCGTTCTGTCGGATTGCTTTGCACGACGCCACTAGTTTGACGCCAGCGTCGCCACTCTTGAGTAAATTACCGGTTTTTCCGCGTCGCGATGATCGATCCGGTATGCGGCGAAAACCCGTTTGGGTCAGGACCGAGGATCAGAATGGCTGCGAAGAGGCACAAGCCAGAAAAGATTGTCACGAAGCTACGACAGGTTGCGGTGCCTTTCGGCCGGGGGATGGCGCGAATTGACGCGATCCGCGCGTCACCGAACAAACCTACCTTCGCTGGAGAAAGGAGTATGTCGGGATGCGACGTTACAAACGTCTCATCGAGCGGGCATCTACTTGCGGTGTGGGCTAGTCGTCGCAGCTGTCGGCTCTTAGCGGGGCGACACGAGTGGGTCGAGCGAAGTCGTTTGAAAGCTGGCGGATAGCATCAAAACTCAAAACAAGGTTGAAACGAAATGAGTGAAGTGTCCGCGGAGCCAAAAAAGCCGGCCACTACAACAAGTACGGACCTGGAACGGCGTGCCATGGCCATCACTCGGCGTGCGAACTTGGTTGCCGGCTTGGCTGGCGCTGTGGCGGCTTGGTCGTCGAATTCCCACGCAGTTCTTATGGACGGCCTCCTCTCGCTGGTCGGATATGTCTCTGCTGTTTTTGCGCTTCGGATCAGCCAGACCGCCGGCATGCGCCCAGATCGCAACCGTCCGTTTGGCTATGCCGCCGATGAGGCACTTTATGCCACTTTCCGAAGCTTGGCGCTTATGGGATTGGTATCATTCGGGATCGCTCATGCGTCATTGAGCATTCTAGATTACTTTCAAAACGGGACGCGCGAAGAAATGCGCCTGCTCCCCATCGCGATTTACACCGCGCTTACAACAAGTATTTGTTTCTGGCTTGCCTATGTTCAAAGGCACGCGTGGCAACGTACGGGACGCCAAAGCGATATGCTCAGGCTCGAGTCCTTGGCTTCCTTCTATGATGGACTGATTGCGTTGCTTGCGGGTGGGTCTTTGCTGTCAACGGCACTCATGGCAAACACCATCTTCGAGCCAATCGCGCCGATAATGGATTCCATCGTATTAATCGTTTTGTCTACGTTTGCGCTTCTGAGTTATCTTCCCGCATTCCGACAGGGCATCGCGCAATTGGCCGGCGCGCCAGCCTCCTCGGAGGATCAAATTGCGTTGCGCCGGATTGTCAGTGGGATCGCCTCTGACGCGGGAGGCGAGGTCGTAGATATCGCGGCCGTCAGGTTGGGAAGAAAGCTCGACAGTGTGGTCTATTACGATCCGAAGAAGCCGGTCACCGTTTCTGAGATCGATGCGCTCACCCTGAGAATGGATACTGAGGTCAATTCCCAGATTGGAACGGCCGCCATTTTGCTCGTGGTATCTCGTGCGGGACGGGACATAACCAAGCTGCAGACTGACATGGCAAGCTGAACCGCGCGTTCGACTGTACTTGATGCTGTCCGTTACTTTGTTGCTCAGCAACATCCATTCATAGCGACCAGCGGAATGGCATGAGTTTTTGGTCGATTCCGGCACGACCGATCCGTGGCTGCGCGATCGGGTTTCCGTCTACAGATAATCTGAAACACCGTCTGCCATGACGGTCAGGAGGGCCCAAAATGGACAGCAGCACGGCAATGGCATCGCCAAGAACCGTCTTCGTGGCGAGCAGCGGCAATGTGCTCGAATGGTATGATTTCACCGCCTTTTCCTACCTCGCACCGATCCTCGGGCCGGTCCATTCCACGATGGAGGCGCCAGCAAGGAGCGCGGGTCGAATGTGGAGCGGCAAGATTGGATGCTTGGGCGAGGGCCGGAGCGATCCATCTCTGGCGAGGACGTCATCGAGGTCCGGGATAATGGCGCCGAGAACCCGATAGCCCCAGAGATCAGTGTCACGCGGGAATGGCAATGGTATCCGGCGCATCAGTAAAGGTCGGCAAGTTCTAGCGGTGATGTCCAGGTTTGGATGCCGTGTTCTGCACCATCGTCGAGCAGCTTCTCTCCACAAAGTGCGGCGGCATAATATTGATGGAACGGATGGCGGCTGTCACATTGAGCCAAGTCTGTAAACGGCTGGTCGCAAAGGGGGCAGGTGATCCGCCATCCATGAAATTGACTTCGCAGGATCGGTCCTGGATCGAAGGTGCCGGACTCACAGCCAGAGCATCGCCGTATTGTCTATTTCGAGATGAACCGATGCGCAGAGCGTTGGACGTCGCTAAAGGTCATCCGGTGCAAGGTCTTGGCATCCGTCGAGAACATCTCCGCCACACTGATAGCCTCGTCGCGGTTCAGTGTTCGGTCGACCATTTGCAGCGAGACGACCTCAGGTAGGCAATCGCGCAGCATCGTAAGGGACGGAACCCCGTAGAAGGCCGCGTGGCGGGCGAGCCGGGACGAGAAGAGCTCTCCCGCAACAAGTGGCAGAGTAACAAGAAGGCGTGACGAGTGCTACGCGGTCACCGGGGAGCGGCATCGCCGGTCGTTTCAATGATTTGGGCCAGTGCATCGGCTTATCTCTCCTGCCTCGACGGCCACGCTCAGGTCTCGCATAGCTTCCGGGCGAGGTCGTGATGCTCCGACCAGTCGGACAGAACTGCGCGCGCGAAACGCTCTACGGTTGCGAGATGCGCCCTGGGCTCTGACAGATCGACGTCCGCGATCGAGGCACTGGGAGCGCGCCAGGCATAGGAGAGCTCCTGGAAATCACACTCGGAAAGAGCGCGCCGTATAGCGATCACACGCGCCTCTGGCTGACCCAGGCGAAGCTGGGCATAGAGAGCGCCAAGATGTACATGGGCCGATCGTAGAGCGCGGTGGTCACTGCCGCGGCTGTGCTGAAGCGAGTAGGCATCCGTGAGAAGTTGGTGCGCGGGCCAGTAGCGGTGGTCGGAGTAGTGAAGTGCCAAGGCTTGGCCGAAGCGTGCCCAGCACCCCGGCGACGCCGTTAGATACGCATGGGTCGGTCCTTCTAAGCGTGGGAACCGGCCATCGCACCCGGGACAAGGGACACTGGTCTTCATGCCGTTTGCACCGGTGCCGCGCTCTCGAGGTGCGGCCGGCTTGTACAGCTGCGGCGGGGCTTCCTGAAACGAAAGTCGGCGGGGGGAAGAAGAGCTGCGCGGATTGTGGACCATCCGCATCAGATTTCCCGTGACATGCGAAAGCCTGGGACGACCGCCTTGCCACCGGTTCCAACTACGACACGTTCCTCAGTCTTCCACCCGGCGGTCCGGTAGAGCCGTTCTCCTGCGATGGTTGCCAGCAACTGTGCCCGCCGGAAGCCTGCAAGGCGGGCCGCTGTAAGGGCCGTCGCCAAGACAAGAGAGCCCAAACCCTTCCGGGCGAAATCGGGATGCGTGTACATAGCCCGGATACCAGCAGCATCGAACCGAGGGTCAAGAAACTGTACGTCGGTCGATCTGGGAGTGTCTGCGTTGAAGAGCGCGGCACGGCGCGACCAGCCGCCGCTAGCCGCAATCCAACCGTTCACATCTGCTACGTAGTAGGTGCCATCTTCGATCAATGCGGGATCGAAGGGGGTGATCCGCCGCATCTCATGGCTTTGCTCCGGCGTCATGTGGGGATCGAGAAGGGCCGACATTGACCGCTCTTTCATCTCCTCCAGCGCATCCCGGTCCGCCATTGTTGCGCGCCGCAGCTCAATCACGGGGTAGTCGAGTATTGCCTTATGGTAGGTCATTATATTTTTTCCAGTATTCGCCTCGCCGGATCGTCCGGCGAGGCGTGGGGCTTTGCGGTTACCAGACACGCTGGGTTTCGAACGCCGCCCCCCTGACTTCAATTTCGCGGTAGGAGCCAGCGGCGTTGCCGCCCGCATCAAACTCGACATTCGAGACGCCGACATAGTCGATGTCACCGCCCTCCGAGAGGATGCGCAGGCCCGTGGCCAACTCACCGACACCGATTGGCGTTCCCGGCGCGTTCGCGACGTGTGATATGTGCTCGGCAATAGCTGCGCCGTTCGATGACCCTGCCGACTGCATGGCCAGCGCGACCAGCGCTGCCGCGTCATAGCTCTCACCCCGGAACGGACCGATGCCGGTGATCCCGTGATCCGCTGCCAATTCGTCGAAGGTCTCCGACGCGTCACCATCCGAACCAGGCACCGAGCCGAATGAGCCTTCGAGATCGTCGCCCAGATCGGCCAGAAGTGTATCCCCGATCATCCCGTCTGGAAGGATAAACCGATCAAAGACGCCAAGATCGAGCGATGTCTGGATGATCTGACGCCCGCCCTGGTCCACATAACCGATGACAAGAAGTTCAGATGCACCGGATGAGGAGAGCGTGGAGACTTCTGCCGTATAGTCGGCCTTTCCGTCGTCATGGGGTACCGTTGCAGCTATCGTGCCACCGAGTGCTTCATAGGCGCGCTCGAATGCATCTGAGAGACCCTTGCCGTAGTCGTTATTCGTATATGTTACGGCGACCTCATCGATACCGCGAGCCATGGTAAGATCTGCGAGCACCTCGCCCTGACGTGCGTCAGATGGTGCCGTACGGAAAAAGAGTCCACGATCATCGATATCGCTCAGACCAGGGCTGGTCGCCGACGGCGATAACGCCAGCAGTCCATTTGGTACAGCGACGTTAGTCACAACCGCACCGGTCGCGCCTGAGCAAGCTGCGCCAACAATGGCCGCGACCCCGTCACCAACAAGGCGTTCCGCTGCTGCAGTTGCAGCGCCGGCGTCAACACAGGTGCTGTCGCCCTGGAGGGTTTCTATCTGCCGGCCGCCCAGAAACAAGCTTGAGGCGTTGATTTCATCAATGGCCAGCTCGGCTGAGGCTGCCATGTCGGGCGTCAGCGATTCCACTGGACCGGTGAAGCCCATCAGAATACCGATCTTTACGGTTTCCTTGGATTGGCTTTCTGCCAAGACCGTGCCGCTTGCGAGCGACAAAAGAGCGGTCGATGTGAGGATGTGTTTTAGCATTTCGTTTCCTTCCGATTTGCTTTTGCGGCCAAGATGGCCAGTGTGTCCGCGCGGAATTCGCGGGTGTCGGTGCGTTGGTCATGGGATGTCCCGCTCGGCGTACTTGCCTCGGGCAAGAGGAACTACGACCACCAAAGGATCATGAGGTCTTGCATCTGATGAGACCCATCAGTCCGTCTCGATGCGACCACGCATCGATGGGTAGCGGTCGGAGACGAAATCCACGGTCTCGAACGCGGGGACCAGAATCCGGGCTGTAGCTCCGGCCTCGATCCAACCGGTGGCGAAACTTCCGTCCGTCGCTGTGACGGTATGGGTACATCCGTCTGCATTGACGAATACGACCTCGTCGCCACGGGAAACCGAAACCTCCAACGGCGAGAAAACTCCGCCCTCGATGGTCACGCGATGCTCCGCA
This sequence comes from Pseudomonadota bacterium, assembly GCA_039177935.1. Classification (GTDB taxonomy): domain Bacteria; phylum Pseudomonadota; class Alphaproteobacteria; order Rhizobiales; family Methyloligellaceae; genus Methyloceanibacter. The sequence continues at coordinate 13,678 of JBCDFN010000031.1, read as the reverse complement.
GCTTCAGTGCGCCCAAAAAGAACTGCTACGGCAGCAAGGGCGATAACGATGGCTCTCATTACTGTAACTCCATTTTGACAAGCTTGCGGCATGCCGCGAGTTGCGTCTAAACGGTGGTGTTCTGAGAAGCTTGGCGAAGTTCTGAGGATTTCCTGAGGAATGCCTCTCTCTTTCCGCCATTTCGCGATTGACCCACTTTTGTTGACGGCGCATGTCCCAAAAGATGCGATGATCTACGCGTTCGAAGACTTCGTGATCGATATGGATCGTTTTTAGCTCTCCGGCCCCGACGGTCTTGTGGAGGCGGAGCCGCAAGCGCTGGAATCCCTCATCCATATGATCCGTAATCGCGGGGAGCTCGTTTCCAAAGACGCTCTTCACGAGACCTTTTGGCCAGGTCGCGTTGTGTCGGACGCAGCGCTTTCGACGCTTGTTCGGAATGCCCGCCGCTTGGTCGGGGACTCGGGTGACAAGCAACAGATTATTGCCACGCGTCATGGCCGTGGCTTCTTGTTTCGCGCCGAGGTCCGTGAACTCGAAGGCCCACATATCGTCCTTGAAGCAATGCGCGATGCCTTGCAGGCTTCGAAGTCCAGGGTCGAAGGTGCCCCTTCGGGTATGGTCCTTCCGTTCGAGATCGTCAGCGCTACTAGCGACCCAAAGGGCCTTAGTGAGGGCGTCACAGAAGAAGTTATAGCGGCGCTCGTGCTGGTTTCCTCTGGTTGCCGCAACCGGGCGCGAGCTTTTCTAGAGTTGCCGACCGAGATATGCCAACCCTTCGGAAAATTCGGAGCAAGCTTCGCTGTGGAGGGCGGCATTCTCCGCGACGGCGACGACATTCGGCTGCATGCGCAGTTCACTAACACAAAGCCGCATGACCACTGGTATAACACGCTATCTGTGACAAAGCAGTCCGAAGGCAGGAGTTTTCTAGTCTCAACCGGCACGCCCGATCCGAAATTTATGGGTGTGCGATTTGGACTGCACGACAAAGGACAGACTTTCGTGCCCCCGGCGGGTTTCCTCCACTAGGTGGGAAAGAGTCCATGAAAGTTGCGCTTGAGACGAACTGGCGACCGATCTCGGAGAAGAGAGTTAAGGTCCCCGCCGACCGCAGTGATCTTGCCTTGGGTGGTAGACATCTCCTCAGTCCAGAGGAATTGAGGGACTACAAAAACTAAGGTGGTGAGATGGCCCAATCCTTTGCTGCCGTCTGTGTGATAGCGTTTGGCGGCGCTGCATTGAACCTGATGCCTGTCTGGTTGCTGGAGCTTGCCAACAAAACCGGCCTTGGTTCGATTGGCAGTGGCTTGCTTGCCAGTCTATTGCTCGCTACGGCGGCAGCAACCTGTGTCTTACCGCGCTCTCCGGGCTTGCCAATTGCAACCGTACTCAGCGCTCTAGTTGCCCTGGTCTTAGCTCTTGGCGCAACTGCATCGCATCCGGCACCCGAAGCTGTGCTCCTCGGAGCAATCTGTGTAGGTGGTGCCCTGGGCGGACAACTCTCCTGGGCTCTCGCCACGGCGCCTAACGACGATGACGTTCTTTCGCGTTTCGCCAGCGGCACGGCTATCGGAGCGATGATCGCGTTCGTTCTTCTATTCGTCAACGCGATTGCCTCGATCAGCGCCCTCGTTTTGTTGGGCTGCCTTGCGATCGTGCCTTTCGCCGCGCTTTCCCAAACTCGCTCCCTGGCGCGCGCGGCGCGACAAACTCATGCGGGCGGCGCCGTGCTTGCATGGGCGGAGGCGCCATTCTTCATTTCGATGGGCGCGTACTGGGCCTTCTTGGAGATCTTCGCTACCGAGCGCGGCTACGGCTCTTTGAGTGTATGGCTGGCATGGAGCCTTCTTGCCTCTGCAGCTGGCGCTTGGGTGGCCGGACGGTTGGGATGCTGGGCCTCCACAGGCACCACCGTCGCGCTCACCCTAGCTGCTGGTGGCGGAGGGCTGACCTATTTGGCCCCCAACACCACCGTCGCGGGTCTTGCGATTCTCGTGAATGCTTTTGGGCTCTTTCTCTTCATGCCACTCTATTTGGGGGCGGGGCCGGCGACGGCGCGTCTGTCGAGTTACCTTGCGGGATTTGCCTTGGGCGGATTATCTGGCGGCGCTGTCGTCGCGGCGGCGGGATATGAGGGTCTTGCTGCGACAGTCGCTGTATCGGGCGCCATAGCTATTTTCACAACACGTCCGGGATCTTGAGACCCGCCTTGCGCCAGCCCGCGATCGACATCTCGCCGAGCGCGCCGTTGTGGTTGTTCATCGCCTGCTCGGACCGTACCGAAGTTTCGAAATCGGGGTAGAGTTCCAGCATGATCTCTGCCTGCTCAGCCGCTTCGTCCGTCCGGCCAAGCTCCGCAAGAAACCAGGCGAGATGAGCATGATACCAGAAGAATCCTGGCATGGGCACCTTGTCGATTTCGACCAGAGCGGCCTCTAGATAGCCCTCGCGCGCGTAGCGCCAGCAGCGCGCATAGTGATACCAGCCGGGATGCACCGGCGAGAGCTCCATCGCTCGGTCGAGCAGAGCAATTGCGCGGTCTTCCTCACCGAGCATTGCATGGCAGGAGCCAATCTCTGCGAGGATGTCGGAGTTTGTTGGGTTAAGCTCCAGCGCGCGTTCTGCCGCGTCGCGAAACCCTGCGATGTCATGACGGTAGAACCGGGTCATGGCGAGGGCGGCATGGGCAAAGCCGCCACGGCGTCCGCACGCCACTGCCCGCTGCGCAGCTTTCGAAGCCAGCGCAAGAGCATCGACCCCGGGCCGGGCGTTCATCCGGTAGCGGTACTCCTCAAGCAGCAGGATCGCGTATGCCGACCACAGGCAGGAGACACTCGTGTCGCGCTCCAGCACACGCGCGAAGGTCTCGCGCAACTCCGCATGACGCGATGTGTCGTAGCTCCGATACCAGGCATCAAACTCCGCCAAGAGCAGATAGGCATCCACTTTTTCGACGCGCTCGGCCCGGCGACTGGCGAGAAGCTGCTCGGCAACGGCGCCATGCTTGCTTCCCACCCGGCCGGCAATGAGACGGCCGAGTTCTTCTTCGATCTCGATCAGACCGACTGCATCAGTCCGTCGGGCCAACTTCTCGGATCCGATTGTCCGGCCGGAGGCCGCATCGGTGACGAGAATAGTGACACGGGTCTCGCCTTGGGCCTCCCGCACGCTTCCCTCGACGAGAATGTCGACTTGATGGCTCTTGTGCAGTTCCTCGGGCGGTATCGCGGCGCTCGCGAAGTGCGCTGTCGTGCGCAACGAAAGGACGCGTAGATCACTGAATGCGGAGAGCGCGGCGATGGTTTCCTGCGTTAGGCCCTCCGCCAGAAGCTGTGCATCCCGGCTCTCTTCCAGGGCACGAAACGGCAACAGCGCGATGACCGGCATATCCTCTCGTGCCGGAGCATCGGCGATCTGCGCAACGAAACGGAACCCGCGACCGTGGACGGTTCTGATGACCTTCTGTTCACGCCCGCTATCGCCAAGCGCCGCACGAACTTCCTTGATCGCAGTCGACAGGGTGGCATCGGTAACGAAGCGCCCGTTCCAAACATGGGCGACAAGATCATCCTTCTCGACCACCCGGTTGCGGTTGCGCACGAGATAGTCGATCAAGCGGTGTGTTTGAGGCGTCAGCGTTTCAGTGACGCCCTCTCGGGTCAGATGCCCGAGGTCGCTGTCGAAGCGGGTGTCGCCGAACGTAATCTGCATAGTCTGACCGAAGTTTGCTCTGGTGAGTTTGAGCGACCGCAGGTTAATCCATTCGATTTCTCATGAAAAGCTCAGAGCCGTCTCAAGCTTCGGAGGCCAGCGCTGACTATCCCGTCTCCATCACCCTCATGGAGGCGCAGGACATGAAGTACCGCAATTCACTGCCCCAATTGGCCGGGGTTCCGATGCTCGCCGATGGCGGGCTCGAAACACATTTGGTCTTCAAGGATGGCATCGATCTGCCCCTCTTTGCTGCGTTCACCGCGCTCCATACGGAAACCGGCCGTATGGCGCTCGACCGCTACATGGAGAGCTTCGCGCAACTTGCGCAAGAAACCGGCCGCGGCTTTCTAATGGACACACCCACCTGGCGCGCAAGTGCGCGATGGGCTGCCGATCTGGGGGTCTCGCGGGACGAACTCGCTGCCCTTCATACCGAGGTGGTGGTCTGCCTGAGTCGGCTTCGCGAACGCTACGAGTTGCCCGGACTGCCTTTTGTCATCAACGGTGTGATTGGCCCCTACAGCGATGGGTATGCACCTACTGAGATCCTCTCAGCCGAGGCGGCAGAGCGCTACCACACGGCACAGGCCTCGTGGTTCGCCGAGGCAGGCGCCGATATGATCAGTGCAATCACGATGACTTATCCTGGCGAGGCGATCGGCATTTCACGTGCCGCGCTTGAAGTCGGTCTGCCCGCCGCTGTGTCCTTTACCGTAGAGACTGACGGTCGTCTCCCGTCGGGTCACCGGATCAGCGAAGCAATCGAGGCGGTGGATGCCGCAACAGACTGCTCGGTCGCATATTATATGCTGAACTGTGCCCATCCCGATCATTTTCGAAGGGAACTTGAGGCCGCGCAGTTTGGCGGTGGCGACTGGCACCGCCGCATCCGGGGCCTTCGTGTTAACGCGTCACGCCTGTCGCATGCCGAGTTGGACGCGTCCGAAACACTTGATGACGGAGACCACACAGAACTCGGGGCGTTGCACCGTCCGCTTGCCGCGCTGCTTCCCAACCTCACGGTCGTCGGGGGCTGTTGTGGAACCGACCACAGGCATGTGGCCGCCATCTGCGATGCGCTTCGCGAGCCAGCTCAGTCCGAGCGGGCGCGGCGTGCCGAGTTAAGGAACTGATATGTGGTACGAAACCGAAGCCCGGGCGGCGGCCCGTTCGCTCATACGTCTTCCGCTACACAGTTCCGCACTCCTAACGCGTTTCGGTGAAGTGCTTCGCGAGAGACGTATGCAGCTGGAACTGGAGCAGGCAATCGCGCGCATGGACGATCACCTGCTGCGCGACATCGGACTTGGACCCGAGGATCGCCCGCCAGTGCAGATCACTCCCTGTCTGCGGAGCTGACAACTCAAGCAAAACCCAGAACGCCCGGACGGCGCTTGGTTCGCCCGGTCGCTGCGGCGCTTTGTTGCGCCGTCACTCTTTCAACCGACCAAACACTTCAGGAGACTGATATGAGAACGAATACCCTACTTGCTGCAACTGCGATTGCCCTCGCTCCCGCATTTGCCTCTGCCGACATTTTGACCGCCTTCGACGTGGCCGAAGATCACACGCGCATCTTCATGGCGGCACAGCCGCTACATGAAAACGGGATGCCGGCCCACGGAAACGCCTTCATCAGCCAAGGTTACATCTATCCGCCGGGAACGCTCCAAGCCGACACCACCGGGGTTCTGGAAGACGGCAGCCCTGCTTTCCCTGACCTCGTGCTCGGCACCTGGACCTGTGATGGTTACTTCGTTGGTGAGGGCGGCAACGCCAAAAGCGGAGTCTGGATCGTGAGCCGTCAAGTCTTTGCCTTCGATGACGGCAACATGATCACGACGGATGGTACAGAACTCGCCGACATCGGACTTGAGAACCTGCGCCCGGTCACCGGTGCCAAGGGAGACTTTGCGGACATCGAGGGCGGGTTGATCCAAACCACGCTTGGCTTCAACGACTTCTTTGCGATCAACGCCACCTTCCGACTTGAAATCGAAGACGACCGTGCGGAGAACCGCAGCTCCGGATCCGCGGCGGAACATCGACTCATCCAGAACTCGGAGGATGATCATCTCGAATGGGATTCCGGTATGCCGGTCGGCCCAATCGACACTTCGAACGCCGCGAAGATGTAGAGCCCAACGCGTTGCGCAGCCCGGCATGCCGCCGGACTGCGCATCTGTCCCGTACAGGACGCCCAAGGAATTCTTTTGACCAAGACCGACGGGTGAAGACCGCCAATGCTCTCAGAATGGTTCAGACCCTGCCGGTCGACCAATTCAGCTCTCTTTGTCTCAGCGCCGATCCCGACCAAGCGGCGATCCAGCAGGCGCTGCGTCCACGATCAGGACCAAGGACAGTGTCATGCCGACTTTAGTTCGTTTAAAGGCCGTTCTCGCGGTACTCTGCCTCTCGCTATCGGCGCCTTCCACCGCGTGGCCCGATACACCTGACGCGCCACCCGCTCTCCCGGCGCCTTTAGGTAACGCTGACTTCCTTTATGACGGTTCCTCTCCGGAGGCGCTGGTCGCGCTTGGCCGACTTCTGTTCTTTGATCCGGTCCTGTCCGGCAACCGCAACATCTCCTGTGGGACCTGCCATGATCCGACCTTTGGAACCGGCGATGGCTTAGCATTGGGCATCGGGGAGGGAGGATCCGGGGCAGGACCGGATCGGCGCACGGCCAACGCAGTGACTGGTAGGGTACCGCGCAACGCGCAAGCGCTCTGGAACATCGGAGCGCGCGCCTACACGGCAATGTTCCATGACGGCCGGATGGAGATCGCAGAAGGGCAGGAGATCCGTTCCCCTGCTGGTCGGGACCTGCCGGACATGTCGAGTCTTCTGGCCGCGCAAGCCTTCTTTCCCGTGACCTCTCCGATCGAGATGGCGGGCCAGCCGGGGGAGAACGCTATTGCCGATCATGCCGCCGTTTTCGACCGACCAGCAGTGTGGCAGGCACTTGCTGTCCGGGTTGCCGAGTTGCCTGGCTATGCCCGCCTCTTCAAGCACGTGTTCGAGGATGTTGAAGCCCCCGATCAGATCGCGTTTGCCCATATCGCCGAAGCGCTCGCCGCGTTCCAGACAGTTGCTTTTCGCTCTGATGACAGCCCCTTCGACGCAGTCCTGCGCGGTGCCGACACTTCTGATCTCGGGACAGCGGCCGTGGCGGGGATGGCCCTTTTTTACGGCAAGGCAGGCTGTGCTGACTGCCACTCTGGGCCGCTTCTGACCGACCACGCTTTCCATGCCATCGCCGTCCCACAGATCGGGCCAGGCAAAGGCCATGGGGCGGATATGAGTCTGTGGCGCGAAACAGGCTTTCCGGGACGAGCCGAAGACGAAGGGCGCTACCGAGTCACGGGCGACCGAGTGGACCTCTTTGCCTTCCGAACACCGTCGCTGCGCAATGTGGCACTCACCGGGCCCTGGGGGCATGATGGAGCGTTCCAAACTCTTGAAGCAGTTGTCCGACATCATCTCGACACGCTGGACAGTCTCGAAAACTACCGGCTAACGGAAGCCATATTGCCCTCGTTAGACAGGGTCTACCACCCGATAGGCAAGGGATCGGTGACGGCTTACCGCGCGGTCGCGCCAGAGCGGCGGAATGCGTTCGACCGACGCGATACTTGGGTTCAGCGTGCGCCGCATCTCCGATCGCGGATCGCCGCAGCCAATGATCTGGCCCCGCACTACCTGACAGACGCTGAGGTGGACGAGTTGCTCGCGTTCCTCGACACGCTTACAGACCCTAGCGCTGTAGACCGGTCCGGCCTTGTCCCGGTGCGTGTGCCCTCTGGACTGCCGCCGCAACCTACACCACTTACGGAGCGCTGAAGTCTCCCTCTTTGCATCGTCGTGCGTGGCTCTGCGCTTCCCCCAAACGAGTTGGTCAAGCGTTATGCTTAGTCAAGAGGGCGCTTGAGTTCGCACTGGTACTGGTCCGAGTTCCATGCGACCTTTCGAGTTGGTTGAAGTTGGGCCGTGTAGGCGCTCGGCGCCAAGGTACCTAACGGCATATTACACGGCTAGTCGGTGAGACTGTGGCCGTGGACATGGCATGTACAACGGCCGCCAGTTCCTTGCTCGCCTGTTGCTGCTCAGGTGAGAACGTGACGTCGGCCTCGAAGATAAAAAAACCTTCGACACCCGGACTTTGAACAAACGACCAGGTAAGTCGCTTTGTTGCATTACCATCGTCGGCCGTACTGGCTGCAAGCGCGCTGGCCTCCATTTGCGCAAGCGTCACCAACGTCTGAGATATCCGCTGCAACTGGTTGGCTCGCACTGTTCCTTTGCAAACCTGATGGTCAGGCGCCGGGCCGGTACTGACCCATTGGCGAGCGTTCGAGTCCACATCCATTCGCACCCGGAGATAGGGATCAGTCACAACAATCTGCTCAACGCTTGCAGTGAAAGTCGCGACGCCCTCATAGGCTTTCTCTGGATCACGCTGGGCTTCTTCTACGGACTGAATGCGCAGCACCATTACGACAAGTAGAGTGAGCGCCACGGGCAGAGCGGCGGCTGTCGCGATGACAAGCGCATTGAGAGACAGTCGGAGCACCAGCATCATGCAGATGGCCCCGCCAAAAATCGCGGCGACAATCCCGGCCAGCAACACCTCAGCGGAAGCCGCGAAACCGGTGGAAGTCACGATGTATCTTCCGGCAACCCAAGACCCACCTGACAGCGCAACGAACATGGCCGACAGGATCAGTACGATGCCCAGCGGTACGCGCTTGCCCCAGTTCTTTCGGGATGGGGTTCCTTTAGATGCCATTGCGCTGGCGTTTCCTCCGAGGCCCCGGGCTCAATGTCTGCCTCTGTCTGACATCCAAGAACCCGGCAAACGCGGCGTGAACAAACTATGGCGGCTTAAGTGCTTTTTCTCAGACAGGCTCGATGTGACTGGTAGTGGTAAAGTGCGCGCCTGCACGCGACCCTGTCAAAGGCGTTGGTGATCCTGCGGGGAGCCTGAACTCATCACTCCGGCTTGAGTGTTGGAGGATGACCGTCCTGACTTCCATAGAGATCCTGACCTCGGAGTCCTGTGGCCGGTCTCCCAGAGCGCGGCTCGGTTTGATCGGCCACCACAGCAGCTTGGTCATCGGTGCTCTGCGACCCGCTACAGAGTGATTTCGTTTCTGCCGCTGCATGCTCGGAAACGGAAGGATCCTTCAAAGCCGAGACGCTGCGCGTCGTTTTCGTCTGTCGTCACCTAAGTCCCGGGACGCGAAGTTGCACGATTTGCCTCAAACGGTAACTTCGCTTAGGCTTATGTGACGATGGCAGGATATGCCTAACGTATACGTTTTAGCCATTTGGGGTCCGCGGCGCTGATGAAGAAGCGACTGTCCGTCGAAAAGCAGGTGGAGATCGCCAGACTGGCGTCCAAAGGCGTGCCGGTGGCAGAGCTGGCCGAGCGCTACGGGATTTCGATGCGCTCGGTCTATCGGACGGTCCGAAACCAGCGTGACGAGACGGCTTCAAAGGCCGATCCGGCGGTGACGTTCTCCTTTCGCGCCCCGAAATCCGAGGTTGAGGGCTTCGTGGAGCTGGCGAAAGGGCAGGGGTTTGGAAACCCCAGCCAGGCGTTTCGGAGCCTCTTGCGGATGGCCCAGGGGCTTGTAGAGCTGCGCCCGGACGATATTCGCGGCTTCAATCAGTCGGTGTTTTTGCTCGGCAAGCAGTTCGATCTTCTCAACCAGCTCGCCAAGTCGGTCCATAAGGGCAAGCTGAAACTCACCGAGAAGGACCGCGCGCTGCTGTCTTCGGCGATCGATGCAACGCTCGATCTGCGCGAGGAATGGCAGGATGTGCTGAATGGCGCGAAGAGCCGGCGGGGTTATGCACAGCGCGTTTTGGCCGAGGACAAGCGCGATGGTTGACCGCCTGGGGCTCTACAAGATCACAACCGGCGCGCTCTGGGAGGAAGACGACCGTCGCAAGAGCGGGATGCGCCAGCTCGCGTCAGAACGTCAGGCCCGGAGCTATCGGCCGGGTGGGCGGATGTCCTCACGCAACGTGATGAAAGCTTCCTTCGGGGCGCAGAAGGCGGTCTTCAAACGGATCCGAGCTGGCGGCTGCAAGACGAAGGCGCAGCTCGGCAACCAGATCGATTATGTGAACGATAAGGGGGATTTCGTTTTCGCGAGCCAGGCCAATTCCATGCGCCAAAGCGCTGTACTCTCGGAAGGTCAGAAGGCGCGGATCGTGACCCAATGGGCCTCCACATGGCGGGGCACATCGAAGCTCGGCTTCACCAGCCATATGCTCTTGAGCTTCCCCCAGGGCGTGTCCTCGGAGACGGTGAAGGCGATTGCGCTGGACTGGTGCGAAGAGTTTTTCGAGAGCGGGCATTATGGCGATGAATGGGACTATGTGATGGCGGTTCATACCGACCGCGCGCATCCCCATGCGCATATCCTGCTCAACAACCGCGGCAAAGATCAGGGCCAGTGGTTCTCCTGCTGGCAGGGCGGGGTGATGTCGCCCCAACTCATGCGCGAAAAACAAGCCGAGATCGCAGAGCGCTACGGGCTGGCGCTCGATGCCACAAGCCGCATCGAGCGCGGTCTGTTCATGAAGCCTGCAGGGCTGGAGGAAATCTATGCAGCCAAGGCCGAGGGCAGGGTGGCCAGCGAGATTGCGATGACGCCGGAAGAGAAGGCGATCGCGCAGGCCGCTATGGTGGAGTTCAAGAGGGAATACCGCGACCTGTCGGATCACTTGCGCAAGCAGGAGCGGCGGCTTCTGGCCAATGCCGTGGACCGCATGGCCGACAGGCTTGGCACGGACAGAACAGAGATTGAGCAGGACGGAGATATTCCCTTGGAACAGATCAGAACCGTTGGAGATATGATCGACCTTGCCGAGAGCACCGTTGCGGAGATCCGCGCGGAGGCCGCGGCGATGGATCCGGCGGCGCGTGCGAAGTTCGAGACCCGGGCAGCGCCGATCATCGGGCAGCTTTCGCTCATGATGCCGGATCCGGAATTGCGCACGGCCTATAACTCGGAGCTGGTCAGCACCTATCCGCCCGGGGCGGAGGGCGCGGCCTTCAGGGACGCCCTGTCCGACGAGGACCAGGGCGACCTATTGGCCTATGGCCAGTCCATCGGCCTCAATATCGATGAAACCATGGCGCGGATGGAGGCGGGCGGCACCAAGAACTACGGATTGGCCGAAGAATGGCTGGAGCGCGATGTCTCGGCGATCCTGACCCGTGCCGGTATCGATCCGGCCGAGGCCTCGGAAGAGCAGCGCGACGCTGCGATGGACCGGCTTGATACCTTCCAGGACCGGATTGCGGGTCTCTCGGCCGAGCGCGGGCTGGACCGTGAGGCCGGCGATGATGACGACATGCTCAACGACGACCAGACGCCGAACGTCTATCTTGCGCTTCTGGCCAACAAGCTGAATGATCAGAACCTCACCGACGAAGAGGAAGCGTCGATCGAACGGTCACTCACAACCCACCTTCATAATGAGGTCGGGGACGAAGGCATGGCCGCTCTGGCAGACGGCGATTATTCGGTGCTTGAAGATGTGTTGCCCAACAAGGCAGACCGGATCCTCGTCACCAGAGAGTATGTGGAGCTGAAACAGGAGCAGGATCTTCTAGAGGAAGATCCTGCCGGTGATGCGTTGATCGAGAAGCTGACTGACGAGTTGGACGCCACGCAGAAAGCCGAAGCGCGCATGGAGCGCCGTCGCGAACGGGATCTGGATGATGACATGGGGCTCTGAGAGGGCAGGGGCGCCTGCTCGCCTTCGGCCGATCGAGATCTCCGAGACTTCGCCCGAGCGCTACATAACCGGCTTCACCGCGCTCAATCTCCGCGAACCCGGCGAGCTGACCGGCGACTGGCATTATGAGGTGCTGTTTTATGGCCCGGCCGATCAGCCCGCCAAGGTGCCGGCGTTGGCAGGCGAAGGCGGCGAAGTGGATTCCCGGCCAGCTCTTGGCCGACGGGGCGTGCGCAATATGGGTGCGGAGCTGGTACGCAAGAAGATCATCCCGGCCGAGCGGCCGGTATATTTCGCGAACCATAACCGCGCGATCGCAGACCTTGTGCTGTCCACCGTGCAGAGCCCGGGCCGTGCCGTGCGCGTGGCGCCGGCGGTCATCAATCAATGGCTCGATACCGAGGACCAGGTGAAGGATCTGGTCCGGAACTATCTTCGGCCTCTCAGAGGAATCCTGACTGTCGAAGAAAGCGCAGTGTTCGAGCCATGGCTGAAAACGGTTCGCTATGAGTCAGGCGACCGGCTGTAGAGTGGCATCGTAGAGGTAATGGTAGCGGCTCAGACCCTTGGTTAGTGCAAACAAGGTGACCTAGCGCACGTGATCCGCCTGAATCTCCAGACCCTACGTCAGTTTCGTACTGCTCCGCACAGACCCCTCAAACCTGATCGATCAAAAAGGCTCCATCGACGCGCCAAAACGGCGCCACGTCGAAAAAGGGGGAGCCAGGAAGATGACGATCATAACAGCAGAAAATGGAACGACGTTTGATACCAATTTCGGGCCGGACGCGACAAACTATGAAATCCTCGGGGAAGGTTCTACGCTCAGCGAGTACACGGGCTATGGAAAATCGAGCTTGTTGTTTCTTAGGTACTTCCAGCACAACTACACGATCCACTTTGAATCGCGCGGCTCAATAGAAGTTGAGAATAGCTTCGTTCAAAACCCATGGACATTCGTGTCCGAGCAGGCGCTTGGGCCATCCAATAAAACGCTCTTCAAGACGACGTATGAGCATGAACACCGCATTGGACTCTACGAACAGGTAATCGGCTCGGATAACGACCAGATTCTTAACGGTCTGGGTGAGGTTGATCTCCACGAATACTATAGTTTGGATAATCTCTCCGGCAGGTACTACGTCCATAATGACCAAATTTTTGGATTGGGCGGCGACGATATCATCTCTGGATTTGCGGGAGACGATATGTTGAGCGGAGGCACCGGCGACGATGTGCTTAACGGCGGGATCGGCGCGGATGACCTGTTCGGCGGTCTCGGCGAAGATGTCCTGAACGGCGATGAGGGCAATGACACAGCCTTTGGCGGTGCGGGCGACGACGAACTGAACGGCGGTGATGGCTCCGACAACCTGAACGGCGACACAGGCAACGACACTCTTAATGGCGGGGCAGGAAACGATACCCTTAACGGCGATGAAGGTGACGATACGCTGAATGGCGACGCGGGCAACGACAACTTGAATGGGGGTGCGGGCAACGACATCATGCGTGGTGGAACGGGTAACGACGTTCTAAACGGCGGCAGCGGCTATGATCAGATGCTCGGAGGCGAAGGTGCCGACCGGTTTATCTTCAACGACGCATCAGCAGTCGACGATGTCGTGGATTTCTCGTCGAATGAGGGCGACACGCTCGTCATCGACACGTCCGCCTATGGCGCTACAGCAGGCGCCGATGTGTCAGTCGTCCTTGACACGAACGACTTCATTTTGTTCGGCACTCATCTTCGGTACGCGGATGTGGCAATTCAGACAGAAGAAGGCCTCATCAACGTCGCGACTGTTTTGATCAAGGATGGCCCAATGCTGAGCGAAGACGATATCACCCTTGTAAACTCCACGGAACGCGAAGAACTCATGCAAGACGCCATGAACTCGATCAGGGATACTCTCGACGGCTTTGATTGGTTTGGTTGATCGGCTCCGATCTATCCAGGGCCATGGCTGAAAACGGTTCGTTATGAATGACGCGACGGTTAGCACGCTCGAAAGTGAAGTGGTCAGGCCGTCACCAAGACACAGAGGTTAGGGTGAGAATAGCCGCCACTCGTGCTCTTGGCGGGCCAAAAATAGTTGGCGACCAGAATCCATAACTCTTCATTTGCCACAGACATTCAAACCACCGCAGTGATCACGCAGGTAATGGCGCGCCCTGAGCCGAAATTCGGCACATTGAGCTT
>JBCDFN010000030.1:0-19396 GCA_039177935.1 Pseudomonadota bacterium | reverse complement strand
GGCTCAGCGCCGCACTGCGCTTGCACCGCCGCCCGCCCTGCCGCATCAGGACGCCGTCCTTTGGGAGAACGGAGCCTGCCGATGCGTGGTGCGATTTTCGATCTCGACGGCACGATTGCGGACACCGCCGCCGATCTGCTGGCCGCTGCCAATGCCGCCTTGGGCCCCGCGGGTTTGCCGCTTCTCTCGCTCGAGACGGATCGCGGGCCTGCCGGGCGGGGCGGGCGCTCGATGATCCGCGCCTCTCTCGCCCGCGCGGGACGCGATCCCGACACGCCGGAGAGCGAGGCCGTCTTCCAGGCCCTCTACCCGCAGCTCCTGCGCGCCTATGAGGAGGCGATTGCCGTCCATACCCGGCCGTTCGACGGGCTCGACGCTTGCCTCGATGCCCTCGAAGCCGACGGCTGGAGGCTCGGCGTCTGCACGAACAAGCCCGAACGCCTGGCGCGGATCCTGCTGGCCGAGCTTCGTCTCGATACGCGCTTTGCGGCGATCCTGGGGGCCGACACGCTGCCGGTGCGCAAGCCCGACCCCGAGCATTTCCGCGAAACGGCCCGGCGCATCGGCGCGACGCCCGAGCGCTCGGTGATGCTGGGCGACACGGCGACAGATCGCGAGACCGCCCGCGCCGCCGGCGTGCCCTGTGTCTTGATGGCCCATGGCTTTGCAGCCGAACCCCTGATCGAGCTCGCTCCCGAGGCCGTAGCCGCAGGCTTCCACGAGATCCCGGCCCTCCTCGCCCAGCTCAGCCCCGTCTGACCCGTCAGCGTCCTGATCGAAGTCTCACCATCCCGCGCAGCCCCCTCGCCCCGTCACGGAGCCCTTCCGCGAGCCCCCGCCACACAACCTTGACGCAGCCGCCCAGACGGCCCTATAGCGCGCGGCGGAGGGCGGTTAGCTCAGTTGGTAGAGCACAGTGTTCACATCGCTGGGGTCACTGGTTCGAACCCAGTACCGCCCACCACTAACCCGTTGAGCAACAACAGTATTTTCATAGCTCGGATGCCCTTGCTGCTGCGTCGGCTCAGCCCGGGTAGCACCAGGGTAGCGGTTTGCGTGAGCGATTGCGGGGCGTCAGGCATCAACGCCGGACCGGCGTTCGTCCTTGCAAGAATCCCTAAAGCGCAACCAGGTGCCTGGCTCGGGCCAAGGGGCCGGAAGCGCACCCTGGCGTCGATCCGCCGGGTGGCTCCGACAAGACAGCCGGCCCCCACCCCCCTGTCACCCCCGAGCGCGCGCAGATTTCTCTGCAAGCCACCCGCACCACACACACTAATTTTCAGATGTTCGTTTGCTTACACGGCGGATAACTGAGCCGCTTTCTTGGGGGGCTTGCTTGGCTGCGGCGCATCGCTGCTAGCTGTGCCCGGCTCATCCTTGGAGTGTGCGTCTAGGAGCGCTCTGCACCTGCCGGCCGAACTGGGGGGGTGCCGCCCTCCTAGACGATGAAGCGCGCACCTGAACGCGGCGCCGTTGCAAGCCGACACGCCAGCCGATCGGATCTCGGCGTGCATCGTCATGCCACCTCCGGGCGCGCAGCGAGCGTCTTCTATGCAACCTGAGAGACTACTAGCCATAGCAGTCAAAGGTCAGGTGATCGCCACCTGAGTTCACCTGTCTTTGGTGCTCCACCCCCCTCTGCTGAAGGTATCAGGTCAGGTGATCTCAGGCGAAGTTCAGGTGCCAAATCACCTGACCCAAGATTCCTTGTAAGGCATTGTTAAATATATAACAAATTCATCATGTGGTGTTGGTTCAGGTGGTCAGGTGTGGGGTACCCTATCCATGCCAATTAATTTGAGAAAATCGAAAGAAATGCCCATTTCATGTATTTACGCGCTGTTGTGGGGGGATAGGGGCACCTGAGCCACCTGAACCACCTGACGGGCCGGCATACCCCGGGGGGTGGTGCTCTCAAGGTCCGACACAGTGGCGCGCTATCACCCAATACGCCGCTTGATGTAATGAGACTTGGAGGGGCGCCCGATTTCCGTCCCTAAAACCCACGCAAGCGTGCCGTCTTCGACCATCGCATCCAATTCGCTTGTCAGATCCCTGGTCCTGTGAGGCCCCTTGGAAACGTTCCTCAGCACATTGCACCGCAGAGCCCAACCATCGCTTTCCGCTTCTGCATCCAGCCTTCGCAAAAGTCTCTTTCTCATGTCGTCCGAGGGACCATCCGCCACCCGCTCTTCAACATCGCGCCCAATCCCCTCGACGCACGCCTCGACTAGCGCGCAGGCCCAAGCCATGTGCTCGCCGGTGATCATCGGTTCCGGTTCCGGGGTATTGCCCATGAAGACATCGATCTCGTCGAGAGGATTGAGCGTGATGGCATGCGCGGCGTCGGTTGCTGCGAGGACACCAGCGATGCGGATGGCGTTTTCCCGCGCTCGCCCCCAAAGCGGAGCCAGCGGCTCCCCTGCTTCGAGCGTTGCTTCGCCCCTGTCTTCAAGTCGCTTCAGCTGGCTCATCGCAGCATTAGAGATCCCGATAGGCACTACGGCGTCGGTCTTGCCGACAGTCCGGCGGCGGAAGGCTGCCGCACTGGCGAGCGCCGTCATCGTTCCCGTCAAACTCGTCGGCTCCTGCGCCGACGCTCGGTCGGACGTCGCTTGCCTCTTGGCATAGTCGGGGCCACCCAACACCACAAACCGGTTCAGGTATCCATCCATAACGTTATCGGATGTTAACGCCTTGAAGAGCGGGGGCCTCGTTGTGGTGCCTAAGAGGCTGACGAACGGCCGCTCCACCGCCGCCACGTTGTTCTTGCTGTCAGAGTAGACCCGCTTCGAAAGCCGCCCGGTACTGCGACCCAACGCGACCATTAGCGCTGTGAGCAGCTCTGCCTGATGCCCGCTCGATCCAGTGCCCGATGCGATAGCTTGCAGCTTCCGGCCAATCTCATCCATCTCAAGAGCCAGTACAGGGTTCTCGCTGAGCGTCTTGCTGAGCGCAGCTGGGCTCGTAAGGTGATCGGCGTGGCGGTCCATTTTAGTGGCGGCTTTGAGCAGCTCGGCAACCAGCCGCTGCGCTGTGTCTTTGCCCATCGCTGTTCCTGAGATCAGGAGCACGAAGATTGGCAGAGCCGTGCCGCCCGGATCGGCATCTTTCACCAGATACTCTCGGCCCGCGACAGCGGAGAGAGCGGCGAGCGTCCCTCCCACCGCCACGTGAAGGTTATCGCGCATCCCGCGCCCATGCGCCCAGCGCGCGATCTCACCCGCGTAGCCCGGCATTCGCTGGAGAAGCGAGCGCTCCGGATAGACATTCACGGGCTCGAGCGCGGGCTGCCCACTAAAGGAGATGGCGCCCTGACAGCTCGCGCTGGCTGCAGCGTCCGTTGTTACCGCATCGAACATGGCCGTGCTGGCCCTGCGCTTCCATGGCTGGGCGTCCCAGCCCGCCTGCGCGGCGCGAGAGAGGATCTTGCCGACCGTCGCACCGCCGGGTCGGTTCGCCTTGAAGCCATCCCAGCGCTTAACCAGCTCTTCATCGCCGTTGTAGTCTTGCGCGACACGGCACCAATCCTGAGCCACTGCGAAACCCCACGGCTCACCATTGGATGCGTCCCGGATCGCCGCGAGTATGGCAATCCAGTCGTCATAGTCGGAGCAATCTACGCGCGGCTGCTTGCCATTGAGATCTGGCGCATCCACGCCGAGAGCCTCCCGCAGGCACTCTGCCTTCAATTCTTCGCTCGGAAGGTTGTCAAACCAGCCCTTTGCCGCTGTGGGCCTCTGAGACGCTGCCTGAGCGGCCTGCGTCGCGCTTCCGCCCGTCTCAGAGCCGACGCACCTGCATGCCTCAGAAACCCGCTCATAGAGCCCGTCCACGGCGCTGACGGCCTTGGCGCTGCCGGCGATGCGCTCTCCCGAGACCGTAAAAAACTTGCCCGCGCTGCCGATGTAGCCGACAGACGACCCGCCATGATCCTGCTGCCAATCGCTGTCTCCTGGCGGTCGGGGGATCAGACCGCGCAGGCCAGTTCCCGAGGGCGAGACTTCCCAATAGCCGCCTGGCTTAACGAACTCATTGTGAGTGGCAGTCTCGATCAAAAAGCCGCCGGGGCCATCGGGCTCCAGGACCTTGTCCAGGTCGATCCCAACTAGGGCCGAGCCCTTTCGGGGTAGGTAGCCCAAGACGTAGCGCTTGCCGTTCGCCTCTAGCTCACTCTTTGCCTTGAGTGCCTCTGCCAGGGTCAACGCAGCGGCTACGTCCTTACTGCAGGGGCGCCGGGTCTTGGGGTTCACCGGCTTCTTGTCCGGCTTCTTGCCGCCGCCTTTGGACACAATCTCGACGACCAGCCAGTTTTGTTCATCTGCTGCGGCGCCGAATGCCTTTGCCCAGTCGACGTCTTTGCCCTTTCGAACAGGCGTCATCGGTTGCCCCGCGCCGGGGCTTGTCGTATTCATCATCTCGGGTGCTCGTGTGCTTTCCGTGCATTCGAAGAGAGAACTGAGGGCCGCGGTCGGGTCAGGACCGCGGCCTACAGCATTTAGATCGGATCGACCCCCGGTGGTTTAGCTGGATGTGGCACGTCCCACAGTTCTGGAGAGGTCCCTTTCTTCGCTAAGCCGGCGTTTAGCAAATGCGCTGGCCACAGAGCCGCCCCTGGTCCTAGCAGGTAACACTCATGTTCCCTGATGAACTCGTGGGGGCAAATGATCCGCGTCACCGGCCTTGGTACCTTTCGCTCTCTCGAGAGGCGCTCGTTCGTCCATCGCCTTGAATGGATCGCAGTGTTTGGGTTTCGAAGGTCCCCATCCCAGCGCATTGGGATGTCCAGCAACCAGGCGACAAGAATAAGCCGGCCGTTGGCAATGTAAGGGATGCCAATCCGACGTGCAGCCCAAGCCTCGGCTACATGCTTAAGTCTATAGGAACCCTCCCATTGGGTCTTTGGCACATACCGTGCCTCCGACATCCCTAGGTAATAGGCAGCGTGGCTTAGATACGCGATGGCGGCAGCAAATTGATCGCGACTTTGCTCTTCGGTCCAGAGGTATTCGTGCTCGACGTTGCGATCCGCTTCGGTCACGCCCCGTTCCCGCACCCCATCGGGCGAGAGAACGCCGAAGTACCTTCGCGCATCTGCTGCAGCTGCCTGAATTTCGCCCTCTAGCAGGTGGTCCACCGCGCCCGCGAGCACCTTGCGGAACAGCGCCCGGTTCGCTTCATGGTCAAAGGGTATGAAGCGGCGTTCCATTCTGTTCTGTATCGGGATGCCCATTAAGCGACCTCCCGTTCCTGCACCCAGGCGTCTACATCCCCTCTCCGATAGCGAACCGTTCGGTGGCCAAGTCGGACGTGTTTTGGGCCGGTGCCCTCCCTCCGATGCACCTTCAGTGTGTTCACCGAAAGCCCGACTAGCTCCGCCACCTCGGCACAGGTCAGCAGGTCGCTTGGTTTGTCGCTGCTCATTTGCTTTTGCCTCATTTGCTTATACCTAGCTAAAGTGCTCGTTCATTTGCTTTTCAACCGATCAGAAAAAGCAAATGAATTCTCATTGCCTTATAGTATTCATATAGATATACTTTATGGATCGCAAGAGATACTTGCGGCGGTGACTGGCCCAGGTGGAGATGAGGTTAACCCATTGAAATTGAGAGATAAAAGGTCGAACCCGGTGCCACTTAAGCCTCTTGATCCGACCAAGGCAGCGACGATCGCAGCACAGAGCGCACGTCGTTCGATAGCGTCCCGGCGCGAGGGAATGGATGACTACGCCGTACTGTCCGAGCGACCCCGCTGGCAAAAGCCGAAACCTCCGCCACATGAGAATGCTCCACGTTGCACGGCAATCGCCAGGCGCACTGGGGTCCGATGCAGGAACGCCTGCGTCCGGGGCTCGGATCGTTGCAACATGCACGGTGGTGTGGAACGAGCGCCTTGGTCCGCGGCGGCCGGTCGGGCCTGGTTAGCCGGACGGTTCGGCCAGACAGCGTCTAGAACACGACAGGCCGCAAAGGACCTTCGGGTTGCGGTCAGAAAGCAAATGAGTGAGAGAACGGATGCGGTTCGCATAGTCGCTGATGTGTTCGGAGCCGCCTCGCTTAGGCTCGGGAAAGGCCCCGCTCAGAACGCTGCAGACCCGAGCATTCTGCCTCCCGAGGTGATCCTAGACAGGCTCCTGGCCGCGGCTTGGCTTATCGATACCAACGACCCCGAACCCTGGCGTGAGCAGCTCCGAAAAGCTGGCTTGCTGCCCCCGAGGAGCGAAAACCCATAGGCATCTACGCCTTAGCGCTTGGTCAAATGGCTGGAGGCCGGGCTGGCCTCCGTGAAACCATACGAGTAAGTCGATGTTACTTTCGCAGCTCCCCGTCAGAAACGCGACCCATGACTGGGTGTGAGGTGTTCGAGGAGTTGCCCCATGTCAAACCTGAGCGCACTGCATTTCCGCGATGAGCAATCCGACTAAGACTAGGTCGAAGCGCGCGGTTGGACGCATAGGCACCACCTGCCCAAAGTGCGGTACGTCAACGACGCCGACCGGCTGCGCCGTGATCTGGTGATACGCCAGTTCGTCGGCGGCCGGGCGGTGACGCGCTGCGCGGCCTCGGCTAGCGCCAAGGGCCGCCTCGAGACCGAGAGGCTGGCCCGGCTGAAGAACCTCGCGGCGCTGGCAGACCTGCCGGGCCGTTGGATCGACGCCGTCCACGACCGCCGCCCGCCGAAGGTCTTGGCGCTCGACATGAACAGCTCCGAGAGCCCCGTCCACGGCGATCAGGAAGGGACAGCCTGGAACGGGCACATCCGGTCGAAGTGCCTGCACCCGCTGTTCGTGTTCAACCAGTTTGGCGACTTGGAGCGGTTCTTTCGCCGCCACGGGATCACGTGGATAAAAAAGACCGCGCACGCCAGCGAGCAGGACCGCCCGGATGTGCTGAGGAAGCGGTGGGATTGGTTCCACGACCAGCCCGATCTCGATCCGGACCGCCTCGTCTTCATCGACGAAACCTGGGCAAAGACCAACATGGCCCGCACCCACGGCCCGCACCCACGGCCGGTGCCCGCGCGGCAAGCGCCTCCGTGTGGGCATGCCCCACGGCCACTGGCAGACGACCACCTTTGTCGCCGGGTTGACCACCCGCGGCATGGTGGCGCCCTTCGTGCTCAGCGGCCCGATCAACCGCGCCGCGTTCGAGGCCTATGTCGAGCGCGTGCTCGTGCCCGAACTGCGCCCCGGCGACATCGTCATCATGGACAACCTGTCGAGCCACAAGGGCCCGCGGACCAGGGCGCTGATCGAGGCGGCAGGCGCGCGGCTGCTGTTCCTTCCGCCCTACAGCCCCGATTTCAACCCCATCGAGAATGCCTTCTCAAAGCTGAAGGCCTTGCACAGAAGAGCTGCAGAGCGAACCGTCGATGGCCTATGGTCCGCCATCGGCCGCATCGTCGACCTCTTCACCCCGACAGACTGCAGAAATTACTTCACCGCATGCGGCTATGATCCAGACTGATCGGATTCCGCTCTAGAGGCCAAAGGCTGGGACTACGCCGTCCGCATCAAGGGCAAGCGCAAGCTCTAGGACCGGATCTCCTTGCTGACGAAGCGCAGCCCGGGCCGGCCGCAGCATCATGTCGTGCGTCACTCCACGAGCTTCCACTGCCGGGCGAAGAGCTGGTCGAAGGCCCGGCGGGTCGTGGCCAAGGTCGAATTCCATCCGGGCGAGCTGTTTCCGCGCATCGGCTTCATCATCACCAAACGGAGCCCCCCGAACGAGCGGGTGCTGGCCTTCCACAACGACCGCGGCACGGCCTAGCCGCACATCAAGGAGGGCAAGTGCGCGCTGAAATGGACGCGGCTCTCCTGCATGCGCTTTGCGGCGAATGCCGTCCGGCTGCAACTTCATACGCGGGCCTACAATCTCGCGAACTTCCTGTTAACGCTGGCGACGCCGGCGAGCGTGGAGACCTGGTCGCTGAAGTCGCTCCGAGAGCGGCTGGTCAAGACCGGCCCCCGGCTCGTGCGTCACGCCCGCTACGCCGTCTTCCAGTTTGCAGAGGCGCCGCCGCTGCGCGAGGTCTTCGCCGACTTCCTTGACCTGATCAACGGCCTGCGCGGGCCCCCGGCCGAGGCGGCGTCGGCATCATCGGGAATCGCGCAAGACTCTCGGCGGGCTCTGGTGACGGCGGCACCGGTGCGCCTCGCAGCCGGGCGCGACGGCCGGAACGCCGGCCTTTAGGGTCTTTGGGGCCGGCTGGCCGACGCCTATGCGTCGCCGCCGTCTCCGGCGCCGTCGACAGGCCGGGCTTCGGCTTGATCGGGCGCCTCGGATGCCGCAAGCTCACTGTTGGGAACCAACTTGGAGAATCCCGGGTTACAGTAAGCGAATGTAGGAAATGATTTGGTTGGAGAGGGTTGAGCATGCGTGGAATTCTTTATGTATTGATCCTGGCGGCTGTCATTTCGTCACCAGCCGCTGCGGCCACGTTTCGCGTTGCCGGTAGTCTTTCGGGCGGTCAGCTGACACCCTTTTCCTTCGATGTCATCATTAGTGGTGATTTCTCCGGAGACATCGGCGAGACGCCAGTCGACAGCGCTACATTGATTCTAACGGAACCCGCGAACTTCACCGAAGCGGACTTCGGCGGCATCAATTTTCTCTACGATTCATCGAGCGATTTCCTGGGCATCGGAGGACAGGCTGGAGGAGCGTTCAGCGTTCAGTCGTCTGCGACGGACTTTGCTTTTATCATCAACGCCTTCAGCATCGGAGGCAATGGCCTATTGGTCGGGGCCAACTCCTCAGGATCCTTATCGGGCATAGCTCCTGCGGATCGGGTGACCCCTACGCTGACCGCCCTGGAAGCGGTGCCGTTGCCGGCCCCGGCGGTGCTCCTTCTCACCGGGCTCGGGGCACTGGGCCTTAGAAGATCCAGGGTCGCTCGGCCGACATCCTGAGCAAGGCGTGGAAATAGACTGCGCCTGCGCGCAATGGCGAAACCGGCGGGCCGCTCGGCGACGCGCGCGCACCAGGCGTCGAGGGCGTGGAGCCCCGGCGCAGCCTGATGCTTAACGGTTGTTTGGCGGAAGGACACGGCAAGGAATGCCATGATATCCGCTCTGGTGAACGAGGTTGGGCGAAAGATAGAAGGGCAATACGACGTAAGACCGAGGGCGTCGTACAGCTACCCATGGAGGAGCAACCGCCCTTCAGAGCTGATCGAAGAACCGCAGAACGCCAACTTGGCCGTGCGGTCGAATTGGAGCCGCCAAGCCCCCTTTTTTCGTCGTTGAACCATCGTCATTTGGAAGATATGATGGTTCGTTGGCAGCTCGAAGCTTGGTTCAAATCGGATATCCGGTTTGAAAACAGCCACTTGACGCTTCGAGTTTGGTTCAGGCTATCTACGTCTTGTGCGATGGCAAGAAGGGCATGAGCGACATTGCATTCTCGGCGTGGCCGTAAAGACCTCACGGTTCATGTCGCTCAAGACCCACCAGTCGTTGCAGTCCTTCGGCCTTGCTCAGATGGCGGGGAGCGGCATCTTGGAAGTCGATGGACCTCTGTCGGTCGCGAACCTGGCTACGTGCAGCAGAGGACGCTGTATGTTTCTGTCCAGAAGACTAGGGCGCTAACCCCAGTCAAACTTGCCAGCGGCCGCGTACCGAGCTTCGTGATCGGCAGGATGAAACGCCACGAAACACGGCATAGCCTTCGCGAAAACCTCTCGTGCGAGGTGAGGGTGTTCACCGACGAGGTGCATACCTACCAACGAGTTCCAGACTGAGGTCCGTGCGCACGAGAACAAGGAATGCGTGAAGGTCAAAGTGTTTGATAACACCGTCGAGCGCCGTTGCCACGTCTTCAAGCGAGGCGCGGGCGGCCTCTATCAGCACTGCATCAAGAAGCATTGACCTTCTCCCCGGGCCCCAGCGCGCAGAGAACTCGCTCAAGGGCATTGTCGTGGAGTAGCTCACCTGCCACGAATTCGTGTATAATGATGAAAAAGACAAGTCGAGGAACCCAAGAAAAACCGTAAAAGGGGCTTCACAGGCCACTCAAGACGGCATTGATCGTCACGAATTTAGCCTTATTAGAGCCCAAATTGGTTAGAAAGACATTTAATTGCAAAATGTTCTAAGCGTCGTCAGACGAAAATCTACGAATAATATCCGAAAGATGATTAAATGCTTCATGCTGAAGGTCAATTAACTTCCTTGGCCCTTTATCAGTGAAGACGCTCTTCAAATAGATGGATGGGTCTTTTTCCCAAGATGCAGCAAGGATCGCCCTTAACCACAGCTTTGACCGCGAATTCTGCCTTGACCACTGATCGCAACGAAGCTGAGCGTAAAATGTATCCACGGCGGAAGTGATCTGGGAATTGTAGTCTCTCGCCGCTAGGCAGCATAGCGTCTCTAGGCAACCCAAGCTTCCGCCCGGGATCAATACAACCATATACTGAGTGCCGACGCCAATACTCTCGGCCTCCCTGACTGGCCGCACTCCAGGAACAACACATTCTATCTGGTCACACACCAGCTTAAAAGCCGCATCACGATCATCATCTGCATCAACGACAATAAGATATCTTGAGTATTTCGGTTGTGTAGAGGAGATCTTCAGAGATCGCAGCTTGCTACCAATCTTTGTGATTCCACCCGTGTCATAATTCGTTTGTGCGGTCGTCTCCACACGCACACCTGAAATGCCGCGGACTTCAAGAAGCGCTTTGAAGAAGGCCCGATCAGCTCGGCCCTCACAAATCAGCACGGTTTTTGTCAACGGATCTCTTCGTGGAAATCGATGGCGGCCTGAAAATCAGCACCATCAAATTTTTCAAACTGAGAGGAAGCTCCCTTCTTGAGCATTCTGATCAACGATAGACTCCCCATGTATTGATTGACACGAGCAATAGCTTCGAGCATCTCCCTGCTATGCGTTGATACAAAAACCTGGTTTCCCCGTCGATGGGCAACATCACAGATGCAGCGCCAGTACGATTCATATCTCTGATAGTATAAGCCGTTCTCTATTTCGTCTATCAATACCACAGATTTGTTACAAATCAAGAGAGCTAGCAAATAATCGGTGAGCTTATTGACTCCACTTGATATGCTATTTAATGGAACTTTATTTGCCATACCCTCAATGTCCGCATAAAGTATGGCAGATCCACCATTGACCTCAATGCTTATATCTCTTATCCAGGGAAATTCCTTTTGCATCACACTTATGAATTCATCGCCACGCCTATTTTTGCTGAGATTCGAGTAGCGATCAGCATTCTCGGCGGCAATACCTTGGTTCCCTGCGAAGAAGTAGTAAAAATCTGGAAGGATTTCTTGTGTATCATGAAATTGAATTCCATCATTTCTCACCACAACAGCAGCCGTTTTCATGTCTCCATTAGCTGCTCGCCAAGAAAACTTTACGTTCTGTGATGTAATAGTTTCTGCTGCTTCGCCCCCATCGAACGACATCAAATCAGTCTTGTGCCCGAACGATGCTTCGACGCGGCGACATTCGGGGCCACTCCCAGTCAGCTCAACAGAAAGTTGCTCTTGCCTAGAACCTGAGTGAAACAGATCTTCAAAAACAGTACGTTCAATACTTTTAGTTGGCCCCTGAAATTGCTGCGGAAAACCGCGCTGAGTTCGAAACCTAAATGCTAACTCTGGGGATGCACCCATTGCTAAAAAGACCGCTTCCAAGAGAGCCGTCTTCCCCGATGCACTGTCACCGACTATGACGTTGAACTGCTGCAGGCTATCAATGTGAAGGCTGGAGAAGCATCGGAAATTCTCGATCTTTACGCCATTAATCATCGACCCTTCCACGATAGCTCTATCTTCATCTATTGGCGTACGACTCCTCCGCTCAGCACGTCAAGAATAACATCGCCATCCGAGTACTTCTGCAATAAACATGACTAGACGCGACACTGATTGTGGCTACGCCTGCTCACGCCATGAATTGGCGCTATTCGCTCTCGGTGCAACGTTCATCGGCGGCCTCAGGGCGTCTCCTGGCAGGATACGCCTGAGAGCCTTCCCGCGCGGAGCGTCACCCATCGGCGCGTGGTGCAAAGGAGGCTCGGTTCCTTGAGCACTCTGGCAGCGTGGCTGATGGGCTACGGCCTCACTCTTTCGCTTGAAGAGAGAGGTCCTTCTACCCGATGAGCCATTCACAGCGGGATGGTGCTGGGTTGGTTGGGCCCCACGTTCTAAGCTTGGCGGGGGCTCGGTCCTCCAGCAAACTCGAGCATTTAGGATGCGCACCGTTAAGTGCTGCCGTGGGACAAGGACGCAGGGCCCAAAACGGATGAGTTCAGGCCGACGTCGCGCCGTAATCGCAAGTGACGGGCGCCACCGCCCGGTGAACGTTCTCCCCGGCTGTCACGAGAGTGGCCACATGCTCAGCCCATGCTTCCCCCGCTTCGCGCCGGGCATTCAGCCTTGGATCGCGGTCGTAGACAGAGCGAAGAGTACCAGGCCGGTGGTTCAGCATGATCTCGGCCAGGTCGCTCTCCACTCCCAGCCGAGTGAGGCCAGAGCGGAAAGTCCGGCGGAGGTCATGGGGCGTCCACGGCTCGGCGACCCGCGCCGCAGCACGTAGCTTGGCCAGCAGCTTCGAAAACCCCGAGATGGGCGCTGCTCCGTTCGTCGTGAAGACTGGGAGCGACGAAAGCAAGGGGCGAGGGCCCGACGAGAGGACAAGTGCCCGCGCCTCTGGGGGTAGCGGCACTTCGTGTGCGATCCCATTCTTTGAGATGCCCGGCGGGATCGTCCACCAGAGTGCAGACCTGTCCAAGTTCTCCCAGGTCATGGCCGCAGTTTCGGTTCGCCGCTGCCCAGTCAGAATGAGCATACGAACGTAGCGGCCGAACATCGCGTTGACGGTCGGATGCTCGCAAGCGTGCCAGATGCGCCGCAGCTCGTCGTCAGAAAGTGCTCTGCCCGTCTGCTCAATGCGCTGAGCGCGGGTGGCGCGGGCTGCACGATAGCCGGCGAGCGGGTTCGAGGGGATCAGGCCGGCTCGATCGCTTGCCCATTTGAAGAATGTACTAGCGTGTCCACGGAGTGCCTTGGCCGCTCCGGGTTTGCCAGCGGCTTCTAGCGCTTCGATGGCAGCGATGACCTGGGAGCGCTCAATCTCGGCAACGGGCACGTCGCCCACTGCCCCCAGTAAGTGTCGCTGCAGCGCCGACTGCACTCCGGCCCGATCAACCACGTTTCTTCGTTGCTGATCGGCCGCATATCGGGCCAGGACGGCGCTCAAGGTGTTCTGCTCGCGACTAACCTGCTGGACGGCCTGAGCACGCGCCTGGCGGCGCTCTTCCACTGGGTCGCGGCCGGCGAGCACCTGAGCGCGGAGTTCCATGGCAGCGGCCCGTGCATCGGCCAGGGGCAGGGCGCCCACGTTTCCTAGGGTCACACGCCGAGGCGTGCCTGCTCTGCCACGGCCACTGGCCCGAAAAACGACGACATAGGACTTGACCCCGCTGGGCCGGCAGCGAACGCCAAGCCCAGGCACCTCGGTATCCCAGACGGTTCGCTCGCCCCCGGCCGGAGGCGCCAGCTTTCGTATTCGCTCGCGGGTAAGCCGCGCCCGTTCCGGCGCAGTCATTCCTCGAGTTCAGCGTCGAGTAACTGCTCCTCGAGCGCCTCGTATGCTGGGAGGTCGGGAGCGCCACGGGCGTGGATGGGAATGACCTCTGCACCGGTTCCGTGTGACTGATTGCTCGTCGTGCCGTGACGTTCCGATAGGTGAAGGATAGTCCGTGGGCGCAACTCGATAGTACCGCTCTCCTGTGCCTCTCTGATGGCCGCAAGACCGTCGCCTAGGCAATCGAAATGCATGACTAAGGTGATTGTCGTTTCGCTGATGCGCTTCATGAAAGAGGATCTCCTGGGCTTTAAGGTAGCACCAGGGATACACAGTCAGCATTCGAATGAAAGCCTTATATGACCGAAAAACATCCGCATTCATGCTCTATCTCGTTGTTCTCCCTTAATAAGGGAGAAAAAATTCTGATTAATCAAATCGTTGTCGGAGGCGGAGCACAGTGTTCACATCGCTGGGGTCACTGGTTCGAACCCAGTACAGCCCACCATGAACTCCATCGCTCCCCGAGAACTTATCGTGCCGCTGCACGTTAGTGGCCTGTTGGGCGGCGCCATCATCCGCAGTTTTCGCAGAGGTGAGAGCGCTGGCGCAGTTTAGAGCGCCGCCCAGCGCGTCTGCGTCCCGTCGTGCCAGAGACTGTCAATCGGCGCGCCAACGTCGGCCCCGATGCTCTCGCCGCTGGGGCCGGACAAGTTCAAGCGCCGGGTTTGACGGGGTTGGAGGGCATACGGGCCTCGACCCATCAAAGGGCCTCGGGCGTGCTCAGCGCCTTGCATGGAGGGTGCGCAGTGCCCAGAGGCCGGCGAGGAGCGTGACTATCGTGGGCGGCAGCGGGATCGGAGTGGGTTCATCGGGCAGACCGCGGTCGAAGGCGAAGGTTCCGGCTGCATATTTGTTGGGTGGGATCGTGGAGTCCGGGATCGTGCCGATGCTGCCGCCCGCCGGCCCCCCGAAGCGCGACCCTGTGAAGAGCAGGGCGCCGGCGCCATTGTCCAAGGTCCAAGGGAAGTCACCGGGAAAACTCCCGAACCCGTCTGCATTGCCGTTCGGATCGTCCTCGCTGAAGCCATAGGCAACGATACTGTACTGACCGAGGGTTAGGGGAAGTGGATCGATGGCACGAAACCTGTGACCTCCCCGCAGGAAACCTCCGTTCCCGGGAAAGCCAAGCGCCACCAATCGTTCGAGCCCTGTGCTACCCGAGCGGCGCCAGAGTTCGACCGTCACTGCGCCGGCGATCCCGTCGCTGTTGCTGTCGAAGGCGCCAAGCTCGCGCACGGTGATCGGGCTCAACACGTCGAAATCCATGGCGAGCACACCGCCGAAAGCCTGGTTCCCCATTGTGCCGGCCGGCACGTCGAACGCCACCGTGAGCGCCGCGGCCGGCTGAGCGAGGAGGGCGAGCAAGAGAACGGGCGCCAAGCGCCGGCTCGCCAGAAGCGGCATCACCGGAAACGCCAAGGTCCGGTCAGGGCACCTCATGTGAGAACCCTGGCGCGCAGGCGGTTGTTGCGGGGATTGTGCTCCAACTCGACGAGACCGAGCAGTTCCATCACGGGCGGCACATAGTTGGCGAAGCGACCGCGATAGCCTTTTCGCAGGCCATAGTAGCCGCCTACGGGGTTGTCCTCGGCGCGTGCCCAGGCCTCCAGCGTGCCCTCTTTGACCGGCTTGCCCTCATCAGCATTGCCGAGGGGCATCCAATCATCATGGGCCAGCAACATCGCATGGGCGTCCTCGAGGCAACGCAGGCGATAGGAAAGCCGTGTCGCGCCAACCTGAACGACGAGTGCGGGCGGATCGAGGCTCTCGTCCCGCCAAGCACGGTAATCCGAGGTCATCGGCGGCGTTTTAAGCACCCAGGGGTCATCGGGCGTGCCATCGCCGTAGGTGATCATAGGGGCGGGCGGTTCAGGCGGGTTGTCGGCCATGCTGTCGGCTCCTTGGTTGTGCCGACTCGGATATCTACGCATGGTAATATGACATCATTTGTCCTGTTTGGAGCAGGTATGCGTGCTGCCCGCCTCCTTCGCATCCTGCTCTTGCTCCAGAACCGGGGCCGTCAGACCAGCCGGCAGCTCGCCGAGGATCTCGAAGTCGCGCCGCGCACGATCCTGCGAGACCTCGATGCGATGACGGAAGCTGGACTGCCTATCGTCGCGCATCGTGGGCAGGGCGGTGGGATCGAGCTCGGCTTCAACTACCGCACCCGGCTGACGGGGCTCGCCGCCGATGAGGCGGAGGCGTTGGCCTATGTGCTGGGGCGTCCTCTGCCGGAGCTTGCGGAACTTCGCATGGCAGAAGCGGCGGCGCGAGCCCGGACGAAGCTCATCGAGTCCATGCCCGATCGCGTGCGGTCACGAATGCACGAGGCCGCAGCGCAGTTTCGTGCGGAGATCCCCAGGACGACGGACCCAGACCCTCGGATAGCAGCCATGGCGGAGGCGGTTCGCGATCAACGGATCGTGCGGATCCGTAGCCGCTCACGAACGCCTCGAACGGTGCACCCGACCGCCCTTCTCTACGACGGTGCTGGGTGGTGCCTTGTTGATGGGTTGAGCCCCGAGTGCCCGGTCCCGTCGACGGACTGGGACGACATTAACATCTCGTCCAGAAGGTTTGTTGCAGCCGCTACCCTGTCGCCAACGCGCCATGGGCCGCCAGACTAGCGGCGGGGCGTCGCTGCCCGTCCTCGGGAGATCGTCCAAGATCGGCGGGCCACTGAGCCATTGATGCGGCGAGGAAATCGACGGCCGGGCCCTCGTCGAGACCATCGCCTGATGCTGTCCGGCCCGACGCGCGTGATCTGCGACGGATAGCGAATATCGGAAATACGCAGTCAGACGAGATGGCGCTTTCGGGCCGTGAGCGACTGACAGGTCTTTACAAATGGCAGTGTTTTGCCCCCAAATAAGGGTGGGGACTCGTGATCGGCTTTCGTATCGTTCCAGGGGAACAGACTGGGGGAATATTATGGCAACGACTGTCGACGAGGTCGTGTCGGCCTTGTCCAATCGCTTGGGCTCGCCGCTACAAGCCTTTGAGAACATGGTGATCGCGCGGATCAGTGATCGGTGTGATCTCTCAGTCACCTTCGATCCTGAGACCGGTACCGTCAAAATCTCGACACCGATGACACTGGTCCATGACGGTCTTCCGACTGAACTGCTGTCACCGCTCCTGGCGAAGAACATGCCCAATGGTGAGACAGGTGGCGCGTTCTTACACCGCCGATCTCCCCTGACAGATCACCTCGAGCTGATCAACGTTCTGTCGCTGAAGTCGATGAACGCCGACCGCATTGCCGGCATGGCGGAGCAGCAGATCCGCAGTGCGATGGCAATCGAAGACGAGGTGGATGCAGCGCTAGAGAAGCTTCTTGATGAGCGCGCAGGCTAAGGATTGGAGGGGTTAAAATGGCTAGTGTAGAAGGCAACCGTAGCTCACTCAGTATATCGCTTCCTGAAATTCCGAATGACAACAGCGTTGGCCAAAATAACTCTTCTCAGAGTGAGAGCGGTAACCAGGTCCAAGGGAAAGATACCCTCTGGAACAAGATGAGTGGCAAGCTCAAGATTGCGATGGGCTGCACGATTGTCGGGCTCATTCCACTGGCAATTATCGGTATCTCGCATCTCTGCTCCTCCTCGCCGAGCTCACAAAACTCGTCCGTGTCGCAGCAGAACACCACGCAGGTACAGTCGAATACGACGCAGTCTCAGAATCAAGAAGTTGATGAGAACGCGCCGCAATTCCTGAATATGACGCCGTCGAGTCTGACTAACGAGCAGAAGACGGAGATGCTGAACACGGCGAAACAAAGCGCTTACTATCAATCTCTATCGGATCAGCCGTCTGATACCTATCGCACCCTGTCACCACGACAGAACTTTGAGCGGCTGGCCAATGAGATTTTGAGCAACAACCTCGCCGTTCAGACGATGCAAGACAATAACATGACCCTGTCTGAAGCCGTCGCGATCCGTGAGTATACGGGTGGTGACTACAACCGCCTCAATGGTCAGATCCGCGAGAATTCAAAGCACGGCACGCCGATGGATAATGACGTGACCGAGTTCAAGCGGTCATTTGAGAGTGGCCTCTCTAAATTACCTTCGCTTCCTGGCGGTACAGTGTTGTATCGAGGGTCGAAGCTGCCCACAGATGTTGCCAACCAGCATAAGATCAACCTGAATCCAATCACAACCACCGGTGTGTATTCGACAACGATGTCATCGGACGAGGCTTTTCCGGGTGTCAATCATACGATTAAGATTACGATTGGCGAAAATTCCCCGGGTAAAGACATTTCTATGTTCTCGGCTAAGCCTCAT
Source organism: Pseudomonadota bacterium (assembly GCA_039177935.1). Classification (GTDB taxonomy): domain Bacteria; phylum Pseudomonadota; class Alphaproteobacteria; order Rhizobiales; family Methyloligellaceae; genus Methyloceanibacter. Next base: position 1,479 of record JBCDFN010000030.1, on the reverse strand, counting down.
GAACAAGAAGTGGCGTTCCCGCCTGGAACTCAATTCGACATTACGAGCCGTATCGTGAATGGTGAACAGAGTGATAGGAACGTCAACATGCACGAAGACTTGGGTGACTTTGGTTTGTCCATGGCAGATAGCGTCGAGTTGGAGATGGTGTCCCATGTACCGAACCAGCAGCAGACGGTGACGCAAAACACGGTTACTCAAAACACACAGACCCAAGTCCAGAACAATCAGAATGATTATGAACCATCGTATTCAATGACAGACTCTGAGCTTCTGTACGGTTATACGCCGCCTCTACCGCCAGATACAAACTAATGGCCGCCTAGTAAAACTGTAGGAGAGATACAATGAGCGATGATGATGAAAAGAAGGGCCCTGCAAAGCGTCGTATCGCGAGCAAATCGTTCGTCGATCGCATGACCGCAGGGGATGTGGATGTCGATGCTCTCGACCGTGAGATCGAAGAGGCACGCCAGTCACGTGAAGTCGGTGAAGGACGCGATTCTGTCGTCCTGAAGCCATAGCGCCACGGTTATTCCATCTCAAAAGCGGAGAAGAGGGCGGCAATGAGCGAGCTTCCAGGTCCGAGCGGCACAGCGGTCGGCATCATTGCAGATTTGGTTCGAGACCATGGCTTGTCTGGTATCGACCCCAAGGAAGACACGATCCTCCAAGTCGTGCTGGAGGGGGAGACCCAGGTCCTTTTGGTCTTCGCGGATGACATCTGCTTCATGCATGGCGGTGTCGCCGAAACGGGTGAGGCGCTGCTGCAAAACCCGTGGTTGGTCTTCAACGCGCCCAACGGCTGGGCGGATCGACGGACGAGGCTCGCGGTAGAGCCGGAAACCGAGCGCCCGGTCCTGATCAGAGATCTGTTCCTCGACGGGATGACCTACGGGGAGTTTACAGAAGCCTTGGCCGTCTTCGCGGAAGACGTTGAGACAGCGAAATCGATCGTCGGGCCTAAGAAAGCCGGCGCCCCAGTGACGGATGGCCTCGACCCCGCCCTGGACGGTGCGTTCAGCGACTACACCCTGCTGCGACCGTAAGGACCCCGACGACGCTCGATCGATGAAGCGAGGGTCAGCCCACCCCAGCTCCAAGCAAGAAATGGCGCTCGAGTGAGAGCCACGCTCACTGAATGAGAGGGGTTTCGTCAGGGCATTTGGTCTGATGCAAGCGATCTCCTGGCGGAGGAGGCCGGCAGGCATGTCGGAATCGCGCTATGTCGATCTCAGCATCCGTGTTCTCGCCGCAGTCGGGGCTGGCGCCAGCCATCGCCAGGCTCCCGAGCGCTTCGCCGTAAGCGCGACCAGCGTCGGCCGCCCACGCGCGCTCGATAACGTACAGAGTCTTTCGCACTTTGCCTTCGTCGGCGGCTCCTTTCAGGATAGCTGAGAGGAGCTGAGTATGGACGAGAACGGAGAGACGAAGCCTATGGGCCAGGTGATCCAGATCGACGAGGCGCGGATCAAAGAT
>JBCDFN010000029.1:0-19624 GCA_039177935.1 Pseudomonadota bacterium | reverse complement strand
TTCGAACCCGTTCTCGAGGCGAGGCGCAGGGCGTCACCCGCTTTCCCCGTCCCTCTCCTCACCCCTCCCGCCGGCTGGACAGGCCCTCTCCCCGACCGCGCCGCCATCACGCGTGGTGCCCTTACCTCATACAGCGCGCCCCTCTTCTGGCTCGCCGATCCCGTCGACCTGTTCTTTCTTCAGATCCAGGGCTCGGGCCGGCTTCAGCTCGAGGATGGAACGATGGTGCGCATCGGCTATGCCGGACGCAACGGACACGATTACGTCTCCATCGGCCGCCTCATGCGCCGCGAAGGCCTGGTCCCTGTCGAGGACGCCCATGCCGATGGGATCGCCGCCTGGCTCCGCGCTGATGCCGAGCGCGGGCGCGCGATGATGAACCGAAACCCCGCCTATATCTTCTTCACCGAGCGTCGGGATCTGGACCCGACTGAAGGACCACAGGGCGCTTGGGGCCAACCCCTGCCGAGAGGCCATGCGGTTGCGGTCGACCCCAGCGCTCATCCCTATGGCAGTCTCCTCTGGATCGAGACGTCTATGCCGCCAAAGGGGTATCCGGCCGCCGCGCTCTGGATGGCCATGGACACAGGCAGCGCCATCAAGGGTCCCGGCCGCTTCGATCTCTTCCTCGGGAGCGGGCCCGAGGCGGGGGCTGCGGCTGGAGTGGTCAACACGGCGGGCCGGGTTCACCGGATCCTGCCCGCAGCGACGGCCTGAGCGCGCCATGAGCCGTGGACGGCGCCGTCGCAGCCTCACAGCGGATGACCACGCCGCCTGGCACGCGGTGGCGCGGACGACAAGCCGCGGCGCCCCCGACCCTCCGCCTCGCAAAACGCAAGGGGCGCCAGTCGCAGAACCCGCGGCGTCGCCGCAAGACAGCGCGCGCCAGCACCCGTCCCCCCCACGCCCCATCGCCGCCAAAGCATCCGCGGCCGCCCCGCCGCACGGCTTCTTTCAGGGGCGTAGCCCAAGCAGTGCCACATCGGTACGGGCCAGCGACGCACAGCCCCGGCCCGTCGGCCGTCCAGAAGCGGGTCTCGACCGCCGCACCGCAGAGCGCCTGCGCCGCGGCAGCCGCGATCCCGATGCGCGCATCGACCTTCACGGGATGACCGCCGAGCGCGCCCACGCCGCCCTCGACCGGTTCATCGCCGACGCAAGCCGCCATGGTCACCGCTGCGTTCTGGTGATCACCGGCAAGGGTGGCCGACGCGCGCCAAAGGATGCGCCCTGGCTCGAACCTGGACGCGGTGTCCTGCGCGATGCCGTCCCCCGTTGGCTCCGCAGCGGTCCGCACGCCCGCCGGATCGTCGGCCTCTTCGAAGCCCATCACCGCCACGGCGGCAGCGGCGCCCTCTACGTCTACCTCAAGAAACCACGCTAGTAGAGCGCTAGCCCGGTCCCGCGCGCCCGATGCCGACCGACCCCCCTTGACCCCCCAGCCCCATCCGCCTAAGTCCAGCCGCTCAGCGACATCAGGCGCTGCGGGCCATTAGCTCAGTTGGTAGAGCAGGTGACTCTTAATCACTTGGTCGTAGGTTCGAGTCCTACATGGCCCACCACCCCGCACTTTCGTGTTGAGAATTCGCCTAACACCCTGAAGGGTAACGCGATTTTCGGTGTTCGATAACCGGTTTCGCGGCTGTATGTCAGGGGCTCGGCGAAGGCCAGTTTGAGCACGGTTCTCTTCAGGGCGAACTCTCCTTTTCTGTAAATATGCCAGGGGCTTGCGAGGAACGTGAGGGCGTGTTCGATAACCTCCTCGAACCTGCCTGCCGGCGGCACGATGGTCTCGGCCTGCTCAGCCAGGCTCAGTTTCTGTCGCTCGAGCCTTTCCAGACGTGCCTCATAGGCCTGGACGATGGTTGGGCTTGCGGCCTCGACGATCCGGTCCAGCAGCGCGTCGATCTGGTTCTGAGTGTCCTTGAGCTGCGCTGCGAGTGCCTGCTTGGCATCCTGCGCTTCTGCTAGACGTCTATCCCAGAGCTCGGTGAACATGACCCGCGCGAGCGTCATGAGCTGCTTGGCGGGCTGCAGTGCCCGGAGGATTGCCTCGGCCCCCTCTTCGATCTTGGCCCGCGGAATGGACTTGCGCGCCGAGGGGCAGCCGCGGGTGTCACAGAGATAGTAGGCATAGTGCCGGCTCTTGCCCTTCGACCAACAGGAGGTCATGGGCTGGCCGCAATCGTTGCAGCAGACGAAGCCGCGGAGCGGAAAGTCGCGATTGATGTCCTTGCGCGCGGGCGCAAGGGAGGCGCCCTTCAAGCGGCGTTGGATTTCCTCATGCGTCGCAAAGCTGATCAGCGGCTCATGATGCCCCTTGCGCAGCGAGACGTCCCAGTTCGGCGCTTCGACATAGCCGGCATAGACGGGGCGTTCGAGGATCTCTCGGACCTTGGTCTGGCGCACGGTGCCGTCCGCCGAGCTCTTCGGGAAAGCAGGCTCAGCCTCGAAGAAGCGCTTCACCTCCGCCTGAGAGGAGAGATGGCCTGAAGCATAGCCTTCGAGGGCGCGCTCAACGATCGACGCCACGGGTTCATCGCGCACGAGTATCTTCCCGTGCATTCTATCCTTGGCAAAACGGTAACCAGCCGGCGGATGGAAAACGTAGTAACCCTTCTCGACCCGCGCCTTCATCTTCTGGATCACCTGGCGGCTGTTCTGCTCGCGCTCGAGCTGACCCTGGGCGGCAATGACGGTCTCGATGAAGCGGCCCTCGGGCGTGTCTTCGAAGGTGAAGTTGAGGCATTCGATGCGGGCGCCGCGATCGGTAAACTCCCGGCGCAGCTTGATGTGGAACTCAGTGTCGCGGGCAAAGCGCTTTAGATCGTCGAAGATGACGACGTAGTCGCGGGTCTTGTCGGCATCGAGATAGGCTAAGAGAGCCCGCATGGCGGGGCGTTTGATGAAGTCGCCGCCACCACTGACGTCGTCCGGGAAGACCATCTCCACGGCGTAGCCGCGCTCTTCCGCGTAAGCGCGGCAGCGGTGCTCCTGGCTCTCGAGACCATGACCCTCGGTCTTCTGTTTCTTGTCCGAGACGCGACAGTAGATGAGAGCTGTCGATGCTTCGGCGCTCTTTTCGAAGGATTTCTTGTTCACGTTTCCTGCCTTTCCGGCGCCGTGCCGGGCGGCTGCCCAGTCGTCGCGTCCTCAAAATGATCTGTGGTTTCAATATCTTCAGAGTGTAGCATATCCTTGCTCGCTGCGTCGGCCGCAACGCAGGTCTCGCCAAGTTGTCCACAGGCTTGTTGGATGGGGTGCACGCCAAAGCCGAGCTCGACGAAGTGGACCATGATCGACCAGAGCGCCTCGATGATCTGCTCCTTCTGCGCGGGGCTGAGGGCGGGGTCGTCGAGATAGGCCTGATAGCGCTCGACATCGATCTCGACGGTCTTTGTGGTCTTGGTGTCCGCGGCGCGTCGCAACGCCCCTGCCAAGTCGATCTCTGCGTGAACGGACGCATTGCAACGGCCCGCGCGGGGAAGTCGACGAGCAGTTCCGGTGCGTCGACGAGCACCTTCAGAAACCGGCTCTGGTTTTTCGCGGCTAGGGTCTCTCGGCTTGCCCGATGCAGCGCGAAAGGAAGCACAAGGAACGACATCGAATAGGGCATTCCCCTGTGCTGCTCTTTCCAATGCTCGGCCATCGCGCGCGCCAGGAGTAACCCGCAGAAGGCTGGGTTATAGAGGTTCCGGACCTCAAAGGGACGCTCGTTCCACGGCTTCACGACGCCTTCTCCAACACCTCGGCCAATCGATCGAGGAATCTTGGATGCCAGTAGATCCGCGGCGTGGGCGCGCCGTTGGCGAGGATGTGGAAACCGCCCCGCACGACATAGCGCTCGGCCACCCTCGCCCGAATCCGGAACTCCTCGCCGATCGTGTCCCGGTCGGCCCACCTTTGAAGCTCGCGCCCCATCTCGACGCAGTCGGTCTCGGACGTCGTGTCTTTCAGCGCTTCGCAGGCCACGGCCCGATATCGGTCCCATTCCTCGACGAGCCGGTCTTCATAGTCTTCTAGCTCATCGGCGTGCAGGAGGTCGTCTCGCGCCCACGCGGAGCGCTGCTCCCAGGCCCGGTAGTAATCGATGATCGCGTGGCGCAGACGCTTATCCCCGAACCCGAGCGCCTGGAGTTGCCGGACGAACATTCTTCCATCGGCACTTGGGTCTTCGGCCGCAGAAGGAACGGCGCGGGCGAAATCGATGGGCAGGTCGTCGGTGCGGAACCGCTCCGCGATTTCAGCCAGCTTGTCAGATAGGTCGATTCCACGGATTGGACCCGGTTTGGTTCCATCGAGCTGGTCAATGACGCGGTTCGTCCACCAGCCCTCCAGCCGCTCAAAGACGGGCCCTCGATACTTAGGCGCGACCGCGCGGAGGGAGTGGTCCTTCACGTGGTCGGGGATTTCATGGATACGATGGGTAACCTGGATCTCAATTCGCCTCAGGAAGTCGAGCTGCTGGCTAGCAGGCAGTGTTTCGAAGTCAGTCAGCACATCACCGACTGGGGACGCCCGGCTGGATGCTGCTGTCGCACGGAACTGCTCCACGACCTCCCGATCGATCTCGTCTCCCGCGACGAACGTGTGGAGGAAGCTGTCTTCCCGGACCTCCTCCGTGGTCAGAAGCACGAAACAGCAGTTCCCGTACGCCGCGGCGTCCCGATAGCGAGCGAGCCAGATCCGAACGGATTTCCAGAAATCCGTCGATAGGTTCGTCAGCGTCCCGCCAGCCGCCTTGTGCTTGAGCGAGGCGAGTTCGGTGCGACCACCACGGACCATCTCAATGTCGTCCCCCCTCTCGAGGAAGAGCGATGCGTCTTCCGGCGCCTCAAGGAGTCGTTGCAGGGCAAGTCTAGGCTGAAAGGCGTACCCCAGCGCTGCTGCACTCGCTCCGTACTTGTCACCCTCGTCGCCCAAGGCACCGCCAAAACCTGTTCAATCCCCCAACAGCCTAGCGTATCGCCGACGTTTCGGAAGAACTTCTCACGCAGTCGGTCGAACGCTAATTTCACGCGGGAACATCAGAGCGCCCGGTCGCCGCAAAGAGCGCGCCCACATCACGTTCCATCGCCTCGGCTTCGATTCCTAGGAGGTCAGCGGCGAGATACATTCGATCCGGACTTCCTTGGCAGAACGGGCTTCCGCGGAACCATCACATGCGACACGCTGAAATGGGGTTTCCTTCTGGCTCGGCCGGGATGGAGGATGATGATGACGGAGACCCGCGGGCCGGCGCCTGACGAAGCAGAGATCGAACGCTTCCTCGACCCTTAGCTTTCCGAGGACGAGCTCGACGCCGCCCTCGCAGACAGCGCGGGGCTCGGCGCTGACGAGCTCGATCGTCCCCAAGCTGACATTACTCTGCGAGACCACGAAGGTCCGCTCCGCAGCGATCTGAGCTTTGGATGTCCGTTCACAAAGCCGTGGCGCTCCGCTACAGGTCCGTGCGGTTTCCGCTTGAGCGGGCCATAATGTTCCGTTTCTGTTCCTATCCTGCTATGTTGTGCGCCTCAATGGGAAGTGGGTCGACGAAATTGATGAAGTGGCTGAAGAACTTCTGGACTGAGTGGAATCGGGTGCGCGGGCACTGGCAAGAGCTTGGTGGCTTCTTCAAGGTCGCTGCAATCCGTTTTTTTGTATCTTGGTTCGCACTGGTTCCTGTTGTCGCGAACGCCCTTTCTGAATTGCCAGATCAGATTCAGGTAAAGATCGCCTCCACATCCTACTCCATTATTGTTTCACTTCCTTTCACTTGGGAGTTGCTTTGGCTTTCATCACTATTCTACGCACTCGCATTCGCCGTCTACTCGTTTCGATGCCCAAGCTTTATCAAGCTGAGCCCAGATTTCGGAACATTCTCGGCTAAACGGCACTCACATCGCTGGGTTGCGTGGGAGTTGCACTACGGCTGGCTTGGCATCGATGATCGCGAGAAACTTGCAAAACGTCTAATATCAAAGGGCTACGCAACCGCAACGGAGTTAGTCTCAAGCGAAGCTATCGACCAGCCGCCGAAAGTCGAGGATCGCGGCACAATTTGGCGTTTCGTGCATGATGGACAGGTGTACGAGGTCTGTATGAGTGAGAACGATACTGACCAAAGAGTGGGCGATATCTTCTGGGAGATTTACGGGCGCTGGGCAGGGAGTAGGAGCATCAGCCGTTACGTAGTTTGGGCGTCTCTTACGGCATCGATCGGTCTCTTTTCATTTGTGGTTCTTCAGAACATAGTCGCGGGCCTTTCATTATTTTATGGAGCTTAGATGACATACAAATATGCTCTTTCAATCACTAGCCAGGCATCATTCTGCAGCACCCCAATTCGCCTCGATACTTATAGCGCTTGCCAATTTGGGTGCGCGTACTGCTTCGCCAAATCACGGGGCGGGAACATCTCCAAGTCTCAACTTAACATCGCCAGTGCAAGAGTTCTAAAGGAAAGATTGAAGCGCGTTCGCAACGGCAAGGCTGCGAGCGCATTGGACGTGCTCCTTCAGATGCGCGTGCCGATCCAGCTGGGTGGTATGACTGATCCTTTCAGCCCTTGGGAGGAGCAGCATCGAGCCTCCCTGGAATTACTTCGAGTACTACAGGAGGATTACTATCCAACTCTGATCAGCACAAAAAGCCTAATTCCTTCATTGAAGGGGTACGCTGAAATCCTGCGAGATGGCAACTTCTATGTTCGGATTTCGTTTACGGGCGCGACTCCCGACAAGGCTACTGCGCTTGAGGCCGGAGTTCCTAGTTCATCGGACAGGTTCAGAGCCATTGAGAAGCTGTCCAACATGGGAATCCCGGTGTCGACAAGATTGCAGCCACTCATTCCGGGGCAAGAGGAAGCTTCTGCACGCATTATTCAAAGCGCAGCGAACGCGGGAGCAAAGCATGTTTCCGTCGAATACCTTAAGGTTCCTCTAGAGAACTCGATGGCACAAACCAGATCCTTGGATCGCGCCCTGCCAGGAATCCGAGACGTGTACAGAAACAATGGGGCGAGGCGAGTAGGTAGAGAATATACACTTCCCCCTGAAAACAAAATTTTGGGGCATGAGCTGCTTTCGAACTCGGCAAGGGCCTTAGGCATCGTCTACGGTTACGCTGACAACGAGTTTCTCCTAAGGAACTCCTTTCGTTCCTGCTGCAATGCAGCTGATCTATTCTTGGAGAATGCAGGGGCCTTCGATGCAAATATTCTTGGAGTGATGAAAAGAGGCAAAGGTCGTCAGAGGAAGCTTTTGACACTGAAAGAACAAGAAATCCCGCAGTTCCCTATGGATAACTACTTGAACTCTAGATCAAGGCCGCGCCTGAGCAAAGATGCAACTGCCAAAGAGCGCTGGTTGTCACTTCTCCGCGAAAAGTGGAACGCGCCACCGTGGCGCGGCGGACCTGCAAGCTTTTGGCAAGTGCATGATACTGGTGAGCGGGATATCCGCGGCGACAAGGTGTTCGAGATCCGTGACCCGCTTGCTGCTTGATCGGGCTCCCGCGAAGCTCGCTTGTGCCTCTCAGGAACGCGTCAAGCTTGAAGAACTCTGGCGACGAAACAGCCCCTGCTCATTTCCGGGTTGGTCGGTTACTCAATGCTGTCACCGTGGTAACCGGCATTAGCGCAGAGCGCAGCGAACTGCCGCTTCCCGCCTCCGCGCGTCGAAACTGCGCTTCCGACATTGGCATCTGCAGCGAACGTCGGCTTCGGTAGTCGCGGGCAGTATGGGGCGCGGACGCAGTGAATGACGGCATTCGCCCAGCGCGCCTGGATGAGCCGGCTTTCACGGGCCGCTTAGGCGCAGGGCGATCTCTGCTTCGATGGCCTCAAGGGATGCGAGGGCGTCGCGACGCTCTTGCGTGCCGCGCTCGGCATTGGCGAGGGCGTTGAAGGCCTGGCGGAACAGGCCGTGCAGCTCGTCCAGGCTCAGTTTTGCTGCGTCATGTCGCGAGATGGGCTTCATGTTGTCCTCCTTCGGATCGTTAGGAGGCCCCGTCCATCGGAGCCTTTCGGCCCCGGACACACCCATACTCATAGGGGCTTGAAGGCTCCGCATGGATCGGCGGCAGCGATCGATCCCGATGAGGCGTTACACCCAGCACGACGATCATGACCAGCGATATGCCGGGCGAGGCGATCGAGCGGTCTGCCAATTCGCTCTGCCATGTCGAGCGCGAAGCATGCCGCAACGTCTGCGACGATCGGGCTCTACCGCACCAAAGCCTTCTTCAGGTCTTGGCCCGAGCGGGCGTCGATCCTTCGCGCGCAGGCGGACAGCCTATCGGCTGCGGTCTTGCTTTCTCTTTCAGGGCCTGCGGCCCCCAGGCCGTCAAGGCCAAGCCTGCGCTGCGCTTCGGCGGCGGGGCTTGGACCGTGGCTCGGGCGTTGCCCTGCGCCCGCACCTCTCCAAACCCGCCGGCCCTGACAGCCATCCCCCCCGCTCATTGCCGCGTGGCTAGTCCGGTTGCAGGCGCAACCGGGTTCTCAAGGAAAGGAAAAGATCATGGAAACAACATTCTACGCACAGCCCTATGACCTCTCAGCCACGGGGTTCTTCTTCAACCGACCAGAGGACTACGCGGCGAAGGCCGCGGCCTGCTGGAACGATTTCGGCGAGCGGGTCGAGGAGTTTGTGCTCCAATTCGTTGAGGGAGAGGCGATCGATGCTGCCTTGGCAGAGGCGGTCGGGCTGACGGCCCCGCATCTGGCGGCATTCTTCGAGGCGGTGGAGAGTTGGGACGACCACCAAAAGCTTGCAGTGATCATCGCGGTCAGCGAGTGCGGCTACGCCTTCGATTGGGCTGCGAGCGCGCCGGAGGATTTCGACGTCGACATCTATGAGGATATGACACTCCGCGACGTGGCAGAGGCGTTCGTCGATGAGGGGCTCTTGGGTGAGATCCCCGAGCAGCTCCAGTGCTATCTCGATGTCGATGCCATCTCCCGGGATCTGGCGGTGGATTACACGGAGACCGAGATCGCCGGGCGCCGGATCGTCTTCCGCTGTGGCTGAGTTGCTATTTTTTAATACTATATGCTACAATTTGATCAGGAGGTATTGATATGGCGAGAAACCCCAGCATTTCGCTCACCGAGCATCAGCAGGCATTCGTGCGCGCGCTCGTCGAGAGTGGGCGCTATCACGGCGTCTCCGAAGTCGTGCGCGCCGGCTTGCGGCTCCTTGAGGATGAGGAGGCCCGCCGCGCCGCTGAGTTGCGCCGACTGCAGGCGGATGTGCAGGACGGGCTCGCCGATATCGAGGCCGGACGCGTGCGGGACTTCGATGCCGCGCTCATCATCAAGAAGGGGGAGGCCAAACGATCGCAGCGCTCCTCCTCCGCATAACCGAGACCGCCGAAGACGATCTGGCGGAGATCTGGGCGCATATCGCCGAGGACTCGCCCGAGCGGGCCACCGCCTTCCTCGATCAGCTCACCGAGCGTTGCCAGCCTTTGCTGCATCACCCCGAGATTGGCCCGAGCCGGGAGCAGCTCGCACCAGGGCTGCGCGCGCAGTTCCACAAAGCCTATGTCATCTACTATCGCGCCACCGAGACCGAGCTGATTATCGTCCGGGTGCTGCATGGCGCTCGGGACGCGGTAGCCTTGTTCGAAAGTGACGACGAGAGTTAGATTAATGAAATCTTAATGGTAATGAACTATACTCAGTATCATTGTGAACAGAGTGTATATAGAAGGTAATACTACAAATGAGAGCCCCTTTGCTCAGATCGTGGGGCATCATGACCAATAATGATGACGAGCGCATGAGGAAAGAAGACGCCCGCGCCATGAGGCAGAATCGCGACTTCCGCGACCTGCAGGACGAGCTCGCGGGCCGGGAGAACGGGCGTCTCAAACGGTTTCTGTCTGATGAGGAGCATTCCCCACGCGCTGCAGAGCGCAAGCGCGCCGAGCGCATGGAGGCCATGACGCGCCTCGAACTGCTGCTGGCAACCAACCAGGCCTATGCCCAGCAATACCGCCAGGTGATGGACCAGCTGATGATCGCCGAGGCCGCCACTGCCCGCGCCTTGGCCAAGGCTGAGGCCGCCCAGGCGCAGGCGGAAGATGACCTGCAAGCCCTCCGAGATCGCGCAGCGCGGCTGGACGACGGACGCCTCGTCTTCAAGGACGCCGACGGGCGCGTACGCGATGAGACCGGCAAAATCCTTCCGGACATCGACCCGGACAGCGTCGCCTGGCCGATGAATGCGCCGACCTACGAGGATTGGGAGAAGGCGCAGGATCACGCACAAAACGCGGCCGAGACCGTTGACCGGGTCCGGGACTACCAAGTGGACGTGCTCGGAAGGGCGCGAGACCGGCTCTCAGACGAGACAAACCCTCCAGACGAGAATAAGCTGGAGGAGATCCTTGGTAACATCGAAGAGCAGATGCCGCCCGAGGTGAAAGCTGAAGCGCGCCCGGAAGCACCGGTGCGCGGGCCACGCGATGCGTCGATCCCACTGCACGCTGATGTCCCCGAGCTCTAGCTGCTGTCAGAACTTGCCGCACCGCTTCTGCACGACCGCCAAAATGATGGCCTGTGAATGATTGTTTGGAAACCGGCGGAGGGCATCCCGGATCTGCGCATGCCGGGCCGTCTTCCCTGCGGCCCCTTCCGCGTACCAGTCGCCGATGCAGCGAGCGATATGGCCATGCGCACCGGTTTGCCCCGCGACGATGGCGATCATCGAGATCGAATCCTGAAACAGTGTTTCCTGGGCGGCCGGCTGCCACGCGAGCACCTGAGCCCCCGTGAAGCCATTGGCAAAGGTCGTCTGTGGATAAAGTAGAGAGAGTAGAAGAAAACACTTCATACATCTTCGAATTCGCATGATCATAATCGAAGGATTATGGTCATGCATATGTTTACACTTAAAGCCGTAGAGCGTATTTGGAAAGAGCGATGGTGCGAGGCAGTTTCCGCGCCGACCTCCGTCTTCATCACTCCCGCGCGGCGCTTGACCGGAAAGGTTCGATTCCGGTCGCGCTGGAGGGCGCTCCGATGACGCCGTCACCCTCGATCTGGCCAGAGCTCACCGGCACCGGACGGCGTATCGGCTATGCGCGTGTCTCAACGAAAGACCAAAAGCTGCGCATGCAGCGTGACGCGCTCGCCGCCATGGGCTGCGACGAGACCTTCGAGGATCACGGCGTCTCCGGCAGCAAGGCCGATCGCCAAGGGCTCGATGCCATGCTCAAAGCGCTTCAACCTGGCGATACCGTTGTCGTCCTCAAGCTCGATCGGTTGGGGCGCTCCGTGTTGCACCTTGCGGATCTGTTGGTGCGCTTCCAGCGCGACGGCATCCACTTTTGCTCGATCAGTGAAGGCATCAACACGGTGACCCCCGGCGGCAAGCTCGTTTTCCACGTCTTCGCCGCCGTCGCCGAATTCCACCGCGACATCATCGTCGAGAACACCACGCTCGGCCTCAAAGCCGCGCGCAAGCGCGGCAAGCGCCTTGGCCGGCGGCCGTCACTCGCACCGGACCTCATTGCCGCCGCTCAACAGCTCATCGCCCAGGACGGCCTGACGATCACCGAGGCGGCGAAACGCCTCCAGACGCCAAGGACAGCCCTCGGGCGGCACTTGAAGATCCTGGCGCGTTCCGACGAGGCGCCGCACGCTCAAAGCTGACATTGGAGAGCGCGAAGCGTCCCAACGCACCGCGGACTTTCCGTACGTTACGGGACCGTGGGTGAAGGTCCGGAACTGCGCGATTACTGCCGAAGCGAGTTCCCAGCAACCGACATTCCGGCGTTCAAACACCAGACGGATCGGGCGAGCGGTTCTTAAAATGGTATGCACTTGGCTCGCGTGCGACCGATTGAGCGATGTGAACTCTGTTCAGAGACGCCCAGATCGCCGCGTTACTCACACGACCGACACTGCGCAATTGACAAGCCTGAAACAGCGTGTGACGATTAATTCGATGATCTTAGTAATTTCCAAGGACGCACGTGGTGTCTCGGACGCACATTTCTTGCATCGTTTTTCTACTGCTGTTGATTGGCTGCGCACAGAATGCTGAACGATACCAATTGCTCGACGGAATCGGCCCGCGCTTTGATCCTGTTGAAGCTCAAACCTCAACGGAAGATCTAGATGCTGCCATGAGTTTTTTCATCCGCCGTGCTGGTCTTGGGAATCAGGAACCACAAAGAAACAATGAGGATTGGGACGAAGTCATCTTCGCAGGTTTCGACTACATAGACGAACGTTGTGAACTCTACATCGATGCATTGCACTGGCATAACCGCGCAAAGGACGCTGCGATTAAGGAGGTGAGCATCATTGCCTCGGCGACTTCTGCAATAGTGGCTCTGACGAGTGGCAGCGAAGTAACCTTGGGCATTCTTGCCGCTGCATTCGGGCTAGCGTCAGAGACAATCGATAACACCAGTTCTGCACTGTTATACGAAATGGATCCAGCTGCGGTTGGTGCCGTGATTGATGGTACGCGGACGGCGTACGAAGCGGCCCTCTTGAAGGACTCCAAAATCGCTTCGTTCCGCTCGAGGGCCCGCGCGTCGCGGGTGATTCGGCGGTACTTGTCATTTTGCCTGCCTGCGGGCATTGAGCGCCAGATCAATCAAGCGCTCAACAAGCAGAACTTCGAAGGAGTAAATCAGGGCGAGGGCACCATCCCGAGCGTGGTGCCTATAGGAACTTCAGAACCCGCATCCGAGCTCGATGATGACGAGCTAGAGGAAGCACGAGCGCGGTTCGAAGCGATTGATGCGGCGCAACGCCAACAAATTGCGGAGCAGGCGGCACTGCTGCGGGATATGAACAACCGAGTTCAGCAGGCTCAGACACAGCTTGATAACGAACGTAAACAGGCACGAATCCGCAGGATCCAAACCGTTTTGTGCGCTCCTGAAACGGGGATCTATGATGATACCACGCAAGCAGCCGTTGACGCCTATCGGATTGGGTTTGGCGACGACCGAACTGGTCAGCTGGTGCAATCGGAAGAGAACTTTTTGCTGGAGGCTGGCAGTTGCGCCAATGCGGGTTTCCTTACAGCGTTTGAACAGGGTGCGTTCGGCGCGGGCGCTCGTCAGAACGGTGGCGTTCCAATTGAATTGGCCCGAGACAACGCAATCCTATCATTGCAGGGGTTCATGCAGAAGCTAACAAATGATCCGGCTCTCGAGGTCTCGAGCCCTGTGATTACCCCAAGCATGCGCGATAAAATTCAGAACCGGCGCACAGAGTTGGGTATCACGGATGGGCCAGTAGGTGGTGTAACCCAGTCGCTATTTGAAGCACTATTTTGATCATCACCATGAGAGACAATGAGGAGACTGAGATGCCCAGTTGGCGCACAATTGATTTTGCATCGATGAAGGATGATGCCGGTGTCACAGTCGGGCTTCCGATTTTTCGTGGCCGGATCTTGGACGAGCTCGACAGTAACGCGACAGATCTGAAGTTGCAGTTGCGTGGGTCGTCGACCAGGATTGGCTGGATCGACCGGGCCAAGGTTGAACCGATTGACACTGGGCTGACCCTTGACCGCCCACCGGTTGATGTGGCCCGGTTTATCGAAGCTTGTCAGGATGCATCCGGTCGCATTGGCGAGGTCTTTCCGGACGACGCCGTTGAACAATCCGCGGCTCAGTTATTGCAACTGGCGTGGGTTGAATCCGGATGGGAAAACAAGGGTGATGATCTTCCCCTGCCGACGGGAGCTCAGCCCGAGACGCCGTTCGGTCCGTTCCAGTTCCGGCCCGGCCCATGGCGCGAGACTATCGAGGACGATCGATATAAGCCGATTCTGGATGGGATTACCGAAGCGCGGAGGCGGTTCCCTCTGGATCAGTGTTATGTCGCGGCGTGTCGCGTTGATTTCCTACAACAGCAATTGTTTGCCGCCACCAATGCGGCGCCGTCGGTGATTTTGGTGCGGATCGCCTGGATGATCGGCCCGGAGGAGGGCGTCCGGTTTGCCGAATTGGCGCCGACCGACCCGATCGATGCCGTTGTCGGAGGCACTCAAGCGGTCAGCACCGCAACTATTGCGGCGTATGGTGAGTTGTTTGCCGATGGCGGCCAGGCACGCACGCGTGCCGATGTGGAAAACATGATCGATGTTGATCTAACTGCTGCACAGCAAAGCGCCGCGGCCCGGGCGAAGGAGTTCCTGAAATCGCTTGATCCGCTGCCGGTCGGCACCGCCAACGGGGGTGGGCCCAAGGTAATGATCGATGACACTTCGCTCGACGCGCTGTCCCGGATTGCGGCAGCGGAAGCCGGAGTGTTCAAACAGTTCGGAGAGCCTCATTTTAGGGGCGGCCTGACCGCGGTCGTCGACACCGTGATCAACCGGGTGGCCCATCCAGATCCGAAATTTGGCGAAGGCATCACGGGTGTTATCGACAAGAAAAGCCAGTTCCAACCGGTTTCAGAAACTGATGGCAAAACCTGGGCCGAGCTGCCCGAGGCCAGCGACGAGATCAAGGCCATCATCAAAAACCATGTCGTCGGCCGCGCAAAGAATGGACGCGAGAGCAAGATCAGTGGCGGGACGTTTTTCCTCAACCCCCACGCATCCGCCCAGTCGGAACTGGACCGCTGGGGCACCGACTTAGTGAATGACCCCGAAACCGTGTCGTACGGCATTGCGCCGACGATCCATTTCCATGGGACTGCAAAGGGCGAAACAAAACCTCCAGCGCACTCGATAGTGTTTAAGGGGAACGAAAGTTACTTCACCGGCGACGGCAACCTGTTGGCGCCCCCAGCCGAGACGGATGGATCAACTGACGCCTTGATTGCGTCTGCAGTCAAGGAATGGAAACACTGGGGCGAGGCGACCTGGAATTCGATTACCGGGGCAAAGACACGCACGCACCGTGACGACGATGCCGCGTTCGCTAAGTACGTTTTAGATACCTATGTTCCGATGGGCAGCGCCACGACCACGGCTCAGGCGATTGCGGATGACGACTTCGCGTGGTCTGCGGTTTGTCTGTCTTACATCCTGAAACAAGGTGGCGTGGAAAGAACCCAGTTTGCGTTCAGCGCGTCGCACTCGGCCTACGTTCGCGAAGCCGTGAGATCGCGGATCGAATCGGATACTAAAAAGCTCTACTGGGCTTATCGACGGGACGAAAACATGGCCGGCTCAATTCCGCAACCCGGCGATTTGATTTGCCGCGCTCGTCCGAATTCAGACCAGGAGGTTCTGAACGAAGCCAAGGCGTTGGCACGGTTCGACGCGACCGGAGCATATAAGAGCCACGCGGATCTGGTTGTCGAGACGCGGCCCGGCGAGATTGACGTGATCGGAGGCAATGTTCGAGACACGGTGACAAAGCGCACGATCGCTGTGGGTGGCGACGGAAGACTGTTAAGCGATAAGTCTTTTTGGTTTGCGGTGCTAAAGAAGAGATCCTAAAAATCATGAGTGTGCGGCCAGATTCGCAATCACCATGTAACATGTTCACATATCGAGTGTTACATCATCGCATTCGTTAGGTAGGGAAACATGACAAATTCTCTCTTTGGCGTCTTGGCTGCTTTTTCAGCTCTATTTTTCGTTCCCGCTACAGCCCAGGATAGTCAACCACCGACACCTCTCCAGCCTAACGCAAGTAACATCCCAAGCTCCTTAGCGAAAGCATTGCAAAAATTTCAAGATGAACAGCACTTTCAGAGACTACGTGATGAGCGTATTCAATTGCTCGAAGCGATTCCTAAAGCCCGAGCGCGCGTTCAAGCATTGCAGCAACAACTCGCCGATCAAGATGCAATGATAATAGAGATTAGATCCAAGATTAGGTCATCAGAGAACGATATCGAATCTGACGCGCTATTTGAGCTTCGTGATCAATTGCGAAGTGTCAAAGCCGCCAAGAATGCAGAAATGTTACGAATAGAAAGCTCAAACAAGATAAGCGAGGAACTGCTGGCCTCTGTGAGAATACAAAATGAAAAGATTGCATCAATTAATTTAGATCTTAAGAATAATAAGAATGAATTAGAGCTTCTCATATCAGCACTTGATGAAGCCGATGGGGAATACCAACGATCTCAAAGACCGCTCCGTGTGAAACGTCTTGAGGCAGTCAGGCTGGTAGAGGTTCTCGAAAAGGAATTTGAGGCCCTTCAAACTGAAGAGCTCTTAAATCAGCTCTCGAAGGCGCGGCGCGACTTAATATCAATAGAAGCGGAAGCACGAAGTGCTGATTTAGTTGAAGCTGAGATATCTTTAGACTCGCTTCAGCGTCAGAGAGAAAGAATCGAAGAGGATGAAAGGCAACTAAGAGGTGATTTGACGGCTGAGCGCGTTCGCGCGGACTCTCTTCAGGCCAATTTCCGTGAAGTTAGCGAACGGGAAGGTCGCTTTGTCGGCACTCTAGCTACAATCAATGCGGAGATAGAACGCCTGACCCAGGCTGTTGAACGCCAGATCGCAATAGACGCGCGGAGCTCGGGTGACCCCGAGCAGCTAAAGGCGGAACTCGAACATCTGCTCTCATCTCGTAATTCACTAGAACAAAATCTGAAAAGAGCCACAGAAGAACTACAAGTGAGTATATTGCGTCAAACTAGAGTTGAGAACGATATTAACGATCTTTTCATACCCCGGTCTGCAGAAAATTCCTTCAAGTTGTGGATGTCTTTTGCATTTGCACTTCTCGTTGGCTTGGTAATTTGGAAATTTTTCCAGATTACACACGCTGACGAAAGTGTTCGACGTGTTGTGTTTTCTGCGGAAGCAGGCATTCAATTTGTTACACTCTTCTCACTAGTTATAGCAATAATTCTGTTCGGCATAACGGGTATCCTTGAGGGCAAAGAGCTTGCAGCGCTGCTAGGAGGAATTTCGGGTTATATCTTGGGGCGCTCGACTCCGGCATTAAAGGAGAACATACCACGAAGTGCTGCGCCAACAGTTCCGACTACCCCGGCACCGGAGGCGGAATCTTAGTGGCGGCGACGACTGAGCCGGGACTCATCTCCGTTGGATTGGTTGCAGTGGACCCACGGCTCATGCTTATGGATATTGCGATTTCGCGAGAACCTAGCTTACGTAAAGGCAATTCGGTTACGTCCGAAGTTGGCGCTCCTCGGACCTTTGTTCAAACCGCAGTATCCATCAATTTGGGGCTCGACGCGGACCTCTGCTGCTGAACCGTTGAAGGTCCGCTTGCATGGTTGAGGCGGTTTCCTGCCTTTCAGAACGGAATGTCCTCGTCGAGTTCTGCCGATACGGTGTGCGGCTCGAGCCAGCTCTGCTCGAGAGCCTCTTGGGCGTCTGCCCGCTTGAAGTCCAGCATGCGGATGTAAGCGCGCTGTATCGCGCTCAGCATGACGGCCTCACCGTCCAGGTCGAAGTGTGCTTTCAGTTCTTCGATTTGCTCGGTCAGCCGTTTGTCGAGGGTGAGAAGCATGATTTTCATGGGTAGTCTCCTTTCGTGTTAATGATCAGATCTCGTGATCCGGGCCGTTCGGGCCTTGATCCTGAGAACGGTAACCTCGGCGGCGCCCGGGTACCGGGCGTGATGGGCGATCAAGGGACGGGCCGCGCCTTTCCGCGTCGCGTCGCGCTTCCGCGTCGAGGGCCAGATATGCCGACAGGTCTCGATCGAGGGCGGACCGCTCCTTCTCCTGCCGCGCGCGTTTGCTTTGGACCAGGGTTTGAAGCTTGCGCCGCTCTTTGAGCTGATCGGCGATCAAAGCCTCACGCTCGTCACGATCGCGACGTTCCGTCTGGGCGATTTCGTGGGCGTTGCGCAGTCGGACCTCCTTCAGCCTGCCCGTGATCCAACTCCAGATGCCTTTGATGCCCCGTGGCAGTCTCGCGGCGCGCTTCCGCTCTTCCTGTGCCCAGCGGTCCGTTTGCACCACCTTCAGCGCCGTGCGGGCCCTCCGGTGGCGGGCCACGAGGTCGCGGCGATGCTGCTCCAGCACCAGGCCCTTCTTGGCATGCCGGTCCTCGAGGGCACGGATATGCTTCTGCAGTCTTTCGGTCATCCGGGAAGCGAGCCAAGCCTTCTGGTCCTCGACGGTTGGGAGGGCCGTGGGGTCTCCGAGACGGTCCGCAAGCTGCTTGCTCTTGATCCCGGACAATCGGGAAAGCGAGTGTACCTCGCCTCTCAGGTCCACCAGGACAAAGCCGCGCCGATCACCCTGGGCCAGCAGAAAACCGTTCTCGCGAAGGGACGCCTTGAGGGCCGCCTTGCTGTCCGACCCGTTCCAGCAGGCCTGCACGGTGGCTTTGAGTTGTTTGGGGTCTCGACCGGTACGCTTCGCCCGCTGCCACTCCGCCAATGTGAAGGTGAGCGGATCGCGGGACCGACCCTCTTTGAACCCGTTCGGCATGTCCCAGCCGTGTTCGAGGTAAAGCTCACGGGCGATGTCGTTCAGTTTGCGCTTGTAGTGGGGCAGGTTGATCGCCTTCAGCGCCACCGGGTCGATGCGAGACCAGACGGCATGCGCATGGCGCCGCCCCTCCTTTTCATGGAAGACGATGGCGCGCGGGTGGTTGGGCAGCCCCAGCCGTTGCTCGATCTGCTCGATCGCCGTCTCGAAAACCTCCACCGAGACCGGCTCGTGCTCGGGCGGACTCAGGGACAGCGAAAACAGGAAGTTCTTGCAGCGCGTGCCGCGCGAGATCGCATCGGCCTCTTTGAGCGCGCCTTCGAGATCATCGGCCACGAAGCCGCGGAGCTCGTGTAGCGCAACGTGCTCGTTGTCCCGCGCGTTCATCAGATGTCGCGCCAGATTGGCGGCATGCCCCCGTTCGCTGGCCTTGAGGATCATGACGGCCCTCCTGACGATGCCGTCGCCTCAAGGCCCCGGGCCGCCATCAGCGCCCCCCGCATCTCTCGGATCTCGGCGCAGGCCTGCTGCAACTCGGCCTCCGTCTCCGGCGTCACCGGCAGTGCCCCGATGTTCACGGCCTTGGCCAGTTGGTTGACGTTGGCCGACAGTCTGGAGGCGCCAAGGGCGGCCAGAACCTTCGCGAGCTCACGCTGATTCGTCGTGCCCCGCCGCCGGCGCCGGCGCTGGGGTTTCGGCAGCTCTCGATCGAAGAGGACGGCGCGGATGTAAGCACCCAGTGGCGCACCCTTGGCCGCCGCCTCGAGCCGCGCGCGTTCCTCAAACGTCAGCCGCAGCGAAAACGGTGGCGGTGCCTTCTGTGCTATCTTCCTGAAATCACGGCGCGATATCGTCATCATCGCACCTCAGATCACTCAGATCATGCTGTGCGAGATGGGCTTCCCAGTCCTGAAGGGTCTCGAACAAAAGGTTCGATTCCTCTCCCGTCAGGTCCACCATCACACACCTCATGCGCCCGAAACCCATCTAACATGTTGAAGGGCAGAGTAGTTTTTGGGGTTCTAGGTCCCGTTTTCCGGCAGTAGGCGAGACGCTCGGAAAACGCGAGCCTAAGGACCAATCGGCGCAGGTCCGAACGGCCGGAAGCCCAGACTTTCCAGGGGCTTGAGAAGAACTGGAGCGTGCGGATTCCGGGGTCATCCGGACAGGCATTCCGATAAGATCCGGACACGGGTTCCGATTTCATCCGGACAGGGATTCCGGGGCATCCGGACAGGCTCCCTAACCCCCTGACGCTGCTGCTGGGCGATCGTGCAGCGGGCT
>JBCDFN010000028.1:0-20123 GCA_039177935.1 Pseudomonadota bacterium | reverse complement strand
CGTATGCGACGGGCCCAGGCGCCACAATCCACTCCAGCGGAGGGGTGGGGGGCGTCCGCGCCAAAGGTTTTGATGCTGGGCTCATCTCTCCGCCATCTTAAGCCAAAGAGCGGTGTCGCACAGCTTGCGCCGAGAGGGCAGTTTTGCTACTCCAGCGCACCGAAACGAAATGCTTCGCTATGGCTGGCACTTTGCCTCGTCCTGGCAGCTTTCTAGGTTTCTTGCGGTCGTGGCGGAATTGGTAGACGCGCAGCGTTGAGGTCGCTGTGGGGTAACTCCCGTGGAAGTTCGAGTCTTCTCGACCGCACCAGCCCTTTTTGAACCATTAACTTAAAACGGCTTCTCGGCGTTTCTCCCGCACCTTGGGAAACGCAGCCTCCCATTTTGGTACCCGAGCCGTTAGTCCGACGCCGTTAAGCGTGTCTGCTTCTCGCCCAATAGCAGACATTGTCAGGTGCGGCCTCAGTGTCGGCTACGTGCCAGTAGCAGTCATGCGTTCCAGCAAGTCCTGCGCACGCTGCGCGGTCCTCAAATCGCTACCTTAGTTCTTTTGGTGACTGGCAGCTTCCTTCGACACCGGCAGGCAATTGATCGCGACGGTCGTCATGTTTGTGTCAGCTTTTCCGTCGCAGTCGAAGCTGTTCTTGGATCCAGCTGGTGGGTCAACATTGAAAACCATGTGGCCCGGATCGTCCTTTGGCTCAGTCGTCCTAAGCTTGGATTCGCCGTCGTCGCACTTGACGCTACCTTCAGTGAAGACTGAGACCGGCACGACAAAAATATGCTGAGCGTCTCGTTTGGCGGCACAAAACTGCTCGCTGAACTCCTTGAAGCTCTTCGACTTTGATACCGTCTTGTGATGAGCAGCGTTGGCAGCCGTGCAAAGCACTAAAGCCAGGCAGCTCAAAAAAAGGGTTCTCAGCATGGGGCCAATCCTTTCTGTATTCAGAACGTCCGCTTACCTCGTATGCTATTCAAACTCAGTGAGATTACAACACCTAGCGCACCCGGCCGTACCGCTAGCCACTCGATGTCCCTTTTGGGTCATTGGCTGACATCAGAGAGAAGCCCGACGACGACTGCTTTGCACCCCCAAGCAGACATCCGCGACGTCACGATTGACGTCTGCCATGTGCCAAAGGCGGACATCCTCGCTACTCGAAGGTGGCTCCGGCGATGTGGCTGCAAGCAGTTCACGGTACTTCGGGAGACCGTGAATCTCGAGACGCGTTGGCGTCCTGCTAGTTTGTTGGCTCGCGCGTTCGTGAGTCTCCATAGCCTAGCTGGCCTACCACGGTCCTGATCTCGTCAAGAATTGCCGGGTCGTCGATCGTGGCGGGCATATTGAAGTCCTTGCCATCCGCAATCTTTGCCATGGTGCCGCGTAAGATCTTGCCCGAACGCGTCTTAGGGAGTCGCTCCACTACGCAGGCAAGTTTGAAGGCCGCAACCGGACCAATCTGGTCCCGCACCTTCGCGATAGCATCCCTAACGACATCTTCATGCGGGCGGGTCACGCCACTATTGAGGCAGAGAAATCCCATAGGCAATTGCCCTTTGAGTTCGTCGGCAACCCCGACGACAGCACACTCAGCAACATCGGGAAGCGCAGCCAAGACCTCCTCGATTGCCCCTGTCGACAGGCGGTGGCCCGCAACGTTGATAACATCGTCGGTGCGCGCCATGACAAACACATAGCCGTCCTCGTCGATGATCCCTGCATCACTTGTATCGTAGTAGCCGGGAAACCTGCTTAGGTAGCCTTCTCGATAACGCTCTTCTGCCTGCCACAGCGTCTGTAGGCACCCCGGTGGCATGGGCAGCTTGATCGCAATTGCCCCAAGCTCTCCTCGTGGCAATTCGCTACCGTCTTCTGCGAGGGAATGTACGTCATAGCCCGGCATCGGCACGCCAGCCGATCCAACCTTCACGGCCAAGGGCTCAAGCCCCATAGGATTGCCGGCGATTGTCCAGCCCGTCTCGGTTTGCCACCAGTGGTCAATGATCGGTATCCCGAGCAAATCGTGAGCCCAACGAATGGTATCAGGGTCAGCTCGCTCACCGGCAAGGAATAGGTACTTTAAGCAGGTCAGATCGTACTTGCGGATGAAGTCACCACCGCGGTCGACTCTCTTGATCGCCCGAAAGGCGGTCGGGGCGGTGAACAGCGCCTTGACTCTGTATTCCGAAATCACGCGCCAAAATGTGCCAGCGTCGGGGGTGCCCACCGGCTTACCTTCGAAAACGATGGTCGTCGCGCCATGTAGCAGTGGTGCGTAGCAGATATACGAATGGCCTACGACCCAGCCCACGTCGGAGGCTGTCCAGAAGACGTCGCCTGGATCGATGTCGTAGATGTTCTTCATCGTCCAGCTCAGCGCAACGGCGTGGCCAGCGCTCGGTCGCTGCACGCCTTTAGGCTGGCCCGTTGTCCCGGATGTATAGAGAATATAGAGCGGCTCGTCCCCTGCGACCGGGACGCAATCTGCTGGCTCAGCCCCCTGTTGAAACGCGAACCAGTCAAGATCTCGTTCGGACAATTCGGCCAGCTGCTGCTCCCGCTGGAAAACCACGCAAAACTCAGGCTTGTGGTCTGCCTGTTGAATCGCGGCGTCGAGCAGAGGCTTGTAGGGCACGATCCGCCCTGGCTCGATCCCGCACGATCCGGCGAGGATTGCCTTTGGCTTGGCGTCATCGATGCGGACCGCGAGCTCATTGGCCGCGAATCCCCCGAAGACCACCGAATGCACAGCACCAATTCGCGCGCAGGCCAGCATTGCAACGAGCGCTTCCGGTACCATTGGCATGTAGATGACCACACGATCGCCTTTCTCAACACCCCGCGCCTGCAGCGCGCCGCCCAACCGCGCGACCTGCACTTTAAGCTCGGCATAGGTGATCGTACGCTTTGTCGCCGTAACGGGGCTGTCGTAGATGATGGCCGCTTGCTGCCCGCGACCCGCCTCGACATGACGGTCTACCGCGTTCCAGCAGGTGTTCATCACGCCATCTGGATACCAAGCAAAAATCGGGTTTCCGCTGTCATCCAGTATCGTTTCAGGTGGTTTGATCCAGTCAATGGACTTGGCGGCACGGGCCCAGAACGCCTGTGGATCAGCGGTCCAAGCTGCATATGTTTCTTTGTATCCCATGGCCTTTTATTACCCAGTCTGGCCACTTCGTGCCACAAGGGAAGTGGGAGAACGAACTCGGAGCATACCGGGTCTGAGAATGTCGGCAGGAAACGCGTGAAATGGATAAGTCTCGACTTGCCAGCGCAGCAGCAGCGGTCTCAGCCCTATTGGCTGGAGCATCGGTGGTGGCCACGCGCTTCGTCGTTGTTGAGACATCCCCCGTTACACTCGCCTTCTATCGATACGCTCTTGCGTCCGTTTGCTTCCTACCTTTTGTCCTTATGTCCTTTCGCGAGAAAGCCGTTGGCACGCAGGACCTTCTTGCTATCGCAGCATTGGGTCTTTTGTTCTTTGGGCTTTTTCCGTGGACCTTTAGTGCGTCGCTGAACTACACGACCGCCGCACGCGGGGCCGTAGGGCTGTCGACAATGCCGATAGCAACGCTCGCGCTGAGTGTCGTATTTCGCCAAGAAAGACTCTCGCCGCGCAAACTGTTCAGCGTGCTCTTAGCGTCTGTCGGTGTGGTCGTGGCTTTTAGCGATGCGCTCCTATCCGAAGATGAGTCCGGCGACTATCTCTTCGGAGATGCGCTGATGCTCACAACCGCGTTGTTGGGAGCGATTTATACGGTCTTTACGGGCCCTTACTTGCGACGCTACGGCCCCCTATTTGTCACAGGGCTTGCCATCGTATTCGGAGCATTAGGCTTGGCAGCGCTAAATCTGGTGATCGGACATCTCGGCGAGCCTCCTAGCTTCTCGGCGGCTGGGTGGGCTGCGGTGCTGTTCCTCGGTATCGGCGGAGGCGCCATTCAATTTGCGCTCTATACGTGGTCGCTTCGCTATATTTCCCCCACGCGTGTCGCTATTTTTCTCACGCTCGCGCCCATTTCCGCGATGCTTCTAGCGAGTGCCATCTTAGGAGAGCAACTCACTGTATGGCTCGTCCTTGGCCTCGTCTTGGTGCTCGCCGCTATTTATGTCGCTAACGCCAAAGCCCGTCATCGTCCATCTGCCTTCCAGCACGAATGACCGATTTAGGCACGCCGCGCGATCTGAGCCGCCTTGACAGACTGAGAGGGAAATTGGCCTGATCTCACCAACCCGACATAGCTGACCGCGTACTTGAGGTCAGCTGAGTGCCACAAGCGGACATCGTTCCGGCAATCCGTTCTTCGCTATAAAGGAGCAAGCTGCGGTGCTGGACACTAAGAAGGACGGTGAAATCTGACTTAGCTGACGTTTGGAAAGACGCGAACATCATGTCGCCGTCTTCGGCTGTGGTCTCCTGTCGATGCCTAAGCACCCCTAAGCTCTAATGCCCGCCGCGGGTTAATGGCCACCCAGGCTGTGTTGAGGCGGAGGAGAACGATGATGATACGAATGAGCGCATTGTTGGCTTTCTCGCTATTGGCTCTCGGCTCACTGGACGTTTCAGTCGCTGCAGAGGAGGCGATACCTAACCTTGTCGGGACCTGGATAGGCGAGAACAGGACGGTCTCCGACAAGAAGGGCTATCGGGTCTGGGGGCAGAAAAAAATCGAGATAACGGAGCAGCGAGACCGCCGATTTCGGGGACACTTCAACTATCCCGATGGCACCGTCAATTTCTTTGGCGTCATCTATCCTGACAACACGTCCTTCACCTGGGTATCGTCCGACAGCAAGGGCTACAATCAGGGCCGTATTCTAGGCGCTGACCGGATTAGCGCCTGCTATGTTGAATCAGGGGAAGACGCCACGGCGGGCTGTGCCGACTTGTCTCGGCAACAGTGAACTCTGGACCAGAAGCCTAAGCCGCCTTTGCTACCTGGCCTGGACAGCTCTCTTTCTGATGACGCAAGCATCTCCGCTCTGGATCATCGGCTGACACCAAAACGCGACCCAGCGACGACTGCTTGGCACCTGAAAGAAGACATCCAAGGTTCGAGCATCAAGGTCCACTACGTGCCAATTGCAGACGTTACTGGTTGAGCTAGGCTAGCGTTGGTCATGCAGGAGAGTTCTTTGATGAGCATATTCAGATCGACCATCGTTGCGCTGTTGGTGTTTCCCAACTTGGCGATAGCCCAAGAAGTTGCTGATACGATCTTCTCCGGCGGCCCGATCCTAACGATCGACGACGCGGCGCCGACCGCTGAAGCGGTAGCGGTCAAAGGTGGACGGATTATCGCGGTCGGCGCACTTGCCGATGTTGAGCGGCACAATGGCGACAATACCAAGTTATTCGACCTGACTGGCCGTACCATGTTGCACCGGTAGCGTTTCCGGACAGCATGCGCATCCTTTCGGCAACGGTTACGAGGCGCACTCGATCGGGCGATATTCTGGGACCTAGCCAGCGGGTGGACGTGATGACCGCGCTTAAGGCCATGACGATCTGGCCGGCCTGGCAGCACTTCGAGGAAGACCGCAAAGGCTCGCTGGAGGTCGGCAAGCTCGCTGATTTCGTCATCCTGTCGGACGATCCGACCGCCGTCGATCCCGAGATGCTCGCTAACCTGAAAGTCCTCGAGACAATCAAAGAGGGCAAGTCGATCTATCAGGCCAACGTGCGCAAGGGACAGCTGCAATACAGCCCCGGGCGGGACACGGCCGCTCCGTTCGCACGTTTCCTACGAAACCTTGCGCTGAACCGCGATACTGGCGGTCGCGCACTCATGGGCTTACCCCCGTCGATGCTCGCCCGAGCGCCCCACTCGAGCGCCTGCGTCGCCGCCACCTTAGGCGACATCATGACGGCGGGATTAGCGGGTAAAGCTGCAGCGCAGTGACAGCGTCATTTGCGGCTTCTCATTCGTGCCGAGAAGTCTGTTGTGGTGCTCCATATCTCATTAAGCCGCTGACGGATCAGGTTGCCCGGGCGTTTCGGGAGACAGAGGGACAAGCGCGGTGGGTATGTAAACGAGAACGGGCTCGCGAGATGCCTAAATGAATGTCCGCTTTGGGGCACTCGTTGTCATCGCAGCGCTCTTTTAATGCGCGGCGTTTGCAGCGCGATCCGCAGCGATGACAGAAGCTGCAATGTCGCCCATCGTGGTCTCCACGATGTCCGGTTTTCTAAAGAGCGGAGTATAGGATGCCCCGCTGCGGTCGAGATAGGCTGCCTGCATGCCGGCCGTCAGGGCGCCATGGGTGTCCCAGTCATGAGCCGCAACGAGTCGAAGGTCACCAATTGGCCTTTCGAGACGCGTCGCGGCAAATGCGTAGACCTTGCCGTCAGGCTTGAAGCTCCCCGTCGCTTCGACGGAGAGCACAGAATTGAAGAACGGGGCTAGCCCCGAATTGGCGATCTGTCGCGTCACCAGGTCCTGTGAAGAGTTCGAGAACGCCACGGTTCGATAGCCGTGCGAGCGGAGATTCTCCAATGCGGGCTGGACATCCGCATGCGGCGTGAGGCTCGCAAAGCTATCGAGGATATCGCTGCGTTCTGAGCTTTCGAGATCGCGGCCCTTGAGTGCAGCGAGGCGGTCTAGCATCAGACCCGCTAACTCGGCGAAGCCGGTCCTTACGCCCGTCAGGGCACAAACGGTGGAGGCGTGTAGCAACATTGCAAACCACGTGGACGCCGCCGCGGGGTCGCCAAGGGCTACAGCGAATTTGGGCTTGAGGGGGGAGAGGTCCAAAACCGTCTCGTTGATGTCGAACAGCACAGTCTCACGCGGCACTTGATGTCTCCGAGTTATTATCTTTTTTCAAGCTTGTGGGCTCAGGCTAACTGTTGGCAGGCTTATTCTGTTCAAGCAGCTTTGTCATGCCGAGGCCCCATTGACCAACACTCTCGGCGGCTTCCTTGTTTGATGCATCGAGCAGCTGAACTTTGTCGCGCGCGACGATATGCACGCCCCCGACAGTGATCACGGGCGTGCTCGGAACAAATACGGTTAGGTAAGGCCCACCAGTATCCTCCATGACGAAACCCAGCACGGATGTTCCCGGCGCGAATAGTGAGACGAGCGCAGGCGGATAGGCCTTCTCATTGCCGGCAACGCCACGCATCAAATTCGTCACAATTTTGTAGCCAGGGACAATGTCACCGAACGTGCACTGAACTTTGTTGAAGGCCCGCGCGCCGGCGCGTGAGGTAACAAACGCGCCAATGAGAAAACAGAGCAGCATAAGGCCTAACAAGGTCATCAGTAGGATGACGCCCGTCCCGTATAGAGAGCTATCGCCAAGCACTGGCGCTACGGCGGTGGCTGCCTTTTTGGTGACGTCATGCACTTTGTAAAAGACATAGGCCAGAATCACCAGGGGCAACAGTGCCATTGCCCCGAAGATCAGATTGTTCCGAATACGGCTTTTTGCTGGTTGCATGGTTCTCTCCTCCCACCGCTGTTCGCCGAGCCTAGCAGCATGGACAGTGCAGAGAAGGGGCAGTCTTTGCGCTACTGGATGGCGCCCGGCCCGATGACGGTGCTGAAAAAGGCCGTGCTACCCGCGAGGCGGCCGTCGGCGCTCGCTAAACCACGGGCGGTAGTCGTTGGCCATGACTCGACGCTGAGAGGCGGGCGCGCGCCGCTTGCAGGTCTTCGCCTCCTCACTACCTTCAAGCGCCCCCCACCGCATTTCGGCGCAGTCGTTGATGTTGTAGGCCATCTCGAGATCGGTGATGCGGACGAGTAGGTCGTCGAGCGACAACGTCCAATCCGAGCCGTCGCTCCGCTTGTAAGAGAACTTGCGATTGCTGAGTTCCTGCAGAAGCCTCTCTTCGAGGTCCGCTCTCACCTCTTCGGGTGATTTGCCCGGCGGCATGTCGAAGCGCTCGGGGCGTCGGGCGACACGCTCCGGGTATTTGCGCACCACGTCCATTGCGATCAGCAGCCTTAAGTCGCGAGAGGGTGTGGCGAAGTTCTCCCAGGGGCCGGATGTCTCGAAGATCGAGTAGCCGTTGGGCATCTTTACAGTTCCTCGGTTGCCAGCGAGAAACTTGCGTCCATTCTCCACCGAGTTCACACGCGCATTGACTTGTTCCTCAAGCGCGGTCACGGCCTCGGTCATGGCCTTTACGGGATCCATCGGCTCAGGTGACATTACGTCGTCCATGCGATCGTAGAATGTCTCCACGTCGATTGTGGATTGCTGCAGCGAGAAATCTCCATACTCCGGGTGTTCCGCAATCTGAGCGTTCGTTAGCCGGCGTAGGGCGCCATTGCTCCTCTTCTCGATGGGACGAATGCGTTTGAAGCCCGGGCCACCCAGCGCGGGGTCTTGCGCGAATAGGAAGTTGCCGCGCCAGAACCGTTTGCGTGCCACCGTACCGTCTGGTTGACCGTCAACGGCGAGAAAGACGCCAGCGCTTTCCTCCGTCTGCGGCACGCGCTTTACAAGCATCAGAATGTGCCCGTAAGGGTCTGCGTAGATCGTGCCCGGACGCAATGCCTCGCGTGTCAGGGGCACCGTGTAGAAGTCCGTGTTGTCATCGTCCGCAGCCGTCCGTCCATTGCCGGAATGCACACCGTCCGCAATCGTTTTTCTCAGATAATGCTGGAATCCTGGCACCAGTCCCTTCGGCCTTGGGGGGACCCGATACCGTACCGGCGATGCGGATGCGGTTCCTCTTCTATAACGGCTGTCGGATCTTGCCTTGCGGCGTCGTTGGGTCGTGATGGTCGACGGTTGCTCGTTCGCGATGCTCCACCATTTCGTACATTTGGGCGCCCCGCCGGCGCCGCGCGTGCATTGTGCATAGCCAAATGGGAGCCCCATCTTGAAGGCGAAGTACGCCCGGAGGAAATAGGGAAGGTCGGCGCAGTCCGGCCGGATGGTCGCCTTGGTCTGATCTTCTCGCAGGCCAAGATGGTTGAATAACATGTTGCGCTTTTCGTCGTGAAGAACCTCGCCCATGGCTTTCCACGACAGCTCCTCTTCAATCGGCGCATCGAAGAGTTTCTGAAGCCAAGCGGAATAGAGGTTTTCGTTGGAGCGATCCCACTTGTCGCGGATCGGCCAGACCATCTTGTTGCCCCGCGCGCCTCTTGGCCGCTTGCGTGCCACCGTGATGTTTCGGGTGACCTCCTGGCAGCTTTGGGCCGCGCCCTGCCGCGAGAGCTTTGCCTGCCAGGCACCGGCCTCAGGCGCGGGGATCTCCGCGTACCAGAAATATGGCGGCCCGCCTTGCATGTCGGATGATTGGACGACCGCATTCCCGGAAGGACCAACAAGTGTCAGTTCGCCGGGGAGTGGCTTCTCGGTCGCGACGATGACGCGCAACGGCGCGCCCTTCCAAGGCGAGGCCGGCGACGATAGCACCGCCAGACCGAACTCTTCGCATGTAGCGGTCGCATTCTCAGGTTCCTGCGCGGTTGCTTGTGCGTGAGAGAAGGCGAGCATCGCAACTGCGATCAAGCACGAGACAATCGCGGGACGCATATGGGATTGGCGTACAGGCAGCATGTAACCCCCGTTGCGACTCCCCAGCCGTTCCGTGACATTACCGCGAATGAACCGCAGAAAAAACCTCGGATAGCGTCAATTCAAGTGGAGAAAATGAGGGTCGCTCAGGCCACGGCCTACACGCCTTCTCGTTACTGAAATTGTCGGAAAACCCCCGGAAATGTGGATTCCGGGGAAAGGCGAGGGGCACCTGTCAGCCGCCTGAGTGAGACAGCCAGCGTGAGTCCAGGTCTGCGAATCGCACGCAACCCAGCTGTTGCAGTGTGCGGGTGACCTCGTCACGGAGGATCTCTATCACTTGTTGTGCTCCGGCGGGGCCAAGGGCGCCGATGCCATAGTAAAAACTCCGGCCACTGAAAGCAGCTTGAGCGCCAAGGGCCTTTGTGCGCAGCACATCGAGCCCGGTGCGAATGCCGCCGTCGATCATCAGTGTCGTCTTCTCGGCGATATCGCCGGGCAGGGCGCGGAGCGTGTCGATCGTAGCCGGTGCCGCGTCGAGCTGGCGGCCACCATGGTTTGAGAGAATGATCCCATCCGCCCCGCAGTCTACGGCTTGACGGACATTCTCTTCTGCCTGGAGTCCCTTGACGATGAGTGGTCCATCCCAGAGCGCGCGAATTCTGCGCAGCCGTTCTAAAGGCAGCCCGGGGATGGTCATGCTGGACACGAAGTCGGACAGGCCCTGCGTTGCATCCGTCCGGTAGCGCGCTACGTTGACGAAGTCAGGCGCACCATGGGCTAGCGTCGTCAAGGCCCACGTAGGATGCGTTAGAGACTCCCAGATCATCTGCGGGGTCAGCGTAAAGGGTAGCTTCAAGCCGTTTTTCAGTTCTCGGTTGCGCTTTGCGCCGACGGGAATATCGACCGTGACAACGAGCGCGTGAAAGCCCGCGCGCTTCACACGTGCGATCAAGTCCTCCATGACGTCTTCGTTTCGCGGAACGTAAAGCTGAAACCAGCACACATCGGGTGCTTCCTCGGCAATGATGTCGAGATCTGTGGTGCTGAAGGTGCTGAGCACATAGGGAATGCGGGCGGCTTGAGCAGCACGGGCGAGCGCACGCTCGGCGCCTGGCCACATCATGTTGCCGAGCCCGATGGGCGAAACGCCGAACGGCAAGGCGTAGCCGGTGCCGAACAGTGTGTTACGCGTGTCGACCTTGCTGACGTCGCGCAGATACCGCGGCGTCAAGTGCACATTGTGGAACGCTTCCCGATTTCGCCGTTTTGCGAGCTCGTCGTCGATCGCACCGTCCACATAGTCGAAGGCGAACTTAGGTATGCGTCGCTTCGCCCGTTGCTTGAGATCGGCAATAGAGGGGTAGCGTGTGTCGTAGGGGGTGGAAGTCGGCTGGCTCATCTTTTCCTTAGACGGCAAACGTAGCAAGGCGGCAACACTCATATTCTGATCGAGGTGGCACCCTCATCAGGCCTTCACGGCGCCGCAATATAGATGTCACACAATAATGCGTTTCGATCCATCGCGGCTTTGCGCGTCGTGCTCTGGCACTCATCGACAGGAGAATGACGATCTCATACTCAAGGCTCACAATCCTTGTTCTGGCAACGCTTGTAGGCTTCCCGGTGCATGCCAAGGACCCAGACTATCGCGGCACGATCGATATTGTGCGCGGGGACCAGGCCGCGACTCGGGCCAGTGGGACAGTCTTCGAGGATGCGAATCGAAACACGCGCCTCGATGCGGACGAAAAGGGTATCTCAGGTGTTCTCGTCTCCAACGGGCGCGAGGTTGTGCAGACCGACGCGGATGGACGCTATAGCCTGCCGGCCTATGACGACATGAACCTCTTCATCACCAAGCCTGCCGGCTACAGCACGCCGGTGGATGAGGATATGATCCCGCAGTTCAACTACATCCATAAGGTGAAGGGTTCGCCGCCGCTGCGGTTTGGCGGCATTGCGCCAACGGGCCCGCTGCCCGAGGCGATCAATTTTCCGCTGATTCCCGATCCGGCCGGTGATCGCTTCCAATGCCTCGTCTTCGGCGACCCGCAGCCTTATTCGAACCGGGAGCTAGGCTTTGTCCGCGATACAGCCGGCAAGATGCTGGCCGAGCGCGACAACGCCAAGACCGAGTGCCTGCTCTTTGAAGGTGATGTCATGGGCGACGACCTGTCGCTCTACCCGCGCTTTAAGTCGATCATGGCGGCGGCTGGCGTTCCGCAGTACTTTGTCGCGGGCAACCACGATCTCGATTTCGATGCGACCCGCGACGCGGATTCACTCGATACGTTCCGCCGTGAGTGGGGGCCGGAATACTATTCCTTCGACATTGGCAAGGTGCACTTCGTTGTCTTGGACAATGTGCTTTACCCCTGCAACGGTATCGATCCGCACCCATTCTGTGCGCCATCCGAGAAGCCAACCTATAACGGTGTGATCAGCGAGCGGCAGTTGGAGTGGTTGAAGAACGATCTGGCGCTCGTCCCGAAAGACAAGCTCATCGTCTTGAATGCGCACATTCCGTTCGTCAGCTTCTCTGATGCCGGTGAGCAGAAGCACCAGACCGATAATCTGGCAGCACTCTATGAGATCGTTGGTGACCGGCGCGTGCTCGGCCTCAGTGGTCATACTCATACGACAGAGCAGATCTTACCCGGCGAAAGCTACGCGGGCTGGCAAGAGCACACCGGCACGGGCCCTGCCAAGTTTCATATGATCATCACTGGCGCCGTCTCCGCAGCTTGGTGGTCCGGTGACCTCAATGACCAAGGCATACCGCGCGCACGGCAGCGTCTCGGGTCACCACGTGGGTATTACGTGATCGACTTCGACGGCACCGATTATGTCGACACGTACCGGACGTTCGAGAGTCCGTCCGAAAAGCAAATGCAGGTCTCCTTCAACACGCCGCGCTTTCGTGCGTGGGCTGAGAAGTTGTTTGATTTTGCAAAACCGTCCGATCCGCCGCGCGAGGAAGTGCCGACGGTGACGATCAACGATCTGGGCGACCAGAACATGCTGACACTGGCCGATTTGAAAGAGGGTAGTTGGGTCGCAATCAACGTCTGGAATGGGTCGAAGGACAGCGTGGTCAGGGCGTCTATCGACGGTGGTGAGCCGATCATTGCACGCCGCACGCAGGAAGGCGATGGCGAGGCGGCTCGTGTGGGCGTTGACTTCGCCGACCCGTTTGCTGTAGCCCAGCAATCGACGAACGGGCGTATGGCATTCCGAAGCACGACGGGTGGAGAGGCGACCGAGGGGTTTCGGACCTGGCAGGGCTTCCAATGGAAAGGACCGCCCGGACCGTTTCCTGACCGTATGCTGACACGGCAATCGAGCCATCTTTGGCGGGCGGACTTGCCCGAAAGTCTGCCCGAGGGTCCCCACGTGCTGACAGTGCTGACTACGGACCGTTACGGCCGTACATTCCGCGAGGTGGTACGTTTTGAGGTGGTCGAGAAGCTGCCGCCCTTGGACTGGCGATTCGGAAGGAACTTCGAATAGGCGAGTATTTGTCCTTATCCAAACCCGTCCGGACCCTTGCAATTCTCACGCGACTCCAATCAGAACAACCGCAGCCAATGGCCGCATGCGGCGAACTTGCCGGTTCCGATTGTGCTGCCCTAAGTTTCAGTCCCGATGCTTGATCAACTCTCCTCGTTCTTCACAGATTTCGATCGGTATGAACGCATCCTATCGACGACGATGGTCACGTTCTCCATGCTTGGCATGGGCGCGACCCTTACGGTACGCGATTTCGTCATCACGCTGACCGCGTGGCGCGGTCTTGCCGTCGGGTTTGCCGCCCAGCTCATTCTGGTGCCGATTTGGGCGGGACTGACGATGTTCGTCATCGGGTTGATCCCGGACGGATTTGGCGGTCTCACAGCCGCAGGGGCGATCGGCATTACAACGGGTCTCGCTCTTCTCGCCGCGATGCCTGGTGGGTCCCTGTCGAACCTGCTGACCTTTATCGGAAACGGAAATGTAGCACTGTCCGTCTCGCTGTCTGCCGTCACCACATTCCTCTGCCTTTTTGCGACGCCGCTTGTCTTAGCCGCACTCGTCAGCGTTCAGGTGCCCGGCAGCTTCGAAATCAACAAGACGAGGATCATGTTGGACATCGCCTTGTTCCTGATCACACCCTTGCTGTTGGGGATGCTCTTTCGGCGACTGACGCATTCTAAGCAACAGATCGTGTTCACGAAGTACATGATACGGGCCAGCCTGCTGATGCTCGGCGTCATCATCATCGGATCGCTTGGGGCGGGGCGTCTTGAGTTTGGGCCTTATGGATGGATTGGCCCGGTTATCGTCGTGCTTTTTGGAGTTGGGGCGCTGTGGCTCACGCGGCTGGGCACCTTTGCCTGCGGCATGACGGACCGGGACTCACTTGCCATCGTCATCGAAGTTGTCGTCAAGAACGGCCTCCTGGCTTTGTTGGTCCTGACCGCCATGTTCCCCAGCGACATGCTCGTTGGCAAAAATGAAGAGGAGACGCGCCTTATCGTTGCGGCGCGCGACGGCTGCATGTTTGTGGTGCTGTTCTTCGGCGCCTTCTCAATCGTTGCCGGGTCATCGTTCTCGCTTCGCGGAAGGAAGCGGCGGAGAAAACAGGCAGAGAGCGCGTAGCGTGTTCTAGGGGGGCTGCCTCCGATCCCGAAGGTACTAGCATCCACGACCGCCATGCGCTTCTTGGCCTGACGGGCGGGTTACCCTTTGCATTGCCTGTTTAATGACCGGTAATCACGTATGTCTTTGTCGGGTGATGGACGATTTCGTTTGCGCTAGCCTGAACCGGTCCATTCGCTGGAGACATCTTGAATGCCGATTCGTCCGCTTATCGCCCTTTTCCTCGCCACCAGTCTAACTACGGCCGCCATGCCGAGCGCGTTTGCGGAAGAGCAAATGAGTTGGACGGTGGATAGGTACTCAAGCGATTTCCCAGACGAGGCCGATACCGTCATCCTGACCTATGGCATCCCCCAAACGGACGCGGTCGCCTTTGAGGCCGTCTGCGGTGGGCCGGACGGGTCCAAAGCGCGTGTCGTCTTTTGGTACGACACGGTTGATCTCGCGGAGAATGAGGATGTGGTTCTTTCTCTCGCCGCCGAAGGCTTTGCTGCCGACGTGCCTGCCAAAGTCTATGGTAAGGATGCCGAAGTGGGCGTGTCCGGTCTTCAGGCAAGTTTTGACGCCTCTGCACCAATCTGGCAGGCGATGACGAAAGGTGGCGTTCTCACCTACGGCATTGCAGGTGGGCAATTCCAGAAACTGCAGCTAAGCGGCGCTCCAACCACGCTCCGTGAGTTTACGGCGGCTTGTCGCGGCGAAACTGATCCAGTGACAGGAGGCGAGTCTGAGACTGCTGATGCGCTCGTGCGCGATCAGAACGCGAGCGCGATCGGTTCTTCCGTGGCTTCGTCGCTCTTGGCCGAGGCATCTGTACCGGATGATAGGCCCGCCGCGACCTCGAAGGCAGATGCGGTATCCTGTACTCAGTTCGGAAAGATCAGATCGATGCAGTCCAAGGCCCCTGTGACGATGACCTTCGTCAACAAGTCGGACGGCTATCGTGGCGTTGTCTGGATCGATACCGAGGGAACGCCTATCGACAATACGGGTCTCAATCGCGGCGAGACCGCTCTTGTGCCCACATTCGAAACCCATGCGTGGATGATCACGGACGGCCCTGGCAACTGCATCGAAATGGTTGTGGTCAACGACGAGGATGCAACATTCGAGATCACGGCACCGGCCCCTGTGCTGGGACCTGACGGCGACTGAAGCGTCTACCCGCGGAGCCGCCCGCTAAGGCCGCTACCAGTCAGATCACAGACATGTGTGGCTCTCCCAGTCCGCACGGTGATCTGGTCCAACCACGGCGGCGTATCACTTGCAATTCAAACCCGAGCAACACTGCTTCTGGGATGTGGTTCGAGACGGCACTGGGCCTAAGGCGCCAGAGCCGAAGACTCGTGAGAGGACGTTGTTATGTTGACGAAAGCCTACAGACTTGTGATGGATCCCACCGAGAATCCACTGCGTAACCTGCCGAGAATGGTACGCTTCCATTACATGTTGCTTCTTTCCTATATGTGGTCGGCCATCTTTGCTCTTTGGATTGGCTATAACTGGCTGATGGGACCCAGCCTTATTGCGCATTCCGTGCTTTTAATCGGCGTGTTTTTCACTGCCGAGATTTTTGCACTAGCAAATAGACAGGCGAAGTCGGCGGTGGCGGTCGCACCGCGCGAACAAGACTAACGAGCGTCCGCGTTAAACAGTGGATCGAATCAATGGCTCATGTCCTGGTAATGGGTGCGAGCGGCGGAATTGGTAAGGAGACGGTTTCGGCCGCGCTCCTTGCCGGCCACCAGGTTCGCGCTTTTTCACGTTCCGCGGACGCCGCATTTTCGGACAGCGAGTCCGTTGAACCCTTTAAAGGGGATGCCACGAACAGCGAAGACGTCAACGCAGCCTTAGATGGCGTTGAAATCGTCGTTCAGGCGCTCGGTGTCGCCACATCCGATCTGTTTAAGAATGTAGACCTATTCTCCAAGTCGACGCGCATTTTGGTTGACGCGATGCAGAAGCACAGCGCGCGCCGTTTGATTTGTGTGACTGGCTTCGGGGCAGGCGACAGTCGCGATGCCATCGGGCTGCTCCAAGCCGTCCCCTTCCGGTTGATTCTCGGTAGGGCTTATGACGACAAGGATGTGCAGGAGCGGTTGATCAAGCAGAGTGCGCTCGATTGGACGATCGTGCGGCCCGGTATCTTGACGAACGCACCGCGCAGCGGCCGGTATCGTGTTCTCTATAAACCGTCGGAGTGGCGTAACGGTGTGATCGGCCGTGCGGATGTTGCCGACTTCATCGTTCAGGCCATGGACGATCAGAGCACGATCGGCAAAGAGCCGGTCCTGATTTGGTGACGAGAGGTCATTCGTGGTCGGCGACTTGAAGCTGATGACAGAGACCGAGCCGGTTCGCCTTGGGTCCTTTCCGCCCGGCGGCGTTGCGGTTGTTTTCGGCGCGACCGGTGGACTGGGAAGTGCGCTCGCGACGGCAATCGCAAGAAGTGGTCGATTTTCCCGACTTTGCGCCCTTAGCCGTACGAACGATCCCGCCTTTGACCTCATGGACGAAGAGAGTATCGAACGTGCCGCGCGCCACGCGGCGGCGTTGGGTGAAATCCGGCTTGTCGTCGATGCGACGGGCTTTCTGCACGATGCATCTCAGAAGCCCGAGAAGACGTGGCGCGATATCTCACTGGAAACGATGAGCCATGCGTTAGCATTGAACACCATTGGGCCGGCGCTAATCATGAAGCATGTCCTTCCGCAGTTGCCGTCATCGGGCAAAGCGGTATTCGCGACGCTATCTGCACGTGTCGGTAGCATTGACGATAACAGGCTCGGGGGTTGGTACAGCTATCGCGCCTCAAAGGCGGCGCTAAACCAAATCGTGCGCACGGCCGCTATCGAGCTCAAGCGCAACCGGCCCGACGCCATTTGTGTGTCGTTACACCCCGGCACTGTCGATACGCCGCTTTCGCAGCCTTTTGCGCGGCGCGGTCTTCAGGTTCAGGCGCCCTCGGCTTCCGCAGCTCACCTGATGTCTGTCATCGACAGTCTCAAGCCAGAAGATACCGGCAGGTTCTTCGATTGGCGCGGGGACCCCGTGCCTTGGTAGGCCGACACGTGACGGCGAGGTTTGAGGTTGCGAATGAATGGGGCGGCAAAGACACGCCCGAGCCGTGCGACCAATCAGTGAATTGTCGACGCTGTCTGACCTGCTAGGTTTGCTCCAAGACCGAATAATCTGTTGGTCCCGTTGAG
Organism: Pseudomonadota bacterium; assembly: GCA_039177935.1. Taxonomy (GTDB): domain Bacteria; phylum Pseudomonadota; class Alphaproteobacteria; order Rhizobiales; family Methyloligellaceae; genus Methyloceanibacter. The sequence continues at coordinate 2,786 of JBCDFN010000028.1, read as the reverse complement.
AATAGGTCCAACCATGCGCCCATGCGTAGGCATCGGTCGCCTGGCCTGATATCACAATTCGGTCGGTTTCAGTCGAATCGGCAAGCTCTGGCTGTGGCGCCTCACGGAGCCGGGTTGCGCCGGGGCGATGTCTGATGACTCCAGCGATTAGGCGGTCGATGCAGGACGCGTTGAGCGATTTTCCGTTACGCGACGAGGAAGGGGACATTCGTCCAGAATTCCTCCACGCAGTGACCGACGCCCTAGAGGCTAAGGATACCGCGCGCGCTCGGGCGCTGACCCTCGATCTTCATGAGGCCGACCTTGCCGATCTTCTCGAAGTCTTGCGCAACGATGAACGTGCGGAACTGATCGAGACCCTCGGCGACCAATTCAAGGCTTCGGCGCTGCCTGAGCTCGAAGAAGCCGTGCGCGACCAGGTGCTCGAGGACATGCCGCCTGAGCAGGTCGCCGAGGCGCTCCAGGAGCTGGAGTCTGACGAGGCCGTCTATCTGCTTGAGGACCTCGACAGGGAAGAGCAAGAGGACATTCTCTCCAAGCTTCCGTATTTCGAGCGGGTTGCGCTGCAACGGAGCCTTGAGTACCCGGAGGACTCCGCCGGCCGGATGATGCAGACGGATCTGATCGCCGTGCCGCCTTTCTGGTCCGTCGGCCAAACCATCGACTATATGCGCGAGGCCAAAGATCTGCCCGAGCGCTTCTATGAGATCTTCGTCGTTGATCCCGCCTATCACCTAAAGGGCTGCGTAGCCCTGAATAAGATACTCCGGTCAAAGCGGCCGACCCAGATGGACGCGATCATCGATGAGGAAATGCACCCAATCCCCGTTGGCGTGGACCAAGAAGACGTGGCTCACCGCTTCGAACGCTACAACATGAACTCAGCGCCTGTGGTCGATGACGATGGGCGCCTTGTGGGCGTTATCACCGCCGACGACATCGTCGAAGTCGTACAGGAGGAGGCCTCCGAGGATATTCTCGCCATGGGTGGCGTCGGCGATGAATCCGTTGTCGACACGGTTTGGGAAACCACCAGGCTGCGTTTTAGTTGGCTCGTTGCCAATCTCATCACTGCAATTCTTGCTTCCGTTGTGATCAGCCTCTTTGAGGCTACCATCCAGCAGATGGTCGCGCTCGCGGTGCTCATGCCCATTGTCGCCTCAATGGGCGGCAATGCCGGCACACAGACTATGACCGTCTCTGTGCGGGCGCTTGCGACACATGATCTGGGACCTGCCAATGCGATGCGGGTCATATGGCGCGAGTGTGCTGTGGGGCTTCTGAATGGGCTGCTGTTCGCCGTCATCATGGCGGCGATCGCGTATTTCTGGTTCGGCAGCGACGGCTTGGGCCTTGTGATTGGCGTTGCGATGATCGTCAATCTCTTTGCCGCAGCGCTTGCAGGCATCCTCATTCCCCTTGGCCTGGATGCGCTGGATCTCGACCCGGCGATTGCATCCGGCGTCTTTGTGACGACCGTGACGGACGTGGTCGGATTCTTCGCCTTTCTCGGCCTTGCTGCTTTGTGGTTAGCTTAGAGGCGAGGGGGCAGACATGTTCTTCTATGTGGCGAAGACTGTGTGGTTCGTTCTGCAGCCATCCACGTTCATAGCGCTGCTCATTGGCTATGGCGCGATTCTGATTTGGACGGGCTGGGCGCGCTGGGGTCGGCGCTTCGTGACGATCGGCGCTGTGCTGCTCCTAATCGTTGGCCTCTCGCCCCTGGGCAACATGTTGATCCTGCCGCTTGAGGACCGCTTTCCACGCGCTGACCTCGATCAGCCGCCAGACCCTGCCGGCATCATTATATTGGGGGGTGCCGAGAACCGTCTGATAGGTGGCGCCCGCAAGGCGCCGACGTTGAATGAAGCGGGGGAGCGGCTCTTGGAAGGAGCAATCCTCGCGAAGCGGTTTCCAAATATGAAAGTCGCTTTTTCTGGCGGCGATGCGGGCATTCTCTACAAGTCCGATAGTGAGGCGGAAGGCGCGGCGGACATTCTCACTGCGCTCGGTGTCGAAAGAGGACGTCTCGTTCTTGAGTCAAACGCACGCGATACGTACGAGAACGCGATCTTTCTGAGGAAGGAACTGGACCGGGGAGGGGCATTCAGCGAGGGGACGCGCTGGCTGCTGATTACGTCGGCCTATCACATGCCGCGTTCGATCGGCGCGTTCCGGCAGGCCGGGTTCGATGTAGAGCCATGGCCTGTCGACTACCGCACGCGCGGACCCGAGGACTTCTCCAAGCCGTTCGACAAAGTGTCCGAAGGTTTGCGGCGCGTCGATACGGCGACCCGCGAATGGGTGGGACTACTGGCTTATTGGCTGACTGGGCGCACTAATGCGCTGTTCCCATCACCAGATGGGACTGTGCGCAGTCCGGACTGACGCAGGAGAGCGATCCTGTGTCGAGCCAGGTCTTGAGGTAAGTCGCGGCGCGTAGCTCGGCCTCCTGCGCGCCTGCGAATGTTGCCACCATCTCGCAAAGCACACCAAAGCGCGCACCTCTCGTGGCCTCGGCCCACATCATCGCTTCTTCCGGATCCAGAAGCCGGAATCGCGATGTGAGATCTTGGCGCCAGACAAGGACAGTCTGTGGCTCGGGCAACTGTGCCGGTGCTGGCGGTGTCTTCTCGTCGTTGAGTGCCATCCAGATGTCTGCGGCATTTGTTTTGAACCGAAGCCGAATCGCGGTCGGGTGCGCTGTGAACACAAGGTTCGCCCAATCTTCCGGCGGGATCGCCGCGAGTTCTTCCATGGAGACCGGCGTGGCATCGGGGCCGTCG
>JBCDFN010000027.1:0-24129 GCA_039177935.1 Pseudomonadota bacterium | reverse complement strand
CTGCTGGCACGGAGTTAGCCGGTGCTTATTCAATAGGTACCGTCAATGCCAAGGGTATTAACCTTGGGTTTTTCTTTCCTAGTAAAAGTGCTTTACAACCCGCAGGCCTTCTTCACACACGCGGCATTGCTGCATCAGGCTTTCGCCCATTGTGCAATATTCCCCACTGCTGCCTCCCGTAGGAGTCTGGGCCGTGTCTCAGTCCCAGTGTGGCTGATCATCCTCTCAGACCAGCTACAGATCGTCGCCTTGGTGAGCCGTTACCTCACCAACAAGCTAATCTGACGCGGGCCGATCTTTCGGCGATAAATCTTTCCCCCGAAGGGCGTATCCGGTATTAGCCCAAGTTTCCCTGAGTTATTCCGAACCGAAAGGCACGTTCCCACGCGTTACTCACCCGTCTGCCACTTTCCACTTTCCCGAAGGAAAGCTTCTCGTTCGACTTGCATGTGTTAGGCCTGCCGCCAGCGTTCGTTCTGAGCCAGGATCAAACTCTTAGATTTAGAATTCGATTCTGAACTAACCCGGATGGAATGTTCCGGGTGATCGCTACGTTTTGACGAGTTCCCAACAAGCATGAAACCACGCCACCGAAGGTGGCATGCAACACGCCTATTGGCTTCTTGAAAACGCAAGATCGTCAGAGTCTCATCGCCGGTCCTAAGAGGAACCGGCACGCAAGGACTCCGCCGTCCGCGTTTCCCTTTCTTCATATTACAATGTCAAAGAGCCGTCGAAAGCGCAGCGCAAGCCACACTCCCGAACCCCCAATGGAACCAAAAGCCCCGTTGGAAGTCAACGACAGCAAAGGACCGACCCGGGAGCTAAAAGACCCGGGGGATACCCCGCAACTGTCAGTGGGTAGCGCGGTCGCGCATCGTCCCGCAGGAGGTGGGAGCGACCCGCGCTGAAGCGTATTTAGGGTCTGGCCGGGCGAGTGTCAATGGCCAAATGACCGAAATGCGAAAGAAAGCGCTCGAAGGCCGGTTTTCCCTCAGAGCCCTCTGAACTGAGGCGCAAAGGTCACATTCCTGCCCGATTAGGGGGTCAATCTTTCACTCGTTAACGGCGTGGTAACCATACTTCTCCAGTATGGTATGATGAAGCGCCGAGGGGGACTTGACCGGGATCCAAACAGCTTCCATCTCATCATTGAGGGTATTCTTTGCCGCGTTTGCGCGGCAAGATGAGATGACGAAAGCCGGGGATCGAGGGACACCCATCGGCTCAGACTCTGGCCTCGCTGAGAGGAAACATAGACCGCTTCGGCTGTTGGTCGCCTGAGGGAAATCGGGTTAGGCGCTCTTAGAGTTTAGGGCGCGAGGCGACAGCCAGAAAACGGGGGGATCGCGCATTGTTTAAGCGCCATGGTGGATTCGCGCGCCGGAAGCTTGGCCAGGCACTTGTGCCGTCCACGCCGAGAGGCCTTCCTACCATCTTTTTGGGCGAAGTTCCGCCCGCCAAAACCACTCATGAAATTCCATCCGTCTACCTCTGTGAATCGGGTCATGAAGGGCCAGCGCACCGCCTAAAATGGATGGCCAGCACATGCCTCGCCGGCATGGTGGGCGTTTGTCTCATTGGAGTCGCCATCTACGCCTCGATGAACATGTCGGATGGCTCGGGGATGGTGAACTCCATCAAGCGCGCATCCCTCGCCGCGCTACAGCCCATTCGCGGCGCCCGGCTGGCCCAAGACGCTCAAAGTGCTAGCGGCCAGAAAGCAGATATGATCCAGATGACATCCGCTGGATTTGCCAGCCGTCACGTCATCCACGACACAGTTGTCGAAGATCAGGGCGATCGAGAGTTCATCACCATCAAGCCGTATCTTCGCATTATCGCCGGGCTCGGTACGGAAAAGCCCAAAGACGCTAGCGCCCTCCCCCGTTTCAATCCTTTCAAACTCTATTCCGACGCAACGCCCATCGGCGGCGGCGCGGATGCTGTGGATCCCTCCCATTCGCTCCATGTGAACGTGATCGAGGTACCGGGCGGCATCCTCCCTCCAACTGACGATATCGAGCTGGACCCTGAGCAGATCACGTCGATTGTGGTCCGTGCGGCTGAGAACTTTTCCTATGCTCAGACGCCGCTGGCTTACGGAGAGAGCCAAGGCGAAGCTACGCTGCAGCTTGCCTCTTATCGGCCAGACGAAGTGGATCGTCCGCGCTTCCAGCCCAACACAACCATTATTCGGAAGCTGACTGACGAAGACGAAGCCTTCCGCGAGACCCAAGTCGCTAATGCCGAGACGAAAATCGTTACGATTGGCCGACGTGACACACTTTCGGGCGTCTTGCTTTCGGTCGGCGCCAGCAAGGAGCTAGCAGACGAGTTGCTCGATAGTCTCGACGCCGTCTTTGGTCCCGAAGATCTAAAGCCTGGTCAGAAGTTCGACTTCCGGCTCGTCAAGCCTGAGGACGACGCGGAAGCTAAGCAACCCGTTCGCATTAGCATTTTCGATAAGGCTGGTGAGCACATCGTGACCACATCGCGCAACCGCGATGGCGATTATCTCGCCTCAACGGTGGCCCCGGTCGGCGATGTTGTTATTACGGCGTCGAACCGCGCCTCGCTCTATGAGAGCTTCTACGAATCGGCACTTGAGCAGAAGCTCCCGGCTGATGTCATCACGAAGCTGCTGCGTGTCCATTCCTACGATGTGGACTTCAAACAGAAGGTTCGGTCAGGCGATACGTTCGAGGTCTTCTTCGAAGGGGAAGGCACAAGCAGCGAAGAAGCCGGTGAGCTTCTGTATACGTCCATGACCGTCGGCGGCGAGACCCGCAAGTTCTATCGGTTCCGTACACCGGACAACACGATCGACTTCTATGACGAGGATGGCTCCAGTGCGAAGAAGTTCCTGATGCGCAACCCCGTCAAGGGTGGCCGCTTCACCTCCGGCTTTGGCATGCGACGCCATCCGCTGCTTCGTCGCATCAAAATGCATACGGGCGTGGACTGGGCGGCTCCCACCGGAACGCCGATCCTCGCTGCCGGCGACGGTACAATTGAGATGGCCGAGCGTCATGGCGGCTATGGCAAATTCATCCGCATCCGCCACGCGAACGGCTTCGCCACCGCTTACGCGCACATGGTTCGCTTCGCCACCGGCTCCAAGCCTGGCGCCCGCGTCAAGCAAGGTCAGATCATTGGCTACGTTGGCTCGACCGGCCGCTCAACCGGCCCCCACCTTCATTACGAAGTCCTGGTCAACAACAAGCACGTCAACCCCATGACCATCGCCGTGCCACGTGGTCTCGAGCTTGAGGGGCGCAACCTTGCCGCCTTCCACAAAGAACGCCGCCGCATTGATGCCCTGATGGATCTGGATCCGGTCACGGCCCGTATCGCCAAGGCGGACATCCAGTAAGGCAGACATCCAGTAAGAGGTCTATTTCAGCGCTACCGGCCTAACGGCCTACTTGAGCGCATAAGATCTGTCCTGTGGTCTTGGCGCTAGACCAGCGGCCAGGCATCAGAGATTGTTCCGAGCTCTTCCTTCCGCACATCGAATTCGAGCCGCGGCGTTGCGCCCCAGCGAATGGTGAACACGAAGACCGTCTCGAAATCTGTATTGGGCCAGTGCGGCACCACCTCGTCCACGCCAAAGCGGTCGAACATAACCCGCGTGAACTCCACCAGATCGATATGCTCCCAGCCGAAATAGATCGTCGCCGCGCGGTAGCGTGGACTTAGAATTGTATCCGCCAGCAGTCCGGGATCGTTGTAAGGCAGTTGCGTGTCGATCGGCACACCGAAACGCACTGCCGTCGGAGCGATCGTCAACAGCGGCCGCACGCAATCGTAGCGCTGCCCGTCCCCGTGTATCTCCGTGACCTTCACCGATGGATTGGGCGCGAAGATATAGTCCGGGGGCGGAAAGTTCTCGGCGAAATAGTCGGGTAGCTTCAGCGCGCGATTGAGCCCCCGGCAGGTCAGCAGCCCTAGGCCTTGCGCCGGCTTCTCTCCATGCCGGATAAACACCAGCGTCTGGGTGCTGTCACGCTCACTTTGTGGACCGCCTTGCGGCCCCAAATCCGACCCATCTACGCCCCGCTTCACCATTCCCACTCTCCTTCGAACTGAGAACTCGAGAAACAGAGCGAGTTTAGCATGACGGACCTCGCCGATCGTCACCCCGGTCCGCAAGGCGCCGCATCCCCCGCCTTGAGAGCAAACGGTCTGAAGTTCACCTCCTCACGAACGAGGGGCCCATACACATTGGGGCAGTTTTGACGAGGGGAATACGGCGGTAGCTGGAGCCCGCTAAGGGCCAGGAGCATATATTTACGCGTCCAGATCGTTTTCCGGGGGCGTTTCAAGAGCCGCCCCCGGAATAAGACCTATCACTCGACGAGTTCGATATCCCCAGGCCGCCACGTCTTGTCGAACCAAGCTTCGGTTGGACTGTATAGACGCAAGATCGCGAAGAAGCCCTTACCGGGTACCGTTTGGATCCAGTTGTCCTCGAGTCCCTCAGGCGCCTCGGGACCAAAGTACAGATCAATCGAGCCGTCCTCGTTGTACTTAACCTTGTCCTTGTGCTTGGCGCTGTTGTAGCTGGGGAACGGTTGGTCCGTCTGCAACTGCGAGCGCGTCTGGGGGTCGTATAGGACGATGGACGTGAACTGCTTCGCTGGCTGGTCTTTAGGCAGGTTCAGCTTGTACGTCTTGCTGCCGTCCAGATAATCGCCGTTAGCATCAAGCGCGCCCCACGCATATTGTGAGCCCTTGCCGACCAGCTTCTTCGTCATGGCCGGCGTGTTGACTGTAGCGAAGTAGAAGAACTCAGTGCGTCCGTCGAGGTCGCGCCCTCCCTTTCCGCCCTCCCGGAGGAACTGATAGTTGCCGCCCGGGAATCCGATTTTCCAGTAACTGCCTTCGTACAGGAAGTCGCCGGGATTTCGCTCATACCAAAGAAGCGTTCGGGCTGTCGCGTTGCCCACTTCCGCTGATTTGATCAAAATGTTCTTCATGCGGAGATCGGGCTCGAATGGCTTGTCTTTCTCGATGCCGACAGAGGCAAAAAGACCGCGCAGTTCCGGGTCCAGCATCTCCACCGGCTCGCGCTGGATGACGGTGTTGAGTTCTTTGTAAAATTTGAAGTCCGTCGAGTGAATCGTGTTGTACGCCTTCATCGATCTGTTCTCGAACTTCATTTCGGGAGGATTGTCCTTCTCCGCAAGCGGGTAGACCTTGATGCCCTCCCGGAACAATTTGCTTGAGAAGTCAGGTTTGCCGTCCTTGAGAAAACCCCGGGCGATGTACCAGTTCACCCAGCTTGGCGATTTCGCGACAAAGTAGGTTTCCCCATCAATTTCCGCTTCCATACCGCCCACTGGAGGATCCAGATCTCCATCGTAGTTCGGGGGCAGGATCAAATACTTGCCGCCCTTACCGGCGTCGGGTCCCGGAGGCCCGGTATCAACGACAAACCGGAAGAAGGCATCGTTCACGGTGCCAGGCCCGGTGCCTGGTGGGACCTCGATCACAGTCGGCCCGTCTTCTTCGAGGTTCAGGATAATGCTCAGATAGACCGTATCCGTATTACCGGTGAGGAAGAGCGGGTTGCTATCCATCAGGTCGTCCATGATCACGGCGTGGCTCGACTGCGTTTTGCCATCTACAGCTTGACTGCGCCGTATGGCCTCTAGCGAGGCCGCGGGCATGCCGTTCAAGAACGTCTGCACGCCCCGGATGTAGTCCAAATGATTGTAGAGGGCTTCAGCGGTTGCTGCCGTCGGGATACCATCGAAGAACTCAATGTCACCCACTCGCGTGGGATACTTGTCCGGGGTCAGCAAACCCTCGGGGATCTTTGTGTTGTATCCGGGCGTCGGCTCTTCCGCCCACGCAGGCGAACCTATGCATGCTGCCGAGAAGAGCGCCGCCGCGAAGAAGCTTCTAAATGTCGTCATGTCGTCTCCCTATTGCGCCTGACCAAGCCCTCAGGTGGCTCGGCTTTGTACTGAATGAAATTTGGAATCGTCACTGCGTAACGAGATGATGAGAAATACGAGGCAGACCGCCCAGATGACCCCCTTTAGTACAATCGAACTGACGTCCTCATGGGGATGATCGGGGCGAAAGGTCGTGTCCCGCAAAAAAGCTTCGAGATGGGCAAAGAAAGGCACGAACATCCCGCCAGTGGCATAGGCCCAGGCCACCGCCATGAGTTTTGGGGCCACGGGTCGCCGGAGAGACCAAAACACCGCAGCCGACAAGAGCAGCGCGCCGCAAAGGTAGTCCTCGACCATCGTCGTCGCGTTCACAGAGAGATAACTAAGCCCGCGGCGAAGCGTTTCGCCGGCGATAAAGATAAACGCCATAATCCATGCGGCAATGTAGGCGGCTTTCATGGAATGACCTCACTCGTAAGGTGACAGAGCACTTTGAGACTGTTGGAAGGTTAGACACCTTCATCGCGCAATCGGCGCTGATTATATCGTCTGCCTACACTGTGGCGTGCAAACCATATGCAGTGGTCGTCCTAGTCTAGTTGTCATCACCGCCTCGGCGTTCGTCTCGAGTGTCTTGACGGCCTTCTTGCTTGGCATCGCGCTTGTCTTTGCCAACAAGTCCCTCTTCTTGCCGAGCATCCTGACGCACGTCGCGCCGGTCGTCACGACGCTCCATGCCTCTGGTTTCAGCAAGCTTTTGAAAAGATGCTCCGTGCTCTAGCCTATTCGTACTCTCCACGTTTTTGGCAACGCTTGGGCTGGCGAACACACCAATTACAGCAATAATTGCTAGTGCGCGTAGATAAATGACGGACATGGCAAGACTCCATGAAAAGTAGAAAGTGTACTCTTCCGTGGTCGGCCTTGTTCTTCGAGCGAATTATGTGTGCTCTCTGAGGTGCCGGCCTGGAGAGTTGGGTGATTGAATAGATGGCATGGCCAGGGATTGGCGTGTTACCATTTTGCGTCAGCCCTAGTAGGAAGGTTCGTTGGTGGCAGCCGCTTCACTCGTGACAGCTTTTGCACTCGGACCCGCGGCTGATGTCATCGAACGCCACGCAGGCTGGCGAACGGTCGAGCGTTCCTTTAAGGAGGCTTCGATTCCCCTCGATGTGATTGAGGAGAGGCGCCTCTACATCCCGTATGCAGGTGAGGCCACGCTGATTGAGTGCGCCGCAAGAGAGATGGGCGACGCTAACTTGGCGCTCCATATCGGTCGCGCCTTTCCCTTCAAAGAACTTGGTGTCTACGGACGGTATGTCGTCAGTGCACCTACGCTTTTGAGTGCGCTTACCCGCGCATTGCGTGGACTGCGATATGCCACGAACACCGGCACGTTCTCGCTAGACATAGGTGCTGGAGAGGCGCGCATTTCTTACAGCTCAGGCATTGAAGGGCAGTCCGGTTTCAATCACATCCATGCGGGAACACTCCTGCTGATCACGGATCTAATCCGCCAGTATGCCGGATCGCACTGGAAGCCCATTCGCGTGGAACTGGATCAAGCGAAGGGACCAAACCCCGATGCTGTAGAAGAATTGTTCGAAGCGCCTGTCGTTTTCGAGCGAAAGCTACCGGCGGTTATCTTCGAGCTGAGTCTCCTACATCAACCGAACCAACAACAAGTGCCCGGCGCCAAGCAATTGATTCTTGCCGATCTCAGGCAGATGGTTCTGGAAAAGCCGCGCAATGACATCCGGTCGGTCGTAGAGTCGGTGCTGCAGCTCCGTCTACTAGACGGCATGACTGACATCGATGGAACATCGGAGATACTCGGTCTCGGCTCCCGCACGCTACAGCGACAACTACAGTCCCATGGCGTTGCTTACCGGGACTTAGTTGACGCGGTGCGCCGCAAACGCGCGTCGGCCCTTCTATTGGAGACAACTATGAAAGTCTCTGAAATAGCTTTGGCGCTTGGCTACTCAACGTCCGCTCATTTCATTCGCGCGTTCCAGCGTTGGACAGGCACTACCCCTAACGCGTTTCGAACGTCGTTGAGTCCCGATCCAGCCGTTGTTCGATCCTGAAGCGCCCAATGGCTTCTTTGGCTTACTCCCGAACATGGGAAGGTCAGGGTAACGGCCAAGACAAGCGGTGTGCCCACGAAGACGGCGAGGACCCCCGTCATCAGCGCTTGAGGGCCCGCCGCGCTCAGGCGGCGAACACACGATCAACCAAGTTGCTAAGCCGCTTCTTTCGCCGTCTCGCCGTTGAAGGTGAGTTCGCCGTCACGGACGGACACGTTGACCGTTTCGCCGTCATGGACCTTGCCTTGCAGGATCATCTCAGCCATGGGGTCTTGCACGTATTTCTGAATCACGCGCTTGAGGGGCCGCGCGCCATAAGCCGGGTCGTAGCCTTTGTTGCCGAGCCAAGTCTTGGCGGTATCGTCAAGCACAAGCGTGATCTTGCGGTCGGCCAGCAGCTTTTGCAGGCGCTGCATCTGGATGTCGACGATGTTCGACATGTGTTCGCGGCGCAGGCGATGGAACAGGATGATTTCGTCGACGCGGTTTAGGAACTCGGGCCGGAAGTGCGAACGCACCACCTCCATGACTTGTTCCTCGACGGCATCAGAGTCCTCACCCTCGGCCTGGTTGACCAGATACTCAGACCCAAGATTCGAGGTCATGATGATCAGGGTGTTACGAAAATCAACCGTGCGGCCCTGACCATCCGTGAGGCGCCCATCGTCCAGCACCTGCAGCAGAACGTTGAACACGTCCGGGTGCGCCTTTTCGATCTCATCGAAAAGGATGACCTGGTAGGGGCGCCGGCGGACAGCCTCGGTCAGCGCACCACCTTCTTCATAGCCGACATAGCCAGGAGGCGCGCCGATGAGCCGGGCCACCGCATGCTTCTCCATGTACTCGGACATGTCGACGCGCAGGATCGCGTTTTCGTCGTCGAACAAGAACTCGGCGAGCGCGCGCGAAAGCTCCGTCTTGCCGACGCCAGTGGGGCCTAGGAACATGAACGAACCCAGCGGCCGGTTGGGGTCTTGGAGCCCGGCGCGGCTGCGGCGCACAGCTGTAGAGACCGCTTTCACCGCCTCTTCCTGACCGACCACGCGCCTCGCGATCTCCGTCTCCATGGCGAGCAGCTTTTCGCGCTCCCCTTCCAGCATCTTGTCGACCGGAATGCCCGTCCAGCGGGAGACCACAGCCGCGATCATGTCAGGCTCGACGACCTCTTGCGCCAGCCCGCCAGCGCCCGAAGAAGACTCGCTCTCTTCCTTGGCTTTCAGCTTGGCCTCAAGATCGGGGATCACGCCATAGGCCAGCTCTCCCGCTTTGGCGAGGTCGCCTTCGCGCTGCGCTTTCTCAAGCTGGATGCGCGCGGCATCGAGATCTTCCTTGATCTTCTGTTCACCGGCGAGCTTGTCCTTCTCTTCTTGCCAGCGCTGGGTGAGCGCCGTGGCACTTTCTTCGAGATTGACGATCTCTTTCTCTAGCTTTTCAAGGCGATCCTTGGAGGCGGTGTCGGTCTCCTTTTTCAGGGCCTCGCGCTCAATTTTGAGCTGCATGAGACGCCGGTCCATTTCGTCCAACTCCTCGGGCTTCGAATCAACCTGCATGCGCAGGCGCGAGGAGGCCTCGTCCACCAGATCGATGGCCTTGTCGGGTAAAAACCGGTCGGTGATGTAGCGGTTGGACAGGGTCGCGGCGGTCACAAGGGCCGCATCCGAAATGCGCACACCGTGATGGAGTTCGTACTTTTCCTTCAGCCCACGGAGGATAGAGATCGTGTCTTCCACGGTCGGCTCACCGACGAACACGGGCTGGAAGCGCCGTGCAAGCGCGGCGTCTTTTTCGACGTGCTTCCGGTACTCCTCGAGTGTCGTCGCACCAACGCAATGCAATTCGCCACGGGCCAGCGCGGGCTTCAAGAGATTCGAAGCATCCATGGCGCCATCGGTCTTGCCCGCGCCAACGAGCGTGTGCATCTCGTCGATGAATAGGACGATCTGGCCTTCCGCCGCTTCAATCTCGGAGAGAACGGCTTTCAGCCGCTCCTCGAACTCGCCGCGATACTTCGCGCCCGCGATCAGCGCGCCCATGTCGAGGGACAGGACCTTCTTGTCCTTGAGACTCTCGGGCACATCGCCCTTGACGATGCGCTGTGCCAGCCCTTCAACAATAGCAGTCTTGCCGACGCCCGGCTCGCCGATAAGCACGGGGTTGTTCTTCGTGCGTCGCGAAAGAACCTGGATCGTGCGCCGAATCTCCTCGTCGCGTCCGATCACCGGATCCATCTCGCCCTTCTCGGCGGCTTCCGTGAAATCGCGCGTATACTTTTTCAGCGCGTCGTATTGCTGCTCCGCGCCCGCACTGTCGGCCGTACGGCCTTTGCGAAGATCGTTAATCGCCTCATTGAGACTCTGAGGCGTGATGCCGGCGTCTTTCAGGATTGCCGCCGTCTCGCCTTCGCTCGCCAGGCTAAGCGCCTGCAGCGCGCGCTCCACGGTGACGAAGCTGTCGCCAGCCTTGGTGGCCATCTGTTCAGCCTGGTCGAGCGCACGTCCCAGCGCCGGCGTCATCTGCGGCGCCTGGGCGCCAGACCCGGAGACTTTGGGCAGCTTGGCCAGGGCCGCATCGGTGCGGGCCAGCGCCGTTTTAGGGTCGCCGCCTGAACGGGCGATGAGCCCGGCGGCCAGCCCCTGCTCGTCGTCTAGCAAGGCCTTTAGGAAATGCTCGGGGGTGACCTGAGGGTTGCCGTCGCGTAGCGCAATGGTCTGCGCGGCCTGCAAGAACCCTTTCAAGCGGTCGGAGAGTTTCTCGAAATCCATGTCGATCCCTCTTTGGGCGGCCAGAATTGAGGGCAGGCCGAACTTGGTGAATTGGGGTGGGCGCCACCGCGGATGGGCTAAATCAGTGACGTGATATCAGACATATAGCGACGGTTTTCCGACAAAAAAGAGGGGTTTGCCGTGCTCTGCCACAAAAAATGGCAGCACAGGCACGCTCGCGCGCCTTCAGCACGCGCCGCCAGAGTGGAGCGACCAGATATTTTGGATACACGACGAAACGGCCGACGGTTATACGGCGCGCTGCTCAGATCGCGCAGAGCGCGCACGACCAATGCGCTCGATTGGCCGAACCGTGGGTGGCTAGCTTACGGCGCCTGAGGCGCTCTCGCCCTCTTCTGAGGCCGTCACGTCAACCGGCTGATCGGCGCCATTTGCTTCCGCGGCACGATTGTCCTCTGCACCGCCATTGGTTTCAGAAGCTGCGGGGGCTTCGTTTTCCGCCTGGCCTTCGGGCGCTGCGTGAGATCCGTTGCGACGTTGCCGGCCACGACCTCGGCCACGGCCTTCGGACGGTGCGGCGCTCCCCTCGTTGGACGCGGCCTCGGCACCCTCTTCCGACTCCCCATCGCTGGCATCGTTGCCACCTTGCCGGCCCCGGCCCGCATTCCCGTTAGCCTGCTGTTGGTCCCCGGGCTGTGGTGCCGAAGCGGCCTGTGAATGGGCCGCCATGATGATGCGATTGTAGTGTTCGGCATGCTGGAGATAGCTCTCCGCGGTCACCGAGTCCCCCGACGCGAGCGCATCTCGTGCGAGCGACATATACTTCTCTGCGATATGCGACGCAGTGCCCCGGATTTTGACATCCGGCCCATTCGATTCGAAATTCCGCGCCAGTGGGTTCTGGGGTTTGCGGCTACGGCCACGGCCCCTACGATTCTGCTGTCCTTGCCTCATGAGCCCTATTCACCTGATTAGCGGCACGTCCGCCGCACTCATCGCTCCCTGATTTCTGGTTTTCGGACACGGCCAACACGAGCCCGCGAAGCGCCCGGTAAGCCGGTCCGGCCTTGCTACTTTTCTCTGCGGTTCTTTTTTCTTGCTGCCTTGTCTCAGTCGGCGTCCGGCGCGAAGCGGTATGCTCCTAGAGTTAGCACCGGCCCAAAATCTGTTTTGCGATACGACGGTCCCTGAACGACTCGAGAGGCGCAAGCGCCGTTCAATCGAGGTTCTTAGAGGATATCCGCAGTGTTGCCACGCAACCGGCGAGACTAAATTCCCTGCTGAGGCTCGCCGTATAGTCTAATTTCTTACTTAGAACCTAGCCTGAACATCCAGACATTCCAAGCAGATTTTTGGCTCATCAGAGGCTCCCGCAACCTTGATGCGACGAAATCTTGGCGCAAATACAGCGGGGCCGGCCTGCCAGATCCTTTGTCGCGCCGTTGCCTGTCACGGCCAGCCCAGCTGACCGGAAAATGCTCTCAACGTCCACGGCCTGGGCAACGCCGATCTCAACCAGCAACAAACCATTGGGCGCAAGAAAATCCCCAGCGCGGGCCGCGATCCGCCGATACGCATCGAGCCCATCTGCACCGCCATCGAGTGCGACCCGCGGATCGTAGTGCGCCACCTCGGGCGCGAGCCCCTCGATCTCCGCACTCACTATGTAAGGCGGGTTGGAGACGATAACGTCGTAGCGGCCGGTCAACCCCTGGAACCAGTCCGCCATCACGAATTGCGCGCGAGACGAAACCCCAAGCTCAAACGCATTTTTGCGAGCAAGCCTCACAGCGCCTGGATTAATGTCTGTTCCGGTACCCGTGGCCCGAGGCAGCTCCGCGAGAAGCGTCGTCAGAATGCACCCGGACCCTGTACCCAGATCCAACAGACGCAGGTCCTGCCCGACAGCATCGCGTCCCGCAAACGCAAGAACTGCCTCGATCAGCGTCTCTGTATCGGGACGAGGGTCCAACGTACTCGCATCAATTTTGAAGTTCCGACCGAAGAACTCGCGGGTGCCACGAATGCGCGATACGGGCTCGCCAGCGAGACGCCGCTCGACGAACCCATCGAAGAGCTGTTCAGCCTGTGTACCTAAGGGGTCGCGCCCCTTCACGATCAGCTCCTCAAGAGAGAACCCGGTCGCCGACTTCATAAGGGCGCGCGCATCAAGCGCTGCTGTGTCGATACCGCGCTCCCGCAGACGCCTTGCGGCGTGCGCTTGCGCCGATTCAAGGTTTAGGCTCACGCGCCATCCTCCTCCATGGCCGCAAGCTGGCTAGCCTGGTCCTCCGTCGTCAGAGCATCGACGATTTCGTCGAGGGCTGTCTCGCCTTCCAGGACCATCTGAAGCTGGTGCGAGGTGAGGCCAATGCGATGATCTGTCACGCGGCCCTGCGGAAAGTTGTAAGTACGGATGCGCTGTGACCGGTCACCCGATCCAATTTGACTGCGCCGGTCTTGAGCCCGCTCGGCATCGAGCTTTTGCCGCTCAAGATCGTACAGCCGCGCATTCAGGACCTTCATCGCCTTGGCCCGGTTTTTGTGCTGGGACTTTTCGTCCTGCTGGCTAACCACAAGCCCAGTTGGCAGGTGAGTGATACGCACGGCGCTGTCGGTCGTGTTGACCGACTGTCCGCCCGGACCGCTGGCCCGGAATACGTCGACGCGCAAATCCTTCTCATCGATCTGAACGTCCACGTCTTCAGCTTCGGGCAACACGGCAACGGTTGCCGCCGAAGTATGGATCCGCCCTTGCGCCTCAGTCTGGGGTACGCGTTGAACCCGGTGCACGCCCGATTCGTATTTCATTCGGGCGAACACGCCCTTCCCCGTGACGTTCGCGATGATCTCCTTGTATCCGCCTGTCGCGCCCTCACTCGCCGAAATCGCATTGACCTTCCAACCGTGCCGGTCCGCGAAGCGCTGATACATGCGGTAGAGATCGCCGGCGAACAGGGCCGCTTCGTCCCCGCCGGTGCCGGCACGCACTTCCAGGATTGCACTCTTGTCGTCCGCATCGTCCTTCGGCAGGAGCTGAATCTTGAGCTGATGCTCAAGCTCCTCCATCTTACTCCCCAGGCCGCCGGCTTCCTCCTCCGCCAAGAGCTTCATCTCGGCGTCGGCGTCCGCATCATCCAGAATCTCCTGCAGACCCGCGAACTCATCTTGTGTTTGGCGCAGAGCGTTGATCGTCCCCACGATGGGATCGAGGTCAGAGTACTCTTTGGAGAGCTGCGCATAGCTCTCTGCGTCGGCGCCAGAAGCGAGTTCGCTTTGAATGGCTTGCCAACGGGCAACGAGCTTGTCGAGCTTCTCTACGGGAATCGTGGTCATGGCTCTGATGAGGCAAAAAATCTAGAAGTTATTCGGCAGCCGGTCTGCTT
Organism: Pseudomonadota bacterium; assembly: GCA_039177935.1. GTDB lineage: Bacteria > Pseudomonadota > Alphaproteobacteria > Rhizobiales > Methyloligellaceae > Methyloceanibacter. The sequence continues at coordinate 10,024 of JBCDFN010000027.1, read as the reverse complement.
TGCGGCTACGCGGGTCGTCGGGATCGAGAACTGGATCCGACGTGCTGAAACCCGAAGACAGGCCACCTTCGCCCGAAGATCCACCGAGCACCATCCATAGGCCAAGCAGCAGGACGACTGCAAGCAGGCCAATGATCCCCCATTTGAGAAGGGGCGACTTTCGAGATTTGGTTTCGGCCTCTTCTTCTTCCTCTTCCACAAGTTCGAGCTCTGGCTCGCCTAGGAAGCTCGCATCTTCAGCCTGGATATGAGCGCTGGCCAGCGCAGGGTCTGGCTGTGCACCTGGATGGGGTACTTGACCAAGCTGCTGCGGGTATACCGGCGGCTCAGTGGGGAAGCTCGCATCCGGAAAACTCGCATCCGCCTGAGGTTGGGCCGGCGCGGCTTGTGGCTGCGGTGCTGGCGGCACCGGCTGACCCTGCCCACCAGGCGCCGCGCCGGGCCAAGCGGCATCCTGCGGAGATTGAGCTCCAGGCGGCGTTTGTGGAGCAGCGCCGGGCCACGGCGCTGGGGGCACAGCTTGAGGCTGAGGCGGTTGCAGCGGCTGCGGCGCGCCCGTCAGTCCGGACGGCCAACCGGGAGGTTGTTGTGCCGGCGGGGCCGGCTGTTGTGGCGTGACCTGCTGCGGGGCCGGCTGTTGCGGCGCGAGCTGTTGCGGGTTCAGCGGAGACGCTTGGGGCTGTGGCGTTCCATTGGCCACGCCCGCCGGCGCCTGAGCCGGTTGCGGCGCCGCTTGAGCCTGGGGTGCGGGCTGAGCCGCAGGGCCTGGCTGCGCCGGTGCTGTAAGCGTCGCGGCTTCTGGCGGCACCATAACCGGCACATCTTGGACCGGCTTTGGTCCCAACTCGACGACCCCTGCCTCGAGCTGCGCGTAGATGCGGCGCAGTAGCGGGCGCGTATCGAGATTGAGGATCGTGCCATAGGCGCTCACAACCCGGCAGGTCTCCGGCCAAGGCGGCAACGCATAGATTGCCCCCTGCTCCAGCGCCTGCACGACTTCAACGGGCGTCGCAATGCGCGCGGCCAAATCCGCCTCAGTCAGATTGCTCGCGGCTCTGAGGTCCCGAAAAAGATCGGCCACTTCCGCATCATAGCCGGCAGACATTAGTTCCAATCCCGTGAGTGCATAGCCGCGACCACCCCGGCTTCAAGCCGAGGAGCCTACCCAATAGATCCTCATCCGGCCGCAAATCCCCAAGACCGGATCGTCCCCCTATAGCAGACTAACACAAGCCTAATGGGTAAGAGTTTGCAAGCCTTTGGCGCGTCATGCACCGATTCGTGAGACCCTCGCGCGCCCGCTGGGAACCTTGACCTGTATCAGACCTGAACGCCCGTTTCGGTCGCAAATTGTTTCAGGTCATCGCGCAGGGAGGTCGTTTTTGCGTCCAACAACTCATCCATCCTTTCGCGCAGGCTGCTGGCATCGAGCGACAGGACCATGGCCTTTATCGGCCCAACCGAGGCCGGAGACATAGAAATCGAGCGAAAGCCAAGTCCAATCAGAGTCATGGCCTCCAGCGCGTTCCCCGCCATCTCACCGCACAAGGTCAACGGCGTCTCAAACCGCTCAGCCTCCTGGACGACGAAGCGGAGCGCTCGAAGCGAAGCCGGATTGAGTGAGTCGAAGCGGCCCGAAACCCGCTCATTGCCCCGATCGGCCGCGAACAAAAACTGTAGGAGATCGTTCGACCCAACGGAGATGAAATCCGTAATTGGAAGAAGATGATCGAGCTGCCACAAAAGGGACGGCACCTCCACCATGGCGCCTACCATTAACTTCGCGGGTTCAGGGCGCCCATGGGTCTTAAGGAGCGTGGCCTCGTGATCGATAAGCCCGCGCGCGATCTCGAACTCCGAGACATCGGAGATCATGGGCAAGAGGATACGCAGCTCACGCCCATTCGAGGCGCGTAGCAGGGCCCGGATCTGTGTGCGGAACAACGCTGGCCTGTCGAGCGCCATGCGGATCGCGCGCCAGCCCAAAGCGGGATTGTCCTCTGCTCCTCCACGGAAGTAGGGGATGACCTTGTCGCCACCTACATCCAAAGAGCGAAAGACCACGGGCAGCCCCGACGCCTGGTCGAGGATCGACTTATAGAGCTTCGTCTGCTGTTCCAGCCGTGGGAATGTCTCCGAAATCATGAACTGCAGCTCAGTCCGGAACAGCCCGACCCCGTCCGCGCCGGACTGCTTGAGATGCGGCAAATCAAACAAGAGCCCCGCATTGATCTGCAGCTCCACGCGCTGATCGTCCAGCGTGACCGCCGGCACGTCACGCAGCGCTGCGTACTGAGCCTGCTTTCGTGCCTGGAAACGAACCTTGTCCGAATAGGCGTGAACGACCTCGTGGGTTGGTCGGACGTGGAACTCTCCGCCCTGACCGTCGAGGATCGCGGCGTCGCCAGGCTCCACCATCTCGACCACGCCCTTGCACTGCGTTATCGCCGCAATGCCTAGCGCACGAGCCACGATGGCGACATGGCTGTTCGACCCGCCCTCCTCCAGCACAAGGCCGCGCAAACGCTGCCGGTCATAGTCGAGCAGCTCGGCAGGCCCCATCGTCCGCGCAACGACGATCGCATCCTCGGGCAATACGCCGGTCGAGGCGGTCGCCGTCTCGCCGGACAGAAAGCGTAAGAGCCGGTTCGACAAGTCCTCGATGTCATGCAGACGGTCGCGAAAACGCGGATCCGACATGCGCATCATCCGCGCGCGCGTGTCGTTGCGAACGCGCTGCACGGCCGCTTCCGCAGTGAGACCTGTTGCTAAGGCCTCGTCCAAGCGCCGACGCCAGCCGTGGTCGTGCGCGAACATACGAAACGCTTCGAGTACTTCGTGATGCTCGCCCGCACGGGCAAGATCGCCGCGCTCCATCATCGTGTCGATCTGGCCCGTGAGCTCCTCGATGGCTTGCTGCAGCCGGCTCCGCTCCAGGTCCGCGTCCTCGGCAATAAGTTTAGTCACCACAATTCGCGGTTCGTGTAGGACGATATGTCCGAGCGCCACGTTGTCTGAGATGGGCTGACCCACGAAGCGAATGCTCTGATCGCGCCCCTTCTCGACCGTGACTTCCTCGGAGAGAATGCCACCCGATGCGAGCGTATCGGCGATCACCATCGCCGTGGTCTGAAGCGCCTCGACCTCCTCGTCGCTGTATTGACGCATCGTGCGGTTCTGAACGGTCAGAACACCAATCGTATTGCCGCCCCGCAAGATCGGCACGCCGACAAAGGAGTGGTAGGCCTCCTCCCCGGTCTCCGGGCGAAACGAGAAGGCCGGGTGATGCTGGGCGTCCGCGTATTGCTTCGGCTCGCCCTGCTCGGCAACGAGACCCACGAGCCCCTCTCCAGGCTTTAGATGGGTGTTGTGGACAGCAGTCACATTGAGGCCTTCTGTGGCGACAAGCTCGAGGGACCCGTCGCGCCGGCGCAAGTAAAGCGAGCACACCTCGGCGACGATATTGGAGGCGATGAGCATCACCACCTTGTCCAGGCGTGCCTGCGCGCTCGCGTGCTCCGCCATCACCTCACGGAGGCGGCGAAGCATCTGCCTTGGAGCGCCAACTGATGCAGACATAACGATCAGTCCCGGACCATCCACCTCCCGGTGGATATCGAGATTCCCAATATGAACGGCCAGAATAGCCCGATTTTAGCGTCTAGGCGCCGTCCAACCCAAAAAGGCTATGCAAGGTTCGCACCGCGAGCTCGGCATAGGCGGCGTCGATCAAGACACTGATTTTGATCTCGGAGGTCGATATCGCCTCAATATTGATGCCCTTTTCGGCAAGCGCGCTGAACATTTGGGCTGCAACGCCTGCGTGACTTCGCATTCCGACGCCGATAGCTGAGACCTTAGCGATATCCGTCGACCCGCGCAGATCCAGATACCCGATCTCGTCTCTGGCCGACTTCAAAACCTCAAGCGCGCGATCGAGGTCCGCGCTCTGCACGGTAAAGGTGAGGTCGGTCGAGCGCCCATCCTCGGACACGTTCTGAACGATCATGTCGACGTTGATATGGGCATCCGATAGGGGACCGAAGACCCGCGCGGCAACGCCAGGCTTGTCCGCCACTTTCAGCAACGTCACTTTGGCTTCGTCCCGCGCGTACGCAATTCCACTGACGACATTCTGCTCCATGATCTCATCCTCATGGCAAACGAGTGTACCAATCCCCTCGCCTGTATCGGGGTTGCCGGACAGTTCCGACGTATCGAAGCTGGAGCGCACGAGCACAGGCACACCCCATTGCATGGCCATCTCCACCGAGCGGGTCTGTAGGACCTTGGCGCCTTGTGAGGCCATCTCCAGCATTTCCTCATAGGAGATGCGGTCCAACCGGTGCGCCTTGCTGACCACGCGCGGGTCGGTCGTGTAGACCCCATCCACATCCGTATAGATGTCGCAGCGATCCGCCTGCAGCGCCGCCGCGAGGGCCACCGCGCTCGTATCGGAGCCGCCCCGGCCAAGCGTCGCGATGCGATTGTTGGGCGCGATGCCTTGGAAACCGGCACAGACAGCCACCTCGCCGCCAAGCATCGCCGCCTTGATGTCGGCGACCTCGATCCCCGTGATACGCGCCTTTTGGTGGGCTTCGTCCGTGCGAACGGGAATCTGCCAGCCCTGCCAAGAACGGGCGCTGACCCCCATCGACTGCAGCACCAGCGCCAACAGCCCAGACGTGACCTGTTCGCCCGACGAGACAACCGCGTCGTACTCCCGGCAGTCATAGTGCGCCGTTACGTCCGCGCTTCCCTCGCCGTCAGCCTGGTAGCCCCAGGCCTCGTCGACAAGAGCCACGAGCGTGTTGGTCTGCCCCGCCATGGCGGAGACGACGACGGCGCAAGCATTCCCGGCATCGTGTTCGCGTTTCACATGCGCGGCCACGTTGCGGATCCGGTCCAGATCCGCCACCGAGGTCCCACCAAATTTCAACACAAGCAACGACATTAGGGCTCTCAAGAAGAGGGCCGGCCCCTTGGTTCGGGGCCGGCCGGAAACCTAGGGCCTTTCTACTGTTAAGGGTTGTGGCCTGCAACAGGCACGCAAAGCTAAGGCTAAGGCTAAGGCTAAGGCTAACCTTGACAGGCGCGGACCCACCGCCGCCAATGCGCCCATGACCGCTTCTCAAGATGATGCCGCCAACCACGACCCCTCGACCCTGGACACCCGCGAAATCGCCCAATTCGCGAAGCTGGCCGATGAGTGGTGGGACGAGAACGGTCCGTTCAAGCCCCTTCATTGGCTCAACCCGGTGCGCCTCACCTATATCCGCGATCGGCTTTGCGCCCATTTCGATCGCGATCCCAAAGAGCCGCCCTGTCTTGAGGGCCTTCGTATCTTGGATATCGGCTGCGGCGGCGGCCTCGTCACCGAGCCATTGGCGCGCTTGGGCGCGAGCGTCACGGGGATCGACCCCGCGCCCGAGACGATTGCCGCGGCCAAGGCTCACGCGAAAGGCGCTGGGCTCACAATCAACTACCAAGCGACGACGGCGGAAGCGCTCATGCAGCCGCTGGGCGATAGCGCAGACAAAAATGCGCTCAAGCAGCCGCTAGGCGATAGCGCAGAAAAAAAAGCCATCGTGGACCAGGGGCGCCGGTTCGATGCAGTCGTCCTGCTCGAAGTGGTCGAGCACGTGCCCGACGTTCCGGCCTTCTTGAAGCGACTCGCGCCCCTCGTCGCCGAGGGTGGCATCATGATCGCCTCAACGCTGAACAGGACGCTCAAGTCTTATGCGCTTGCCATTGTCGGCGCGGAGTACATTCTGCGCTGGATTCCCGCCGGCACGCACCAATGGGACCGGTTCGTCACGCCAGACGAACTGAAAGCCGCTCTGACCGGCGCTGGTCTAAAGCCAACCGATCTCACGGGTATGATCTACGATCCGTTGGCGGACGATTGGCGGCTCTCTCGCGACACCGACGTGAACTACTTCGTCACGGCGAAACGCGCGCGCGGCTAGCCGCGCTCAAGTAGCCGCTAGGCGATAAGGCAAGCCAACATTCACCCGTTGCGCAAACGCAACAGTCTCAGACAAAGCGACTGTGTCTGTACAAATGACCGAGACAGGCAAACTTTGATTCTGTCCTGGGCAAGACGACCCCCACGCCGCCTGTCAGCATCCATGCAGTGAACGATTCGTTTCCTAATGGATCAACCGCGCCGCCGTAAAAGGCGCGGAAGACGTGCGTGAGTGGCTGAGGGGGTGGCTAGCGCGTTCGATAGGAGAACTTAAGACGCTGGGACATCGCCGACGCTGAGAGCAAGAGCAAGAAATCTCCTTTGGAGGATCTGCGTATGACTCAGAGTACGGAACATCGTTGTAATCAGTTGAAAGCGGTGCGGACAAGCAAGCCGCACCAAGGCACCACAAGCTTAGACTCTTCCCGACGCGAAGCGACGGCGCGCACAGCGCCAGTGCTAAGATCTACTCGCAATGCCTGCGCGCAACCAGAGGCGCGCGGCCCGCAGCCGCTGCGCACTCTTCTGCTGGGTACGGCAGCGGCGGGCCTGATGTTATTCGGCTATGGGCGGGGGGCCGAAGCGGGCTGCACCCCCAATAGTATGACAGCAACGATCGAGTGCACTGGAGATCTGAATGCTCCGATGTCGAACTATTTCACGAACGGCGGCATCATCGTACCTGGAACAAACTTCACGACCCTCGAAGTCGAGAATATCAGTGGCAATATCACCCCTCAAGACGGAGTCAGGGGCATCGAGTTCATCGCGGACGGCGAAATCACCGTCATTAGCGATACAGGTGACTTCATCATCGACACAACAAACGCTGATGGCATTCATCTAGACGCAACCGGTGCCGGAAACGTAACCCTCGACCACACAGGCGATATCAACGTGACGGGAACCGGCTCGCAAGGGGTCGAGGCGCGAACCACGACAGGCGATATCGATATCACAGTGAACGGCGCCATAACGACCGATGGCGACGGCTTCACTGCTACAATCCTTGGCCGCAGCTCGGCAGGCGGCGATATCACGATCAACCATTACGGGGGAAACCTCACCGCCAAGTCAGGAAGCGGGCATGGCATCCGGGCTATTGCCCGGGACGGCGGCAACGTTGAGATCACCAATGAAGGCGACATCGACGCAACGGGAGGATCCTCGGGGATTGTTGGACTCGTCTATAACAACGACGGGGATATCACGATCAACAACACCGGCAATGTCGATGGCGGTAGTTTCTGGGCGATCAAGGCCGACTTGGAGGCCGGGGCATCGGGCGACATAAGGATCACGCATACCGACGGCAAATTGACGGCAAACGGGCCGGGCGAAGTCGTTTCAGTTGCCTCGGGCGAAAACTCCAATGGCGCTGGCCGCGGCAACATCGATGTGCATCTGACGGGCGATATCGAACAGCTAAACGAGGGCGGAGGGGTTGTGCTCACGACCTATCACGGCGGCTACGTCAAGCTCCGGCACTATGGCAAGATCACGACTGGGCCGAACAGCCTCTTCAACCCGGGCATTCAAATTGAAGCCGGTCGTTCCATCGCCAACGCAAACGAGGCGGCAGCCGCACTGCAGACGCACAGCCTCGACATTGACGTGATCCAGGAAGGCGCGATCTACACGCGTGCCCTGGGCGGTAACTCCAGAGGTATTTTTGCCCAATCAAAGGGCGGCAATGTCTCGGTGAAACAGACAGGGACGATCACGACCAGGAATGGCCACACCAGCCACGGCATACACGCCATCACTGGGCTGCTTGCCGGCACGATCACGATCGAGCAAGAAGGCGCGATCAGCACGGACGCCCCGAATTCCCACGCAATCTATGCCCAGTCGAATGCAGGTGGCGACACCACCATCACCCATGTTGGCGATATTGATGTCACGAGCGATGCATCCAACAACCTCATAGCCTCCGACGGCATCCGGGTTGTCAATAACGGCACGGGCAATGCGAAGGTGACAACCACAAAGCGGAGTGGTGTTTCCGACAAGGTCTACTCCAAATTCGGCGCGGGCATTCGAGTCGAGCTGGACAACGGCAACGCCGACCTTGAGATCGCCAATGAGGTGACCGGCGGGAACGGCACGGCGGTGGACCTGACGCAAGTCAACGGCAACAGTCGCGTGGAGCTGCAAGAGGGCTTCGAATTTACGGGGAATGTGTTGGCCGGGGCTGGAACGGACACGCTGGCGTTCGGTGGGACAGGCAGCGACACGTTCGACCTTGACCTCATCGATACGGGCGTTGGCACGAGGCAGTTCCGGAACTTTGAGCGGTTTACATTGGAAAGCGGAAACTGGAGCTTCTCTGGCACAACCAGTCTCGGTTTCACGGTTAACGGCGGCACACTCGGCGGCAATGGCACGTTTGGCGGCCTCACATTGATTGGCGGCGTTTTGGCGCCTGGGGATTCGATCGGCACCATCACCGTCGAAGAGGCACTTGAGCTTCGGAGCGGCGCCCTGTTCGAGGTCGAGGTGGATGCGGCTGGGAACAGCGACCAAGTCATCGTGGGGGGCACGGTCAATCTGACGGGGGCGGCCCTGCGTGTGCTGGCCGAGAACGGCAATTATGCAACGCGCACCGACTACACGATCGTTGAGAACAACGGCACGGACGCGGTGTCGGGATCGTTCGGGCAAGTGTCCGTGAACAGCGCGTTTCTGACCCCGTCTGTCGACTATGCGGCCGGCGACGGCAACGACGTGGTACTGACGCTTGAGGCCGTCCCCTTCACGACCGCCGTCACAGGAGGCGGATCCTCCGGAAGCATCCCCTCAGGACCCGGCACACGGAATCAGTTCGCCGTCGCGCAGGCGCTGGACCAGTTCCCCGCGGACAACGCCCTCTTCGGGGCGCTCTTTAGGCTGACGAGCTTCGCCGAAGCCCGCCAAGCGTTTGATGCGCTATCGGGCGAGGTGCATGCGACGGTCGCTGGGACGCTCATTGACGACAGTCGCTATCCACGCGAGGCGGTCATGGGCCGCATGATGCAGGCCGGTCACAAGGGCGGCGCGCTCGGGAATGGCGGGCCGCAAGTAGCGCATCAGTACGATGATCAAGCCATGCGCCTCGGCGAGGCGTATGACGGCAAGTCGCTCGTCGAGGTACCGCAAGTCTCGCCGCTCGCCTTCTGGACCCAAGCCTATGGCGCATGGGGCACGTTCGATGGGGATGGCAATGCCGCGACAGCAGATCGCAATCTTGGCGGCTTTATCTCTGGCATGGATGCGGATGTCTGGAGCGGATGGCGTGTTGGCCTTGCGACCGGCGCGTCCTTCTCCGATATCAGCGTGGACGAACGCTACAGCAACGCCAACACGAGCACGTATCATCTTGGCGGCTATGTGGGCGGCGAGGTCTCTGGCCTTGCGCTCCGTGCCGGTGGGCTTTGGGCATGGAGCGAGATCGAGACCTCCCGCGCGGTGGCCTTCACAGGCTTCTTCGAACGTCAGAAGGCGGATTATGACGCCGACACTGGGCAGCTCTTCGGCGAGATCGCGTATCCCACGCAAGTCGCCGGTATTGAACTGGAGCCCTTTGGTGGTTTTGCTTATGTCTCCGTCGAAACAGGCGGCTTCCGCGAGCGTGGCGGACCGGACGCATCTTTACGCACGTCCGGCTTCGACCAGGACGTGGGCTACACGACAGTGGGCCTGCGCGCAGCTAAGACGATCATGTGGGGCGGCATGGAAGTCACGCCGCGGATCGAAGCGGCCTGGCTGCATGCCTTTGACGATGTGACCCCAGACGCAAGTCTTGCTTTTGCCTCGACCGGCATCGGCTTCGATGTGGCAGGTGTTCCCCTGGCCGAAGACTCAGCGCTGCTGGATGCCGGGCTTGATCTCGCGATCAGCGACCGCCTCTCGGCTGGCGTCTCCTACTCCGGTCAATTTGCAGACACCGTGTCCGACAACGCCGTCAAAGGCCGGTTTACGTGGTTGTTTAATTAGGGGCGGAGCGCGCTTCTCTAGATCGTCACCCTCGGGCTTGACTTGAGCCTGCGCCCGGGCCGGCAGAGCCGGACCCGGGTG
>JBCDFN010000026.1:0-32499 GCA_039177935.1 Pseudomonadota bacterium | reverse complement strand
TTGGAGCGTTGCCCTTACTTCGATGAGTCTGGTCGTTGGGTGGGAGCGTGAAAGTGACGTGCCCACCTGTGGTTGGCAAGGTTCTCGGGGTCTACTCGCCATCCATCACCTCTCGACCTCAATACGAGACAGAGTGGGGGAGTTATTGGGGGAACGATTATCCGGCTCATCGGGAAACGCGCGTATTCTCAAATATTTAGAGGAAGTGTGAGACGACACATAGCTTTGCCTTTCAGATCATGTAAGTATTTGAAATTGCGTGGACCTCGTGTTCACGGACGCAGCGATTTTGCCTTTTGTGACACATAGATTTGCCTCTGGAAAAAGCCTCTCCGAAACAGCAACTTGCCCATCTTTAGTGAGTAGCATCGTTGTACAGCCCATTCGCCGCTAACGAGGCTGACTGGTCCAAGGTCGAGCCATAGCGGACCCTCAGTCGGCAGTGCCGCTACTGACAAAGTGTGGGACAAAGTGAGCCAGCTTGCGAGAATGCTGGGCGATGGTTGGCGCGAAGATCTGTGCGATCCTATCCTGATCCGGCACGAAGACCACCTGCTGGTCGTCAGGGACGGGCTACACCGAACAGTGTTGGCACGAATCCTCAACGTGCCGCTGGTTCCAACGTTGACCGATGGGTCTTAGGAGAGCGCCCTGGACAAGGGTCTCCGGTTATCCGCACCCAGGACAGCCAAACACTCCAAAACATTGCGCAGAAAAACACATACTTTTTGAAGATGCTCGTTCACCACTTTCTGAGCTTTTCCTCTAATCAGCATCGTAACCAAGCCTGTGTGGCGTCATATTCCACCGTGAAATAGTCCTCGCTTCGGTCACTGCCGCGTGCTTTGTCACACTCGGGCCCTGTGCATATTGGGGATTATTGCTGTTTATTGCGCGGGCAAGGAAAAATCTGCGCTTACCAAAAGCGTCTATATATTCGACGCGAAGCGATGCGAAGATAAGATTTTCTCCGCGCCATATGCCAATCAGCTCATCTTGCGTTATTTTACAAGATTGCATACTCGCAGTCATGCCAGCACCAGCCCCAATAATCGACGAGTTAATATCGTCTGGTTCTGGAGGACGTGGATCAAACAAAGGTTTTTCGATGACGCCAACTTTAAGTAGTGGCAGTGATCTAAACTTGTACGCTGGCGTTCGCCCTTGGTTAACTAATTCTGTCGCAGCCTGAACGCGAAATACCTTAGGCTCAGGATCTTCTGGGTCATCCGGCAGTATGTCGATAACGCCACCGACCATAGTCACATAGGCTCGCAAATCGCGCTCGTGGGCCGCTTGAGAGTTTCGAACAAGCCTAAGGTTCGCATAGGCAATCACTGCGGTAATTGCGACCAAGAAAATGCTTGTATGAGTGCTCGCGTCAAGCTCAGCGAAGGTAGACCATTTTTCATTCAGCCAATGCAGCGCAGGTGAGAGAAATTCTCGCATATTTAAAACTCGATATTGGGAAAGGCCGGATAAGAAAGTAAAGTATGCGGTCGGTAGAGCTGAAGAAGCTCTTGCTACGAGTTATGCGGCCGAGTTGATCAAAGCTGACGAAGCACGCGTGAGGCTGATCTCGAACTCGCCCTGATGATTAACATCAATCGTGATGCATCCGTCTCGACGCGTCGTGAAAACTTTACGGCGCTCGGGCGGATCACCGATAAACCGGCCGGGACGCTCAACACCCAATGTTCGCCGACGGTACCAGTCAACCACGCCCTCCTGAGTACCGTACTGCATGCGCCCATCAGAGATTACGGTCGCTCGCGGCAGGTGGCGGCTGAGAAGTTTTTCACTGCGCCCGTCGTCGCGACCGTGATGACCCGCAACGAGGATGTCCACGCTTGTAAGCAAGTTATAGAGGAGCGGGAACTGAAGGATAGGCTGCCATCCGGCATCCGTCATATCACCGCAGAAAAGGATGCTGAACCCACGCCATCTGATCAGTATGGGGACGCTGAGATTGTTTTCGTCAGCGAAGTCTCGTGTAAATGTCGGCTGTTTTGAAAACCGGTTCCAGAAGCAGATGACTGAGGCCTCAGATTCTTGCAACAGACCGCCGCAAAGACCCGCACCGTACCGGCTGAGCAAACTGTGTGCGGTCTCAATACCGAGCCCCATGCCGTCCCGACGGTCTTTCATCCATTTCAGGCCTTCGGCATTTACTGTGGGGTTGCCGAATAGTCTTTGCACAGAACAGCGTTCCAGCAGGTGTGGCAGGTCGCGTACGTGATCCTCGTCAAAATTCTGGAATGCGAGTAGATCCACCGCTTGGCCCCAGTACGCGACACTCGGCGACCAACCCGTTCCAGAGTTGCGTCCGCAGTCCAAAAGCATCAGCTCGCCGCCGGGCAGACGCACGCTGGCGCAGCTCCCTGCGCCGACATCGTGTATCTTGATCTGCATGTTTTTGAGCATCAGCCGACATTCGGTGTTGGTGTGGGGGAGAGTATTGAAGGGTCGGGACCAGACGCATTGGTTTGCGACGACGCTTCGACAAGTACATTTTCTACAAGGCGACGGTTGTGACCCTGCGCCGCTAAGGCGAAAGCGAAAAACTGCAAAAGGAGTACACCGGCATATGTCCAAGCCTGGACCGGATCATTGTTTAGAGCCGCTACAATCCACGGTAGTGACAGAGCACAGAAGAGCGTGACGACAGCGATCTCCCTCATCAGGAGATACTGCCGGTGGGAATCCAGTACACCAGTCTCATCCTTGACGCTTCGGTAGACCTTGGTGAACAGTTCATTCTGCTGACATGGGTCTGTCGGAAGTTGCCCGAAACGACGTTCGATCTCGTCCATATCAACCCGGCTGGACGATGATCCAATAGCCGTGAAAGCGCGGCGGCCTGGTAATGGGCTTGGCCACCGCCAGTGGATAAGCGCGTCCCGGACTTCGCCGAAGTTGGCACTGATACCGCTTAGCAGAGACTGCACCACGAGCAGCATAAAAGAACCAACTGCAAGCATTGAAAGCACCGGTCCGATCAGCCTGGCAAGCTCGCCAAGTTCCGTACTTTCAAAGCTGCCATTGAGGCCCTTGTAGGCGAGCAGCGCGGCATCAGCATAAAGAACCGCAACGAAGGCAAGAGCATGCAGAAGAATGAAGGCACGCACGGCCCACGCGTTTCTTTCTTTAAGCGAATTTCCCTGAGCCGACGGCGCAGCCACGAGACTCTCCTGAATCGATCACGATCATCATATTAATCAGGATGTAGCGGCGCAAGCGCCTTTCAACCCACATATGGTGTTTTGTTCTCATTTTGTTTGCGGACACAGTGCTGATACTGCGCTTGGATCAAGCCCCTGCGCCCAGTGCCAGTGCAGTGCAGTGCAGTGCAGTGCAGTGAATTTGGTTCCGGAAGATTTGCCTCAGTGCGTAGGAGCAAACCGGACGAGTACGCAACCACTGCCCAATCGTTAAGAGCAGCGATCTCTTCTGCGATCTGTTCCTCCGCCTCGTTGGCGCTTGGCCCACTAGGTGGATCGTCGTGCCGGAGATCAGCCATCAATACGCCATCTCGTGTCCGGCGGCGATTGACTGAACCACTACCGGCTGGCGCCGGTAGGATCGTCGAAGTGTTGTTCGAGGTACTGAAGTACGATGTCCTCGGTGATGGCGCCGTTGGTCGTTGAAAAGTAGCCGCACCCCCAGAACCTGCGGCCCCAATATCGCCTGCGCAGTTCTGGGAACTCGCGTTGCACTTTGTGGGACGAACGGCCCTTCATCTTGCGCACGAGATCGGAGATCGCAAGCTTCAGCGGCACTGATACGAACATGAAGAGGGACATTGGACTGTTCCTTTCGGCGCTCGTTGAATTGGAGGTTAGCGGCGCTCAGCGCCGGGGTGAAGCGCGTCGCGTGTACATTTCGCCGCCTGCTTGATCCGACACCACTCCACGCGCATGTTCGGAACTTGCTGAGCCACGGCGAAGGACCCGACCCTTGCGAAGGAGAAGTCGGTCACCGGGAGTTCGATCGCGTTTGGCCTTATGCCAACCTGCTCTCCCGCAACCGTCACCTTTGGTGTCTTTCGTTGAATCCGTCAGTGCAGGAACGACGGGCAGGTTTCTCCACCAGCCAAAGTGCAGAGACCCCGCTGGTAACAGTGCACTTTGATTTGCACATAGGATGCGCGGAGTAGCCCTCTTCAGAAGACGCCAGCGGCTCGCAGAAGTAGTGTTGTTCCTGTAGCGACGCCTGCGACAACAACTGAGGCCGTAGCTAGGGGACACAAAATGCTCTTAATGCGCATCTTGGCGCTATCTCGTTCCCCATCAATCGCCTCCGCAGCGAGCCTCTTGCCATCACTACGAAGCTTAGCGCTTTCATCGAGCATCTTGGTAGTCTCGACGATCAGCTTCGCAATCACCGTATCGAGTTCGTGGAGTTTCAGATCCCTCTCTTTGTGTTCGGCCTCGGTCATGTCATTCGAACTCATGATTTTGATGCCCCAAGGTATGTGATCGCCGGCAGAAATCAAAGCGCTCGTCCTCCCTAGGCGGTCGCGGACTAGGGGCACGCCGCGTCGAGATTAACCCGCCAAACCGTGCGAGACTCGCTGCCAAGTTCACTTCGATTGTATCCGGCGCAAGCACTCAACTTGCCCGACGTAGATGATGTTGGAGGTCGCAATTCCCGCATGTTAGTACTGCAATTCAAAGCTGAAGATGGGCTGTGTGGCGGAAGCGTGGGCGCATGTCGTACGAGTTAAAACGCCCACCTAGCGAAGGCTGGTACTGAGGTGGAGCTTCCGAGGGCTACGCTTCCGACTTGCCGAGTGCGTCAAGCCGCCTTTTCGCCGTTTGCCAATGGATCCCATATTCTGTTGCTATCATATTGACGGATTTTCCTGCCGCTTGCGCGCGACGCAGGGCGGATCTGGACGGCTCGTTCGTCAGGGTATTCCCTGGCCGGATCTCGAACCCCCGCTCCTTTAGAATTCTCCGAACTTTGGAAACGCCCGCTTTGTGAAGCTTTGCGATGCTCGCCAGCGACATTCCTTCCGATCGGTTCCTGCAGATCTCGTCCTCTAGGATCACGTCGATCCCAGCCAGAAACCTGGGCACATCCCGTCGCCTCAAGTTGAACGCGTCGATTAGGTCGGCGACGCTCCGGCGTCGGGCAAAGACGCCCCTTACTTCGTCAATTTTCCGAGACGCTGCCCATAAGAGGCCAGGGATCTTGTCATCAGGCCTGTAGAACACCGCCTCATCGCCACGCCAGCCGGCAAATACCGCACGCGTACTAAATGCATAATGCTCCGTCGACGAGATGTTGGCCGTATCTCTCACCACGAGAGTATCGTTCACGAAAAGGCTTACTGTCACAAGACTGCTTTGGAGCCGAACGATCTCGAAGTGCAAGCTACTGAGATTATTTTCTTATTTACTCGCCAAGCCAGGCGGGATGTGCTGTCCTCGGGCTGTACTGACGTCGATTGGGGTCGCGCGGATGCCTAAGATGAATTTCGTCTGCCAAGAGCGAATCAAGAGCGAGATGCCGATTGCAGACAGTACGCTTCGAAAGATCAGCCGGCACTCGGCGTCGGAGCGACTAGCGCAACAACTGTTTGCCCGGGACGTCGCGTATCGCGGAGAATTGAGGCTGCGATCGCGCGACAACTCGCCAAATCGCCAGGCCGGTTTTGGCCGGAACGCCATCCTGACGCACGCGGTGAGAAGCTCTCATAGACACCAGTCACAAGTTGTCGGGTGGGATCGCTCTTGACCGCAGCTCCCATACGAACAGCAAGGAGATCATGACATGACATAGCAAACCGCGACCCGGGAAAGACGAGGGCCCTGCCTTCTCCACAAAAGCAGGGCCATCTCAAAGTCATTGATCACCTAGATCGATAGAACTTTCCCCCCAGAGCCAATCGAAGTCAAGGACGGATCCACCGGATGCGGTGGAGTCGCTTGGCCATTCACAAACCACTTCTCGAGGGAATGGGGTCGACCGTCGTGCGTGAATCGCGCCGGATCGCCGCCCCATGGATACGATGGACAATAGAACCGATAAGAAAACCCAACCTCCGCTCCCAAGCCGCGCCACGCGTGTCGTGCCGAGGCGCTCGAAGGCCAGCACGCGTGGCGCGATTATCGCAAGCCCACCGGGGGCGGAAGGGTGCGAGCGCATCATTCAGTTCGAGAGCAAACTTGAGCAGCGAGTGCTGTTCCTGCTCCTTGCCCGAAGCGATCTCTGGGACATTTGGGAGCAGCCTCCGGCAATCGCCTACACAGCACCCGACGGGCGTACCCAGAAACACACGTTCGACTTCCTCGCCACCTTCGCCACCGGATATCGGTGGGCCGTCGTCGTGAAGCCGCAGGAACGTGCGGCGAGACCGGGCTTTAAGGAAAAGCTTGCCGCCATCCGCATGGAACTGCGCAAGAGCTTCGCCGACGAGCTGCGCCTCATAACGGATGCCGACTTCACCCGCGATGAGGCGCTGAACGCCGAGCGCCTGCACCGGTTCCGACGCAATCTGACTCCCGAAGCGGTGGCACATGCACATGACCGCCTCGCCAGCGCCGACTTCCCTGCGGACATCGCTACACTTGTTCAGCATCTCGATATGGGCGGCGACGGGTTCCAAGCCATCCTCGTCGGCATCTACGACGGCCGTTTGGTCGCCGACACACGCTCAGAGATCAACGAGACCACGCGCGTCGATCTGGTACCAGATGTGGAGGCTCAAGCATGAGCCGCTTCATCGTGACCCCCGCCGATCGACTGTCGATGAGCGGCCGCGAATGGCGCCTCGCAGCGTCGACCGGCACAGGCTATGTGTTCGAGGCCGCAGACGATCCCGCCATCACGATGGGGCTATCGGCGACGGAGTTCTCTGAGCACCTTAAAGACCCCGCGGTCACCTTCGACCGCGGCTGGTACGATGCTGGAAAGACCAAGGCCCGGCTCGACGCGCCGACGGAGTGCTTGAGGGATCTGCCGAAAGCCGTGCGATCCATGACCCTTTGGCGATGGGCGTATTGCGACGCGTTCCTGCTGCTAGAAGCCAGTGGCCGGGTGAAGCGGACGGAGGTGAGCATCCGCAGCAATCTGGCCGGTCTCAGGGACGAGGTCGACGCGATCGATCTGGCGAGGCAGCTTGGAACACGCAAGGCGCGCGCAGGGCAGAAGTCCTTTGTTAGAAAGCCACCGTGCCCAAGATCGCTTCTGACCTGGATCAGACGATACGAGCGCTCCGGGCGCGACCCCTTGTCCCTCGTGGCCCGCACGCACCGCTCCGGCAACAGGTCCAAGCGATTCTGCCTAGATGGCGCTCGCCTCATCGCGAAAGCCATCGCCGGGTACGGGACGTCACGGCGGCCGACGATACGACAGGTCGCGACGGATTGCATCAACTCTTTCGCAACCGAAAACAAACTGCGGGAAGCCGACGGACGCCCACCGATCGCGGCGCCGTCGAGGCGCACCATTGAACGTCGGATTGAAGGTTTAGACCGCTACGCGACCTATGCGGGACGCTACGGTGCTGCGGCCGCCAACAGGAAATTCGCGGCAATAGAGCTCGGTATAAAGGCGGGGTATCCGATGGAGCGGATCGAGATCGACGAGTGGAACGTCGATTTGCTTACCCTGCTGACCGAAGCAGGTGCCCTGGACGGAATGTCGGACGCGCAGCGCCGGGGCCTTGTGCGGGAACGACTTTGGCTTTACGTCGCAATCGATTGCGCGACACGCTGTGTCCTGGCGATGCGGCTTTCGGAGACGCCGAACTCCGCTGACGCGATCCTGACCTTGGCGGATGCCACGCGGGACAAGAGCGATCTTGCGCGCGAGGCTGGATGCGAGAGAACCTGGCACCAGCATGGCGGACTCGGGGCCGTCGTCACCGATCACGGCGCGGCCTTTACCTCTGAGGCGTTCCGGACTGCTCTCGGCGATCTCGGCGCAACGGCTGAGCTTCCGCCGGTCGGGATCGCCTCACTCCGGGGACGGGTCGAGCGATTGTTCGGCACCTTCGGGACCGATTTGATGGCCCGACTAGCCGGGCGAACCTTCTCGAACCCCCTAGAGCGCGGCGATTACCCTTCCGAAGAGCTCGCGGTCCATTCGCGCGAGACGTTGTTGCAGGTGCTTACCGTCTATGTCGTCGACATCTATCATAACAGAGTCCATGCAGGCCTTGGTGGAGAGACGCCTGCGAATTGTTGGGAGCGACTGAGGGGCCTGCGCGGGACGATCCCGGCTCCTGTGCCACAGCTACGCTGCCGGGTGTTCGGCATCGAACTGACGCGCAAAGTCTCCCGGATGGGCGTCACGGTCCTCGGCAACGCCTATGCCTGTCAGGCCCTGCGCGACATGCTTCGGCACAGCCATGACGCGGACGTGACGCTGAGGGTCGATCCGGCCGATCTGGGCTGGATCATGGTGCGCGTGGCAGGACGTTGGCACCGCGCCGAGGCTCTGCGCTCGGTCATGCGCGGCGTCGGTCTTGCCGAATGGCGCCTCGCAGTCCGCGAGATGCGGCTTAACCACCGACGTGAGGAAGCACTGCACGAGGAGCAAATCGCGCGCGCCCTCCGCAAGATTGATGACATCAACGCCGCTCAGCTCTCGATGTTGCGTGTCCGTCTGCCCTACCTGACCGCGGAGGACCTTCGCCGCGAGGAACGGCAACTGGGTCTCGGTCTGCACATTGATATGGACGCAGTGCCCGACGTCCACCTGCCTAAAGCCGAGGACGGCTTCGGCCACGTCGTCCCACTCGGCGAAGCAACGCCAGACCTCTTTTCGTTGGGCAGGTCGGCCGGGCCGAACAAGGCGGAGTCGCCGGAGGGTTCGTTCGCGGCGAAGCCGCCCCCGAGCGACGATTGGGGCCTGGAGGAAGACTGATGAAGGACCTGGACGACATCGACCTCACCATCGCTCGCCTCAGGAAGCTATTTTTCCGCCATCCACAACACCGGGTGCTTTCGGAGCAGTTCGACCGTCTCCTCAGACGGCGACGGGTCGAGTTGGCCGAAGGCCTGCGCGGCGAAGCCCGCGGGATCGCCCTGATTGGTCCCTCGGGGTGCGGCAAGACGACTGCGGCGGAGCGGTTGATCTCAACGCATCCTGACCTGGTCCTGCCCGCGCCGGACCAACTCAGGGCAGATGTCGTCAGCTTTCTCGTCCCATCGCCTGCGACGCTGAAGGACGTCGGCATGGCAGCGCTCGCCGCGCTTGGCTACCCGCTCCAAAGAGACAAGCCGTCTGGTATCATCTGGGACCGCGTCCGCCACTTCCTGCAGGAACGGCAGACGCTTTTCCTGCATATCGACGAGGCGCAGGACCTCTACACCGCCCGCAGCGCCGGCGCACAGCAATCGGTGATCAATACCCTCAAATCGTTGATGCAGAACCGCGATTGGCCAGTCGGACTGATCCTGACGGGCATGCCGGAGGTGAAGACAATGCTGAACAGCGATCCCCAGCTCGCCCGGCGAACCTATCCTATCGAGATCGCCCCGATTTCCTGGGCGGGCGACGGACCCATGATCCGGTCGCTCATTGCGACCTACGCCGATAAGGCCGGTCTTTCTCCGGGCACCGACCTCGTCTCGGACGATTTCGTCGCCCGCCTCACACATGCGAGCGCCTCGCAGTTCGGACTGATCGTGGAAACGGTGATCGCAGCGATCGAGGAAGCGCTATGGTCCCGCGCGCCGGTCCTCGCAAGGTCCCACTTCACCGCCGCGTTCCGACGTCGATCCGGATGCATCGAAGGCCTGAACCCGTTCGTTATCGACGACTACATAGCAATAGATCCTCGACAACTCTTCGACATGGCGCCCACTACGGCACCGGGGACTGTTTGAAGATGGGGATCCTCAACGGCATTGCACCAAGCCTTGCGTTCCCAACGCAGTCGTACGAGACGGCGACATCTTACGGCTCGCGCTTGGCGCGGTTCGTTCGTGCCGCCGATCCGTTCGATCTCTGCCTCGACATGGGTCTTGACTGGAAGTCAGTGGTGCGCGGCGATCCGCTTTCGATCCGGCGCCTCGCATCATGTGGTGGCGCTCCGCCGAACGAACTCGAACGCTGGTCGGTCCAGGCTGTAGGCCCGTTGCGCTTCCGGATCGGCGGCGACGTGGTGCCCAACAAGACGCTGCTGCGCAGCCGCTTGCGCGTCTGCCCGGCCTGCATCCTCGAAGACGTTGCGGTAGGCGGGCTCAGGCGGGCCTACCGCCGAATGCACTGGAACCTGCAAGCAATCCGCACCTGCGAGACACACGGACTGCCGTTGCTCAAACTGCCATGGCTTGAGCACACCTTCGGCAACTACGACATCGTGGCTCGGGTGGAGGCAACGCTGCCGCTCATCACGCGGGCGACGCAAACGGCCCGAGCGCGGTACTTCAGTGACTACGAGCGATATCTTCTCGCGCGCCTGCAAGGCGTTCGCGCGACCCCTCACCTCGACGCGATGCCGCTTGCGTTCTTTGTAAGGTTTAGCGAGGCGCTCGGACTCACGCGTGTCGGATACCGGGGGGCCGCGCGCGATGCGGACGACGACCTGCTGCACGAAGCCGGCAGCGCAGGATTCGAGATTCTGCGAGAGGGTCCAGAGGCTTTCCTGGGCGAGCTGGAACGGTTGCAAAGCGATCCTTTGCAGAGCAATGCGAGCCACAAGCTCGATCTGGGGCCCCTCTGGATCTGGCTCAATTGCGGAGGAAAGGAAAAGGGAATGGCTGCCCTCCGCGACGTGGTCCGCGAGCATGTCTTTCGCAACTATCCTGTCGAGGCCGGCACGATCGTGTTGGGAGAGGCCTGCCCGCGGACGCAGGTTTTTTCGATCAACAGCGCAAAGCGGGCCTTTGGGATCTCGCGGGCACGGCTCAACGCAAAGCTCGTTGAGGCAGGGCTGGCGGCACCCAACGGCAGCCCGGATCGGGTCACCCTTCTGCATCCCCTGCGCGCAGAGCATGTCCAGCCGTTGCTAGCGCCCGCCGAGGGCCGCCTGACGCGGGCGGACGCCCTCGCGCGGCTGGGCGCGAGCGACTCGATCTTCCGCCAACTGCGGCTGGCAGGCGTGATCGGCCAGTACACCGAGCCGACGGACAAGCGTCCCCACTATGCCGTCGCCGAGATCGACGCGTTCCTTGCCAGCTTGACCGCCGCAACCGAGGCGCGTGAGCTAGGCGGGGGCGTGATGCGCCTGGTTGATGCTTGCCGCAAGATAGGCACGCCGCTTTTGACGGCTGTGGACCTGATCCGGACGGGCGACGTCCCCTCCGCCACGATCGACGCGGAGGCGCAGGGCCTGTCGGCAGTCTATGTAGACCCTGAGGAGCTTCGCGCCGCCGTGGCCGCTCAAATGATCGACGCGGTTCCGAAGTTGAAGACTGCGGCCATCCTAGCCAGCTCGCTGCGAATGGTGGACTATCTCCTCTCGACCGGAGAACTTGCGCTGGAGAAACGCGGCCCTCCACTCCGTGGTCACACGATGCCAGCCGTGACCCGCGCCTCCATCGACAGCTTCCTAGCCGGGCACACGACGCTTGGACGCCTGGCAAAGGCGACCGGTCTGACGTTCCAGCACCTCCGCGTCGAACTGCCGAAGCTAGGAGTCACTCCAAGGCCTGTTCCAAAGGGGACTGGCTGCCTCTACACCAGAGCGGGTTTGCGGGAGACCATCCTCGCCGCGGGCCTCGATCTAAAGCAACCGCAGGTATGGGACGCGATGTGATTGTCTATGCTGTGGTGCGTCGTGAACCTTTGACTCAAACCAAAGAAATTTCGGAGTCAGATCGATGGGCCGCGTCGGACAATACTGACCCAAACGTCAGGCATTTCTGACCCAGATCGCTCATTGAAGCGGGAAGGGCCGTATGGCCAACGAGCGGAACTTTGCTGACATTCGGTTTTGGGGCTTTGCTTGCGCAGCATCGTTTCGCGCTTGCTGCAAGCCCTCCGCTGAATTGAAGAGCAAGTCGCGGAAGCCGTCATTGGCGAAGCGTTTCAGAAGTCTCATGTAAGCCGGGTTTCCGTGCGACTAAAATGAACCGATCATAGACGCGTGTGCGCAGTCGATTCCGTAACCCGTTGCCACGACGTTGCGCTCGGTCGATACGAGCGTGCGATAGTCTTTCGATGTTAGTAAAGCCAGTCGCCGCAAGCATCGCTGCAAGCTTGTGGAAGGTAAGACCGTCAGCGAAAGGCAGACGTTGCATGATTGCGCCGTGAGCTGCGCTCATCGCGCCGTCGTAATGCGGGTCGGGCAAAATCCGTTCCCAGAGCGCCAGCAAACGGGCCGCCCAGCGACCAGAAGCAGCGGGCTTTGCCCAATCGCCGTCAAAGATCAGCAGGCGTCCGCCGGGGCGCAGGATGCGATACCAGTCGGACAACGCGGATTCGGGCTCCACAAGCGTCCAGACAAGATGGCGGCAAAGAATGGCGTCAAAGCTCGCGTCCGGTTCCATAGTCCGCCCAGCATCCGCCATAAGAAAGCGCAAGCGAGGTTTGCCCGCATGCTTCGCTCGCGCGACCGCCACCATGTCTTCTGAAAAGTCGAGTGCGGTTACATCGTGCCCAAGGTCGTGAACAAGCTGTGTTACCTCGCCGGTGCCGCAGGCCAATTCCAGAACTGTGGACGGAGGTGCGCCCAAGTGTTCCCGCATCGGTTGCGTCCAGGCTTCAGTTTCATGTCCCGGTGCAATACGATGGCCGAAAGCGAGATCAAACGTCTTTGATCTAAGGGACCAGTAGTCACGAATGTCTTCGACAAGATCGTGGTTCGCTGTCACTGATCGGTTGCCTCTAGAATGGTCTCGAAGCGCTGACGCGCACGGCTCGGCAAATCTACGGGGAGCACTCGTTCGGTCGGCTGGCCGACTTCGATCAACATGACCATGCCCATGGAGTAGTGCGGGCTGCACTTGATCCCGTAGAGACCAGGCTCGGTCAAAGTGACGGTAAACTCCTCATCGATCTGGCTGCGAAAAGGCTCTGCGCCGTCAGGGATCATGCCATCGATGGTCGCAGCATTGTGGCCGCCCTGCACAGGCACAAAGCGCACGCTGTCGCCGGGAGCGATACTCAGGAACTGAGGCTCATAAATCATCGGCCCATTTTCGCTTCTTGTGTACATCCCGACTTCGTGGATCTCGGCGAGAAGCGGCGCGGCGAGTAAACAGGCGAAAATCGATGCACAGAGCGTTCTCATGCTCGGTCCTCCAGACAGTGAAAACGAAACAGCGTGGCATTGTCGGCGGGATCGCGCAGCGGAGTGACATGCACACGAAAAATCTCGGCGATACGAGCCGGGGTCAGAGCCGCTGCAGGCGGTCCGCATGCGACAAGCCGCCCTCTCTCCATGACGCCGAGCCGGTCGCAGGCCATGGCCTGATTGAGGTCGTGCAGCGCCATCACCACAGTGACCGAAAGGTTGCTGACAAGCCGCAAGAGCGACAGCTGATGATGGATATCCAAATGATTGGTGGGCTCGTCCAGCATCAGGAGCCGGGGTCTTTGCGCGAGGGCGCGGGCGATATGCACGCGTTGTCGCTCACCACCCGAAAGAGTGGACCAGCCATGCTCGCCCATCTGCGCCATACCGACCGCTTCGAGCGCGTCGGAGACGATCCGTGCATCTTCCGGACTGAAAGGCGCAAGAGCCGAAAGCCACGGGGTCCGCCCCAACTCTACGGCGTCGCGCACGGACAGCGCCTCGGACGTATCGGCCATCTGTTCGACGAAGGCGATCCGCTGTGCAATGCTGCGCCGAGACATTCTGTTAAGCGGCACGCTGTCCAGATTCACCTCCCCCTGCGGATTTGGCGCAAGACCAGCAAGCAACCTCAACAACGTCGATTTGCCGGATCCGTTCGGGCCGACAAGGCCGAATGTTTCACCCGGCACGATATCCAGCGAGACGTTATGGACAATGAACTTGCCATCAACGCGCCACCCAAGATTCCGGGCCTCCAATTTCATGCCCGCCTCCGGTTGCGGATGAGGATCATCGCAAAACCCGGGGCTCCCACCAGAGCCGTAACGACGCCGATGGGGACGACCTGCCCGGGGATCAGGACACGGGATGTCACGTCAGCCGCGATCAGAAACACCGCGCCCGCCAGTGCCGATGCGGGTACCAGTCGCCAGTGGCGCGGCCCGACGACAAAGCGCATGGCATGCGGGATTACCAGACCAACAAAACCGATGGACCCGACGAGGCTGACCATCGTGGCAGTCATCAGCGTAGTGGCGCCGATCAGGATCACCTGTACCCGACGGACCGCGATACCCAACGACGCGGCCGAAGACGCTCCGAAGGAAAACGCATCCATTGCGCGTGCGAACCAGACACAGGCGACCAACCCGATCAGCGAAGCGGGCAGGGCCAGCGTCACATCGGGCCAGCGCACGCCGGACAGGTTGCCCAAGAGCCAGTACATGATGCCCCGCGCCTGTTCGGCATTTGCCGATTTTGTTATCAGGAAGGATGTCAATGCGTTGAATAATTGCGACCCGGCAATCCCCGCTAGCACCAGCTGCGCAGAGCCGCCTCCTGCCGCCCGTGCAAGCAGAACGACTAGGAGGAATGACAGCGAAGCGCCGACGAAAGCGCCGGCGGACATGCCGATCATGCCACCCCCCAGACCGAGGATCGTCACGGCCACGGCGCCGGTCCCCGCCCCGGCGGAGACACCGAGGAGATATGGGTCGGCCAAGGCATTGCGCACCAGAGATTGCAGCACCACGCCCGACAGAGCCAAACCCGCCCCACAGGCGGCCGCGACCAGTGTCCGCGGCAGGCGGTAGCTCCAGATGATGCCGGC
The DNA here is from genome assembly GCA_039177935.1 of Pseudomonadota bacterium. Lineage (GTDB taxonomy): Bacteria > Pseudomonadota > Alphaproteobacteria > Rhizobiales > Methyloligellaceae > Methyloceanibacter. The sequence goes on along the minus strand of JBCDFN010000026.1, from coordinate 17,692 downwards.
ATCAATACGATCGATTTCGTAACCAGCATCCCAGAGATTGTTGGCAAGCACCATGAGGACTGTGTTTACCGCAAGCGGTGTCTCACCGATGGCGACACCACCGAGGATTGCCAGGATGAGGAAAGCCGCCCCCGCCACGCCCCAGAGCGTTATCGGCCGCAGGTCACGCGCGGCGACGGCGATTGTGTAGGTCAATTCAAATCGAACCCGGAGAGTGCGTCAGCAAGGGTTTCAAGAGACGAGATGTTGCGGAGTGAAGGATCCATTCCATGCGCATCAAGGATTACAATGCGGTTGTTCTTTACCGCGTCCATCTGGCTGGCGACCGGGTCAGTCCGAAGAAACTCCAGCTTCGCTTCAATATCGTCGGCGGGGAAACGGCGACGCTCCATACGTGCTGCCACGATCACGGTTGGATTGGCGCTCGCTATTGTCTCCCAGCTCACAGTCGGCCATTCTTCGTTGCTCTCCACTACGTTCTGAAGACCAAGCGCATTCATCATGTAGGCTGGCGCACCGCCCTGACCGGCAACGTAAGGATCGATGTCCATCTCAGCCGATGAGAACCAGAAGACCGCCGAAGCGTCGTCGGGCAGATCAAGACCGGCGGCCTTTTCAATGGCCGCGGCCTCGCGCGCCTTGAGGTCTGATACAAGCGCCTCTCCGCGATCCGCCACATCGAAGATTTGCGCCAACTCGCTTATGCCCTGATAGACGCTGTCCATCTTGTAGAGCTCAAGACGGGTGCCATCGATGCCGACGGAATTGTCCTTGCCCACGCAATCGGCTGGTAGCGTGTAAACGGGAATACCGACATCGCCAAACTGCTCACGGGTTGCGACGATGCCTTGCGGCCCGACATGCCATTCGTACTGAACGGTTACCAGTTCAGGACGCTTGGCAACGACACTTTCGAAGCTGGGGTCATTGTCCGCCATCCGCTCGATACCCGCGTTCATTTCGGCGAATTCGGGTAGAACGTCCGTGAACCAGACTGATGTTCCGAGGACGCGATCCCCTAGACCCAACGAGTACAACACTTCGGTCGCGGCTTGCCCTACGGCGACCGTGCCTTCCGGCACAGCGTTTACCGTGGTCTCGACGCCGCAGTTGGCGAGAGTGAGCGGATACGTCGTTTCCGCAAGCGCGGGTTGAGCAAGAGAAACGGCACCGAACGAGGCCGCGGTGAGCGTTCTGAGAAACATATGTGGTCTCCGGTTTGTGCTGCGACCGGAGACAGGAAGGGATTGCCGACCCGAGGTCTAACGAGAGTACCTGCTAATACGGCAGATAGGGCTCTTCTGGCTGAAGCGACCGACCGCGGCCGCCCTTGGGACATACTCATTCGGCACCTCCCCGGACACCCCGCCCAGGCCGCGTTGCTGCTTTCTGTCGGCAGGTCTCCTGACTGACGGGTCGTTGCACCTAGCTGCCTTCCCATGGCACGCGGGCCAAAGTGGCTTTCAGAGCTTGGAGCTCGCCGTCTACAGTTGCGGGGGCAGTTCCGGTTCACCAGTATTTCGGTGGCGGATTCCCTTTTCATCCCTTTCGGAAACCGATTATCGGCGCGTACGCTTTACGCTTTTCTTAGGCAAGTCTTTTCTTGCGATGATCTTCACCCCCTAAAGACCAGCAAGTGACGAGGAGCATTTGCGTGGTTCTACATCTTGCACCGCAGGTTAGTTCACAGTCGCAACGCAGTGGCCAACGAGATCATGAATGAACGCTTGTCTGACGAGACATTGGCAAAAGGGGGTTGGACAGCCAAGTGAAGGTGCGCCCTGCGTGCAGTGACAAGTCAAGATGACGCAACCCGTGTATGCCTATATTGACAGAATCGTAGCCCTTAGTAACGCTTCAGCTTGATGGTGTGCAGGTATCAATACGTGAGACCTGCATGAAAAGGGAATGCGGTGCGACTGAAGACGTCAAAGCCGCGGCTGCCCCCGCAACTGTGAGCGGTGAGCGAAACCGGAAGACGCCACTGGGCATTGAGCCTGGGAAGGTCCGGTAAGTCACGACCCGCGAGCCAGGAGACCTGCCATCTGGAGAGTTAGACCGGGCGGGGTGCACCGGGGGGACTGACGACTGGCGCGTCTCTGATACATGATGACGCTAGTCTTTGGGCCTAGTGCATCCAGCCCCCTATGAGGGACACGATGGATGGAGCGCCTCAAGATCGAGGTTCCGAAAGGTCCGCGAGTCTTCCGCCTCGCCTATGCGAGCCGTGCGTCGACTAAAGTAAGGCGCCCAACTGTCATCCGTCTCGCGGCTGATGCGGCAACCCACAATCTAAAAAGCGGAATCTCCGGTGTTCTTTTCTCGAGAAACGGTATTTTCCTGCAGTGGCTCGAAGGTCCTGCTGACGAAGTATGTGCACTCATGTCGCGCATCTCGGCCGACAGACGGCACAGAGACGTCTCGATCCTAAGTGCTGGCTGGATACCGGCGCGCCGCTTTTCGAGATGGCCGATGCAGCTCGCAGACGCATCGCTTGCTCCGGTAGCCATTCACCCGGCTGCAAAGCCACTTGGCATTACGCCCTTCGATGCTGAGTGCGCGATGATCGCCTTCGACCGTGCCGCCCAAGACTACCGATACCAATCGCAAGAGCCCTCCCTATACGCATGCGAGCCTATCCGGTTCGCCGAAGACCTCGTGCGATGCGAACCTGCGCAACTCCCCGGCCTGCCAGCTAGGGCCCAGGTGAGCTTACGTGCCCGGGCACATTTGGTCGACGACGTTTGCGCGGCATTCGCGGGAGCTTGGCAGGACGACGTTTGGTCCTCGGCAGAAATAGCGATCGGTCTTGCGCATCTAAATTGCCTTTGGCAGCGCGCCGGGCGCGCACCTGAGCCTCTTTGCGCTCGTTCGCAAACAGCCGTTGTGGTCCCGCCGGGCAGTGGCGAAATTCTTGGAGCGATCGTTAAAGCTGACCTTCTGCGGACAGCCGGGTTCGGTGTCAAAATGGTGCTGGAACCTGATCTTAAAACGAGTATCGCCGCTCTGTCGCGAGTGGCTTGCAAGACGGTTGTTGTTGCGGGCCCTCGTGTTGGTCTGGCCGGAGATATAAAGCGCGCAGACAGCTTTGCGGAGATAGTTCGCCAAAGGTTTCCTGATCTCGCAGTCCATCTCGGCGGGCGTGTATCCGGATCTCTTTGTGATTGGCCGGAGCGCTTGGCCTGGCGCCGTGACGCTACCGGGGCTCTTCCAGCTTCAAGTGTAGAGTGGTTGGCGATGTCCGCGCTTGCGACCGTTCCCACGGAGCGGAGGACAACGTTGAAGAGAAAGTCCGCCGAGGCGCGGCCTTCGCTCCACTAGCCGAACGTTCGTTTCGCAGCATCAACTGATCCCCAGGAAGACGCCGTGCTTCGTAGGCGGATCGAGGGTACATCCGTAGCACTTGGAAACGTGATGGTGGGGCGGGTTTACGGGACCAGTAAAGCGAAAAGGCAAACCAGTAGGATTGAACGATTCCGCAAGACACCTTCGATGACTTGCAATCGGGTGGAGTGGGGGGTGCCTTCAATGACCGATGACTAACGGGAACTCCGTCGCAAGCTGCGCATCCTGGATTTCGATCTGAAGTTCCGGCCGTTAGCCATGCAGACCAAAGCGTTGATACCTCGCATTCCCTATCGAGTAAGGTGTATTCGTATCCAGGGTGCCGCCGTTCCTGCCGAAAGCGGCGGAAGCTGACCAAGAGCCCAATTTTACCGATGCTGCAGGTTTTTCGAAAGTCGGCTTTTCATTAAGCATCCTAAGCGGGGTTGTCACACGTGCTTGACTTCAGGACGCTCGGGTGACCACCGACATGATACTTCAGTACTTCGCAAACAGTGGCATTGACATCGCAAATGGGTCGCGTGCGTCGGTAGACTTGCGTTACGAAGTACTATGGCTCGAGAACGAAGCCGATATTTATCCAGACGCACCCAAATTCGGCTTGGTTGTAACGGGAAGGCCACTTGATTGAGACCTGTGAGGCTACCCCGCTTTTCGTCGCCTGAGCAGAAGCTGCTTCAGCGCTGTCAGATAGGGGATTTCGATGAGCATGCCCAAGACGATGGCTGCCAGGATCAAGGGTTGGTCTGGGATCGCGGCCGCCGTTAGGGCCAGCATCAGCGGGGCGTTTCGCGCGGCCATGGTCATGCCAAGCAAAGCACGTTGCGGATAGGCCAGATGACCAAGGCGCGCGAGCCCGCCGCTGATGAAAAATATCGCAACAAAGAACAAGCATACTGCGAGCGCAACGAGCGCAAAAACCTCTCCATGAGCTGCAATAACGCCGACATTCGCCGCAAAGATCTGGGCGATCAACGCGGCAAGCGCCAGCGGCACAAGCCGCCCCATCCAATCGAGCAGACGTGCGAACCCCTCTTGCGGCAGGAGCTTTTCCAGGCAGATGCGGAGCGTCTGGGCAGCAACTAGCGGCAGTAGGAACCACTGCAAAAGAGTTTGTGGGAAGGTCGCGACATCGAGGAAGCCGCTATGCCGCGTCAAGAGCCAGAGCCACAGCGGAAACAACAGGAGTTGCGTGATCAGGTTCACGGGAATGAGCGCTGCGCCAAGCTCTGTGTCTCCGCGCGCCATGCGCGTAAAGCCAAGGAACCAGTCCGTGCAGGGCGCGAGGAAATAGATCATCAGTCCGGCGAAAAGGATCGGTTCTCTAAACAAAACGAGGCTCGCGACAGCAAAGCCGATCACCGGTACAATCACGAAATTTGCTGCCCACGCGAGTGCCAGAAAGTGAAATTGCCCTGACGCATGAATAACGGCTCCGAGGCGCAGTTCGAAGAACAAGAGGCAGATCAAGACCAGCAGAGTTGCATCCGTGCCGTGCGAGAGCAGGTCGCCGGCTGCAGGGGCCGCCAGACCCAGGCCGGCTCCAGCCAAGATCGCCGCGGCAAAGAGCCCTGCGACGCTAACTGGCGCAGTGTCCGTTTCCGTTTCGCGGGTAGCCTGCGCAGGTGGAGACGGCAACTCTCGCAAGCTTATCGACGGTGGTTCTTGGGGCGTGCGACCCGCCGCCCTACGCGGTCTCAGCACAGGCATTTGTCATCGTCGCAACAGGTCAAATCATCGAGCAGCATGTTGTTTTCATAGTAAACCTCGAGCGGTGAGGTGTCGACGCCCATCCGCCCGGCGATTGTGCGAGCGACGATAGCAAACCGCTGGCGGAACTTGTAAATGAAGCAAAAGAGATGCCCCCGATGCGACACTTCAGGGCCCACCAAAAAGAGCCCAGGCATCGCAGTGGACTCGTCCTGCGGTGTCAGCAGCGGTACACCGTCGGAGTCGTAGTCGAACCAATCCGACACGCGCGCCGTTCCAGAGCCAAAGCCCGTCGCCAGAATGGGCGGCCCGTCGGAAAGCCAGGAACGGCCATCGCCAGAGAGGATGTGAACACCATCGCTTTCATGATCCAACGCAATGATCTCGGCATCTGGAAGCAGGGTGATCGATAGGCCCTTGCGGACTGCGTCGAGGCGCTGTTGCGTATAGGGCGACAAGCTTCGGCTGGGATCCTTGTCCCCGTCGAGCCAAGGGGCACCGCGGTCGAGAACAATGACGTCCTTGCCGGTCCGAGCTAGGCCGATGGCAGCGTCGATCCCGCTTTCATACCCTCCGATCACGTAAACGACGTCGCCCGGAACGTCTTCCCAATCGGGTACCGTGCCGTAGTGGCGAGCAAGTTCCGCGCCCGGCAGCCCGCCGTCCGATGGCTCGTTGAAGTGGCCGCAAGCCCAGATCACGAAATCCGCGGTGAAGATGCCGCGGTCTGTCGTAATCGCAAACCCCTCGTCCCGGGGTTCGATTGCGTCCACGTCAATCCCACATTGCACGTTGATGCCGAACGCGGCCGCGGCGTGTTCTAGGTACAGCGCGTAGTCCTCGCCACTCGGATGCTCCGACCGGAGCGACCAGCCCGGCGAACTGTCAAAGCTGATCGCATTCAGATCCGTAACGCCGAAAACGTTTCCGGGAAAGGACGGGGTCAGGAGCTGCGTACCCGTCGGCCAATCGCGAAAGCTCTGACCGACCTGTCCACGTTCAAGCACCCAAACATCCGGAATTGCGAGGTCCCGTAAAACCCGCGCGACCCCCAAGCCGGCCGGCCCGCCACCGATGATGGCGACAGTCATTTGGTTGGGGAAATGGGCGCCGTCTTGCCAAATCACCGGCGTGACCATGCGGCACGGGCTCGGCTCGTCTCTGTGTCGCGCGCAAAAAGCTTTGGTGTGAGAAACCCACACCCCCGCTCGTCACTTGCCTTTGAATGCAAATCTACAATCATTCTTTTTGTCTCTCCGGGTGTTCCCCAACACAGAAAGGCGCGGGAGAAACGCACAGTCATCTGTTAGGCTTGGACAGCGTGCCTTGGCGCTGCGGCTGAACCCCATCGCGGAAAGAATTCATCCGATGATCAGTCCGTGCTGGGGCTGTTATAGTATAACAAACCACAATGGCAATCGTCGGCGCCTGCTCCGATCGCTTGGCGTCTAGGCGCGAAGCGTGACTTTGGCGGATGGCTTTTTGCGCCAATTGGCGCATGAGTGCATGACAAGGGCATTGTCAGGTTGTTGAAGCCATTCCGTCCTTGTAGCGGACTCCCATGCTGAACTTGTCCGATCTTTCCTGCCTAAATGGGTTTCGTTTCCCACGCTCGGTCATCGGCTACACGGTTTTGGCCTATCACCGACTTGCCTTTAGTCTTCGTGATGTTGAAGACCTGCTGGCATCTCGCGGTATCACGGTGTCTTATGAGACGATCCGGGATTGGGTGGCGCGCTTCGGCTTCCAGTTCGCTGTAAAGATCCTGCGAGATCGACCGTGCACGGCTGACAAATGGCATCTCTACGAGGTCGTGGTGCCAATCAAGGGCGTAAACATTGGCTCTGGCGGGCGGTCGATGCGAAAGGCGATGTTCTTGACGTTCTGGTTCAATCCCGTCGCAACATAGTGGCAGCGATGCACTTCTTTCGAAAGCTGTTCGAAACTTGGGGTCAGCTGCGTGTAATCATAACCGATAAGTGGCGGTAATACGGAACTACGAATTCCAAGCTCGCCACCGGGATCGAGCATCGCCAGCACAAGGGTTTGAACAATCGCGCAGAAGCCTCATACCGATACACGCGGCGGCGGGAGAAGATCATGGGCCGTTTCAAGTCGCCACGCCAGGGACAACAGCTCCTGTCAGTCCACGACCAATCCGCCGCTCTGTTTCGCCCCAAACGCCATCGTCTTTCGGCCCGGTCCTACCGTCACGCAAGAACCGATGCCTTCGACCTTTGGCACGCATATGCTCTCGAACTGAAGGCCTGAAAACGGCCCGTATTGCGGTTGCCACCGCTAATCGAAAATAAACTGGCAATGACCGAACGGACCATGTTCGAGGGGTATGTTCAGATTTCAGCAGACCGATAGGCCATCAGTTAAGCGCCCGTCAGGAAGGCGCGGTTCTTCTGTCCTTTTTGACCGCCAACGCGAAATCAACGTTCTGATTGGCCGGGCGAAGTACGTGGCTTATCTCCCTGATGGCGGCGAACCAGATGAGCCGCAACTCAGTGCTGAGTGGCATACCAACAAGACGTGAAGATAGGGAGACACCCAATGGTTCGACACACACTTGCAGCGATGGCATTGGTGCTAGCGGTGCCCGCGCTTGCCGAAACCAATGCCAGCGCAGAGGATCTCAGGGAAATCAACGAGGAACTCTCAGACTTTAATTGCGGTCCGGTCTCGTCTGCTGAACTGGAGACAAGCTACCTATTTGAGATGGATGATGTCGCTTGTGCGGCGCATCAGTATGACATCAAAATTCGGAAGGTAGATGACGCGCACATCGTTGTTAGCATGACCTATGACGGTCCGTTGGAAGGTGACTCGGCCCCCAGCGAAGCTGAAGTCGCGCGAATAACAGCACTGCTGGAAGAGATGCAGTGTGAAATGGACCCAGACGACATCGAAAGAGAAGATGACGGCTTCGAACTGGACGACGTGTACTGCACTACGGGCAGGTATGATATTGACCTGGATGCAAACTTCGAAGTGACAAACCGGCGCGCTGAGTACTAAGTGCAGCCTTTGTCTGATAACCTCCGGGTTATCAGATTCCCCAGACTGCGGAATTTACGGGTCTTCCCTTCCCATCACGCAAGTTATCCATGCGTTAGCCGGGTCCCGGCCCCTTAGAGCTGGGTGATTTTTGCTTAGAACTGAGAGGGAAGTGGATAGCGACTCGTCTGCTTGTAGGCAATTGCAGTTTACCGCCCCTGGAAGCGGATTGAGAAATTCGTTTGCGCCCCGCGTGGCGGCGCCGGACATGGGCCTGCGCGGTTGACAGTCTGCAGAGCGGCGCGGTCGAGGCGGGGCGCGCCCGAACTGGCGGCGAGGGCGACGGCGGTGATGCGGCCACCGCCGCTGATGCTGAAGGATATGACCGCGGTCCCGCGTGCACTCACGCGGGGACGGCCCGCGCGGGAGATGCAGCGCATGACCTCACCCGGATAGTTGCTCGCTGCGGCATTGCCGCTCGCGATACCCGCGGGAACGGGGCCGCGGCTGACCGAAGGGGCGTCTCTATGGCCCTCCATGGTACCGGCGCGGGCATTACGATCCGCGTTCCCTGCGCTCTGCGGATACACGACCGGTTGTGGCCGGACGACATCAACCGCTGCGGCTTGCTCGATGTGCTCTGGCCGGAATTCCGGGCTACGTGAATGTGTCGGCGCATTGGAACGCGGTGGGCTGCCCTCAAGGGCATCATCACCAGCTTGTGGCTTCAGCGCTGCCGCGGCGCGGTTCGAGGCCTTGGCTGGCGCGGGCGGAACGAGTCTGAGAACCGAGCCAAGCATTGGAGGCGATACCGCCTCGTAGCGCTCTGCCGATACAGACCTCGGCGCGTGCGGCCTGATCGCGCGGCTATCAGGCAAAGGATGCGAACGCGTAAGGTTTTCAACCGCTTTGCTATCAATGTGCCGGAGCACATCGGGTTCTGTTGGCGTGTTGCTCACCGCTTGGGATTGAGAGGTTTCAGTCCGGACCGCCTCAATGACTTCCGTAGCTTCCGCTATGGCGACGCCGCCCTGGACCAGGTCCTGGAACGTGTTTCCCAGCCTGACATCGATGCTTCCTCCAGCGCCTTTCGTCAACGCTGCCTCGGGCTGTACAAGGTTCAAAAGCAGAACGACATGCATGCCGGCTGCAAGGATCAGCGCGACAATCTTCACAAGACCGGAATGGGCAATCACGGTCGGCCTCGCTCGGTGACGATCAGAACCGTTTCGACCCCCGCGGCACGAAGGTCGCGCCCAAGCCGGATCAGTGTTGTAGCCGGTAGCGCGCGATCGGGAACCAGACGGGTGCTGAGGGTCGCGTCAGGCGGGGCTGCAGCCAGATAGGCCGCGGCTGACGCGATCTCGGCGCCGCGATAACTCATCCGCCCGTCGGCATGCACCACAAGCGCGTCTGGCAGGCCAGTGGGCGGCAGGCTTTCGGTCTCGACCAGTGTCAGGTCGCTCTCAAGCGGCCGCGCGAGCGTGCCCGAGATGAGAAAGAAGACGAGCAGAAGAAAGACGATGTTGATCAACGCGATCGTGGGCTCACGCCGAGCTTGACGGTGGCGGCGCATCACCGATCCTCAAGCAGAACAGTCTGTATCTCAGGCACCGCGCGGAGCATAACGAGCAGGTCGGTCAAACGTTGCGCACTGGCTGAAGGCAGCACAGAGACGACGAGTGTCGGACCTTCGAGAGCATCAATTCGCCCAACGAGATCGGACAGTTCGATCTCTTTGCCATTGAGCTGCAGCCTTTCCTCTCCCAACCTTAGGAATGCCAGATGCTCCGGCGCCGTGGCCTGGTTTCCTGCACCGCCAAGTCCCATCTCGATCTCAGAGAATTTCGTTAAGGTCGAGCTCAGCATGAAAAACAGAAGCAGCAGGAAGATCACATCGATCAGCGATGTGATCGACAACTGTCGCCGCCGCAACCGCCTACGCAACGCTTGGTCTCCTGAGATCTTCAGTCGCCGGCGGTTCTGCGAGAATGGCTGTGTCGGCGCCTTGATGCGCCGGGGCAAGTAGCGTGCGGATCGCCTTGCCGGCAAAGACACGGTCGGCGTCAATACGGGCTTCGAACCAGCTGAGTACCAGTGCGGTTGGCATCGCGACAGCGAGGCCTACTGCAGTGGTCAGGAGTGCGACCCAGATGCCGCCGGCCAGGATTGCGGGGTCGACCTGATCGCCCGCCGACTGCAGTGCCTGGAAAGCCGAGATCATACCCAGCACGGTGCCGAAGAGGCCCAGAAGCGGCGCAAGCTGCGCGATGGAGTCGAGCAGGCGAAAGCCACGCTCAAGCCGGGCGAAACGCTCCTCTGCTTCGGCCTCCAGCCGGCCGGCATCGACTTTGCCGCCCATGCCCAGGGCAACGATATCATTCAGATAGCTACGGGAGCGCAAGAGTTGATCCTTCGCATCGAGCCGCTCGCCCCTGTCCCAAGCCTCGATAGCCGATTGCAGAGCCCGATGGCGCCCCACGCCTGAGGCCGCGAATTGCCAAAGCTTGTAGGTCATCACTGCCAGGGCAATGATCGAGATACCGACGAGTAGCATCACAACAGGACCGCCCAGATCGGCAAGCTGCGTGATGGCGTTCAGGACCATTTCGTGCATTGCATCCCTCCTTTCTGTCCCGGCGCGCTTCGGTGTTTTAGCCGATCAACTCGATCTCGATGCGCGAGTGCAAATCGAGGGTGTCTTCGCAATGAGGCGACGCGCCCACGCTGGTTTCGCAGGATTGCGCGCCGTTGATCAGAAGCGACCCAAACTCCCCGCACGCCACACCCGGCACAACGAATTGCCGCACGCGCGGGCGCGCAGAGGGCAGGTTGCCAAAGTCGAAGAGAGTCAGGCGTTCGACCCGTTCATCCGTATCGAACAGAACCGCTTCCAGGATCATGTTTTCTATTGGCTCGGGGTGGCCATTGACGACAAGAAAGCTGAACATGCAGCCTTCAGCGGTGGGCTCTGCCGCATTGAGTTCAATCGAAAGGCGCGCCCCCACATCCTCGATCTCCGCAGCCGCAGGACTGCCCAAGTTTAGGGCGATGAGTACGGCGCCCAGACACCGCCCGGCTGGTTTCGTTGTGCAGATCATTGTTCGTGGCCCGGCGCTTCGCTTTCGGTGTCGGTCAGACCGCGGTCAAAACAAGATGCCCAGGCCTGTATGCATGATGCATCGCCATCCTGTCGGCGCCACTGTCGGATTGCATTGCGCAGCCCGGTCCGACCGAGCCTGGTGGACGGCTCGTGATGTGTGTCTGGAGGAGCGCCGGCGCGCAACGCCGCCCAAGCTTCGCGTTTTGCCTCGCGATACTCCTCTGCGCCCCAGGCGTCGAGCAATGTCTGGAAAGCCGAGAACGCCAGTGCATCAAAGTCCTTGTCCTCTCCCAAACGACCAAACACCGGGCTTGGGGGATGGAAGGACCCGCAGGGAACCCATCCCTCCGGGATCGGTACATTTGCTGAATGGGTCCTGCCTGCGCCGAGGAGCTTTGGCAGTACGTGGGTGTGTGGTCCTTCCGGTGACACTCCGCCTGTATCCGGACCGCCGATCTTCTGAAACACTTCGACACGCCCGAGTTGCGTTAGGGCGACCCGGTGCGGGTGGGCCCGCAGAATCGCGCCCATCGCGGGGTCGTTCGGCTCGAACAACGAGCGGCCTTCATTGGCACGGAGGATGTCCAAAAGGCCGGGATCGGACGTCCGGATGCAGAAATCGACCTGTGGCTGACCTAACCCCATATCGAACAGGATCGCGCCGCGGTCTTCTGCCCGCAGCGCCTCATCATCCGAACCCAGCTCAGTCAGCCGGTCGCGACGGGCCATCGCCGCGGCTTCAGCCGGAAGGCATAGCGCGACCGCTTGAGCCCAGCGATGTGGTTTCGGACTGAGTGTCTCGTAGGCTACCGGCCGCGCGCTCTCCAAGGAAGACAAGCGGATGCCGCCGCGTTGAGTGACACGCGAGAACGCCTCCCCGGCAACAGCCGGTTTATCTCCGGTAACATGGTGAAACTCTGCTATCGCGCCGAAGCTGCCCATGTTCCATCCCGTTTCTGGATCATCGAGCTGGGCGCGCGCGACTTCCCTTATGTCAAGCATCGGCCTTCTCCTGTTCCGTCTTCCAGTCCTCGGCGCCGCTGCGAACCGCATTGTAGACCGCACGCCCGAGCGCCTCGCCAACATCCGTGTGAAGACCAGCATAGTTCGCCGGGCCCGAGGCATCTGCGATAGCAAGGCAATCGGTCCCCGTTCCTGTGGCGCGCGCTCGGCCCGCACGAATATCGGCATCGAGAATCGCAGCCGTCCGCGCCTGTACCGCGATGCTCATTGCCTCGATCAAGCCGGTCTCGCTCAGACCCAAATTCAGATGAGCGCCTACATTGATGGTCCCATATGCATCCACTCTGACCCGATGCCGACGACCAACGCGCTCGGCATTCGACAGACCGACAGTCGCTGCGACAAATGCAGCGGCCGCTCCGCTGCGAGCATGTGCCTTTCGGAACCGCGAGATGTTGCGAGAGGTCAGGAATGCGACGCTGTCGGTCTCCCCCTGATCTGCAAGTGCCCTTCGGAGCCAGTCACGCGCGTCGAGACCCTCCGGCAGATCGGCGTTGCGGATCTCACGCCATACGATCCGGCGCGCCGTCACGAACCCGGGACGATTGATCGCCCAGCTGAGCACACGCATCGGTGCGCCAAGGTCGAGGACAAGCCAGGGGTAGTCGAGTGTTACTCGCGGCTCGTTCATGCGATGACCTCTAGCGGCTGAAACACGGGCCCATCCTCGGTAGAGCGGTAGAAGGCGCGGATGCCGAAAACGTCAGCAAGCCGGTCCAGCGTCAGCACGTCAGCGGGCGGTCCATCCGCCGCGATCTCGCCATCCGACATCAGCAACAGCCGTGTGCAATGCCGGGCGGCCAAACCAAGATCATGTAACGAAACGATCACGCTCCGCCCTTCGCGAGCAAGAGACACAAAGCTCTGCATCGTTGAAATCTGGTGTGCGGGATCGAGGCCCGCAATCGGTTCGTCTGCAACAACCAACGGAGTGTCTTGGGCCAAAGCACGGGCTATCAATACCCGCGCTTGCTCACCGCCTGAAAGGCGGGTTGCCACACGGGTCCGAAAATCACTGAGATCCATCGCGTCCATTGCGGCATCGACCCGCGCTCTGTCTTCTCTGCTCGGCCGCTGACCGCCTGCCATATGCGGAATGCGGCCCAACATCACGAGGGTTTCGACCGTCACCGGCCAAGCAATCTCGCGCGCCTGCGGCATCCAAGCCGCTCTGCGAGCCCGCTCCGTGGGGGACAGCGCAGAGATTGAGCTTGACCCTTCATGAGGAATGAGCCCCAGGGCGGCGCGCATGAGCGTCGTCTTGCCTGCGCCATTAGGACCGATCAGGCCGATGCATTCGCCTGGCTCAACCGAAAACGATGCATGCTTGAGCACGGTGCGGCCCTGCAAGTGAACAGACAGGTCATGCGCGGCGAGCAGGCTCATGCGAGTTGCCTCCGCGTCTTGTAGATCAGGTGGAGAAAGAGTGGTGCGCCTACGATTGCCGTAAGGACACCAAGCTTGAGATCCCGCGCAGGCAGGAGCAGGCGTACGGCGATATCTGCTGCGAGCACCATGATCGCGCCGCCAAGTGCAGAGGCCCAAAGCAGCCGAGACGGCCGCGCCCCGACAAGCGGGCGTAGAATGTGCGGCACAACGAGGCCGACGAATCCTATGACGCCAGCAACGGCCGTGGCAGCGCCGACGACCGAGGCGGTACCGAGGATAAGCATCAGCCTCAGCCGGGCCAATCCAATCCCCACCGCTCCTGCTGCATCTTCGCCCAGGGTCAGCGCATCCAGCCCGCGCCCGAGCGTGGCGAGTATACCCCAGCCTAAGGCCATGAAAGGCAGAGCGATCCAAACATGGGTCATAGACCGGTCGGCCAGAGAGCCCATCATCCAGAACACGATCTCGTTTGCTGCGAAGGGATTGGGCGACAGGTTCAGGACCAACGACGTCAGCGCCCCGGCAAGTGCCGAGATGGCGATCCCTGCCAGTATCAGTGTAAGAGACGCGCCGCGCGGTCCCGCGAGCGCGACGACCAGCAATACGCCAATCAGCGCGCCGGACAAAGCCATCGCGGGCAACCCGAGAGCGAAGCTCCCGGCGAGTCCGGTCTGAATTGCGATAACCGCCCCGAGTGCCGCGGAGCCGGACACACCGATCAGTCCGGGCTCGGCCAGCGGATTGCGAAGATAGCCCTGCATGGCAGCTCCGGCTAGGCCAAGGCTCGCCCCTACCATTACTGCGAGGATCGCCCGCGGCAGTCGGATCTCCTGCATCACGAGTGTAAGCGGGCCGCCGTCGCCCCATATCAGTGCTGACAGGCTCTCGGCAGGACCGATCTGTGCAGGGCCAAGTGTGAGCGCGGCAACAAACAGTCCCGTAGTCGCAAGGATCAAGCCAGCCGCCAGCCGCGCCATCGGTCAGTCCCCCGCAATCTTTTGCCGGAGCGCGCCAAGTTCCCCGATTGCACGCAGGACGAAAGGCGTCCCGCAGATCCAGTCCCGATCCGTAAAGCTACCGCTAGCACGGCCCTCGCGCAGCGCCCGGATGGCCGGATGATCAAGCACCTCCTCTGCACGTGATGCGCCTGGGTAAGGACGTGCAGTGATGAGCGCATCTGGCGCGGTCATTGCAAGCACTTCGAGCGGCATGATCCCACCAGATGCATAGCCCAGTTCTGTTGCAACGTTATCAAATCCCGCGGCCAGAAGGATCTGACCGGCTAACGTGCGGTCACCAGAGGTATAGCCATTGGCGTAGTAAAGCGCCGCGCTTGGGCGGTTTTCGGTTTTTACCCGCAAGATGGAGAGCTGTCGGTCATACTCAGCGACCAATGCCGTGGCAGCAGCTTCCCGGCCGAGCAGTTCCCCCATCTGCAGGAGCCGCGCGCGCACCTCGTCGAGACTATAGGCGGGCTCAAACACCGCCACCGGGATCCCAAGGCGTCGGAGCATGTCCACCGTTGCCCGTGTCGTAAAGCTGCCAGCAATTACGAGATCGGGTTCCATGAGGTAGATTTCCTCCGCCAGGCCGTGATTGACCGCAAAGGCCTGAGCAGCGTCAACCATGGCCGAGCTGCGGGGATCGGTGGCGAGGTAAGACACGGAAAGAAGCTGCCCCTCACCAGCCAGCATCATTGCGAGCTGGTCAGTGCAGAGATTCATCGAAACCACCCGTTTCGGAGCGCTGCTCTCTGCGGCAGGCGCCTCGGCGGCGGCGGGCGCAAAGCAAAGGCAAGCCGCCGCCGCAAGGAGGCAGAAGATGGGGATCCCTCGGCTCAAAATGTCGCCGACAGGCCTAGGAAAGCTTCACGACCGGGTGTCGCATAGCCATAGACCTCCTCATAGTCCTCGTCAGTGAGGTTCGTGACCGAACCAATCAGCGTGACCCTATCGTTGATTTCGTGCCGGAAGGACACGTCGACCAGCGTGTAATCGCCCAACTCGACCCGTTCGGTTCCAAAACTGGGGCTGGTGAAATCGAGATCGAAAAGACCGGAGACATATTGGATCCCCAGTGTGACCGAGGTCCGGTCGTTTGGCAGCCGGTAGGTGCCTTGCAGATAAAGCTCGTGCTTAGGGCGGCGCACTTCGACCTGACCGTCTGGGTCTGTCGCATCGAGATAGGTGTAGGCGAGAGAGGCGTCGAAACGATCGAAGAAAGTGTAGGAACCGGTCACCTCAACTCCCTGACGGTCGCTCGTGCCGTCCTGATTGACAGGGCGAGAGAGGCCTGTCACGGGATCCCTGACTGAGGTGATTTCGTCAGTCACTTCCTCGCGGAAATAGGTCACGTCAATCAGACCTGCACCATCGGCAAAGGTTTGCTCGACACCAAGGTCGAACCCGCGGCTCTGTTCCGGTTCGAGATCGGGGTTGCCTTCGAAATCTGCAAAAAAGCCAAACTGTTCGATCAGAGTAGGGTTCTGCACTCCGGTTGCGGCCGAGGCATGCAGCCGCGTCGTATCGTTGGGCAACAGATAGGACACACCGAGCGCCCAGGTCGTGAAGTTTTCAAAGCCGTCATTGTCATCGAACCGAACAGAACCCTGAAGATCCAAGCCGACGTCGAAGCTGCCGCGATACTCCAGAATGTATCCGACCTGTGACCGCTCCCGCTCTTCCAGCTGTCCTGGATCGAACACAACGCTGGGGTCATTCTCTTTGAAGCGTTCATCCTCATATTGCAGCGCGAAGGTGAGCGTCTGTTGCGCCGCATCGACCGTCGATGCATCGAGCGCCACTGTTCCGGAATAGGTTAGTGTGTAGCGCCGGCCGCTGTTGTCTCCGGTCTTGAGATCATCGTTGAATGTCCGGCTGTCGGTATCGGCGAAACTCGCGTCAAAGCGGTTGTCGAGACGCCCGTCAAATGTCTCGATCTCTGCAAAGAGAGAGCCGTATAGCTCATCCACCTCGGTGAAGTCGCCCGGGGCATCGGTAACCAGCTCTTCCGGTGTCGGCGCACCAAAATTGAACTGGTCGAAATCCGACTTCCGGCTCACAGAACGTAACGTTCCACCCACAACGATGCTAGGAGCGATCTCGTAGTCACCGTTGATGTTGATGGTCGTATTGATGTCGCCATCGTCCTCGCCACCTTCGCCGGAGATGTCGAAGCCACCGGTCTCGCGATGCGCCACCGAAAAGCTGAGACCTCCCCGCTCAAAGCCTTGCCGGAGCGCCAGAAGCCCGCCGAATGTCTCGTCTGTTCCGCCATCGGCACGCACTTGGCCAGAGAAGCCCAGTTCGGTCGCCCGCTTCGTCGTGATTGAGATCACGCCGCCGATCGCATTGGAGCCATAGATGGAGGATTGCGCACCGCGCAGGACCTCAATCCGCGCGATGTCGGCGGTCAGCAATCCTCCGAAATCATACTCGCCTTGGTTAACCGAGTTGACCTCCACGCCATCGATCAAGACAAGCGTATGGTTGGCTTCATTACCCCGGATGCGGACCTGTGTAAGCCCACCGAAGGAGCCTGTGCGCGACACGGCGAGACCCGGGACGGTGCGCAGAACGTCGGCAACATAGCGCTTGTCCAGCGCTTCCAGTTCGGTCTCTGTGATCACCGTGCTTGCGCGCCCGAAGGCACTGTCCGGGATTGGCGTAAGGCCGCCCGACAGCACGATCGTTCCCAGATCGACGGTACCGTCTTGCGCCTGCGCGCTCACTGTTGAAAACGCGGCAGTCGTTGAGAGCGCGACACAAAAAATGCGGTTGATTTGCATGTCCTTCAAAGCCGGCCAATCAGCCGGTAACCCGAAATGTGCCTTTGAAGGGGCGGGCCCTCCGCAGACGATGAAAGATGTCACCGCTACGGATGTGCCGTTGCTCATGGCGCGCCCCGCGCCCGAACAGGGTGATCGCTTCGGCAGGTCTCCTGGCTCGCGGGTCGATGCTTTTCCGGGCCTTCCCATCACGCCCGAAGGCGTGTCAGTGGCATTTCCGGCGTCGCTCTCCGCCTACAGTTGCGGGGGCAGCCGCAGAGTTGATCACAAGGGATCTCACTGCGTTCCCTTTTCATCTGCCAACTGTCACAGACGGCAGAACCGAAGTGCCT
>JBCDFN010000025.1:0-37263 GCA_039177935.1 Pseudomonadota bacterium | reverse complement strand
TTCGGGTCCCACAAACCGTACGCCGTCGGCCCTCAAGGTCTCGACGTTGCGCATGGTCGCAGGATGTTCCCACATGCGCACATTCATGGCAGGCGCAACAAGCACGGTCTTGTCGGTCGCCATGATCACAGTTGAGGCGAGATCGTTAGCCAGACCATTGGCCATCTTGGCGAGAAGGTCCGCCGTGGCTGGCGCGACAACCACGAGGTCGGCCTCGCGGCTGAGCTGAATATGGCCAATCTCTGCTTCGCCCTTGAGGTCGAAGAGATCCGTGAAAGCCTCCTCGCCGGACAGGACTGCGAAGGAGAGCGGCGTGACAAATTGCGCTCCGCCCTCGGTCAGGACCACCCGCACGGATGCCCCTTGGTCACGCAGACGCCGGACGAGCTCTAGAGCCTTGTAGGCCGCAATACCGCCGCCGACGATCAGAAGGATGCGTTTGCCGTTGAGCATGAGGTCTGTCCTCGGATTCGGTGGCTATAGTCTACCACAATGGCGCGTTCTGGTTGAGCGTCAGAGGGTTTGTGCGACGGCAATGGCAAGGAGCGCAAGCGCTCCAATCCAGATGCCAATGCGCGTCCAGCGATCTTGGGTGTTTTGGGCTTGTGCGATCCGCGAGACGCTCTCGTCGTCCAGCCGCAACCCGTCTTCGGCCATCGCGCCAAAGGAATCCGCTGTCCGTTCCGCCTGGCGGAGGAGCTTCGGCAGATCGCCAACAAAGCGGCCAACGGATGCCGCACCCTCGGCCGCCTGTTCTATGCGAGCGCCGGCACCAAGCTGGCTCTCGAGCCATTTCTTCACGATTGGCTCGGACACGACCCACATGTTCAGCTCTGGATCGAGCGTCCTCCCGACGCCCTCGACGACGACCATGGTTTTCTGCAGCATAATCAACTCTGGCCGGGTCTGCATGTCGAAGACTTCAGTATACTGAATGAGCTGACCCAAGAGCTGCGCCATGGAGATCTCGCTGGCGGGCCGGTCCATGATGGGCTCGCCGATCGCGCGCATGGCTTGGGCGAACTGCGGCACGGAGTGTTTGCGCGGCACGTAACCCGCTTCGAAATGCACTTCCGCTACACGCTGGTAGTCGCGCGTGATGAAGCCGTACAGAATTTCCGCGAGGAACCGGCGCTCCTTCATGCCGAGACGGCCCATAATGCCGAAGTCCACGGCGACGATACGCCCCTCCGCATCGACGAAGAGATTGCCCTGATGCATGTCTGCATGGAAGAAGCCGTCGCGCACGGCATGGCGCAAGAACGACTGCATCAATGTCGCGCCGAGCGCCTTAAGGTCGTGGCCTTTGGCCCGAAGACCCTCAAGGTCGCTCATGGGCGTGCCGTCAATCCACTCAAGGGTGAGAACGCGGCGTGCACTACGCTGCCAATCGACCTTCGGAACGCGAAATCCCTCGTCGCCGGCAATGTTGTCGGCCATCTCAGAGATGGCGGCGGCTTCCATGCGCAAATCCATCTCGATTGCGACGGATTTGGCCAGCGTGTCCACGACCGCAATGGGGCGCAGCCGCCGCGACGGCGCATGGAAACGCTCAATCATCCGCGCGGCGAAGAAATACGAATCGAGGTCCTTCTTGAAGCGATGCTCAATACCAGGGCGCAGCACCTTGACCGCCACGTCTTTGAGGTCGCTGTTTGAACCCTTGGTCTTGGCTTTGTGAACTTGCGCGATAGAGGCCGCGGCCACCGGCGGTCCAAATTCGGTAAACAGCGCTGTAATCGGCGCGTCGAGTTCGCGCTCGACGAGCTTAACCGCCTCGTCTTGCGAGAACGGTGGCAAACGGTCCTGCAACGTCGACAAATCGCGCGCCAGTTCCCTGCCGACAATATCGTCCCGCGTCGCGAGGAATTGGCCGAGCTTGATATAGGAAGGACCGAGCGAGGTGAGCGCCGACGACAAGCGCGCTTCGTTCTCCGTGCTGATTCTTTTTCGCAAGGGGGCCGTAACCCGACCGAATACCGCAAGCGGACCCGAAACGCGCGCGTCGTCGGGCAGCACCCGCGCTCCGCTCCAGGCAAGGGTTGCACCCGCCTTAGTCAAACGCACCATATTGACGATGGCGTTCACGTCTATCGCCTCGCTCTGGGCTCAATGCGCTTTTCTAAAACAAAAAGGCATTGGGCCCTGTCTTTCTTCGCCGCATGGTTTCTCGCGAAAAACCGGCGGCCACTTTTTCGCACGATGCTCTAGATTCGCCAGCCCGAATGAATGGCGGCGATACCGCCAGTCAGGTTCCGGAAGCGCACGCGCTCAAACCCTGCCTCTCTTATCATGTCGGCGAAGCGTTCCTGATCGGGAAAGCGTCTTATGCTTTCTACGAGATAGCGATAGGACTCCGCGTCCCCGGCCACAAGGCCGCCGAGCGCCGGAATCGCATTGAAAGAGTAAGCATCGTAAAGCCGGTCGAGGAGCGGCATCTCCACGTTCGAAAACTCCAGACACAGGAATCTGCCGCCCGGTTTTAGCACCCTGTAGGCCTCTTCAAGCGCGACATCGATGTGAGTCACGTTCCGAATCCCGAAGGCGATTGTGTAGGCATCAAAGCGCTGGTTTTCGAACGGTAAGTTCTCCGCATTGCCTTGCACGAAGGACAAGCACTCGCGGTGACCTGCGCGCTTCTGTCCTTCATCCATCATTTCCTTCGAAATGTCGCAAATCGTTGCCGTTGCGCCCTTGCCTGCTGCGTCGAGCACGCGCGTTGCAATGTCACCGGTGCCCCCGGCCACATCGATCAGCGCGAAGGGCGCATCGGACTTCGGCGGTGCCAGCGCTGTCACGACGTCGGCCTTCCACAAGCGATGCAGACCGCCCGACATCAGATCGTTCATGAGATCGTAGCGGCTGGCGACCTTGGAGAAGACCTCGTTCACGAGGCCCTGGCGGGCGCTTTCCTCCACTCGGGCAAAACCGAAACTCATTTTGGTCCCGGAATCGCCTCCATTTTGCAAGTCATCTGGCATGGCAGCGGACAATAGCCTAAGCCCATAGTTCAGGCTATTATTGCGCTGCAATGTGCTTACATTGCACCGCAATACGTTGGGAAAGCCTTGGAATCCGTCAATCTCGGGCTACAGACAAACTGACGACCATGCCTGAACTGCCTGAAGTCGAGACCGTACGCCGCGGATTGGAGCCTGTCCTTGTAGGCAATGCCTTCGCTCGGGTCGAACAACGCCGGCCTGACCTGCGCTTTCCGCTACCGAAGCGCTTTGCCGAGCGCCTAGCGGGTCGGGCGATCACGGGCCTTGAGCGGCGTGCGAAATATCTTCTGGCGCGGCTGGACGACGGCCACGTGCTGGTCATGCACCTCGGCATGACAGGCCGTTTCGCAATTGAACAGGCAAGTGGCGAGATATCGGCACCCGGTGACTTTGCGCATGAGCCGTTGTCTGAGTTCGGCTTCCCGAAGCACGAACATATCGTCTTTCACCTCGGCGATGGCTCTACCGTCCGGTACTCGGACGTGCGCCGGTTCGGGATCATGGACCTCGTGAGCGAAGACGAACTCGAAGGCCACGCTCTGTTCAAGGGCCTGGGAATCGAACCGCTCGGCGATGGATTAACGCCAGCCTGGCTTTCCAGTCGGCTCAAAGGCAAGACTACGCCGATCAAGGCGGCGCTGTTGGATCAGCGATTGATCGCAGGCCTTGGGAACATTTATGTCTGCGAAGCGCTCTTCCGAGCCCGCGTTTCGCCCAAGCTGCGTGCCGGCACGCTTGCGACGAAGACAGGACGCCCGACCGAGAAGACGACCGCGCTTGTCAAAGGCGTTCAATCCGTCTTGCGGGATGCTATCCGCTCCGGCGGCTCCTCTTTGCGAGACTACCGCCACGCCGATGGCAGTCTCGGTCGCTTTCAACACCGCTTCCGTGTCTATGGCCGCGCCGGCGAGCGCTGCCTGCAGCGCGGCTGCGACGGCATCATTCAGCGGATCGCCCAAGGCGGACGCTCCACCTTCTACTGTCCAATCTGCCAGCGATAAGGGAATTGACACACATGTATATGGATCAGGCCGCGATAGGCAGTGAACCAGCCACCAAGGACTACGCCACGATTATCGTGACGCGCGAGGGCAAGGTGGGGGTCATCACTCTTAACCGTCCCAAGGCGCTCAATGCGCTCAACTCGCAGCTGGTCGGCGAGCTTTGCGAGGTGCTCAATATCTTCGACAAGGACCCGGAGATCGGCTGCATCGTCATCACAGGAGGCGAGAAGGCCTTCGCAGCCGGCGCCGACATCAAGGAGATGCAGAGCAAGACATCCGTCGAAGCCTACAGCACGGCCTTCCTGGCGCCCTATGACACGATCGCCGCCACAAGAAAGCCGATCATCGCGGCTGTCGGGGGCTATGCGCTGGGCGGCGGCTGCGAACTGGCGATGTCATGCGACATCATCTTGGCGGCGGAGAACGCTGTGTTCGGTCAGCCCGAGATCAACCTGGGCATCATGCCGGGCGCTGGCGGCACGCAACGGCTGACACGCGCCGTCGGCAAGGCGAAGGCCATGGAGCTGTGCCTCACAGGCCGTCAAATGCGTGCTGACGAAGCCGAACGCTCCAATCTCGTAAGCCGTGTCGTCCCCGTCGAGTCGCTCCGCGACGAAGCCTTGAAGGACGCTTCCAAGATCGCCGGCTATCCGACGCACGTGGTCATGATGATCAAAGAATCGATCAATCGCGGGTTCGTGACGACGCTCTCGGAGGGCGTTCGTTTCGAACGCAATCAATTCTACTCCCTCTTCGCGACCGAAGATCAGAAGGAAGGCATGGCCGCCTTTATCGAAAAGCGAAAGCCGCAGTTTAAGAACCGCTAGGTAGCAAATGAACTGCCAGCGGAGCCTTCCAACATCACGCTGGTGAGCGCCGCTGAGGGCCGACGGCCGGCTCTCTGGAAGCGGCACGCTCAACCTATGCCCGCGCCTGACTGACACGCGCTCCAGGCTGGCGCCTGCCCCAGGTTGACGCCTGCCCCAGGTTGACGCCTCCTGGGGCTCTCGCTATAGAGCATGCCAAATTCGTATTTATGGCGCTTTCTTGAGACCGCCTCATGCGGACCGGAAGCAGCCCTCAAGGATCCAAAAAATGGCAAATACCAAGTCGGCGAAGAAGGCCGTTCGCCAGATTACCCGTCGTACCGAAGTCAACAAGAACCGGCGGAGCAACATGCGCGGCTATCTGCGCAAGGTCGAGGAAGCCATCGCTTCAGGCGACAAGGATGCAGCCCAGGCTGCTCTGCGCGTCGCCGAGCCGGTGGTCGCGCGTACGGCCCAGCTTGGCATTCTTCATCGCCGTGCGGCGTCGCGGAAGGTTTCGCGCCTCGCCAAGCGCGTCGGCGCCATGGGTGCTTAGCCGACTCCGTGCTTAGCCAACTTTGTGCTTAGCCAACTCGGTGCTTAGCAGACCGGGCGCTTATTAACACGGGTGCCTGGCGGGCAGCTGCCTGGACTCTTCCTTTCCCCTCTGCAGTTAGCCGGACGGTCTGCCTAGCGTCAGCGTCCGATGCATCGTCGCACGCCGCCTTCGAAGACGGTCTTCGCAAGGCCAGCCTCCCAATGGGCAATTCTGCAACACCACCCTCAAGAAATTCGCTGAAGGCGGGAACCCACAACTCGCCTTCCGCGTTGGGGGTACTGTCAAGTAGTGTGCGCCGTGCAACGCGGCCCTGTGAGCGAATGTCTCAATTGCTTGACACTGAGATATCAATTGCTTGACAGCGCTGTCATGCAATTGACGTGGGTTTTTTGCGGCCTCGGCGCGCGAGTTTTCCACCGAATGCCTCTCAAAAAAAAATTTTTGGGTCCAAACCCCGTAAAAATCCGCACTTCCGCTCAGAACCCTGGGACCGCCTGCCGATTCGCGCTTTTTGCCCAGGGGTTTGGCTAGCCGCACACAATGATGAGTCTACTGACGAATACTGCATTTCGCCCGACTCTGGTCTGCTTGATCGGCACGATAGGCGTGTGTATAGTCTAGTTATCCGAACGGGGACGTCCCCTCCTTACAATTGAGTACCTTGATCTTGGCCGTTGCCGAGACAGGATTTCTTTGTCTTAAGTCAGGGGCGCCTTGTATATCTTGTGGAATGCTTATGCGTAAGTTGTGAATATTACGTGCGCAAGTCGCACATGATCACCACGGATAGTCGGTGGCACGAATTCTGTTCTTGTACCGTGCTCATAAATTTGAGGAGGAGGCTCGATTTTGGGCGCGCACGTGGACAAATACACGGTCGATGAGGTTGATGTGGCGTCGGCCTGGAGCGTTCTCCAGGGGAATCCTCGATCGCAGTTAGTCGATGTGCGTACACGCGCGGAGTGGACTTATGTGGGAATCCCGGATCTCGGGTCCCTCGGCAAAAGGGCTGTCCTCGTTGAGTGGCAGACTTTTCCCGATCAGTCCGTCGACCCGCGCTTTGCCGAACGCCTTGCACATGAATTGCAAGCGCTCGGGGTCCAGTCAGACGATGATCTTTTCTTCATATGCCGTTCGGGTAGCCGGAGCCTGGCAGCTGCTGAGTTGATGGCATCTGCAGGGTATCGCGCTTGTCACAACGTCTCGGAGGGGTTCGAAGGACCACTCGATGACGCTAGACATCGCGGCGCCCTCTCTGGTTGGAAAGCGATTGGTCTCCCGTGGCTGCAAGGCTAGGGAGCCGGTTATAGAAACTGTCGGGATGGTCCGCGTTCAAATTGTTGGCCGCTCTTGTAACTGCGTACGGTGCGTGTTGGCGCGACGAAGAAATGATTAAGGAAAGAACACAATCGTGGCAGAGGCACAGGCACGGGCACATGACCATGGGGCCCATCAAGAGGAGCAATGCGCGTCAGGCGAAGCTTGGACGCGCGTCAAATCACGGCTTCGCGGAGAGCTGGGAGAAGATGTCTACGCAAGTTGGTTTCGCGGCGTCGAAGTCAACGATATTGCCGGAGGCGTCCTCCATCTGACGGTCGCGACGCGCTTCTTGCGCAATTGGCTGAGGACGCACTACTACGACACTGTCCTGAGGCAGGCACAGGGCGAGTGGCCAGAGGCCGAGCGTCTGGAGTTCTCCGTTCGGCAGCCACATTTCACGGTCGAGCCGCCGAAAGATGTCGCGATGGCGCGCCCCGTGGCACCGCAAGCGGCGGCAACGCGCTCGTCGCTACCGATGCCGCTGCGCACCGGCTACGACGGCTTCGAGGGGTCGCCCTTGGACCCGCGTCTGAGCTTTGGCAGCTTCGTCGTTGGCAACACGAACAAGCTGGCGCACGCGGCGGCCCATCAGGTGGCGCTATCGTCATCGAGCCCGCAGTCGCCCTTTAACCCATTGTTCCTGCATGGCAATGTCGGGCTAGGCAAGACGCATCTCCTGCATGCTATCGCCTGGGAGGTGAAGCGTCAGAAGCCTGAGGCCGAGGTCCTGTACCTCACAGCCGAGCGTTTTATGTCGGGCTTCGTGCAGGCGCTTCGGGCCCGTGACGCGCTCGCCTTCAAGGAGAAGCTCCGCAATATCGACATTCTCCTGATCGACGACATGGAGTTCCTTCAAGGCCCGACCATCCAGCAGGAGTTCTGCCATACGCTGAACTCGCTGATCGATGGCGGGCGGCAGGTTGTCGTGGCGGCGGACCGTGCGCCCACACATCTCGACAAACTCGACATGCGCATGCGCTCTCGTCTTGGTGGCGGCCTCGTGGCCGAGATGAAGACGATGGACTACGACCTGCGCCACGAGATCCTTGAGAAGCGGGCGCAAGAGGCATGCGCGGACACGAACGGCCTCGAGGTTTCGGACACCGTGCTGGCGTTCCTCGCCGAGCGGCTAACGGAAAGCGGTCGAGAGCTTGAGGGCGCCGTCCACCGCCTGCGGGCGAGTTACCAGCTCACCGATGAGCCGGTGACGATCGCGATCGCCGAACAGATCGTCCGTGACCTCATGCGAGGAGCGGAACCGCGCCGGGTGCGCATCGACGACATCCTTCGGACGGTGTCGAAACACTACGGCGTCAATCGAAGCGACCTCCTCTCGGGGCGCCGCAACCGCTCCATCGTGCGGCCCCGCCAGATCGGGATGTATCTCGCCAAGTTACTGACATCTCGGTCACTGCCTGAGATTGGCCGACGCTTCGGTAACCGTGATCACACGACTGTGCTGCACGCGATCCGTAAGATTGAGCAGCTGATGAGCGACGACGGTCAACTCCGCGAGGAGATCGAACTCCTGAAACGGCTCTTGCGAGACTAGTGCTTCGGGGCGCTTCGGGCCCGGAGTTCCAAACTCCGGGCCTGCCCGCTGCTAGCCTCTCGCGAGGCCACGACAGCTGGCTTATCTGCGCCCTTTGAGCGCGCGGCGCTCTTGCAAATTCCGCCTCAGCGCTGCAAGTTCAACTGACTTCTTGCTGCGGGTTTTTCGCCCGCCTCGCCAAGGCTCCATCGGGAGCGCGGTGGCTCCAGCAGGAGCCGGGGCTCAGCCGGACTTCGAGTCTTGGACCGGGGATAAATCAGCGAAAAAAGCGCCAGACTTCGGGAAACGCTCCAACTATGCGCCTCACAATCGAGAAGCCGAAACTCGCCAAAGCCCTCGCCCATCTTGCGAGCGTGGTCGAGCGGCGGAATACAATACCTATTTTGTCCAACGTGCTGCTAGCGGCGGGCGATGGCTCCCTGAAAATGACCGCCACCGATTTGGACATGGAGGTCGTGGAGACCGTCGACTGCACGATCTCGACCGATGGCGCGATCACGGTGCCTGCACATATGTTCAACGACATCGTGCGCAAGCTTCCCGATGGTGACATCTCACTTGATCGCGACGCGGAGCAGGAACGGCTCACCATGACATCGGGCCCAGCACAGTTCTCGCTTCAGACGCTTCCTGCCGACGACTTCCCCGCGCTGTCCGTTGAAGACATGGATCATGCCTTCCCAATACCAGCGGCGGAGCTCAAGCGCCTGATCGAGAAAACCCGTTTCGCGATCTCGACCGAAGAGACCCGCTACTACCTGAACGGAATCTATCTGCACGCCGCAGAGACGGACGGCACCGAAATGTTGCGTGCGGTCGCCACAGACGGGCATCGGCTCGCCCAAGTCGAAGTATCTTTGCCGGACGGCGCTAAGGGCATGCCGGGCGTGATCGTGCCGCGCAAGACCGTTGCGGACCTGTTGCGTCTGGCGGAAGCCGGGGACGAGGATGTCCAGATTGAGCTTTCGCCCTCTAAGATTCGTGTCTCCGCGGGGCAGGTGGTTCTGACCTCCAAGCTAATCGATGGGACGTTCCCGGATTATGAGCGTGTTATCCCCCAAGGTAATGATAAGCGGCTTGAGCTGGACAATGTCACGTTCGAGCAGGCGGTAGATCGCGGCTCGACCTTGTCGAGCGACAAGGGACGCGCTGTGAAGCTTGCCCTTTCTGGGGATACCTTGACGCTGTCGGTCAACAATCCGGAATCTGGGAGCGCTACCGAGGAATTGCCGGTAAGTTACGACGCCGATGCACTTGAGATCGGCTTCAACGCCCGCTACCTGCTCGACATTGCGCAGCAGCTTGAGAGCGAAACGGCTGAGTTTCTGTTCGCCGACCCCGGCTCGCCAACCATGGTGCGCGACGTCAAGGACGCGTCGACACTCTATGTTCTGATGCCGATGCGGGTATGACGGCAAGCCCGAACGAGGACACAGCAGAGCAGGCTGACCCTGTCGCGACACCCCTTTCCGTCCGCACACTGAAGCTAACGGACTTCCGCAACTACCCATCCGCTCGACTCGACCTGGACGCGCGTCCCGTGGTGCTTGTGGGCGAGAACGGATCGGGGAAAACCAACCTTCTGGAAGCGGTGTCTCTCCTCGGTCCGGGCCACGGCTTGCGGGGCCGTCCGTATGCAGAGCTTGCGCGTAAGGACGGCCAGGGTGGTTTCGCAATCGCCGCTACGGTGCGCACGCGTCTCGGAGAGATCGATATCGGGACGGGCTGTGCCGCAAGCAGGGGCGACGAGAACACAGGTCGGACGGTGCGTATCGCCGGCAAGGATGCGAGCGCCGGTGCGCTTGGTGAACACGTTAAACACGTCTTTCTGATCCCGGCGATGGACGGGCTCTTCACGGGTGGCGGGACGGACCGGCGACGATTTCTAGATCGTCTTGTTGTCGCGATCGCGCCAGGTCTGCGCAGCTCACTCAGCCGCTACGAACGGGCTATGCGCCAACGCAACCGCCTCTTCCAAATGCGCGAGTATGGCGCCAGCCTATTTGAGGGCCTGGAGGAACAAATGGCTGAGGCGGGCGTCGCGATCGCCGCGGCACGTCTCGACGCGGTAGAACGCCTTTGCGCGCTTATTGACGAGCGGCGCGGCGGTGATACGCAGACCCCATTCCCCTACGCTGTCTTATCCCTCCATGGCACGGTCGAAGCCGATCTTGCAGAGCGGTCGGCGACGGAGGCAGAGGACGCCTTTCGGGTCTTGTTGGAAGAAGGCCGGGAGCGCGACCGGGCTGCGGCCCGCACCCTGGAAGGGCCGCACCGCAGCGATCTTCTGGTGGTCCATGGGCCGAAAAACGTGCCTGCCGCCATGTGTTCCTCCGGAGAACAAAAGGCCCTGCTGCTGGGCCTAGTTCTCGCCAAGGCTGAGCTCATCAAGACCACCGAGGGGATCGCGCCTTTGGTACTGCTGGACGAGGTCGCGGCCCATCTCGACGGGGCCCGTCGCGGGGGCCTTTTTGACGAGATTTTGAGGCTGAACGTCCAGGCCTGGATGACCGGAACGGACAAGGAACTTTTTTCGCCCCTGGGTCAAGATGCTCAAATCTTGGACGTGAATCGGGGTATAATAACCCCATGATTCACACACCCGCCGGCCCCGACGCCTGGCGCCCTAACGATTTTCGAAACCACCTCTAAACCTACTCTTGTAAGCCATGACACCTGCTGCCAAACGCAAGGCTGAAGCCGCGGCCAATTACGGCGCCGATTCCATCAAAGTCCTGAAAGGGCTCGACGCCGTTCGCAAACGGCCGGGCATGTATATCGGCGACACAGATGACGGGTCGGGACTCCATCACATGGTCTACGAAGTGGTGGACAACGCCATTGACGAGGCGCTCGCCGGCTATTGCGATCTGATCAACGTCGTGCTGAACGCCGACGGGTCGGTCACGGTCAATGACAATGGCCGCGGTATTCCTGTTGCCATCCACTCGGAAGAAGGTGTCTCGGCCGCCGAGGTCATCATGACCCAGCTCCATGCGGGCGGGAAGTTCGATCAGAACTCCTACAAGGTGTCTGGCGGGCTCCACGGTGTGGGCGTGTCGGTGGTCAACGCTCTATCGAGCCGCCTCGATCTCACCATCTGGCGAGACGGCAAGGAGCACACGATGCGCTTCGCCAACGGTGAGCGCGAAGGGCCCCTCGAGGTCGTAGGCGACTCAGACGGCAAGACCGGTACACAGATTACTTTTGTGCCGTCGACCGAAACCTTCACCATGACCGACTTCGACTACGCAACGCTGGAACACCGGCTGCGCGAGCTCGCCTTTTTGAATTCAGGCGTCCGCATCCTTCTCACCGACCACCGAGGCGTCGAGCCGAAATCGGAGGAGATGCACTACGATGGCGGCTTGCGAGCGTTCGTGAAGTTCCTGGACCGGACCAAGCACCCGCTTATCTCAGAGCCCGTTGTCGTGGAGAAGAACCAAGACGGCCTCACCGTGGAGGCCGCTCTGTGGTGGAACGACAGCTACCACGAGAATGTGTTGTGCTTTACGAACAACATTCCCCAGCGCGATGGCGGTACGCATTTGGCTGGCTTCCGGGCCGCCCTCACCCGAACCGTGAATACGTATGCCGCTGAGTCCGGGATCGCCCAGAAGGAGAAGGTCTCGCTGACAGGCGACGACGCGCGCGAGGGCCTCACCTGCGTGCTGTCGGTGAAGGTTCCGGACCCGAAATTTTCGAGCCAGACAAAAGACAAGCTTGTCTCCTCGGAGGTGCGCCCGGTCGTAGAGAGCGTCATGTCGGAGCGGCTCTCTCAGTGGTTCGAAGAGAATCCAAACGAAGCGCGCAACATCGTGCAGAAGATCGTGGAGGCTGCGGCCGCGCGCGAAGCGGCGCGCAAAGCGCGCGAACTGACGCGGCGCAAAGGCGCGCTCGACGTCGCGTCCCTGCCCGGCAAGCTTGCCGATTGCCAAGAGCGCGATCCGGCGAAATCCGAGATCTTCCTTGTCGAGGGCGACTCCGCTGGTGGCAGTGCCAAGCAAGCGCGCGAGCGCGGTTTCCAAGCCGTGCTTCCCTTGCGCGGTAAGATCCTGAATGTAGAGCGCGCGCGTATCGACAAGATGCTGTCCAGTGCGGAAATCGGCACGCTGATCACCGCGCTTGGCACGAGCATCGGCGACGAGTTCGATCTGTCGAAGCTGCGCTACCACAAGATCATCATCATGACGGATGCCGATGTGGACGGATCACACATCCGTACGCTGCTGCTCACATTCTTTTACCGGCAAATGCCCGAGATTATCGAGGCCGGCCATCTCTTCATTGCCCAGCCGCCGCTCTACAAAGTGAAACGCGGGCAGCAAGAACGGTACCTCAAAGACGAGCAGGGCCTTCAAGATTATCTGATCGACGAAGGCCTTCAGGACGCCGTTCTGATGACCGGGGACGATGCGGCCAGAGGCGGCGGCGACTTGCGCGACATTGTCGAGAAGGCGCGTAAAATCACCTCGATCCTCAGTGGTCTGCATAGCCGCTATCCGCGTTTCATCATAGAGCAGGCGGCGATTGCTGGCGTTCTTAATCCGCAGCTGCTGAAAGACCAAGCGCAAGCTCAGGAAGCGGCCGACTACATCGCCCGTCGATTGGACGCACTCGCCGACGAAACCGAACAGGGTTGGGAAGGCGAGGCGCTGGCCGAAGGGGGCTTGCGGTTCTGGCGCGAGCTTCGAGGCGTGATGGAATCCCATCTGATCGATGGACCGTTTATCGCGTCGGCCGATGCACTCAAACTGGACCAGTACGCGGAGCACCTTCAGGAAGTGTATGCGAAGCCCGCCGATCTGAAGCGGAAAGAAACGAGCCGCGCCGTTCATGGACCATCCGATCTGCTTGGCGCCGTTATGGAAACCGGGCAGAAGGGAATGTCGCTGCAGCGCTATAAGGGCCTCGGTGAGATGAACCCGGAGCAGCTCTGGGAGACCACTCTCGATGTGGAAACGCGGACCATTCTGCAGGTGAAGATCAAGGAAGGCGAAGACGCCGACGACATCTTCTCGCGGCTCATGGGTGACGTCGTGGAGCCCCGGCGCGAATTCATCCAGGAAAACGCGCTCGAAGTGGCCAATCTGGACGTTTAGGCGTCGCTACCCCGCCGTATCCTTAACGAGATGGCAACACGGCTGCCCTAGGGTGCCTTCAACGACAGGCCCCAGGGCTTGTCGTGGCCAAAGCGTCTCGCCGAAATCAAGCGTTTGGTGGGATCAACAGGATTGGCTCGGTAGCGGGTCCCGGTTCCATAGGTCGCATGGAGTAGTATTGCGTATGAGCGGCGCGAAGCGCAGGCCCGCAACCAGGGGCACAGGCCAACGGCGCACGCGGTCCCGTTCGTCTATATCCAAACCAACGAGCGCAAAGATGCCTGCCTCGGCGAAGCCGCGCGCAAAGTCGACCGCGCGCCGCCGGACATCCTCAACACGACGGACGCAGGGGCGGCGCGGTAGTCTTTGGGCGCGCTACAAGCGTTTCCGTCAACGCCATCCGTTTCTGGTCGGAACTGCGCGCGCCGGTTTGATCGCCTCGCTCGTAGGGTTTGTCCTCCTGGCCGGCGCCGTCCTCGTCTTCATTTCGCGTGTCCCAGACCCGCTTCTCGCGACACTGGACGACCGGCCGCCAAACGTCACGGTCCTAGCGGCCGACGGTTCCGTCCTTGCTGAGCGAGGGTTGCGGCGCGGGCATATCCGTGTCGACGTGCTGCCCGACCATCTCATCAAGGCGGTGCTCGCCACGGAAGACAGGCGTTTCTACGATCACTGGGGCGTCGATATTGGTGGTCTCATCCGGGCGAGTTATCGCAATTTCCGCGCCGGCACCGTCGTGCAGGGCGGCTCGACGATTACGCAGCAGCTTGCCAAGAACCTGTTCTTGAAGCCTGAGCGCACCGTCACCCGAAAGCTCGAAGAGCTGGTCTATACAGTCTGGCTCGAGAAGCGCTTTAGCAAGAACGAGATCCTTGAGCTCTATCTCAACCGTGTCTATCTGGGCGGCGGGACATACGGCGTTGAAGCGGCCGCGCGGCGCTATTTCGGCCGTTCCGCGCGCGACGTAACGCTGGCGCAATCGGCGGTGTTGGCAGGACTGCTCAAGGCGCCCTCGCGCTACGCGCCCACACGCAGCATCCAGGCCGCGAGCGCGCGGGCGCAAGTCGTGCTCGACAACATGATCGATGCGGGCTTCATCACCGCAGCTGAAGCGAAAAAGGCGGGGCAGCAGCCCTTACGCGTTCAGGCCAAGGGCGATGCGACAGGTTATCCCTACGCGGTCGATTGGGTTGCGGCGATGCTGCCCGAATATGTCGGCAAACATGACGATGCCCTGGTGGTCCAAACGACGATCGATGCAAAGCTGCAGCGGCTTTCGCAGGAGCGACTGCGCAAACTGCTCGATGGGAAAGGGCGGAAGCTCCGCGCGGGCGAAGGCGCCGTGGTCGTACTCGACCCGAACAGCGGCGCGGTTCGGGCGCTCGTGGGTGGACGCTCCTATAAACATAGCCCCTACGATCGCGCCCTTCATGCGCGGCGCCAGCCGGGTTCCGCGTTCAAGCCCTTCGTATACCTCGCGGCGCTGGAGGCTGGATACCGACCGAGTTCCGTGGCGCTCGACGGCCCCGTCAACATCAGTGGCTGGAGGCCCTCAAACTACACCAAGACCTATAAGGGCAGGGTCTCGCTGCGCTATGCCCTGGCACATTCCATCAATACGGTGGCCGTTAAGCTCACCGCCAATGTGGGCCCGGCGCGCGTCGCCCAGACAGCGCAACGTCTTGGGGTCGGATCCAAGCTCAACGCACAGCCATCTCTTGCGCTCGGCACATCCGAAGTGACCCTGGTCGAACTGACAGGGGCCTACGCCCCATTCGCCAATGGGGGTACGCGCGTGCTGCCCCATGTCATTACCCATATCCGCACGGAAGACGGCGAAACACTTTACACGCGGCAACGCGCGTCCGCGGGCCGTGTAGTTGCGCAGCCCCATGTCGCGGCCATGAACGACATGATGAGTGCCGTCGTGCGGAGCGGCACGGGCCGGCGCGCGGCCATTCCGCGGCATCCAGCAGGCGGTAAAACAGGCACCACGCAAAACTCGCGCGATGCCTGGTTTGTTGGGTATACGGCGCACTATGTCGGCGGCATCTGGATCGGCAACGACGACAACACGCCGATGAAGAAGGTGACAGGCGGGTCCCTCCCCGCAGAGCTATGGCGCGAAATCATGCTGGCCGCACACAAGGGCAAGCGTCCCGCAGCATTGCCCAGTCCACGCGGCCCTGGCGCACCGTGGCACGGTGGCGGCGGCGTGGCGTCACGCTTCCCCTTCTTTGGCGGTGACGACACCAAACGCAGTGCGCGCGCACGACCCTTGTTCCAACGTGTTATAGGCTTCTTCGGCGGCGGTTGATCGCGACACGGACGGTCGTGTGACGTTAGTCGTCGCGCATTAGTCGTCGCGAATGGGCGCTGAAGCTCTATCTGCCCCGAACGCATGCAGATGTGAGCCGTGCGCATGCAGCCAGTCGCGCGCTTCGGCCTGGCGCGGCATCGTCCGCTCCACCAGCGCCCAAAAGCGTGCGCCATGATTCATCTCTTCGAGATGGGCCACCTCGTGCGCGGCGAGATAGTCCAGCACAAAAGGCGGCGCAAGGATAAGACGCCAAGAAAAGGACAAGGCGCCCGAGGAGGAGCATGAGCCCCATCGCGTGCTTTGATCGCGCACGCTGATCCTCTTTGCGACAACGCCGAGCCGTTTGGCGTGAATATCCACGCGCAGCCTGAGATCACCTTGCGCTTGCCGCTTCAACCAATCGAGGAGACGGCGCGGCGCATGTTGCCCCTCGCCTGCGACATTGAGGAGGGGAAGCGCGTCGTCCGCATCGTCCAGCCCGCCAGGCCATACAGGTGCAAGCCGCGCCGCGTCCCAATCCTCGACCCACACGACACCGCGCTTGCGGACGGGGCCGACAAAGTTGAGCCGATGGGCAAGGCCGCGCAAAGGGATCACCGCACCGTCCGAGAAGGGTACGGGGTCGCAAAGCCCGTCGAGCCGCTCCTTCAGCCAGTCCATGTGACGCGACAGGAAGTTTTGCGCGTCCGCGAGGCTGGAATAGGCTGGAACCGTGAGCACCGCGCTCCGGCGCGCTTCGCTAACCTGGAGGCTAAAGCGCCGCGCACGCGAACTGCGGCGCAGGACCAAGGGTACGTCCAGACCGCCGATTTCGACTTCCGTCGTTCCGGCGCGTCCAAGATTGAGGCGCTTCAGCATACGGCGTTCCCGGCTCATAGGCCTGTCGAGGCCCCGAATCGTTGGTCTGGAGCCTAACATACAGAGAGCTGCGTAATGCCTTAGGGGTTACGCGACGCGTTCCAGAACGCGCCTAAAGACACTTTTCTGACGCTGATGCTTGCGCAAGAACGTGCGGACCTTCGGCAGGATCTCTGTGCGGAATCGCTTCCCGTTGAACACGCCGTAGTGGCCAACACCTTCTTGGAGATGATGGGCCCGCATCGACTGAGGTAACCCCGTGCACAAGGCATGCGCGGCCTCCGTTTGGCCAATTCCCGTGATGTCGTCCTTATGCCCCTCGACGGTCATCAGGGGCACGCGCTTAATCTTGGATGGGTCCACGGGGATTCCGTGATGGTGCATCTCGCCCCTAGGTAACCTGTGCTCCATGAACACAGTCTCGATAGTCTGGAGATAATACTCCGCGGAGAGGTCCATCACGGCGAGGAACTCGTCGTAGAACTCCCGGTGCTTGTCTGCGGAGTCGCCGTCGCCTTGGATCAGATTGTGGAAGAGATCGTGATGCGCGGTCACGTGGCGCTCAAGGTTCATGCCCATGAAGCCCGAGAGCTGCAGGAAGCCCGGGTACACCAACCGCATATGGCCCGGATAGGGCCAGGGCACCTGGGTAATCACGTTGCGACGGAACCAGCTCAGGGGTTTTCCGATCGCATATTTATTGACCGCTGTCGGACTTTTCCGGGCGTCGATTGGACCCGCCATGAGAATCATGGATTTCGGCACATTGCGGTCGCGCCGTTGTTCCATGAGCGAGACGGCCGCAAAAACAGGAACAGTCGGCTGACAAACCCCGACAACATGGACATTGCCGCCAAAAGCCCCAACAAATTCAATGATGTAATTAATGTAGGTATCGAGATCGAAATGCCCTGCCACGCGCGGCACGAAACGAGCATCGATCCACTCGGTCACATAGACGTCGTGGTCAGGCAGCAGGTCGCGCGCGGTTCCGCGAAGTAGCGTCGCAAAATGACCCGCCATGGGGGCGACGAGCAGGACTTTCGGGTCTTTTTTCTGGATCGATTGGGGTAGGTCACGCTGGAAATGGACGAGGTTGCAGAAGGGCTTAGATAGGATGGTCGTGGGTTTCACACTGACCATCTGGCCGTGCGCCGAGACGCGATCAATCTCCCAATCCGGCTTGCGGTACCTGCGTGTGGAGCGCTCGAAAAGCTCAAGAGCAGCCGCGGCGCCACGCCCGACGACCGTATGGGACGCGGGATTTAGCGGATTTCGCCACATCAACCGGTAGGCTTCCGCTGCCGCCCGGGCCGGATGCAGCGCGGCCTGATTTAGCTCGTAGAGGTGGTACAGCATAAATCCCCCGAAACCATTCTAATGCTGCATCGCAAAATAGAATGGTCATTTTGTGCTGCAGCGCAATGACAGATGGCCGCAGGCCGACTGTCGCCCGATCAAAGATACCGGCGCAACGTCTCAGCCATTTTTTCTGGGGATGTTCCGTAAGGAAAATGCGTCACGAACTTGCCGTCCGGGCCCATGAGATAAACGAGCGCGGAATGGTCGATACTGTAGGTGCCGCCCGCGCCTTCCGCTTGAAACTTCTGGTAGACCACCCGGTAAGCCTTTGCGGCATCGGCAACCGCCTCCGGCGATCCCGTCAGGCCCACGAAGTTTGGTCCGAAGTTTTCGACGTAGGCGGCCATGAGTTCGGGCGTATCGCGCTCTGGGTCCACGGTGATGAAAACCGGGACGACTTGGTCGGCCTTGCTGCCGACATTGTCTAGAGCCGCCGACATGACCTGAAGTTCGGCCGGGCAAATATCAGGACAATGCGTAAACCCGAAAAACACGAGCATGTGTCGGCCGAGGAAGTCCTTGTCGGTGACGGTTTTGCCATCCTTGCCCACAAGTTCGAAGGGGCCTCCAATGAGAGCCTGCCCGCTCGTGATCACGCGGTTCTTGCTTGGGGCCTTGTGGTCGAGCATGAGTGCGCCGACCCCGATCAAAGACCCAAGTAGAAAACTCCCAACAATCACAAGAACCAACTGACGTTTCATCTTCCTCTCACTCACCAAGCTGCAACAGAGAGCCGTTGTCGCGTGCGCGGCTCAACAACCAACGGAAGACCGCGTACCCAACAGCCAAATAGAACGCGTTCAACCCAAATGCCCACCACAAGTCGCTCGCATCGAAACGATGCTCCAAAAGGATTGAGCGCATACCTTCGAAGACATGTGTCGGCGGAAGCGCGAGAGCTACATATTGCAGCCAATCGGGCAGCGCCGACAGCGGGTAATAGACGCAGGTAAGCGGCAACAGCAAAAAGGCAAGCGACCACGCCAGCTCCTCCGCACCAAGGCCGTAGCGCAGCATGACGCCCGCCGCGATCAATCCTAACGACCAGCTGGTCAGTACCAGCATGGCGAAGAAGACTGCAAGCCAAAGACCGAGATCCAGCAGGTTGAAGTCGAAGATAAAGAATGCGGCAAGGGCGACAGGAAACATGCCAACCGAAAGGCGCAAGATGCTCCAAATGCAGAGCGCCATGACGAGCTCGTGCGGGCGCAGCGGGCAAATCAGCAGATTCCCCAGATTTCGGGACCACATTTCCTCAATGAAGGTTGTGAAGAATCCGAGATTGGACCGGAAGAGAATGTCCCATAGGAGAACCGCGCCAATGAGTACGCCGGCGCCCTTGGCATAGGGGTTGTTTGTGCTTGCCAGGAACTGCTGCAGAAAGCCCCAGGTGAGCATTTGCAGAAACGGCCAATAGATTAGTTCGACAATGCGAACGCTCGAGCTTCTCAAGAGGTAGATGTAGCGCCGCAGCAGCGCGGCGATACGGCGCGCCGATGCATAAGCGCCGATTGGCGGCAGCAGCTCTGGGTTGACTATTTCGACAGGCGGGCGGGCGCTCACGATGCTTTCCTTTGAGCGCGGTCGGCAGGGTCCGGTGCGGCGCGGCCACGGACGACATCCAAGAACACGTCCTCGAGCGTGTCGCGGCCATAGGAGGCGATGAGCGCAGCAGGCGTTTCGTCTTCGACGATGCGCCCTTTGTGCAAGAGGATGACCCGGTCGGCCAACCTCTCGACCTCCGACATATTGTGCGAGGCGATCAGCAACGTTGCGCCACGCTCGGACGCGTACCCCTTGAGTGTTTGGCGAACCCAGTCTGCCGTATCGGGATCGAGCGACGCCGTAGGTTCATCCAACAACAGGAGCTCGGGCGCATTGAGTAATGCCTTGGCGAGACCCACGCGCGTCTTTTGCCCCGCCGAGAGCTTTCCGGTTGGCCGGTCGAGCAGCGGTTCGATCTGCAATTGCGCGGCGACGCTCTGGATACGCGCCCGCGCGTTGGCAATCCCATAGAGTCCCGCATAGACCATGAGATTCTGGCTGACCGTCAGCCGCTGCGGCAGGTCCACATAAGGACTCTGAAAATTCATGCGTTGGGCAACCGCGTAACGGCTCCTGGCGATATCGGCGCCAAAGACGCGCACAACGCCCGCGCTGGGCCGTATCAGGCCAAGGAGCATAGCGATCGTCGTCGTCTTGCCGGCGCCATTGCCCCCAAGCAACGCCACAGTGGATCCAGCATCGAGTGAGAAATCCAGATGGTCGACCGCCGTCACGGACCCGAAGCGCTTCGTCAGGCCGCGCACAACGACTGGCGTCGCGTAGGCCGCGGCTGCTTCGTTGCCGTCCTGTGCTGCATCTCGCGCCACGTGTTGCTTGTCCTTGCTGTGTTTTGTGCCTCAGCGCTCGCTCTAGGCCGGGCTGGGTTGCTGGGTCAAGTTGCCAGCACATAGCGGCATGCGATACGGAACATCTTTGTCGGAATTATAGCTTCCCGCGCATGATAGGATTGGCCCATGAGCCTCACTGAAGCGAGCCGGGCAACCGCCGAGCCTGCGACGCCGGAATGGTTACGGACGAGCGACTCCCGCCTTCGCCTGCATACGATCGTTCGACTCCGATGGCTGGCCGTCGTCGGCCAGAGCTTGACCGTGCTCACCGTCCATTGGGTGCTTGGCATGTCGGTCCCCATTGGCTGGTGCTTCATCGTGATCGCTATGTCAGCCTGGCTCAACGTCGCTTTGCGCATCCGCTTCCCAGAAAGCCAACGCCTCAGCAGCCGCGCAGCGTTTCTGATGCTGGGCTTCGACATCATCCAACTTGCCGCGCTGCTCTACCTCACCGGCGGTTTGGAGAACCCATTCGCCTTTCTCCTGGTCGCGCCGGTTGCCGTCTCCGCTTCTGCTCTGCCATTGCGCACGACACTTGCGCTCGGCCTCCTGGCGATCTTGGCAGCAAGTCTGCTCGCGTATACCCACCTCCCCCTGCCCTGGTGTAATCACAACCACGCGGCTCTGGAGGTATTCCATCACCCGATCGCCTGGTGCCACTCACAGACGATCGCTATCCCCGATATCTATCTGATAGGCGTTTGGGCAGCCGTTGTGCTTGGGATCGTCTTTATCGGGTTTTACACTTGGCGCACGGCACAAGAGAACCGGCGCATGGCCGAGGCGCTGAGCGCAACCGAGATGGTGCTCGCTCGAGAACAAAGATTATCGGCGCTCGACGGTATGGCCGCAGCAGCCGCCCATGGGCTCGGCACGCCGCTTGCCACGATTGCGGTCGCAACCAAAGAACTCCTCAATGAGGCTGAGGAAGGCGATCCCATCTACGACGATCTTCTTCTTGTGCGTCACCAGGCTGAGCGCTGTCGCGACATCCTGAAGGAACTCAGCGCTCGCGCCGAGGAACTCGACACGATTCTCTCGCGACTTCCTGTGAGCCACCTCATCGACGAGGTTGTCGACCCCTACCGGCCACTCGGGGTGCCGATTACGGTGACGACAGGTCCGAAACAGGGTCTATACGCAAAGAGTAGCGCAGCCCGCGAGCCTGTGACCGACCGTAACCCCGGTGTTCTCTACGGGCTCGGCAATCTGATTGAGAACGCCTTGGACTTCGCGAAGGACCGGGTCAGTGTCGATGCAACTTGGTCACGCGACGAAGTGCGGATTGTTGTCACCGATGACGGAGACGGATTCCCTCCTGACGTTCTCGAACAGCTTGGAGAACCGTTCGTAACCACGCGCCCGGCGTCAGCCTTAGACAACGACGAGCTTGTGCACGCCGGCATGGGCTTGGGGTTCTTCATTGCGAAGACGCTCCTGGAGCGATCGTGCGCACGGCTGGAACTTTCAAATCGCTCAGAGCCTGAGACCGGCGCCATTGTGACGGTGATTTGGCCGAGAAACGCATTCGAAACGCCGCAATGCTGATCGACGCGGCGTCGGTGTTCTAGGAAAGACATACACTTTGGTATGATTGAACGCCGTATTTTTGGCCACAAGTCAGGGTTACCGTCTCTGCGTCATGAAATATGCAAAGTTTCTACTACTTTAGGCGGCAACTGAATCGACCAAGACTTGCCATAACCGCCCTGAGACCTTACGTCTAAGCTAAGGTATCTATAAATAATTCTAGCGTCCTGGAGGACACGCCCCCTTAGGTTGGCATCTACGACCGCAAAGGGAGCAGATTGATGGATATGCAGCCGGTATCAACGATGCCAGAGGAAACCAGCGTACCCCCGCAGGACAACACGCTGCTGATTGTCGAAGATGATCGCGCGTTTCTCCAAAGATTGGCGCGCGCCATGGAAACGCGTGGCTTTAGCGTCGAAGCGGCAGGATCGGTTGACGAGGGGCTCGCGATGCTTCGGCAGCGGCCGCCTGCCTTTGCCGTGGTCGACATGCGACTGGACGATGGCAGCGGCATTGATGTCGTTGCGGCCCTAAAGGAAATTCGCCCTGATTCTCGTGCCGTGATCTTGACCGGCTACGGCAATATCGCCACCGCGGTGTCGGCGGTGAAGATTGGCGCTGTGGACTACCTAGCCAAGCCTGCGGACGCAGACGACGTCTACAATGCCCTTGTTGCTGCGCCCGACGACAAGGCCCAACCGCCCGAGAACCCAATGTCAGCGGACCGGGTTCGGTGGGAACACATCCAGCGCGTCTATGAGCTTTGCAATCGCAATGTCTCGGAGACCGCACGACGGCTGAACATGCATCGCCGCACACTTCAGCGCATTCTTGCGAAGCGCGCGCCCAAGTAGCGGCAAGTAGGGGCGCGCCAAGCTAGCTTCTCAGTCCACACCCCGGATCCAGTTGGTGTTGGAGCCGAAGCGCTGCAGCACGTGCGAAGCACAGCATCACCGCTTTGCGTCTCGCCGCGTTCAACCGCTCTTCCTGTGGCTCTCGCACCAGCTCTGCGCCATAGCGATCCGCGAGGATAAGGCCGGCATGCTGAGGAATGACCTCACTCGGAAAGTCTGCGGAGACCGCGAAATACAGCTTGTCGCAAAAGTCCAGATACTCGTGCCACTTCCCATCGCTGCGGTAGTCATTGAGGCAGGACTTGATCTCAACAATCATAATGTCGCCTGACCCGGAGAGCCCGACAACATCCGCGCGCCGTCCGTTGGCGAGCGGCAGCTCGGTGATCACCGAGTGCCCATAAGCGCGCAGCGTGCGGCAAACGCCACGCTGAAGCGCCGCGGCGGCCTCCGACTGGCGGCCGTCGGCAATGATCAACGGGTCTTGGTCCGAGTTGGACACTGACTTTTCCCTTTGAGCTGCCCGATCATCGTCACGGAATTGTGCATGGTGGCGCGTTTCGAGATATGGAACAAGCGCCGGCGCGTCTCCACAAACTCGAGCGATTCGCTATTCCTATGATCGATGTGCGCTTGTCCTGCGTATGTGTTACTCAAGTGACCGCGAACGATGGGAGGAACAATGAGCCTCACCCAGCTTGACCTCACCGACATAGCGCAGGATGCGCCGACACCCCACAGCCGGCTTGGCCGCCGGCTCATGGAAACGCGGGCGCTCTCGCTAGAGCTTGCCGATCCCTTGAGCGACGAAGACCAGGTTGTTCAGGCGATGGACGATGCCAGTCCGACCAAATGGCATCTCGCACACACGACCTGGTTCTTTGAAGCCTTCGTGCTGTCTAAGTTTCTGCCGGGATACACGCGCTACGATGAGAATTTCGAGTACTGCTTCAACTCCTATTATGAAGCCGTCGGCCCGCGCCACCCGCGACCGTTTCGCGGCCTACTGACCCGGCCATCGGCCGATGCCGTGCGTGCCTATCGCGCCCATGTGGACGAAGCCCTCGAGGCCTTGTTCGCCGACGATGTCCCAGAGGAGGCGGCCAAACTCGTCGAACTCGGCATCAATCACGAACAGCAGCATCAAGAGTTGCTGCTGACTGACATTCTGAGCCTGTTCGCCTCTCAGCCGCTGAAACCAGCCTATCGCGACGCGAGTTCGGACGCGCCAGTAGGCGAGGCCGATCCGTTAAAGTTCGTCAGCTTCGACGGCGGCGTGTTCAATGTCGGCCACGACGGAACGGGCTTCTGTTACGACAATGAGGGACCTCGCCACGAGCAACTCATCCGTCCGTTCAAGCTCGCTTCCCGTTGCGTGACCAACGCCGAGTGGATCGCCTTTATCGAGGATGGAGGCTATGAGACTGCCTCGCTGTGGCTCGCGGACGGTTGGAACCTCATCAACACCGAGGGCTGGCGCGCGCCGCTCTATGTCGAACAAGCGGATGGCGGTTTCTCACAAATGAGCCTTCGCGGCTTCCGCCCGGTGAACCCTTTGGCACCGGTCACACATGTCAGCTATTTCGAGGCAGACGCCTTCGCACGATGGGCCGGCTGCCGGCTACCTTCCGAATTCGAATGGGAACATGCCTCGGCTGCGCTTACCGAAACCGGCCGTACACTAGGGCACGGCGCGCTTCGCGCCGAGCCTGCGCCCGATGACGTCGGCCTGACGCAGATGTTCGGCGATGTTTGGGAGTGGACCAGCAGCGCCTACCTTCCCTACCCCGGGTTCAAGCCCGCCACTGGGGCGGTTGGCGAGTACAATGGAAAGTTCATGTGCAATCAGTTCGTGCTCAAGGGCGGTTCGTGTGCAACGCCTGACGGTCACGTCCGGCGCACCTACCGCAACTTCTTTTACCCCCATCAACGCTGGCAGTTGACGGGCCTCCGGCTCGCGGCGGACGCGTAGTGTCCCGCACATTGTCCATGCCACAGGCGCGCGGCGAGATTGCCCAAGACATTCTGTCTGCAGCCGAACCGACGCTCACAGCCCAGGCCGCAGAGTTCGCCGAGGCCGTGCTGGAGGGTCTTGCGCGCAAGCCCCGCAGCATTCCATCCCGCTTCCTCTACGACGAAGCGGGATCAGCACTCTTTGAGGAAATCACGAAACTCGACGAGTACTATCCGACCCGCACCGAGATCGTCCTCCTACGGGAATTCGGCCCCGAGATCGCCGCGTGTGTTGGACCCGTCGAAACCTTGGTTGAGTTTGGCTCAGGATCAAGCCGAAAGACCCGCCTGCTGATCGAAGCGCTGGACGGCCTTAAGACATACGTCCCGATCGATGTTTCGGAGACCTTCCTCGCGGAAGCCGCCGAACGTCTTGAAGCAGACTTTGCACACCTAAGCGTCCGCCCTGTCGTGGGCGACTTCACGAAGACCCATG
The DNA here is from genome assembly GCA_039177935.1 of Pseudomonadota bacterium. GTDB lineage: Bacteria > Pseudomonadota > Alphaproteobacteria > Rhizobiales > Methyloligellaceae > Methyloceanibacter. The sequence continues at coordinate 12,149 of JBCDFN010000025.1, read as the reverse complement.
ATCTCAACGGCATCGAGACCCATCGGCCGCTTGGGTTCTTCTCCGGGTCGACCATCGGCAATCTAACTCACGATGAGGCGGAGACCTTCCTTCAGAACGCGGCGCAGCTTCTGGCAGAGGGCAGCACCTTCCTGATCGGAGTCGACCTCCAGAAGGACCTGGATATTCTGCTGCCGGCCTACGACGATGCGCGCGGGGTAACCGCCTCCTTCAGCCTCAACCTCCTGACCCGAGTCAATCGAGAGCTCGATGGCGACTTCAATGTAGAGCGCTTCGCGCATCGCGCGCTCTATAACGCGGAGGCAGGGCGGATCGAGATCTATCTTGAGAGCCTCGCAGATCAGACCGTTCGGGTTCGGGGCCAGCGTTTCGACTTTGCCGAGGGCGAGCATATCCATACGGAGAATTCCTACAAATACACCGTAGAGGGATTTCGAGACCTCGCGCGGCGTGGCGGTTGGGAGCCCATGCAGGTTTGGACCGACAACGCCGACCTCTTCAGCCTTCATCTCTTACGACGCGCTTAGGCGCCTATGGCGAGAGCTTCCCGTTTGCGAGGAGGCCAGCCCTTTGCAAGTCGCCAACCCTTGCAACTGGCCAACCCTTGCAACTAGCCGAGCCTTGCAACTGGCTAAGGCTCCGGGGCATTGTGCCGCCGAAAACCAGAGCCAGGAGGGCGTAGCACGTGTCTGATCTTCCAACCGGGAATGCGGCCATTGGCCAGTCGGGCGGCCCAACCGCCGTTATCAACCAGTCCCTCGCCGGTGTCGTCGCAGGGCTCCAGGCGGGGCTTGTCGCGTCCGGTACCGTGAAGACCATTTTCGGCATGCGCCATGGCGTACGCGGCATCGCCAAGAATGGCGGCGATCTGGTCGATCTGACATCCATGTCGGCGCAAGACCTCGAAGCCATTGCGCAGACGCCATCTGCCGCGCTCGGGTCCACGCGCGACAAGCCGGACGATGACTATTGCGCGCGTATTCTTGAGGGCTGTAGGCAGAACGACATCCGCTACTTCTTCTATATTGGCGGTAACGACTCCGCCGACACATGTCGGATCGTGAACGAGAAAGCAGCGGAAGCTGGATACGAGATGCGCTGCTTCCATGTACCCAAGACCATCGACAACGACCTTAGGGAGAACGATCACACCCCGGGCTTCGCCTCGGCCGCACGCTTCGTGACCCTCGCCCATATGGGCGACGCCTTGGACAATGCCAGCCTCGGGGGGATCAAGATCAATGTCGTCATGGGCCGCAATGCCGGCTTCCTGACCGCCGCCGCATCACTCGCCCGGGGTGCCCGGGAGACCGACAAGGACGCCGCGATGCGTCCGGCGCCGCATCTAATCTACGTCCCCGAAGTGCCGTTCGTGATGGATCACTTCCTTCGCGACGTGGAAAGGGTCTACTCCAAGCTGGGACGCTGCCAGGTGGCCGTGAGCGAGGGTATTCATGACTCTGACGGCAACGAAATCGGACCGCAGCTCATGCGGTCAGGTGAAGTCGACGCCCACGGGAATGTGCAGCTTTCCGGCTCGAGCGCGCTGGGCGACGGGCTAGCGGATGCCGTAAAGAAGGCGCTGACGCCGGCAGGCGGCAAAGCGCCCCGCGTACGCGCCGATACGTTCGGCTATCTCCAACGCTGTTGGCCCGTGACATCGCCCATCGATGCTATCGAGGCCCGGGGGGTTGGACGGCACGCGGCCAAGCTCGCTGCCGATGGCGATGCCGGCGCGTCCATCACCATCATTCGGACATCGAACATACCTGGCGACTACCGCAGCGAATTCGGTCGTGCCGACCTGTCAGCGGTCGCCCGGCACGCCCGACACATGCCTGCAGATTTCTCGGACGACGGGAACAACATCGGCACGGCCTTTTACGACTATTGCCTGCCGCTGGTCGGGGAGTTGCCCAGCTTCGGGAAGCTCTGAGCGAAGCGATTAACCCTCGACCAAATCCTGGACGTAGTTGGGCAGCGCGAATGCGGCAACTTGAACCTGCGGGTTCCAATAGTGCGTCTGGAATGCCCCTGCTGCTGCGTAGCGCCATTCGATATCGCCCACAGCGCATTGCCGGAGACTCTCATTGTCGCTCGCCCAGCCATAGGCCATGGCATCGCCGAAATAGCTCGGCGTGGTTGCCATATAAGCGTACGCGTCGTTGAAGAGCTCACGGAAATGACCCAGGGAGTCGCGGAGTTCCCCCGCTTGCAAGAACGGCAGACCGTTCTGGGTAACGAGCACACCGCCCGGGGCCAGAACCCGTTTGCAGTCCGCGTAGAACGCCTGGGTGAAAAGCACGGCGCCAGGGCCAATGGGGTCTGTGGAGTCTACGAGGATCGCATCGAAGCGATTGTCCGTTTCGGCCACGAACTTTGTACCATCGGCGATAATGACTTCCGTGCGCACATCGTCGAAGGCACCGCCCGAGATATCTGGAAAATGCTCGCGGCAGAGATCGATCACGCCGCGGTCGATCTCACATAGCGTGGCATGCTCGACCTCCGGGTGGCGCAAGACCTCGCGCAACACCCCGCCGTCGCCACCACCGACAACGAGCACGTCCTTCGCCTGGCCATGGGCGAAGAGCGGCACATGTGCCATCATCTCGTGATAGACAAACTCATCCTTGGTGGAGACCTGGACGACCCCATCCAACATCATCACGCGGCCGAAATCTTCGTTCTCGAAGATGATCAGCTGCTGATGATCGGTTTGGCTGTCGAACAGAACCTTGTCTGCCTTCAGGCGGACGCGGAAGCCGTCATGGAGTGTCTCTTCGATCCAGCGTTCCATCGCTCGAGCTCCCTGCCCCGAAGTTCGGTTTTCACAACCAGTTTGTCTGGCGAAAACGCTTCCCGCATTACGTCGATCGACGCTTCCGGATTGGTGTCCCCGCACATAAAGACATCCAGCGCGGCATAGCTGTGCTCCGGCCAACTATGGATCGAGATGTGCGACTCGGCGAGCACTGCGACGCCCGAGACCCCGCCACTGGGCTCAAAATGATGCAGGTGAATATGCAGCAGCGTCGCGCCCGCGGCGTCCACGCATCGTCTGAGTGTGGCTTCTATGTAGTCAAGATCGTCAAGCCGCGCAGCGCCGATAAGATCGATGAGGAGATGGGTGCCCGCGTAGCGGATGCCGTCTCTCTCGCAGAAAAAATCGTTGTGCCCTTGGTCCTCTTTGGGACCGGCAGACACGGCCTGCGCTTCTTCCGTTTGGGCGGTGCTTGAACCAGGATCCAAGTCCATCCCCACTTGGAAGAGGGCGTCACTGGACATGGCGTCCTCCCCAACCAGCAGATAGATCCAGTCGAATAAGGGGCCGTTTCTTGCACCGCTCGAGTCGCCCTTGCAAGCGGTTTTTGGCGCGGTTGGTCACATTGGGACGCCGTGACGCGTGTTAAGCACTCTTCGGACGCGCTTTAACGTCGAGCGCGACCGCAAGACGTTAGACGGACCCGGTCCTACCCAAAGGAGAGGACACGCTCATGATTTTCCTGACCCGAAGCTTGTCCGTGGTTCAGCGCGCTGCCCTAGGCATCCTGATGTTGGGGGCCTTGTCGACTCCCAGTGACGCTGTATCAGAAGAGCTCCCCAAGCTTGGTGCGGCGCTGTCGCAAACATCCGTCTCGGGGCTTTCGTCAGGCGCGTTTATGGCGGGCCAGTTCCAAGTCGCTCACTCCAAGGACATTGTTGGCGCTGGGATTGTGGCCGGCGGCCCGTATGCTTGCGCCGAATCATCGATGGCGCGTTTGTTTCCTTATTGGCCAACAGCCATGCCACAGAATGCGATCCGCGCCGCACAAAGCTGTATGCAGACGACGCTTGGAGAGCCCGACCCCGAGAAGCTGATCGCGCGAGCGCGCGCGCTGGCGGAGGACGGTGACATCGACCCTCTCACGGCGCTCGCTAAGCACAATGTTTATCTCTATACCGGCGATAAGGACACGACGGTCAGTCGGCCTGTGGTCGAGGCAGCGAGGGCCTTCTATGAGCGCGCTGGCGTCCCAGAAGGCAACTTGTCCTACGTGGAAGGCGACGGGGGCCACGCCTTCATCACCGAAGAAGGCGGTGCTGCCTGCGGGCTCTCCGAGACCCCCTATGTGAGCGACTGCGATTACGATCAGGCCCGCGCTATTCTGGGCTGGATTTATGGACCACTGACTCCTGCAACCTCGGAGATCAAGGGAGAGTTCCTGGTATTTGAACAGAGCGAATTCGCCGATTCTGGCGAGGGGCTTGCCGATGAAGGTGTCGTCTACATTCCGCCCGCTTGCCGGGACGCGCCAGGCTGCCGCGTACACGTGGCCTTGCACGGCTGCCAGCAATCACGAGCCCGGGTCGGGGGCACCTTCATTGAAGAGACGGGATATGCGGAGTTGGCCGATACGAACCGGCTGATTATCCTGTTCCCCCAGATCGCCTCCAGCGCCGTGAACCCGCAAGGGTGCTGGGATTGGTGGGGCTATTCGGGCCTCGACTATCTCGGCAAGGACGCGCCGCAGATCAATGCGCTTTGGAAGATGGTCGAGCGCTTGGCGGAGCCTTCCGAACCTGCAGCGGAGGAGACCGCGCCTAATCAGGAGTAATCGCCATGGACAGCGGGAGACCCGTGCTGATTCTCGAGGCGCCGCTTGGCTCCGATCTCTATCGAGACTCACTGCGGCTGCGCGAGAAGATTCTGCGTCGCCCACTCGGGCTCACTGTCAGCGATGAAGAATTGGCGGACGACACTATGCGGCAGCATTTCTGCGCGGTGGACTGTGGTTCAGTCGTCGGCACGGTGTCTTTGCGGCCCCTGGACGAGACAACGCTCCATCTGAAACAGATGGCGGTGACGGAGCCGATGCGGTCAGCCCGGATCGGCTCACGGCTCGTAGACCACGTTGAGCAATGGGGCGCCGCGGCCGGATTTGAACTCATGATCGCCCATGCCCGCGTCGGCGCGGAAGGCTTCTACCTCAAGCACGGCTATGTGCAAGAGGGGGAAGCCTTCTTCGAGCAGACGATTCCTCATGTTCTGGTGAGGAAGCGCCTGCGCTAAGAGAACCCGTCACAAGGCGCGGGGTTTTCCCGGAACGCCGAGCGGACAGTCAAGGGCTGCGCGGTCCCACTTTGCGCCATTGGCCGCTGCCTCATAGGTGGTGATCAGAAAGTCCAACAGCGCCTGGTCTGGATCAGCCGCGATCCGAACCGCCTCGTAGGGCAGCACAAACTCCTTCAGCGTGTCATCGTAGAAGGCCTCGGCCGGTTTGACCGGAGCCTTGGCGTAGCCCTCAGGCTCCGGATAGGCATAGGCATAAAAGGCGGCGTACTCGACCCCGGCACTTCCGGGCCAGAAACCTGCACTACTCACTTCGTGGCTATAGGCCTCTTGCGCGACAGCGTCGGGAAGGTTTGGCACGCCGCCCGGATGAAGTGGCGCTGTCCGGCCCGAGAACCGCGTGACGGCCATGTCGAAACTGCCCCAGAAAAAGTGCACGGGGCTGGACTTGCCCAAGAATCCTGTCCGGAACAGCTTGAAGACCCGATCGATCTGGACGAGCGCACGCCAATGGCGCTCCGCATAGTCGGGGTTGTAGGACGCATGGGTCTCGTCTTCGCTGAACCGCACCGCGTCAGGGATCTCGTTCGGGACCTGATGAATGCGGACCGGGAGCCCGAGCTCGGTGAGCGCCGCCATGACAGCCGCATAGAAGTCAGCGACCGACCGTGGCCGGAGCTCGATCTCTTTCGTGGCTCCGTCGTCGGACGAGATGATGAGGACATGCCGGATGAAATCGAAGTTCAGCTCGAAGGACCGATTTCCGTACGGGATTTCGCTGGTGGTGAGACCGCGCGGGGTGACATAGAGCGCGCAGTGCCAGGAATGGTTGAGCCAGGGCGTTTGGACCAGGCGTATCTTCCCGGCAATCTGCGTCCATAGGTGCAAGGTAGAAACGGTGTCACGCCAGGCGGCGTATGGTAGGTCTGGCCAAGTTTCATTGGCGTTCGTCATGCTTGGAGCCTCATATGCGGGACGTCAGGAAGGGACAACTCAAAAGGAGCGGATAATGAGCTTAGAGGTCGGCGACAAGGCGCCCAGTTTCAACCTGCCCACAGATAGTGGCGGTAACATCTCGTTGAACGACCTCAAGGGCGAGGCGGTGATCCTTTATTTCTACCCGAAGGACGATACGCCGGGCTGCACCAAGGAGGCTTGCGGCTTCCGTGATGCGCTGCCCGACTTCTCCAAAGCCAAGGCGAAAGTGATTGGCGTCTCCAAGGACCCGGTAAAGAAGCACGACAAGTTCAAGGAGAAGTACGACCTGACCTTCCCACTCGCCTCGGACGAGGACGGCAAGGTCTGCGAGGCCTATGGGACCTGGGTCGAAAAGAGCATGTATGGCCGCAAATATATGGGCATCGACCGCTCCACCTTTCTCATCGATGGCAAAGGCGTGGTCCGCGCTATCTGGCGCAAGGTGAAAGTGCCCGGGCATGTGGACGAAGTGCTAAAGGCGGCGCAAGCGCTTTAGGGGGCTGCAGAGCAGTCAATCTCGATGGCACTTCTGCGGTCCGTCAAATTTTGGCTTGGCCTTGTCGTGGTGGCGCTGGCACTCGCCGCCGTCTCCTACGGACAGCCGCTATATCGCATAGCCCTGCTCGGCTCTGGCTATATGGCTCAGCAGCTCTGCGCGGGAATGTTCGTTTCGGGCCGAAGCTTCGACCATGTGATGTCGGAGGACCTCACCGGTCCTGGCCTCGGCGCCTTGTCCCTGTTCAAGCCTCGTGTAGACGAGACGGCCAAGACCGTACGCGCATCCGCCTATGGCATTGCCGGCCAGACAGCGGTGTACCGCGATGGGCTTGGCTGCACGCTGATCCGGCACGAGTCGGCGGAAGCGCTGCGCGCGCAGACGGCTAACCTCTTTGCCACCACGCCACCAAAATCGGACGCCGCATGGCCCGCTGGTACGCGCGTCGCCGCAAGCGCCCAGGGTGCCACTATCGACTGGCCTGAAGGCGTCGATGGCGCGTCAGCGAGCGAGGCCCTAGATGCGATCTTTGCCGAACCCAACCCCGAGAAGCCACGAAACACGCGCGCGCTTGTTGTTGTCCATAACGGTCACCTTGTCGCCGAACGCTATGCGCCAGGTTTCGATGCTCAGATGCCGCTGGTTGGCTGGTCGATGAGCAAAACGGGAACGAATGCACTTATCGGACTCCGGGTCAAAGACGGCAGGCTCGCGCTCGACGAACTCCGCCTCATGCCCGAGTGGCTCGGGCGGGACGATATGCGCGGTGCGATCACCCTCAATGCGTTGCTCCGCATGACCTCCGGCTTGGCGTTCTATGAAGACCCCGATGACAAGCTGAGCGATGTCTCGCAGATGGTGTTCGTGCAGGAAAACACAGCGGCGTTCGCGGCCTCGAAGCCCTTGGTCTTCGCACCGGGGACGCATTGGGCGTACTCCACAGGGACGGCCGCTATATTGTCCGGCGTCTTGCGAGAGACCTTCGACAATGAAGGTGCCTATCTGCGGTATCCTCGCGAAAGCCTGTTCGAACCGCTTGGCATGCGCACGGCGCAGCTCGCACCCGATGCGTCGGGTACGTTCGTGGGCGGCGCGTTTCTGTATGCTTCGGCGCGAGATTGGGCACGGCTCGGACTTCTCTATCTCAGAGACGGCGTGTGGGACGGCATGCGGATTTTCCCCGAAGGCTGGGTTGCTTATACGACGACGCCGACAGCTCAGTCGCCCAAGGACGAGTATGGCGCGCAAGTGTGGCTGAAGCTGACCAAGTCGAAGAATCTCGGTGAGCCGCCTATGCCACACGATGCCTATTACATGCTGGGCCACAACGGGCAGGTCGTGGCCGTTGTCCCCTCCAAGGACTTGGTCGTTGTACGGCTTGGACATACGCTCGGGGGCGCCGATTGGGACACGGCGCGCGATTTAGGACCGCTCGTCAATGCGTTCCCTGATGTAAGCGCCACCGCCCAGACTCAGGCGCCCTGAAACACACTTGTAGGCAGTGTTCCGGGCGAGGACTCGAACCCCGCAAAATCCGGTTCTCGAACCGAAAGGTCTTGCCGTTAAACGACCGGAACGCAGTGACCTTACCGCAAGCGCGGGCCAAATGCCCAAAGGAGTGCCACGCGCAAGGGCTGGTTACATCACGCAAAGATCCCGGCCATCGCGCCTGTCATGAAGCAGGCGATCGTTCCGCCGAGCAGCGCCTTGGGACCCAGCGCGACAATCTCGGCCCGGCGTTGCGGCACCATGGTCGCGAGGCCGCCCAGCATAATGCCGAGACTGCCCAGATTGGCGAAACCGCACAGTGCGTACGTCATAATGAGATCGCTGCGTGGCGACAGCGCGCCCTCAGGCAATTCGGCCATCGACAGATAGGCCACCAGCTCATTGAGCACGATCTTGGTGCCCATCAACTCGCCAGCCAGCCCCGCCTCGCTCCACGGAATGCCGATGAGCCACGCGACGGGGGTGAGCAGCCAGCCCAGCATACGCTGCAGGCTCAGCTTGAAGCCGCCGACTTCCGGTAAGAGACCGAGCGCCAGGTTCACCAAATGCACGAGGGCGATCGCCACAATGAGCAAAGCCGCCACGGCAACGACAAGACGCAACCCGTTGAGCGTGCCGTTGACGATGGCCTCGGCCGCGCTGGTGGCATCTTCATCCGGCCCTCGCTGTTCTGCGGCATCGCCAGTTAAGTCCCCTGGCACCATGAGCGCCGCGATCGCAACCGAGGCCGGCGCGCTGATCACGGACGCCACCATCAGCGTTCCGGCCGCGTCGGTCAGGACCGGAGACAGGATGGCCGCATAGAGCACGAACATGTTTCCAGCGATGGTCGCCATGCCAACCGTCATGACCAAGAACAAGCCGGCCCGGCTTAGCTCCTTCAAATATGGGCGGACAAGCAGAGGCGCCTCAATCATCCCGACAAAAACATTTGCCGACGATGCAACACCGACGGCGCCGCCAAGGCCAATCGTGCGCTCCAGGAGCCATGCGAAGCCCTGGACGAGTTTCGGCAAGATTCGCCAGTAGAACAGTAAGGCGCTCAACGCGCTCACGATCAGGATGAGCGGCAGGCCTTGTGTTGCAAGGATGAACACGTTTTGCGGCGCCGTCGGCTCAAACGGCGTTGGCCCCCCACCCAGATAGCCGAAGACAAATGACGTGCCGGCGAGTGTCGCCTGGCGCAGCGCCTCAACGGCCTTGTTGAGCCATGACAGCGCGATGGTCACAGGGGGGACCTGAAGAAGCAGGACCGCGAGAACCACCTGCAACGCCATCGCGCTTGCCACGACACGTGTTGAGATGGCGTGTCGGTTCTCGCTGATGACCCATGCAAAGCCCAAAAGGACGAACAACCCGAGTGCCGATTGAAGCACGCCCTGCCACATACCCGTCAAATTACCCCCGGCCCTGTTGGATAACCACCGGCCTACGCGCTCATGGTCCCGTCCGTCAAGCGCGCTGCCGCGCGGACTGGGATGGGCGCCGAATGCCGTGACATGAAGTGCAACAAGTTCCTTGCAGACAATTCACTACATGCACGTCACGCGTCGCAGTACGAGTGGAGCGTTGAGAGGTCTATTTGGCATGCAAACGTACGATTTTCGCTGGCGGAACTACGCAGAGTGGCTCCAGTTTTGGCTCAGAAGCCATGAATTGCGTCTTCGCGAAGCCGACTTGCACGAGAACATTCGCTGCTTTGCTCGAAGGCACCTGTACTGCGCCGTTCGGGCCGCGCGATCTGGGGACATTAATGCGATGAACACGCATCTCAGCACGGTAAAGAAGTATCTGGGTCGGCCTTATCCATAAACTCGCGGGATGAGGCATTTCGCCTCGACGCCTCTGCGCGTGTGCCGCTGCTAAACGTCCAAAGGCTGAAGCAGGCCTTCGCGGATCAGACGGCGGACCAAGACAACCTTGCCGTCGTCATCAAGCCCGTCGGGTAGTTCACCAACCGTGAAACGCGGCGTTTCAAGCGCAAAACGCAAGGCAGCGGACGCGTAAGCCGGGAGGCTGATCTCATTGCGGTGGAAACGAAGCCGAACAGACTCGTCGCCGTCTTCTATACGGTAGGACAGGAACGGCCGGCAGCCAACGACGCTATCGAGACCGAGCTTCTTTACGTCCGACAGCGCCTGCATCTGGTTGCGCAGGAACGGCCGTCGGCGATCAATAAAGCGGTCCGCGAATCGCAGCCGGATCTCATCGGCATGCACGTTGGCGAGTCGGCCAGCGAGATCGGCAAAAATACGCTGAAAACTCTCTGGATCGCCATCGGCGCGTGCAAAACTACGCGGCAACGCAGCCCTGACATCCTTCTCGTCAGACGCTAGGGACTCGACCGCCTCCAAAAGGAAGTCGAACCATGTGTACGACATCACACCAACAGTGATGTGCATAGATGTCTCATCCGTGGAGATCGCTTCGTGCACAAGCCCGCGCGGAATGTAGAGCGTATCGCCGGCGCGTAAGTCGAACTCCTCCGAAATATCGCCCGGCTCGTGCTGTCGCGCGAAGTCACCGTGCCCGCTGAGAGTCAACTCGATCGGGGTGCTGTATAGCTGCCAGCGTTTCGAGCCCGCCAGCTGCAGCACGATAACGTCATGGGTATCGAAATGGGGATTGAAGCCCTGATTGCCTGGCGGCGTGATATAAATGTTTGTCTGGAACCCGGCGCTGAACTCCAGCTCCAGAGCCGCCGTCAGTTCCGCCAACGGCGGGTGGCGCCGGTGGAGATGATTGAGGATGATTGTCGCGCCGCCATCGTGCAGCCGATACAGCTGATCGGTCTTGATCGTGTTGTCGGCGAACATGTACTCGGAGGCAGGGAATTTCTGTTTGGCCTTCGTCAGCGCAACTTCGCCGCGCTTCATGTCCCGTGTCGTCAGAATACGGTCTACATCGTCGTATGTCAGAAGGTCGTCGAAATAGTCCGGCTTGTTGCGACGAACAAGCAAGCGTTCGGCCTCAAAGTACTTATCGAAAAACTCATTAGTACCGATGGGATCAACGAGCGATCCAAGAGACCACGCGGACATTGCGTATACCGTATGACTTTCTAGCGTTCACTTGTTCAAACAGATACGCCATGCCGCGGAACGGCATGGCGTATGCTCAGCTCACTGACAAACGAAAGACCGCTAGTCGCTGTCCATTTCGCCGTCTTGCTCGTCCATGTCCTCAGCGTCCTTGCCTTCGTCGCTGCTGTCATCTTTTTCCGATGCATCCATTTCATCGGGGTCCTTTTCCATCTTATCGCCGGCCGCGTGATCGGCGCCGGAGCCATCCTTCTCGGCGGCGTCCTGACCTTCGTCCGAGGAGTTGTCGTCCTTTTCCTCAGCAAAGACGCGCTGACTACCAAGCGTTGCCGCACCGAGCGCGACACCGGCTGTGGCGAGCAGCACGCGGCGCGAGACCTTCGGAGAGGTAACCATGTCCTCGTCGGTGAGGGAGCCCTTCTGCTTCTTGTCTTCAGACATTCCGATTTCCTGCCTTGTGGTTCCTTAGACTGAGTCTAAATTCGACCTCTTTAGACCTAATCTAAAACAGTGGACGTGTAACTTTTTCAAGCTAAGCGCTTATCCCAAGCGGAACAAGGGCGATTCCAGTAAAGCTCCGTTCAAACGGCTTAGAATTCATCTCATTTCGCTCAATAATATCCTTGCACCGCATTCATTATAGTATTCCCGTCACGCTTTCGCCAGACTAGGGTCATTGATCGAGATCATCCGAGATGATATTAGTGTTTGAGAAGTATATCGCGATGGAATGATGCAGGGATACGCGAAATGAAAATCAAAACAACTCGCAAACTGGTCAGACATTCCATTTCAGTAAATTATTTTTTGAGTTATTCTATTTTACTACTACTACTGATCGTAAGCACGGCAACATTCGCCAAGGACGTCAGGCCGGAGTTCACCAATCCCCCTCAGGTCGCAAGCAAGGACGGTGTGCTGGAGACGGAGTTCACCGTTGCGCCGCATACGATTGAGCTTGGCGGCAAGACGGTCACGACGAATTTGTATAATGGTCTGTTTGCGCCGCCCACGCTGCGGGTGCGGCCAGGCGATACGCTGAAGCTCAACTTGCGGAACCGTAAGAAGGGGC
>JBCDFN010000024.1:0-37484 GCA_039177935.1 Pseudomonadota bacterium | reverse complement strand
TGATGACGCAAGCAAAACGCGCCGGAGCGCGGGTGTTCGTCTTCGATTATCGTCAAGGCATGGAAATGGCCGTGCGCGCCAATGGCGGGCGCTACACCACGATCCAAGGCGGCATACCCACCGGCCTCAACCCGCTCCGGACCGAGACTGACAGCCGCGGGATCGCCTGGCTCGCCGACTGGTTCGGCACGCTCCTCTACCGCGAAGACAAACCGCTGACGCCCGCTCAGACCAATAGGATCATGGAATGCGTGCGCCAGAACGGCCAGGCGACCGATCCGGGTCTCCGAGATTGGCAGAACTTCGCGTCGCTCTTCATGTCGATGGATGATGACGGGGATCTCAATCAACGCGTGCTCGAATGGGCACAGAAAGGCCGGTTCGGCTGGATCTTCGGCCACAGCCTCGAGGACACCTTCTCGCTCGACGGCGATATGGAGGGGTTCGATCTCACGGGCATTCTCGACAGCGAAAGCGACAAGGAACGGATGGCCGTCCTCAGCTATCTGTTCCGCCGGATCGAACGGAAGATTGAGGACCGCCGTCCCACGATCATCATCATCGACGAGGCCTGGAAGGCGCTCGACAACGCGTATTTCGCGGAGCGGCTCTCGCAATGGCTCGTGACGGCGAGGAAACAGAACACTGTCGCCGTGATGATGACCCAATATGCGAGCCAGCTCGAGCGTACGCGGACGGGCAAAACCATCGTCGAAGCTGTCCCGACGCAGGTGCTGCTCCCCAACATCCGGGCCAACGCCTCAGACTATCAGATGCTCAACCTCTACCAAAAAGAGCTCGATACGCTCCTAAACACCGGTACGAACTCCCGGCTCGCCCTTATTCGCGATGACCAGGGCTCAGTCGTTGTCGATGCAGATCTCAGCGCACTCGGTCCCAATCTCACCATCCTTGGCGGCATGGAGGCCGGCGAAAAGCTTGTGGGCCCCGACTACCGCGACCGCCCCGATTTCTGGAGGCTCCAGCCATGAAGACACTCTCCCTCGCGCTTCTAATCTGCACGCTGTCCGCCTGCTCCAACTACCGAGAGCCGCAAGCGAACTGCTTTGCCTTCGCCTCACGGGGCCCTGCCCCACTGGACTGCGATTTCGAAGCGCTTAGTGGTCCCGATCTCGAGGACCGCGCATATGAGTAGGTCGTTCGCCGCCACGCTGCTTGTGATCGCGCTGACGTCCGATGTGCTGGCGCAAGGTGTGCCGGTGAATGACAGCGGGCTGACCGCACGCGATCTGATCGAGACAGGTGACCGCGAAGCCGATCTTGCCATGCAGCGTGAGACACTCACCGTCGAAGAGCAAATCACCGAGATCGAACGCGAGCAGCTTGCGGTGCTCGATGCCATACTGGACGCCCAGACGAGCTTCGACAGTGCTTCCATAACTGGCATGGTCACGGACCTTGAGGGCGGAAATGGCGATGCCGACCGCTCGGTGGCAGCGGTGTATGGAACGGTCGACATCGATCCGAACCCCGCTGGCGACCAGATGTTCGGGGATGCGGCGGAGAACATCGAGCAGCTCATCATCCGCGTGGCCCAAGAAACCCACCGGCGACCCGGGGTGTCCGATGCCGGTCTTTCGGTCGTGCAATGGCGCGCGCTTCTCCAAGCCCTGATCTGGCAAGAAAGCCGCTTCGTCATTCGCGCTGAAAGCCCCGTTGGAGCATACGGCCTCACCCAAATCATGCCGGGCACGGCTAGCGATCTCGGCATCAACCCCGAATACCGAACTAGCCCCTACCTGCAGGTCGAAGGCGGCGCGCGGTATTTGTCTGATCAATTGGCCCGTTTCGACGGCAACATCATCTTCGCCCTTGCGGCTTACAACGCAGGGCCCGGGCGCGTGATCGAATATGGCGGCGTGCCACCCTTCCGGGAAACCCAGCACTACGTCACCGTCATCCCCCAACAGTATAATGCCTATCTGGCACGGATCGGCGGGATCGAGGCGCTCGGCACGATCGACCCGGTCCTGCTCGCCAACTCAAATCTCTCCCTGACCGGCGCCGGTGCCGCCTTCTACGGCAGCAACTCCACCACCGCGATCCGGCAAGCGGCCCTTCGCATCCGCGATATCGTGACCCGCATCGGCACAACGGCAGACGTGCAGGAATCGATGGCGCTCAACACCTATGCCCGCGCCGAACTGGTCCGGCTGATCGCCGCCATGACGCGCCAGCAGGCCGCGCGCACCCAACCGCTCGGCGCGGAACAAATGCGCCTCGCTGCGGCCCGCATGCAGGAACAAGACTTCATGACAATCATCATACAGGAGCTCGACTGATGCCCGCTCAACCGTTTCTGAAGACCTTTCGCACGTTCACTGTGGCCGCATTAATACCACTTAGCGGTATCACCCTCAATGCGACGCTGCTCTCGACCTCTGCATCCGCTCAAGGCGTGCCGGTCGTTGACACTCAGAACATCGCGCAAAACATCCAGCAGCTGCGCCAGATGATCGAAGATGAACTCCTGCAAAACGAACAGCTTCTACAGCTCCGCGAACAGCTCACCACGCTTACCGATCAACTCGCCGAACTGCAGCGCACCTATGAGGCTTTGACCCGTCTCGCGGAACTCCCCGAAGTCATCGCCACAGAAATGGAAGCTGAACTCAACGGCATCCTCGATCAGGAATTCGGCGACATCCAAGCCACGATCCAGGCCATCCGGACCGGCGATTTCTCCGGTCTCAGCGGCTCTGGTGCCTCAGAGATCGAAACCCAGATGGACCGGGTATTGGCAGAATTGGGTTTTGACGATGACACGCTCAGCGAAATGGCCACCAGCGGCAACGCCGGGGCCGAACGCATCGCGACCCAAGCGACAACTGGCGCGCTCGTCTCGGCGGCCGCGCAAAACAGCTACGACGATGCAGGCCAATCCCTTGAAGGTGTGGAGCGGCTCGTCAGCCTCATCGACGACATGGATGAGCTCAAGGAAAGCGTCGATCTCAACACCCGCGTGACCGCCGAGCTCGCCATCGCGCTCGTCGCGATGTGGCAGCTTGAGGCCGTGCAGACCGTCGGTGACGGCACGGGCGGCGTGATTGATGCGGCCACCATCGCCGAAGAACAGAACTTCATGGAATTCACCATTCCAGATTTGGGCGACTGATCGTCGGGGCATGTGACGTTGAACAGTGAACGTGAAATCATCGAAGAGGAACTCGTCTACGGTGCCCTGCGCCGGGAACGGCTCTGGCAGCGCTTGGGCCTTCTGGGGGTCATCTTCGGGCTGATCGGCTGCCTCGGCGCGGTCATGGTCGCAGTCCTTGATGTCGATCCACCTCCCGTCGTCGTGCCTTACGATCCGGAAACGGGGTTTGCGCTCCCGGAGGCCTCTGTCGGCGCCACGCAGGTCACCGGCAACCAAGCCGTGATTGAGGCGGAGATCTTCCGCTACGTGACCGACCGGGAGGTCTATAACCAGCTCGACAACGACGTGCGCATCCGCAGCGTGCTGCAGCGCTCCGATGGAAGGGCTGAAGCCTCCATCATGGCCCAGTGGAACAGCGCCAACCCGCAATATCCACCCACGGTCTATGGCGATAATTCTACACTCGATGTCGAAGTCCTCAGCATAAACCTAATCGGGGAAAACCGCGCGACTGTGCGGCTGCGTAAGCGCCTCACCTCAATCCAAGGCATCCAGTCAGGCCTTTTCACCGCCACGCTGCTCTTCGAGTTCCGCCCCGAGACCGCACGTACAATCGATCAGGTCTGGACCAACCCCTTTGGCTTTACCGTGCTCGAGTACTCGATCCGGTCTGACAGATTGGAGAACTGACATGCGATGCATCGGACTTGGCCTTCTCATCCTGATCTTCACGGCGTCCAATGTCTTGGCAGAGGCCACGCCGCGCCGTGGCGCGCACGATCCGCGCGTCCGGATCGCGACCTATCAGGAAGGCCAAGTCTTCCGTCTCAACGTCTCGCTCACCCATGTAACCAACATCGAGTTCGGCGAAGGCGAAACCATCCGATCGATCTTGGCGGGTGACACCGAAGGATTTGAACTCGATGGCGTACCTGGCGGTCAGGCGTTTGCGATCAAGCCGCTTGCCCGGGGCGTCCACACCAACGTCACCGTCTATACCAACCGGCGGAGCTATTACTTCAACGTCCAGGAAGTCTCGACGCCGACCTTCTACGTGGTCCAGTTCCGTTATCCCGAAGACGAGCAACGCCCGCAGAATGCGGTCGCGGCCCAGGCCCCGAACTACAATTACGGGGCCAGTGATCGGACCGAAATCACGCCGGTCCGCGTCTGGGACGACGGCACATTCACCTATTTCCAGTTTGCTCGGAACGCGCCGGTCCCGGCGATCTTCCGCTATTCGAACGGGCGCGAACGCACCGTCAACACGCAAGCCACAGAACCCGGAGTGATCCGCGTCTCAGGCGTGAACGCGCAATGGGTGCTGCGCCTTGCGGATGTCGTGGTCTGCATTCAATCCAACGCGCTGACGGGAGGTTCCTCATGAGCGACGATCCGAACCAGCCGCAAGCAGACGTATCCGAGCGGCTTGCCCGTCTTGAAGCCGGGGCTTCCAATAGCCCAGTGACGGCAACACGTCGCTCGCCGCTGACAGCGCTGCTGATTGTCGTCCTCATCGGCCTCGGCGGCACTGTCCTTTACCTGTTGAACCAACCAGAAGAGGAAGTCGTGCTTCCGACCGCAACACCGGATGAATTCCAACCGGAAGGCGACGGGTTCGGGACCATCGAACCCTTCGTGCCCCCTGCCCCGCCGGAACCGGAAGTTGTGGAGGTCCCTGCCGCGGCACCGGAACCGAATGCCGAGCTACTCGCCCAGATCGCAGCGCTGCAAGCGCAGATCGAAGCAATCCAGAACGCGCCTGATCCAGTTGTCGAAGAGGATACGGCGGCCGCCGACGCCATCAACGCTCTGACCGCCCAACTGGCAGAACTGCAAGCCGCATCCGAAGCAGCGCAGCAGCAATTCGCCGATGAGTTGCAGGCACGTGACCGAGAGCTTCAACAGCTGCGCATGGACCTTGATCTGGCGCGTCTTGAAGCGCAGCAACCCTCCCCTGCCCCCTCCGGTCCGACCGATGAAGAGCGGCGACGTCTCGAAGAAGAACGGCGGCGGCAAGAGGAAGAGGCCCGCCGTCTTGCAGAGCTGCAACGCAGAGCCGAAGAAGAGCGCGCGTTCCAAGAGCGTCGGATTCTGTCTCCCGTGATCGCCTTCGGAGGCACAACTGGAACGCCCGGCGGCACTGAACTTGCCGAGCGTACCTTGAGCGAAGCGGCTGACTTCGTTTTGAACGGGGCGTTCCCGAGCCCTGTCACCCAATCCGAGGTCATCGCCAACCCATCCAACACTGTCATTCAGGGGACAGTCATCCAAGCTGCACTGGAAACGGCGATCACGAGCGAGTTGGCGGGCCAGGTCCGCGCCATCACCTCCGAGAACGTCTACAGCTATGACGGTACGCGTCTTCTGATCCCTGCTGGATCAAGGTTGATCGGCCGCTATCGCTCTGGGGCCGACATCGCGCAGCGCCGCCTGATAATCGCCTGGGATCGGATCATCCTGCCCAGTGATCAGACCATCCAGATCAGCGCCTTCGGAGCTGATGAACTTGGCCGTTCGGGCACGACGGGTTTCGTCGACACGCGCTTCGCCGAGCGCTTCGGCTCGGCCGCGCTGATCTCACTCATTTCCGCCGCGCCGACCGTCGCGGCTAATGAAACGGAAGACGAACTCGCGGAAGATGTCCTCGAAGACATTGGTGACGACCTCGCCGACGCAACTGACAGCGTGATCGGCGAGTATCTCTCGATCGGGCCGGTCATCTATGTCGACCAGGGCGCGCGGATCACCGTGATGGTCGACCGGGATTTGGAGATCTTCTGACGATGTCGCTCAGCTATCTCCAGGCCTCCATCGACAAGCTGGAAGACGCCAAGCGCGAGGATGTCATCGAGATCTGCATCAATCCCGATGGATCCTGTTGGGGAGAGTTCCAGGGCGATCACTTCATGCATCGACTGGACCAGACTCTGACGGAGGACCAGATCAAGGACCTCGGAAACCAGATCGCCTCGGATGCTTCCACGCCACTCTCCAAAGATCGACCCATTGTGTCGGTCTCGATCGCGTATCGCGACCGCCCGATCCGCGCCCAAGTCATCACACCGCCTGCCGTCAGCCGCGGCATGTCGATCAGTCTGCGCTTCTTCTCAAGCCTGCCGCTCGAGTCCATCGAATTGGACTTCCTTTATGGCAAGGAGCGAAAGCTAGAGGAACTGCGTCAGGAGAAGAACCGTCAGCTCCGGGAAGTCGTCGAGAGCGGCGACATTGAAGGGGCTATCCACCATTGCGTCGAGAACAAGCTCAACATGATCGTCTCTGGCGGCACCTCCACAGGTAAAACCGTTGCTGCGCGGAAGATCCTGTCTTACGTCAGCGACGAAGAACGCATCCTGACCATTGAAGAGGCCGCCGAGCTACTGCCGAAACAGCCGAACGCCGTCACGCTGATTTCGAACCGCGATGCCGTTAACCAGACAGCCGATGTCTTGCTCACCGCGACGCTTCGCATGCGGCCTGACCGCATCATTCTGGGCGAAGTGCGCGGCAAAGAGGCCATGACGTTCCTCGAAGCTATTAACACGGGTCATGGCGGCTCAATGACCACACTCCACGCCGAAACCCCCCAGTTGGCGGTCCAGCGCCTAGCCATTGCAGCGCTCAAGACCGACGTCCCGATCCCCTACCGCGACATGATAGACTACATCGAAAGCTCCATCGATGTGATCATTCAAGCCGGACGTGAAGACGGAAAACGGGGGATCACGGAGTTTTATCTTCCGGGCACATCATTTGAGGAGAGCGACACATGAAACGCTATTTACCGAAGGTTCTCACCTTCTCGCCAGATAAGAAGTTCACCGAAAAGGACATGGAAGACGTTCTTGGGACTTACACGCTTGAAGGTTGGGAAATCGCAGCAATGACGCACATGCAAGGTATGCGTGATGTCTACACCTTTATTCTGAAGCTCGAAATTCCTGAAGAAGAATACCAAAAGAACTTGGAGAGACGCGCGTGATCCGCCGAGCTCTTTTTTCTCTCGTGGTTGGGACTGTTTTCCCAATCGTCGCACTCTCACAAGGCATGGTGCCAACCATGGATCGGCAATTCGAGTTTTGCCAAGATCGACCGCTTGAACCGGAGTGGTTAGAAAACACTCCTGTCCGAGAAGGCTATAAGCGACTATTGATCCAGATGATCTATCGCGCTGAAAGCTACCGGCGTGTTGCTGACGCTAACGATTGTTCTTGCGAGACCGTGTTCCCGCCGTGGGAACACGCCATCCAGCATTTCAATGACAACTACCTCAGCCTTGAACAATTTGAAGCGATGCAAACTCGCGAGGACTACCGTGCCGAGGGCGACGCATTACGGCAATCGGTGAGAGATCTTTGCGAAGCCGAGGGGCACTGGTGACAGATGAGTGTCGTTTCATACATCGTCGATACGGCCCAAGGATTTCTGGACGACGCGGCTGAAACACAGTTTGGCGCTGTCGCGGCCACAGTCGGAACGGTGACAACGGTGGCCGTCACTCTTGTTCTCATCCTCGTCTGTATCAACATGGTTTTTCAATATCGAGCGATGGATGGACGAACGGCCTTTTGGCTAGGAGTGAAGATCGCGCTGATAGGCATCTTCGCGCAGAACTGGACGCAGTTTAACGCGCTATCCACGGCAATTCTCAACGGCATTGACAGCATCGCTGGATCACTGATTGCCGCGGTTGGTGGTGGCGCACCCGGGCCATCTGGCACCTATGCTGAACAATTTGATGTCATGATTGCGGACTTTGGGAGCTATCTGAATGCTGCTGGTGAAGAACTGAACTGGATGGCCGGAGCGATCCTGTCCAATCTCGGAGTGTTCCTCTTATCGCTGCTTGGAGCTCTTGCTGCCTTCCTAATGGTCGCCTCTCGCTTGATGATTGCGCTGCTTCTCGGCCTAGCCCCCATAATGATCTTCCTCACACTCTTCGACGTGACGAAAGACTACTTCGCAAGGTGGCTTTCGGCGGTCGTCTCCTTTGCCATGTATCCGATCATCATCGCTGGCGTGTTCTCAACCATCACTGGCGTTTCAACAGCTCTCCTAGGTGAGCTCGGCGATCCAACCGCGGCCCCCAACATTGGTGCACTCGTTCCCTTTTTCATGATGGTTCTTATGGCGAAGGGTTTCATCATCGCGACACCCTTCATCGTTCGGGCGATCTCCGGCAACATCATGATGCCAGCGATCTCCGGTGGACTCGGAGGCGCATACGCCTTTGGTCGCGCCGCCTTCGGCTCGCAGCAGGCTCAGAACCGATACCTTATGGGCGGCGCGACGGGAGTGGAATATGCGGCTCTGCGCGCGAGGGCTATTGCCGGCCTTGGGGCCATGCCGGAACGTCGATACTCTCAGCAGCCGCAACCAACGATTTCCCAAGGTGGTGGCAACCCGAACGCTGGAAGCGCGCCGGACTATCAAGCGCAAATGGACCGCAACCGGCGCATCGGTCGGTAGCAGAGCAAAGGCGCCGCGCAAGCCGCAGAGTTGCGTCAGCATTCGCATCGGTCGATGACAGACCCGCTGGATCCTCTAAAGCGGCGCAGGTCGTGGTAGATCAGAAACCAAAGAGTTACCAATGCCCGGCATGATACAATGGCGGCTTCGCGGACAGAACTAACAATTAAAGGCATCTTCCATAACCGTTTGCCGGCACAAGCGGTCGTTTTGTTCGCATTTACTTCACGCCGCTAACCAAAATGAGCAACACCGCGCTTCTGGCGGTGTTGCACAAGAGCATTGCGTGACGCGTAAGGATCAGTCGTCAAGCACTGGATGGTTGCCGCTGGCAAATTCCTCGGGAACAGGCTGAACAACATCCCAGTGTTCCACAATCAACCCGTCCTCAACACGATAGATATCCACGACTGCTGCTCCACGATCTTCAGGATTGCTTTGGAAAAGGCTATGTTCAACAACCAAATCGCCTTCGGAGATTACACGAGCAACGGTGAACCGGGCTTCGGGTTGCCCGCCCATGAAGCCAACCCAGAACTCCCGAAGAGCTTCGCGTCCGTTCGGAAGATTCGGATTCCGTTGGATTAGGTCTTCAGCAACAAACTCGTCAATCCGGTCGAACTCACGGCCGTTGACCACGACTTCGATGTATTCTTCGACGACGGCTGCGGGGCTGTCATCAGCGAATGCAACTGCTGGCAATGTGGCAGTGACAAGCAAGGCTGCAATGGCAGTTCTAAGTGCATTTTTCATTTCTGATCTCCTTGGTCTGGTGGTGCATCGTGCGCCGATGCATTGAATGTCGCTCTGTTCGAGGCTAAAGACAAATTTGTATTCAGTATTATGAGCATCCAAAAAATGGATTTAAGCCGGGCAGATCTTGCGCTCTTGTCGTCGCTCAAAGCACTTCTACAGGAGCAAGGCGTCACCTCTGCTGCGCGCCGTGTGGGGATTTCGCAGCCAGCAATGTCAGCACAGTTGGCACGGCTGAGGGACTTGTTCGATGATCCCTTGCTTGTGGGGAATGCGCACGGGATGGTTTTGACACCCGTTGCAAAGGAAATCCTGCCTCAATTGACGGCTGGCATTGACATTCTGACCCAAGTCATTCGAGAGCGCGTTCCTTTCGATGCCGCGACGAGCGATCGAACGTTCTCCATCGCATCGACAGACTACATCTACTCAGCTGTTCTTATTCTAGCACTTCGCGCCTTGAGGGATGAAGCACCAGGCATCCGTTTTGCCATGTCGCTATTGAATGACCGAGACGCGTCAGCAGACGAAATGGACCTCGTGGTTGCGACGCCAACGTTCAGCGACCCGGCTACTATCAGCCAGACTTTGTACTCTGAAACTTTCGTCTTGATTATGCATAAGGCCCATTGGGCCGCTTGCAAGGCGTTATCTCTCGATGATTTCTGCGCCTTGGAGCACATTTTGGTTGCGCCACGGTCCCCGTCATTTGTAGGCCCAATCGATGACGTTTTGTTCAGTATGGGCCGCACGAGACGGGTCGTGGCCTCGATGCCCAGCTTCATCCTTGCGCTACAGGCCGTCCAGTCGACCGACTTAGTGGCGGTCTTTCCGAAACGGTTGGCAGTCGACAGCGCGGATCGCATAGCAATTTGCACGCTCCCTTTCGATAGCCCAGGTTTCGATGTCATCGCAACTTGGCATCCCAAATTGCAGAAGGACCCCGGCCATGTGTGGTTTCGCACAAGATTGGGTGAATTGGTGAAGACCGGCTCGGCCAAGGTCGAAAAAGCTCGACGTTGAGATCGTTACCTAGGTAGTGAACCGGGGTCATCCTTTGATTAAAGGACATGGTCTAACGAAGTTGCGTCTTGACATCATATTGATGACTGGGTCGCCATGCAGATCCTTTGTGATCCATCACTGATGTCGGGCCATCGACTGCTTCACGGTATCACCCGGACCTTCATGCGTTGCGCGGCAATAACCAGTTTGGGTTCATTCGATACCTTCGCCGCAGTTGGTTTCAGTGTTCGCTCAGTGCGCCACAACCCGATCCTCCATCTCGCCGGCACTCGCAATCTCCTCCTCCAGCCGATCTAACTCGCTCAGAGCGTCCTGGACAACGCCTAGATCATCTTCGCTCGCAGCCTCGACATCGAGCTCCGCCCGAGCGCCAAAGTCCATCTCGAACTGCCGCTGATCGTCCGCGGTTACCGCAGCGCGCGCCCGCCGCCCGTCCGGGGCCGGTTCCGGGTAAACTTGTCCGTCCGCACTACGCTCCCCGATCCCCATCCGCGCCTCGAAATCCTTCTCTGTCAGACCCGCCCCCCTGGGCGCCGAGGGCATCGCCCGGACGCTCAGTGGCAGCTCGCCCATCGGCAGGACGGGTCCTTCCGGGAACGGCAGGTCCCCCTTCTGCGCGGCATGGATGGACTTGAAGAATGGGTCCTCGAAATACACCACGCGCTTGGCCTTCACCGGCATCTGCGCATCGACCACCACGACGATCTCGTCGAGCGGCAGCCGCCGCGCCTCGTCCTCGGGCAGGAGTGAGACCTCCTCGGTGCGTTCCGACTGGCTCCGACCCTCGAAGGGGTTCTTGCCTATGGCGCGGGAGCGTGTGACCACGGTCTTCGTGGTCTTGCCCACGGCCTTGCTCAGCTCCTCGACGGTCTTCTCGTCAGACGGCGTCAGGTAGAGCTTGATGCCGGCGTTGCCCTGGAGCGCCCGCCGCGTGTTCTCGCCATAGATTTCGTCGATGGCGGGAATGGTCTGGGTGACGATGGCGAGATGTCCGCGGTACTGCCGCAGGATCTCGATGCTCTCTGCCACGATGGGCATCTTGCCGAGCCGGTTGAACTCGTCGAGCAGGATCATCACCGGCCAAGGCTCGTCTGGACCCGGTTCCTTGTCCTGGAGCGCCGAGAGCAGGTCCGAAAAAAAGAGCCGGATCAGCGGTGCCAGGGGCTTCACCATGAGCGGCTGAACGACGAGATAGACGCTGAAGGGCTGCTTTCGGATCGTCCGGAAGTCAAAACCGGAGACCGCTGTCGCATCATCAATGGCCGGGTTCTGCCACTGATCGAGCCCCGAGGTCATCAGAAGCGAGACATAGGAGGTCAGGGTGTCGTTGTTGGTGGAGGCCAGCCGGGTGAAGATCAGCCGCGCGGCGGGGTTCCGGACCTCATGGGCGCGGGCGAGATATTCTTTCTGCTTGTGCCCGCCCGAAGCGGCGATCCGGTAGATTTCACCGAGGGTCGGGCGACGGCGCTGGAAGGCCAGAAGCCCCGCGGCGACGAAGAGATCGATCCCGCCCTTCAGCAGCCCTTGCACCCGGTCGTTGTCGTTCTGCAGGAAGAGCGTTGCGAGGAGCAAGAGTTCCATCTGCTGGCGCGCGGGGTCTTTCAACTCGTAGATGCGCAACAGCGGATTGTAGCGATGGGTGCGCTTGGTCTCCCAGTCGGTCGGGGCGAAGCGATAGACCGTGTCGCCGGCCGCGGCGCGATGACGGGCCGAGGCCTCATAGCATTCGCCCTTCACATCGAGCACCACGGCCGAGCCCTGCCAGGTGAGCAGGTTCGGAATGACGAAGCCGGTGGTCTTGCCGCGTCCGGTCGGCGCCACGATGAGCGCGTGCGGGAAGGTCTTCGAGCAGAGGAACGGCGCGCGAGATGTGGGCTTGCCGAGTTTGCCGATCACGAAGCCGGTGCCGGGCGGGCCGAAGAACCCGTTGCGCTTCATCTCCCGGCGCGTCTGCCAATGGGTGTAGCCAAAACGGGTCAGCGCTGAGCCCGACATGGCGAGGCTCATCAGAAGCCCCAGAACGCCCGACCCGCCCATGATCAGGTTGACCAGCCGGAAGTCGTCGGGGCGGGTATCACGGAGCCATAGGTAGTTTTCGGCGATATAGGTGAAATCTGGATCGGCCTGGAACCCCACATCGCGGAAGGTCAGCCAGGCGGAGGCGATGACATAGCCGATCGCCGCCGCGACAAGCGTCACCAGCACCACTCCGATGGCGAGCCGCCCTTTTCCGAGACCCCCCATCAGTGGGTCTCCCCGCGCTCTTTCTCGCCATCGGTGAGATCAGCTCGCTGGAGCTCATACTCCCGGTCGGCGATCTCCTCCACGACGGCCCGCGCCGCCTCGCTGTTCGCCGTTGCCTCGTCCGATTGCAGGTAGACCTTGGCGGCATAGAGCCGGTCCAGTCCGTCCGAGATCTGTTCCCGCAGGACCTCCACGTCGCCGTTCCTCAACCGGTCGACCTGCTGCTCATCAAGTTCCCTTTCGACCGCTTCCCGATAGGCCAGCCGCTCGCCGACATCCGCGAAGAGTTCGGACATCTCGCCGGCCCGCTCATGGTCGAGCACCCGCCGCACCTCAGGATCGAGACTGCGCGTGCGGACGGGCTCCGTCGCCGCGCGGGCCTCCGCCTCCGACAGCGCGCGATCGGTCAAAGTCGCGTCGCGCTCTTCGTCGATCACGCCGTCCTGGCGCAGGACTTCGTGGCGTTCGAGGGTGATCCCAAGCTGGACATGGGCCCGGTTCAAAGCCTCGCGGGCGGTCTCGAGATCGGAACGACGCTCGAGGTTGAGCCCATTGGTCTCCGCCACCCGCTGCAGATCATCCGCAATCCACTGCCGCTCGAGCGCGGCGTTCTGCGCCCCGGTCTCCATCCGCGCGATGACCACCGAGGACCGGATCCCGGTGCCTCTGAGCGCGGTGTCGATCTGCGCCCGGACATCGGGTTCCTGCAGCCGCTCCAGCTGATCCAGGTCGATATTTGCCTCAGAATAGACCCCGCCGTCGGACGGCCGCTCTGTCAGCGTGACCGACCGGAGCCCGAGCGGCTGCATATGAGAAAGCCGGGCCTGGATTTCGTTGAGTTTCCGTTCCAGCTGCGGACGCTCGGTCTCTGGCTTTTCGGTGATCATCCCCTGGACGCGCGCCACCTGGTCGGCATAGCGGGTTCTCAACTCGTCGAACGATTGCTCCTCGGCCATGTAAACGTCTCCTTGTAAGTTTAGCTTGCCGCCCTGCGCCAGCAGTTCCCCGGCCCGGAAGAGGGCGTCGGAAACGTCCTCCCTTGCCTCCCGCGAGGCCTCAGAGGCGAGCGCGTGGTAGACCGTCTTCGTGTTGGCGATCTCCGCCAGCGCACGCTCCAGATCGGCGCCCACGCGCGGCCGCGGTTCCGCCGCCCGACCTTCGTCCTTGGCCGCATAGACTTCTCGCGTGCGTGGCGGGTAGTGCACCACGCCCCGGTCAAGCCGCCGGGTCGCTTCCAGCCGGACGCCGAACTTCTCTGCTTCCTCAACCATGGCCAAACGAAAATCGTCGTAGTTGAATCGGTGGTCGCGCCCGAGGAAGAAGAACTCCCCTTCCTGGGAGCGTCGGTTCAGGACGATATGGGCGTGTGGATGCGCGCGGTCCTCATGGACCGCGATGATGTAATCGAAATGTCCTTCATCGGTCTGGAAGAACCGCTCCGCGACAGTGGCGGTGATGTCCCGGACATCCTCGCCCCGCGTCCCGATCGGATAGGACAGAAGCATATGGGTCGTCTGCCCGAGCTTCGGTTTGAACCCGGCACTCCAGCGCTTCGCGAAGCGCTCAGTCAGCTCCTTGATCTCTTTGTTGTCGAGCTTCGTCTTCCCGTCCAAGAACCCGGAACTGTCGACGATATGGGTGGACTTCGTGGTCAGATATCCGAGCTGGTTGGAGAGCTCGGATTTGGAATGGGTGCCGCCACCTCGGATCGCCTTGAAGACGGCTGCGCGATGACCCGCTGCCGCCCGGATCAGCTGCCGCTGCTTGGCAACATGCAGCCCCTGCATCGAGCCCCGGATGCGGCTCCAACCGTCCCGGAAGACCTCGCCGGTCACGTCATGGACGGCATCATTCAGCCGCATGAGCAAACTCCCTCAGGGCGGCTGTGGCCTCCAGCTGCATCGCGTCGCGACGGCGGCGGACCAGCAGGTCGATCTCGTCGGCGGAATCGAGAATGAACCGCGCGAGGCCGCGCAACTGAGTGAGTTGCAAGTCGGAAAAAACGACCGTCCCCTGCCCTGTCCGGTTGGCTTCCGCCATACGCTTGGAGAGCTGCACGACCCCATTGCCGACTTCATGCAGCGATACCCGGTACCGTTCCATTTGCTGCGCCAGTTGAATGTCCGGAACGAAGGTCCCGCCGGCGGACTGGATCAGCCGTCTCAGCCCCTCGGTACGGGTCTCGATTCCTGCAGCCGAGAACACGGCATCCAGCGCCTCTAGCTCCTCCGGCGTCAGCTTCACGGTCACCGCCGCGGTCGCCACGGCACTGTCCCTCTGCCGCTCGGCATCCGCCTTGAGCGTGTACTGGATGGCTCTCTGGGAGACGCCAAACCGCTCAGCCAGGTCCGCCGTCGAGACGCCCTCTGCGGCCTCGCGCACGATCTCCATCTTCTGATAGGCAGTTAATCGTTTGGTCTGGGACACGCGAAGAAAGCCCCCCTATTTCCTGCCACCTTCAGCAGCGACCCTTCCATACTCACAAAGCCAAAGCTCTGTGTCAATACCGCATGATTGCAACTTAGCGGTATTTCTGTCTTATGGCCGCTTTTCGCCGAGCACCCGTGGGGCGAGGCGGCCGTCGACAAGCCGAGATCCATGCCGCCTGATGTCTGCCCCGCCGCTCTCCCAACCCAGGACGTCCACCCGGCCTTCCTCGTGCCCGCGCCGGAGGTTCTGGCCGAACATGCATATGTTCGGACGGAAGCGAGGGGGCGGCGCAAACTCCCTCCGATGGGGCGGTCCGGCGGGGTCAAGGGAGGCCAGATTTGGGCACCAAATCTCTGCCGGAAAAACCCGCAGGGCGCAGCCAAAGGGTTATTCCGGATGGCCCCCTTGAGGCCGTGGGGCCGCCCTGTCACGGACCATCTCTGTTCTTCCACCGGGACCGCTTGCGGTCCCACTAAACTTGACTTGAGCCGGGCCACCGGCCCGGCTCTCCTTCCCTTTCGCCGCGACCCCAGCAACGAGACAGGGCCGCCCGCAGGCGGCCCCTCCACGAGGTGGATCAGGCCTCGGGTTCTTTCGCGCTCGGCGGGAACATCACCAGTTCCTGGACCGCGACGGGGAAGTCGAGCTTCAGGTTGAAGAACTCCGAGCCGTCCCCGTTGCGCGTGTTGCGGAACATCGCGCCGACGCGCTGGAAGCGGGTGAGCTCTTGGCCGTCGCTGTCGGTGAACTTGACGGGAACGGTGGCGACATAGTGGTTGGTCATTTGGGTCTCTCCTTGTTGCGATGGGGATCACCCGGCACGGGGGCAAAAGGACCGGACGCAAGCGCAAATGCGGAGGGTCCGCGCCAAAGGCGTGGAAGCCGTATTTGCGTTTGCCGGAGCGTCAGCGGAGGGAACGACCGGGCCGCCCCCGTGCGATCCACATAAATGAGCAAGAAGGAGAGACGCGGGTGACCGGACGCGTTGCTGCTTCGACCTGTTTCTGGGCCACCGATACGGAGCCATCGTCCGATTGCCACTGTTCGGCGTCTATAAGCTGATCCGCAAAATAGGATCGGCTCCGTCGTCTCTGGCCTTCTGCCCAAGCTTCGTCCCCGCCCGGCTTAGGAGCTGGAGATGTTCCCCTCAGAAGATCAAAAGACCCCGAAGTTTGAGACCCGTCGGATGCAAGCGAATAGAGTGCGTCCACAGATCGTCGCTAGGGACGTCGTTCGCAGCTCGCGCTCCCAAGCGAACCCACTTCCGTGAGAACGACGCAAGGGCCGCCCGAAGGCGACCCTCTCGATCTCAGTTCTCGGTTCTTTTCGCCGGGTCCGCGACCCGCATCACCGTCAGTCCCTTCGCCTCGGCCTTCTGCCCGAGGTTGAGCGCAACCCCGTTGCCGCCGAAGAGCACGACCCCCGTCGCGGCGAACCTGTCGTCGAGCATCTCGTCATTGCACTTGAAGGGCGCTGCCCGTCCATGGGCCGACCAGCGGGGGTCGAAGCGCGCCTGCGCGACACCCCGCGCCCGCGCCCACCGGGCCGCGATCATCTCGGCCCCGTGCCGTCCGCCCTTGTGGCAGAGGAAGATCTCCTGATTCCGGGTCTGCTTGATCCGGTCTCGGACCTTGTCGAGGGTCGAGAAGATCAGATCGACATCGCTCCAGTCGGTTGCGCCGGAGACGATCAGCGGGACCCCCTCGACCTTCGACTTCGTCGCCGTCTCCCGGTCGTGCTGTTCCAGGAGCTGCTTCGCCTCGAAGACAGCGCCTGTCTCCTGAGCCTTCGCGCTCGCGCGTGATCCCGCCGCCGGGATGAAAGCGTGTCCAGTTTCAACTTCGTAGCATTCAGCGGCTGCCTCGTTCATCGCCTCGATCGCGCCAACGATCTCGCGGAGAAGCAGGAAACGGCTCTGCGCCTCTTCCAGCGCGGTCTCGGCGATCTCCGAGCCGTCGTGGCTCTTCGCCAGCGCGCCGATCTTGTCGGCGGTCCGGTCGAGCTCCTTACCGATGGCGGTCTTGCGGCGCTGCAGGATCGTCGCGAGCCCGTGGGCCAGCGGTTCGATCTCGGTCTCGAGCCCGGTATTGCGCAACTGCCCCAGAAGAGCCTCGAACGTCTCGCGGATGATGCCGTCGGTCAGGATGTCATCTTCGGGGATCGGAAGGTGAGCGTCCTTCTCGGTCAACCCGAAGAGCTCAATCGTCTCGTAGGTGTTCGCTTGATCGTAGGCCATGTCGGTTCTCCAGATGTTTGTCCGACCACCACGGGAGTGTGGTGGCTATAACGACATGTCTGGGTTCCGAATCTGCCCGGGTCAGGGACGGCGCAGCCGCCGGCGTGCCGGGCGCAAAAGTTTTCAAAGCGCGGCGGTCACAACAAGCGCGACCTCGTGCACTGGAAGACGCCCGCCACAAGCACAACCATCGCCGAAAAGTTTTGCGATCCTTGAGGCGGACTGATTTGGGGGCCATCCGGAGGATATGCTTCCACGCTCATGTATGTGTGGTGTGTCAGTAGGTTTGCCGGACGCGAGCAGGCAAGCGGGGTGACCGGACGCGGGAGACGGATGAAGTGGAGGGAGTGTTTTGGCTCTTGGCCAAAACCGACCGGAGCGCAATCCGGGGGAGCGGCCGGGGAGCGCCGTGCTCGCGAGCCGGGCAAACCGGGATGCCGGGCGCAACGCCGCGGTGAGGCCGCAGGGCCGAATGCGCGATCGGCCAGGGGCCGATATCTCGCCTGCGACACGCAGCGCCGAGTGGGCGAGGCCGTTAGGCATAGGACATCCTTGGCCAACTCGTGCCACAATGGTGTGGGAGAAGTACCCGCAATGAAGACCGGATCGAACTGCGAAGGACCGACGCTTGAGATACTTGACCCTGATCGTGGCAACGCTGCTGGCCGCACCAGCCCTGGCGCAGGTGCAGGTGCGCGATGCCGACACGATTGTCGTCTCAGGAACGCCGGTCCGTCTGAACGGGGTTGATGCGCCCGAGCTCGGAACAAGTGCCGGACGCGATGCGCGGTAGTGGATGGTGAATTACCTGTCAGGGCGATCCATAAAATGCGATCTCAACGGCGAGCGGACGCATGATCGGTGGGTGGGCGTCTGCTACGCCGATGGCGAGGATATCGGCGCGGCGGTCATCGCGGCCGGTCATGCGCTCGACTGTCGGCGGTATTCGGGCGGACGCTACGCGCATCTGGAAACGCCCGCTGCGCGTTCGCGGCTGAGGCGGGCCGGGTACTGTTAACGACCTGCAGAATTCTTCTCTGCGGGCGCGAAAACAAGCCCATCAAGTTCTGCTTCGACCCCAACTTGCGTATTTCTGCGATGAGACGAACGTCAGCTATGCGCAGCAGGACTTACCTTCCTGTATCGGCGGACATGGCACCGTGGCGTAAGAGCAATAGACACAGCAATCGCCCTCGAGGGGTTTCAGAACCGTCCGGCAAGACGCGCATTCATAGAACCACTGACACGCATCCGTCGGCATTGTCTCTTCGGCGACATGCCCGTATTCAGGACAAGTAATCGTCGACTGAAGAACTACTTCGTTCGTCTGCGTCGCCATAGAGCGTACCCCGTGAGAATGAGAAAACCGGCAAGGATCGGAAGCAAAACATCGTCACGATAGACGTAACCGAGCGCACCGCTGATCCCGAGAAGTGAGAACAACCAAGGCAGGAAAGGCGTCAAACAACAGACGGCGGCCAATCCCGCACCGCCAAGGCTCAAGACAAGCAACCAGCCCTTCACCTGTATTGCCGGAACAAAGCGAACATCGTTCGCGCCGCGTCTTCCTCCCAAAGAGGCGAACTGGCAGCGAGAAGAAACGCGAGTGTCGTGAAGCTGAGTAAAACCACGGTCGAACGCCTGCGGCTTGCGCATTGCCAACGTCGCCAGAGACGAAGCCACCCCCAAGCCAGTACCAGTCCTACGAGGACAAGAATTTCGATGCGATACTCGACAAATGGACCAAGCATCACCAGCCATGTTCCACCCAAGCCAATGATTGAAAGCCCAATCGGCAAGACGCAGCACGACGCGCTGAGCAACGCCAGCAGACCAGCACCACCGATCAGCAGACGGTTCGGCCCTTTGGTTTCGACTTGAAGCGTTTCGGTATTCGACATCATGGCCGCGTTTATGCATCCTGTAGTCACTACAGGAGCAAGTGGAGTTCGATCACATGATTACGATTGGTGAGGCGTCCCGACAAAGTGGCGTTTCTATAGAGACCATCCGCTACTACGAGCGTGAGGGCATCATATCGAAGGCAGGGCGCACTGCGTCCGGACGCCGAGCCTATTCGGACGCTGAGATTTCCGAACTCAGGTTCATCAAGCGCTGTCGTGATCTGGGATTCCCAATCTCAGACGTAGTCGCGCTCCGCAATCTGGCCGATGCGCCAAACAACTCGCGCGAGACGGTTGAGGGGCTTGGGCGAAAACATCTTTCGGAGGTTCGAGCAAAATTGAAGGAGTTAAGGCAGCTCGAAAAAGCACTGGCTGAGCTGGTCTCGAATTGCGCAAACGGCAAAAGCGATTGCCCGATGCTCGACGCCCTCCGGGCGAGTTAAGGAAAAGCAGCCATTGGTTGAGTGGCGGGTTTGTCCGCTTCTCGGCCCCGGTTATTGTTCCTACTTGTCCGTACGAAACGAGAAAAGGGAGCCACGTTTCCGCGGCTCCCCGAATCGATCGGTTTAGTGGCCGATCCATTGGCTCGATGGTCTCTGAAACGGCGTCACTCGGTCAGGCGACCAGCGACAGCCCGGCCCCTTCGCCTTGATCCCGCTCACCGTTGTCGACGAACGGGATGATCGAGAAGGTCTGACCTCGACGCTGCTCCTCGTTCTGCACGGCGTTCACGCGCAGATCGCCGTCGGGCGTGTTGATGAGGAGCGAGACGTACTCGTTCCCGGTCCGGGCGCTTTTGGCCATCCAGGCCGAGCCGACGCGGATCGGGTGGCGCTTCGGAGAGCTGACTTCGATCCGGTAGTCGGGATGGGTCTGCTCCGACTTGTACTCATTCTCGATCAGCATGAAGTCGAGGTCGAACATCATGTTGGCGATGTAGCCCGCAAAGGCGTTGTCGGCGTCCATCGCCGTGAGCTCGCCCGAGATCGAGCCGGACTTCATCGTGCCGTTCGAGACGAGCGGGATGATCTCGAACTGGCCGGTGCCCGCCTCGCGGGCCTCCTTGGTCTGCACCGCGTTGACCCGAAAAGGCCCGAGGCCGACATCGAGCTGCATCGAGAGGTAGGGGTTGCCGGTGGTGTTGCCGGTCTCGTTCCAGGCCGTGCCGATGCGCACCTTGCGGCCGGACTTGTTGACGGCGGTGACATCGTAATCCGGGCTTTTCTCGGACATCTTGGTCCGGGTCTCGAGCTGGACCGCGATGTCGAACCGGCTGGAATGGATTACGCCGGAATACACGGCGGCAGCGGTCTCGGCGTTTCTGGTCAGGGTTCCTGCGAACATGGGTCTTCTCCTTGGGATTGTCGGCCCGGGCGTCTGCCCTGCGACCGGCGGGTTACGTTTCGACCCCTGATGGGATCACACAATCCGAAAGCCTGCTTTCGCCTTTCTGTCCCCAAGGCCCGGTGCTCGCGCGAACGCTAGAGGGTCAGAGCGTGCGGTGCGGTGGGGTCCGACTCCCGAAGTGGCGGATCGGACGCGTGGCGAGCTTGGCTTCGCTGTCACAGCTGTTGCACCAGGCATGGTCCTGCAGATCCGAAACCTCCCAGATCTGAAGCTCGGAATCCCAGCTGGCCCATCCATCGCGCAGGATGTCCTCGCTGCCGCAATCGGAACAATGGATCGTCTCCCCGAGATCCGGGCGGGAGACGAAGAACTGCGTCTCCTCCCCGTTCAGCCGGATGCCGGAGCGGTCCGTCAGACCGATGCTGTGGCCATTGCGCCGAAACGTGATCAGGTACTGGCCAAGATCGTCTCGGTGCACGACATAGCCCTCATTGGCCCAGTGCACGCTGAAACCGGCGTCCACCGCGGCTTTGATTTCTTCAATGGTCATTGGGGACCTCCTGTGCTAGTGGCGCGGCCCGCCCATCCGCATGGCAAGGGGGGCGGGCCGCTTACGCGATCAGGCCGCCTCTGCGACGTCGGTTTCTTGCTCTGACACGTCGAGGTCTACGTTTTCCTCGTCCTCGACACCCGCCGTCTGCATCATCGGCGGGCACCAGGCGGCGACCGCAGCGCGCTGTGCGTCGGTGAGCGTTGCAAAGGGTTCGGCGAAGAGCTTGTCGCAGAAGGCGACGATCTCTTTCTTGCTCGACGACGCTAGAGTCACCGCCTCCTGCGCGAGCCCGAGCTCCTCGCCGAGGATCTTCAGGAGCCAGGCCTTCTTGAAGCGGTTGAAGAGGGCTGCGTTCGGCGTCCAGTGGGCCCTGATGTCGGGCATGACCTCGATCTCGAAGGCATGCATCAGGCTGTCGCGCTCCCGATCCCGTGCGAAGCAGGACTGGGTCGTCGCCGCAGTCGCATAAGCGACGAGCTTGGCCTTCTCGGTCGGCTTCAGCTCGCGGAAACGGGCGAACTGTTCGGCAGGCGAGATCGCCTCATCGTTCCAGGAAAGGTTGAGGGCGTCATATGCATCGGCCACCTGCTCGAGCGACGTCTCATCGATCTCGTCCATCTTTGCGTGGGTCCGATACTCCTTGCGGGCATCGACCTTGATCGCGTGGGTCACACTCATGCCGTGTCCTATTACGTCGCTGACGAGTTTGAACAGCGTCAGGTCGAGCGTGGCCTTCGGATGCTGTGCCATCGCCGCGCCAAGGGCCATGGCCCGTTCGGTCTTGAGATCCTCGGTCAGCGAGGCCGGGTACACAATCTCGTCGCTGTCCGTGCCTCCCTTGTCTGTCGCCGACCCTGAAGCCTTGCCAGGGTTCTCCGTCTTGTCTTCGGGACGGACGAGACCGGAATGGAGGGTCACCTGCCCGTTCGACCAGGACGCGATCACGCCGGACCGGGCGAGATCCTCTGCGCTATAGGCCTCCTGCAGATCGCGGGCCTCGGCTTCCAGTTCATCGACCTTCTCGTAGAGCGCCTCATAGGCGTCTTCCTCGAGACTCTCATCCTCCATTTCGCGTTCGAGTTTTTCGAGCTCGGCGGTGATCGTCTCGAGGCGCTTCTGGCCCTTGGCGTCGGGCTCGATCGGCCCGGGATAAACCCGGCCATAATCCGCCATCGCCGCATAATCGTAGCGGATGACTGCTTCGGCCCAGGCAAAGCCCATGGAAGCCCGCGCCTCTTCTGCGGCGGCTGTGAGCTTTTCGAGGAGGATCGTCTCGACGAGCTCGGCGTCCTCCAGCACCGAATGTTCTTCGAGAAGATCGGCGGCGATCGCTCCACCCCTCGCCTCGTAATCTTCGCGCACAAAGGCGCCGATGTCGTCGCTGACCTGCACGCCACGGGATTTGAGCGCCTGTCGCACCGTATAGGCCTGGAGATAGCTGTCCTCCTTGGTCAGCGCCTCATAGACCTCCTTTTGAACCTCCTGGCTTGGATGGTCCGCAAAGGCCTTCATCGTGTCGAGGGTGATCGACTTGGCGCGCGCGGCGTCGCGGATGTCGGGATGGATGAGCCCGTAGCGCAGCCGTCCCTTCACGGCGGCGATGGTCGTCCCGAACGTCTTGGCGATCGTCTCCGGCGTCTGGCCATCGACCTCCATCATCCGCGCGAAGGCCTCGAACTCGTCGATGGCATTCATTGGCGCCTGGGTGATGTTTTCGGCTAGCGACAGGGCCGTCGTCATGTCGCAATCGTCTGTGACGAGGCGGCAATCGATCTTGGTGCTCTTTGTATAGCCCTTTGCGGACTTGTCGGAGACGAGTTCCTGAAGTGCCGCATGGCGACGGCCGCCCGCGAGGACGCCGAACTTGCCATCGATCTTCTGGACGAGCAACGGCTGCAGGAGGCCGAGAACGGCGATGCAGGCTGTGAGATGCGCGATGTTCTCGGAGGCGTAGCTCTCCGGAGACTTCGCGCGCACATTGGCGGGATGGGCCACGAGATCGCCGATGGCGACAGAAACGGGTGTCAGGGATTGGGTCATGGTCTGTCCTTCTTGATGACGGTGAAGCCCACGCGGGGGTGCCGCGAGACCGATCCCCGGATTCGGAGATCGACGGAACAAAGGGCCCGCTTTCCCTCTTCCGGGGTCAGCGGGCCTCACTGCTCGGCAGGTGCGCCCTGCCCTACCAGTCGCGCGCCAACATGATGGTCAGCACGCGCATGGTGGTCCGGGGGTTCTCTGGGGTCTCCGCGCCGTAGCGGAAATCGGAGTCGGCCTCATACAGATCGACTTTCCAGAACACCTTCTCGCCGCGGATCGTCACCGCCCCGAAATCGTGCCAACCGGAGGGATCGTTCTCGGGCTCGAACGTGTCGTAAGCGCCGACCGCCTGGACGGCTTCGGCCACGAAACCTTCGCCGGCGTCCAGGATGGACCGGGTCACATGCAGACGACCTGGGATCGGCTGATCCGGCGCAATGCCGAGACAGGCGAGTTTGCGGAAAGCGTCGTTCTGGGCGGCGACGATGGTTGGGTCGGGTTGGCTATGATCGGGATCGGGGTCCTCGCGCATGGGTCTGTCCTTTCGGGAGATGCTGGAAACACCTGACCCAAAGCCCACTTTTCCTTTCCTCCATCAGAGACCGTCGGTCGGTGTGATCGGCGACAACCCTTATTCCAGAGGAATACCCCTCAAGCGGCTTCTTCGGTCCGGCTCGACCGGCCCGCATTCGACGCGGCAATGAGCCAGTCGCAGGCGCGCTGTGCATCGGCCGCGTGTTTGAAGATGGCGGTCTTGTCCGAGCGAAGAACATGCAGCCAGCTATCGAGATAGGAGGCGCTCATCTCAAGCGTATGGGCCGAGAAGCCGAGCTCCTGCCCCAGAAAACACGAGGTGAGCTCTGCGACGATCTCTTCGCGTGCGTAAGCGGTGTTGCCGAAGCGCGCGTCACCGTAGGAGCGGTTCAGCCGATGCCGCGCTTTTGTCGCGTGGGCCATCTCGTGGGCCCAGACCCCATAGAAGGATAGCGGGTCCTCGAAGAGCGCGATGTCGGGCATGTAGACCTTGTCGACGGCGGCCATGTAATAGGCCTCGCGCCCGGTAAAGCTCGTCACGATGTCGATCGCCTCAAAAAAGGCCTGCATATGCGGGATCGGCTTGTGCGGCGCATGGTCTTGTGGGGGCGCGGGATCGGGATGGAAGCTTTCGGGCAGGCCCTCAATCTGATCGGCGTTGAACACGCGATACGCCTTCTGAAACCGAAACCCGCTCGTCTCGGGGTTGTCGTCCTCGGTGTCGCCCGCTTGCCCGTCGCCGCGGGTCTGCGCCTGGCCGTAGTAGACGACAACGGAGGATTTCTCGCCCTTGCGCACCTTGGCTTCGAGTGCGTTGGCCTGCCGGAGTGTCATCCAGAACGGCGAGGCGTACCCGGCAAGCTGCGTCCGCATGGTGAGGAGGAAGTTATTGATGCCTTGATAGGGCTCGCCGCTGTGGCGCAGCGGGCGTGACGCCCCGCCGGTGATCCACGGCTTGCGCCAGGGCAGGACCCCGCGCTCGATGACGCGGATCAGTTCACTGGTGATTGCCTCCGAGGCGTCGAATCTGGACGTGCGGGAACGGGCCATGGCTGGCCTCCTTTCTGGGGAGCGGGTGGGAACGATGTTGGGACACGCGGCAGGACCGCGCATCGATACAGACCCATGCACCGAGCGGCACGGGCGGATCGCGTTACGAGCTTAGTGTGACTTCTGGAGCGGGCGTGTTGGACACATAGCGACGCGCCGCCGTCGAGCGACGGCGGTCACGGGCAGATTCAGATCCTGTGGAGCATGTCGGGAAACCCCTGTTCCCGACCGGGGAACCGCACTCCGACCGGACCCGTAAGAGACAACCCCCCCAACGGCCCCTTCCGTCCGTCCCCAAACAGGAAGGACACTTTCACTTTCGGAGAGGCGGAGCGATCCGGCGGAACGGGGCACTTCAGAGTGAACAGACCCTACTTGATCGCGTAGTCGTCGAGCGACTTGCCCGCCTCGAGACCTTCCTTGATCCAGGCCGGCTGACGGCCGCGTCCGCTCCAGGTTACTGCGGGGTTCTCCGGGTGGCGGTACTTCGGCGGTGCCGCTTTCGGCTTTGCTTTCGTCTTGCCGGTGAGGTCCGACAAAGAGTAGCCGAATTTCTTCACGGCGGCTTCCGCGGCAGCGAGGGCCTCTTTGCGCTGTTTTGTCTCAAAACCATCGATTGCTTTGGCGACCTGTTTCTGAAGGGTTTTCAGTTCGTCAAGGGAAAGCTTGTCGATCTTGGGAAGAGCCACGGGGTTGATCCTTAGGATTTGGCGTCGGTTGGCACTTTAACCACGGGAAGGCATCGATGGAAAGAGAGCGCTAATATGCAAGAGCTGGAGTATATTTTCAGTTATCTCACGTCACTTCCCGCTCGATGCAATGACACAAACCCGTGTGCCTGTAGTAGAGCATGTCTATGCTTCGTTGAAACTTGAGCCGGAAAAAAGAAAATGGGTCAGGCGAAAAATAGCAAGAGGGTCAAATCCGTCGAATTCCGACAACTCGACCGAAAGCTCTTGGACTTGGGCATCGATACCGGCAAGTTTGGCTTCGCCGATAACTCCACATTTCTTGCTGCTGAAAAGCAAGACCCACAGCTGCTCGAGAGCTATGCCAAATGGGTAATGCTTCGTCCTCGAGATGAGGCTTACGAAAAGCATGCAAGAGAGACAGTACCGAAACTGACTGATCTAGTTTCCACTGTGCTTGAAGAGGACAAGCTCGAAGGCTCATGCGAAATGGCGTGTTCGCTCATAACCAAGGGCTTGGACCGCCTTGGGGTTTGGTCTGTTGGCATCGTAGGAAGCGCAACATTCGAGGTGAAAGACGAGGGGATCTGGCTCGGCTTACATACGGTTGATCGCCAAGATTTTCCCGGCGCGAAACTCGGACACACGTGGGTATGTGCCCCGCCGTTCGTCGTCGTGGACGCATCAATAAAGCGGCAAAGATGGTCAGGTGACAGCATTGAGCCATACATCCCTTCATCAATCCTCGATGACGTTGGACGCAAGACGAAACCCACATCAGTGGATGTGATCAGCGCAGAGATCCGTTCTGAACTGCTGCTTCGACGTGGGTCCCTTCCACCGAGCGTGATTCATGAGTTTGAACCCAATCTGCGAGCCTTCGGCAAAACATTCCCGGCGACGGAAATCATCGTTGATCAACTGACAGCAAGATATGTACCAACGGCGTCTGGTCTTTCAGATGGAGCCTTTGAGGACATCAATACAAATGGAACGCATGGCCGCGATGGTCGAGAAATCTGGCATGACGTGATTGCACCAGCCTTCGGCTCGAATTGAACCCGAAAGGTTGCCCTTTCACGAGAAGCATTGATCGTCATGCTGTGCTCTGACGACCGCCGTGTCTCATTCTATGGGCTCGAATGGTCCTCCAGCTTTCTCGGATGACCGCTAGCTCATCAGGTCCAAGGTAGCCATTCGAAATCAACCATTGGTCCCCGAAGTCGAGGACGGCTTCAATCTGTCCGCCTGCTTCATGGTGAGCCTGCAGGAAGTCCGCAAACTCTTCATTAGTGGGCTCGTGATAGAAGAAAGCCAGACCACGAAATTCCTTTGGGGACAGCTCCAATACACCACCGCCATAAAACCGACCGTTCATCTCAGCGAAAAGCATCGTTGGCGAAGTGTAGAAAGAGAAGCAAAACCCGCGAGCAGTGAAGCCTTCATGTAAACGCAAACCATAGGCTGTATCGGTCGTATGCACTGACGCCTCATTCAACAGCACTCTTGGATGGCTATGTGAGCGCTTGAAGACGAATGCGTTCTCGTTCTCAATCAGCGGTACTTGATACCAGTTAGGGCGCTTGCGACACTTATATCGCTGGTGAATGCCCTGATCTTCGCCAACCTTGATGTACGCTTGCGCGGCGGGAGAAAGCTGGTCACGGTCTCCATCCAAATGGAGAAGACAACATGGCTCCCGTTCCGCAAGAGCCTCAAACTCCTTCAAGGTGAAAATAGGGCTTGAACCGGAGAAGCTTCCTTTCTTGAGAATAGGCTTGGCATACTCTGAAAGGCCTAACTGTTCCACTTCTGCTCGCTTTCGAATAAAGAAGTCGTTGGCAGCCGACACAACGCCTGGAGCGCTAGTGAGGTAGTCCGAAACACGCGTGGATTTTTCCTGAAGACTTTTAACAGTCGCCACCGCTGCGGGTGGCAGCAAGTAAGAATTGAGCTCTATTCCGCCTTGGGCACCGTTCATGAATTCTGTCTTACGCGCGTCGAAATCGTTCAGCTCGTCGAAGTCTGGTACCTTCGTCACATACAAACCAGGATCTCTCATCGACTTCTTTTCAGCGATCAGGATGATCGCGTCCTGGTCAATCTCAGGAAATGCCTTCTCTGTGGAGACCATGATCTCTACACGCTCAAACTCACTCTGGATGTGGTTCAGCACCTTCTGCCCATAGTCAACCGTCAAAACCTCATACGGTAGGACAAGTGCCACCACTCCGCTATTCGAGACAAGATCTGTGGCTGCCAACAAAAACGCCGGCCAAGTGTTTTTTAATTGATTCAATGGGTAGTCGAATGCAGCCGCAAAATCTTTGAGACGCTCCTTCATCTCAGCCGAAAAATTGTGACGTCGAATAAATGGGGGGTTTCCGATGATCAGGTCGAATTCTTCGTCACTATCGCCATCGAGTTTTCTGTCGATTGCAAACCGAACAAAGTCTCCCTGAACGAAGCTGATAGTATCTGACTGGTTATGATATCGGCGCTTAAGCTCACGTATCACGTCGCAATCGATGTCGACTGCTGTGATCCTCGTTCGTGGCGAGTTCAAGCCAATGAGCTCGGAGAGGAATGCTCCATCACCAACACTTGGCTCCAAGACTCTAAGCTCCCTGGATCCAAGCAAGGAAGAACAACGCTTCACGATTGCCTCAGCAACAGGCGCCGGCGTGTAGACTGCACCGGTGTAGCGTATCGATGCTTTAGGATCACTCATATGCCAATCCCTCGTACCTTTCGATCTCAATGGTGAGATCCCGATACCGCTTTAGGAGGGTCGTGTAACTCTCCGAGTTGGGAGAACCGGACTGTTCATAGCGCTCGATGAGGGGATCGATTTCATCTCGGAGCCGTCGAGCTCGTCGGGAATTCCACAACACCTGATGCCGAACAAGGTGGAGGCTAAGTCGCCTGGACATGTATTGTCCGAGTGCCGTTTTCGGCACGATGGCACCCTCCGGCGACCGCTCAAGGTGATCGTCGTATCTCTGATCACACGGATCGACAAACCCACGTTCGCCATCGTTGGGCACACTCGGATCAGTTCCTATCCAGTGATTTGATTTGCGCATATTGCAGAAGCGACAGGCGTACACGAGATTTCCGTATACGGTCTCGAGTTCGACAAAGCGGCTCTTTGGTGCAAAGTGATCGATGTGAAAGCAGATGGGATCGCAGAAGGCATCGCTGTCATCGCAGTACCCGCAGCGTCCGTTGAAATCAGTTCGCAAGTCTTCTCGGTAGTCCGCGTACCTCGCTTGCGCAGGCACTGTCCTCCTTTGAGGTATGGTGTCCCGGAGGGCCAAGCGACTACTCCCCAAGCTCGCGCTTGATATCAGCGATCAGTTTCTCAGTCTCGTCAAGAAGCTCATGTCGCTTCGAAAGCACATCGGCTTTGACACCCTTCGGTACCTGTGCATCTGCACCTAACGTGGCTTCCAACTTGTGATCAAGTTCGATGAGCTGCTCAACGTCGTGCGCTCTGCGCTCCTCGGCAGGAATGGCGACGAGCCGCTCCAGTTCGAGCTGCCAGCTTTCTACCAGTTCTTGGTGCTTGGCGATCTGCAATGAAACGCGCTCAAACAAGGAACGCCCGCTATGCGCATCGGCACCAACGTCCTTAGAATAAACTCGGTTTACGTCTGCTGAGCTTGATAGGGCGTCTTCCTCGTACGACGTTCTGATGAAACATGGGAAATCAGCGCGAACTTCAAGAAACCGCTCCACCAGGTGCTCACCAGAGTAGTCCAGCGGAGCTGCCTCGGTTAGGTTAAAATCGGTGATCAGGGCGTCAATATCGAGTGACAAGACGTAAGCGAGCATCTCCTCAATGTTTGGCAAAGGTTCGACCCGATAAATCTCCGCGAAAAACCCGCTGTCATAGGCATCGGTAAAGAAGTTATCGCGCTCGTCGTCCTTCTCATCGACATATGCAATGTTGGGCCTCGGATCGGCAGCGCCTGCACTTTCCAGATCACTCATCGCGACTGCGGTCTTTCATAAATTGGTAGCGCAAGAGTTAAAGCGAAGTTCGGTTCTCCCATTTTCGATAGGATCGAGACGGAGCCGCCGTAGTCGTCAAAGATCGATCT
Source organism: Pseudomonadota bacterium (assembly GCA_039177935.1). Lineage (GTDB taxonomy): Bacteria > Pseudomonadota > Alphaproteobacteria > Rhizobiales > Methyloligellaceae > Methyloceanibacter. Next base: position 7,985 of record JBCDFN010000024.1, on the reverse strand, counting down.
AACCAACCACATTCCGATACCTGTCCCAGTCACGTCCTCAGCTTTGGCCTCGCGCTTGGAGGTGATGCCATAAAGAAAAATGTCTTCTACTACGTTGAAAGAATTGGGTATGCCAGGGCCGTTGTCCCGATATTCCAAGTGAAGCTGGCCGCCAAGAACACCCTTTACATCAATTGAGATTTCGCGGTTATTTTGTAGAGATGGAAGACTGAACGCCTCAAACGAGTTGATGATAAGATTGTAGAACACGCTGTCCAAGTCTATCTCATGAGCAAGGACATGCGGGTCTCCATCAATCGATTTTGGCACCGTGAGCTCGATACTACGGTCTGCGAGAAACTCCCGCCAATAGTCCTTCAGGTTCGAAAGGTATGACTGCCAGGAGATCGGACCGCGGCGACGTTTGACTGGTGACACAGACGCAAGCGCGAAATCCACCCATCTACTCACTTTCTCGTCTTCTCGCCCCCAACGTTGAAGGATGTTGTACGGATCGACTGGATCTGGCAGCAACTCGATCTTTGACGGCTCGACAACCCTATCCAGTGCATTTTGCATACGCTGCTGTCGTGACCCCATGTTCGCTTTGATTTGCTTTAGCTCATGAGTGAAGGAAACGAGGACGGTTCCAAGCGTGGCCATACCGCGCAGCACTTGAATATCGTCCTTCAGTGCTTCGTTCTTTCGCTCAGAGATATGGAGCGCCTCCGCCATCGTCCTTGAGGCCTCTGCATCAGAACCAATGGGAGGCCTTTCTTCGGGATCAGGATCTAGTGGTAACTCAGGTGCATTGGGATCCTGTTCCGGGGGCGGTTCGGATGCCAAGACCTCGTCCGCAATCTCCTTTCCTTTCTCGAGTTTTCCTTCATCGGGGTTGTCGAGATCGTAGGCCCTGTCAAAGTGAACAAAAACGTAGTTCCGATCACGTTCAAACTCACGGATAAGAGCAAGTATTATTCGCCGGAATAGGGCAAAAGCCCGTTCGTTCATGATCCCTTCACGATTTGACTGGTCTGCGAGAAGCGGATTGTGTTCCTTCGAGATATGAATGGTTCCAGCGACCTGCTGAGGCGGTACTCGCCAGTCACCACCTTTAGTTGCAACACCTGTGGGATTCTGCGCCGTTCTCTGCCCCAACAGCAGCCAATCTGAACCTTGCGTGTTTGGTTCACCGTAAGGCCTGACCCTAAACTCGTCTCGATAGAGCCGAATTCCTCCTGAGGCCTTCAACCAATTGCGTCGTTTCGTAACATCGAACTTCTTCTGCGGAAACCGCTTCAGATTGTCAGAGGTCGGATTCGAGAGCTTGAAGAAATAGAGTGTGAAATCAAGTGGACCAATTTTTCGTATGTCCGTATCGGTCTCACCGTCAGCAAGTGCCACGATATCTGCTAGCTTGGTCTCATATCTTCGAAAGCCTCTTTCAAAGTCCTCTCTTTTGAATCCCGTTTCCTGCATTCCAGGAAGAGTAAAGAATGTGGGCGAGATGCTGTCCGTGTCGATTTCCTGTCGGTGTATCTCAATTGAAACGGTACCATCTGTTCTGACATCGGCAAAAAGCTTGTAATCGAACTGATCAGGCGGGAAATTGTCAATCCATCCGCTGGAGTCCGGGCTTCTGTGATCGTAGACAAAGATGTTAAAGTCGCCGCGATCCTTCGGCGGTAGCAATGCCTCCAGTGTTTCCTTTAGTTTAATGCTATCTCTTTGATCCCAAATGTCGTGCAGCGAGCTAATTCCAATTGCCGTTCCGTGAAAGAACGACAGCTCCGTCGAACTTTCGCCGCGAGCAGGAGTATGCTTGGGAAGTAAGGGATCAATGCCGATCTCAACCAGTACGTCGCTAAACGAACGCACCTCGGATTCCAACACCGCAGTAACGTCATCAATAATCTTACCTTCGCCCTCAAAGTCTCCCCAGTCGACCACCCAATGAACGACCTCGTTAGAGGCTTCCTCGGAGGAATATAGCTCGCATTCCTGTCCCAGACGGTCCAAAGCGAAGCGACCTATTCCTTTCGCGCCGGTGAGGATTCTGCCACCTTCCGACTTGGCCTTCACTTCCTTTGCGTCGGTGCCGATTACCATCCACGATTTCTCGATGGTATCTGGCGACATGCCGTTACCATTGTCGATGATCCAAAGGTCGACGAGGTCATCCAGTCCTTCAGAAAGTTTAACTCGTTCGTGCTCATCCAGGCCTTCTACGAGCTCGAATGAGTCATTCTTGTTCACGTAGTAACTTTCAGCGTCTTTCAGCAATGCTGACAAACCGGCGAAGTCTTCGGCGCTCAAGGACTTTGGTGTACCGACATAGCGTCGCAAGAATAGAATTGCACACGCGCTGGCATCTGCGTCGTACGCATTCTTGACTAGTTCAGTCACCGCCCCTTGAGAAGTCGCAACATTTTCGCGACCGATTAAGCGCGCCGCTCTGGCAGAAACTCTGAACGGGACCTTTTTCATGAAAGCGTCCAATCCTCGAGCCGAAGATCAGAAACACGTTCAAACTCACGGGTGTTATTGCTGATCAAGATTAGATCACGTGCTTTAGCTTGGCCGGCAATGAGCACATCATAGGGGCCAATCGGCGTGCCCGACTTCTTCAGTTCCGCACGAACCTCACCTGCCTGCCTGGAATCCTCTTCGTCGAACGAGAGGAGCGCAAAATCCCTCAAAAGTAGCCTAATCGTCTCGAGGTTGAATGAGACACGCTGGCTCTTGTACGCCCCAAAGTAGAGCTCATGGGACACAATGGTGGGAATTGCGATTTCGCCTTCGGAGCACTCCAGTACGCGACTTATCAAAGGTTCCGATTTCTGACCGAGCACGGTAATCACCGCATTGGTATCAAGCAAGAAGCGCATCAGGCGAGTGTTTCGTCCAGCTCGACCCTGTCTTGCTCGTCAGGTTGCTCTCGCCCATCACGCATGAAGTCTTCACTTACTCCGCGTCTCAGTGCGGATCTCAGCGAACTCCAGCCGCGCCTGCTCTCAGGATGAGGCCGCAGAATGACTGCGTCTCCTTCACGAGTGACTTCGACTTCTTCGACGTCAAACCGAAATTCTTTCGGCAAGCGAACGGCTTGCGAGTTACCCGATTTGAACACCTTCGCTACTTGTGGCATGCCGATCTCCACATTTGTATACACTGACGCGTATATACATACGAGCAGTTCCAATGTAAAGGCGGGTAAGTGCCTTCACGCCTTGCTTCCTACCTCACAGAACGCTTCCACAAGTCCCACCACTCTGGATCATTGGCACGGATGTCTAAAATGAGAGAGGCGTGGCCCCGGATCTCTTCATCTATGTCCGGACTGGAGCTGATGCGCGATAGTATTGAAACATGGTTGGGAATGGCGGGGAGGATTCCAAACAGTCCGTAGCCGGCGCTACCGCGCTCGAACCCATTCTCATCGACGAAGTGCAAGAGCTCTATGACCTCACTCTCAGAGAACTCCGTGATGCGGCGTCGCAGCGTGTTCCGGTCGCTTTGTTTCACATTATCGGGAAGTACGCCTTCTTCCGGGTGGTTCATGATCCGCGCGAGCGCCCGATAAGCTGCAAAGGAAGCATCTCGTCCACGAGCCTCAAATGCTTCGAGCAATGCGAACCAAGCACCAGCGGCAGTTCGATGTCGGGATATCAGGGTCCTGGCGCCAAGATCATGGGTGTTCCATGACCCACTCTGCAGCCAGTCTTTGGCCGTTCTAAGATCGATCCGCGGCGGTTCTCCGAGAAGGAGAGGTAGGACAATTGACCGGAAGCTTCCGGCGTCGAACCTATTCCAGACCTGCTTCTCAAATCGCACCGTGCGACCTTGTTCTTCTATCGGTGCGGATTTTGCTTCGGCCTTCAGATCGACCCACCACGAACACGTCGCCTCCGGATCGTACACGACGCCCAAGGTCTCGAGAGGGTGACGTGCCCAGAAGTTCAACTGAGCCCGTGTAGCGTGAAAAGAACAGCTATCCGGCTGGCAATAGCTTCGACCGGATTTGACTTGAAGAGCGAACTCTAGAGGAATGACCTCTTCGCCGTCGACGAGCAAAACTAGGGCATCGTGACCATAGTCACTAGCACGATCGATTTCTTTGAAGACACAGTTTGCCTCTTCAACCGCGTCTCGTACGAAAGATATACCCTTGCGTTCTACGGCGTTGGATTTCTTCCGAACTGGAAGTGAACCATCAGATCGCGTGCCTGGATCACTCATTTGCTCGCCTCAGCCAAACCATTGGCCGGCATCAACTCCAACTCCGGCAAGTCCCGCAGGGTCTGCAGATCGAAAGTCACGAGAAACGTCTCCGTCGTCACGAAGGTGTGCGGCGCCCCAGGCCGCGGTGATCTCGGGCCGCTGGCGATCAGATCCTTGTAACGCAATCGGGCCAGCAGATCACGGCTGACCTCTTTGCCAAAGATGTCCTTGAGACCGGCCCGGTCGATCGGCTGATGATAGGCGATGGCGGAGAGCACGCCCATCTCCATCTCGGTGAAGGCCAACGCCTGCTCGCCAAGATCGGCCGCCGCCTTGATGGCCTCGGCGAACTGGGTCTTCGTTCGAAACATCCAGCCGCCACCGCCCGACACGCTGTGTCCGACTTGGGCCAGCTCATAGGGACGGCCCACCAGCTCGGCCTGGATGTCGTCGATCAGCATCTCGACCGAGGCCCCCTGCCCTACTACGCGGGTCAGGTCATCGCGGCCAACCGGCGAGGCACTGGCGAACAGCACCGCTTCGATCCGTCCCATCCATTCGCGCCAGCGCAATTCTTGGGGAAGCTCGGCGAGCTCCCGGTCAAAAACTGCGTCGCCTTCTTCAGCCGGTTTCCGTTTTCTGGTCGCGACATTCATGACGAGATCCCATAGAGTCGGAAACTCGGCCGCCCAGTCAGCTCCCTCGCTACACCCAGCTCAACCAGCCGGTCGCAGAACCGCCGTGCGGCGCGATCGGTCATCGGGATCGTGGTGCCCTGGATCAGCGGCGACAACATGGTTGAGGGCGCCACGGCATCCTCGGTCATAAACAGCTGAACGGCCGCATCCGACCCTTTCGCCCGCAGCTTTGGGGCGACAGCGCGAAAGGCTTCAGCGCGGCGGGCAAGATCCCGCGCCAACCGGACCGTCTCTTCGATGCTGTCCAAAATCCGCGACTGGACCGCCAGCTCTGCCCCCTGCCCTTCTGATGTCAGATCGCGCAACACGGTCTTTGTCAGTCGTTGCGCAGAGACCGGCAGCACGGTCTTCCAGTTTAGTACCCGCGCCAAGACGATATCCGAGATCAGACAAGCGACCCGTTCTGCCCGGTCGTCCGCCTCGAGCACGGTGCGCAGGACAGCCATGCAGCCCGCCAACGGCCCATGGCTCCGGGCGCGCTCCAATCCGGCATCGATCCAGACGCCCACCTCGCCCGCTAAGTCAGCACCGACCAGTTCCGCAATCTCGCCGATCCCGCTTACACGTAAGCGCACCGCCTCGCGCCAGAAGGCCAGCAGATCGCCATCCGGGCCCCGCGCCTCCCCCGGCGGCGTCAGGTAGTACGCGTCGCGGATATCCGCCTCCCGCGCCAGTCGCCCTTCCAGTTTCGAGGTTGCTGTCGCGGCACTCAATGCCAACCGGTTCGCAAGCAGTTTCACTGGCACACCATGCCAGGGTTCGCTGACCAGCTGGTCAAGCACTGTCAGCGCCGCCCCGGACCGAAAGGCCACAGTTTCAAGGGTTTCGGAACGCCCGGAGGTGACCCAGCGAGGTAAGTGCGGTAGTTTTGCCAGATCGTCTTGGATCGCGGTCGGATGGTATGTCATGCCACAAGACTAGTCTCTTGCGGCGCTTTCGTCCATAATATGATGTACAAACCGCCCCACTTTGCGGCGCTTAGCTATGTCCAATAAGTTTGCATTATCGGACATATTTGGGATAGGCTCCAGAACATGAGCAAAACACCCGAAAACAAGGTCCCAAGTAGCGAGAGATCGACCTCAGCTCCCTACGGCGCGACAGATGAACCTCAGCGCGACGAGAGAGATCGCTCGAGGCAGAATGCGATTGCCCTGCCCTCGCATGTCGCTGGGTCCGGCACGCTCGACCGCCTGATCAACACCGCCCGCGACTATGCCCAGGCCTCAACGTCCGAGAACACCAACAAAGCCTACGCGGCAGACTGGAAACACTTCACGCGCTGGTGCCGGATGAAGGGCACAGAGCCCTTGCCTCCCTCGCCGGAGTTAATCGGCCTCTACTTGACCGACCTCGCCGCACCGGCAGGTCCCTCCCCTGCCCTGTCTGTCTCGAGCATCGACCGTCGTCTCTCCGGACTGGCCTGGAACTACGCGCAACGCGGGTTCGCGCTCGATCGCAAGGACAGGCACATCGCGACTGTGCTGGCTGGCATCAAACGCAAACACGCCCACCCGCCGGTCCAGAAGGAGGCCATTCTCCCGGAGGACATTCTGGCCATGGCTTCCACCCTGCCCTTCGATCTGCGTGGCTTGCGTGATCGGGCAATTCTGCTTTTGGGCTATGCCGGCGGGCTCAGGCGCTCCGAGATCGTGAGCCTGGATGTCGGCAAAGACGACACACCCGACAGCGGTGGCTGGGTCGTCGAGATCCTCAACGAAGGCGCGATCCTGACGCTCAACGCCAAGACCGGCTGGCGCGAGGTCGAGATCGGCCGCGGGTCTGCGGACACCACCTGTCCGGTCCATGGGCTGGAACAGTGGCTGCACTTCGCCAAAATCGACTTCGGGCCTGTCTTCGTCCGAACTTCGCGGGACGGCAAACGCGCGCTCGACACCCGCCTTTCCGACAAGCATGTGGCACGACTGATCAAGCAGACCGTGCTGAAATCTGGAATCCGCGCCGACCTGCCCGAGAAAGAGCGCCTCGCTCTGTTTTCTGGTCACTCTCTGCGCGCCGGTCTCGCCTCTTCGGCCGAAGTCGACGAGCGGTACGTCCAGAAGCAGCTCGGACATGCGTCCGCTGAAATGACCCGCCGCTATCAGCGCCGCCGGGACCGGTTTCGGGTGAATCTCACGAAGGCCGCGGGACTCTGAGGCCCCTACCCTCTTGCTGCACTGACCTTGGATTTCACCGGTTTGCCGCGCTTCAGGGGAATGTCCGCGATCGTCCCATCGGGCATTTCCGCCACGAGGCGCAGGCGACCACCCATGCCCTCGACATAGCGCTCGAGCGTCCCGATCTTGGCCCCGGTCAGCTCGGCATTCTCGAACCGCGAGACCTCGCCTTGGGCAAATCCTGTTCGCTCGGCGAGGTCTTTCTGGGTGATCGAGAGCGCCTTGCGGATTTCCGAGAGATGCAGCTCGGCCGCCATCTCGTCGGCCAGCGCGTCGATGCGCGCGCGGCGGTCCTTTGGCAGCGCCCGGATCCGGTCGCCGGCATTCGCAAAGGACGCTTTGGTCAGCTTCGCCATCCTCTCTCTCCTTACTCCGCCGCGAGCCAATCGTCGAAGCGCTGGTCCGCAGTCGCAATCAACGCTTTGTAGAACCGTTTCTGGTTCTGGCCCTGCTTGTCGCCGCCGACCAGCACCACGGCATTCCGGTCGGTGTCGAACGCGAAAGCAAAGCGCCAGACCCCCTGCCCTTTCACCCGGATCTCCTTCATATTCGCATGCGCTGACCCTGCCAAGGTATCGACGTGAGGACGACCCAGCTGCGGTCCGTATTGCTCGAGCAGCAGGATCACCGCGTCGAGCTTGTCCTGCACCTCTTCCGGCAACGCCTCGCGCTCTTCGACGAAATCCGGATGTTCAATCACGAACCACGTCATGACGGCAATATAGGCTCTAGCTGATATCTGTTCAAGCAGATATTCATCCCCATCGCGTTCACAGGCCTGACCTCCCCATCACGCGGCCTGTCCGCTGAGCCGGCCATAGAAGCTCCGCTCGAGATGCAGCTCCCCGGCCCCGGCTTTTTCGGTCATGCCGCGGAGATACCCGCCGGCCGAGGACACTTCGCCCTTGGC
>JBCDFN010000023.1:0-40676 GCA_039177935.1 Pseudomonadota bacterium | reverse complement strand
GCCCTCTCACGGCGGAAACAGGGGTTCGATTCCCCTACGGGCTGCCAATAAAATCAATGACTTAGCAGCACTCTGATCCGTAGCGTGTAACTTTTTCGGGCGGCTGCGTGTAACTTTTTAGCCCCTCTTGTTCCCACGAAGTTCGCGCCGACCGCGCTTTCTGGCCTCGTCCGCGAGCCTGACGAGCGCAGCGCGTTTGGGGATATAGGTGTCTTGCAGCCGCTTCGATTGGTCGATGGAATTAGCCATCTTTTGCGACAGCTGTAAGGGGTCAACGTCGCCGGCGGTGGCTTCGACGGCGCCCGAACGGCGGAAGTCCATTAGCTTTCGATCATCGCCTGGCGCTTCGACATCGCGCACAGCACGGAAGTCTCGAGACAACGTGTCTTTGGTGTAAGGACGGCCGCTACGATTCCGAAACAGCGGCGCGTCGGGCATGATTTCGATTGGTAGCGATTCCAGGTAGGCGACGATTAGGCGTTCGCTCCGTTTGCTGAGCGTGCCGACCGCCTCGACAGCTGACTCGTCTACGTCCTTCGTCTTCTCTCTGTACTTCAAGAAGAACATGCCGTCGTCGTCCCACCCTTGGTGCTCTGGGGCAAGCGTGCGGCAATCAACCGGTGAGAACTGCGTGTCCCACGCGACCGCCATGATGCAGGCGAGCCCGTGGTAGTCCATGCGAATGGCGCGCTTGATGCGCCTCACGGCTTCGCCTTCCGTGAAAATGGCAGTGCGGCCCTTGGGTGCTGTGTTGCGTAGGTTGCTGGACGGGTCAGAATCCTTCTGACAAAGCCCGTAAGAGGCTAGGGGCTTCCATAGCGCCCGCCATGTCTTCGTGGCCAGCCAAGCCTCGTGCAGGCTGTACCGCGCCAATATCTGCGCCCGCCACTCTTCCAAGTGCTCCGGCTGAATCGTGTTGGGGTCAACGTCACCGAACACCGGCTTGATGTGGCGCCAGCCGCGCCACCAGTTCTCTTGCGTGCGGGGCTTTTTGTCCCGCCAGGGCTGGGAATTTCGATAACGCCGGAAGCCGGCCCCAATACTACCCTCGGGGTAGATCGTTAGGTTCTCGGCATCTTCAATTGATAGATCTGTCGTCGCGGTCGGTGGTAGCGCGTTGCCGGCACGAACCGCCTGCCACTTGGCGTTCCAGCTCTCGGCTATTCTCCAAGCCTCGGGCCCGTCTGGACCGCATGGAACCGTGACGAAGCCAAGCTCCCGCATGTACTTGTTTGGGCGCCAGTAGCCGTTCTTTCGGCCTGGCGGCACCACGTAGTATGGGATCTTCACTTCACCCACGCCTTACCTCCCAAGACGGGCCGCCACAACACTTCTAGCGTCCCGCGCTTGGGGTTGCATCGTCAAGCCTAGATTAGGGTGTCGAGCGCTTTGCCAGGCGTCGATCGCGACAAGGTCATACATGCCAGTCGTGGAATCGGGCGCAGGGAAACCGCGCTTAAGGAGCTCCGGTAGCTTGGCCGCAAACTCCTTCGCGCTGAGATGCAACAACCGCGCGGCTTTCTCCGCGGGCGCGTCTCTAGGATCAACGCGAAAGCGTAGACGGTTACTCATAGTCACCTTACGTCTGTTATGGTCGCTTGTTCCACGGTTTGAAGTTCTGCAGTGTTTCGATGCTGGGCCAATTGCCATCGAAGCAGATTGCTCGATCGTCTATTGTGACGAGTGCAGGCGGCTTTTCGGTCGGCCATTGGATCTCGGTGCGAACGAAAGCAAGAAAGTCGGCAGAGGGTTCGCCTTCGTACTCTAGGAAATGGTGCGCCAGCCAGCGCTGCATTGCGTCTATGCCGCCCGGTTGATTGGAGCGAGACGAGAACACCGCCACATTGAAGCTGCCCAGCGCCTTGACGATGAATTCGATCGCGCCATCCACAGGCGGATCTGGAATTACGTCAGCGCCCTTCCAGCCGCTTGTGTAGCTGTGGATCACACCGTCGAAGTCGAGGCATAGGATTGGTTTTCTGGTCATCTGTTTCCCTCGTTTTTGTTGTTAATGGTCATTGCCCGTCCTTATCCTTGAGATACTTCGCAAGCGGCTTGTGCTTCGCTTCCATGTGAATATGGAACTCGCAGTAGTCGTGGCCCGGCAGCGCGGGGTGCCGGCACGGCGACACGAAAATTGGCTGCGGCGCCCCCTTGATGAGTGGAGCCGTGCGGAACCGGACCATTGCCTTGCACTGGGTCATGCGGCGACGATCCCTTGCTCGTTGCGCCAGTTCGGCCACACCGCGTCCAGGAACGGACAGCTGCGCCATTCGTTCGGGAAATAATCTTTGTCGACGATGTACTTAGCGACATCTCGAGCAACGTCTTGCGTTACGATTTCGAAGCGCTGCTCGCGTGGCAGAAGGCGGTACACCGCGTAGGGCGTCTCCATTCTAAGAGACGCACCGGTCTTGCGGTCGCGGATGTTGTGATCGAACTGACCGTCCGCGAGGTCTTCAACGATCTTGGCGCGCGAGACGCCGAACGAAGACTCTTCGACGATTGGCTCGCCTTCGACCGAGAAGGACACGACGAAGTAGGCTTCGGCCTTAAGCGACAGGATGTCATGCATCACCTCGGCAAGCGGCCGCGTTTGCGGGTGCTCCTTGAAATAGTGTGACACCATTAGGCGGCCTCCTTCGCTTGCATCTCGCGGCGCCGGGCGCCCGTAACCATCGCGGTGAATAGTCCGTTCTGGTCCACGTTCTTTTCGTCAATGCGCCCCAAGGCGTCTTCCTCGACCGTCCCGACCGCGTAAGGAACGAAGACGCGAACGCGTTCTTTCTGACCGCGCCGGGCAACGCGCTTGTTCAGTTGCAGCCAGTGTTCGAGATTGACGGTGACGCCGTACCAAACGACGTTGTGCCCGCCTCGCTGTAGATTGAGCCCATGACCGAAACTCTCGGGATGTCCGACCAGCACCGGGATGCGCTTGGCGTTCCAATCGTCTTCGCGATACTGCGGGGATGTGACGGGTAGGGCGCCCGGCACTTCGGCGAGAACGCGGTCGCGGTCACTCTCAAAGCTGTAAGCCAGGATCACCGGCGAGTCGGCGTCCGCTATGAGGCCCTTGATTGTCTCGAGCTTGACGCTGTGCCGCAAATGCGTGTGCCGGTTGCCGTCCTCGTCTTCGTAGTAGACAGCGCCATTGCAGAGTTGCAGCAGCTTGTTGCGCAGCGCGGCGGCGGACGGGGTCTCTACGATCACACCGTCCTCGAACTGGAGAAGGTACTCGCGCTCGAGCTGGCGGTACTCGAGCATCAGATCCGCCGGCAGCGTAACCGGCACGGGTTCGACCGTGTACGGCACCTTCAAATGCGCCGGCACCTCGACACGCAAACAGATGTCGTCGATCGCGGCGTGGATCTTCTCTTTCGCGCCCGGCTTTAGCGTCCAGTTGTAGCCGCTGTAATCTTGATCGAAGTAACGTTGCTTGTACTGCGTGAAGGTCTTGCCGAGGCGTTCGCCGCGATCCAGCAGGTAGATTTGCGCCCAAAGGTCCAGATACCCATTCGGTGCCGGCGTCCCCGTCATTTCGATTACGTTGTCAATTTTAGGCAGTGTCCGCTTCAACGCGCGGAACCGCTTCGCTTTGGGGTTCTTGAAGCTAGTCGCTTCGTCCAGAACGACCGCGTCGAACGGCCAGTGCTTGCCGTACTCTTCAACGACCCAGACCGTGTTCTCGCGATTGATAATGTAGACATCAACGTCTTCCGCGAGCGCGGCCCTACGGCGCTCAACGGAACCGACGACACGCGCGTAGCGCAAATGGGAGAGGTGGGGCCACTTCTCGATCTCCGCGTGCCAGGTGTCGCTGGCGATGCGCTTATGCGCCACCACGAGAACCTTGTTGATTTCCCAGCTGTCCAGCATCTCGGCGAGCGCCGTCAGCACTGGGAGCGTCTTACCCAGTTCACCCATTTCAACCCAGATCGCGACGGACGGGTGCGCATGGATGTGCGCCACGATCCGATTCTGTTCAGGGTCTAGGCGCTCACGCGAACAGCGCGCGGCCGTCTTCGACATTGTCGATGACATGGACGGTGTAACCTCGTTTTCTTAGTTCTTCGTGGCGGTGCAGTTGCAACAGCGTCGGCTTGCCGCCGGGGCGTTTGAACTCGACGAACATCAAGACGCCGGGCTTAGAAAATGTGCGATCAGGCCAGCCGCGATTATTGGCGTCTGCTTTCGGGTGCACGAGCCAGCCGGCGTTACGTGCAAAAACGCAGACCTTCTTTTCGACAGCGGACTCGAGGGGGACGGGCATTACAACTCCCCGTCACGTTGAATCAACAAAGCCGCGACCTTGTCGGTAAGAATCTCATACCCACGATCCCAGCTGCCGATCGCGCTCTGGTTTCTACAAACGATCTCCATAAAGAGAGCGGTTTTACTCCCATACGATCCGGGCGGTGTGCGCGAGCAAATATGTTGGGCAAGCCGATCAAAACTATTCGATGTTCTGCGGCCTAACCGCTCCTTCGTCCATGCCGGGTTCGGCGTGCCGTGCGCAGACGGATCGAATGCCGGAACGTCGTATTGCTGCGTCTGCATGGTCTAATCCTTCCTGTATCGGGCGGTATCGAAGCCCGCGGCCGCGAGCGGAAAATCAGGTAGCCAGCTCGGCGCCTTCGCCATCATCTCGGCGAGCTGTGCGCCCGTGCCGTCGTTGGTCGGTTCGGTCAGCAATTCGTCGTGTACGGATAGAATGATCGGAAAGCCGCTTCGGTCGATCTCGATCATGTTCGACGCCATGACATCCATCGCGAGCGACTGGCACGCGTTCTCGACGAACTTGCCCCCATAGGTGTAGAGGCGCGTCCACTTGCCGAACTGTCCGCCGGTCGCCGTCGCGTCGATCCCCATGTAGGTGATCGCGTCGTCGTCTTCGTGGTAGCGCGGCTCGGAATAGACGAGGAAGTTTCCAGACGGCAGGCGCATCAAGAGATAGGGGCGGCCCGCGTGCGTCCGCATGGCGAACTGGAGCCGGGGGCCGGCGCGATACGCTGTGCCGGGGTTCAGGATCGCGAGCCGCGCCGCCTCCTGGCAGGCTTTCCAGAGCTGCACCGTCTTAGGGTGTCTCGAGCGCCAGGCGAGCTTGACCACATCCGAGGCGATCCACTCATCCTTGTCGGCTTCCGGTTCGCGCTCGGCGCCCCATTTGGTGTAGTTCGCGCGCGCCGCGGCGATCAGCTCCGGGTCGACGTTCGCCGCGATCGTGTCCCACTGATCGAACAGCTTGATCCCGTAAGCCTTCGCAAAAGTCTGACACGCGCCGTAGCCGCCGGCGTAACCGAACGCGAGATCCGGCACCTTGCCGAACGCGTTGCGGATCTCCTTCGTCACCTTGTATGGATCGCCGCCAAGCATACTAACGGCGGTGACATTGTAGAGATCAGGCCCCTTGCCAGCGTCGAAGTCGAAGAACGCCTGGACCTTCCACCGCTCGCCGGCAAGCCAGGCCAAGATGCGCCCTTCAATGTTGGAGAGGTCCGCGGCCGCGAGCGTCTTGCCTTCTGGCGCAACCACGACGCCGCGTAACGCAGCGGAGCCGTACAGCATAAGATCGTCGAACAAGAACTCATGGCAGTCGGCCTTTAGCGCGTCGATGTAGAGATCAATGGATCGCGGCTTTGGTAGTCCGCGCGACGGCAGGTTCTGAGGCTGGAACGTTCGGCCCGCCCAGCGTCGTGTGCGCGCCGCGCCTCGGAACTGGAGGCCGCCACGGAACCGCCCGTCGGACGATACCGCCGGCGCGAGCGTCGCGTACTTTGCGGTGCTCGTCTTGTTGAATTGGATGCTGAGCTCCAACAGCTGCCGGCAGTCGGGATCTAGGCTCTCGTCTTTCAGGATCTCGCGGAACGTCTCCGCGCGTGTGTTGTCGATGCCAAGCCCGAAGCGTTGGTTCAGGTAGCTACAGAACTTGTCGCGCTGCGTGGGGCGCTCCAGGCGTCCCTCGGCAAGGGAGACGAACGCCTCTTCCATGCGCGCCTTCTCATCAACCGCCGCTCGAGCACCCGCCGCCGTTAGGTCTCGGTCGACGCGGAAGCCGCGATCATTGATGCGCTGGTCGAGATGGTAGAGCGCGATGTCTCGCGGCTGCCAATTCCAATCAGGAAGGCGCCGGTCGATCTCGCGCATCGCGTTGATGTCTCGAGCCGCGTATTGCTTGAAGCGTTCCCATTCTTCGGGGTGTGAGTGCCGGTCGTAGCGATCCGCCTTGTGGTTCTTCGGTGCCGGCTTGCAGAACCGGTTCACCAGCTTCTTGCCGTCCGCGAGCTTCGCACGATCTTTCGGCAGGCCCAGCACCGCGCCGCAGGCTTCGAGCGAGCCTGGCAACGCGTGGCTATACGCCTTGACCATCGTGCACCGCCAACGCTCGATATCGGTTTCAATCCCGAGTGCGTGGCCGATCATGGTGCGGTCAAACATCGCGTTGTGCGCTGTTAACAACACGGTGTCGTCGTGCAACGCGTCGCGAAGCTCGGACGGCATATCCTCGTTGACTGTCTTGTCCCAAACCGTGACAGGCCCGTCATCGAAAGCATACGCGAACAGAAGCACCTCGGCGGTCTCCGCGTAGCGGTAAGTGCCAACCTTGATGTCTTGTTCGTTGTAAGTCTCGAGATCGAGGTAGAGCACAACGTCTACCCTATACCCGCGTAGCCGTGGGCGGCTGTACCGAGCAACCGACCAAGATAATCGCCTCGGCGACCGTCACGACCGCCCCGGGGTTCAACTGCGCGATATCCTCGGCGCGGCTCAAGGCGTCCGACTCGTTGTCGAAAGACTCGCTGCTGCCCTCTTCGGCGTAGCTAACGTCGCCTTCGGCGTCGATTACGTAGTAGGTTTTCATCGTTTATCGCTCCAGATGTTGCGTGATAAGGTTCCGGAGCGGCGCGCCCGTAGGGATGGGCTGACGCATTACTGTCTTGCACCGCTCCGGAGAGCCGGCGGGACCAGAGGACCACCCTCCCGCCGGTTTCCCTCAACGCCGCCTAGGCGGCTTCTCCCCCAAGGAAATCGTCATCGTCGTTCGCAGCGTCGAAGCCTTCCATGGCGGTCTCGGCGCTAACGTAAGTGCCGTCCAACGGCTCGCCTTCGGCGGCGAACTGGACCGCGATCAGCTCGCAGTTGATGCGTTTGCCGTGTTGGTTGTCCTGCGCCCAGAGCCGCACCTTCGCGTTGACGTAGCAGCCCGAATAGATCGGCGAGTCCACTTCTTCCGTGATTACGGTCTTGCCGTCGCCACGAAGCACGAGCGGGTTGTTCTTGCAGCTCGCCTTGATGACTTTATAGCCCTCGTTTTCGGGGCGGCCGGTGTCGTCGCCATCGCGGAGACAGATCTTGTCCGAGGGCAGCTTCCGCCCTTTGAACCGCTCTTTCGACAGCGTTTCGACAAGCGCCTCGAGCGCGTCGATACCATCGGCGTCGCCTTTGGGGTCTAGAAGCAACGTGATGCTGTACTTGTCTTGCTGTTCGCCGTTAATCACCGGAAGGGTGAAGAGGTGGGCGAACGAGCATCGCACGCCCTTCAACATAATCATGTCGTTGTCTGCCATTTGTCTTTCTCCTATGCAGCTTCGTCGATGGCTTCGAACCCGTCCGTGATGTCGAACTCGAGAGCCGGTTTCGGGGAACTTTCAGGGGCCAGCGTCGGCTTGCCCGGTGGTTTGATCGTGTGTTTGGCGATCAAGGAATTGCCCTTGCCGAGTAGCTTCTCGGCCTGGGTGATCGGGATCGTCTTGCGGGTGTAGGCGTCCTTCGTGCCGAGCTTACGCGCGAGCGCCTTGCCGGCGGCCTCTTCGTCCGCCCACTTCCTGTTCGTCTTGCCTTCAACGAGCTTGAACCCGGGGATCGGCTGGCCACGCATCAACATGCCGATGCTTTCGGCGCGCACCGCGTCGGCGTAGCCGGTCAGGATGTCGAGATCGTTCAGAAGCGCCGAACGTTCCTGCGGCGAGAGAAGCATCTGGTTCCGCAGATCGACCGGGCCGCCGATAGCCTCGAAGCCTTCGCAGGCCATATTGTAGATGTGCTCGGTAAGGGCCTTACAGCTGCCGCGGGCCTTACAGAACTGGCAAGCCTTGGTGCTTGGCGTCAGCGGTGCATCGTCCGCCAACGCGCGGTCGGCACACTTGCGCGCCCACTCACCGAACGCCTCAAGATCTTTGCGTGAGATCGTCCACTCGCTGATGTGGTCTCGCCGAGGCTGAATAATAACGAGCTTGAACTCGTCAATGTCGAAGGCAAAGCCGAACTCGTTGAGCGCGCCAAGCGCGTACAGCATGATCTGCGGATTATCTTCCGCGTCGACGCCAACGCCTTTGCCGTATTTGAGATCGACAACAGCGGCGGTTCCGTCGTGAAGAATGATCGCGTCGGCGGTGCCGAAACCTTCCGGAACCCATGGTGAGTAATCGACGCGCTGCTCAATGGCGAGAGTGCCGGGTTGCTGCCGCACGTAGTCGAGATAAAGCTGGACGCTCTCGACCATCTCGTCATCGACTTCGTAGCCCGGCCCATCTTGTGGGCATGTGCTATCGACGGGCACCGAAAAGAAAGCGCCCTCCGCTTCGTCGCTTGGATAGTAGCGACTACCTAGATGGTCCGAAGCGTTCTCACCGGTTTGTAGACACCGCGAGGCCACCTCGTGCGCAACCGTGCCCTCTTCGGCATAACGACTGCTCTCGCCCGGCAACGTCGACTCGAGTCGCACTGAACCGGGGCACGCCATCCAACGGTGCGCGCCGGACGCGGAGAGCCGTGCGTGTGCTAGTTCGGCCATCACGCAGCCTCCAGTTCCGCACCGGCGTTGTTCTTGCGAATAAAGGCGATCGTCGCCTCAGAAACCGCGACAGGCAGCTGGTGCATGTAGGGTGCTAGAACAACCTTAGCGGCGGGCCAGACCTCTAGAACGTCTTCCACGTTTCGTGAGGCTTCGATGAGCGCGTAATACTTGTCGCGGATCTCTTTGAGCGCCTTCTCGTGCGCGTCCTTCTTCAAGATCCAGTCGTCGATCGCGTCCATGCACTTCGTGCTCGGCACAAAGCGACGGCTCGAGCAATATCGATCAGGCAGAAGCGGGCCTTCCCCGTCTTCAAATTTGAACTGCAGAACACGCCCGCTCTCGTGCACGCACTGAATACAATCGTCTCGCCGGGCCATGTCGTACTTGTCGAGCAAGGCCATGTCCTCCGGCGGGAACTTCTTCGCGATGAATGGTGTCAGCAGGCGCACAACCTTGCGGTACGCAGCGGTCAACGCCTTCTTCTCCGCCGGCGCCGTTACGTGCTCGCGGGCAAACGAATGCAGTGCACCTTTCGCGCTTGCTAGGAGGCGGGTCTTGGCCATCTATGCGGCCTCCTCGAGCTTCGCGTCGTGCGCGCTGCGCACGTCGGCGTCCTCGAGTAGCGCATCGATTACGGCGCCGAACTTGTCTTCGGGGACGCCGCCGATATTGCGGAGGTCTTTAATACCCGTGACCGCCCTCACAACGTCTTTGCCCTTCTCCTTGCCGTGAATCGACTGGTAGGCGAGGAACGCGGCGCGGACATCGTCGAACGTCTTCTCGACCGCGGCTTCCGGCTTTGGCGCCGCCTTCTTTGGTGCAGCCTTCGGCTTGGGCGCCGGCTTGTCGTCATTGGCGGGAACTGGTGCAGGACCACCGGCCAGCAGTTCAGCAATCGTCACCAGATGTTCGTTGGTCTTAGCCTGCGCAGCTGCAAGCGCAGCCACTTGTTGTTCAAGAGACACGGCTCGGCTCCTTCTGTTTGAGGGATTGGATTTCGTTTGAAAGGGCGTCGTTCTTGCGCTCGATCTCAATGAGACCGTTCTTGAGTGTCGCGATCTCACGCGCCTTGTCGGTGAGTTCGTTCTCAAGATCATCGATTTCTTCGCGGAGGTGGTCGACTTCCCGGCTAACGTCGGCCGCCTTGAGGCGTTCGGCGCAGTGACGCACGAAGGCGTTGTCCGACGCAGAAGCTACACGGACGAACTCCTTGTTCGTTAGACGGTGATCGAGGGGGATTCCGTTGTGCGTTCCGAGGTCCATGTGCCGCTTTCCGTGTTCCGCTTTGCAAGCCTCCCAGAAAAGGGCCGGGGTGATTGGGCACCCCGGCTGAGTCTAGGGAGGTCCGCGATACGGTCTTGGCGCCGCTTCATCGCGTGGTCGCTATATGCGCACACTCTGTGCGCGTTGTAAACGTAAAAAACGCACACCAGGCGGCAAACATGCGCATAAAGCGCACAAACGATTGAATCGCCGGCGCTTTTTTCCTTAGATTTTTTTGTGGATTTAGACCTTGCGGCCGTACCAGAGCACCTTGCCGATCGGACTGATGCTGTCGATCGCGGCCTCGATTGGCGGGTAGAGGGTCTTGTTGTCCGAGATGATGGTGACGTGCCCCTCTTTGGCTGAACGGCCGACGCGCTTTACGTGCAGCGCGTCATCGAAGCGGAGAACAAATAATCCATCATAACTAAGATTAGTTTTGCTTGTATCCAACAGAACAACGTCATCGTGTAATAGTGTAGGCTCCATTGATTCGCCTTTAACACTAATAATGGCTAACTTATCAGGTTTTGAGTTAGTTATATTGCGCAGATAGTCCGGAGGGAAAGCGAGGCTGTATTCTACGGCTTCATCGACTACAACGGCCCCATGACCCGCGCTCGCAGTAACGCCGTGCACCGGAACAAGTACATCTGGTGGCGGGAAATGAGGTATTCCTTCGTCAGCAAGCCGCTTTTTCTCGATACTGCTTAGAACTTCATCTCCGAAAACTTGGTCATAGTAGGGATCTTCCGGCCCGATCGTCCCCCCGGGCGCATTATCCAACATGCCAGATAGGCGGAGAATCGTTTCGTTGAACTGCGGGCTGCCCTTGACGGAGAGCAGCATGTGTTGGGCAAGCCACATCGGTAGATGCGGTGCCTTGAACAGACTCGGCTGCTCGTAATGTCGGTAGGTATTGACCGGCATATCGAGGCGGCGGGCCATTTCCCGAAGGCCGATATTCTCGGCAATCCGGGCGCGCTTTAGCTGCAGGGCCACCGAATCAAGATCTATGTCAGAATCTTCCATACGAACACCATGCCGCAAATTGCGCACGAAGAATGGTCGCTTTTTGCGATTGACTGGCTGTGCGTAATGTGCGCAAAGTACGCACGTTATGACCTACGTGGATGGAATCATCAAGGCGTTCGGCGGTGTTCGGAAGCTGGCGTCTGCTACGGGCCAGGCCCCTTCGGTCGTGAGCGGCTGGAAAAAGCGCGGTTCCATCCCCGACCCACAGAAAATTCGAGTTTTTGAGGCCGCGCGGCAGCGAGGAATCGAACTGCAACCGGCCGACCTTCTACCGGCATCGATTGCGGCTGAATAACGGGGCGTGACACGCGCCGCGGATCGCGCGGGGGATTCGGATTGAACGGCTGCATGTCACGCCCTCGACTTTTGGACTTCATCGGACGCCACGGGGCGTTCGATCAACACGGACCACAATACGGATCAGAGGATCGCTGCCAATGTTGAACACGACGCCCGTTCCGCAGAATCTCGCGTCCGAAAAATTTTGGGACGCGATGCAGTTGTTCGTCGGTAGAGGTCGGCGTTGGTCGTGCCCCGCGGTCGCCGCCGCAACACAGATCCCGCTCCGCACGATTGAGGCGTACCGCGCCCGGCAGTGCGGGCCATCTCTTGAGAACTACCACACGCTTTGCAGTGTGCTCGGGCAAGCCTTCTTCGCAGCGACAATCGAGTACATGCCCTTCGCAGTGCGGACGCTCGAGCCCGGTGACGAAACCCCACAACAAGTCCTGACGCACGCGATTGCCTTCTCTGGTGAGCTGTCGCGAATGCTCGAGGACGGCACGATCACCTACAGCGAGGAGCGCGACGTGTTGCTTGCGTGCGGAAAGCTCCGCGAACGAATCGCTGCGCTCGAGGCCCACTTCAACCAACGGAGCACGTCATGAGCGCACGCGTTTGTAGTTGCTGCGGCAGGCCGTTGCCAGACGCCGTCGAAGAGGCGCTTCGTCTCTCCGGCATTTGGTTTAGCCAGCCCTTGGGGCGGGTGCTTCTTCGTCTCGCTGCATCCGCCGGGGATTTCGTTTCCTACGAAACGCTCATGGACGTTGCCTACGGCATGGACCCCAACGGGGGACCGGATTCAGGGTTCGACAGCGTCAAAGTCGCGCTTTGTCGATACCGTCATAGGCTCGCCAGACAGAACCTCGCCGTAGAGACGCAATGCGGCTTCGGCTGGAGGATTGTGTGGATCAACCCGCCCATGCGCCAAGCGGAGGCGGCTTAGTATGGTGGGCAAACCGAGAAGCATTCCAAACGAAGAAGAAGTCCTCGAGCGCGCCAAGGAGCTGCGCGCAACCGGTAAGTCGTGGCGCGCTGTTGCGGAATGGTTGAACGTTGGTGTCGGGTCTGTGTGGCTCCAACGCCGGCTTGTCCCTGGCTTCGCTGAGAGGGCGAACGAACGCAACGCGATGAGTCGCTTGGAAAGAGCGACCGGCGAACCGTTACCCATTCCGCTTGATACGCGCAGTATCACCGCCCGCGTATTTGGCGACCCGCTGCCCGGGCGTAGTGCGCTCGATAAGAAGCGCGCGGAGGCGGCTGCGTGAATGGGCGGGACCGCTAAGCCAGAGTCTGCGCATTTCCTTGCGGAGTACGGCAAGAAGCTCCTTGAGCTCGGCTACCCAATCGTGCCCATACGCCCCGGTACGAAGCACCCGGGCTTTAAGGGCTGGGAGAAGACAGAAGCGACGCCCGACCGCGTCAACCGGTGGCTCAATAACGGCTTCCGCAACGGCGGCGTCGGCATCCTCACGAAGCACTTTCCCGCGGTCGATCTTGATGTCCAGGACGAAGAGATCGTCGCGAAGCTGATCGCGTGGTGCGAAGAGAACATCGGGCGCGCGGTCCGCCGCATTGGCCATGCGCCCAAGACGTTACTTGTTTACCGCACAGACGAACCCTTCGCCAAGATCGCAAGCGCGAAGTATTCCGACTTTCTCGGTAACGAGCACAAGGTTGAGATCCTCGGCGACGGGCAGCAATTTGTTGCCTTCGCCATCCATCCTGATACGAAGAAGCCCTACGAGTGGCCCGGTGACGACCTTACGGACATCGAAGCCGCCGACCTGCCGACGATCACGAGGGCGCAGGCCGAATCGCTGGTCGCGTATTTCGAGACGATTGTTCCCGACGATTGGGAGCGCGTTGAGCGGGCGCCGAGCACGCGCGAGATTGACACGTCGATCCCCGAACCCGACCGCGTCCTAGCTCACGCCAAGCCGAAGCTCGACATCTCGACACAGAAGCTCGAGAACGCGCTCAAGTTGCTCGATCCCGATATGGCCATGCGCGACTGGGTGCGTGTCGGGATGGCGCTGCATCACCAATACGGCGGCGGTGACGAGGGCTTCCGGCTCTGGAACGATTGGAGCGCCGACGGCGTCAAGTACGACCCGAAGGAGATGAAGACGCGCTGGCGGTCATTCGCGCCAGATCTTAGCAACACAGATCCGGTCACTGCGGCGACGATCATCAGAATGGCGCGGGACGAATACGCGAAACGTCCGACGCCGGACAAAGTCAAGTTCCGCCTCATCCATGCGAGCGACGTGCTCGCCAAGCTCGGGCCGATCAATTGGCTCGTGAAGGACTTCCTCGAGGAGAACACGACGGGGCTCGTGTTCGGTGATCCGGAGAGCTTCAAGTCGTTCCTCACTCTCGATATCGCCTTTCACATCGCCGCCGGCAAAGACTGGCACGGGCATCCCGTCTCCAAAGGTCCGGTCATCTATCTCGCCGGTGAAGGACACGGCGGCCTCGCACGACGCTTTAGCGCGTGGGAGCGCGCCCACAACGTCGAACTCGCTGAGCTGCCGTTCTATGTGAGCGAACGCGCCGCGAGCCTGTACGACGCTGAGAACGCGGCTGAGGTGGTGCAGGCAGTCGGTGCGATCACGAAGAGGGTAGGGCGCCCTGCGCTTGTCGTTATCGATACTCTCGCGCGCAACTTCGGTGCGGGCGATGAGAACTCGACAGCCGACATGAACACCTTCATCAAGCATGTCGATGATCTGATTCGCGCTCACTTCGAATGCACAGTGATGATCGTCCATCACACCGGTCACGCGCACAAAGAGCGGGCCCGCGGCGCGATGGCGTTGAAGGGCGGCGTAGACTTCGAATACCGCGTCGACCGTGTCGGGCTCGGCCTCACGACGCAATTCACTTGCACGAAGATGAAGGACGCAGCGAAGCCTAAGAGCACTTGGTTCGAGGGGCGTGAGGTCGTGATCGGCACCTTCGACGATGACGACATGACGAGCCTCGTCTTCGAGCAATGTGTGGCGCCGGTCATGGAAGAGAAGCCGCTCAAGGGCAAGCAAGCCGACCTATACGAAATCATCGCCCGGGAGCAGCCCGTAAGCCGCGAGACGCTACGCACGATAGCCGAGGCGGAAGGCGTCTGCGAGGGCGCCGATCAATTCCGAAACACGCTTCAACCGCTCAAGAAGAAGGGCGTCGTCGTCGAGAATGAGGGCGGGAAAATCGTAACCGAGGATGCGTTTTTCACCGGTGAATCACCGGTGAATAATCGCCCCGAAGGGGATGATGTTGAAATATGAACATGATGTTCGAGAATCAACAAAGCATTGAAAAGACGAGGAAAACAGGCGGTGATTTTTGTTTTTCACCGGTTATCACCGGTCGCGTTCAGGCGGTGAAATCGAAAATAATCGGCAGTATGCGGAGTATCGGGTTATGCGCTTGATGTGTAACGGAAAACAGGCGGTGAAAAACAAAAATCACCGGTTGTCACCGCCCGGTGATGAAGCACCTGCGAGGCGGTGATTTTTGGCACCCCCCTTTAGGGGGGCCAAATCACCGGCGCGTGCTCGGGGTTTTGAGAGGATCGGAAAGGAGCTAACCATGAGAGAACTGCAATGGTACTTGGTGCGGACGAAGCCCCCGGCAAATCCGAACCGTGTCGTCGTGCGGATGTACGACCCGGTTCTGGCGATGAGCCAGCGCAAGTTCGTGACCGAACTGATGTTGGGCAATCGGGGCTTCGAGACGTTCTTGCCGGTCGACAAGGTCTGGCGTCGGAAGTCGAAATACACACGCGACAAGCGCTTGGTGTCGTACCCGCTCATTCCTGGCTGGTTGTTCGTCGGCTGGCCGGCAGACGAGAACCGGTGGGCGGAGCTGTTCAACGTTCCAATCGTCCACGCTGTCGCGTCGGTAGACGGCGAGCCGTATCGGATGCCGCCCGACGTGATGGATTGGATCTTCAACGCTTGGGGCGATCGACAGGCGCCGGAACAAGAACGGTTCATGCGGACGCATCACGAGTTCAAGGTCGGTGATCTCGTGCGTGTCGCGGAAGGATCGTTCGAGGGACACACGGTTCGTGTCGTCGACATCCGAGGCGCCGCCGTGAAAGCCGTGTTCTGGATTTTGGGTTGCGAGCGCGAGATCGAGATCGATGCGCGAGTGCTCGAGGTCGCGTAGTGTCGAAAGGACTTGCAAGATCATGAGATCCACGACAGGCTTTCCGCAAGATCGTGCTATACGCGATCTGTGGCCGGGACAAACGGACGCCCGTTTCGCTTCGAAAGCGTGTTAGTCGAACCGGAGCTCGGACACATTGGAGGTCGGTATTCGCACGTAGAAAACCCGACTCTCAGTCCAGCGAGGTTTATGTCAAAAATCAGGTGACACTCATCCGGCCAGGGAACTGCGCCGGGTTTTTTATTTTGGAAACATGTGATGGCCGCGCGCCTAAACCCAGCCCACGACCAAAGAACGCGGGACAAGATACAGACAAGTCAGCTCGTCAACCGCTTGGAAAAGTTTGTGAATGGCGATGTTGAAATGAAGCCTGCGCAGGTAACAGCAGCGCTTGGTCTGCTCAAGAAAACGCTCCCTGATCTCACCACAACGGAGCTAAAGGGCAATCTTGGTCTCACTCACGAAGAGGCCCTAGATGAGCTTGATGACGCGCCGCGAGAAGGCGATACGGACGCGGCTGCGGGATGATCTCGGGGCCTATGCCGACCGTTGCTTAAAAATCAGGATCAAAGCGGGACGCATCGAGCCCTTCAAGTTCAACCGCGTTCAGGCGCACATACACGGGCTTCTCGAGGAGCAGAAGGCAAGAACGGGTAGGGTCCGCGCCCTTATCTTGAAGGGCAGACAGCAAGGTTGTTCGACGTATGTCGGGGGCCGCTTCTACCACAGTGCGACGCACCGCAGGGGCATCAAGGTTTTCATCCTGACGCACGAGGACGATGCAACCAAGAACCTCTTTGAGATGGTTCAGCGGTTTCAGGATCATTGCCCAGATCTCGTTAAGCCGGCCACAGGGGCATCGAACGCAAAGGAGCTGATCTTTGAGCGGCTGGATAGCGGCTACAAGGTTGGCACCGCCGGCACGAAGGGCGTTGGCCGATCCGCAACGATACAGCTCTTTCACGGAAGTGAAGTGGCGTTCTGGCCTCACGCTGACACCCACGCGGCTGGCGTACTCCAGGCCGTGCCCGAGGAAGACGGAACCGAGATCATTCTTGAGAGCACCGCGAATGGCGTGGGCAACTTCTTCCATCAGAAGTGGCGTGATGCCGAAACGGGCGCCTCAGATTACCTAGCGATATTCATTCCGTGGTTTTGGCAGGACGAATACCGCAAACCTGTCGGGCCCGATTTTCAGTTGGACGAGGAAGAGGCCGAATACGCGGCGTTGCACAAGCTCGACAACGAGCAGATGGCGTGGCGGAGGAACAAGATTATCGATTTGAAAGACCCGCTTCTGTTCAAGCAAGAATACCCAGCAACAGCCGCTGAGGCGTTCCAACTCAGTAGCCGCGACGCCTACATCAAACCGGATCTAGTTGCGAAAGCACGGAAGAACGAAGCACCCGAATCGGGGCCGCTAGTCATTGGGTTTGATCCAGCGTGGCGCGGAGAGGCGCGGCACTCAATGGCCTGGCGCAGAGGGCGCAAGGTCATCAAAGTTGAATCTGATCGCAACCTCGACACGATGCAGGCTGCCGGTTGGGTCAAAAAGGTGATCGACACCGACAGGCCAGCGCGCGTCTTCATCGACGTTGGGGGTGTCGGGGCTGGCGTCTATGACCGTCTCGTTGAGATGGGATACGGCGAAATCGTCACACCAGTGAACTTTGGTTCGAAGCCAATGGAGCCGCCGCCCCTCGATAAGGACGGCAGGCCGCGCGGTGGTCCACTTAATCGCCGCGCCGAAATCTGGATGAAATCTAAGGAATGGCTTGAGAGCGTTGTCGGTGTGTCAATCCCTGACAGCGACTCGCTCGAAGCCGATGCATGTGGCCCGACCTACAAGTGGGACAGCCTCACGCGGCTTCAATTGGAAGGCAAGGAAGAGATGCGCAGGCGCGGCGTGCCGAGCCCTGATGAATGGGACGCCGTCTGCCTAACCTTTGCAGAGCCTGTGGCCCCGCCCGTTGAGGTGTCGGAACCAACATACAGGTCGGCAGGGGGCAGCAGCGCTTGGCTAGGAGCATAGAGCATGGCAGCGAACCTTGAGGTCTACAAAGGCGGCTGCCTGCCGATCTCACTCGTTTGCAAGCAGTCTACCGGCGCGCTCTTTGATCTCACCGGCTACACCGTTGGTGTTAGGGCCAAGTGGGGCGAGGGTTCAGACGAGTATGAGGACATTGCGACTGTCGCAAATGGCGGCGCGTTAGGAACTGTCACCGGTGAGTTTACCGCGGCGCAAGTCGAGAAGATGCCCGAGGGCAAGCTAACACGGGTACATCTTCACCTAACGCAGCCGGCCGGCTGTCTTAAGCCGATATTCTTAGGGCGTGTGAGGGTCCGCACATGAGCGACCCGGCCGTCATCGAAGTCGAAATCGAACAGACCCCGGCGATTGTCGAGGTCAACGTTGCGGGCTTGCAGGGGCCGAAGGGCGATGCGGGTGACGCTAAGGAGTTCCATTCGGTCGCGGGCGGCATCTACAACGTCGACGCAGCCACGGACGACATCATTTTCGTAACCGCGGTGCCGGCGACGATTAACCTTCCGGCTGTTGCAAGCCGGGCTGACTCTCGCTGGATCAAGATTGTCGACGGCACAGTGGGCGCAGGTAGCAACAACATTACGATCACACCAAACGGCTCAGAGACGATCCTTGGTCAGTCTGAGTGGAAGATCAATTTCGACGGTGGCGAGATCACACTCTGGCCACGGCCTGACGATGCGGGATGGTTCATCTAATGGACGAAGAGAAGAACGGGTCGCCCCGCCAGACCGATGATGAAGCGTTGCTGAGCGAGGCGCGAGAGCGTCTTCAAGCGGCGTGGGAGTACGACAAGCACAATCGCGAAGATGCGCTCAAGGATCTGCGGTTCCTTGCTTTAGATCAGTGGCCAGAGGAAGCACGTCGCGAGCGTGAGCAGGCTTGCAGGCCGTGCTTGACGCTTGACCATCTGAACCAACACAAGAACCAAGTCGTTAACGACATTCGCCAAGCGGACATCGGTATTAAGGCGATCCCGGGCGATGACCAAGCAGACGAGGGTGTCGCCGACATCTACACGTCGTTGATGCGCGATGTGCAGTACCAAAGCCACGCCGACCATGTGTATGCGCAAGCCGCCGACAATGCCGTGTCATGCGGCATCGGGCATTTCCGGTTTAATACGCAATACGTCAAGGACCGGGTCTTCGAGCAGGAACTGACTGTCGAGAACATCCCTTATGCGCTCGCCGTGTATTGGGACCCGGGTGCCGTCAAGCCTGACCGGTCAGACGCAGACTATTGTTTCGTGACTGAGTTCGTGCCGCGGGGCCGGTTCAAGTCTCGGTTCCCTGATGCTCGAGAAGTCGAAGTCGACGCGCCAAGAGAGAACACCGACGGGTTCTACTGGTCGAGCAACGAAGGCGTTTTGCTGGCCGAGTATTGGGTGAAGCGCCCGGAGAAAAAGCGTCTGGTCGCGTTCGAAGACGGTTCAGTCATAGACCTGACGGACGACAAAGACGGCGAGCTCGAGGCGCTTGCCGTATCGCAGCTCGGACAAATTCAAGGTGAACGCGAGGCCGAAGGCTGGCGAATTGAGCATCACCTGATCTCTGGCGCCGAAGTTCTACACGGGCCTAGTAAGTGGGCGGGACAGTGGATACCGATCATTCCTGTGATTGGGTCCGAGGTCCATCTCGACAAGAAAGTGGTCCGCATGTCGCTTATCCGCGCCGCGCGTGACCCGCAGCAGCTTTACAACTACTGGCGCTCGGCGGCGGCTGAACTGATCGCCCTCGCGCCTAAGTCCAAGTGGCTCGTTACCGATACTCAAATTGCTCCGTATAAGGGCGAGTGGGATGATGCGAACACATCACCGACGCCCTATCTGCGTTATAAGCCTGACTTGAACGCGCCGAGTGCGCAGCCAACGAGGATTAGTCCGCCTGAACCACCGGCCGCTATGTGGCAAGAGTCTGCACTTGTCACAGACGACATGAAAGCAGCCATGGGCCAGTACGATGCGTCACTTGGCGCGCAAGGTAACGAAGTTTCAGGCCGGGCCATCATGGCACGTCAAAAAGAGGGTGATGTCTCTGCATATCACTTCTCGGACAACCTGAACCGTTCGCTCGAGCACGCCGGCCGTGTCATGATCGACTTGGTTCCGAAGATCTACGATACGCAACGCACAATCCGCGTGATCGGTGAAGACGACGCGCAGAAGTTTGAGCAGATTAATTGGTCCGTGATGGATGACGCGACCGCCGAGCCGGTTGTTCTTAACGATCTGACACGCGGTCGGTACGATGTGCGGGTGTCGATCGGCCCGAGCTACACCTCGCAGCGGGTTGAGTCCCGCGAAGCGCTGATCGAGTGGATGCGTGTTGATCCTGAATCGGTCCCGATGATCCGCGACCTGGCGGCTAAGACACTCGACTTCGAGCACGCCGACGAGATGGCAGAGCGCTTCAAGAAGGCCGTCCCGCCCGAGCTATTGCCGGACGAGGAACAGCCGCCACAGCAACCGCCCGACCCGATGCAGCAGCAGGCCATGCAAATGCAGCTGCAAGAGAAGGGCGCGGAGATTGCCGAGACGGAAGGCAAGGCCCGCAAGGCCCACGCAGAAGCCGACCAGACCGAGCTCGAGAACCAACAAATGCAAGGTGCCGCCCAAGTGGAGCAGGCCATTGCACAGCAATTCGGGGGACTCCCCGGACAGCCCTAATCGGCCCTTGGGCAAGGTCATTCCGCAGCGTCGTGAGACGCCGCGTCCCATAGATGGAGCCCAACTTGTCTGACGAAAACACGCTGACGGCCAGCGAAACAGCCGCCCCGCAGAGCGACACTGTGACCGAAGCTCCGAAAGAAGCCGAGGCGAAAGTCGAAACTCCAGACGCACCCGAGCCGAAAGAGGCTGCGCCTCAAGAGGCCGAGGGCGAAAAGACCGAAAAGTCTGAACCGAAATCAACCGGCGACGACGAAAGCGATCCCGAAAAGCCAAAGCCAAAACGAAAGAGCCGAGCTCAAGAACGTATCGAGCAGACAACGCGGGACAACCGCAATCTGCGTCGGCAAGTTGCTCGTCTCAATCGCAAGATCGGAGAGTTGCAGGGCCAGAAGCCGCTGCGTGAAGAAGACTTCTCCAATCCTGCGGACTACCAAGCGGCAACGATCAAGCGCGCCACGCAAGAGGCGTCGCTGGAGACACAGGCCGAAAGTGTGAATGCCGAGCTCCAAGAGCTCAAGGCAAAGCGCGCTGACGCCTGGAGCGAGATTGTTGCGGAAGCAAGTCAGGAAATCCCTGACTTCGAGGCTGTGTTCGATGCGTCCGTTCCGGTGAGTGAAGCCATGGCCGAACTCATTATGGACTCGGATGCCCCGGCGCAAGTCGCGTACTGGCTGGGCAAAAACAAGGGTGAAGCACGTCGCATCTCCGAATTGTCGCCCGTAGAGGCGGCGCGAGCCATTGGGCAAGTTGAGGCGCGGTTAGCGGCTCCGAAGCCCAAGACTGTTTCATCTGCTCCGAAGCCTGTTCCCACTGTGGCAGCAAAAGGCTCCCCCTCATTGTCGAGGCAACCCAACGAACTCGCGTCAAACATGAAGGACTACGCGAGCTATTGGGAGAAACGAGAGGGTGTGGAGGGCTGAGCGAGCTAGTTCCTAGAAAGGGGAACTGCAATGGCTAATGACCTAAAAAAGGTAGACCTCATCGCCGCCGAAGCGGTGATGATTCTCGAAAACAACCTTGTGATGGCCAAGAAGGTTCATCGCGGGTACGAGGACGAATTTGAGAAGTCCGTCAACGGGTATGAGCCCGGCGAGAGCGTTTCAATTCGTCGTCCTGCGGACTTCACTGTTCGTAGCGGTGCAGTCGCATCGTCTCAGGACGTGAAGGAAGGCAAGCTGCCCTTTACCGTCAATATTCAGGAAGGTGTTGACTTTGAGTTCACCTCGAAGGAACTCACCCTGGATATTAAGGACATCTCCGATCGTGTCATGAAACCCGCTCTGATCCAGCTCGCAAACAGCGTGGATCGGAAGATTATGGACCTCTACAAGTATGTTCCTAATTGGGTTGGCACGCCCGGGCAGATGGTCAATTCGTTCACGGACTTTTACAAGGCGCCGGAACGGCTGGACGAGTACGGGGTTCCGAATGAGATGCGTTGCGGTGTTCTGTCTCCGGCAGACCATGCGGCGCTTCTGGGTCCGCAGACCGCCCTTTACATCAACGATGCTGCTAAGGGCGCGTACCGTTCTGGTAAACTTGGTCCGTTGGGTGGGGTTGAGACTTATATGTCTCAGAACGTCCCGACGCACACTTGCGGCGCCGATACGGACGATGCGGGCGGCGCTGCTGTGGATGGTGCCTGGACTGCGTCCACCATCGCCTATGACGACGTGAAGGATTTGGAGCGTACGCCCCAGACCCTCACGTTCGACAGCTTCGCTACCGCCGCACCGGCCTTGAACCCCGGTGATGTTTTCACCGTGGCGGGGCTCTATGCGGTTAACCCTGTGACGAAAGCACGTCTCCCGTTCTTGAAGCAGTTCACGGTCATTTCGACCGCTAATGCTGCGACAAACCAGGTTGACGTGACCTTCTCGCCGGCGGCCATTTGGACGGGCGCTCATAAGAACGTTGATACGGATGCGTCCGATCTGGACAACGCCGTTGTGACGTTCATGGGCACAGGTGGCGAGAACTATCGCCAGAACATGGTGTTCCACAAGAACGCCTTTGGTCTGGTCATGGTGCCGATGGTGTCGCCTCCGGGCGCCGTTGATGTTGCTCGTAAGACGCACAAGGGCGTTAGTGTCCGTGTGATCCCCGTCTACGACGGCACCAACGATAAGTCGATGTATCGTCTGGACATCCTCTACGGCGTCCAAGCCATCGATCCGCGACTTGCGACCCGCCTAAGCGGCACTCCGTAAGCGATAAGAAACGGTGAGGGGGCTTCGGCCCCCTTACTTCTTCTGGAGCGCATCTATGGCCACCATGAGCGATATTGTTACCCGTGCGCTTAAGCGCCTGCGGGTCAACAACCCGCGTCAGACGCCTGACGGCGTCGACATCAGCGACGGCCTTGATGCGCTCAACGACATGATGCACTCGTGGAAAGGCGAGGGCGTCGATACCGACCACGACACACTCAAACTCTCTGACGTTTTCCCGCTCGACGACGAACACATTCAGGGCGTTTCGGCATTGCTCGCCGTGCGTCTTGCAAGCGATCACGGAACGCCAATCCCCGACGGCGTTGCACGCGATGCCCGAATGGGTTGGGGCGCGCTGCAAGCCGAGTTTGTTAAGCCGGCACCCGATGCGAGTTTTGAACCTGGACTGACGAGGTTGCAGTTCGGGCGGTATTGGGCACGACACTAATGCCGATCCAGCCGATCAGCTTTGGCCTCGAGTCCAGGCCGGGACGCTATGGCGCGGAAGGTGGTGCGTCTCTCGTCAATGCGTTTGTCGAGGAGATGAGCCCTGACGGCAAGGCGCCGGTTACGATCTATTGCCGGCCGGGCCTGTCATCGTTCGCCGCGCTTACAGGGTCCGGCGGGTTTCGGGGCGCCATCAAGTTGGGTCCGCTCGCCTACGTCGTCAGTGGGCCGATCGTCAACAGAGTCGACCAAACAGGCGCGGTTGCGAATGTCGGTGCGTTCGTTGGTTCCTCCCCCGTTCGAATGGCGCGTAACAGGAAGTCGCCAAACGCTCAGATCGCCCTCGTATCGGATGGTCAACGAGCCATTCTTGAGAACGACACCCTGTCCACGATCGCGGATGCAGATTTGCCGCCGCCAAACGATGTCTGCTCGATTGGAGGCTATTTTGTATTCTCTACTCCAGACGGTCGTTACTTTTGGACGAGCATTGACGAAGGCACTCAAATTGACGCGCTGGACTTTGCGAGTGCTGAGGCAAACCCGGATGGCCTTGTCGGCATTATCGACCGGAATCAGGAAATCGTCCTCCTCGGCGAAGAAACAACGGAGTTCCACGCGCTAACCGGATCAAGCGCAGTCTTTGAACGGGTTCAGCAGACGACGCTGCAGCTTGGTTGGCTATCGGGCGCGGCGGTTAAGAGTATCAACGGTATTCCAATTGGCCCTGCGTCAGATGGCACGGTTCGCGTCCTAGCGGACTACTCGCCCGAACGCGTTTCGACACATGAGGTAGAGCGGGACATTCGAGCGTTGAGCGACCCCGGCGTGCTGACGGGCGGCACGTTCTCTTTAGACGGCCATCAGTTCTATTGCCTGAACTCGCCGACCTGGACTTGGGTTTGCGATCTTCTGACTCGTAAGTGGTTCCAGTGGAAGTCGTATGGCTCGAGCCGATGGCGTGGCGAGGGATTCGTCGACATCGACGATAAGCTGTGCGTTGGCGATTACGAGAACGCCGTTCTGTATTGTTTGGAAGCCGACGGGCAGACCGACGCAGGCGATCCGCTTGTTTGGGATCTCACCTCGGGCCCGATTGGCGGCTACCCGAATCGAATTATCGCCGATGAGCTTTATCTGGAGTTCATTCCGGGCGTTGGTCTGAACAGCACAGACAAGCACGCATCAGATCCCAAGGTCATGCTCCGCGTGTCAACGGACGACGGCAAAACTTGGTCCGATGAAATGGTGGCCGACCTCGGCGGGATTGGTGAGTTTAAGACCGAAGTGAGTTTCCGCCGCCTTGGAATGTCAGGCCGGGAGGGCTTCCGCTTTCGGGTTTCTGTATCGGCGCCGGTTAGCCGGGCGCTACTGCGCGCATCGCTGCGCTACACCGAGGCCGCGGCGTAATGGCTAGGAACTATCAGTATCCAAAGGGGCCTCTTGTGAAGGGAAACGGCACGGCCACCCTTGCTGCGCATGGCTACCTTGTCGGTCT
This sequence comes from Pseudomonadota bacterium, assembly GCA_039177935.1. Classification (GTDB taxonomy): domain Bacteria; phylum Pseudomonadota; class Alphaproteobacteria; order Rhizobiales; family Methyloligellaceae; genus Methyloceanibacter. Next base: position 16,259 of record JBCDFN010000023.1, on the reverse strand, counting down.
CGAAGAAATTACGAAAGACATCAACGGCGTCGAGAACTTAGACGGCGAAACCAGCTACACCAACGACGAATTGCGCGACAAACTCATTGCCGTGATCGCGGCACTACAAGGATAGGCACATGAGCATTATAGATGCCACCGGGGATTTCTTTGCTGGTGATGCGGATGAAGCCGCGGAAGATGCTGCGCGTTACGGTGTGCAAGCCGCCAATCAGTCTTCCCAAATTGCTAATGATGTTCGCTTTCGCACGCTGAGAGCAGAACGGGACTCGACCGAGCGCGCGAACCAGGGTTTGAACGAGGCACAGGCGCAGGCGCTGCGTTTTCGCCAGCAAGCAGGCGAGACGCTTACCGCTGCCGAGCAGCAGGCCCTGGCGCAGTATGATGCCGCCGAGGGCCGCGCCACGGATGCGCTCTATAGCGGGCAGGATCTTGGCATTGCCGCACTGGACGAAGGCGAGGCGGGTGCGCTCGGGTTTATCGATCAGGGGCGCACGGGCGGCGTCAACGCACTTATGCGGGGCATTGGCGCGCTTGATGAAGGCGAGGCTGCAAGCCTTGGTTACATTGACGACGCGACGGGCCGCGCGGTCGGCACGCTAGAGCCTTACGCACAAGCTGGCGCGGATGCGCAGACCGAAGCCGCGAACCTCATGGGCCTTAATGGTCCCGAGGCGCAGGAAGCGGCGCGCGCGCGGTTTCAGGTTGATCCCGGTTATCAGTTCATGGTCGAGCAGGGCACCAAAGCCCTTGAGGCCAATCTAAATGCGAGCCAGGGCCGCTATTCAGGCGCGACGCTTAAGGCGCTCACGGAATACGGCCAAGGCTTGGGCCAGCAAGAGTATGGGAATTACTTTAACCGGCTCACGGCTCTTGGAGATGACGGCCAGGCCGCCTCGTCGCAGATCGCAGGCATCGAACAGACGGCCGGCGCCAATCGGGCAGATATTGCCTCGTCTGCAGCGGCCAATCGCTCGAACGTGTATCAGGCCGAGGCCGATCTTGTTGCTGACATGGCGGGCCAAGAGGCGGGCATCGCCGAGCGTACAGGCGTAAACCGCTCGGGCGTCTACACAGACACGGCGGGCCAGGTTGCTGACGCTGCGGAGTTCTTCGGCGGTCGTTCTGGCGATACAGTTTTCGACGCTGGCCGCAGCCGGGCCGACATCCTGACCGGCAGTGGCGATCTTGTGATGGAAAACCAGGGCCAGGTCGCAAACAACCTTATCCAGTCTGGTGACGACATCACCGACATCTACAACGCCTTCTACGCAAACCAGACGAACAATCTTACCAATAAGGCGAACTCAAAAGCTGCGGGCCGTGTAGGCGGCGCGAACGCTCGAGCGCAGGGCGTCAACAATGCGCTGTCGCTTGCTGGTGGCGCCTTCTCATACTTTGCATAGGGCTGGTGAACTATGGCCAACTTTAACGCACTCATTCCCACAAGGGCGACGGCGCCCGACATCGGCAACGCGCTCGTTCAAGGCGTGGAGTTCGGGAACAAGTTGCGGAACGCGCCGATGGAACGGCGCTTGATGGAGGCGCGTGCGAAGCAGGCCGAAGCGATTGCAGCAAACGGCGGCATCTCGCCTTATCAGCAACAGATGATCGACATCCAACGGGCGGGCGTTGGGCTGCGTGCGGCGGAAGCCAATCGGCCCGATTGGCAAAGGAACCCTTCGGGATCTGGCTTCTATAACCGCCGCAATCCAGCCCAGACCATCGGCGACTCTGGTGGCAACAACCCATTCTATGACGGCAAGATGTCGGGCAGCGAGGGTCAAGCCGCCGGTTTTGCAGATCGCATCGCAGCCAGCGGGCGGGTCATCTCCGATCTGGAGAACATCACAAACGAAAACAAGATCGAGGCTGGTGCCCAGAAAGTTTTCGGCGGTCTTGCCACGCCCTTTGTCTCGGCGGATATGCAAAAGCTCGATCAGGCAAAGCGAGACTTCATCAACGCCACACTGCGGCGTGAATCGGGTGCGGCGATTTCCGCAAGTGAATTTGACAACGCCGAGGTTCAATACTTCCCGCAGATTGGTGATACGCCGGAAGTGCTGGCACAGAAGCGCCGCAACCGCCAAACCGTGCTCGAAGGTATCGCGCGCGAGGCCGGGCCGAACTATCGCCCCGATTGGCACAAGCCAGAACCGCAACTTCCCGAAGGCTGGACGCGTAACTCTGACGGGACAGCAACAGACCAAAACGGCCAAACGTACAGGTGGCAGGACTAAATGGCTTGGGTAAAGCTCGAATCCGCTTCTTCGGCGCGCGATCAAGGGTTTGATGATCTCGCGAACCGTGTAGAGCGGCAGGAAAGCGGCGGCAATCAGGATGCCGTGAGCCCAAAGGGCGCTTTCGGTGTCATGCAGTTGATGCCTGATACTGCGCGTGATCCCGGTTTTGGTGTGCGCCCGCTCGATCCGAACGCACCAGACGCGGAAGCAGAGAATCGCCGCCTCGGTCGCGACTATCTCGCAGCGATGCAGCAACGTTACTCAGGCGATGTAGAGGCGGCTTTGGCCGCATACAATTGGGGACCGGGCAACGCAGACAAATGGGTTGCAGACGGCAAACCCTGGGGCGCCCTACCACAGGAGACTCAGGGCTACATCACAAACATCATGGGCGGGCGAGGCCCGGCCTTTGGTGCCATAGGGGCACAGCCCGAAGATCCAAGCGGGCAATGGGTTCGGCTCGAGGAGTCTATGGAAGAACCGCAGGCTCCTGCTGTGCCGTCTTCCGGTGTAACGATTGCGGCTAAGGGTCAGGCGCCGCGCGAAGCTACACCGGAGGAGGCCGGGCAAGTCGACTACATTCAGGCGGGTGCCGGCGACATCGCCTCTAAGGCTGCCGAGAACTTTGTGCCGAGCGCAAAGCAGTTTGGCTCGGACATGCTCTCGATTGTCACCGATCCCGTCGGCACGGCGCAGAGTATCGGCAAGGTTGCCGCGGGCGGGGTTTCGAAGCTGATCCCGGGCGATCAGGGTTATGAAGAGTACGCCGACGCGGTGGGCCAGTTCTTTGTCGATCGCTACGGCAGCGTCGAAGCCGCTAAGCGGACAATGGCCGAAGATCCGGTCGGCTTCCTGGCTGATGTCTCGACGGTCATGACGGGCGGTCAGCTCGCGCTGGCTCGCGCGCCCGGTGTTGCCGGACGTGTTGGACGAGTGGCGGGCCAGGCCGCGAATACTATCGATCCGATTGGCGGCTCGCTGAAAGCCGTAGGAGCTGCGGGCAACCTTGTTGGCCGCGGGGCGGCCGAGGTCTTGGGCGTAACGACCGGCGCCGGGGGCGACACCATCCGTCGTGCTGCTCAAACGGGTGCGGAAGGTGGCGAAGCGGGCAGGGTATTCCGCGAAAACATGCGTGGGAACGTGCCGCTTGAGTCCGTCATTGATGACGCGACAAGCGCACTGTCTGCGGTACGCGCCGAACGCAGCGCCGCTTACAAGGCCGGCATGGTGGACGTAACGGCCGATAGTACGGTTCTTAACTTTGGCAGGGTTCAAGACGCACTCAACAACACCAAGGCCGATTTCTCGTTCAAGGGTATGGAGAAGAACCCGAAAGCCATGAGCGCTCTGCGCGATGTGGCAACGAAGATCGACGCATGGCAGAAGCTCGACCCGGCAGAGTTTCACACAGCCGCGGGCTTTGATGCGCTTAAGCAGCAATTGAACGCCATTCAGGAGTCAATTCCTTACGAGCAACGGTCGGCACGCAAGGCTGTTGGCCAGGTTCGGGATGTAATCTCCGATCAGATCAAGCAGCAAGCGCCGTCCTACGCTAAGACGATGAAGGACTATCAGGTTGCATCTGATCTCATTACAGAGATCGAGAAGACGTTGTCGTTGAAGCCAAACGCCAATGTAGACACGCAGCTTCGTAAGCTGCAGTCGGTGATGCGAAACAACGTCAGCACGAACTATGGACGCCGCGGGGATTTGGTGAAGCTCTTGGAAGAGAAGGGCGCCACCAACATCATGAACAAGCTCGCCGGCCAGCAGGCGAACGCCTGGGCGCCTCGAGGACTTGCCCGCGCGGTCGCCGCCGGCCAGGGAGCGCTCGCCGGTTACGGTGCGGTTTCAGCCATGAACCCTGCGGCCTTGGCTGCTGCGGTTCCTGGCCTTGCCGTACAGTCGCCGCGCCTGGTTAGCGAGGCGGCGCATATGGGCGGTCGGGTGACGAACGCTCTAAGCCCGGTGCCTGTTCGGAATGCGCTGCAGGCGGGCTTTGCGGTTCGCGGTTCGGACCAAAGATAAGAGCCTGGACAATCGCCACGCCCACGCCAATCGCGGCAAGGGCGAAGATCAATTGGACATAGATGCCGAACCATTTGGCCGCCGTGCCGAGGACGCGGTCAACATTTGAGCGGAAGTCGTCCGACATCTAACAGGAAAACTGCCAAGAGCAGTTCCGGCCTCTGTCGTCACAGACGCAGAGTGCGGCATCGCATCCGGGGGGCGGTGGGGGCTTCGGCCCGCATTTGTAGCTGACTGGAATCGGGGACATCGGGGCCGCAAGGCCAGCGATTAGGACGAGTTTTGTAAGCATATAGCCATCCTCCAATCCCGCGCGGGCAGAACACTAGCACGCGCAGATTGGATTTCAACCAGCCGCCCTTTGAGGCGGCTTTTTCTATGGGGAAACGCACATGTATTGGCTGGTTATGACCACTCTGTTTTGGGTCGGGACATACGGAAACTACCCCAACAAAGAAGCGTGCGAGAAGGCGGCAGAATCGGCCCCTTGGTACGTCAGCACGGCGTGCGTTCCCAGACCTAAGCCCACCGCCCACGGACACCACCACTAGGGATCACCAACATGCGGTTCTTCAAAACCCTCGCCATTGCGGGGCTGCTTTCGCTTGCCTTGATGCCCGCCCAAGCGGCGGATCTGTGGCGCTCCGAAGGGCAGCCGACATTTGTCGATTCCAACGGTGATCCGTATGCCGCGGCGAAGCTCTGTTACTTCGACGCCGAGACCACGAACGAGCGCACCGTTTACCAGGACGCCGCAGAAACTACGCCCTGGTCGCAGCCGATCACGCTGAACGCGGCCGGCGCGCTCGACAATCCAATCTATGTGAAGACTGGCGCCTTCAAAGAGGTGTTTCTGTCGTCTGACGCCACGGATTGCTCGAGCGGGTCAACGCTCTTTACTTCCGACAATATCCCCGGCGCGCTGGACGTAAACGCGCTCGGCATCGACTTCGCTAAGCCAGACCGTCCGGTCATTGCAGCGGCTGCGAGTTTCACCGTTGGCACGGCGAGCCTCGGTCAAGTTTTCAATGTAGATGCGACCGGCGGCGCAGTCACAGCAACGCTGCCAAGCGCGATCACAGCCGGCGACGGGGCGATCCTCACCTTCCGCAAGGTCGATGGCTCGGCAAATGCCGTCACGGTTGCCACTGTCGGTGCCCAGACGATCGACGGCGCGGCAACCTACTCTCTGTCGGATCAATACGACTCCATATCGATCATCGGCGATGGCGCAAACTGGCACACTTACGACGCGGTAGTGCCGAGTAGCATCACGTTTGCCGATCTCGACTCCGGCATGGTGTCGAGCGATACGACGCTCGCCGGTTCCTCGACAACGGAAGTCCCGACCGAGAACGCGGTCAAGGTCTACGTCGATACGGTCTTCTCGTCCGGTGTCGCGTGGCTCGATCCGGTTGCCGCCGCGTCCACAGCGAATGTCACGCTCGCAAGCGATGTTGAGAATGGCGACACGCTGGATGGCGTTACGCTATCGACTAACGATCGCATCCTTCTCAAAGATCAATCAAGCGCCTCGGAGAACGGCGTCTATATCGTCGCTGCTTCCGGCGCGCCAAGTCGCGCAACTGACATTGACCAAGCAGCGGAGTTCTCCGGTGCCACTGTTTTTGTCAGCGCGGGGACGACCAACGAAGGCGATACATATACGCAGACACAGACTGTCGCGACCGTTGATACGGACGATGTTCTATGGTCGCTGATTTCATCGGGTGTCGCGTATACCGCCGACGAGGTTACGCTAACACGCTCTGGCAACCAGTTCTCAATCAAGGATGGAGGCGTTGACGCCGACGCCATCGCAACCGGCGCCGTTGGCGCCGATGAAATTGCGGCCGCCTCAATCCCCAAAGCCGACCTCGTTGCAGCGGTGCAAGAAGCGCTCGTTCCGACGGGAACGGTAGCGGCTTATGCAGGTACGTCGGCGCCGGCCGGTTGGCTGTTCGCCTTCGGTCAGTGTGTGAGCGATACAACTTACGCCGACCTCGACACTGTTCTCGGCAGCACATGGGACACCGCCAACGGTTGTTCGGCTGGCGAAGTCGGTGTTCCCGATCTGCGCGGCCGCGTCATTGCCGGTCAAGACGACATGGGCGGTGTGTCAGCGAACCGCCTTCTTGGCACTGATACGGATGGTGTGGGCGTTGATGGCGACACGTTCGGCGCAACAGGCGGAGAGGAGCTAACCACGGACGTTGCGAGCCACTTACACGGCGACGGGTCTCTCGCGTTCTCTGATAGCTTCACGACTTCTACCGACACGCACAGTCACGAACCGGATGATCCTAACCGAAATTTTATCACGACCGGGGTTCTCGATTCAGTCCAGAACGGCGGCGGAGCCAATACTTGGATTTCGCAAGAAGTAAGGACTGACGACGACCCTCACAACCACTCCGGCTCTGTCTCTGGCGCAGTCACGGGCTCAACGGCGTCTACCGGCGATGCGTCTGTGACCAACATGCAGCCGACCATGATTCTCAATTACATCATCAAGCACTAGGAGACCGCCATGCGCAGCCTATTATTTGCGGCGCTTCTGTTCGCTACGCCAGCACTCGCTGACAACGCAGAGATCGACGCCGATCAAGAGGCGTGCTTCGGGTCTGAGACACAAGACGCCTGCGTCAACAACACCGAAGCGTACTGCACTTGGGTCACAAAGACCGAGACGCTTACCGAAGATGGCTCGGTCGATGTCTCGTGGTGCGAAATGACTCTTCCTTGGTCTCATAAAGAGTAGCCCGATATGAAGCGGCTTCTAGCCTTACTATTCCTGGCGCTGGTCACGCCGGCCTATGCACAGCAAGGCATCGGCCTCGTTCCGACCGACAGCTTGCTTGGCCGCGATACGGCCGGCAGCGGGCAAGTCGAGTCACTGTCCGTTGGTGGTGGTTTGGGCTTCTCGGGATCTGGCAGCGTTATCATTGATGACGCCGAGCTAACATGCATCCGTGATCTCACAAGCGCAGCAGATCAGTTCATCTACTTCACGGGTTCGGGAACGTGTGCGCTTGCGCCCGTCACTTCTTGGGGTCGGTCACTTCTTAGCGGTACGTCCGTTGATCTGGCGTCAGACGTTACGGGCAATCTGCCTGTCGCGAATCTGAACTCCGGCACGAATGCCAGCGGCTTAACTTTCTGGAGCGGTGACGGCACTTGGAAAACGCCTGCCGGTTCAGGTGATGTCTCGAAAGTCGGGACTCCCGTTGACAGCCAAATCGGCGTCTGGACAGGTGACGGAACGATTGAAGGTGATTCCGCCTTCACGTTCGATACATCGACGGACACACTCAATCTGGCAGCGAGCGGCAACCTCACAATCGGTGGGGTTTCGATTGTCGATGATGCCGCCGGGACTACCACGCTCGGCAATATCGATGCGCTAGACGCAACCACGGAAGCCTCGATTGAAGCGGCGATTGATACGCTCTCGAATCTTACTTCCGCGTCTAACCTCTCGATCACTGAAAGCCAGATTTCTGACCTTGGGTCGTACCAGCCGCTTGTAGCCGCTCTGACCGCCATTGCGGGGCTTGCCGTCACCGACGGGAATGTCATTGTCGGAAACGGTACAACTTGGGTAGCCGAGAGCGGGGCTACGCTACGCACGTCGATCGGTGTTGATGCTGCGGGCACAGACAATTCAACCAACGTCACGTTGACGGGCTTGGACTATCTGACTCTTGCGGGCCAGCAGATCACGCTTGGCCAAATCGACCTCGCAACGGATGTTACGGGCCAGCTTCCCGCGGCGAATGTCGTTACCGGCACAAGCGGTGCCAACATCCCGCTATTGAATGGGAACAATGTTTGGAGCGGCACCGCTACCTACCAAGATGTGGTCAATGTTGGGGCCGACTTTGAACTATCAGGCGTTATCTCACCCGCGCAGATCACAGCGAACCAAAACAACTATGCGCCCACGGGCATTAATGCGGCGGCAGTAGTTCGGGTCGATTCCGACGCGGCCCGGAACATCACAGGCATTAGCGCTAGTCAGATCGAAGGCCGGGTTCTTGTTCTGCAAAACGATGGCGCCAACACGATCACGCTGCCCCATGAAAGCGCAAGTTCCACAGCAGCTAATCGCTTTGATCTACAAGACGACACAGACTTTGAGCTAAAGGCCGGTGGCGCTGTCGTCTTGATCTATGACGACACGGCAGATCGCTGGCGGCTTGTTGGTGGTTCCGGTGGCGGAGGTAGTGATGGTTGGACCAACTCAGCAACAGAGCCTGTCTCCCCTGCTGATGGTGATCGCTGGTACGACTATGATTCCGGGGCAACCGTCTCACGGATCAATGACGGTGCCACAAGCGCCTGGGTTGAAACTGGCGTAGCGGCTTCAACAATTCCATTCCCGGCGGGCGCGGTCATCTATGTTGGCGCGGTTTCCGGCACGACTTGCCCAGGCCGCACGATTGCACCGAATGGCGCGACGGTTTCGAAAACCGGCGCCTATGCCCGTCTCTGGGCGATGGTAAGTGTGGCGAACAATCTTGTTACCGCTCCGACCGTCGCGACCGACGGTCAGTGGCGCGACAACGGGGATAGCACGTTCAACCTCATCAACTTGATGGACAGCACACAGAATTATTTCATTCGCAGCGCCGATGGCACGACGCTCAATGTGGGTGATGTGCAGGATGATACGTTTGAGGATCATACCCACGACTATGGTGGGTTCTTAAATGCTGGCTCTGGATCAACAAGACGTCAGATTGTTTCTGTTGGTTCGGCAGACGAGACGTACGCTACCTCTGGCGCATCAATCGGTTCCGGCACCGAAACCCGCCCCAAAAACATCGCACTCCTTCCCTGCATTGTTCTCTAGGAGAGACCCTATGCGCCTAATCGCATTCATCCTCGCAAGCCTGATCGGCACCGCGGCACTCGCACAAGAGAAGGTGCCCGCGCCGACACCGAAACCCGTCGAGAGCGTCGCGACTGTTCCGACCGGGCTCTCAATCCAGAAAGTGCAGAACGGCATTAAGGAAGGCGTCAAGGTTGGTGACGGGGTGCATGTCGCCAATCTCGGCGCGATCTTCGATGAGGAAGCGACGGACACGCCCAAAGTGACGTTCACGCTGTCCGGCAACGATGCGACCAGCTTCGAAGTCCGCGACGGCAATCAGTTGTGGTTCATCGCGGGCACGCCTGACTATGAAACAAAGGCCGAGTACGGCCTAAAAATTTCAGGGGGCGGCGTCACCGCAGGCTACAAGCTGCCCGTTTTTGACGTGAAGGAAGCAACGGTCGCGTACCGCTGGCATAAGGATAGCAAGCTCTTTGTTGGCCCCGAAAAGGTGCCGACCGGCGCACAAGGCGAGATGCTGATCGCCAAGCGCACGACGCTGGTTAAGCCGCCGTCAGTCGATGAAGGCAAATGGCCGCAATGGAACGACAAGACCGAAGCCTGGGATGTCGTGGACTTGCATGTCGGCAAGACGGTCTACAGCAAAGACACCAAGGCCCCGATGCAAGTCGAGTTCCGTAAGCACGGGAATGTAATTCCCGAGGGCTTCACGGATGTTGCCCCGCCTGATGCTTGCGAGTTCTGCGAATGGGACAAGACCAAGAAGGCGTGGGCTGAAAACACCGTCAAGAAGGACGCGGCGGCCGATGTCATCAATCGGATTACAGCACTGCGCACGGACCCTGGCACCAAGCCTCTAAGAGACAAGCTGCGCAACGCCACGCCGGAACAGATCGCAACCTACGTCAAAGGCCAGGTGAAGGCGGACGAGGTCAAGACGAACGCCGAAGCAATCGCCGCGATCAAGAAGCTAGAGCGTGCCGTGATTGAAATGTTCACGATCATGGCAGCGGATCGTCAGACCAACGAGGCCGAATAGATGAAGCGCTTTCTTCTCGCACTCTTTGCCGTCGCGGGGCTTCTTGCGAGCCCGAGCTATGGCCAGCCGACATGGCCGGTCTCGCCTGTCCCTGGGCAGACTTACGAGTATCTAGACCGCACGCTTGAGTTCGACGGCAGCATTTGGCGCGGCATCGGTGGGCTTGGCCCAGGAGTCAATGTCCAAGTCTTTAACCAAGGCGAGACAAGCTATGTTCCGTCTAACGGAACGCGATACGCCGTTGTGCATCTGTATGGTGCAGGTGGCGGCGGCGGCGGTGTAGAGGACAGCGGCAGTGGCAACTATGGCCTTGGGGGATGCGGCGGCGCAGGGGCATATGCGTCATCAGTCATCGCAAACCCAACTACGACCGTCATTCAAGTTGGCGCAGGGGGTGCTGGTGGTGATGGTTCCACAGCAACAGATGGGCAAGCCGGAACGAGCACCACGTTTGCGGCGGCGGCAGGGACAATAACCGCTGGCGGTGGTGGTGGGGCAACCAACGGCACTTCGTCTTCAAGTGCTAATTTGGCCGCAGGTGGTGCTGGTGGCACCGCATCAGGAGGAACGGTTAACGTCAATGGTGCAGCCGGTAGCGCGGTGCGGACAGGAAGCTCTCTTGGTTTTATGGTGCCGTGCAGTGGGGCAGCGTCTGCTTGGGGCTCTGGGGGCACGCAGGTTGCAGTCTCAGGCAACGGGAACAATGGAGCGGCCTACGGGTCTGGGGGCAGTGGGGGCGCAGATACGACGGCTGCTAACGCAGACCAGGACGGCGGCAATGGCGCAGATGGCCTTCTTGTTGTCGTCGAGTATCTCGGCGAAAGCTACGGCACGTCGGGCAAGATGGGTTTCCCTGGCGAAACCATTTGGTTCTCGGGCTCAACATGCCCCACCGGCACGCTCCCGAAAAACGGCGCGACCGTCTCTCGCGCGACATACAACTTTCTCTGGGCTCAAGTGTCGGGTGACGCCGTTGCCTCACCGACAGACGCGCAATACGGGACCGGCGATGGCTCCACCACCTTCGTGCTGCCGTCCATGTCCAATCAATACGGCTGGATTGTCTCGGCGCTCTCAACGCCTGCGACCTACGGGTCCGTCTTGGAAAGCGCCGCGCCGGATATTGACGGCTCGTTTCAGTCCGTCTCGGGCATCGACGGTAGCGGCATTCTGAACATCCACACAGGAGCCTTAAGTAAGACCGACAACACAGGCAACATTGCTGAGAGCCTAAGCGAAAGCGCGGGCGTTAGCTCCGATACCCACTTTTTCGAAGCCTCCGCCAACGAGCCCACCTATCAAGACGCCGTTGACGAAATCTCCGTGCCCTCGATCCCGGCAATGCCGTGCATCGTGTACTGATCAACGCAAAACAAGGGTCTTAATTCCCATGACGGACAAAGCAGAGCTGCAAGAAATCGTTGATGAGTTGCACGGCTCGCGTTGGCACTTAGACAAGAAGGTTCCAATTGCGTTGATCGTAACGATGGTCGCGCAAACCCTCGCTGTGGGGATCTGGGTCGGGACGCTATCGACCCGTGTCTCAAATCTAGAAGAAAAGGCCGTGAAGGCGCTTGACGTTGGCGAGCGCGTCATTCGTGTCGAGCAAAACGTTCTGCACAATCGACGCTCGCTAGAGCGCGTTGAAGCGTTGTTGGATCGAAATTACCCGAAATAGCGCTCCCCCAATCCGAACCGCACACCCCGCCATTTCAGGCGGGTTTTTTATTGGAGAATCGAATGAGCATCTTGCCTGGGTCGCGGCCTCAGCAGCCGGACGACGTGACGCGTGCCGTGTTGAATAAGTTCTCGGTCTTTACGCCCGCAAGACGGCGCAATGACCAGGTTAAGGTTCTTGTGGCTCGTGGCTATTACCTCGACTCTATGGGGCGCAGGGGCCGCAACGATCGCGGCATCTACGACGATGCGATCTTCGTTGCATCGCCCGACGGCGTGACCGAGTGGAACGGCAATTCCGATCCGTCCGTCTACCGCTACCGCGTCGCGACGATCGATGCGCCACAAGCCATTCGTTATAGGCCCGGTTGGCATGGCTACGGTCGTCCGTCTGGCCACAATGCGTTCCGACAAGATTCAAACTGCACCGTGATCCGCGACAAGATCGGGCCGGACTACGGCATGTTCCACGTCAACCTGCACAAAGGGTCGTACAGTACAACGTCGTCGCTCGGCTGCCTGACGGTCCCGCCGCAGCAATGGGGCATGTTCTATCGGCACCTTATGGGCAAGCTCGACAAGTTCGATCAGCCCACGTTCTATGCAACCGTGCTCCAATATCAGGGCGGCCACGCTCCTATCGGCGAAGGGTCCGCCTATGCAGATGTTGTCCTTGAGAAGGGCGACAAGGGGGCCTTGGTTGCCTCCCTCATTCAGAACCTAACAGCGCTTGGTTACTACGACGGGGTTCAGGACTCGACGTTCGGCACCAAGACTGAGCGCGCCATAACTCAGCTGCAAGAAGACCTGGGCCTGGTCGAGGACGGCAAGGCTGGAGAAAGAACCCTGACGGCGATCGACAACGCCGTCTCGACGCTTGGCTAGTTGTGCGCTGGGGCCGTCAAGCGGTCCTGTGTTTCCGGCGCCCGCGCGCGTGCGCGGTGTGTCTCTGCCTTAACCGACTTTTATCGAGAGCGAAGCGCGCCCTCGGCCTTCGGGTCTGGGGTGCATAACCTATGGAGAAGTGAAATGGACTTTATGAAGGGTTGGAAAACGATTCTCTTTAACGCCGGCATCGCCGCAATGACTGTGATTCTGCAGGGCGTTGCGGACATCGATTGGGTGACGGTCGTTGGCCCCGAATGGGCCGTGCTTGCCGTTGCGCTCGCAAACATGGCGCTTCGCGCCGTGACCGACTCGCCGATCTTCAAGGCTCGGTAGATGAAACAGAAGCGCGACCTCGAGCCGAAGCTAATCGGCGGGGTGCTCTTGGTCGCGCTCGGCCTTTTCTTCTGGCTGCTGCTGAGAGGTTTCTGAGGAGAGCGCCATGCCTGTTCCGATGCCATCTGCCGTCGTTCTGATCGTTTGCAAGACGGTCCTGCTGCCCGAGTCCCAATGGGACCAGAACTCGAAATGGACCGGTTATGAAAACCGGACCTGGGCGATCGAAGACGGCATGATGCAATGCCGGCGAAAAGAGGTTCAACTCTTCGACCAAGCCGAAGCCATGGGCGCGGCCGCGCAGCCCTTCAATCAACAGAGATGCCAGCGAGCGAGCTTGATGCTTGGCGTTGAATGGGACCGAGCCAATAAGGGCGTATCCTCTTACCGCTTTTGGCGCGCGGCTTGTCCGGTGCCGATCGTCGACACGAGGACCGGTGAAGTGATCGCGTGGAAGATGCCGGAATGCGGTCGCCGCGACACTGTCGTCTGCGAAGTCGACACCGCAATCTAACTGACTAATTCAACGCCCCTGCAACAGCGACATGGTGAGATCCCGTGGCGAAAGTGACGCGCGAGCTTTGTCAAAAAGCCGTTGAGTTGTACCACCGAATGCCGCAACGGAAGGCCGCCAAAGAAATGGGCGTCGCTCGCCCGACCTTCCAACACTATCTCGAAATCGCAGAGAACAAGTACGGCATAACGGTATTGCATCGGAGCCGTGGCGGGCACGTAGCTCCCACGAACCATGGCCGTCTCGAACGCACCATCAAGGACGGCATTGTGTTGGTGGGTTCAGATTTGCACTCGTGGCCCGGGCCGAAACCAACTGGCCTGCTCGCATTCTGTCATTTCGCAGAAAAGTATCGAAAAGAGAAAACGCTTCGATCGGTGGTGCTGAATGGTGACGCCACGGATCTAGCGCGCTGCAGCCGTCACCCGCCACAAGGCTGGACGCGGATGCCCGAGACTCACGAAGAGATCGAGGCGACACAAGAAGACTTAGGACTGATCGAAGAGGCTGTTGGCAAGGCCGAGAAGATTTTTCCGCTCGGCAATCACGATGCACGCTTCGAAACCTATCTCGCATCACGCGCCCCAGAAGTCGCAAATGTGCATGGTACGCGGTTGCGCGATCACTTCCCACTCTGGGAGCCGTGTTGGGGCGTGATGATAAACAACGGCCCCGGCGGCTGCTTCATTAAGCATCGATACAAGGGTGGCATGTACGCCCCCGCCAACAACGCCAAAGCGGCCGGTATCTCCGTCGTCACGGGTCATAACCACAGTCAGAAGATAATTCCCGTCACAACGATGCTTGGCACGCATTGGGGCGTCGATACGGGATGCCTTGCGAACCCATGGGCGCCACAGTTCGAATATCTCGAAGGCGCCCCACGCGATTGGCGCGCTGGCTTTGCGGTGCTGACGTTCAAAGACGGCGTGCTGCTACCGCCTGAACTTGTCAGCGTTCACGATGAAGCCGAGCACCTTGTTACCTTCCGCGGCGAAATCATAGAGGTGTAGCCATGCCGACGCTGCCCAAGCTGCCGTTCGTCGAGGTGCATTGGGACGACGCGCACAATCACGCAACTTGGGAGACCAAGGACACCGTCCCGAAGGTCGCGAAATGCGTCACGCGCGGTTGGGTGGTCAAGGAAGACAAGGAGGGCATCACGCTTGCCCATACCTTCTCGGCGTCGGCGGGTGAGCACGACGAAGACCAATTCGGCGGATGCGAGACCATCCCGCTTGGCTGCATCACGAAGCGCAAACGATTGAGGTTTTCATGATTATCGGTCTCACCGGCCGCGCTGGTAGCGGCAAGTCAGAATGCGCCCACTTCCTGCAACGACGTTACGGTCTCGAGATATGCAAGTTCGCGGCGCCGCTCAAATCCATGCTTTACGCGCTTGGCTTGAACGCGCGTGAGATCGAAGGCGATCTGAAACAAGAGCCCTGCAACCTTCTTGGCGGCAAGACGCCCCGTCACGCGATGCAGACGCTTGGCACCGAATGGGGCCGGGACTTGATCGACAGTGATCTGTGGACGAACGCTTGGCTTCGCGGGCTCCCTAGTGACAGAAGCGCCGTCGCTGACGACGTGCGGTTCCCCAACGAAGCGGCATTAGTCCGGCGTTTAGGTGGGAAGGTTATTGAAATTGTCCGGCCGGACCTCGAACCGATACCCGGTGAGCATCCATCCGAGACGCGCGATTTCGGTGTTGACGTGACGGTCGCCAACGACAGCGATTTGGACGCCATGTTCAGCCGCTTGGATGTTGCCCTGATGCAGGGAGTAGCAGCATGACCCCGGCATGGTGGATCACCTATGCGATCATAACTCTCTACGCGACGAACTTTGTATGGCTGCTCGCACTCGGCAAGCCGTGGGCCGCAGGCTATTGGCTCTGCGCTACAGGCATCACCATCTGCGCCATGAAAGGGCTGGCCTCGTGAATCACCTACTAACACCAGGGGTTTAACATCGGCCTTCTTGTCCCCCGCCCTGTGGAGAAGGGGGACGCAGACGGACAATTGTCCTGTTCGTCGAAACAGCCAATGGTATCCTTTTGTCAATGCACTACATGATTCGGCTATCGCGGCGGTATCCGGTCGGTCTTACTTAGTTCAGCGGGGTTTTTCAGATCCTAATGATAGTAAATGGAAGTATGGGCGAAACGCGCCCAGAAATTGACGCATCTAAAGCCAGCAGAGGCCCAAGCTGGCTGAATCGCTTGAAGTCGTCAGCGAGACCCGTTGGCAATTTTCATTCGCACAGAACACCCGATTCGGGGCCGAACGAAAAGCCCTCTGTGGATAACAAGGAGACGGGCGCAAAACGTTCGGACGTGCGAGCGATTCTGAACATGGAAGACCGCTTACTGGCGGTCGAAGATCACGTCAAAACCCTAAATTGGTGCGTGCGAAATGGTATGCCCCACCAAGAGGGTTTGGAGCTTCTAGGGCGTCACACGGAAGATGCGGTTCGGGACTGCATCAAAGAGTATCACGACCTAGCAGCGTCGATCCTGTGAAGCGTGGCCCGGCCTTATTGGCCGGGCTGCACTACCTGTTCGGATGCGTGTAACTTTTACCCTTTTAAGGGCGCTTTTCCGGCCGCGAAAAGTTACACGGTCCACTGATTCTATTGGTGTTTTTCCTGCCCTCTCACGGCGGAAACAGGGGTTCGATTCCCCTACGGGCTGCCAAT
>JBCDFN010000022.1:0-46782 GCA_039177935.1 Pseudomonadota bacterium | reverse complement strand
ACATTGGGCCAGGTCGAGTCGAAGAAGGCATGCAGCTTTGCAGGATCGAAGGGTGCGCGAGCCCGGTAGGTAAAGCTCGTGATCCCGTATTCTTCGGTCTCTGGTGTGTGGTCTTTGAAGCCATTCAACTCCTTGAACCAGGTCGGATGCGTCTGGGCCGCCCCGAAGTCGAACAGGCCGGTGTCGAGAATATCATCGAGCGGCACCTTGCCTTCGCTCGTCTCAATGATCTTGGCACCGCTGTTCAAGGACCGGATGATCGCGCGAGCGGCTGCGACTTGATCGGGCGTCGCCACATCAAGCTTATTGAGCACAATCACGTCGGCGAACTCGATCTGGTCCACAAGAAGCGAAACAAGCGGCCGAAAATCCGTTTCGTCGACGCCAAGGCCGCGATCCGTCAGGAACTCCTGCGATTGATAGTCACCGACAATGCCCGCAGTGTCGACCACGGTTACCATCGTGTCGAGCCGGGTTATGTCTGCGAGGCTTTGCCCCTCCTCATCGCGGAAGTCGAACGTGGTGGCCACCGGGAGGGGCTCGGATATCCCGGACGACTCGATGAGCAGATAGTCGAAGCGGCCTTCGTCTGCGAGCCGACGGACCTCAAGCAAGAGATCTTCGCGAAGCGTGCAACAAATGCAGCCGTTCGACATTTCGACCAAGGCTTCGTCTGTGCGCGAAAGGTCAGCCCCGCCTTTTCTGACGAGCTCGGCGTCGACATTGACCTCGCTCATGTCATTGACGATGACCGCCACCTTGCGCCCCTCGCGATTGGCGAGAACGCGATTGAGCAATGTCGTTTTGCCAGCGCCCAGAAAACCGGAAAGCACGGTCACCGGAAGCCGCTTATCTCGGCCCGGCGCCGCCTTGTGGAGGTGATCCACGAGTTCTGTGTCCATAGTCGATAGGCTCCATCTCAGACAGATTTGTTATATTATAACGTAATTCTTGCGGGCATCTTCAAGGAATGAAGCGTTGTCCCAAGGCAAGAAAAAAGCGGGCCGACCCGAGCACCGCCCCGCTCTTCGATCTCTAGCTATAGCTAGGAGCCCGGCGCCAACGCTGCGGTCAGCGTTCCGACATTGTGCTTGAACATGTCGATATAGGTCGGCGCGGGGCCGTCCGGGCCAGACAGGGCATCGCTGTAAAGCGTCCCGCCGATCTTAGCGCCCGTGTCCCGGGATATCTGTTCCAGAAATGCCGGATTGGTGATGTTCTCCATAAAGACCGCTGGGATTTTCTCCTCGCGGATCTGGCGAATGATCTCGGCGAGATCCTTGGCTGAAGGCTCGCTTTCCGTGCTCACGTCCTCGGGCGCTAGTACCTCGAGGTCATAGGCTGCTCCAAAATAGCCGAAGGCATCGTGGCTCGTGATGATGCGCCGGTGCTTTTCTGGAATAGCATCGAGCGCCTTCTTCACCGCCGCGTTCTCCGCTTCCAACGTCTCAATATACGCCTTTGCATTCGCCTCGTATGTGTCCTTCCCCTCGGGGTCGGCGGCCACCAGACCGTCGCGAATGTTCGTCACATAGATCACGCCATTGTCGAGGCTTTGCCAAGCATGCGGGTCCAGGCCGCCATGATGGTGGTGACCCCCAGCATGCTTCTCATCATCATGATCATGCTCGTCATGCTCGTCCTTCGCATGCTTGTCGTGATCATGGTCGTCATGATCATCCTTGGCATGCTTGTCATGATCATGGTCGTCATGATCATCCTTGGCATGCTTGTCATGATCGTGGTCGTCATGATCGTCCTTGGCATGATCCCCATGATCGTGGTCGTCATGATCGTCCTTGGCATGCTTGTCGTGATCATGGTCGTCATGGTCATCCTTGGCATGATCCCCATGATCGTCGTTTTCTTCCATCTCGCGTGGCGTAACGCCGGTGCTGGCGACGACCTTCTGCCCCTTGAAGCCGGACGACTTCTCAAGCCGCTCCATCCAACCTTCGAAGCCAAGCCCGTTGACGAAGAAAACCTGCGCGCCGGCAAGCGTCTTCGCATCAGCAGGCGTCGGACTATACGTGTGGCCGTCGCCGTCAGGGCCCACAAGCTCCACCACCTCGACGCGATCACCGCCTACATTTCTCACCATGTCGCCGAGGATGCTGAACGTGGCAACAGCCTTGACCTTGTCGTCTGCGTGAGCAGGTTGTGTAATGCCGAGCGCGAAAAGCGCAGCAGCTGCGAAGGCTAGAAACCGATAACGCACAATAATCACTCCTCTGATCGAATACTGTATGGGTTAGGCCTCCAAATGCTTGCGTGGCATGAGCCCCCAAAGGGCTCCGCCCCGCCTGCCAGCAAGCATTGAGAAGAGATAGAACGCGCCGCAGGCCAGGATGACTGTTGGTCCCGTCGGCACGCTGTAGTGATAAGAAGCGAGCAAACCGATGAGGCTTGAGAGAACGGCTGAGCCCACGGCGACAGCGATCATGCCGCCCACACTGTTCGACCAGAACCGAGCCGCGACGGCCGGGAGCAACATCACACCAACGGCCATCAGCGTGCCAAGTGCCTGAAAGCCAGCCACGAGATTGAGCACGACCAAGATCAGGAAGATCAGATGCGTCGGCGAACTCAAACGGCTGACCGAACGGAGGAAGTGGGGATCGAAACACTCCAGAACGAGCGGCCGGTAGATGATCGCAAGTGTCAGGAGCGAAACGGTCGCGATGCCACAGACGAGATAAATCGCCTCGTCATTGAGCGCGAGAACCGAGCCAAAGAGCACATGGAGCAGGTCCACATTCGAACCATGCACCGAGACCAGAAACACGCCGAACGCCAATGAGATGAGATAGAAGCCCGCAAGACTCGCATCCTCGCGGATCACATGTGATCGGGCGACGACGCCCGCCGCAACTGCGACGGCGAGCCCCGCGATAAAGCCGCCCAAGCTCATGGCTGGCAGGGAGAGCCCCGCAACCAGGAACCCGATCGCCGCACCGGGCAAAATCGCGTGTCCCATGGCGTCGCCCATAAGGCTCATGCGGCGCAATGTAAGAAACACGCCGATGGGTGGTGCGGTGAGCGAAATCGCGATGCACCCAACCAGTGCACGCCGCATGAACGAGAACTCTGCGAATGGCTGGACTAGGGCGTCAATCATGCGGTTTCACGCGCATCATCGCGGTCGCAAACCCGAGCCGCCGGATCAGCAGCCTCGCTGAACGCGCGTGAGCGATCGAGATTCACTGGATTAAGGACGGAGTCCGTGTCGCCCCATGCCAACACTTCGCGCGCAAGCAACAGTGTTTCTGAGAAGTGGTGGCGGACCAGATCAATGTCATGAAGAACCGCAACGACCGTCCGCCCCTCCGCGTGCCAGCGGCCGATCAGGCCGATCAGGTCATCGATTGTCTTGGCATCGACGGCGCGGAAAGGCTCATCCAGAAGAATGATCTTGGCATCCTGCAAGAGAAGCCTTGCGAACAAGACACGCTGGAACTGCCCACCTGATAACGCGCCCACTGCGCGACTTTCTAACCCGGTGAGATGAACCGCCTCTAAGGCATCGGCCACGCGTTCGCGGCTGGCCGCATCGAGGCCCCACGATGCCCCGATCTCACGCCAAAGCCCCATTGCGACGCAGTCGAACACCGAAATCGGAAAGTCTCGGTCAATGTCGATGACCTGAGGCAGGTAAGCGATATCCCGCTTGTCAGTCCCGTGCAGATCGATACGACCTGTTACAGGTTTGAGTTCGCCGACGAGCCCCTTCAGCAACGTGGACTTTCCCGACCCGTTGGAACCGACGATAGCAAGCAGCGCACCTTGATCGATCGTTCCCGTGACGTGATGCACGACCGGGTACTGATCGTAGCCCAGAGTCAAGTTCTCAAAGCTAATAGCGGGCGCGCGCACAACTGCCCCATTCATTGCAAAGCCCAAAAGGCGGCAAGCCAAAGAGCTGCGAGGATGGCGACCACGAATACAAGCCGTTGTGCGGTCGAAGACTGCAGCAAGGAAAACGCCGGACTCGACGAGCCAACGCGTGCATTCCGAATTGGCTCCGAGGACTCCAGGAGTGACAAAGCGAGTTTCCTTCCGAGCGCCGTCGCTTAAGACGTCGCAGGTTGACTAGGTCTGCACGACTCGCACAACCCAGCAATCTCCAACGTGATCTGATCGGGCACGAGCGCGTCGGGCGCCAATCCAAGGAGCCAAGCCTGCTCTTTCTTGCCGAGGGCAATTTCCATCACCTTGTCACACGATCGACAAATGGCAAACGCAAGGCGCCCATCGCACCCCCCATGATCGCAGGCAATGAAGGCAGACCGCGATTCAAGCCGATGCACCATGCCCTTTTTCATCAGGTCATTCAGAGCCCGATAAACAGTCGGCGGGTGGGAGATTCCCGATTTTCGGACATGGTCGAGAATGGCGTAGGCGCTCATCGGTTCGCCCGCTTCGCGCAAGCACCCCAAAACCTTGATCTGATTGGGAGACAGCTTTGGCGTCGCTGTTCTGCCCGCGTGGCTATGAGCTGATGTCATTCTCGCGATATAACATAACATACGCGATGAGCGTCAAGGCGAAACTCCGGACATCCAGCCAGCCGACGGCGTTTTCGAAGGGTACCGTGAAGTTTATGCGCTTGATCCGCGCCCGGTTCCAACTAGCAATGGTCGCATGAAAGACAGGATCGAGATTGTCGACGCGGACATCACGACGCTGGAGGTCGAGGCAATCGTCAACGCCGCCAATGAAGCGCTGGCGCCAGGCGGCGGGGTATGCGGTGCGACCCATCGGGCTGCGGGCCCCGAACTCGCCACGGCTTGTTCGGCCATTGGCGGCTGCGAGACCGGGGATTGCAAGATCACGCCCGGCTTCGAACTTCCCGCCAAATTCGTCATCCACGCGGTGGGGCCAGTCTGGGGCGGCGGCGAGAGCGGCGAAGGACAACAGCTCGCGAATTGTTACCGGAGGGCCTTGCACCTCGCGGCAGACAACGGGGTCAGATCAATCGCCTTTCCCGCCATCTCAACCGGGATCTATGGCTTCCCGCCTGACCGAGCTGCGCTGATCGCGGCACGAACCGTCCGCGAAACCTTGCCAGAGGTGCCCGACATAGCCCGCATCGTCTTCTGCTGTTTCGGTGAAGAGTCCCGCAGCCTGCATGACGCTGCACTCGCTGCGACGGCTGACACATGAGCCCATCGAACAACGGCCCGGCGATCGTTTGGTTTCGAAAGGAGCTTCGACTTGCCGACAACGAAGCGCTGACGGCGGCGGCGCAGTCTGGCGCACCTCTGTTGCCGCTCTACATCTATGATTGCGAAACCGACGGCGCAAACTGTCCCGGTGGCGCGTCGCGCTGGTGGCTCCACGAGAGTCTCAGAGCGCTGAACACCTCGCTTGCAAAACGGAGCGGCGCGCTCGTCCTGCGAGAAGGGCGGACACACGACGTCCTGTCGGAAATTCTCGAGAACACTGGCGCCACCGCACTTCATGCGACCCAGAGCTTTGAGCCATTCGGAACACAATGCGAGCGCGATATTGCTGCGCTGTGTGGAGAGCGCGACGTTGACTTTCACCTCCATCGCGGACGGCTCCTTTATGCACCACAGGCCATCGTCACCAAGGACGGGCGTCCCTATCGCGTGTTCACACCCTTTTGGAAGGCGTGCCTGACACAGCCGGATCCGCCAACGCCGCTCGGCGTGCCGAAGCTCGCTGCGTTCGCGGATGTGAAAGGCTTGCCGCTGGCGGACCTTAATCTTCAACCGTCCCAGCCAGATTGGGCCGGCGGCCTGCGCGCGATGTGGACTCCAGGTGAGAAATCCGCCCAAGCCGCCCTCGCCGAGTTCATCGACGAGCGCATGGGTGCTTACGGCACATTGCGCAACGCAATGCCAGGCCGGCCCACGTCGCTGCTATCGCCATACTTGCACTTCGGGGAGATCAGCCCAGGCCAAGTCTGGCATGCAGCGGCCCATGCCGTAGCGGCCAACGGCGCCATCGAGAAAGGCGCGAACAGCTTCATCCGCGAGATCGGCTGGCGCGAATTCTCGTACCACCTCCTCGTCGCTTTTCCCGACCTCCCCGATATCCCGTTGCGGCCAGAGTTCCGCAACTTTCCCTGGCGCACCGATCCGGACGCGCTGACGGCTTGGCAGCGTGGGCAGACGGGCTACCCGGTTGTGGATGCGGCCATGCGGCAGCTTTGGGAAACGGGCTGGATGCCGAACCGGGCGCGCATGGTCGTGGCCTCCTTTCTCGTCAAGCATCTGCTGCTCCCCTGGCAGGACGGCGCTGCGTGGTTTTGGGACACGCTTGTGGACGCGGATCTCGCGAACAACTCGGCGAGCTGGCAATGGGTCGCCGGCTGCGGCGCCGACGCCGCTCCCTATTTCCGTATCTTCAATCCGATTCTTCAAGGGGAGAAGTTCGATCCCGAAGGGACTTACGTGCGGACTTGGGTCCCGGAACTCGCTGATATGCCCACGGGCGACATTCATAAACCCTGGGAGGCACCGCCCACGATTCTGGCCGCGGCGGGCGTTGAGCTTGGAAAGACCTACCCAGAGCCGATTGTCGATCACGCGGCAGCCCGTGCGCGCGCGCTGCGCGCCCTGGAAAGCACCAAATAGCACTCACCACGCTGTCGATAGCGTGTTTGTCTTCAGCTGCTCCTTTAGCCGGACGACCCGGCGGTAAGCATCCTCGACACGCTGTTTGCTGATCTGACCATCGCAGACCGCGTCGACCAATGCCCGATGAATGTGCCGGCCAAACTCAGGATCATCTCGGTCAATGTTGGAGAAGATCACAATATCGGTGCCCGCCCTTATCGCGCGCACCGCTGCTTCTTCAGCTGTAAAGCGCTCGCGGATTGCGCCCATCTCCATGTCGTCGCTGATAATCACACCATCGAAGCCGATGCCGTCGGGCCCGCGCAAGACATCCACCGCTTTGGCCGAAAGCGAGGCAGGTAGACCCTGTAGATCGCTGAAGCGCGGATGATAGAGATGGCCCAACATCACGCCGTCGAGCAGGCCTTGCATTGCGAGGCGGCGATAAGGGTCGAGCTCCTCCTCGCGCCAGCTTTGCGAGATGTCCACGGAAGTGCGATGGCTATCAACGGAGCTGGAGCCATGCCCTGGAAAGTGCTTGGCCACCGTCGCCACATTGGCTGCGCGATGGGCGTTCGCGAATGCTGCCGCCATCGGCGACACGATGTCAGCGCTGTCCCCGAAGCTACGCCCCAATAAGCCGATCACGGGGTTGTTCGGGTTGATGTCCACATCGACGACGGGCCCAAGGTTCATGTTGAAGCCGAGGGTCGCGAGCTCGACGGCCATTTGCCGGTAGATTTCCTCGGCGATGTCCTGTGAATCGAGACTGAGGTTGTCTCCCACAAGCTTCGCAGAGGGAAACCAGTCAAAGCCCTTTCTCGCCCGAAGGCGCTGGACCTTGCCGCCTTCTTGATCGACGGCGATGAACGGCAGCAGATCGGAGCGCGTTTGTTTTAGGGCCTCGGTCAACGCCGTGAGCTGAGCTTTGTTCGCGATGTTCTTCGGGAACAGAATCACGCCGCCAATCGTTCCATCGCGCAGTTGCTCAAGAACCGCTTGCACGCCTCTATCGTGTATTCGCCGCCCGGGAAAGCCGACCATGATTGTCTGCCCGATCATCTTGTTGAGAGTTTCGGATGCACAATCATTTGCAATCACAGCCTGTGGGCTCTCGGTCGATACCGTGCCTGCCATGACCCAGACCGCGAGTAGCAGCGCCGCGAGAACGGTCAGCACAAGGCGCGAGAAGTGGCGGTATCGAAATGACATCGGAGCCAAAATTAGAGGCGAATCTTGGAAGGAATTTGAATAGGGTGCGGCGGTCCGCTGGAAGCGGGGTCCGGCGCGTTACTCTGGTGACGATAGTGCAACAGTGTGGATGAGTGTAATGGACGTAAGATTGATCGGGCCGTTTGTGGCCGCGTTTGCCCTAGTTCTCATGGTTTCAGGAAGCCCTCGCGCCGAGGCCGAAGAGCCAGCCGCCGAAGAACCAACAGCCGAGTCGCAGGCCGAAACTGAAGACGGCGAGGACGCGGAGCCCATGAGCGACGAGGATTTTGCCAAGAGCCTGGTCGGCAAAACCTACTCGGGTAGCTTCGACATCGACGGATGGACCAGCCTCGGCGGCGGCCTCGTTCTCCCCCCGATCTATGTTGAACAATACACGCGCGAGGACGGCACGGTTTTGGTACTGACCGCCAACGAGACGGCGGCTGCTGGGCGCGGCTCAGGGGCTAGCTTCCAAGTGGCCGACGCGCTCATCACCAGCAAGCCGCGAAAAGGCTATACATTCTCCACGGCGTGCATGAAGGGCGAGGACTACACGTTGCGGTTCATGGGCGAGGCGAGCGGTAAAGACTCCGCGGAGTGGTGGACCAATCTTCGAAAGGCCTGGGAGATCAATGTCGAGACCGGAAAGATCTCGTCCATCAAGGCAAGAGGCGTGAAATGCACCAACCCGGATTGGTAGCGAGAAGACCGGTGCACATCGCAAGTGAAGGCCGTTAGATGGCCGCAGAATGACCTACGTAATCTTTGTACTGACGGTAGGCGCCCTGCTGTGCACAGCGCTGCTGGCGGGTACGTTCTTCACTTTCTCGATGGTCTTGATGCGTGCGCTGGGAGGCCTGTCGGCGGAACGTGGGGTCGTTGCAATGCAGGCGACCGCGCGCTCCATCAAAAGAGTGCCCTTTCTCGTGCTGTTTTTCGGGACCGCCATTCTGTGTGCGGTTCTTGGTGTGCTGAGTGCCTTATTCTGGCAAGAAGACTACGCTCACTCCCTGGCTGCCGGCGCAGCGCTGTTTCTGCTTGGGGGTTTCGGCATCACCATGTTGCGCAGCGTGCCTCTGAACAACGCACTTCTCGCCTGGTCGCCCGATGCAACAGGCGCGCGGGCGCGTTGGGATCATTACCGCGTGATCTGGGTTCGCTGGAACCACCTGCGCACCATCACAACACTCGTTGCCTGCTTTTGTTTCGCCCTCGCGCTGGCCGTAATGGGCATGCCCGGCTAAGCGGCCGCGCTCAATCCCATGCCGGAACCGTCTCCGCCTCCGCAAGCGCCGTCATGCGTGCCTCATAAGCAGCCATGAACGCGCGGCGCGTGTGTCCGCCCTCGAAGTCTTGGCCCCTCAGCGCCTCACCCACGCTGACCGTGCAGTTGAACGGCACGAGCAACGACGAACCCCGTGGCAGCGCCTTGCCGAAACCGTGCAGGTAAACCGGGATAACGGGAACGTCTGGACGCAATGCTGCGAGTTGGCCAACACCCGCTTTAAAACGGCCTAACGCCTCGGGCTCACCGCGCGAGCCCTCCGGAAAGAGGATCAATATCTCGCCACGATCGAGCGCCTCCCCCAACGCTGCCAGCGCGTCCGACCCTTTTCTCGCTCCCGACCGTTCGAGGGGAAGGATTCCAATGATGTTCCGCGCGAACCAGCCGCGCACTCGTCCCGACAGAAAATAGTCCGCCGCAGCAACCGGCCGAAGCTTCGGGAGGAGGGAAAGGGGCATCAAGGACATCAAAGCCAACGTATCAAGATGAGAGTTATGATTCGCAGCGATGATCGCAGGACCGTTGCCTGGCAAAAGCTCGCGATGCCGGACCGTCAGACCAAGCCCAAACAGAATCACACCACGCACCAGAATACCGAAAAACAGGAACCGCAAGAGTAGGGTCATAGTCCTCACGACACCGTCGTTACGGCGTGAAGAAGTAGCGGAAGAAGTGGAAGAAAGCGGGCGCAGCGTAGGTAAGGCTATCGACCCGATCGAGGATGCCACCGTGACCTGGAATCAGCCCACCAGCGTCTTTCACGCCGAGATCCCGCTTCACGGCCGAGATGTTGATATCACCAAGAAAGCCCGAGACGCCGATAACAGTGCCAGCAAGGGCGGACCAAAGATGATCCATGGGCGTCAGGTACGGACCAATGAGGGCCGCAAGCGTAACAGTCGTCAGCATGCCCCCTAAAAGCCCTTCCCACGTCTTCTTCGGGCTCACATTAGGCGTTACCTTGCTGCGCCCCAAGAGCTTGCCCCAGAAGTACTGAGCGACGTCGTTGAACTGCGCCAAGACGACGACGAAGAACAGCAGTCCTACACCGCCCGCGACGGGGTTATGTACTTCGGCGGACACGAGCAACATCGCTGAATGGCTCAGACAAAAGACCGTGAGCATCAGGCCCCAGGACAGCGTTCCTACCGCCCGCAAGAAATTCTGTGTCTCTCCGCGTAACGCCATGAGCGCCGGGAACAACAGAAACATCCAAACCGGCACGAACACGAGGAACATGTTGTACCAGTCTATCGCGGCCCAATAGTACTGAACTGGCACGGCGAGATAGGCGAATAGTAAGATCCCGCGATCGATCCGGCGCGTTGGGATGAGCGACAAATACTCCTTCAAAGCGAGATAGGAGATGATTGCGAGAAAGACGATGGCGACAGTTTGGTTTGCGGCAATCGCAAGTGTGAAAGCGCCGATCATCCACCACCACGACGACGTCCGGTCGATCAACTCACGATGATCGCCCGTGCCGCGCGATGCCAGCGCCAACACGACACCCGTTGCAACGATCAAAACGGCCCACAGCGATAAGGTCGCCACGACTACGGGCTGCGGTAGATCGAATGTGGTGCCGATCCACTGGATCATGCGCCCGCCTCCACGACCGCCTGTTTCGCACGATTCCAAACGGTGAGGACTGCGAGCGCCAACATCGCTCCGAGAACAAATGTTGTCCACGCGCCCGGTGTCAGGCCAACGACCATCAAAACAGCCAACGCGCCGAAACCAAAGGCGCGATCGCTTTTGCCGAAAGGCCCCTCATACCGGCGCGTGCCGCCAATCGCTTGCCCCAGAACGCCGGTCATTTCCGCTATCACGCTCATCACGACAATGAGCACCACAAGCAGCGCGTTGACGCCTGATATCAATGCGAAAGGGAGATAAAGCGCCGCATCTGAAACGACGTCGGAAAGCTCGTTGAGGAGCGCGCCTTCCACGGTCTTCTGATCATGCTCTTTTGCCATGATTCCATCGATGGCGTTGAGCGCCATGCGTACAAACAGGGTGACCGGCAACAAGGCAAGCGGCCACAGCGCGTTTGGCCAAAACGCAATTGCCGCACCCTGAAGTAGACTCAAGATGAGCGCCGCCAAGGTGACGCTGTTGGCGCTGAAGCCGGCCGTTACAAGCCTTGCCGCTAAAGGCCGAAGCAGCGCCTGAAATCTTGGTTTGAGGTCGTAGATTGTTGCCAAGTCGGTTGAACGCCCCGTCGAAGTTTCAGCGGATCCAGTCGATGCCAGTGTAAACGAGCGCGGCGATAGTCGCGGCACAGGGCACGGTAATGGCCCAGGTCGCGACAATGCCAATGACATGCGACCGGCGTACGAGTTTGCGCCTTCGGATTTCGTCGCGGGTAGCAGGGAACACTGGCGCCGCCTGCCGGCTTTTCTTGGTCAGGATGTAGTAACGTCGTTGCCGGCTATACCGGGCGGCAAATTCACGGAAGAACCCAATACCGAACACCGCACCCACCACGGTTTGTGTCGTCGATACGGGCATCCCGAGTTGGGACGCGACAAGGACAGTGAAAGCAGCTGCGAGCGCGACACAAAAAGCCCGCATCGGATTCATTCGTGTGATCTGCTGTCCGACGACCCGAACGATCCGCGGACCGAACAGAAACAGGCCAAGGCTGATGCCGATTGCGCCGATCAGCATCACCCAGAAGGGAACACCTGCTGGTTTCAGAAGTTCAGGCCTACCAGCATTCTCGAGCACCGCGGCGAGAGGCGCCACGGCGTTCGCGACATCGTTCGAGCCGTGAGCGAAAGACAACAGGCACGCCGCAAAGATCAGGGGCGACCGAAAGAGTTGCCGGACATTCTGATTGCGGTTCTCCATCCCCTCGGACTGGGCGTGCACCCATGGGCCTGCCAGAAGGTAGACGAGCCCAAACACGGGGAGGCTGGCCAGCAAAACGAGACGCGCATCGAGCCCCCAGCCGTCACCGAAGACATTTAACGCGATGAAGGCGAAGAAAACCGCCGCCATGAGCGCGATAAGCACGGGCAACCATCGCCGTACAGCGGCGATCTTACCCGGCTTGTAAATCATATTGATCTCAACGAACGCGACGAGGGCTGCAGCAAAAAATGCTCCGGCAATGGGCGACAGCATCCATGCAGCAACCACGCTGGCTACGACACTCCAGTCGATGGCAGACGCGCCGAGTCCAATCAGGCTCGCGCCAAGAACACCGCCAACAATCGCATGCGTTGTGGAGATGGGCGCTCCGATATACGTGGCCAGGTGAACCCACAAGGCCGCGGCCATCATCGCGGACATCATGACCCAAATGAAGACGTCCGTGTTTTGCACAAACGCCGGATCGATCAAGTCTCGCGAAATGGTCTCGACCACATTGCCACCCGCGATCAACGCGCCTGCACATTCAAATACTGCCGCTAGCGCAAGCGCACCGGTCATGGTGAGAGCCCGCGCGCCTACAGCGGGGCCGACATTGTTCGCAACGTCATTGGCGCCGATCGTGAGCGCCAGGTAGCCGCCGATCACAGCGGCCAAGATCAATAAGAGCTCGCTCTGCCCTCTCACGGCGTGGCTGCCCGCAAGAATTGCAGCAGCCAACAAAAAGACGAGCGTCGCCGCAATCGCCAGATAGCTATTCGAGGCCGCACGCGTCGCTTCTTCGAGCCGTTCAATCTTACGAAGGTCTTTGTCGAGCGGCGTCCCAGGCTCATACGCCCTTCGGCGGAGTGACGCGGCGCCCACACGCGACCGGATAACCCGATCTGCGCGCTTCTTCTTCGCGCCGTTTCCCCGTTTCGCCATGTGCCCTTCCCCACGACACGCAATCTATTTATCTGGGCATCCAGGCGTACAGACTCAATGGCGTCTCAGCAACGTCATCAACAGCCGCGCTAGCCAGCTCGATAGCCTACGCGGCTCTCACATGGAAGACGCTGCGGAGCAAGGATGCGAGTTCGGAGTCCGAAACCAATGCCGCCGCTTCGTCGGGCGACGCCCAACGGACCTTTCGCGCATCTTTCTCCTGCCAATCCAGCTTGTGGGATTTCACGCGCAGCAAAAACACGTCTACGACGCATTTGGCCCAGGAGTAGAAATGTAGGCGCTTCGTGTAGGCGAACGAACCAATCGGCTTCTTGTCGATCTTGCCATTGACGCCCGCCTCTTCAGCGGCCTCTTTGGCGGCCATGGCGCTGTCTGTCGTCCCAGACTTGGGCCAACCCTTGGGAATGGTCCAGCGCCCGCGCCCACGCGTTGTGATCAGCAACACGAGAGGACCTTGCTCGGTTTCGACAACCGGCAATGCGGCGACTTGTTTCAACGGCTCGCTCATCCGTCCTCGTTTCCTTGGGACGCAACCAACAACGCCTCAACTTGGGGCAGAATGTTCTCAACAATGACGGTAACACCCTCACCGTTCGGATGAATTCCGTCTTTCTGCATCAGCTCCGCATTGAGCGCGGCCCCTTCGAGAAAGAAGGGGTATAGAAGCACATTGTACCGTGCGGCAAGCTCACGATAAATCGCGCCAAACGCGGTTACATACTCTTTCCCCAGGTTACGGGGCGCCTCCATCCCCGCCAGGAGAACGGGCAAGTTCCTCTCTTGAAGCTCCTCGAGAATCTCCGTGAGGGCAGCTTTTGTTGCCTCAGGGGGCAGGCCTTGCAGAGCATCGTTGCCCCCAAGTTCAACGATTACCGCGTCCGTTTCCGCATCCAGCGCCCAATCGAGCCGCCGCAACGCAGCCATAGTCGTGTCGCCGGACACGCCTGCATTGACCACGCGAACCTTGTGGCCGCGCTGCTTCAGAGCACTCTCGAGCTGCGAGGGAAATGCCTTGTCGTTGGGCAGGCCGAAGCCTGAGGTGAGGCTATCTCCAAGCGCAACAATCACCGTTTCGCCTTGTTCCGCATGGCCAATGGCGGAAAGGCAGGCGACGCCAATCCAAAGTGACGCTAAAAACGTACCGAGAAAACGAAGCCGAACAGTTGCTTGTTTCATCTTTTCGACCTGTTTGCCCCTACTCTATGCCCCCACGGCATGGGATCACATCGAGCTCCATCCCGTATTTTGCAATCCCGCCCGAAGCAAATCGAGACCATGGACCAGACTCTAAGAAAGCCGCACGCCATTGAGCTTCAAGATGTTCATGTCACGCTCCCGTCGCGGGCGGGCGCCGTAGCGATCTTGCGCGGCATTGATCTAGATGTGTCGTTGGGCGAGGCTGTGGCAATCATCGGCCCAAGCGGGTCGGGCAAGTCGACGCTGCTCATGGTCACAGCTGGCCTAGAGCGGGCGACTTCGGGACGCGTCACCGTGGCGGGGTCCGACCTAGGCGCGCTGGACGAAGACGGCTTGGCTCGCTTACGCGCAGAGAAAATCGGAATCGTTTTCCAGTCATTCCACCTCGTTCCGACCATGACCGCCATAGAGAATGTGGCGTTGCCCATGGAGTTCTTAGGGAGAGACGACGCGTTGGATGCAGCCCAGGACGCGCTGGAGGAAGTTGGCCTCTCCCATCGTACGTCGCATTTTCCCGGACAGCTGTCTGGTGGCGAACAACAGCGTGTCGCGATTGCACGGGCGCTCTCGACACGGCCGACACTGATTCTCGCCGACGAACCCACGGGCAATCTGGACCAGTCGACCGGCGCGCTTGTCATGGACCTGCTCTTCGCGCTCAAAGAACGAACAGGCGCAACGCTCCTCCTCATCACCCACGATCATGATCTCGCCACACGCTGCGACCGCACGGTAAGCGTTGCCGACGGGCGCATCGTGGACGACGGCGCCACCGTGAGCGCGACCGCCTCGTGACTGCTCACACGGCGACCTCGGACACACTAGCGGCCAGCAACAATCGATCGCTGGCGTTGTCGATCGCGCTGCGGGAACTGCGTGCTGGAGCAGGCGGCCTTTCGGTGTTCGTTCTTTGCATTGCCCTCGGGGTCGCCGCCGTTGCCGCGATCGGATCGCTGGCGGCTGCTTTCGACAAGGCGCTTGCCAATCAGGGACGTCTACTGATTGGCGGCGACTTATCATTCGAAGTGGTGCATCGACAGGCGACCGCCGATGAATCCGCGGCACTGCACGACCTCGGGCAAGTCTCACAATCCGCGAGCTTCCGAGCCATGGGCCGCGGTGGAGACGACAAGAGCGCATTGATTGAGGTGAAAGCGGTCGACGACGCCTACCCTCTCTACGGTGCGGTGAATGTCATTGAGCCAGAAGGCGTCGGTCTCGCCTGGCAGGAACGCGGCACCGTGCTCGTTCAGCCCGTCCTGCTCGAGCGTCTCGGGCTCAAGATCGGCGATTCGCTTAAGATCGGCGAGTCCACGGTGAAGATCGCCGGGACGCTCGGCCAACAGCCCGACCGGCTCGCAGACCGGCTCTCCTATGGGCCGAAAGTCCTCATGTCGCGCGATACGCTCGATGCAACTGGACTCATTCAACCCGGCAGCCTCATTCGATGGACATATCGCGTGAAACTGCCAAACGATGCGGGCACCAACCGCGCGACCCTCACTGAGATGCGGAAGGCCATGGAGACCGCATTTCCGCAGAGCGGCTTCGCGATCCGAGACTGGACGGACCCAGCCCCCTCCCTACGCCGCGACGCACGGCGCTTCACACAGTTCATCAGTTTCGTCGGCCTTACAGCTTTGCTGCTCGGCGGAATCGGCGTCGGCAATGCGATCCAAAGCTATATGGCGAAAAAGCGCGATGTCATTGCCACGTTCAAGTGCCTGGGCGCAACGAGTGGCCTCGTGCTGAAAGTGTATCTGATTCAGGCGCTGATGCTCGCGGGTGTCGGCATCGTGATTGGCTTAGTTCTTGGCGCGCTCGCTCCACTCGCCATTGCCACACTCTACGAAGACGCCCTGCCTTTGCCGCTTGCGCTCGAACCTCACCCGATCCCACTCATCGTCGCCGCGCTCGCTGGCCTTTTGACGATGGTCTTGTTCGTTCTCTGGCCATTGGGGCGCGCGAGCCTCATCTCGCCGGCACGGCTTATGCGCGCCGGCCTCACGGAGGAGCGCACACGTGCGGCCACACCATTCGCGATCGGCTCTGCGGCCGCGGGTCTCGCGCTGTTCGTACTGGCGATCGCGGCAAGCGAAGAGCGGCTCGTCACAGCCGCGATCTCACTTGGCATTCTCTTGGCATTTGGGCTGCTGCTTGGCTTCGGCCTTCTGGTACAGCGCTACGCAGCGCGCCATCGGCGAACCAAACCGCCTGCGGTCGCACTGGCCTGGGCGAGCATCGGCGCACCCGGTTCGCTCGCGCGCGCGATCTCCGTTTCGCTAGGACTAGGTCTTGGGCTCCTCATTGCGGTGGCGCTCATCCATGGATCTCTGCTGGCGGAGATCGAAAGCCATGTCGAGGTGGATGCACCGGCCTACTACTTCCTCGACGTCGAACCAGACGATCTCGGCGCATTCGAGAAGACGGCGAAGTCGATCGAGGCCGGCGCAAAGATGGAAAATGCGCCGATGCTGCGGGGACGTATCGTCGAGATCAAAGGAGTGCCTGTCGACAAGGCCGAGATCTCACCTGACACGCGCTGGGTTGTTTCCGGAGACCGGGGCTTGACGTACACGGACAGCATCCCGGGAGCCTCCGAGATTGAAGAGGGCGAATGGTGGTCGAAGGACTATGACGGCCCGCCGCTTGTATCATTTGATGGCGAGCTCGCGCGCGGACTGGGGCTCAAGTTAGGTGACAACGTCACCGTCAACATCCTTGGCCGCAACGTGGAAGCCGAGATCTCTTCCTTCCGAAAGATCGACTGGGAGTCGCTCGCCATCAACTTCGTCATGGTTTTCTCGCCGAGCACGCTGAAAGAAGCACCGCACCGCCTCGTGACCACGCTGGAATTGCCAAAGGGAACAGCGCCGGAGGCCGAGGCCAAAATCATCCAAGCGCTCGCCGAGCGGTTTCCGTTGGTGACCGCCATTAAGATTGGGGACATTGTCGACGCAGCCAAGTCGATGCTCGCCAAGCTCATGGCCGCGATCAGCGCGACGGCCGGCTTCACCTTGCTGATCGGCGCCGCGGTGCTTGCGGGCGCGGTATCTGCGGGCCAGCAGCGCCGCACTTATCTCGCCGTGCTTTACAAGACACTGGGCGCGACGCGACGGCAAATTCTCAGCGCCGAACTCATCGAGTTTGGCCTGCTCGGGCTCGCAACAGCCCTGCTCGCGGTGATCATCGCCACAGTTACGGCCTGGGCTCTCTGCACCTTTGCCTTCGACATCACCTTCGTCTTCGACCTCTGGGCAGCACTTGGAACTATCGGGATCGCGTTGGCCTTGGTGTTAGTTGTAGGGGCGATCACGACATGGCGCGTGCTTTCGGTGAAGGCGGCGCCCTATCTTCGGGCGGAGTAAGCAGGCAGCCATCGAAGAACAGCTCCAAAAAAATAGGTGTTTCCAATGGTGCGGACACGATGCCTTCATCTTGCGGAAATAGCTTGAAATCCCCATATTCTAATAAATTGTGGCGTTTGCCATACTCACTTCTGACCAACGGAACTAACGGAACAAAGGACGAGAAATTAATGGCGGAACTCGACAGACGTTATGAGCAGACCGTCGGACGTGCCGATGCGGGCGCCATCGACCAGGGGCTGCGCTCCTACATGCTCCGCGTCTATAACTACATGGCCTCTGGCGTGGCGATCACCGGCGTGGTGGCGTATGTGGTTTACGCCATGTCGGTCGTGACAGGCGCGGACGGCTCCATCACCGGGCTGACATCGTTCGGTAATGTGATGTTCAACAGCGGATTCAAGTGGGTGGTGATCTTCGCCCCCCTCGCGATGGTGTTCTTCATTTCCTTCCGGATACAGAACCTGAGTGTCGGCACGGCCCAGACGCTGTTCTGGCTGTTTTCGGCACTCATGGGCGCTTCGATCGCGTCGATCTTCCTCGTGTTTACGGGCGCGAGCATCGCGCGTGTGTTCTTCATTACGGCCGCCGCATTCGGCGCGCTGTCTCTGTGGGGCTACACCACGAAGAAGGACATCTCGGGCTGGGGCTCGTTCCTATTCATGGGCCTGATCGGCATCATTCTGGCATCGATCGTGAACCTGTTTCTCGGATCGACCGCGCTGCAGTTCGCAGTATCCGTGATCGGCGTTCTCGTGTTCGCTGGCCTCACGGCTTACGACACGCAGCAGATCAAGGAGATGTACAACGTCAACGACGATGGCAGCGTCGCTGGAAAGAAGGCCGTGATGGGCGCCCTGCGTCTGTATCTCGACTTCATCAACCTGTTCATGATGCTGCTCCAGCTGCTCGGCCAGAATCGAAACTAGCCGACGCGGACAACATCGACAGACAAAGGCCCCAGCGACACTCGCTGGGGCCTTTTTCGTTGGACACGAGGGGCTTGTGGGCCGAGCTGACATACAACCGAGCTGGACTTGAAAAACGGCCGATCGTCGCCAGATTCCGAATTCGCGCTGGGCTTCCCTCCCCGGCGCGAGGTTCCCCCCGTACGGAACCGGAGAAGCCCCGAGTCCCCCCGTCTCTGGGGCTTCTCTCTTGTCTAGAGGGAGGTGAAGTGGCCGAGGCGCTGCCTAAAGCCTAGGCTTTGACGAGCCGCAGTTCTTTATCCAGGGCCCGCAGAACACGTCTCAGATCATGGCCGCGCTTCAGGATCAGACCCGTGGCCGCCACGACGCTGTAAGCGCCCTGCCGTCTGGCCAGCTTCGGATTTTTTTCAATGCGGTATAGCGGCATCTCGGATGAACGCCGGAAGATTGAGAAAACGGCCTTCTCTTTAAGGGTATCGATGGCGTAGTCGCGCCATTCGCCGCTCGCGACTTTCCGACCGTAGACACTAAGAATTTGGCTGAGTTCCGCGCGATCGAAGGATATCCCCTCGCGCCAGGCCGTCGCCTCTGTTCCGTATCGTTCGCCGCTGGCTCCCCGTGCCAGCGGCAAGACTATCGGATCCGTTTCGCTCAACACGCGCCTCCTGTGACGGAACCGTCATGATGACGGCGCAAGGAACGAATTTCAAGCCGCAGACGGCCTGGAAGGGCGTCGTGAACACGTGTAACAAAACGTAACACAAATCACAGTTCCGCCCCGTTTCAGTCAACGGCACGCCCTACAAGTCCTTACACTGTGAATCGTTGCCTTTTGGCCCGGCTCTCCTTGAGGGACTTCGGATTCTCAGCCCCCCAGCCCCCCGGGGTCTTTTGCGGGGGTCGGGCCGATGTATTTAGTGGCACTTCAGAGGGCCGGCGAAAGCCGGCCCTTTGTTTTTGGGGCTGCCGTTTCGATGCAAAAAAGGACGTTCGGTAGTTCAGCCAGCTGGCGCCAGACCGTTTCGCCGGCGATCCGAAACTAGTGATTCCAGTACCGCTTTCGTGGCACCGCGCGCTTCCGTTTCTCCGGTTGCGTCATCGCTTCTAAGTGCTGCCAACCTTCGCTCGAATTGCGCGCAGTTGGCCCTGAGCTCGGCCTCGTTTGGACCATCACGCGCTATCAAAAGGTAGACCATTGCTGTCACCGCACCGAGCCCAAACAACGCCGACAGCATACGCATTGATTCGATCCTCTTTGCGGGAAGCCTCGCTCATGGCGGGAGATATCGCCGTCGAGCTAACGCGGCTCGAACATTGCGGCGCCAAGAATCGGCCCCGCCCCCTCCACCTGTAGCATGGCGACGAGGCAGTCACCGCCAATCGCGTGTAGATCTTTGAGCGGCAGGCGCAGCGTCGTAGGCTCGCCCTTCCACATCCCCACAGGCATCAACTCGCGGACCGGGTGGGTATAGGTGATCGTTTCGCCGCGGTTCTCGCCCCGCGTGATCTTCACCGTTTCTTCGTCCTTAGCGACAGCCAACCAGACGGTCGCTTGACGCATATCGGAGGTCGCAGGCGCTTCGGCGATGTCGACGAGCAGGCTGTCGCCTTCCGCGCGCATGGTCATCGGGACCTTTACATTCTTGAGCCGCCGTTCCGTGGTTCGGATCGCCATCTCGATAGCCGCTTCGTTTGCGCCATTGACGTGTTGGATGCCATCCACAACCACTTGCGGCGTGTAGACTTTGCCATCGCCACGCGCCAGAGCGTAGTCGCGTTGCCTCTCGCTGTTCTCAGGGGTTGAGAGCGTGTCGTGCCAGCCCAAGTAATTCCAATAATCCACCGAGAATGAAAGCGTGATCACGCCAGGCTTGCTGCGCAATTCGTCGAACAACGCATCAGCCGGGGGACACGACGAACAGCCTTGGCTGGTAAAAAGCTCCAAGAGAACGGGCGTATCGCTCGTCTGATCTGGTACTTGAATCGAACTTGCATCCTCAGCCTGGCCAATAGAAGCACTCGCTCCAAAGCCCAGAAGGACGAGCGCCAGAGCGCCGCCGAGCCGCACTATCGATTTTCTAGAAATGGCAAATGTCATGACGTATAGCATGCCGGAATCCCGCTTCCATTTCTGACAAAATCGGATCGCGCGCGGTCACAACTCGGTGACCTGAGCCTGAAAAACATAGGAATTTCAGGTTCCGACATGCTTCGGCGGATACGTGGGTTTCAGATCTTGACCGAGCGACTAACTACGCGGCCTCCTTCACCAGACCACGCAGCACGTAGTGCAAGATCCCGCCATTCTTGAAATAGTCGAGCTCGTCATACGTATCGATCCTGACCTTTAAGGGCACCATCCGTGTACTGCCGTTCGGATAGGTAATCGCGGCCTCGACGATCTGGCCAGGCTCGATAGCGCCGATCCCTTTGAGTGTGACCGTCTCGTTGCCGACAAGGCCAAGCGTCTCCCAGGACGCATTGTCCGTGAAGGTCAGCGGCAGCACGCCCATCCCGATAAGGTTCGACCGATGGATGCGCTCGAAGCTCATTGCGATGACCGCGCGCACGCCCAGCAGACGCGTTCCCTTGGCCGCCCAGTCACGTGACGAACCTGTCCCGTATTCCTTGCCGGCAAAAACGACCAACGGGACGCTCTCCTCCTTATAACGCATAGCCGCGTCGTACATCGCAAGACGCTCACCCGATGGGTAATGCACGGTGACACCGCCTTCGACGCCGGGAACCATCTGGTTCTTGATGCGCGTGTTGGCGAACGTGCCACGCATCATCACCTCGTGATTACCGCGCCGCGAGCCATAGGAGTTGAAGTCAGCAGGCGCAACGCCGTTGTCCGTCAAGTAGCGGCCCGCCGGGCTGTCCGCCTTGATCGCACCGGCCGGCGAAATGTGGTCCGTCGTAATCGAGTCGAGGAATAGGCCGAGTACCCGCGCATCTTCGATGTCGGTGAGGGGTGCTGGCTCCATGCTCATCCCCGTGAAGTAGGGAGGCTCTTGAACATAGGTCGACGCGGTATCCCACTGATAGGTGAGCCCCCCTTCGACTGAAATAGCCCGCCACTCGGGGTCGCCTTTGAAGACATCGCCATAGCGATCCTTGAACATGGACTTTTTGACTGCCTTCCGAACGAGCTTCGTGATCTCGTTGGACGAGGGCCAAATATCTTTGAGGTAAACAGGCTTCCCGTCCTTACCCACGCCAATTGGTTCCGTCGTCAGATCGATTGTCACCGAACCGGCCAAGGCATAAGCCACAACAAGTGGCGGCGAAGCCAGGTAGTTCGCGCGCACATCATTGTTCACGCGGCCTTCGAAGGTGCGATTGCCAGACAACACGGAGGCCACGGCGAGACCGTTGTCGTGAATTGTCCGCGAGATCTCTTCCGGCAGCGGGCCCGAGTTACCAATGCAGGTCGTGCAACCGTACCCAACGAGATTAAAGCCAAGCTTGTTGAGGTCTTTTTGTAGCCCAGCTTCTCTTAGGTAGTCGGTCACGACCTGCGATCCTGGTGCAAGCGAGGTCTTGACCCAAGGCTTTACGGTAAGCCCCTTTTCAACAGCGTTGCGCGCAAGCACACCGGCACCGACCATCACATAGGGGTTCGAGGTGTTCGTGCAGGATGTAATCGCCGCAATGACCACATCACCATGGCCGAGATCGAAATTCTTGCCCTCGACGGCCACACGCTTGGTGATCTCTGTGCTTTTTCCGTACTCCTGATCGAGGACTTTGGCGAAGGCCGACGCTGCATTCGTGAGAGCAACGCGATCTTGAGGCCTTTTCGGACCCGCGATCGACGGAACGACGTCCGCAAGACTGAGCGACAGCGTATCGGTAAAGACTGGGTCTGGCGTGCTGTCCCTGCGGTACATGCCTTGCGCTTTCGCATAGGCTTTAACAAGGTCGACTTGCGAGTCCTTGCGCGCTGTCGCCTCCAGATAGGCCAAGGCTTCCTTGTCGATGGGAAAGAAGCCGCAGGTCGCGCCGTATTCCGGCGCCATGTTTGCGATCGTCGCACGATCCTCAAGTGGCAGGTTGTCGAGGCCCGTGCCGTAGAATTCGACGAACTTCCCGACAACGCCCTTTTCGCGCAACATCTCTACGACGGTAAGAACAAGGTCGGTCGCGGTAACGCCCTCTTTTAGTTCGCCCGTGAGCTCGAAACCGATGACCTCGGGTAACAGCATGGAGATGGGCTGGCCCAGCATCGCCGCTTCCGCCTCGATGCCGCCAACGCCCCAACCGAGCACCGAGAGCCCGTTGACCATGGTTGTGTGGGAGTCCGTACCGACAAGCGTGTCCGGATAGGCAACCTTTGTGCCGTTCTCTTCCTTGGTCCAGACGGTCTGAGCGAGGTATTCGAGATTGACCTGATGGCAGATGCCCGTCCCAGGCGGCACCACGCGGAAATTGTCGAACGCCCCGGCGCCCCAGCGCAGGAAGGCGTAACGCTCGGCGTTTCGTTCATACTCTTTGTCGACGTTGAACTTGAAGGCAGCACCCGATCCGAAGGCATCGACCATAACCGAGTGGTCGATCACAAGATCGACCGGCGCCTGCGGGTTGATCTTCTTCGAATCGCCGCCGAGCTTGGCGACCGCATCCCGCATCGCGGCCAAATCGACAACTGCGGGCACGCCTGTGAAGTCCTGCATCAGAACGCGGGCGGGTCGGAACGCAATTTCGCGGTCGCTACGCTTGTTCTGGACCCACTCGGCAAGCGCCCGGATGTCGTCTGACGTGACCGTGCGACCATCCTCATACCGCAGTAGATTCTCCAGGAGCACCTTCAAGGAGAATGGCAGATTGCCGACGCCATGAAGCCCGGCTTTTTCGGCAACCTTCAGATCAAAATACTCGTATTCGCGCTTGCCGACCTTCAGAGTGCGCCGGCACTTGAAGCTGTCAAGCGAAGTCAAAGCCGAAGATGTCAATGAAATCTCCTTTACGAGCCCGGACGATGGGCAAGTCCCAGTAATCAAGTCTCAGCAATAGTGCACGCCTGTCTCAATGGCATGCAAAGACGCAGCCAACCGACCCTAGGCCTTCACGACGAGGTCTGGAATGGGACCATCGGGCCCCGATATTGAGGGCAAATATGGGTTGGCAGGCTGTCTTGGCCTTTGGATACACGGTTTTCGGCAACTATAAAGACCCTTGCGACAACCGGACAATGACACGCAAAAATGCGCCTCACTTCGGGGCGCGGCAAAACCTGACGAAAACTTGCGCAAAATAGGCTTGAGTCCAATTCATGAGCACCCCCTTCTCCGTAACTCTTGAGGCGCACGGGATTGCCTGTGACCGCGGAGGACGGCGTCTCTTCGAGGAGCTCTCATTCCGCCTCGGACCTGGCGACGGGCTCTTGGTGCAAGGGCCGAATGGGACGGGCAAGACCAGCTTGATGCGCCAGATCGCCGGCCTGCTGCCGCTCGCGGCCGGGGCTGTTTCGGTAGAGGGCGCCGCAGACGACACCCCGCCCGCTGAGCTTTGTCACTATGTGGGGCACCTGAACGGCGTGAAGGCCAGCCTGACTGTTCGGGAAAATCTGTCCTTTTGGACCACCTATCTCGAGGGAAAGCCAGACGACAGCATTGATGCCGCACTGGGTGTCTTTGGGCTGACGCCAATCGCCGATATCCCGACCGCCTTTCTCTCCGCAGGACAGAAAAGAAAGCTCGCCCTGTCGCGGC
Organism: Pseudomonadota bacterium; assembly: GCA_039177935.1. Taxonomy (GTDB): domain Bacteria; phylum Pseudomonadota; class Alphaproteobacteria; order Rhizobiales; family Methyloligellaceae; genus Methyloceanibacter. Next base: position 22,668 of record JBCDFN010000022.1, on the reverse strand, counting down.
TGTTCGCCTGCCCCCGCCCGGTTTGGCTCCTTGATGAGCCTTCCGTCTCGCTCGACGTGGCGTCGGTAAAGACCCTGGGTGAAGCCATTGAGGCCCACAGCCAAGCGGGCGGCATCGCGATCGTTTCGACCCATGTGCCACTCGTCGGCGGCTTTACCCACACGCTAGATCTGCGCCAGCTTGACGCGACGGAGGAGCAGGTCACATGACGGCCGCGCTCGCTCTCCTACGGCGAGATATCGCACTCGCCTTCCGCGAAGGCGGTGCCATCGGCGTGGCGCTTGGCTTCTATTTGGTTGTTGTCGCAATCGCACCGTTTGGACTGGGACCCGATCTAAACCTGCTTGGCCGGGTAGCCCCCGGGCTCCTCTGGATCGCCCTGCTGCTTGCCGCTCTGCTCTCAGCCGACCGCATCTTCCATAATGATTACGAGGACGGATCTCTCGATATCCTGACGATGGGGCCCCTCCCACTCGCGGTGGTGGCGGCCTCCAAAGCGCTCGCCCATTGGGTCACGACCTGCGTGCCACTCGCACTGCTCGCCCCTGTTCTTGGACTGCTGCTGAATTTTCCGATCGACACGATTCCACTGCTGGTGCTCGCTATGCTGGTTGGCACCCCGGCGGTGAGCTTTATCGCGGGGATCGGAGCCAGCCTCACCCTGGGCCTTCGGCGCAGCGGACTGCTTTTGGCCCTGCTCGTCCTGCCGCTCTACGTGCCCGTGTTGATTTTCGGCGTTTCAACCATCTCGGCGGCCGTCACCGGACCGGGCTCGCCGTGGCCACCATTCCTGATGCTCTGCGCAATCAGCCTCGCGAGTATGGTCCTGGCGCCACTCGCCGCGGCAGCGGCCTTGCGCACCAGCTTTAGCTAGTGGCATGTCTGGCCTTGTTTTGGGCAAATGTTTGCGATTTTTCATGGCGCTTCTACTTTGCGCTTTGGCGCCAAAGCCACTAGATCAGCAACGATGACATTTTCGCTGAACACCCTCGCCAACCCTTCCCGCTTTTTGAGCTTTGCCGGAGCGGTGATTCCGTGGCTCACGGCCTTGACCGTGATTTTGCTCGCCATCGGCCTGTACCAGGCCTTTTTTGTTGCGCCAGTGGACTACCAGCAGGGCGATACGGTCCGCATTATGTACATCCACGTACCAGCGGCCTGGGTTGGCATGGGCTGCTACGCGCTGATCGCCATTGCCGCGCTCGGAACCCTGATCTGGCGTCACCCGCTCGCGGATGTCGCGGCGAAAACCGCGGCACCCATCGGCGCGGCCTTCACGCTCGTCATCTTGGTGACCGGCTCGCTTTGGGGCAAACCAATGTGGGGAACGTATTGGGTTTGGGACGCGCGCCTCACCTCACTGCTGGTGCTGTTTCTGCTGTATCTCGGGCTGATCGCGCTGTGGCAGTCAATCGAAGACCCTGGCCGGGCCGGACGGGCGGCCGCAATTTTGGCCCTAGTGGGGGCAATCAATCTGCCCATCATTAAGTTCTCGGTGGATTGGTGGAATACGCTCCATCAGCCCGCGAGCGTCTTCCGCATCGATGGCCCGACCATCGATCCATCGCTCCTCACGCCGCTCTTTGTCATGGGCGCTGCGTTCTTCGCACTCTTCATCTTGCTGCACCTGATCGCTATGCGCGCCGAAATTCTGCGACGGCGGGTGCGCGTCCTGCAACAGACTCAAGTCGCGCAAGCGGCATTGTCATAACCTTAGGACTCTCCGATGCTCGGTCTCGGACCTCATGCCAGCTTTATCATCGGCGCCTACGCGGCGGCGTTTTTCGCCTTGGGTGCGCTGGCCGTCGCGATTGTCCTCGATGACCGCAAGCAGCGCCGCCTTCTAGCCGACCTCGAACGGCGTGGAATCACCCGACGCTCAGCGGCAAAGCGGCGGCCGGCGGCTGCACCGACCGTGACGCGAACGGCGCCTTGAGGAGAGAAGGAAGTCATATGAACGAAGCCGGAGCACCTCAGAAGCGGGGCACATCGACGGGCGAGCCCCAGCCGCGAAAACGCCGGTTCGGCGTACTGCTCCCCTTTGTTATGTTCGCTGTCCTTGCGGGCCTGTTCTTCATCGCCCTCAGGGCAGGCGATCCGTCGACGCTGCCGTCGGCGCTCATCGGCAAGCCTGTGCCTGAATTCGATCTCCCAGCACTGAACCCCGGCGGCGGCGCCCAAGAAATCACCTCGGCGGCCTTAGGCAACGGCAAGCCTGCTGTTGTCCACTTCTTCGCATCCTGGTGCGCGCCATGCCGCGAGGAGCACCCGGCGGTGATGGCGCTCGCCAAGACGCTGCGGGCGCAAGATCCGGACATTCCGTTCTATGGCATCAACTACAAGGACGACCCAACGGCGGCTCGTCGCTTTCTTGGCGGTTACGGCGACCCCTATTCGCATATCGGCGTTGACCGCTCGGGCCGGACTGCAATCAATTTCGGCGTTTACGGAGTCCCCGAACTATACGTCGTCGCGGACGACGGTACGGTCGCCTACAGGCATGCGGGACCACTGACCGAAGAGGTCGTTGAGGCAAAAATTCTGCCCCTGATGCGAGGAGAGGCATCAACCGGTCAAACCGGCCAGCGGCCCGTAGAGCCTGGCGAACCCTCGGGCTAGTCTTCGCCGGCCGCGACGATCGCACTCAGCGTTTGCAGGAACTCATTCCGTTTGGTCGCGCTGATACCAGCCAGAAGCTTTGAGTCCGCAGAGCTTGCAGCCGGCTTCGCCTTGGCAAGCGCCTTGGTACCTTTGGCACTCAGCTTGATGGCGTAGGCGCGCCCATCCTCTTTGGCACGGCGACGCTGAATAAGCCCGCGACTTAGCAAGCGCGCAACAATATCAGCGAGGGTCGAACGATCGATACCTGTTCTTGCAACAAGTTCCGCCTGCGGCAGACCTTCCTCTTGCGACACCGCCGTCAGGACGGCGTACTGCCGAGGCGTCAGGCCACCCTTTTTTGCTTCCTCGGCAAAGATGTCCGCCGCGCGCTGACCGGCGCGATGCAACAAATGTGTGGCTGAACTCTCGAGTGGATTCTTGCTTCTTGTCGACATGTGGACGTTCCCCGTTCCAAAGTGTGCCCGGTCATACGTGTACTGCGGCAGACCTTCCGGCATCTGATATTCTAGAAGGCTCATGACACACCGGGTTGCCCAAAGCGGCAACGAGACATGCTGTCACGCCAAACAAACCTCAGAGTACGGTTATAGCAGTTACAAGCCGCACACTGATCACCTCATATCGGCACTGTATAGGCATCCTGCAAGGGCCAATCTCGTACGGATACAACGGAAATGTGCCGTCTCAGTGTTCCTGAGCGTTTTCGTCGATGCCGTAGCGTTGCATGAGCGGCACTTGGATCATGGCAAACACAAAAGTGATCGGCAGGAACCCGAAGGCTTTGAAACTGACCCACGTATCGGTCGAGAAGTTTCGCCAAACAAACTCATTGAGTACGGCCATGGCAACGAAGAATATGGCCCATCGAATGGTCAGTTTACGCCATCCTTCCGGCGTCAAATTGAACACCGGACCAAACAACAGGGCGAGTACGGGCTTCCCCGCCAGCAGCCCTCCAACCAACAAGACGGCGAACATCCCGTAGACGATGGTCGGCTTAAGTTTGATAAAGATGTCGTCTTGCAGATACAGAGTCAGGCCACCAAACGCCAGCACCAGCCCCGCACTGACGAGCGGCATGACGGGGACCTTCCGGTATAGGAACCAAGCGCATCCGAGCGAGATGACCGTCGCGACCATGAAAGCGGCGGTGCCGACAAAAATGCCGTAGGCCGCATTTACACCAAAAAAGACAAGCAACGGCCCAAGCTCAATCAGGAGCTTTCCGACAACGGACTGCTCTGACTCCTTGCCTTTTTTGATTTCTGTCAGAGTCTCAGACTCTGGCGTGGTCTTAGGCGGCTGCGTCATTCTCTTCAGTCGCTCCTGCTATCGCGCGCGCATAGTCATGCGCATCAAATGGTTCGAAATCTTCTATCCCTTCGCCAACACCAATCGCATTGATCGGCAGGCCGAACTTCTCTGCTATGGCGACGACAATCCCGCCACGCGCCGAGCCGTCGAGTTTGGTGACAACAAGATTGGTCACGCCCGCGATTTCGCGGAAGGTCTGCACCTGGTTCAAGGCATTCTGGCCCGTTGTCGCGTCGAGCACGAGGAGCACCGTGTGCGGCGCGTCCGCGTCGAACTTCTTCAAAACACGGACGATCTTCGCGAGTTCGGCCATGAGATCGCCCTTGTTCTGCAGGCGTCCCGCCGTATCGATCATGAGAACATCCGCCCCCTTGGCCTCGGCTTGCTCGAGGGCCTCGAACGCAACGCCGGCGGGATCCGCGCCGACATCCCTGGCGACAACATCGGCGTTTACGCGTCCGCCCCAGATCTTGAGCTGGTCGATAGCAGCAGCCCGAAACGTGTCTCCGGCGGCGAGCATGACGGTCTTCCCGCCCCGTACGAACTGGTAGGCAAGCTTACCAATCGTTGTGGTCTTGCCCGTGCCATTAACCCCGACAACCAAGATTACATGGGGCTTGGCGCTTGCCTTAAGTTCAAGCGGCTTCGCAACCGGCTCCAGAACGTTCGCAACTTCTTCCGCCAACACCCTTCGCACGTCTTCTGCGCTGATGTTCTTGTCATGACGCCCTGATGAGAGACGCTCGCGAATTCGGTCTGCCATGGCAAAGCCGAGATCCGCCTTGAGCAGCACCTCCTCAAGTTCGTCGAGCGTTTCGTCGTCAAGCTTTCGCTTGGTGAGAACGCCCGTCAGGTTCTCGCTCAGCGCATTGGAGGTGCGCGAGACCCCTGCTTTGAGCCGCGCGAACCACCCTTTTTCCTCTCCGGGAGCCTGCTCGCCGCTCACCGCAGCGCCTCCGCCAGTAAGGCGCCGCCGTCATCGCCGGAAACCACGCAATTGACGAGTTCGCCCGCACGCGCCGTACAGTGCTCCACACGTACGGGCGTAAAGTCCGACGACCGGCCCTGGATATCTGTCTCCATAAGAACCTGAATACGGCGGCCCTTGGCAGCTTCAAGATGAGCGCGCAGCACCGATGCACCCTTGTCGCGCAAAGTCCGCGCACGCTCGGCAATCACCTTGCCGTGGACCAGTGGCATACGCGCCGCAGGCGTTCCTTCGCGCGGCGAGAACGGGAAAACATGCAAAAACGTTAGGCCACAATCGTCTACGAGAGACACGGAGTTCTGGAACATCTCCTCCGTCTCCGTCGGAAACCCGGCAATTATATCGGCGCCAAATACGATGTCTGGCCGGACGTTGCGCATCGCCTCGCAAAAGGCGACAGAGTCCGCGCGCGCGTGCCGCCGCTTCATGCGCTTCAGGGTCATGTCATCGCCAGCCTGCAAGGAAAGGTGCAAGTGCGGCATCAGCCGCTCTTCCTCCGCAATCGCGGTGATGAGATCGGCGTCCGCCTCAACCGAGTCGATGGACGAGAGCCGCAAGCGCGGCAGGTCTGGAACGAGCTTGAGCACGGTACGCACAAGCTTGCCGAGCGTCATGGCACCGGGCAGATCCTTGCCATAGGCCGTCATGTCGACCCCAGTCAGCACAATCTCCTGATAACCGTTCTCGACCAGGCGGCGGACTTGCGCCACGACCTCGCCTGCCGGCACCGACCGCGACGGGCCGCGCCCATACGGAATAATGCAGAATGTGCAGCGGTGGTCGCAGCCATTCTGAATTTGGACATAAGCCCGCGCGCGGCCGACGAAGCCCTCAAGAAGGTGACTGGCCGTCTCCGTCACGGACATGATGTCGTTGACCGACACCTTCTCGGTATCGCCCGTCCCAAAGCTGCCCGCGCCGAGCGCTTGGAAGGTTTGCGCCTCAAGCTTCTCCTGATTGCCGACAACCCGGTCGACCTCATCCATTTGCGCAAACTGATCGGGATTAATCTGGGCAGCGCAGCCTGTCACAACGATCTTTGCATCGGGACGTTCGCGCCGTGCCTTGCGGATCGCCTGCCGTGCTTGACGCACAGCCTCGCCGGTCACCGCACAAGTGTTGATGATCACCGCATCGGCAAGGCCGGCAGCGTCCGCGTGCTCGCGCATGACTTCGGACTCGTAACTGTTGAGCCTGCAGCCAAAGGTGATGATGTCCAAATTCGACATGTCGCGGCTTCTAACAGAATTCAATCAGCGTGTCAGACACGTTGGGTTTCTGCGGCGGCCAACATCGCCGTCGGCAACGTACCCTCGAAGTCCAGCGCGTACGGACCGGTCATCAGGACGTGGCCATCCCCCTCCCGCCATTCGATCACGAGATCTCCGCCCGGCAACGTAACCGTCACCTTCCGGTCCGCCACGCCACGCCGAGCCGCCGCCACCGCAGCCGCGCAGGCCGCCGTCCCGCAAGCGCGGGTGAGCCCCACGCCCCGCTCCCATGTCCGCAAGCGAAGCCGCGTGGGCTCGAGAATCTGCGCTATCGAGATGTTGGCGCGCTCGGGAAACAGCGGATGGCGCTCGAGCATGGGCCCAATCCGATCCAATTCGATTGTCTCGACATCGTCCACGAAAAACACGGCATGCGGATTGCCCATGCTGACCACGCCCGGCGAATGCAGAACCGGTTCATCGATGGGGCCGGCCTGAAGCTCGATACGGCTCGTGTCATGGAACTCCTCGGCAAGCGGGATCTCATCCCAACGCAGGCGTGGTTCGCCCATGTCGATCGTGACCAGACCATCGCCGCCTGCATAGGCCCCGAGCACTTGGTCCTCGGTTTCTATGGTGACGGTCGGCCGTCCGAGCTCACCGGCCACGACGGCGGCCACACAGCGCGCCGCGTTGCCGCATGCGGCCACCTCGCCCCCATCAGCGTTCCAGATCCGCATAAAGACATCGGCGTCCGTCGACGGATCGAGCGCGATGAGCTGATCGCAGCCAATGCCCGCCGTCCGGTCCGCGATCGCGCGCACCGCATCGGCCGGCAGCGCAAGATCGTCCGTCCGGCGATCGATCACGACAAAGTCGTTCCCGAGCCCGTTCATCTTGCGGAAGCTATGAGTGCTCTCGTCCATCGTCTCCAATCCAACGCTCACGATCTCTATAACGCCGCTGACCATGGTGAGGCTAGTTTTGCTCGACTGGGCGGATCATCAGAAAGACGATCATCGCGGCGCTTGCGAACCCGGCACCTGCCAGGAAAGTCGCTTCTGGCGACACGGCCTCCCAGAGAATCCCGGCAGTCACGCTAGCCACCAGCGTAGAAACGCCAACCGTGAGCCCAAAGACCCCAAACGCCGTCCCGCGCAAGCGCTCAGGAGCTGCGTGCGCCACAAGCGCCGATAACACGCCCTGCGTTAGTCCCAAATGGAGACCCCAAAGCCCAATAGCAAGGAACACTGAGACAAGTCCCGAAGCGAAGGCGAGCAGCAAATCGGCCGCGATCAGGGCGGCAAGGCCTGCGAGAAGCGGGGGCCGCGCGCCAAAGCGATCCTGGAGCCTACCCGCTGGATAAGCCGACAACGCGAATACGATGCTCATAACGGCAATGACCGCCGGCGCCAGAGCCAAGGGCAAACCCTGTTCATAGGCGCGTATAACCAGGAAGGCTTCACTGAACCGGGCCAGGGCAAAAATGGCCCCAGCCCCCACCACGAGCCAGTAGAAACGTCCAAGGCCGCCGAGGTCGTGAAGCTTGATCGGCACGCGCTTAGGCGCACGTTCTGACGTCTCAGCGACCCCGGGGTCGCGCACAAAGATCAAGAGGATCGCGACGGAGATCACGGCGGGGATCACGGCGAACCACAGCACAGTGCGGATGTCGTCATCGAACAGCGCCATCAGGCCGATCGCCAGCAGCGGCCCGAGGGTCGCCCCAACCGTATCGAGCGATTGCCGCAAACCGAAAGCGGCGCCGCGCTGCTCAGGCGGGGTAACATCGGCGACAAGCGCATCGCGCGGGGCCCCGCGAATGCCCTTGCCGATGCGGTCTACGAGACGCGCAAAGGCCACGAGCGAAACCGTGCTCGCGAGCGGAAAGAGCGGCTTGGTCACCGCCGCGAGGCCATAGCCGATAACCGCCAAGGCCTTTCGCCGCCGAAGCGTGTCGGACAGCCACCCCGAGAAGACTTTGACGATCTGCGCGGCCGCTTCGGCGATCCCTTCCACAACACCGAGGACCGCCGCGCTTGCGCCGAGATTGACCATGAGGAAGAGCGGCAGGAGCCCGTGGATCAGCTCCGAGGACACATCCATGAAGAGCGACGTGAACCCTAGCGCCCAGACAGTCGGCGGCAGCGCTTTGCGGGTTGTTTGTTTCGCGCGCACCGGAGACGGACCTTCTGTGGGGCAGTTAGCGGCTTCAAGCGTTGCGGTTGGGGCTCTTCTATGGCGTTGTGCCTGCCGCTGCACGTGCTTTTACGACAACGGAGACTTAAGGATTGATCGACGTCCCCTCAGAGGATCCCGTCCACGCGCTCGTGCCTCACACGGTTTCAGAGCCCATCCTTGGAGCGCAGCACGGCCCTCTGGCAGGGCGCGCGTTCATGGTGAAGGACCTCTTCTCCATCGAGGGCCAAAAAACCGGAAACGGCAATCCGGGATCTTACGCGGCCGCAACGCCAGCAACAGAAACGTCGCCAGCGATCGCCACGCTCTTGGGGGCAGGCGCGACTCTCACCGGCATCACCATTTGCGATGAGCTGTTCTACAGCGTGCTCGGCACCAACGCGCATTACGGGCAGCCCATCAACCCCCGCGCGCGCCGCTATGTGACCGGCGGCTCGTCTTGCGGGTCCGCAGCAGCAGTTGCCGCGCAGATGTGCGACTTCGCGCTGGGCTCGGATACGGGAGGATCGATCCGAGTTCCCGCATCGTTTTGCGGGCTCTATGGCTTCCGTCCAACCCATGGGCGCATCGACATGGCGGGCGTGACGCCCATGGCCCCAAGCTTCGATACCGTGGGTGTCTTGGCGGCGGACGCCGAACTTTTGCGCACTGCCTGCCGCCTTTTGCTCAAAGGCGAAGGGCGCGCAGCCCCAGTGGACCAGCTGATCCTTGCAGAAGACTTCATTGCTGCTAGCGAAACAGGCGTGGCCCAGCTCGTCTTGCAGACACTCGAGACGATCGCACCGGCGATCCCTGACGTCGAGCCGGCCGAGATTGCCGGAGAGACAATTGTCGACTGGCGAACGGCGTTCGCCACGATCCAGGGCTTCGAGGTGCAGTCGACGATGTTGCCGTTCATCAGACGCAACAATGTCGAACTCGGCCCCGGGATTAAGGAGCGATTCGAGATCGCCTCTGGCGTCACCCAAGAGCAGGCTGAAGCGGCCAGGCGCGTGCGCCAAGCCGCGACCTCTCATCTCAAATCCGTCCTTCAGTCTGGGACGGTCATCGTTCTTCCCACCGCACCCACCGCGCCACCTGAGCGCGGCATCCCGGACGGTCCTGCCGTCGCGGACTACCGAATACGGACTTTGCAGAACACGTGCCTCGCCGGCCTGGCCGGGCTTCCGCAAGTCTCCGTGCCCATCGGCAACGCCGACGGATACCCAGTCGGGCTATCGCTTATCGCCTGGGAGGGAGGCGATGAGTCGCTGCTCGACTTCACCGTCGGACTGTCGGATTTGCTGTAATTCTACACCCACGGCTCAAACGGGAACTATCGTCGACAGGGGATCGAGCTCATGCCTTACGCCTATCTTTGCTGCGCGATTGTCTTTGAAGTCATCGGAACGGCGGCGCTGAAGGAAACTGCTGGCTTTTCACGCCTATTGCCGAGTGCTGTGACACTGACCGCTTACGGCATATCGTTCTGGGCGCTGGCCATGACGTTGAAGTCCATTCCGGTGGGTCTGACCTATGCCACATGGTCGGGCGTTGGCATCGTGCTGGTGAGCGCCATTGGTTGGTTCAGGTACAAGCAGACCTTGGACACGCCTGCCCTGATCGGCTTAGGGCTAATCATCTCGGGCGTGATCATCGCAAACGCTTTTTCGAAGTCGTTTTCGCACTAAACCCGAAGGCCCGACGCTTGACTTCTCCAACGCGCTGACCGACAGTCCGCGCGAAATTCATGGCAGCTCAATTTTGAGCCGCCGCCCGTTTTGGGGTCTCGCTTGAGCGACGGCTAGAAACGGGGGGTCAACACCCGTCAGCGCGATGCGCCCACGGGTGCGTTTTTTGTTGCGCTACCGGGCTCATTGGCTGCCCTACCGCGCTTCGCGCTACTTGAGGGCAGCGGCCTGCTTGAGCGCGCGTTTCGTTGCGCTACCGGCCTAGCGGCTTGCTTGAGCGCGTTACTCGTCCGCATGGAGGCGGAAACGATGCTGTCGAAGCTAAAGAGCCAGAGTTTGGGCCTGGCGGCTGCACTCGCGCTAACGGGCATCTCGATTACGGCGCTGGCTCAGCAGCCCCAGGTCCCCGTCCTAGCGGGCGGCGAAGCCGACTACGACGCGTGCGGGTCGCAAGGCGTGGTGCAGGGTCTTGATCCAAACGGCGATGGCTTTCTCGCGGTGCGCAGCGGCCCCAGCTCGAACTACGGCATGCTCGACAAAGTCTACAACGGCGCCATCGTCAATCTCTGCGATGAGCGCGGCAACTGGCTTGGCGTCGTGTATTCCCACGAGAGCGTAGATTGCGGCGTCGGGACGCCCTGGCCCCGCCGACAGGCCTATACCGGCCCCTGCCGCTCTGGCTGGGTCTTTCGCAAATTCGTTGCAGGATATGCCGGCTGATGTTTGAAACCCTCTCCGATCGCCTCTCCGGAATTTTCGACAAACTCACGCGCCGTGGCGCCCTGAGCGAGGCTGACGTTGCCGAGGCTATGCGGGAGGTACGCCGCGCCCTCATCGAGGCCGATGTCGCCCTGGACGTGGTCAAGTCCTTTACCGACCGCGTGAAGGCCAAGGCCGTCGGCCAGGACGTCGTGAAGTCGGTCACGCCCGGCCAGATGGTCGTCAAGATCGTCAATGACGAACTCGTCCGTATGCTGGGCTCCGAAGCCCAAGGCATCGACCTCGCGGCGACGCCGCCCGTTGTCATGATGATGGTCGGCCTGCAGGGGTCCGGCAAGACCACCACCACGGCTAAGCTCGCTCACCGCCTAACCACTCGTGACAAGCAGAAGGTCATGATGGCCTCGCTCGACACGCGCCGCCCTGCCGCTCAGGAGCAACTGCGCGTGCTTGGCGAGCAGGCCGATATTGCGACACTGCCCATTGTCGAAGGACAAGGCCCCACAGAGATAGCGGAGCGGGCCGTCAAGGCAGCCCGGCTTGGCGGCTTCGACGTCCTGATCCTCGATACCGCGGGCCGCACCCATATCGACGAAGAACTCATGGCCGAAACCGCTGCGATCGAGAAGATCGCGCAACCCCATGAGACACTGCTTGTCGCCGACGCGCTCACCGGTCAGGACGCGGTGAACCTCGCCAAGAACTTCGGCGAGCGGGTCGATCTCACGGGCATCGTGCTGACCCGCGTGGACGGCGATGGACGCGGCGGGGCGGCGCTCTCCATGCGCGCCGTCTCGGGCAAGCCCATCAAGCTGATGGGCGTCGGCGAAAAGATCGACGCGCTCGAAGACTTCTACCCGGACCGCATTGCGGGCCGCATCCTGGGCATGGGCGACGTGGTCGGCCTGGTCGAAAAGGCCATGGAGACCGTCGAAGCCGACAAAGCCCAGAAGATGGCCGAGCGCATGAAAAAGGGCGCATTCGACCTCAACGATCTTTCTGAGCAGCTGGGCCAGATGCAGAAGCTCGGCGGCATGGGCGGTGTTCTGTCGATGCTGCCCGGCATCGGCAAGGCAAAGAAGCAGATCGAGGCCGCCAATCTCGACGACAGCGTCCTCAAGCGCCAGCAGGCGATCATCAGCTCAATGACGAAAGCCGAGCGCAAGACGCCGAAGCTGCTGAACGCCTCGCGTAAGAAACGCGTTGCGGCTGGCTCAGGCACGAGCGTTCAAGAGATCAATAAGCTCGTCAAGATGCACCGCCAGATGGCCGACATGATCAAGGCCATGGGCAAGAAACGCGGCGCGCTGTCCGCGCTGTTCGGCGGAGGGATGCCGCAAATGCCGGCGGACCTGCCTGACGGTGGCGGGATACCGAAAGGCGCGGAGCTACCGGCCGATTTCCCGGGCCTGCCTGGTGGCGGGCTGCCCGGCGGCCTCCCTGGACTACCGGGCGCAGGCCTACCCGGCGGATTGCCGCCTGGACTCCCTGGACTTCCCGGACAGCGCAAGAAGAAGCGCTGACCCGAAACTCATCACCCATTCAACGATCACCTAGGAGTAAGAAACCATGTCTTTGAAGATCAGACTGTCGCGGGGCGGCGCCAAGAAGCGTCCGTTTTACCGCATCGTCGTTGCCGACTCGCGTAGCCCGCGGGACGGCCGCTACATCGAGAAAATCGGCACCTTCAACCCACTGCTGCCAAAGGATTCCGAGGACCGGATTCAGCTCGACACGGACCGGGTGAAGCACTGGCTCTCCAACGGCGCCCTGCCGACTGACCGCGTGCTCCGCTTCCTGGATGCCGAAGGCCTCATGAAGCGCGAGCCGCGCAACAATCCGGAGAAGGCCAAGCCCGGCAAGAAGCGCCTTGAGCGTGAGGAAGCCAAGCGCGCTGCCGAGGAAGAGAAGGCCGCAGCCGAGAAGGAAGCCGCTGAACAGTCCGCAGCCGAGGCGGAATCTGCGGACGACGCAGTTGCTGCTGAGGAAGAGGCGGACGAAAAGGCGACCGACGAAGCCGCCGCTGAGCAAGCCGAAGAAGCCACTGATGAGGAAGCCAATGACAAGGAAGCGTCCGAGTAAGGACGCATCGGACCTTGGGTAGCCCCAAAGAGCCAGACGGTGACGCAAAGCCGCTCCTCGTTGGCGAGATCGGCGCAGCACAGGGACTGAAGGGCGAAGTGCGCTTGCGGTCATACACGCAAGAGCCAACAGATATCGCCGCCTATGGGCCGCTTCGTAACGAGGCTGGCACGAAGACAATCGAGATCGACCGTGTCCGCGTCACACCCAAGGCTCTCATCGCGCGCATCAAGGGTGTAGCCACACGCGAAGCGGCGGAAGCGCTGAACCGCACGAAGCTATACATCTCGCGGGAGGCCCTTCCGCAGCCCACGGACGACGAATGGTACGTCGCCGACATGATCGGCCTCAAAGCGGTCTCGCCCGACGGAGCACCCCTCGGCACGGTCGCCGCCGTTCATAACTTCGGCGCGAGTGACATTATCGAAATCGCGCCGGACGAGGGGCCCTCGTATCTTGTCGCCTTTACGGACGACACGGTGCCAGAGGTCACAATCTCGAAAGGGCAACTCGTCCTCATTCCACCAGAGGAAATCGACGCGAAAGAAGACGACGAGGACGGAAGCGCGTAACGTCTTCCTGGCAACACGCCTCATCGGGACAACACGCTTCGAAAAGCCAGAGTGGTGGCTATGTCACTTCGCCCCATCTCTCAAACAGACCGACCGCCGCGCGAAAGCGCGACCGTATTGCCGAGCCTCAAGCAGCTCGGACCTTTGCGGCGCTTTGCGGAGATCGGCATCGCCGGCTATCCACGCGAGGTCCGCCTCCGGCTTGCAATCATTAACGTGATGGCGCTGCTGATTGCCTTCACGTCGATGACCTATGTGGCAACCTACGCAAGCTTCGGCGTCATGAAGTACTGGCCGCTGATCGTGGTCAATCTTGGCTTGGTGGTGATCGCATTGCTCGCGCCCCTCGCCCACCGCATCAACGATATCGCCGCGATCGTGCTGATCTGGGTCGCCGAATATGCAGCCCTTTTCTTCTTCGTCCGCGAGCTCGGACACAACTCAGGCATCCAGCTGAACTTCATCATCGGCGCCGCCGTGGCCTTTGCAATTTGCGGCTGGGAGCACATTCGGCTTGTCATCGCAGCCGTGCTGTCCGGCCTTCTCTTACATCTAGCCGCTTGGTTCCTGTACCCACCAGATGCCGCCCGTATCGCCGCAGACCCTGCGCTCTTACACAATCTCTATGTCTCGTCTGCTGTGACAACGTTCGGTATCGTCGCCTTAGTCGTGGGCTATGCGCTCAACAAAGCAGACCGCGCCCGGGCCGAGGCCGATAAGCTACTGGCGAATATCCTGCCCGAACCCATCATCGACCGCCTGAAGCAGGCGCCGGAAGGGCGCATCGCCGACGCGGTGCCCGACGCCTCGGTCCTGTTCAGCGATCTCGTCGGGTTCACGGCGCTCTCGCAAGAGATTGGCGCCGCCCGCACCGTCGAGATCTTGGACGGCCTTGTGACAGAATTCGATCGCCTCGCCGCCGAGCACGGAGTCGAAAAGATCAAGACCATTGGCGATGGCTACATGGCTGTCGCAGGCGTTAGCCAACACCAGGCCGATCATTGCGCGCGGCTCGCCCGGCTGGCGCTTGCATTGCCCAGGGTCGTGGCGGCGGTATCGAAGACGCACGATGTCGAGTTGCGTATCCGCATCGGCATCGCCAGCGGACCTGTGATGGCCGGGGTCATCGGCGCGGACAAGTTTTCCTATGATGTTTGGGGCGAGACCGTGAATTTCGCGGCCCGGCTGGAGTCGCATGGTTTGCCCGGCGAGATTCAGGTCTCGAGCGAAGCGCGCGACGCCTTGGGCGATGCCTTCTTGCTGACGGAGCGGGGCCCCATATCGATCAAGGGCGTTGGGACGCGTGAAACCTGGTTCTTGATCGAGGAGATGGGAACAGACCCCGATCCCATCTCCTGAACGCCGCGTGATAAGACTAGCTATGACTTGGAAGGCGACGGTCCTCACTCTTTTCCCCGAGATGTATCCGGGGCCGCTTGGCGTGAGCCTCGCTGGGAAAGCGCTCGCCGAAGAGACTTGGCAGCTTGAGACGATCGATATCCGCGACTTTGCCCACGACAAACACCGTTCCGTGGACGATACGCCGGCGGGCGGCGGGGCGGGCATGATCATGCGGGCTGACATCGCCGCGGCCGCCGTTGATGCCGCCCGCGAGAACGCCCCCGCGGGGACAGCCACGATGTACCTCTCGCCTCGCGGAACGCCGCTGACCCAGGCGGGTGTGGAGATGCTGGCCCATGGTCCCGGCGTGATCCTGCTTTGCGGCCGGTTCGAAGGCGTAGACGAGCGCGTGCTGGAGGCGCGTGGCATCGAGGAAGTCTCAATCGGCGACTACGTGCTCTCAGGGGGCGATCTGGCCGCCTATGTGGTGATGGACGCCTGCGTGCGGCTGCTGCCCGGGGTCGTCGGCAATGCCGGCACCCACAAGGAGGAGAGCTTCGCCTCAGGCCTCCTGGAATATCCGCACTACACCCGACCGCGCGACTTCGAAGGCCACACCATCCCCGACGTGCTGCTGTCCGGCGATCACGAGAAAATCGCTCGCTGGCGCCGCGAGCGGGCGGAAGCTCTCACAAAGTCCCGCCGGCCCGATCTTTGGGACAAGCTCAAGCCCCACTCTTGATGGAGGTCAGAGCAGCAAGGGCAGAGGCGCCTAAACTCCATTGAAAAGAAGGAGTTGGGCATGAAGTCTATGGTGGTTTTGGTTGCCGTACTGGGATTTGGTCTTTCAGGCGATGCGCACGCGCAAGACCCCGATATCGCCGCAGGGAAAGCCTATGCGGAAGATGTTTGCGCTCAATGCCATGCCGTCTTGGCCAATTACGATGCCTCCCCGAACCTTGCCGCCACGCCCTTCCAGCAGATCGCTCAAGCGCCGGGTATGACCGAGATTGCTCTCTCGGTATGGCTTCAGTCCTCGCACCCGACCATGCCCAATATCATCCTGAACCAGGACGAGATGCGGAACGTAATCGGCTATATCCGGAGCCTTGACCGCTAGGCACGATACGCCGCCCTTTCGCCCTGAAAACCATCGACAAACTGGACGTGCTGGGGTAGGAAAACCCCGCTGGTTGCCGGGCTAAGGCCTTGGGCGGCCGCAAAGGTCTGGGAAGCACCTCCAGACCACTGACCAATCAAAAAGAATGGCGTTCGCTCATGAGGCCCTCGCGGCCCAGCAGGCGCCCGTGAAAGGTTTGAGAGATGAACATTATTGCCGAGCTCGAGAAAGAGCAGGTCGCCGAGCGTCTGAACAAGCGCAGCGTGCCGGAATTCGGCCCCGGTGACACCGTCCGCGTCAACGTGAAGGTGGTGGAAGGCGAGCGCACCCGCGTTCAGGCCTATGAGGGCGTCTGTATCGGACGCGCCAATGGCGGCATCCACGAGAATTTCACGGTCCGCAAGATTTCCTATGGCGAGGGCGTGGAGCGCGTCTTCCCGATCCATTCGCCGCTGATCGAATCCATCGAAGTGGTCCGCCACGGCCGCGTGCGCCGGGCGAAGCTCTATTACTTACGTGGCCGCCGCGGCAAGTCCGCCCGTATTCCGGAGCGCCGAGATACCCGCGATGCCAAGGGCAAGAAGGCTCACGCCTTTAAGGGCTTCACCAAGCCGAAGGGCGAGCCGGACGATCTCAAGCTTGTCGCTGGCATTACCGAGGATTTGGAGAAGAAGCTCAATAAGCTCGGCGTCACCAAGATCGAACAGATCGCGACGATGAGCGACGACGCCATCGCCTATCTGTCAGACAAGCTCTCGCTTGGCAGCCAGATCGAGGACGGCGACTGGACCGGCAAAGCTGTTGCCGCCATGGCGGAGATAACCGCCGACGAAGTCCCGGAGATCGAGGACAGCGCGGAAACCGCCGAGGCCGAGGGCGAGGCAGACGCCAAGACCCCTGAGGACAAGACCCCAGAGAACAAGACCCCAGAGAAGTAGCCTGGCCCCCACCCGGCTCGCTCTGCTCGCCACCCTCCCCTAGGGGAGGGAAAAACCAAGCCGTCTGGCGTTACACCCCTCCCCGCGCGGGGAGGGTGGACGCGTCGCAAAGCGACGCGGACGGGTGGGGCGAAACATAGGTGGGGGTTTGTAACCGGGCTTCGGAGACGCTATCTCCAGTCCTGAGATCAGCAAAATCAGATTACGAAAATGGCAAAGCCCCGCACGCTCTACGACAAGATCTGGGACGAACACTTGGTCCATGAGGCCCCGGACGGGACCTCACTTATCTATGTCGACCGCCATCTCGTCCACGAGGTCACGAGCCCGCAGGCATTCGAAGGCCTGCGTATGGCGGGCCGGGACGTGCGCGCGCCTGAGAAGACGCTTGCGGTCGTAGACCACAACGTCCCAACCACAGACCGCTCTAAAGGCATCGACGATCCGGACTCGGCGATCCAGGTCGATGCGCTCGCGAAGAACGCGGCGCATTTCGGCATCGACTACTATCACGAGCTCGACGAGCGTCAGGGCATCGTCCACGTGGTCGGCCCAGAGCAGGGCTTTACCCTGCCCGGCACGACCATCGTATGCGGCGACAGCCACACCTCGACCCACGGCGCGTTTGGCGCGCTGGCCCATGGCATCGGCACGTCGGAAGTCGAGCACGTGCTCGCCACCCAGACGCTGATCCAGCAAAAGGCCAAGAACATGCTGGTGCGTGTGGACGGCAAGTTGCCGGACAATGTCACTGCGAAAGACATCATCCTTGCCATTATCGGCGAGATCGGCACGGCTGGGGGTACCGGACACGTCATAGAGTACGCAGGCGAGACGATACGCGACCTGACCATGGAAGGCCGTATGACTGTCTGCAATATGTCGATCGAGGGCGGCGCCCGTGCGGGGCTCATCGCACCCGATCAGAAGACCTTCGACTACATCATGGGCCGCCCGCGCGCACCCAAGGGGGCCGCGTTCGAAATCGCGAAGGCCCATTGGGAGACTCTGTTCACGGACGAAGGCGCGCAGTTCGACGCCGAGGTTGTGCTGGATGCGGCCAACCTGCCGCCCATCGTCACCTGGGGGACGAGCCCCGAACAGGTGGTCTCGATCGACGGCCACGTGCCAAGCCCCGAAGACATCACAGACGAGACGAAGCGCCAAGCGGCTGTCCGCGCCCTCGACTACATGGGACTTAAGGGCGGCGAGAAGGTTACCGATATCGCACTGGACCGCATCTTTATCGGCTCTTGCACCAATGGTCGCATCGAAGACTTGCGCGCTGTGGCAAAGGTCGTCGAGGGTCAGCACGTAAACGAAAACCTGAACGCGATGATCGTACCGGGCTCAGGCCTCGTGAAGATGCAGGCTGAGGAGGAAGGCCTCGATAAGATCTTTACCGACGCCGGCTTTGAATGGCGTGAGCCAGGCTGCTCCATGTGCTTGGCCATGAACCCGGATAAGCTCGAGCCCGGCGAGCGGTGCGCCTCAACCTCGAACCGCAATTTCGAGGGCCGCCAGGGCCGGCTAGGACGTACCCACCTGGTATCGCCACAAATGGCCGCGGCAGCTGCCATCGCCGGTCGCTTCGTCGACATTCGCGATCTGCAGTAGACCTTCGAACGCTCCCCGCGCAGCTTTCTTGGAGAGGCGGCATGACCTCACTGGTCCAAAAGAAATTCGGTGAGGCGGCGGCGGACTACGCGTCTTGTGCGATCCATGCAGAAGGCCCGACGCTCGCGCGCCTCACAGAACTGATCGAAACCAAGCCCACGTGGCGGCAGTTGGACATTGCGACCGGCGCAGGCCACACGGCCCTCGCCTTCGCGCCGCACATCGCGAAGTCGACGGCCAGCGACATCACGCCAGAGATGCTGGCCGAGGTGAAGCGGCTCGCAAAGGAGCGCGGCCTCACAAATGTTGTCACACGGAAAGCGAATGCGCAGGACCTGCCCTTCCCCGACACGAGTTTCCACCTCGTAACGTGCCGGCTGGGGGCGCATCACTTTCCGAAGCCGAAGGACTACGTGACAGAGTCTGCCCGCGTACTGATTCCCGGCGGCATCTTCGCCCTCGTGGACAATGTCTCACCGGACGATGCGGCCATAGCGGCCCAGTACAACACCTATGAGAAGCTGCGCGACCCGAGCCATGGGCGGGCGCTGTCTGTAAAGGAATGGTGTGCGCTCATCGACGAAGCCGGTCTAGAGCTCTTGTCGGCGGAGGTCATGGACCAGGATATCGGGTTTGATGCCTGGGTTGCGCGCATGCGTTGCTCAACCGAGACCATCGCCCGTTTGCGAGAAATGCTGAACGCTGAGCCCCTGCGGTCGCTGCTGCGTTCGCGCCACGAGGAAGGCGGACTGACGTTCACCTTGCGCGAAGCAATCATCCTCGCCACCAAGCCTGGGGACCTTGGCCGAACCGCACCCAAACCCTAAATAGGGGTGATGCAAACGCACGCACTCCCCAGCATCAGCGATTTCGAGCAGGTCGCGACTGAAACCTTCGCGAAATTGCCCGCGACGTTCCGGGACATGACCAAAGACGTGGTCATTCGCGTCGAGGATTTTCCGACCCGCGACGTGCTGCAGGCACTCAAGATCGATTCGCCGTTTGGCCTTCTCGGGCTTTATCACGGCGTCGATCTCACCCGGCAAAGCGTATTGGACGTCTCACCGCTACCGGAAATGATCTTCCTCTACCGCCGGCCGATCCTGGCCTACTGGGAGACCCACGACGAGGCGCTGCAGGACATCATCGCCCATGTGCTGATCCACGAGATTGGCCATCATTTCGGCTTGTCGGATGCCGACATGGCGCGCATTGAATCGGAAGCCGCTGGCTAAGCCGCCTGCGAACTTGGGCTGCGAAGTTAGCCTGGCGCGACACGCATGGTCATTGTCTAGACACCATTCCGCTTCTAAACTGTTGGGAAGATGGGGTTCAGGACAACGATACTGGGGTGCGTGCTGCCAGCCGCCGCTGCGTTTGCGGCAGCGCTGAGCATGGGCCAATCGGCGACGGCGCAAGAGTTTATCTTTCGCGGCGGCGGGGCGAAGGCGCCTACGGTCGAGCAGTATATGAACCGTTCGGGTCCGCATACGAAGGAAGTCCCGCACGGTGAAATGACGATTGACGGGATCCGGGTCAATTGCGGCACCCGTCCGACGGTTCTCAACCCGAAGTTTGATAGCTGGGGCGGCGCCTTTCCCGGCTTTCTGATCATGAACACCGCCAAGATCAAGGGCCTCTCCACGCAGGTGAAGCTCTATATTTATTCCCATGAATGCGGGCACCAGTTCATCGGCGCGAGCGAGACAAAGGCAGACCTCTTCGCCATCCGCCGTGGCGTGAGATGGGGCTGGCTCGACGCGCAGGGCATGGAAGAGATCTGCACCTTCATTTCAAAATTGAAGGGCAGCGCCGTACACCCGCCGGGTCCAAAGCGCTGCACGACTATGCGGAATTACTACCGCGAGCTCGTGAGCGGAGAGCATCGGGCGGGCTCTGGGACGAAGCCGAATACGCTGGGACCGTCTAACTAGCCAGACTCGGCTTTACAGCCAAGGCACGGCCAAAGCCCCCGCGCGCCACACTTCATCGCGTCCCCACAACTAGCACCACGCCCCGACCTCGTGGTTGGCTCCGACAGTAGAAAGTCGGCCCAGAAAGCTCTATATGGCTGAGCGAATAGAGGTTCAGACATGGAAAAATTCACGACACTCACGGGCATTGCGGCACACCTGCCGATGATCAACGTCGATACGGACATGATCATCCCGAAGAACTATCTGAAGACGATCAAGCGCACCGGCTTGGGCGAGGGCCTGTTTGCCGAGCTGCGCTATGACGAAAAGGGCCAGAAGCACGAACACTTCGTGCTTCACAAAGAGCCCTACACGAAGGCCGAGATCCTGATCGCGGGAGAGAATTTTGGCTGCGGCTCCAGCCGTGAGCACGCGCCTTGGGCCCTGCTCGATTTCGGCTTCCGCTGCATCATCGCGCCATCCTTTGCAGATATCTTCTACAACAACTGCTTCAAGAACGGCATTCTGCCCATCGTCCTGCCACAGGAAGAGATCGACAAGCTGATCGACGACGCAGAGCGCGGCGATAACGCACGGCTCACCATCGACCTCGACGCGCAGGAGATTTCAGGCCCGGATGGCGGCAAAATCCATTTCGACATCGACCCACACCGCAAGCGCTGCCTGATCGAGGGGCTCGATGATATCGGCCTCACCATGGAGAAGGACGAGCACATCGACGCCTACGAGCAGAAGATGGCCGCCGCGCGGTCATGGGTCTGAGAGGCCCTACTCAAACGGAATCGGATCTGTTTCCTGCTCGGCGACCGTTTCGCCGTCGCGGGTTACGGTGATGTGCGCCGTGTACCCGCCTTTGGGCCAGCCGCCGGCGGGAACGCCCGTCTTGCCTGCTTGAAGCAGCACGGACGCATCGTCTTCAGTGACATCGCGAACGTTGTTCATCAGCGAGTTGCCGTCCAGCTTGAGATGGATCTCGATTTTGTCGCCCTTCTGAGCGTGAGCAACCAAGCCATAGGCGACGCCCGCTGAGTTATACTGCGGCTTCGGCAAGGCCTCGCGCTTCAACAGTGTCTCCTCGTCCACAGGACGGTCGGCCAACCCTAGGCTGACCACGGTGGTTTTGGCATCCGCGCCGGCGGCCTTATCGGCCGCCGCTTCTTCGGCCAAAGCCAAGCTGGACCCGAAGGCCAGCATAAGAACTGTCAACAGCACCCTTGTCAGCATCTCTTACTCCCGCTACCCAAAGCGCCGCCGGAGCGTTTCCGGCTTTCTTCGATAGATGCTTTAGCACAGGGCGGACGCAACTTCATGGCTTCATTCAAACTCTTACTTCTTCCCGGCGATGGCATCGGCACCGAGGTGATGGATGAGGTCGCGCGCCTCGTGGACTGGGCCAACGGAACGGGTGAAATTGCAATCGAGACCGAAACCGATTTGGTGGGCGGCTGCGCCTATGACGACCACGGCGAGGCCATCTCCGAAGCGGCGATGAAAACGGCACATGCGG
Organism: Pseudomonadota bacterium; assembly: GCA_039177935.1. Taxonomy (GTDB): domain Bacteria; phylum Pseudomonadota; class Alphaproteobacteria; order Rhizobiales; family Methyloligellaceae; genus Methyloceanibacter. Next base: position 830 of record JBCDFN010000022.1, on the reverse strand, counting down.
CAGACGCGGTGATGCTCGGCGCCGTTGGCGGCCCCAAATGGGATGGCGTCCCCTACGAGAAGCGCCCCGAGGCGGGGCTCTTACGTCTTAGGAAGGACCTCGAGCTCTTCGCCAATCTGCGTCCCGCGATCTGTTATGCCGCTCTGGCCGAAGCGTCATCCTTGAAGCGCGAATTGGTGGAAGGCCTGGACATCATGATCGTACGTGAGCTGACGGGTGGCGTCTATTTCGGCGAGCCGAAGGAAATCACCGACCTCGGCAACGGCCAGAAGCGCGCCGTCGACACGCAGGTCTACGAGACTTTCGAGATCGAGCGTATCGCCGCCGTCGCCTTCGACCTCGCCCGCAAGCGCGGCAACATGGTGCACTCCGCGGAGAAACGAAATGTCATGAAGACCGGCGTGCTTTGGAACGAAGTGGTCACGCGCGTGCATAAGGATAGCTACGCGGACGTCAAGCTCGAGCACATCCTGGCAGACAATTGCGCGATGCAACTCGTTCGCGCACCAAAGCAGTTCGACGTGATCGTAACCGACAATCTCTTTGGTGACGTACTGTCCGATGAAGCAGCGATGGCGACAGGGTCCCTCGGCATGCTGCCCTCGGCTTCGCTGGGTGCGGCGAATGACACCGGCATGCGGCCCGCCATGTACGAGCCGGTACATGGTTCCGCTCCCGATATCGCCGGTCAGGGCAAGGCCAACCCCATCGCGACCATTGCCAGCTTCGCCATGTGCCTGCGCTATTCCTTTGATCAGGGCGATCTCGCGGACAAGGTCGAGGGCGCCATCGCGCAGGTCCTGGATCAGGGCTTGCGGACAGGCGATATT
>JBCDFN010000021.1:0-46928 GCA_039177935.1 Pseudomonadota bacterium | reverse complement strand
CCGCGCGCTTGCTGCGACACCGTCAACCGTGGCGGTTCCTACGCGGACGGCAAGTTCGTCTTTGGTACCCTGGACGGATTCGTTATCGCGCTCGACGCTCAGACCGGTAAGGAAGTCTGGGTTGTGAAGTACGCTTACCCTGAGAAGGGTGAGACCATCACACCGGCTCCGTTGATCGCCGACAATCAGGTCCTTATGGGCTTTGGCGGTAGTGAGTTCGCCGCGCGTGGCCGCATCGCGGCGTTCAACCTCGCGGATGGCTCAGAGTCTTGGGTCTGCCACAACACGGGCCCGGACAAGGATGTGTGTCTGACTCCGGACACCAACAAAGCCAATCCTCAGTATGGCACCTACGGCAAGGACCTTGGCGCCGCGTCGTGGCCGGAAGAAGATTGGAAGATCGGTGGCGGTACGGTTTGGGGCTGGATCACCTATGATCCGGAGCTGAAGATGGTCTACTACGGCACGGGTAACCCCGGCCTGTGGAGCCCGCAGTTCCGCTGCCCTGGCAAGACGCATGAAGAGTGCAACGCAGTCGATCCCGAGCTCGGCGTGGCTCAGGGCCGCTTTGACAACAAGTGGACCTTGACCACGTTCGCCCGCAAAGTGGATACCGGTGAAGTTGTCTGGGCCTATCAGCAGACCCCGTTCGATCAGTGGGACTATGACGGCATCAACGAGAACATTCTCGTCGACATGGAAGTCGACGGGAAGGATCGTAAGGTGCTCGTCAAGTTCGACCGTAACGGTTTCGCCTACGTTATGGATCGTGAAGATGGCACGCTGCTGCGCGCCACGAAGTACGTGACCACAGACTGGGCCGAGAAGGTCGACATGGAGACGGGCCGTCCGATCAAGGTTCGTGACCATTCGCCGCTTGAAGTTGGCCGTAATGTCTCTGCCTGCCCGTCTGCAATGGGTGGCAAGGACCAGCAGCCTGCTTCGGTCGATCCGAACAAGCCCAACCACTTCTATGTTCCCACCAACAACTGGTGCATGGAGCTGGAGCCTCAGGAACGCACGCACACGAACCAGGGCACGGTCTACGTGTTCGCGAACGTGTACATGTATCCTGAAGTTCAGGGCGTGACCGGCAAAATCAAAAAGTACGATGTGCTGACCGGCAAATCCGTTTGGGAGATCCCGGATCCGTATCCGAATTGGAGCGGAACCATGGTCACTGACGGCGGTCTGATGTTCTACGGTTCGCTGGGCGGTGACTTCCGCGCGGTCGACCGTGAATCCGGCAAGGTTCTCTGGAGCCGCAAGCTGGGTTCAGGCATCATCGGCAACCCGATCACCTGGAAGACCGGCGGCAATCAGTATGTCGGTGTGTACTCCGGCATTGGCGGCTGGATCGGTCTTCCGGTCACCGCTGGTCTGGACCTGAACGACAAGTTCGGCGCCATCGGTGCCACGGCCATGACTAAGGCCGCTGGCCTACAGCATATCCCGCAGGGCGGTACACTGAACGTCTTCCGCGTCTACGAGTAACTCTCGTGAACGCTTAGAATACTTGCACCCGATGCCCTTGTGGCATCGGGTGTTGGGTTACTCGGCTTTCATTTTCTTCCGCTGGCTTGCTAGTAGGTCTCAGGAGGCCCGCCTGCCGCGGCAAGGTAAGTGGTACGGAGAGCCCTGCTGACGGCGACTGTTGTAATGCTCAGCAGTGCCGGGTTGCATTTGGCGCCACACCGGCCAGTCAAGAGCGCACATTCTTGTGCAGCGCAACAAATGAAAAGCATCTGGCAGAAAACGTTGCCAAAGTCATATTTCACTTGCATCGGAAGTACATTTGGCAATTATGTGGGCGTCGCTTGGCAATACGAGGGGATCAGAGCCCACAAACAATGTGGGTATAATGAGAACTTCGAAGGGTCGAGCTCACTACCCTCGTGAGGTGTCACCGCGTCTTGTGTCCAAAGGAGATCCCGCAGCTAGTGTGGGGCGCGAGGAGATTTATTGCTTCTGCGTTTCGGCTGGCAGGATTCAATTTCCACAAACACGTTGGCAACTTCAGAATACGCATAGGTCGCGTCGCCGAAAGCGCCGCTTGAGGCTGCGGGTCCGAAGCACTCAGAATTGCTCAGAGTTCGTTTCGGTGAACTGAGTAGCTAGGGAGAGGAGAAAGATATGAAACTGAAGTATGGTGTCCTGACTGGCACCATCGTCGCGGTGACGATGGGTTTTGCTGGCCAGGCGTCGGCAATGAGTACCGACGAGGAGCAGCTGAAGCGTATGGCTGATCCCGACCAGTGGCCTGCCCCCGGTCGCGATTTTCCAATGACGCGTCACAGCACGCTTTCTGACATTAATACCGACAACGTGAACAAGCTGCAGATGACGTGGGCTCAAGGGACGAACGCCCTTCGTGGTCACGAGGGTCAGCCGCTTGTGATCAAGGACGTCGGCGGCAAGACCATGCTGTTCATGGTTTCTGGTTGCCCGTCCATGGCCAACTGTAACGTTGTTCAGGCTCTGGACCTTACGGATCCTGACAACCCACGCCAGGTTTGGTCGTACGTGAAGAAGACTGACCGTGACGAGTCGGCTGTGCCGCGCGCTTGCTGCGACACCGTCAACCGTGGCGGTTCCTATGCCGATGGCAAATTTGTCTATGGAACGCTTGACGGTTTCGTCATCGCCCTGGACGGCCAGACCGGTAAGGAAGTCTGGGTTGTGAAGTACGCTTACCCTGAGAAGGGTGAGACCATCACACCGGCTCCGTTGATTGCCGACGATAAGGTAATCATGGGCTTCGGTGGCGATGAGTTCGCGGCTCGTGGCCGCGTCGCTGCTTTCAATCTGTCGGATGGTTCCGAGGCTTGGGTATGCCACAGCACGGGTTCTGATAAGGACGTGTGCCTGACACCTGAGACCAACAAAGCCAACCCGCACTTCGGTACGGCTGGTAGCGATCTCGGTATCACGACCTTCCCAGGCGAGGACTACAAGATTGGTGGTGGTGCTGCTTGGGGTTGGTTTACTTATGATCCCGAGCTGAAGATGGTCTACTACTCGACCGGAAACCCCGGTCTGTGGAGCCCGCAGTACCGCTGCCCGGACAAGACCCACGAAGAGTGCAACGCTTTCGATATGGCGAAAGGCACTGGGCCCTTTGACAACAAGTGGTCGATGACGATCTTCGCTCGTAAGGTCGGCAACGGCGACGCTGTCTGGGCTTATCAGATGACTCCGTTTGATCAGTGGGACTATGACGGCATTAACGAGAATATTCTTACCGACATGGAAATCGACGGTAAGAACGTTAAGGCCCTCACGCACTTCGATCGTAACGGCTTTGCCTATGTCATGGACCGCGTCGATGGCTCGCTGCTGCGCGCCACGAAGTACGTGACCACGGACTGGGCCGAGAAGGTCGACATGAAGACCGGTCGTCCGGTTAAGGTGCGTGACCACTCGCCGCTTGAAGTCGGCCGCAACGTCTCTGCCTGCCCGTCCGCGATGGGTGGTAAGGACCAGCAGCCGGGTGCGGTTGATCCCAAGGAAGGTCATATCTTCTACATGCCCACCAACAACTGGTGCATGGAGCTTGAGCCTCAGGAACGCACGCACACGAACCAGGGCACGGTCTACGTGTTCGCGAACGTGTACATGTATCCTGAAGTTCAGGGCGTGACCGGCAAGATCAAGAAGTACGATGTGCTGACCGGCAAGACCGTTTGGGAAATCCCGGATCCGTATCCGAACTGGGGTGGAACGATGGTCACTGACGGTGGTCTGATGTTCTACGGTTCGCTGGGCGGTGACTTCCGCGCTGTCGACCGTGAGTCTGGCAAGGTTCTTTGGAGCCGGAAGCTTGGCTCAGGCATCATCGGTAACCCGATCACCTACAAGGTTGGTGGCAACCAGTATGTTGGCGTGTACTCCGGCATTGGCGGCTGGATCGGTCTTCCGGTCACCGCTGGTCTGGATCTGAACGATAAGTTCGGCGCCATCGGTGCTACGGCCATGACCAAGGCTGCTGGCCTGAATCACATTCCGCAAGGCGGTACGTTGAACGTCTTCCGCATTTACGAGTAAACTCTCGTAAACGTGTAGAATATTGGCACCCGATGCCCTTGTGGCATCGGGTGTCTGTTTTTATATACATCGGGAAGAACAAGACCCCCATGGCGGCCACGCCTCGCGGGATCATTTCCCGCCGCTCGGCCCGCCTTACCAGTTGAGGCCAACGCCCGTGCCATTTCGTATTTCCAGATTCGCTGCGACATTTGCCATCTCGGCAATCGCGGTTTTCCTCGTCTCGGCCCATGCGACCGCAAAAGAGCAGGTGCGCCGTGATCTGAACAAAAACTATGAGGAGCTAACGCCCGGAGAGCATATTGCGATCCGCGCAGCCGCCAAGGCCGCCTATAAGGGCAAAAAGCTCAACACCCTGAACATTTGTGCCGACCCCGGCAACATGCCCCTTTCGAACATGCAGCGGGAGGGTTTCCAGAACAAACTGGCTCAGATCCTCGCGGACGCGACAGGCGCCAAGATCAAGTATCACTGGCAACCGCTCATCGAGCGCGGCTTTACCCGGTCGGTCTTCGACGAACAGCTCTGCGATGTGATGTTCGATATTCCGACCACGTTTGATCGCCTCCTGACAACAGAACCGGTCTACAAGACGCCTTATGTTCTGGTCTATCGCAACGACGATGGCTTGAAATTGTCAGGCTTGGACGACCCGAAGCTGAAGGATCTTACCGTCGGCGTTTTTCAAACGTCTGGTGTCCGTCAGGCCATGGCCAAACGAGGTATCGTTGACAACGTCAAGCTCCAGCTCCAAACGCACGATGGTGACCTCGTTCCAGAGAACCAGCCTTGGTACGTGATCCAGCGGATGCTCGACGGCGAGTTTGACGTCGCATCCGTGTACGGCCCGTTTGCGGGTTGGGTCAAAACCATGAAAAATGAGCCAGTTGATATTGTTCCGATCAATCTGGACGACGACAAAGTGCCGATGGAATTCGAGATGTCCCTCGGGGTGCGGCAGACCGACGCGTTCCTCAAATATCTCCTCGAATGGGCAATGGAGGACAAGACCGAAGAGATTGAAGCACTCTTGACGGAATATGGCGTTCCTTTGGTCCAGTGCAGTAAGTGCTATGTTGCTGGCGACCTGCCGGCTCATGGCAGCTATATCGCACTCGCCGATCAGAAGTTCGAAGCGAGGCCCGATCTTGCCTCTCCCGACCAGATTGTTACGCGCGAGAAATTGGAGAGCTGGCTCGAAGATGGTGCTGACCCAAACCAGGAATTGAGCAACGCGCTTCTGTCTGGTGATGTAGACCGCATCAAGTTCTTGGTGTCCAAGGGCGCCGATGTGAACAAGTCCGATCTTCAAGGCTGGACGCCACTGACCGCTGCCGCCCGTCAGCGCCGGAATGAGACGATCGATGTTCTTATCGAGCTGGGTGCCGATCCAAACAAGGCTGACAGCAATGGGCAGACGCCTCTTGCTTCGGCCCTGATGCGAGACCACGTCCCGTCGATTGCGACACTGGTGAAACAGGGCGCCGACACCGAAGTGCCGGGCCAAGATAATTTTCGTCCCCTCGCCCTCGCCCTTGCTGAGCAGAAGTATGAGGCGGCGAAGGCTCTGATGAACGGCGGTGCTGACGTTAGTGTCGCGTCGGGTACGCAAAATCTGACACCGTTGATGATTGTGGCCGCGCAAACCGGTCCCGCGGAAGGAGCGATGTTCGTCCCTGGTAGTGTACGGCCAACTGACATTGCAAAGGCCCTGGTCGACGCAGGCGCGGACATTGACGCACAGGCTAAGAACGGCATGACAGCGTTGATGATCGCGGCGGCCAACAATAGTGCGCCGATGATCGGCCTGCTGATGGCTGCTGGTGCAGACCCAGACGTGAAGAATGCGCAAGGTCAGACGGCAATCGACGTCGCCAACCTCAATGACAACAAGGAAGCGTCCCAAGCCATTCGGGTTTTGGCCTTGTCTCCCACAACGGCAAGGAAAAAGCCAAGTGGAGATGATAGCGGAACCGTCAAGCAGTGATGCGATGACCGGGAAGCTGCGGAAACACCTGGGGGCTGCGGCGATCGCCGCAGCCCTTTTGTTTGGAGATGGGACCTTCGCTCAGGCTGCGGACTATCCCGACTTCGATGACGCCTCCGTGACGGCCAGAACCGAAGAGGTGATCAAAGAGCGCTCCAAGGATGGTGTGTTCATTTTTCATGACCCTCGGCTCAACAAGGATCTCAATCTCGTTTACGAGAAGATGCGCGTTATTCGAGGCATGAGGGGCTATGGCTGGTTCGCGAATGCGATCTTTCACGATAAGGATGACGCGCGAAAGCAATATGCTCTCGACTTTTGGTTCAAGCCCCAGCGCGACGGTGACAGCCTCGACCTGATCGACATCCGTGTGCAGAAGGGGCCAAAGCGGGACGGCGATGGCTACACCATGATAACGCGTTTGCCGGTCGCGTGGTGGTGGCTACCCGTGCAAGAGCATCCAGGTGACATGGAAGTCGTTCGTGCATGGCATGTAATGAGCGCAATTCACAACTATATCGCTGCAAACAAGAATCAAGACGGTGCACTTGAGCTCACGGACGGGAAGACTGGCGAAACGATCCCGCTCGAGTTCGTCGAGATGCATCAGCCGGTGCGCTATCTCAAGAAGGACGGCCACTACTTTGCATGCACGGACTTCCGGCGGAAAGGTAGCAAGGACGAGTATTACGATGTTGATTTTTGGGTCGACGAAAAAACGGGCCGGCTGAAAGTTTCGGATGTGAAGATCCACAAGGTCCCGGTCAATGAGGACGGTGTGTGGATTCAAATACCGCGGTATACATTCGAGGATATGGATTTCGAAATCACGCAATAGCGCCTCCACGCGAGGGCAGGCGGTCCCCGAGGGCCCCCCACTTACTTAGGGCGCATCGCTATGCCGCACGCATTAGCCCCTTGCGCTTCCCGCTACATGCATTAAGACGGTTACTAACCGGTACGAAGGTTACGGAACGGTGCGGGCGCCCAAAAACTAAAAGAACAAATTCCTATAGTCCCAATCGAAAGATTGCTCCCCATTAAAGCGGGGATGTGGAGGACAACGCCATTAAGAACATGGCGAACAATACGGCGGGCCCTATCTCGGGCGGCGTGGTGGGGCAACACAACGCTGGTTTGGTATGGACGCTACCTTCGACCTGCGGGACCGTTTGGCATGCCAATTTGCCGAAGACGTCCAAAGTCGTTGGTTTTTTTTTCAACAATTTCATGACTCAATCGCCTAAGAAGGCGGTACAGTCTCGCAGCGTGCTCCCAACTATGGGCATGTCGTGGAAGCGCCCGAGGAAAGTCGGACTCGACTGTTCTGTTTACAATTGGCTCAAATAACACTGAAACTAGGGTAAGGAAGACGTACTGTGCGCAAGATTATCACTGGAGTAATGGCCGCCGCCTTCGTCGGCGCGATTGGCCTGTTTGCTTGGGATACGCGGGCTGCTGAAGAATGTTGCGAGAAGGGCGATATGACACCGCCCCTGGAGCTGATTGCGAAGACCCCAATCGGCGGTTTGCACAACCCTTACAACGACGACATCGAAGCGATCGCCAAAGTAGAGGGCCGCAAGAAGTATCTCTCATATAGCTGCAACGGCTGTCACGGCGGTGGCGGCGGCGGCGGCATGTGCCCGCCGCTGACGAATGACACCTGGGTGTATGGCGCCGATGACGACACCAACTTTCGCTTGATAGCACTGGGCAGCGATAAACTGCAGGAGTTGGGCTATACACGCGTGCGCAAAGAAGTTGTGACGGGTCCGATGCCACCCTTCGGCGAGATCATCAAGACATCGGATGATCTGTGGAAGGTGATGGCCTTCATTCGGTCCAAGAACCCGAGTTCAATGAAGAAGGTCGACCAGCCGGCTCAGACGCCTGGATCTAATGACCAAGCATCTGCGCAGTAGCGCGATCCGCTATGTAATGCCTCACAAGAGGCCGCCGACCCCAACGGGGTACGGCGGCCTTTTTGCTATCTGAAACATTGGTAATCAATGAAGCCAGCGTTGGCATTAGCTGCGCGACACGATTATATACTTGTCATAGGTTCCTTGGCTCATGCCCATGCTTCAAGCGTTTTGTGCGCTGCACATTACCAGTCAGATAAAGGTCTGAAACAGACTAACGATAACGCTCTTAGCGACAAACTAGTTGGTTGGAAACGTTCAACAGAGATGGTGCTCTTGCGTTTGACTTCGCTCCGATTCCCTCGCGCCCTAGAGGCAAGGCTTTCTTTGGCGACACTCCTTATCGTAGCGCTGACGTTTGCGTCCTCGCCGATTGTCGCTCAGGAGGAAGAGGCGCCGCCCGCCGCGGCGCAGGCGAAACCAGCAGCGAAAAGCATGACGGTGGTTTATCTCGGGAAGGAGTACCAGGAGCCGCTCCCGCTGTCTTTTGCTGAAAAGGTGATCACCGACAAAGGGATCCAGGGCGCACGTCAAAAGTTGAAGGAGGCCAATCAGGCAGGCGGCTTCCTGGGCTACTCCTTCGAACTCGAGGAGACGATCCTTCCCGAAGACGCGGACGTGGTGGCCAAAGCAAAGGCGTTACTGGCTGCGGGCAACCGCTACTTCATCGCTGATTTGGAGCCCGACGACCTCTTGGCCGTCGCCGATCTCCCGGAGGCGAAGGATGCGATTATTCTAAACATCCGTTCGAGCGCCACCAGGCTGCGACAGGAAGAATGCCGCAAGAACGTCTTCCATATCATTCCAGACTACGCGATGCGTGCCGACGCCCTTGCCCAGTACTTGATACTGAAGAAATGGCCCAACTGGTACGTCATGCGTCGCGACACGCCTGAGGATCAGGACTACCTGGCGCAGGTCCAGCGAGCCGCGAAGCGCTTTGGCGGGAATATCGTCGAGGATCACCTTTACGACTTGCCGCCTGGCGCGCGGAACTTGGACTCCGGTCACCAGCAGATCCAGGCACAAATGGCGTTGGAGACTGAGCGTTCTCCCGACCATGATGTTGTCTGGGCGATCAATAGCGACGACGACTTCGGCGACTATCTGATGTACCGCACGACACGGCCGCGTCCTGTTGTGGGAACGCAAGGTCTTCAGGCCACGGCCTGGGACAAATCCTATACAGAGTCCGGTGGGATGCGCTTCCAGCGCGCGATCCCGAGAATTGCGAATAGGCCTCCTGTCGAGCGGGACTACACGGCGTGGCTGGCGCTCCGTACACTGTCGGAATCAGCCCAAAAGTCGGGCTCGGTCGAGCCCGAAACCGTGAAGGCCTACATGCTCTCCGATGACTTTCGGTTAGAAGCGTTCAAGGGCCAGGCGTTGAGCTTCCGGACTTGGGATCACCAGATGCGCCAGCCCGTTATTCTTGGAGGCGGCACGCGGGTGCCTGTCGGCACCTCGCCACAAGAGGGCTTTCTCCACCCCAAACACCTTACCGACACACTCGGCTTTGACGAGCCCGAGACCAAGTGCAAATTCTGACGAGCTGACACGAAGGGTATCTCATGAAAAGCTTTGGCCTTGCTACCGTTTGCGCGGCTGCGCTTCTTCTGGCAGCAGCTCCGCTGGCTTATGCCGAAACGATCTTCGTCTCGAATGAGAAGGACAATACCATCACGGTTATCGACGGTGACACGATGGAATTGGTCACCACGATCGAGACATCGCGCCGTCCCCGCGGGATCATTCTGAGTCCTGACTACAAGGAACTGTTTGTGGCGGCTGGCGATGGCAACATCGTTGATGTGATCGATACGAGCACACTCGAGATCATACGGCAGCTTGACAGTGGTCCTGATCCGGAGCTCATGGATGTCGACCCCGAAGGCAAGATCATTTACATCGCCAATGAAGACGACAGCATGGTCACGATCATGGACCTAAAGAGCGGTGAGGTCTTTGCTGAGGTTCCTGTGGGCGTCGAGCCCGAGGGTATGGCCGTTCACCCTGATAACACGCTCACGGCGGCGACCTCCGAGAGCACGAGCATGGCGCACATCATCGACAATGAAACATTCGAACTCGTCGCGAATGTGTTGGTTGATTCTCGACCGCGCGAGGCCAAGTGGACAAAAGACGGCAAGGAGTTGTGGGTGTCCTCGGAGATCGGCGGTACTGTTTCCGTGATCGATCCCGCCACTTGGGAGATAACCCACAAAATCTCCTTTGAGGTGCCAGGCGTTCGACCAGAACAGCTCCAGCCCGTCGGTATGGACTTCGTCAAGGACGAGGCACTCATCATGGTGCCTCTCGGCCCTTCCAACCGTGTGGCGGTTATCGACACCAAGACGAAAGAAGTGGTGGACTACATCCTGGTCGGCCAGCGTCCGTGGCATGGCGAGCCCAGTGCCGACGGAAAGCGGTATTATGTTGCCAATGGTCTCACCAACGATATGACCATCATCGACCTCGATACGATGAAGGCAACCAAGTCGGTGCCTGTGGGCCGCCTACCTTGGGGCGTTGCGGTGATGCCTGGTAAGACCGCCGCGCAGTAGCCCATGATGTCCAGCAGACTGTTTGAGCCGCTGCTAGCCTAGCGAGCGTCTTAAACGTCCATGTTCTCCGGCAAACCGTTTAGGGCTCCGATTTCTTCCAGCCCCGGCACGAACGGTTTGGCCTCCGCGACGAGTGCGCTAATCAGCGGGGTCAGGGGGTTGCGGTGCGGCACCACGAGCCCGATCGAGTGCGTCACGACAGGTTCGATGATGGGTATCGTGCGCACATCTCTTGTCACGCCCAAGACTTCTGCGAGGCGTGCCGGCATAACACTCGTCCACTTACCAGTTCGCACATGAGCAATCAGGACAATGACCGAGTCCGACTCCAGACGGGGCACGGTGTCGGAGCCTACTGCCCTTAGCTGGGCATCGATAATCCGCCGATTCTGCATGTCGGGCGTCAGGAGGCAGAGTGGCATATGCCCCACTTCTTTCCAGGTGACGGAGTCCCGATTTGCCAGCGGTCCATCGGGGGAAGCAAGCAAGCGATAATGCTCGGTATAGAGCGGGAAGGACTGAACGCGCCCTAAAGGCTCGTTGTCGAGATAGGTCAACCCCGCGTCGATCTCGAGGTTCTCCAACATGTTCAGGATCTGAATCGACGTTCGCGACAGAATCGTGAATCGCACGTCCGGATGATTAGACTGATACGGAGTCGTTAGCATCGCAACGATCGGCAGGGCGGTCGGGATGGCGGCGATGCGCAAATGGCCGGCAAGACCATGCTTCAGGGCGTCGATCTCCTGCCGCATTGCGCGCGCGTCGGATACGATCCGTCTTGCCCAGTCCAGTACGCGTTCGCCCTCGGGCGTAAAGCTGCGAAAGCGCGAGCCACGCTCGACCAGGAGCACACCGAGCGAGTCCTCCAGCTGCTTGATGCCGGCCGAAAAAGTAGGCTGGCTCACGCCGCAACTCTCCGCCGCGCGACCGAAGTGTCGCTCCCGGGAAAGCGTGATGAGGAATTCGAGTTTGTCGATCATACCGTGACTAGGGGCCGGTGCCAGTTTCGTTTCGGGGCCACCTCCGATAGTGGAGCCAGTGCGCTCTCAATGCAACCTCTGATGTTTCTACTGATCCTTTTTCACCCTGAAGGTCTTATGACACGCTTTGCAGGAGTCAATCACGCCTTTGAACTTAGCCTTCCATTCCGGAGACTCGCCATCCAAGGCGACCTTCAAGGCTGCCGCAGCAGTCTCCAGCTGCTCCGCGTCGGCGGTGAATTCGTCCCACTGGGTCCAGATTTCCGGCTTGGCCTCACTGGGTTCACCGACGGTCCCTTCGGGGAATAGCTCTGGGATTTTGGCCGCGGTGACTTCGATCTCAAGTGCGGCGGCGCCCGCCTTTGCTGCATCGAAGGGCTTCTGGCCCTTGGCCATGTCACCGATGACTTTCATGGCGTCCTTCTGCGTCTCCATGAGGTCCATCCGCTCCTTGACGACGCCCGTCGCATCCTCATGAGCAACGAGCGGGCTAGGCACGCTAAGCAGGGCGCAGACCCCTATGAGTCGCGCAATCGTGAAGTGCATGAGGCCCTCCCTAGAGCGTCGTTGTGAAATCGAGCTCGCCCAGCCTGGAGCGTGCCCGGGATCGCCCTGACCGCGATCCCGATCCACTTAGATTAGAAGACCTACAAGTCAGCGGGAAGGCATCTCGGTGTCACGCTCCCGTGACACCGAGCATCTTAGCAGTCGCCGAGACTCTTCTGCCAACCGACCGTGATTGTGTAGTCGGTCTCCATCTGCGGGCCGTTCAGGTTCTGGTAAACAGGCACGCCGACCTCCGCCGCGAGACGATGGCCGCACGTTACACCCCTTTGACCAACTAGATTGACACCCAGCAGTAGGTCGACCCGGTCGCCTCCATAGAAGTCAGGATTTGCCGTCTGCACGGGACCGACAATATTGGGATCCAAGCCTTCGATCTCGCCCAAGTTCTGATAGGCGACCCGGAACGACGAGCTGACCCAAGGTGCCCACTGATAGGCAGCCCATCCCGTGACTTGGTTCAGGCTGCCTAGTCGATAGCCTTCGTCGTTCTCGTCCTCTAAACGAAAATTGCCGCGGTACTGGGCACCAAAGGACACATTCCCGGTGCGCGCGGTGTAGACGATACCGGGAAGTATGTCCCACGTGCCAGAGCCGAGTTGCATGGCATAAGGCAGACGGACGACCGGCGTTGTTCCCATTGGTGTCAGGATACGGCCCTCCTGAGTGATAGACCCCGTCGGCGCGCTAAGACTGACGAGCAGGTTCAAATGCTGCTCACTGTTCTCTGTCTTAGAGTCGTAGAGACCAATAATGCCGCCGAAGGACACGTCGCCAACGCCCTCGGAATTCGTACTGAACCGGCCAAGCTCGGTTGTCCCCATCGGACCCTTAAATGTGATGTGGTTCATGTCCTTTTCGATATAGGGCAGCATCGCGGTGAGCGTGACTTGGTCTGTCAGGCCATACATCGCGCCGAACATATGCATGTTCATATTCATGTCGGTCGGCACCACGCGCAGCGTTGGCGGCTGCATAGGCTGACCGAAAAATCGGTTTGGCACCGTTGTCACGATTTCCTGCGGCGACACGTCGTCCGTACCGATCTGGCTCCCGTCCATCCACATGTTCATGTAGCGATAAGAGAGCATGAAGTCGTCTCGATGGTGGCGGTGATCGCCCATGACGCCAATTGGGCCGTGCCCGTCCGCGCGTGGGGCATGCTTGAAGGCGCCGTCCTCGTAGATCATGTCGTGGCTGGGCCCCGACAACATCGGAGAATCCGCGACTGCGGCGAATGATATCGTCTGAATGGCAGCGGCAGCGGCAAGCACCGCTCCGATGCGGCACATTCGTGCCGGTATGCAATGAAACATTGTGATGAAGTCCCCCTGTTGAATTGATCAGGACACCCAGGTGAAGCTCCGTTCTCACGAGCTTCTCAGGTGCGCAGCTTTTCAAGACATCAGAGGAGGCGAGGCGGTCCGCGACTATTGCTGTGCTTAGCGATCTGTCCAAAAACGCCGTCATCAATCTTGGTGACCGCGATGTGGATTCGATCCGCATCGATCATGCCGGTGTCCGGCGCACCCGCAAGTACGCTCATGAAGGCCGCATAGCCCTCGCAAAACGGGCACTGTTCCTGAGGTTTCCCAGGTCCATCAGAGTCGGGCTGCTTCACCGGCAGGGCTATGCCGCTATGACAAGACATCTCGGCAATGGGTATGGAATCCGGATCGCCGACAAACGCTGTCGCTTGCGACACTACGTGGCCAGGCACCAATGCCGTGAACAGCAGCATGCCGACAAGCGCAAGTGCGCTCGCAAAACCGCGGAGTCTGTGGAAATCCCCCAATTCCATAACGGCAGTCTAATCAACTCTTGACGTTGGGAAAAGGCCCTAAGCTGGGGGAAGGTGTCGCCGCGCAAGGCGAAATCGGCTAACACGGGATCCGCAGATCCGCTTTCAGCCGCCGATGCCAAGGGCCGCATGCCATGACGAAAGAACTCCCAGCTCACGCGCTCGTCGCCGATATCGGCGGCACCAATGCGCGCTTTGCGATCGCCGATCTCAAGACGCTGAGTCTTCGGGACATTCGGACGTTTCCAACAGCCGAGCACGCGACCCTCGCCGACGCCATGCGGGCCTATCTCAGGGACGCGCCTCAGCAGGTCGCTCACGCGGGCCTGGCGGTGGCAGGGCCTGTGCGGGAGGACACTGTAAAGTTCACCAACGCGGCCTGGACATTCAAGCAAAGCACGTTAGCCCAAGATTCAGGGCTCGAAGCCGCCTATGTGTTCAATGACTTTGAGGCGCAGGCCTATGCGCTTCCCGTGCTGAACGACGACGAGCTGCACGCGCTTGGCGGTGGTGCCGGGGTTGATAAGGCGCCTAAAGTTGTCCTTGGGCCCGGGACCGGACTGGGCGTCGCCGGCTTGGTCTGGACGCCCGCGGCGTGGATCCCCGTCCCGGGTGAGGGCGGGCATCAGACATTTCCCGCAGAGAACGAGCGCGAACTGGCGGTCATCGAGCGTATGCGAAAGGGTCTCGAACGCCTTTCTGTTGAGCGTGCATTATCGGGCCCGGGCCTCTCCGATATCTATAAGGCAATTGCCCAGTCCCAAGGTTTCAGTGATGCCGAACGCTCACCCGCCGAAGTCGAGCACATGGCAATTAGCGGGGAGGACGGCACGGCAGTGGAAGCCTTGGACTACTTCGTTCGATGGCTGGGCCGCTTTGCTGGTGACATGGCGCTCGCTTTTGGCGCGCGTGGCGGGGTGTATATTGGCGGTGGCATCGCACCGAAAATGCTGCCGCGGCTCGAAGAGCCTGATTTCCGCGAAGAGTTTGAACGCAAAGGCCGCATGAAGCCGTATGTGGAAGCAATCCCAATCAAGGTGATCGTCAGCGACTACCCGGGGCTGAAAGGCGCTGCTGCCGGGCTGCGAACAAAGCTCGCGAACGCCTAGGCCATTAGACGACAAGCTAGTCGCCGGTCTCTCGCGAGAGAAGCTACGATGCGAAGAGGTTGGAGTGCGCGCTCAAATGCACTCTGAGCGCACTTTTTTCCGACTGTGTCTGCGTCTGAATGGCAGGAAGCCAACCTCGGCCGGTGCCGTGGTACGAATTGGTCGGGCCGCTTACTTGAACTCGACCTTGACGATCTCGTAGGACTTGCCGCCGCCTGGCGTCGATACCTCGACGACGTCCTTCTTACGCTTGCCGAGCAGGGCGCGTGCAATGGGCGATGTGATAGAAATCTTGCCTTCCTTCACATTGCCCTCGATCTCGCCGACGATGCGGTACTTCACCTTGTCTTCGGTATCTTCGTCGATCAGCGTCACCGTTGCGCCAAACATGACCTGGTCGCCCTTGAGCTTGGACACATCGATGATGTCCGCCCGTGAGAGCTTGTCTTCAAGATCGGCGATACGTGCCTCGGTGATGCCTTGCAACTCCTTGGCGGCATGGTATTCGGCATTCTCGGATAAGTCGCCGTGGGAGCGCGCTTCGGAAATCAATTTGATGATCCGCGGCCGTTCGGCGGTCTTGAGATTTTTGATCTCGGCCTCCAAGGACGAGTAGCCCTCGGAGGTCATCGGCACCTTTTCCATTTTAGTTCAAACTCCTTAGGGGCGGGCCCCCTTTGACAATACTGTCAAGGAATTGACCCACCTAAGTCAAGAATCTGTTGAATTTGACCGTTTTCTAAAGGTTCCCCGCAGGCTCCGCAGAGCCTGGCCCAACATAGCTTTGTAGCGGGGCGACGGTCAGGCTGCCTGCTCGCAAGGCTCTGATTGCCTCGGTAGCGGCTAGCGCGCCGGCGAGGGTTGTATAGTAAGGAACGTGGTTGAGCAAGGCCGACCGGCGGATCGACATGGAGTCGGCCAGGGCCTTAGCGCCCTCTGTTGTGTTGAAAACGATGTCGATTTCCCCGTTTGTAATGGCATCAACGATGTGAGGACGCCCTTCCAGGACCTTATTGACCCGTTCGCAGGGGATGCCATTCGCGGCAAGGTGGCGCTGAGTGCCGCGGGTCGCCACGATGCGGAATCCCATGTCAATCATGGTTCGGGCGGCGACGAGAAGCTTGTCCTTGTCGAGATCCTTCACGGACACAAAGACCGTTCCTGACAAGGGCAGCTTCGCTCCTCCGCCAAGCTGGCTCTTGGCGAAGGCAACCGCATAATCGCCGTCGAGCCCCATCACCTCGCCCGTCGAGCGCATCTCGGGCCCCAGAACCGGATCAACGCCAGGGAACCGGGCGAAGGGGAAGACAGCTTCCTTTACGGCAATGTGGTCGAGCTTGGCGGGCGTCAGGCCAAACTCGCCAAGCGGTTTGCCGGCCATAACCTCGGAGGCAATGCCCGCGATGGGCTTACCGATCACTTTGGCGACGAACGGCACAGTGCGTGAGGCACGCGGGTTCACCTCCAAGATGTAGATATCGTCGTTCTGAATGGCGAACTGGATGTTCATAAGCCCGACCACGTTCAGCGCGCGTGCGAGTTCGGCAGCCTGCCGTTCTAGTTCGGCGATAATCTCAGGCTTCAGTGAATGGGGCGGCAGCGAACACGCGCTGTCCCCCGAGTGCACGCCAGCTTCCTCGATGTGCTCCATAACACCGCATATGAAAACGTCGCGTCCATCAGCCAACGCGTCCACATCGACCTCGATGGCATCGCGCAGATATGAATCGAGCAGCACAGGACTGTTGCCCGAAACGACCACGGCCTCAGCGATGTAGCGCTCAAGCTGTGCTTCGTCGTGAACGATCTCCATGGCGCGCCCGCCCAGGACATAGGACGGGCGGATCACGACTGGGAAACCGATTTCCTTGGCGATCGCGATTGCCTCGTCAGCTGAGCGGGCGATGCCGTTCTTCGGTTGCCTTAGACCGAGCCGTTCGATTAGCGCCTTGAAGCGATCGCGATCTTCCGCCAAATCGATGGCGTCCGGTGACGTGCCAAGGATCGGAACTTGCGCCTCTTCCAAGGCAGCCGCGAGCTTCAGCGGGGTCTGCCCTCCAAACTGCACGATAACGCCCTTTACGGCACCGTTCGTCTGCTCCCGGTGTACGATCTCGAGCACGTCCTCTTCCGTAAGTGGCTCGAAGTACAGTCTGTCCGAGGTGTCGTAGTCGGTCGAGACAGTTTCCGGATTGCAGTTGACCATGATGGTTTCGAAACCGGCTGCCGACAGCGAGAAGGCGGCGTGACAGCAGCAATAGTCGAACTCGATACCTTGGCCGATCCGGTTGGGCCCCCCGCCAAGAATGATAATCTTGTCAGCATCGCTTGGGCGCGCTTCGCAGGATTCGCCCCCGTCGAAACCAGTCTCATAAGATGAATACATGTACGCGGTCGGCGAGGCGAACTCTGCGGCGCAGGTGTCGATACGCTTATAGACCGGATGCACCAGAAGCGCATGCCGCGCCGATCTCACGTTGCTCTGGGTCATGCCTGCAAGTTGGGCCAAACGCTCGTCCGAAAAGCCCATCGCTTTGAGGCCCCGGAACGCGCCCGGCGTCTGAGGCAAACCGTGCTCCCGCACGCGGTTTTCGGTGTCGATAATGTCTTGAAGCTGCCGGATAAACCACGGGTCGAGGCGGCAGCTGTCATAGATCTGCTCGTGATCCACACCGAGCCGGAGCGCTTGCGCAACCTTCAACAGCCGATCAGGTGTCGGCGTGCCGAGGGCTTCCCGTATCACGTTCTTATCGTCGCCTTGGCCCAGCCCCTCGAAGTGGAATTCATCCAGCCCGGTAAGTCCAGTCTCCAGGGACCGCAGCGCCTTCTGCAGAGACTCCGGGAACGTTCGGCCAATGGCCATAGCCTCCCCGACCGATTTCATGGAGGTCGTGAGATAGGGTTTCGAGCCCTGGAACTTCTCGAAGGCGAAACGCGGAATCTTCGTCACCACGTAGTCGATTGTGGGCTCGAAGGAGGCGGGCGTAGCGCCGCCCGTAATGTCGTTCGCAAGTTCATCGAGTGTGTAGCCGACGGCCAGCTTTGCAGCGACCTTGGCGATCGGGAAGCCTGTCGCTTTCGATGCCAGAGCGGACGAGCGCGATACGCGCGGGTTCATTTCGATGACAATCAAGCGCCCGTCGTCCGGGTTCACAGCGAACTGAACGTTCGATCCCCCCGTTTCGACACCGATCTCGCGCAAGACGGCGATCGAGGCATCCCGCATGATCTGGTATTCTTTGTCAGTGAGCGTCAGGGCCGGCGCGACGGTCATAGAGTCGCCTGTGTGCACGCCCATCGGATCGATGTTCTCGATGGAGCAAATGATGATGCAGTTGTCGTCCTTGTCGCGGACGACCTCCATCTCATACTCCTTCCAACCCAAAACGGATTCCTCGACCAACACTTCGCAAGTAGGAGATGCGTCCATGCCGCGTTCGACGATCTCGAGAAACTCTTCGCGGTTGTAAGCGATGCCGCCGCCCGTGCCACCAAGCGTGAACGAAGGACGGATAATGGCGGGCAAACCAATATCCTGGAGCGCCTCAAGCGCTTCGATCAACCCTCTCTCAATGTAGCGACGCCGTCTTTCGTTTTCATGCCGCGCCCAATCCGCCTCAAACGCGAGCATCGCTTCGGCTTGAGCGTCGGGGTCCGGGTTCTCTGCCTCGATACGCGCGACTTCTGATTTGTATGTCTCGCGATCGGCGCGCTTCAGCGAGCTCGCATCCGCAAGGCGCGACTTCGGCGACTCGAGCCCGATCTTGTCCATGGCCTCTCGAAAGAGCTCTCGATCCTCGGCCTTGTCGATGACCTCGGCCTTGGCGCCGATCATCTCGACGCCGAATTTCTCCAGCACGCCGGAGGCCTGGAGGCTGAGCGCCGTATTCAGCGCGGTCTGGCCACCCATGGTGGGCAGTAGCGCGTCAGGCCGTTCGCGTTCGATAATGCGTGCCACAAACTCAGGCGTAATCGGCTCGATATAGGTGGCGTCTGCGAGGTCCGGGTCCGTCATAATCGTGGCCGGGTTCGAATTCACCAGAATGATCCGGTAGCCCTCTTCCTTGAGGGCTTTGCAGGCTTGCGTGCCCGAGTAATCGAACTCGCAGGCCTGGCCGATCACGATTGGACCGGCGCCGACGATCAGGATGGATTTGATATCTTCGCGTTTGGGCATGTCAGGCGTTGTTCTCTACTGCACGGAGAGTTGATGCGGCGGGGGCGGCGGGGCCTTCACATGATAGTGAGTCCGTCTTTCCAAGGATCGGCGCTGCATTTAAAGCACTGCGGTCACACACAAGAACAGCAGGGTTGGATAGGGCATGCAGCGGGATACGAAACTTGAAATCTCTCTTTTGATCATGCGGCTGACCTTTGCCGCCTTCATCATGATTTGGGCCGTGGATAAGGTCATCGATCCTGCGCACGCCCAGAAGGTCTTCACGACCTACTACTTTACGGACCTCCCGGCCCAAACGTCGGTTGTGCTTGGTGTGCTGCAGATCGCAATCATCCTGGCCTTTGCGGCGGGCTTCCTGCGTCTCTGGACCTACGGAGCGATGCTCATCATGCATGCGGTTTCGACGCTTTCGACGTTCGATAAGCTTGTGAGCCCTTGGGATGCGGGCCCGCGTGGGCTGTTGTTCTGGGCCGCCGTTCCGACCCTTGGAGCCATCCTCGCCCTCTTTCTCTTGCGGGATCGCGACAATCTGTTGTCTGTCGATGCCGCGCGTTTGAGAAAGTGACCTGTCCATAATCGCCGCGGCTATGTCGACCTCTTCTGCGCTTCCATCAGCTCGACGAAGCGCGTGAAGAGGTAATGACTGTCCTGGGGGCCCGGTGAGGCCTCTGGATGGTACTGCACAGAGAACACGGGCTTATCCTTCACCTTAAGCCCTGCGTTCGATCCATCGAAAAGAGATGTATGGGTCTCGGCGACGGTCTCGGGCAGGCTGTCCCGTGTCACCGCGAAGCCGTGGTTCATTGAGGTGATTTCGACTTTCTCGGTCTCGAAGTCTTTCACCGGGTGATTGGCCCCATGGTGGCCCTGATGCATTTTGGACGTCTCGGCGCCGACGGCCCGGCCCAGCATTTGGTGGCCGAGGCAGATGCCAAACATCGGTACGCCGCTGTCGACGAGCTTCTTCAGTTCTGGCACGGCGTATTCGCCGGTTGCCGCGGGATCGCCCGGGCCGTTTGAGACGAAGACGCCATCGGGATTGCGCGCCAGCACGGCCTCGGCGCTGGTGGTCGATGGGACAACCGTAATTTTGCACCCCACAGTCGCCAGCTCGCGCAAGATGTTGCGCTTCAAGCCGAAGTCGATGGCGACGACATGGAAGCGAGGTGCGTCCTGCCGGCCATAGCCGATGCCCCAGCGCCAGGACGTTTCGTCCCAAGTGTAGCTCTGGCCGCAAGTGACCTCTTTTGCGAGATCGAGCCCGACCATGCCGGACCAGGCGGCAGCCTCTTGCTTTAACGCTTCGAGGTCGAAGACGCCGTCGGGAGCGTGGGCAATGACCGCGTTTTGCATGCCGTTCTCGCGGATCAACGCTGTCAGCGCCCGTGTATCAACGCCCGTGATGCCGATAATGCCCCGCGCCTTTAGCCAATCATCGAAATTCTGCTCAGCGCGCCAATTCGACGGTGCTGTGATCGATGTCCTGAGAACGCAGCCCTTGACCCCCGATGAGGCCGCCAGGTTCGAAGTTTCGATGTCTTCTGTATTGGCGCCCACATTGCCGATATGGGGAAATGTGAAGGTGATGATCTGCCCAGCATAAGACGGGTCTGTGAGAATCTCCTGATACCCACTCATCGCCGTGTTGAAGCACACCTCGCCCACGGCGCTCCCTGTGGCGCCCGCTCCACGCCCTTGGATCACGGTACCATTCGCAAGGACCAGCAGCGCCGTTGGCGCTTCTTCCGTCCATGGTGATGTCGCGCGCGTCTGCGCGGCCGGTGAGGGCCCTGTGTCGTGCTGGTCGGTCATCCGCGAGTGCCTATGTTCGGCCGGTGTTGGTGGTCGCCAAAACGAAAGCTGCAAACGATGGGGCGTTGCGCTCTGGTCAGTCAGGCGTGGGAACCACGTTTTTAAGGAGCGCGCGTCCTTAAGTTGCGTTATTTACGTCAGCTTTGAGACGCGGTCAATCCATCAGCTCAAAAATTTTCTTGTGAAAACAATGCGTTAGATGTGCAAATTCGCTTGCGCCCGCGCGCGCCGTCGATTAGGTTGGTCGCTTCCTTCCGTGATAACCCAAACTTTGTGCCGATGCGCGAGACCATCACCGCCGCCCTGAAAGAGGCGACCAAAGCGCGTGAAATGCGCCGCGTTTCGACGCTGCGCCTTGTCAGCGCCGCCATCAAAGACCGCGATATTGCCGCGCGCGGCACGGGTGCGGAACAGGCGACGGACGCCGAACTGCTAGAACTCTTCGCCAAGATGATCAAGCAGCGCGAGGAATCCAAGAAAATCTATGCGGACGCGGGGCGCACCGAGCTTGCCGAGCAGGAAAGCGCTGAAGCCGACATCATCCGCGGGTTTCTGCCCAAGCAATTGTCCGATGAGGACATGGCCAAGGCCATCGACGAGGCGATCGCGGAAACGGGCGCGAGCGGTATGCGCGACATGGGTAAAGTTATGGGTGTGCTCAAGGGCCGCTTCGCCGGCCAGATGGATTTTGGCAAGGCCAGCGGTGCCGTGAAGGCAAAGCTCAGCTAGCACGCTTCATTAGTTTCAACGGAGATCAGCACCGGCGTGCGATCATGTCGCACGGTCGAGTCTCGTCGCCTAATTTTCGATCAGCGACCGGTCTTGATCGGCGTACTGAACGTCGATTGTGCAGGTGCACAAAAATGCGCGCAAATCGCATATTGATAACGCGGGTTCGTCACAGCAAAACCGCAAAGCCTTAACACCCCCTTCATCCTTGTATGACGTCCCAATCAGTAGCGATTCGTGGGCAAGTTTCTTGACCGAAATATTGAAAAATATATACTTTTTTGCGAAAATCCTCAATTTGAAAAGCTGATAGCGTCATCGGGGCATGCCTGCGGCAGGCGGCCACGCGGCAGTTTGTCATTGCACTGCACCATAGACATGACGCAATGCAGCAATATCTAAGGGCGCAACGGGACACGGAATCACTCCGTGTCGGGAACTGAGATTGGAGGCCTACTGATGATTAAGACCATCCTTCCCATCGCTGCGGTAGCTGCGCTCTCGCTTTTTGTGGCGACTGAGATTGCCGGGGCCGGGGACACGCACGCCACGAACCTTGGCCCCGTCGGGCCGCACGAGCCAATTCTGGCGAGTGTCGGCAAGTCACGTCTTCTGGCGTTCTATCAAAAGGATCAGGGTAAGTGCGCGGTGAGCGCAGTACTGTCCAGCGTGACGGCGGACGGCGGCGTTGATGCGAAGCGCGTTCGCGTGGCGTTGCGCCCTGGGGAACTGTTTCACCTCGATGCCGCAGATCGGGAGCGTGTGGTTTTCACCTGCGCGCCGGACGCCCAGGCAATGACCGTGCTCAACAAGGGTGAGGTCCTAACACGCCAGGCGCTCAGCGCTCTCTACTAGCCAAGCGTAACGAGAGCCCTTGCTGCTGCGAGCGGGGACTTGTGCCGGGCGGAACGCCAGTTCCGCCCGGTTTTTTTGTCGGGTTCATCGCCTCACTTTTCCTTGTGGGCAGCATGCAACCAGGGCAGCATGCGCGCCGAACTCCACCACTCTAAAAAAGGATGATGTGATGCGACTTACGAGTTTGGTAGCAGCGGTACCGGTCTTTGTTCTTGCCCTCGCACCCGTCTCGGCCCCGGCAATGCCAAAATATGCGTGCGCGGTTCACGAAGTTTTCGAGTGCACGGCTGTCGCGGGTTGCAAGCGGATCAAGCATGCGACGGCGGGGATCCCGCCAATGGTGACGCTAAGCGTTAGCGAGAAGGGCCTGTTCTCAGGTCTCTTCGGTGGCGGTGATCTCCTTCAAAAGGGCGATGTCTACGACGACGAAAAGGTCCTCATCATGCGCGGGCGAAAAGGACTTCAGACCTGGTCGGCGGTTGTCGAAAAGCCAACGGGCGCCATGTCCGGAACGATTGCCCAGGCCGGCCGCGCCTTTACGCAATTCGGCACCTGCGTCGAAGCCAAATAGAGATCAGCAGCGAGAGACGAAACTGCGCACGCTTGGGGCGCGGAGAATTTTACGAGGACCGGGGCCGCGACAAGGGTTGCCCCGGCCTTTGGGTTTGCAAGTCCGCATGTTTGCTCGGCAATGGCTTAGGCCTTGTCGCGATGCTGGTCCTGGTGCGTGGTCTGCCGGCCGCGCCGCCTCAAGAGATAGAAGAGGACGAAGGCCCCAATCACAAGCAGCAGCACCCCGCCAGCCCACGCCAAAGCCCCGCCGTAGCTATAGATGACCCAGATGCCGATCGCCGGCGTCACGCTTAAGACCACGATGTCGGAGAGGTCCATATCGAAGTGCCACCATAGGAAGAGGACACCTATGGCAGCGAGCGCCAGCAGTACGATTAGAAGGATTTCAAGCATTGCCTGTCCCCAAAACGTCGTACCATGAGAATAGCATATAGTCCGGTCGTCTGGGAGGAAGCGGGTATGACGGTTGACGAGATGAAGCGAATGGCCCGGGAGTCGCTTGAGCTTTGGTCGAGCGACAGTACTGGCAAGGCGGAAGACATCTTCTCGCCGAACTATCTGAACCACCAGGAACCGGCCGCGGTAGGTGGGGTCGAAGGCGTCGATCTCAAGGGCTGGAAGGCGATTGTCGCGGAATGCCACACGGCCTTCTCGGACTTCAATGTCGCGGTGCTGAACCAGATTGCAGAAGGGGATCTCGTCGCGACACGGTGGCAGTTCGAGGCTACGCAGACCGGTGACTATCTTGGACGCCCGCCCTCCGGTAAGCGCGCCACGTGGACTGGCATTCAGATCGATCGTTTCGAAGGGGGCAAGATCGCCGAAAGCTGGGTCGATTGGGACAAGTACCGCCTGTTTGCGGCTTTAGGCTTTTTGGACTAGCGCCCGGGCCGACGGGCGCCAGCCGGTCTTTCCGACGTCCTCCCTTTCCATACGCGGCAGCCCATTGTACGCTTTGGTCAAACCGCTTGGTTGACTTTGAAAAAAACGACAAAAGCTGCGGCCTCCAATCATCTGCGGAAGGGATCCCCTTATGAACGAGCATGTCTCGACAACCACATCTTTTGGCGGGTGTCCTCACGACTGCCCGGATACGTGTGCGATGCTGTTCGAAGTCGAGAACGGCAAGCTAAAGAGCGTTCGCGGCAATCCGGATCATCCGATGACGCGCGGCGGCCTCTGCGTCAAGCTGAAGGATTACGAGAAGCGCCACTATCATCCTGATCGCTTGCTCTATCCTCTGAAGCGCCTCGGGCCGAAAGGGTCCAAGCAGTTCGAACGCATTTCCTGGGATGAAGCGCTCGATACGATTGTCTCGCGCTGGAAGGGGATCATCGACGAATACGGCCCGCAAGCGATCGTGCCTTACAGCTATCTGGGCCATCAAGGATTGGTGCACGGACTAAACGGCGGCGATGCATTTTTCAATCGCATGGGCGCTACCGTGTGCGAACGGACCTTCTGCGGAGAGGGGTCCTGCACGGCTTGGCTGCTGACCGTGGGCGCAACGGCTGGTCTCGACCCCGAGAGCTATGTCCACTCGAAGTATATTGTCATCTGGGCCTGCAACAGCGTCAGCACCAATCTCCATCATTGGGCCATCGTGAAAGACGCGAAGAAGAAGGGCGCGAAGGTTGTCGTTATCGACGCCTATACGTCGCGCACTGCTAAGGAAGCCGATTGGCATATCTGCCCGAAGCCCGGCACCGACAGCGCCCTCGCCATGGCGGTGATTAACTCGATCATCGAACAGGGGCTGGTCGACCAGGACTATGTCGACAACTACACGATCGGCTACGAGGAACTGCGCGAACGTGCAGCATCACGCACGCCGGAGTGGGCGGAAGGCATCACCGGCGTTCCGGCCGAGGACATCAAGAAGCTTGCCCGCGAGTTAGCGACGGAACAGCCCGTCGGCATTCGCATGGGTGTGGCGCTTGAGCGACACTATGGCGGCGGTCAAACCATCCGCGCCGTAACTTGCATCCCCGCGTTGACGGGTGCGTGGCGCCATGTCGGCGGCGGCGTCACCCAGTTCCCGGTCTGGGAACACCCTTACAAGTTTGACGTTATCTGCCGTCCGGACCTGATCCCTGAAGGCACGCGCGTCATTAACAACCTGCAGATCGGACGCGCACTCACCGGTGAGATGCCGCTCGATCCGCCGATCAAATCGATGATGTGCTGGAATTCGAATCCCGTGACCCAGGCGCCGGAGACCGACAAGATTGTTGAGGGTCTCATGCGCGAGGACTTGTTCATGGTCAGCGCCGAGCACTTCATCTCCGATACGGCGTCTTACGCGGACATCGTTCTGCCGGCGTCGATGGGTGCCGAGATGGAAGACATGATCCTGTCCTGGGGTCATCTCTATCTGACCTACAACGCCAAATGCGCTAAGAGCCCCGGCGAGGCAATTCCGAACAACGAGATCTTCCGCCGTTTGGCCGCCCGGATGGGCTTCGAGGAAGAAAACTTCAAATGGTCCGACAGCGAATGCCTTGAGCATTATGTCGATTGGGACGCTCCCGCCTGCGATGGCATTGATCTCGAATATATGCGAAATCATGGCTATGCGCGGCTGAACGTAGGGACGAAAGACGACCGAGCCCCGCATCGCGAGGGCAACTTCCCGACGCCTACGGGCAAGTGCCACTTCCTCATTGAGAATGCGACGAACTTCGTGGCGGGACCTTTCCGCCAGATGTATGACGACTACCAGCCGGGTGAGCCTCTCGATCCGTTGCCAGACTATGTTCCGGCGCGCGAGACACGGGAGAACAATCCGGAGCTCGCGGAGAAGTACCCGCTCAACATCGTCTCGCCGAAGAGCCACGGCTTCCTGAATTCCTGCTACGCGAACATGGAAGAGAAAATCCGCGGGCAGGGCGAACAGTTCGTCCTCATCAATGCGGCCGATGCAGAGGCGCGCGGCATCGTCGATGGCGATCGCATCAAGGTGGAGAATAGCCGTGGTGCGTTCAGAGGACTGGCCCGCATAACAGACGACGTCAATCCAGGCATCGTGGTGGCGACACTCGGCTATTGGCGGCAGCTCAACGACGGAACGGTGAACAGCATCAGTTCCGCCGAGTTCGCCGACATGGGGCACGCGCCGTCCTTTTCGGACAACCTTGTCGAGGTCTCGCGCGCCAATTGATGTTTGAGGCGTCGGGGGTTTGGCGTCTATCGCTGTAGTGCCGTGGAGCTGAATTAAGCCCTGCACTTGATAGCAAGAAGCGCCTGTCTTGCGCGCGGTGGCGTTACTTCTCCTCCGCGCCCAATCCCTCATCGATGGTCGTCTGTTCACTGCGCCGGCGGGTCTCGACAATGCGCCGCGCGGCTTGCTCAGGGACGCCCGCATTGACGAGCAGCATTTCGCCCATTTCGAGGCTCACCTCCAAAATCTCTGGGACGACATGGCTAGCGCCGTGCGCAACCAATTGCGCCGCATGCTCGCCGTCACGGGCACGTGCGAAAATGGCAAGGTTCGGCCAATGTTGCCGTGCTGCGACGACCACGTGCTCGGCGGCTTCGGGGTCGTCGATCGTCACCACCAGGGCACGGGCCCGATCTGCGCCGAACCTGCGCAGCATTTCAGGGCGGCTGGCGTCGCCATAGAAAACAGAGGCGCCCTTGTCGCGGAAACGGGACACCAGGGCGCCGTCGAAATCAATGCCGATATGAGACAGTTCCTGCGCGTCGAGCAGTGTACCGATTGTCTGACCGACACGCCCGTAGCCAACAACGATGGTGTGATCCGACAGATCGATCGGGATGTCGCTGTCGTCCTGCCCCCGGGCGGTTTCGTGTGATTGGATGATCTTCGCCAGTTGGCGCGCGGCTTGCGCGACCATTGGCGTCGCCAACATCGTGAGACTCGTAACAATGAGCATGAACTGGGCAACATCATTGGGAATGAGCGCGAGGCTAAAGGCGAGACCGATGATCAGAAAAGCGAACTCGCCTCCCTGGCCCAGCAGGAGGCTGACCTCGAGAGCCACTGACCTTGGGTCACCGAAGAGCCGGGCGAGCGCATAGATGATCACGCCTTTGACCAGATACAGCCCAACCATCGCGGCGATCAGCCAGAGCAGCTTGTCGGCCACTTCGGCCAGATCAATCGTCATGCCGACCGAGGCGAAAAACAGGCCGAGAAGAAGACCCTTAAAAGGCTCAATGTCGACTTCGATTTCGTGACGATACTCTGTCTCCGCGAAGAGCAGGCCCGCAAGGAACGCCCCGAGCGCCATCGATAGGCCAACCTCTTCGGTGGCGAGCGCCGTGCCTATGATCACGAGCAACACAAAGGCGATGAACATCTCCCGGCTTGCGTCGCTTCCCACAATTCGGAACAGGGGCCGAATGATCAATCGGCCCAAGACAAGAATGATGGCGACGGCCAGAATGGCCTGACCCATGGCCCAGGCGAACGCGAGGACGACCGAGTCTCCGCCTTTCGCGCCGAACCCGCCGACCAGCAGCAGTATCGGCAAGACGGCCAGGTCCTGAAACAGCAAGATCGAGAAACTGGTCCGCCCAGTCGCCGTACCGAGGCGCCGCCCTTCGGACAAAAGCTGCATAACAATCGCGGTCGACGACAGAGCGAACCCACAGCCGATCACCACGGCCGTAGGCAGTTCGTTCTCAAACAGCAGGGCGATCACCGTTATGACGATACTGGTCAAGACGACCTGCGAGCCTCCGAGACCGAAGACCATTCGGCGCATGGCCCACAATCGATCGACCGACAGCTCCAAACCGATCATGAATAACAGGAAGACGACGCCGAGATGAGCAAGATGGCGAACGCCCTCAACGTCGTCGATCAGGATGTAGTGGAGCCAGGGAAACGTGTCGGCAAAGCGAACAAGACCATGTGGTCCGATCACCATTCCGACCACTAAGAAGCCAAGGACAGGGCTTACTTTGAGACGATGGACGAGCGGCACAACAACACCCGCTGCCACAAGAAAGACCATCACCTCACGTACGTTTAGAGTCTCGATAGGTTACCCTTCCGCTTGCTTTGTGCTTTGGGTCGGCTCCACGCTCGTGCGCGACGCCATGCTGGCCTCAGAACCGATTAGTCGCTTTGTGCGGCGCAGACGACAGAAAATCGTTCGGCATATGAGTCGCCAGCCTTGGAGATAGGAATGGGCTATCAGAATATCTTGCTTCATCTTCCCCTAGCTGCAAATGAACTCCAGATGCGATTGGCATTTGCCTTCGCCAAGGCGTTTGAGTCCCACGTGACCGGCATTTGTATTCTGCCAGACACGGCAATGTCGCAAGCAACTGTGCGCGGGCCGTTGATCCAGAACAATGAAACGGACGCTTTTGAGGATGTCCACAATCAGCGCGCAGAAGCGGTGTCGCTGGAACGTTGTTTCGATCGCGCTGCGGATCAGCTAGGCGTTTCGCATGACTGGCTCATCGGCGAGGGAGACGCTGTCGACGTGCTCATTCATGTCGCGCGCTTGTATGATTTGGTCATCGTTCCGCGGCTGGAGACCAAGGTAGACTTGTTTTGGGGGCCCGCGACGCAGCTTGCCCTGTCAGGGCGCCCAACACTCATCGTCCCGCGCGAGGGCCCTGAGCCGAACGTCCCAACGCGAATCCTGGTCGCATGGAATGGGAGTGCACCAGCCGCTGCGGCAATTCGTGGTGCGTTGCCCTTGCTAAAGGCGGCATCCGAAGTGGTCCTTCTCGCCGGGAAGACTAGGGAAGACTTTCCCTCCTGGATGCGTATTCCACCAACCGACATGGCCGCGTTTCTCCATAGAAACCGAGTCAATGTCGACGTCGTCAAGCTAGAGGCACCGGAGTCCGAAGCAGGTAGCCAGATTGTCGAAACGGCTGAGCAACGTGGCGCAGATTTGATCGTTATGGGCGCTTTTGGCCGGTCGCGCTTCCGCGAATGGGTCCTTGGAGGTGCGACCAGACATGTTTTGGAGCACATGACCACGCCCGTTCTCATGGCGCATTAGCAGGGTGCAGCCATAACTCTATTGCGTGTCGAAGTCAGGAAACGCCTGCACTAACGGTGCAAGCTCCCAGGCGATGCTACGGGAATCCTGACGCGTTAGACCGAGCCTCACAATGATCAGCTCGCGCGACGGCACAATCGTGACGACCTGCCCATGAAAGCCGATCATGTAGTAGGCGTCCTGGCCAAGCATGAAGTACGTATCCTTCGGCAAAAGAGGTCCGTCGGGGCCAACCCATTCTGGCAGCTTGACCCACAATTGGGCGCCATACTGATCAACGGGAGAGGCCCGTGTGGGGCGCACCGAGTTCTCAACCCAGCCATCGGGCAGTAGGCGTTCTCCGTCCCAAACGCCGTCCTGCAAGTAGAGCAGCGCAAGCCGTGCCCAGTCACGCGCCGACGCATAGAGAAAGGCTGAGCTTACGAATGTGCCGGCATCGTCTGGCGCAAGCTCGGCGGTGTGCATGCCAAGCGGCCCGAAAAGGCGCTCCTGCGGGAAGCGCAGATACTCGGCTTCGTCCGCAAACGTCTCTCGCAAAACGCGGGCGACGATGTTGGTGTTCCCGCTTGAATAGGACCAGTGCGAGCCTGGCAAATAGACAAGCGGTTTGGAGGCCGCGTACTTGGCATCGTCCGGCTCGACAAACAGCATATAGGGTGCGTCGGATCTCTGATCGAAATCGAGTCCGCTCGTCATACGCATCAACTCTTCGAGCGTAATCGAACCGCGAGGGTCGCCCTCACCACTCCACTCGGGCAAGAGCCTGTCATCATTCAGGTCCAGCGTACCGTCCATAACACGCATGCCCACGAGAGCGTTCGTCGCTGTCTTAGACAGTGACCAGCCAATCAGCGGCATGTCTTTATGGAACCCTTTCCCATAGCGCTCTGCCACAATGCGTCCCTTGTGAACGATGACGAGCGCCCAGGTCTTGCGTGGTGGGGCGTCGAACGGCTCTGAGAACAATGCATCGATTGCAGATGAAATCGCCTGGCTATCAATTCGTGGATCAAGCGCTGTCGGCGAAACTTTTCGCCCGGTGGGCCTCTCTGTGTCGTCGTTCAAGGGCTGCGGCTTACGAGGCAGATCTGCTGTTTGCGCCCTCAATTTCTCAGCGCTCTCGCCATGAAGAAGCGTGCAGCCGAACCCGTCGCGATCGATTGCCGTCTCGGAAACCAGTCCGAAGAGAGACGCCGTGACCTGACTGGACTCGTAGTCGACATCCGTGGAGAAGGCCTGGAGAAACCCAAGGCCCGATCCGAACAGGTTTTCGGCCACGACATCGTCGATCGTCCGCCCTGAGATGAAAACACCTGAGCAAATCTTTTGTGCTGTGTAGCCAGCGCCGATCTGCGCAACACGATAAGCGCGCGGTAGCGCGATCGCTAAAGCCGTCACCAGAACGATCAGGGTGAGGGCGATCCAGAAGCTGCGCGAGAGACCTAATGGCATCGATCAATCACACCGCGGGGTCATGAATTGCGGCTGGATGAGGCTACCCAGCCCAAAATCGTCGTGAGCATCGAAAAGCTGCATCGACTCCAATCATACAGTGCTTTCCGCTCGGAAAAACTATCGCCCTAGAGCCCGCGCTCAATGGCCTTGAGGACCTGGTAGCGGAGGCGTCCGCCGCCCCGAAGCGCAATCACAAAGCGCACACGTCCATGGTTCGCCGTGTCGGCGTAGCCTGCCAGCGTCCGAATGCCAGACATGGTCCCGGTCTTGTTGGTGCCACCGTCTCGGCCTTGCAATAGCTCCGCGTAGGTGACGAACAGGTTGAGTACCTTAGCGAGGCCTTGCGCCGTGAAACGGTTTCCCCGGCTGAGGCCGGAGCCCTCCTCAAGATAGATATCGTCTTGGAGTCCGTGTTGCGCCAGCAACTCGTTCGCAACCTTGAGTGATTTCTCAAGGCTCACGGGACCGCCATAACGCGCCGCGCCAATCTCGAGGAATACTTGGTTGGCAATGTAGTTGTTGGAGCCGATCAGCAGCAGATTGATGATCGCGGCGAGGGTCCGTGACTGCTGATGGATGTAGATTGGCTGGAGTCCGGGTGGGACTGGCCCGATCGTGATATCGCCCTCGACCTTGCCGCCGGACTTCTTGATGAAGGCTTCAAGCAGTTCACCTGCATAGAGCAGGCTGAGTTTTGGATCTTTCGCCAGGCTGATACGGCCACGGCCCTTCGGGCCGCGAGCCTTAAACTGGCTTGCCGCGAGCGGCGTAATGGGTGTCTGCTTCTCGCCGGGATATACCTTGCTGCCGCGCCGCACGGCATTGATGGTGTTGAAGTTTACCGCCAGCGCAGAATTCAGCGCATTGTAGGAGCGGCTATTGTTCTCAATTCCTGGGATGCTGACCTTGTCAGGGAAATAGCTCGGATCGAGCACCATGCCCGTGATCGGTTCAGGTCCGATCGCGGCGACGAGATCGGGTGCAAGCAGCGCCAGCTCTTCAGAAACCAGCATGGGGTCGCCGCCGCCTCGCACGTAGAGCACCCGGTTTTCATCCAGATAGAAGTGGGTCTTAAAGCGGTAATCCGGTCCGAGGACCTCCATCGCCAGCCAGGCCGTCACAACCTTCGCGACCGAGGCGGGCACGAAGGGCTTGTTCGAGTTCTGCGTGATGAGTTCGTTGCCCTGCTCATCGATGACATAGACGATGCCGTTGGGCGCGATCGCCCTAACGCGTTCTTTCGCACCTGCGAACGCCGTCGCGGCAACGGCCGGAGCAGACAGGAGAATCAGGGCGAGGATCAGAAGGCGGGACCACATGGCACCAGTCTTTTACAGTCGGATCGAAGCAGATGGCTACTGAGATCTTTGTCTGCGACAGAGGCATTTACATGTCCAGCCGGGCGCGCACGCCGAATACCGCAATCTGATCTTCATCCGGGCTTAGGGCCGGCTTGAGCAGGAGCTGTGCGTCGGCCGTGATCGCAATATTGTCCGAGAACTGATAGCGGTAAAACGCTTCTAACGTCGTTTGGTCGCGGAGCCCTGCCGTTGCCGGCTCGTTCCAAGCCGCAGCAAACCCCAATAGATCCCGGTAGCGCGGAAAATAGTAGATGAAGCCGCCACTGACGGCCGTGCTGTAGAAGGGGGCTTCTCCATCGGACCAGCCCGCGCGCACGAAAGGCATGAAGACGTCATCGATCGTCACATTGGCCGAAACAACGATGCCGTGGCTCTCTGGCACGCCGGCATCAATGCGTTCGTCAACATGCCAAGCGCCAACATGAACATTGGTGAGAAAGCGCTCCTCGCGCGCAGGCGTCCAGCCGAGTTCGCCATATACAAAGACCTCATCGCCACCAGGGAAAAACTCGACATCTGTCAGCGATCCGTTGGCGTCCGTGACGAGGCCCTTCACGAAGATCTGTTTCGTGACCATGGCACCGGCGCCAAAGCCGAAACCAGGATCGGGCAGGGCGATGGAAGGGTTCACGAGCGACGACAGGTTCAGGAATGTGGTGCGCTGGTTTGCGTAGCCGAGAATGTCGATGAAGTCGGTGGGATCGATGCGGCCCGCGACGAAACCAGCATTCCCGTCTGCAATCGCCTGCTCCCAATAGAGCGTCGTGAGTGAGGCGCCGCTATCGGAGAACGTTGTCCCGGTTATGCCGAGATAGTCGATCTCGCTCCCAAGCTGCGCAGGTGTCAGCGCATTCCAAAGCTCATGGCGCTGCTCCAAGAGAAAGACCAGCGAGCCGGCGTTACCAGTGTCGCGTCCAAGCAATTGCCATTTGCCGAAGGTACGGACGCTACCACTCGAGGCTTGGGACTGATCGGTGAGGCTGTTCGTGGCGCTCTGATAAACGGCCTGATAGTCGAGTCCGGCCTGGAGACCTGAAATTTTTCGCAGGTGCTCGAGGCTGCTCTCCGCCGGATCGAACAACGCATCGACTCCTGGCCGGCGCGACGGCGTTTCCCGCCGCGCCGCGTCCTCCTGGAGCTGTGCGCCGACCGACTGCGGACCGCCAAGCCCCGCCTCAGCGGCACGGCGCAGAATTGCAGCGCCGTTGGCTGGTGTATTCGCCGGTGTTCCATCGTAACTCTGTCCAGACGCAACGTTCGGGAAATGGACTAGGGCAACAAGGAAAACGAGGGCTAACGGGCTCCGCATCTGGCCTAGATTTTCCGTCTTGTCAGGCAGCTACATCGCCTCCAGCGTGTTCTTGTAGATCTTCCCGTCCTTCATGATGATGCGGATGGTCTCCGGACTTGCCGGCGGCTCGGGCGCATCGAACCATTTGTCTGATGTGCCGATCACAGAGAGGTCCTCAAGCGGATTGCCGTCCACGACAAGAACATCGGCATACGCCCCTTCTTCAATGACACCGAGCTTGCCTTCCGGGTAGGGATTCATGAACTCGCCGCTCATGGCAGCAATCTCGCCACCGGTCGACGTCATTGAAACCAGTGCCGTGTGATTCCCAAAGAAGTCGCCATTCAGGTATTTCTCGTAGGCAATTTGTTTGGCGCAGGCGCTGATCGTACCGACGCAGTCTGTGTGGTGACCGCGCTTCACGGGACACTTCTTCATGTTGTCGACATAGCCGGCGAAGGCCGCTGTCGCTGATTTCGCCTTTCGTAAGCTCGCAGGCACATCCCGGACGGCAGGGATGTCGAAGAGTCCCGGTGCGAAAGCTGTGAGATTGGTCGTGATATAGGCGCCTTTCTCTTTCATCAGCTCGCCGACCTCGCAGTCATACGAGAAGCCGTGTTCGATGGACTTCACGCCGGCATTGAGCGCGCGCAGGATTGAGTCCTTCTTGTAGGAATGCGCCATAACATACGTCCCGTACTGATTGGCTATTTCCACGGCTGCCTCGATCTCGGGCACGGTTCGGCCTTCCATCTGCCAAGGATCGAAAGCGGACACGACACCGCCCGATTGCATTACTTTGAGCTGGCTGGCACCCATGCGGAAATTGTTGCGTGCGGCCTTCAAAACCGCGTCCTCGCCATCAACTTCTTGCGCCATGTTGAGCCGCGAGAAATTCGACTCAGCGCCGAGCGGCGCAGTAAAGTTCGCAAAGTCCGCGTGGCCGCCGCGTCCGCCGAGAAACGCGCCAGAAGGATAAAGGCGTGGCCCAACGATCTTGCCGGAATCGATCGCGCGTTGCAGGCCCGCATTCGCGCCGCCTGCATCACGCACCGTCGTGAAGCCTTGCATGAGATACATTTCTGCTTGAGCAGTGCCATGAATGGCTAAGTCCTCCCACGTGCTGTTCGCTTCCATCGCGGGAAGAGTCGGTCCGGGCAGCATGAGATGCACGTGGTTGTCAATCAACCCAGGCATCAATGTACGACCGCCGCCATCGATCACCGTGGCGTCGTCGCGGGCCTCGATGATGCCTTTGGCAATCTTCTTGATGAGATTGCCCTCGACCAGCACGCTCATGCGCTCGGACAACGTATCGCTCGTGCCGTCGAATATGTTGACGTTGGTGAAAAGGGTTTGGGGTTGTGGATCGTCTGCGGCGGCGTATTGAGTCTCAAGGCCGACAAGCAGCGAAAGGCCAAGCGCGAGGCTGGCCATAAGCTTCGTATACAAAGTAACTCCTCCCATGCGCGCTTCAGCGCTTATAGTTTGGAGAAGAGTCTAGCTCAGGTGTGTGCCCCCACTTGATCGGAAGTGCGGGCGGGTGGGGTTAGATGTCCATAGCAAAAAGGGTCCGCAAGCAGCCACACGCTTGGCGAGTGGTTTTCCCGGAATTGCTGGCAAGTCCGGGTGCGTGCCACGAAATCGAGGGTCATTGTGCCTAATGGCTTAAGCAAAAATTGATCTATGCCTGCGACCCTCCGCCAGGCGCATCCCGCCCGCTGGTGCCACTTTTGGGGTGCCATCTTGAGCAATCCCGCTAGGGCTGCATCAGTATACGGAGAGTTGGCATGAGTGAAATGTCGGGAACCGAAGGGGCGAGCAAGGCCGATCAATACGGCTATGGCTCCTATCCGGCGATTATTCGCGAGCCGCTCGTGGCCGTGCGAATGCTTGCCAATGCCGGCGTTGCCGCGACTTTGGAACATGTGAGCACCATCTCACTGTTGCGCGTGCATGATCGGCTCTTCGACAGAAGTCGGCGCGCGAAGTTCCAAACATCGCTCGAAAACGCCACCAACGCCGATGCGCAGCGCGTACGGACAACAACGCCCGAGGAAATCGTTGAAGCAGTGCATTGTGCGCCGTTGCCTTCGAAGACCATTCAATGGGCGATCGAGGCCGCTGGCATAGAACCGGCCGAGTTCCACTTGGTCGATGTCGGGTCGGGCTGGGGGTTTGCACTAGAAGTCGCGGCGCAACTGCCATTCCGTGGCCTGACGGGTATCGAGTTCGATGGCGAATTTCACAAGATGGCAGTCCGCAACTTCGATGCATTCACTGCCGATGGAACCGTCGAACCTGGACGGGTCACGCTCAAGCACGAAAGCGCGCTGGAAGCCGAATTGCCCGTGGATCCGCTTGTCGTTCTTCTGGCAAATCCTTTCGGTGAGCAGATTATGGCCCGCTTTTTGGATCGACTGGCCGAGAGCGTGGCCGAGCATCCGAGGCCTGTCATTATCATCTACGTCAATCCGACACAGGCGCATCTGTTCCAGCGCCCCGGCCTTGAAGAGATGGTGCTCAGCGGCCCGTCGGCTCTATTGCTGAAGCTGTTTAGCCCCTATCGGGTTGAGGCTTACCGATGGAAATCATGAGGCCATCGCCGCCGCCTGTGTTGGCGCGATAGCCCTGGGGTCTGATGAACGGTGACGTTCGCTAGCAGGACGAACAAGTTGCCCGCTGAAGGACCGAGGCACGTGGTGGAGTGAACGCGCATCTCTAAGTTCCCTGCAAGTCTCAAGAGTGCTCTCCCTCGCTCTTCGGCCACGATCATTACTGGCCTAAGGCTAGCTGGCGCCGGCGCTGGTTTTGTCGCGCAGCTTTTGCTCGCGCGCTTGCTTGGGGCATCAGAGCTCGGTCTCTTCTACGCT
This sequence comes from Pseudomonadota bacterium, assembly GCA_039177935.1. Taxonomy (GTDB): domain Bacteria; phylum Pseudomonadota; class Alphaproteobacteria; order Rhizobiales; family Methyloligellaceae; genus Methyloceanibacter. The sequence goes on along the minus strand of JBCDFN010000021.1, from coordinate 10,832 downwards.
ATCACGAGCCTTGTCGCGGTTGCGGGCTTGTTTGTCGTGCAGGGCTACCCGGTCGTCATGATCCGCTTTGCTGCCCGCTACCAGTCCGCTATCCCGGTCTTCTTGGCCTTCCTGCGCGGCGCGGCGCGACAGTGCATCGTGGCCTTGTTTGTCGCCTGTGCAGCAATTGTGCTTGTGGCAATGCTGTACCCGTTCGAGCAGTCGTCGACACGCTGGGCATTAGTCGTGGGCGCGGCCATGCTGCCGTTCGTCGCGCTGATCAATATGACATCCGCCGTTGCCGCAGCGGCCAGACGATTCGATATCTGCTACATCCCGGAGGTCTTTGTCCGCCCCGTGCTGTTTCTAGCGGCGATCCTCTTGATTGCTTGGGGTGGCACGTCCGTATCGGCGTCTCTCTTTCTAGTTGTGTTTGCGTTGATCACGGCTAGCGTCGCACTGGTCCAAACGCGCCTTGCCCGGCCGCTCGTGCCGGACGGGAAGCCAGCTGCCGTCCCAGCTCGTTTGTCGCGTTGCTGGCGGAATGAAGCACATATGGCAATCGTGGTAGCGCTGTTCATGACGGCGTTCGCAGACGTGGCCATCGTCTTATCGACGCCATTGATGGCGCAGGCCGACATTGCCGTGTTTGGTCTCTGCTTGAAGCTTTCATTCCTCGTGGGCTTTATTGTTCAAATCGCCCATCATGTCGCCTCGCCGGATCTTGCGGAGGCGCGCAACGCCCGGGCCGAAGGGGCATTTCAGCACGCGCTACGGAAGGCGGTCTTCCCGCCGGCCATCGCGACGCTTGGCATCATGATAATCGCGCTACTCTTCGGCGATACCATTCTGTCGCTGTTCGGTCCTGATTTCGCTGATGGCGGTCTTGTTCTTGCAGTTCTGATTGCAGCACAGGCAGTCATCGCGTTGGCGGGGCCGAGCGTGACGATGATGACGCTGTCGGGCGCGCAGCGGGATAATGCAGGGCTATGCGGCATTGCGCTCTGCACTCTCGCGCTTGCTGATATTTTGCTGATCCCTGCACTGGGAGCATTGGGCGCGGCGCTCGCCGTCCTTGCCGCTGTCATCATATGGCAGGTCGCCGTTCTCGTGACCCTACGCCGTCGTGGCGAAGCGAGGACCGACGTCGTCGCGGTGCTTCAGCGCGCGCTCATCTCACGAGAGGCCTAACGGCCCCTCGAGCCAAAGCGTCCTTATCCGACAACCTTGCGTATTCGCTGTAGGCCCCGGGAGGGAAGGGAATGCGGGATACACGACGTCTATTCGCCAGACCCTGCGCTTCCTTGACCCGCCAGTGGCCCAGGGACGAGCTCCCGATAAGCGCGCCAGCTGGCAAGACCGAGCCACGGAAATACGATGGCAAGCGCGAGAAAGCCCGTTGCCGCAGTGGCCAAGGTCAATACCGCGAGGATCACAGCCCATAGCACCATCGGCCAGAAGTTCTCTCCGACAGCCCGGATGCTGGTCACGATGGCTGCAAAAACGCCAGTGTGGCGATCAAGGAGCATGGGCGCGGCAACGACCACACCGCAATAGGTGAAGAAGGCGATCACGCCGCCTATCACCGTGCCTGTGAGCAACATGTTGTGTCCAGCTGGGGTGTTGACTGCAAAGTCGACGAAGGACTCGACAGTCCGGTGTAGCTGATAGGTCGACAACCCATAAACGATTTGGGCGATTCGCCCCCAGAGTAGATAGATCATCAGCAGGAAGAGACCAAAATAGGCTAAGTCGAGACGAACGGCATCGCGGACATAGAGCATCTCGCCAAGTGTCGGCTTGTGGCCAAGTTCGATCTGCCGCCCCGCTTCGTAAAGCCCCATGGCCAGCATGGGAGCAACGAAGACAAACCCACAAGTCAAAGCTAGGGCCCAGAATTCCGCGTCAGATTCGACCAACGCATAGGCGATAGCAAAGCTCAGTAACGCGACAAGGAGACCGTAGATCAAGCACGGCCCTGGTGCCTTCCAAAGGTAACTCCAGCCACCGGCCAGCCACCGGAACGGCGCCTTCATATCGACTTTGGCTATGTCGGGTAATCCATCGGAGTTTGCCATAACTACCTCCCCCTCTTGGTCGCAAATGGCTCCACGACCTTCTCTGCAATGCATTTGAAAGGCGCCCTAGAGAACGCCAAAAAAACGGGTCTTGGTCTCCTTAGCCGTAACGGCCAGAAACAAAATCAGAGCATCGTACGGTCTTGGGTCGCACGAAAATGTCTTTTGTATCGCCAACCTCCACGAGGTTGCCGAGGTGAAAGAAGGCGGCTCGTTGCGAAATCCGTGCAGCCTGCTGCATGTTATGGGTCACGATGACGATCGTGTACTCCTTGCGCAACTCGTCGACCAAGTTCTCGATCAGCGCTGTGGAGCCAGGATCAAGCGCGGAGCACGGCTCGTCCATCAGAAGGACTTCGGGTTCGTTGGCAATAGCGCGCGCGATGCAAAGGCGCTGCTGCTGGCCGCCAGAAAGATCTGTTCCGGGAGAACGCAAGCGGTCCTTGACCTCATCCCACATGCCGACGGCATGGAGACACCTCTCAACCAACTCATTGCGCTGGCGCCGGTTTGTCACCAGGCCTTTGATCTCGGCGCCATAAAGAATGTTCGTGCGAATGGACCAGGGAAACGGGTTCGGCTTTTGGGCGATCCAGCCGAAACGTTGGCGCAAGAAGGGCGGATCAAGATCCGGAAGATAGATGTCCTCTTCGTCCAGAAGGACCCGACCCTCCATACGGGTGTTCTCAATAATCTCATTGCTCCGGTTGAGACAGCGCAGCAACGTGGTCTTGCCGCAACCCGACGGACCAATCAAAGCGGTGACCTCGTTCTCGTACAGGTCGATCGAGATATCTTTCAGCGCATGTTTCTCCCCGTACCAAAAATCAACATTCTCGACGCGCATTTTGGCCGGATGCGCCTCGTTGTGCTTGGGCGTCGGTCCCAAATGGGCGAGCATTTGTGTTGCAACGGATTCGAGCATGGCGACGCCATAGTCCGGAGAACTGCGGGGTGCGGCTTTGCGGCACATCAAGGGCGAAGGCCTGACAGGCCAAAAAATGTGGATTCTCGGCCCCAGCGACGGGCCTAAGACGCCTCTGGCTGACGGCGGCCGCGTACACCGTAGTCGGATCGCTTGGGCTCACCCGCATCGCGCCCGCTGGGTTTGGCCTTTTTCTTGTTGGGCCTGGTCTTTGATAGGATGCGCTGCATCTGCGTGGGCAGATAGGGCGTCGCGCGATTGAGCTTATCGTTGAGGCCTTCGTTTCGGCGCCGTAGAAGCCGGGCCCAGGCCGCGATTGTCGGGCTACTGGCGATGAGCAGCGTCAGCCCGATGACCATCAAGATCAGGCCGGTGGGGATCGGCAGCCATACCGTGGCAAGCCCGGCGATCATACAGACCGCCCCAGCGATTTTTGTGATGAGTTTGCTCAGGCTAGAGCCATTCCGGTCAGGCATCCATCCTGCGTAGTGAAGATGCGTGACAGTTCTGTGGCGCGAACAACACGAACCCGATGCGATACCTCGTCAGGCTAATCTCCCTTGGGCCGACCACTCGATCGCCCCGTGAACCAACGAGCGATGTGTTCCCTCTTCGTTCCAAATGGTGGATAGTGTTGATGAGTCGGCCGCGCGCCGCGCATTCCTCCGACTGAAGCTCCACTGTCACGAAGATGAAATTCACAGATTCGTTCTTGGATGAGGTCCGTGCCCGGCTCCCTGTAAGCCAGGTCGTTTCGCGCCGCGTGCAGCTCAAGCGCGCCGGGCGGGAATGGAAAGGCTTGTCTCCATTTAATAAGGAGAAGACCCCGTCCTTCACCGTGAACGATCAGAAGGGCTTCTATCACTGCTTCTCGTCCGGGCGGCACGGCGACATCTTCCGCTTTGTCATGGAAACCGAGGGCCTGAGTTTTCCTGAGGCGGTTGAGCGGCTGGCCGGCGAGGCAGGCGTTCCGATGCCGGCGCCCGATCCTCAGTATGAGCGAACCGTCAAGGAACGGCTGGGGCTCATGGATGCCCTCGAAGCCGCGGCCAAATTGTTTGAACAGGCGCTGCGATCCGGGGCAGGGCGCGATGCGCTCAACTATGCAGAAGGTCGGGGCCTAAGCCACGAGACGATCCACGAGTTCCGCATAGGCTTTGCCCCGGCCGGGCGCGACACGCTAAAGACCGCGCTCCTAAAGAAAGGCTACACAGAGCCGCAGCTGCTCGATGCGGGGCTTATCATCAAACCGGACGATGGACGTCCGACCTACGACCGCTTCCGCAACCGTTTGGCCATCCCGATCCTCGATGTGAAATCGCGGGTTGTCGGTTTCGGCGCGCGGGCGCTCAGCCCCGATGCGCAACCAAAGTACCTGAATTCCCCGGAGACACGGCTCTTCGACAAGGGCTCTATGGTGTTCAACTTCGCCCGCGCGCGCAGTTCTGCTTTCGAGAAGGGCGAGCTGATCGTGACCGAAGGGTATATGGACGTGATCGCGCTCCACCAGGCGGGCTTCAAGAATGCCGTGGCCACGCTTGGCACGGCCTTCACCGCGCGCCAGATGGAACAGCTCTGGCAGCTGGCGCCGGAACCCGTGATCTGCTTCGACGGGGATCGGGCAGGCGAGGCGGCGGCGGCGCGAGCAGTGGACCGTATGCTGCCGGTGCTGCGGGAAGGTCACTCGTTTCGCTTCTCCTTCCTGCCCCAAGGGCAAGACCCCGACGACCTGGTGCGCAGTGCCGGTCCGTCGGCCTTCTCCGCCTATCTCAAGAACGCGATGCCATTGATCGACATGGTCTGGCGGCGAGAGATGGCGGCGGGATCGATCGATACGCCAGAGCGGCGCGCGGCTTTTGAAGCGCGGCTGGAAACGCTGCTGAACGACATCGAGAATGTCCGTGTACGAGAGCACTATCGCCGTGACATCAAGAATAGACTGTTCGAACTTTGGCGGCCGCAGCCGCGTTTCGGCAAGGGCAGCACGCAAACGAAGCGGAACGGCGCAAAGCTCTCGCGCCGCGACGTGCCGCCTCCGCCGACCGCCTACGGGTTCGGCACCATGGTGGCGTTGGCACTCGTGAACCATCCATGGCTCCTGGACCAATTCGCCGAGGAAATCGCGAGTGTCGATGTGCCGGACAAAAAACTCAGCGGTCTGCTAACCGCCACGACGCAGAAGATACTCGACGATCACGCCGTCACTCGCGATGCGCTGATCGCCGCACTTCGCGACGGTCCGCACGGGGCGCTTCTCGACAGGCTCCTCTCGGAGAGCCACCATGTGCGTCACACATTCCTCAAAGCCGAGACGCCCCGAGAGGAGGTGGAGGAGTACTTCGCCGACATGCTCTACAGATGGCGGGCCCTGCCGACGCTGACCCGCGAAATCGCGGAGAGTGCCGATGCGATCTCCAACATGACCGAGGCCGAATTTGAACGCTTCGCCGCGCTACAACAGGAGGTCGCGAGCGTCGGCCTCAGGCCGGACACGGACGATGCGGCGATGCGCGATTCCAAACAGCGCTTCGAAGACACGCTGGCACGCCTGAAAAAGAAGCCGCTATCCAAGGGACGCCGCCGAACAGGCTGAACAGCGGCCCTAGCCGTCGATCTTCCGCGTGCCGATGGAATGAGTGATGGCGGCGATCTGTTGCCGGCACATTTGCCTCAAAGTCACGATCAGCGGCCCCTGGTGTTCATCTAGAAGTTCCAAGACGCTGAGAAACTTCTGGATGTTGAAGCGGCGCACCTCATCAAACAGGGCCTCGGCATTCTGTTGGCCGATGTCTTCCATCAGTTGATAGAAGATGCCCTTGGACAGACGCGGATAGTCCGCGTGGCCGAGCATCATGAACGAAATCCGGAATGTGTTGCCGTCTCTCTCCACAGTCGGGACACGAAATGGGCCGCGCACAGCCGAGTTGGTAAGCTTGCGTGAGATTACCAAGCGGTGCGAGTCGACTGTCAGGACGGCGGGTATGCTGAATGCCACGGGCTCAGCGCTCGAAAAACCCCAATTGTCTAAGACACCGTACGGGTCGTAGAGCCCATAGTGAGCAAGCATTTCGCTCTCAAAGCTTCCGGCAATTGAGATGCCTTTTTCGAATTTGAACTTGCAGCCCTCGACCCCGTGATTGACCAGCTCAAGCACGGGCATAAGCTTGCGCCGTCCTTCGTACGTAATGCTGCGACTGCGGATGAAGCGCCTCTGAATCCTCTCGTCCGACATTCCGGTTGACCAGGGAAGAGTAAGGCCAACATCCCTCGACAGAGCTTCTCTGATGGCTATCGGTAATTTGTCCACGCTCTCCAGATACGATTCGCATTCGCTATGTCCGCCGTCGCCCCACGAGAGTTCATTTTCGAAGGACTCGAAAAACGCCCTTTCGCGATCGGGCACGTTGGCATCTTTCTTGATGCGGAATTGGCCTTTTTGAAAGACGACGTCATCGACATCGATAAGGAGATTCTCTGGAACGGCAATTTGAGCAGGCGTGCTCGGATCGCTTAGGAGCAAACCACGTCCGAGTGCGCCGACTCCATGCTCGATATTGTCCGCGACGCCGCCGAGAGCTCGAAACTCATCGATCGTCTCATCCCATTTGGGCTTAGAGATTTGCGCGCCGCTTGAAGCCATAACCGCTACGTTGGACTACTTCCTTACCCTGAAGTCCATAGGCACACGGACCATGAAATGGCGTGCGTTGCTTTCCGAGGGAAGAGGTCTTCTTGCACGAAGGGCGGTCCGCTGTGGTGGCACCATGAAACTCTAGCAACAAAGACGGCTAGAAATCTATGTACCGGTGTTTCTCGGCCATCGAATCGACCGAGACCGACAGCCCAAGAGGACGGTTGTTGGCGCCCGAAATATGGTCTGCACGAAGAGGACCGGTGCGGAGACGCCGCAGGCCAACACGATTCAAGAGTGTAGTCAGCACAGGACTCACCCCAGGTAGTCTCGCAATCGCTTTTCAAGCTGAGTGTGTTCGAAATGCACTAGTTGCCGATCTTGGCCTCCAATAACGTTAACGAAGGGTTAATGGCCTAGACTGCCTTGGGGTATAGGCGGCTGGGCTTATGGGGGGCTCATGAATCGGCGAGATAGAAGGCGCGCCCGCGCGCGCGGCGTAGCTAGCGGCCAGGCACAGCCCGGTTCGCATACTGTCGCGCGCAGCGATAGCAGCCGCGTCACATTCCGGTTCAAGACGTCGAGCCGTCGCGTTCTGCTGCTTAGCAGCGCCCTGGCGTCCAGCTTTCTATTCACGGCGATAGCCGCGCCCGATCAAGCGCTAGCTCAAGCTAATTGCGTCGGTCTGGACGCGGACCCGAATATCCGTCTCGTTCCAGCCATCATAGGTACGGACGTATCGATCAACTGTGACAATGATTTCCCCAGAGATGGCACTGGCGTCACGGGAAATGCGGCCATCAATCTGCAGACGGGGGGGGCGAAGAATAGCGTCCCCATATTCCTCAATAGCGAGGGTAACCTTGAGTCTTACGGCGTCAATACGCGCTTTGGCATCCGAGCCGTCACGAATTCGAGCTATGGCGGCAGCGACATCACCATTGAGAATTACAGCGACATCGAGCGGGTCGTCTCAAATGGCACGGCCGGCGCGCTTGGCAAATCGACCGCTTACGGCATTTTCGCACAGACAAAAAATGGCGGCGGAACGATCCAAGTAACGTCTGAGGGACTCTCGGATGTCGAAGCAATCGAGCGCGCAACCGGTATCCACGGACAAACAGAAAACGACGACGATACGATCGAAATCACGACAACCAGCGGCGGTATCACAGTGCTTGCTACCGCGGGCAAGGGTGATCCGGGCTTCGCGTATGGCATCTATGCCAAGTCGGATGGGAAAAACAGCGGCATCACTGTTACGAACGCCAAGGATATTGACTCTGAGGCAAGCAAGCTTGCGCAAGGCATTGAGGCTCTCGCCTTCGGGAAACTAAGCGACGTCAATGTTACGAACAAGGGCGACATCACAACGTTGGCATCGGGCAAAGACGCCAACACTGATGGAATTTTCGCAGCCACCTATGCTGCCAAGAGCACTGTTGAAGTCTCCAACTATGCTGACATCAAGGCAACGACCCAAGGCAAAGGATTTGCGAGCGGCATCTCTACGCTGACATACGGCAACTACAGTGAAATCACCGTAACAAACGACGCGCTTCTTGAAATCCGGGCCAACGTTAAGGGGAGCGATGGCTACGGCATCTATGCCTATACCGGTGGCAAGTACGCCGATATCGAAATCAAGAACGAGTCCCGCATTGACGTCGAAGCAACCGGTGATGCTTACGCTATCGCGGCCACTACCTATGGCGAAGATAGCAACATCACGATCACGCATACGTCCGACATTGCGGCCACGTCGGCAAAATCGTCGGCCACCGGCATTTACGCATATACCGCTTCTGGCGACATTGGCGTTACGATGGGGTCGACCATCAACAACGTAGCCTATGGCCCTGTCTACGGCATCAATACGGTTACAAATGGTAAGGGCGGTGTAATTGATATCGACATCGCCGACGGCAGCATCGATGTCCGTAGTACGAGTAACTACTTTGGGTCCTATGCCATCGGTATTCGCGCCTATGCGAACAAAGTCGGCTCACAAGTTGAGATAACCAACGGCGCTACGATCGATTCGCAGGCTGCGTACGTCGCTGGCGGCATCAACGCGTTTGCGTATGGCGGCTACAAGCAACCGAGCTCGATAGTGATCATCAATTCAGGCGACATCACTGTGCGGGCAGCCGGTAGCCCGTACTTCGAGTATGCTTGGGGCATCGCTGCGACCACTTATGGAAAAGCCGGCGTCACGATTACTAACAAAGCCAATATCGAGGTAACGAGTTCGGGCAGTGCGTACGGGATTGTCTCGTACACCTTTGGTAACGGCAGCTACATCTCCGTCACGCACAGCGCGGATATCGACGTGACGTCGACCTATAATGGTGTCTACGCTGGAGCCACGGGCATTGGTGCTGCCACTTACGGCATAAACAGCGAAGTTAACATTGATGTTGGGTCTAGTATTGCGGCGTCGGGTTCGCTTGCATTTGGCATCTATGCATACACGCGCAACGGCTACAGTCCCATCTCGATCACCACATCAAGCACAACAGAAATTGACGTGGAAGGCGCCGGAGTGGCCTACGGTATTGAGGCCATTACTTACGGGGGGAAAGCCGCCAACACTGACAGCCCGATCGATATAACGAGCGGCGGTACGATTACCACACGTGCGAGCGCAGTGGATGGTTTCGCCACCGGCATCGCCGCTCGGACGTACGGAGACAACAGCGGCATCACCATTAATAATGCCGCGAAAATCGATGCGATTGCACCCAATGGTGAGACAGAGGGCATCTACGCCGAGACTCAAGGGTCCAACTCAAAAATCTCGATCAACAACACAGGCGACATTACGTCGACAGGCGGTACCTTCGCGGACGCTATCGACGCGGAGACCGAAGGTGATGGCAGCTCCATCTCCATCTTCAACAGCGGGCGGCTGCGGGCCACAGGTGGGACAGGCAGCTCTACCGGCGTCGAGGCTTCAACAGAAGGCGCCAATTCCGATACGACGATTGAAAACAGCGGCTCGGTTTTCGCTGCTGGCGCGGAGAGTATTGGTATCAGGAGCACCAGCGATCTTGCCAACAAGACTACGATCATTAACGCCGGCGATGTCTCCGCGGAGTCGCACCTCGCCATCGAAGTAGAAGGTGCGGGTACGGCCGACATCTTTAACACCGGTCTGATCACGGGCTTCGTCGATCTGACGGAGCAAGACGATTTGTTTGAGAACCAAGCGGGCGGTGTCTTTGAGACGAAGAAGACATCGCTGTTTGGTGGCGGGAACGATCTATTCGTCAACGAGAGCGGCGGCACTGTGTTGGCAGCAACGAACGCATCAACTAGCGAGTCCAGTGCGTTCGAGGGTCTGGAGCGATTTGAGAACGCCGGGCTGATCTCGATGCAAGATGGTCGCCAGGGCGACTCGTTCACGATCTCCAATACGCCCGGGGGGGAAGATCTCGAATTCGTTGGCCAATCGGGATCGACCCTTGCTGTGGATACCTTCTTGGGCGGACCGGGCTCGACGTCGGACACGTTTACGATCGAGGGCGATGTGTCCGGGACAACCTGGGTCAATGTGAACAACACGAATGCAGGCCCCGGCACGTTTAACAGCCAGGGTATCCCGGTCGTATTCGTGACAGGTGACACGCCAAGCGCGGGGAACTTCCAGCTTCAGGACGGCCCCATCGACACAGGGCTGTTCGACTACGACCTGTTCTTCGAGCCAACAGGCTCGGGGCAATGGGAGTTCCGCAGCTTCGCGGGCGCAACTGCACAGGCACTGCCCAAACTGCTGACGGCGGCTCAAGACCTATGGCATCAGAGCTCCGCCACCTGGTTCGATCGGACGGCGGATCTTCGTGTGGTGCTTGCCAGGGGTGGGCCGCCCGCCTTCGATGATGGCAGTAAGTCCCTCGTTGATGCGGGTCCCAACGGCCTGACGCCGGGCGTGTGGATGAAGGGTGGTGGCGGGCGTCTGGACCGGGATGGCTCGGCCACCACGTCTGCCTACGGACGGACCTACAATTACGATCTCGACAATGAGTTCTCGTCGTTTGACCTGCAAGTTGGCGTGGACATGGGCCAGTACGATGTCATCAGCCAAGGCGATGTGCTGATCTTCGGCGTGCTCGGCGGCTTTGTGGGCGGCAAGCTCGATTACGACAGCCTCGCCGATACGTTCGATTTCTCGGGCGGCCAGGTTGGGGCGTATGCCACCTATCTGAACGGCGGTCTG
>JBCDFN010000020.1:0-50274 GCA_039177935.1 Pseudomonadota bacterium | reverse complement strand
CTGGTTCAAGGAGTTGAATGGCTTCAAAGACCACACACCAGAGACCGAAGAATACGGGATCACGAGCTTTACCTACCGGGCTCGCGCACCCTTCGATCCTGCAAAGCTGCATGCCTTCTTCGACTCGACCTGGCCCAATGTGATCAGGGCGAAGGGCTTTTTCTGGCTTGCGACGCGGCCTCATTGGGTCGGCGAGCTCAGCCAGGCTGGTGCTTTCGTCCGGCACGAAGGGATCGGTTTCTGGTGGGCTGCGGTGCCGAAGTCCCGCTGGCCCGACGACGACGATAGCGTCAATGAAGTTATGAAGCGCTGGGACGACACTTGGGGCGACAGGCGGCAGGAGCTCGTGTTTATCGGCACGCGCGAGATGGACCGTGAGGCCATCACGGCGGCCCTCAATGACTGCCTGGTTAAAGATCCGGGAGATAATGACTTGGCGAAGGGCCGTTGGAAGTCACTCCCCGACCCGTTTCCGGCCTGGGAGGCGTAAGAGAAAACGAGGTCCGAGCCAGGGGCGGTGTACACTGCCCCGATGGCAGGTGGTTCCCGACACTGGATGGTGATCGCGCTCGCCCTCTTCGTGGCCGCGCTTGCTTATGCCGCGCTGGCACCTGCCGCATGGCAGGTGCGGCTTGGGCTTCACTGGCTCGTTGAACATTTCTTGGGCTTCTTTGCGGTGACCATTCTTGCCTGCGTGGCCTGCCCAAGACCCATGCGCGTGGCGGCGGTCTTAGTTCCCGTCGCTGTGGGGCTTGAAGCTGCGCAGGCGCTAACACCGGATCGGACGCCCGATACTGCGACGGCCTTGGTTGCCGCGGCTGCCGTTGCCTCGGCGGCGCTGCTCGCCGACGGCTTTCTCTTTCTGCGTCAACGGCGGCACTCGGATTGAGCGCACGGATCTAGCGCGGGCGGTCCAAATGTGATGTATCCTGCCACCCAACGACCCTCCCTTTTGAGGAGACTGAATTGACGAGCATCGCACGCAAGAAGACCGTCTCGGTCAGGATTGGCAACGTGGCCATGGGTGGCGGGGCCCCCGTCGTCGTCCAGTCCATGACCAACACGGACACGGCCGATGTGGGCCAGACGGTCGCGCAGGTGGAGGCGCTGGCGCGCGCCGGGTCGGAGCTTGTGCGGATTACGGTCGACCGCGAGGAGGCTGCCGCGGCGGTGCCGCTCATTCGGGCCCAGCTCGATAAGCGTGGTGTCGAGGTGCCGTTGATCGGCGACTTCCACTACAACGGGCATACGCTACTGGCCAACAATCCCGATTGCGCGGCGGCCCTGGCGAAGTACCGCATCAATCCCGGTAATGTCGGCTTCAAGGACAAGCGGGACAAGCAGTTCTCTCAGATCATCGAGATTGCCCTCCAACATGACAAGCCGGTCCGCATCGGCGTCAATTGGGGCAGTCTCGATCAGGAGCTGCTCACCCGCCTGATGGACGAGAACGCGGCAAGCGCCAATCCGAAAGACGCGCGCGAAGTGATGCATGAGGCCATGGTGCAGTCGGCGCTTCTCTCGGCCGCGCGGGCGCAGGAACTCGGCATGGGCGCCGACAAGATCGTGCTATCGGCGAAGGTGTCCGCGGTTCAAGATCTGATTGCGGTCTATCGCATGTTGGCCGAACGGTCCGATCTTGCCCTCCATTTGGGACTCACTGAGGCCGGCATGGGCTCCAAAGGCATCGTGGCCTCGTCGGCAGCGATGTCTATCCTCTTGCAGGAGGGGATTGGCGATACGATCCGCATTTCACTGACCCCCGAGCCCGGCGGCGATAGGTCGCTGGAGGTGAAGGTGGGCCAAGAGCTCTTGCAAAGCATGGGCTTCCGCGCCTTTGTGCCGCTGGTCGCCGCTTGTCCTGGTTGCGGACGGACGACGTCCACGACCTTCCAGGAGCTGGCCCAAGACATTCAGTCCTTCGTTCGCGATCAGATGCCCGACTGGCAGCGCCGCTATCCCGGTGTTGAGAATCTCAACGTTGCCGTGATGGGCTGCATCGTGAATGGGCCGGGCGAATCCAAGCATGCCGATATCGGCATTTCGCTCCCTGGCACGGGGGAGGCCCCAGCCGCGCCGGTTTTCATTGACGGCAAGAAAGTCACGACCCTGCGGGGCCCTGGCGCCGCTGCCGACTTCAAGCAGATGGTGCTCGATTATATCGAGCAGCGCTACGGCAACCCTGCCGCTGGCCAAGAGGGCGCCCCCCGTACCGCGGCGGAGTAACCGCCGCCCTTGTTGCATCAGGCAGGCAATGCTACCCCAGATTTGTGCCGCTTAGCGATGATGTAAGCGGGTACTTTGCAGGGGGTGAATCATGTGCCGATGCTCGTTTAGGTCATTAGTTGTCTTGTTGAGTTGGGCTGTCATTGGCCTGCTATTTCTTCCTGTTCCGGCGTTTGCGGCGGGCGGTTTTCTTCTTGAACCAAAGTTGAGCGAAATTGCCCTTGCCGTCGTGGCTGCTGTGGGGCTTGCCGTAGCCCTCTACTACGCCTTCGTCCTTGTTCAACGCATAAAGCTTGAGGGCCGGCGCGTAAGTCTGGAGCTTCAGGAAACGGAGCGCTTGCTGTCGCAATGTGATGCTGGCGGAGATTGTTCACAGACATCTCAAGGGTCAAAACCGATTATCGAACTCGCCTCTCAGAACTCAAAAATGAACTTCATCTTCCTACGGTTCATTGTTCTCTTTCTGATGCTTCAGTTCTGGGAAGTGTTCAAAGCCGCGTATGGTTTGGCCTTAGGGAGAATTTTCCTTGAGCTGCGGCGGTCGCAGTTCTCCAGTGTTGATGGAGGCCCCCTACTGGACGCGATGACGTTACTCAATTACTTCGTTCAGTATGGATGGGTCCTGATCCTCGTCATGTTTGGTTGGCCGCTTTTTAGAGAGATCAGAGAAGCGGCGGGGTTCTCCTTGCTGGGAGGACGGAAATAGCAGGCATCTCCCCGCTCGTGGAATAGAGCTAATTCAGCGAGACTGCGTCACCCGCTATCGAGACCGTCAACGCGATCATCGGGACGCAAGAGACGAAGGCGACAAGTCGAACCGATTTTGCTCACCCACTCATGAGCGACGCTCGGCGACAAACCGCGCGGCGTCGATCAGCAGCGCCGCATCCCCGCCAAACGGCGCGAGGGCATCCTCCGCCTCGGCAACTAGGCCCGCAAGATGCGCCTTGGCGCCATCAATCCCGAGCAGCCCGACCAGTGTTGCTTTCCCTCGCTCGGCGTCTTTTGAGGCGGCTTTGCCCATCGCGGCTGCGTCGCCTTCGGCGTCCAGCAAGTCGTCTGCGAGTTGGAAGGCCTGCCCGAAAGCGCTGGCGTAGCGAACAAGGGCCTCGCGGTCCTTGAGGTCAGCGCGTCCGAGAACCGCGCCAGCCTCGCAGGCGAAACGGAACAAGGCGCCGGTCTTGAGCATCTGCATGGCGGTTGTCTCCTCGGGCGTGAAGGGACGCTGCTCGGCCGCAAGGTCGAGGGCTTGCCCCAACGCCATGCCCTGCCAGCCGCTGGCCTTGGCCAGGAGATAGGTTAGTTCGGCTCTCACCGCGGGATCGTCATGGCAAGTCGGCGCGCTCACGGTCTCGAACGCGATCGTCTGCAGCGAATCGCCGGCGAGGATGGCCGTGGCCTCGTCGAAGGCGATATGTACCGTGGGACGGCCCCGGCGCAGCGCGTCGTCGTCCATGGCCGGCAGGTCATCGTGGACGAGGGAGTAGCAGTGAATGCACTCAAGTGCACAGGCGGCGTCGAGCGCATTATCCTCTGAGGCACCGAAGAGACTTGCCGCCTGTATCAACAGGAAAGGCCGCAACCGCTTGCCGCCGCCGAGTGCCGCGTAGCGCATGGCTTCACCGAGCGGGGCGACCACCTCGCCGCTGGCCGAGAACTGGCCAATATCTTGGCCCAAGAGGGCCGTGAGCCGCTCGTCTACGCGCGAAGCCACGCGGTCGATTTCAGTTCGGAAAGTCATTGTGGGCGAAGGGATAGCTGAGGCTTTCTGTCGCCGCAAATTGATCGTGGCATCGCCGGGGGTTAGAACGCCCGTCGATGGATCGCAACAAACCCAAAAATCAGGCAAAGCCGCCTAGGGGCGGCTCAAGTCCGCGCCGCTGGCGGGATAGACACCCCTGGCTGTGGCGCATGGGTCTTGCCCTCCTTTTGCTTGGGGGAGCAGTTGTCGGCAGTCTCGTGCTCTTCCGCTACGTAAACCCACCGATCACTTCGATGATGGTTGTCGAGAAACTGCGCGGAGAGACCTTGAACCGGCGTTGGGTGCCGATTGAGAAGATTTCGCCTCATATGCGCTTGGCGGTGATTGCAAGCGAAGACGGGAACTTCTGCGCGCACCAAGGCGTGGATTGGGCCGCTGTTCGTGACGTGCTGGAGTCGGCGAGGAACCTCCAACCGGCGCGTGGGGCCAGTACGATCCCCATGCAGGTTGCCAAGAACATCTATCTTTGGGAATTCCGCTCGTATTTGCGCAAAGCGCTTGAGGTGCCCTTGGCCTACGCCATTGTCAGCATCTGGCCAAAGGAGCGCGTGTTGGAGGTCTATCTCAATATCGCGCAGTTCGGTCCCGGGTTGTTCGGCGTTGAGGCGGCCAGTCGGAAGTACTTTCGGAAGCCCGCGATTGCGCTCACACAGCGCGAGGCCGTCCTGCTTGCGGCCACCTTGCCAAAGCCGAAATTGCGCAATCCGGCCCGGCCTAACCGAACGCACCGTGTTGTGGCCAATGCGGTTCAAAAGCGGCTGCCCTATATCGCCAAACGCGCGGACTGCGTCTTGAACCCATAAGCGCCTTAGAACAGGGGCCTGGTCAGCCACAGAATTTGCGACTATAAGAGCGCCCAATGACGCGCCCCGCGAATGGCGGCGGCGCCAAGAGGTTCAAAAAATGGCTGTTCCAAAGAGAAAAGTGTCCCGTATGAAACGGGGCAACCGGCGGAGCCACGACGCTGTCGCGGCGCCGGCCTATGTCGAGGATAAGGATTCCGGCGAGCTTCGCCGTCCACATCATATCGACTTGAAGTCGGGCCGTTACCGTGGCCGCCAGGTAATCACCATCAAGGAAGAGGCCTAGGGGTCTTAGCGTTCAGGCGCTTTAATCCTCCAAGGCGTCCAACGTTCTTCACTCTGGTGCTCTCCGCGCCGGAGCGCTTTTGCGTGCCTAGCTCATCCTGCTGCTCGCCTGAGTAGGGTCTTGCTAACCAAACAGACAGAAACAGGGGTGTTGCGCCTGTCCCTACCAACATTTCTCCTCCCGAAAGCACTGACGGCATCGAGAGTTTTCGGCTTCTTAAGTCTTGCCACCATACCTTGGCGTACGAGTAATGAGCGCCGAGGGGATCTCAATTGGCGCCGCGGGTATCAGCGTAAGGGGCGGCAATGGAGAAATCCGAGACCATGGTGGCGGCCAGCGACGAGTTGCAGGTTGAGCTAGAGGACGTGCTGGATGGCATCCAAACCACGGCCTATCGCTGGGATTTCGCGTCTGACCGAATCGACTGGGCCAAGAACGCCGGAACCGTGCTTGGTGGAATCAAGATTGATGCGCTTGAGCGTGGCCGCGCTTTCGCGTTGCACATCGATCCGAGGTATGCAGCCGACCGGTATGATGGCGTTCGAGGCGGTGCGAGGCCCACGCCCGATGCGTCTATCCCCTATGCACTTCATTACCGGTTTATGCCAGAGGGTCGCCGAGGAAAAGCAGCCGTCTGGGTGGAGGAGCGCGGTGTTTGTGTCACGGACGCAGCGGGCCAGCCCATCCGCGCGCAAGGAACGATGCGAATCTCCAACGACCGCCGCCGACGCGAACGTGCGCGGTTAGATGCAGCGCCTGAGGCGGTCTCGGCGCTTCCTTCTCGCGCGGAACTCACTGGCTTGATTTCTCAGCTCGTATCCGGAAACGCCGGGGGCGATACAAAAGGCGCCTTTCTGCTCGTCGGCGTCAACGATCTAAACCGCATCAACGAGACCTACGGCTACGATGTCGGAGACGAGGTCATTACCATCGTCGGACAGCGTCTTAACGGTGCTGTGAGAGGGCGCGACTGCGCGGGTCGTTTCTCCTCAAACAAGTTCGGTATCGTCTTGCGTGGCTGCGACGCCGACGAAGCCGTGTCCGTCGCCCGTCGTACGATGGCCGCCGTGGAAGGAGACGTCGCAAGCACCCGCTCGGGGGCTGTTCCTGTGAGCATCTTCGTCGGGGTCCTCCTGCTGCCTGACCATGCGCAATCCACGCAGGATGCAATCGGCCGTGCGATGCAGGCCGTCGAGATGGCGCGCGTCAATCCCCGAGAGCGATTCTACTGTTACGACCCATCGTCGCCGCGCGAAGCTCAGCGGAAGCACAGCATAGCGATGGCAGATGAAGTCATCCGTGCCCTGAATGATCGCCGGATCGCAATTGCGCTGCAACCGGTTGTCAGCTCTGGTAGCCATAATGCCGAGTTCTACGAGTGCCTCTTGCGTTTGCGCCAACCCGACGGATCGGTGATGGAAGCGCGTGAGTTTGTTCCGGCTGCAGAGGAGTTGGGACTATCCAAACTCATTGACCATCGAGCATTAGAGCTGGCAGTCGAACTTTTGCGCGCGGTGCCAACGCGTAAGCTGGCGCTCAATGTCTCGGCCCTATCCACGACGGACCGGCACTGGATCGATGCGCTTGAAGCCTTAACGGGCAAGGACCGTAAGCTAACGGAGAGGCTCACTGTCGAGATCACCGAGACTGCCGCCACTTCGGACATGGAAGCCACCACCGAGTTTGTGACGGCCTTGAAGCAGGCGGGTTGCCGCGTTGCCCTCGATGATTTTGGTGCGGGCTATGCATCGTTTCGCTCGCTGCGTAATCTCGGCGTCGACATGGTCAAGATCGACGGCTCCTTTATCGAGAATCTCGGAACAAATGAGAAAGATGCGGCTTTCGTGCAGACCCTACTGGATCTCGCGCAGCGATTTGGTGTCGAAACCGTCGGCGAGTGGGTGGGTGATGAGCGCGCCGCCGATCTCCTGGAGAAGGCGGGCGTATCCTATATGCAGGGCGACTTCTTTGGTGCGCCAAAACTCCACGAGGAGAAGCAGGTCGCGCGGCGCAACTCTGCCGGTTAGGCCCCTCGCTCTTCATCGTCAGTACTTCGCCTCAGTCGCTCCGCGAGGGTGAAGAGCATGGGGTCGTGGGTGCCCAAGGCTTCCAGGTGCGCGACCGTATTCAGAACATAGTCGATATTGGCGCCGGCCTGTCCGCGGCGGCTTCGCACGATTTCGAGCTGGACCTCGATGTCTAGCGCGCCAGCATATTGTGGGTGGCTTTGGTCGGCCACGAATGTGAGTGCTGTCACGGTGCGTCCTGAGCCGTCGGACAGTGTGACAGGGCGGTAGGCTTCGACATAGACATCAGTGACCTGCTCGCGTTGGCGCAGATATGCCACCGTGTCATTCTCGGCGCCACGCTCAACGCGGAAGGCAACGCCATGGCATTCGCCGCCGACGTCGAGCCCCATGACCAGTCCCGGGGCTTTGAAAGTACCCCGGTGAAGAACGGAATAGACACAAAGCGCCCGATGCAGTCCTTCGAGGCGTGCTGGGATCTGCACATCAAATGGAAAATCTGGCCGCCACATCAACGAGGCGTAGCCGAAGACCCAAAGGGCGTTCTTGTCCGCGTTAGTCGTCATGCCCATGCGGCCGGCCGAAGTCGGCATCTGCGGTGTCTTGACCTGCATCGATGATGCTGTGCCGTACGGCCCGGGCGCGGGTGAAGTGCTCCTGTAAGGCTTGGCCGTCGTCCCAGCGGATCAGGCGTTGGAGCGCGGCCAGGTCTTCGGAAAAGCGGCCAAGAACTTCCAAGACCGCATCCTTATTGTTGAGAAACACGTCCCGCCACATGACGGGGTCGGAGGACGCGATGCGCGTAAAGTCACGAAAACCCCCCGCAGAAAACTTGATGACTTCCGATTGAGTCACGGTTTCAAGTTCGGCAGCCGTGCCCACAATATTGTAGGCGATCAGATGGGGGACGTGGCTGGTCATCGCGAGCACGATATCGTGGTGCTCGGGTGTCATCTTTTCAATCGTCGAACCAAGCCCACGCCACAGAGCCTCGACCGCTTCAACACCCGCGGCGGTCGAGCGCTCGCACGGCGTAAGAACGTACCAGCGCCCCTCAAACAACTCGGCGAAGCCTGCATCAGGGCCGGAATACTCCGTGCCCGCGACGGGATGCCCTGGCACGAAGACCGCATGATCGGGAAGGACAGGACCAACCTGCCGCACGACGGCAGCCTTCACCGACCCGACATCGGTCACGATCGCACCTTCGGCAAGATGCGCGGCGACGGATTGCGCGGCGGCTTCCATGGCGCCGACAGGCACCGCAAGCACGACAAGTCCCGCGTTCGCTACCGCCTCCTCGGCTGACTCTGCGATCGCATCGCAAACCCCAAGCTCACGAGCGCGCGCACGCACGTCAGGCGAAGCATCAAAGCCGATGACGGTGGTCGAAAGGCCATGCTTCTTGATCCCGCGGGCCATAGACGAGCCGATTAAGCCAAGTCCGATGATGGCGACCTTGTCGAATAGTGTCTCCGTCATGCGCCGCTCATAAACGTGCGCAGAGCATCGAGCGCTACCGCGTTTTCGGCTTCGGTGCCGATGGTCATGCGCAGCGCATTAGGAAACCCGTACGCTTCCACGCGTCGCAGAATAATACGGCGCTGGTGAAGAAACGCATCGGCTTCGGTGGCTGTGCGGCCGGGCGCGTCCGGGAAATGCATGAGAACAAAGTTCGCAGCGCTTGGTGTCGTAACAAGGCCGATGCTCTTAAGTTCGCTGACGGTGTGGCCGAGCCACGCCTCATTGTGCGCAATAGCCGCCTCTAGATGTGTGCGATCTTCGACAGCCGCGACGCCTGCTGCGATTGACGGCCCTGTTACATTGAAGGGTCCGCGAATGCGATTCAGCGTGTCGGCGATGGCGTTCGGGCAGTAGGCCCAGCCAAGCCTCAAGGACGCCAGACCATGGACCTTGGAGAACGTCCGTGTCATGACAACATTGTCGTGCACAGCGGCGAGCGCAGCGCCAGCCTCGTAGTCGTCTGCAAGGACGTATTCCGCATAAGCGGCATCCAGCACAAGCAGCACGTGGCTGGGGAGCCCCGCGTGCAGGCGTTGTACTTCGGCGAAGGGAAGGTAGGTCCCTGTGGGGTTGTTGGGATTGGCCAGGAACACCATGCGTGTCGCCGGTGTCACCCGTGCAAGGATCGCGTCCACATCCGCCGTATGGTTCGTCTCAGGCGCGACCACAGGCGTCGCTCCCCGGGCCAGAATCGCGATCTTGTAGACCAGAAACCCATGCTCGGTGTAGATGGCCTCGTGGCCCGGGCCCAAATAGGCCATCGCGAGCAGGTTCAGCAATTCATCGGAGCCCGTCCCGCAAACGATGCGAGCCGCATCAAGGCCGTGCGCCGCCGCCAGCGCTTCGCGCAAAAGCCTCGCCGACCCATCGGGGTACCGGGCGAGCTTGGCCGCTTCGCCATGGAAGGCCTCAATCGCCTTTGGGCTCGGTCCGAGCGGCGTCTCGTTCGACGAGAGTTTCACAATCGGACCAGCGCCAGGTAGAACGCTCTTACCGGGTACATAGGCCGCGATATCGAGAATTCCCGGCCGGGGCGTTGGGCCTTGGCTTGCCGTCTCGGCGGCTATCGGTTTGGCAGCCATCTGCTCGGCAGCCATGAAATCTACTCCTTATTGGGGCCTCAAAGCCCTGCGAAGGGCTTCTCATACGGCTATTTCTTAAGCCAAGGCAAAGAAAAGATTGACTCTAATGAGGTCATCATTGACCGGGCATTGTATAATTCCAGGACATATTGTCAGGATCCGTGCCCGGCCTGTGTCACGGGCGTGCAAGAACTGTTCTGTTTAGGCCATTACGACGATGAATGAGACCCCGGGAGCGGACAGCTTCGCCGAACTCAAACGGCGGCAGCAGGTGACCGATCCCCACAGCGAAGTGGTGCATTTCCCGGCGAGTGAGGGCCTCTCACTCGACAGCGGTGCTGTGCTTGCGCCTTTCTCGGTCGCCTACAAGACCTATGGGACTCTAAACGCGGATAAGTCGAACCTTGTTCTCGTCTGCCATGCGCTGACCGGTGACCAGCACGTGGCCAATCCACATCCCGTTACAGGGAAACCTGGCTGGTGGGAAACAATGGTCGGGCCGGGTAAGCCGATCGACACGGACCGTTACTTTGTCCTGTGTCCCAATGTGATTGGCGGGTGTATGGGCTCGACTGGGCCGAGCTCAGTGAACCCCGAAACGGGGCGCCCCTATGGACCCGATTTTCCCGTGATCACACTGCGCGACATGGTTCGGGCGCAGGCGCGGCTTCTCGATCACCTGGGTGTCGACCAAGTGCTCTGCGTCATTGGCGGCTCCATGGGCGGCATGCAGGTGCTGGAATGGGCCGCGACTTACAAAGAGCGTGTTTTTTCCGCGATCCCAATCGCGTGCGCGGCGCGCCATTCTTCTCAGAACATCGCGTTCCATGAGGTGGGCCGTCAGGCGGTGATGGCCGACCCTGATTGGTGTGACGGTCACTACCACCAAGAGGGCAAGAGCCCGCGCAAGGGGCTGGCTGTGGCGCGTATGGCCGCGCACATCACCTATCTGTCGGACCGCGCTCTGCACACGAAGTTTGGCCGCAACTTGCAGGACCGAGAAGAGGTCACGTTTGGGTTCGACGCGGACTTCCAGGTGGAGAGCTATCTGCGCCACCAGGGGATGAGCTTCGTCGACCGGTTTGACGCAAACTCCTATCTCTACATCACGCGGGCTATGGACTATTTCGACATCGCTGCCGACCACGGCGGTGTGCTTGCCAACGCGTTCGCTGGAACAAAAACTCGATTCTGCCTGATCTCTTTCACCTCGGACTGGCTGTTTCCGACAGAGGAGAGCCGCGAGGTCGTGCATGCGCTCAATGCCGTGGCGGCCAATGTCAGTTTTGTTGAGATCGATTCGAACAAGGGTCATGACGCGTTTTTGCTACATGAACCTGAGCTGTTCGACACGGTCCGCGGCTTCCTGAGCGCCGCCGCCCGTCAACGCGGACTCGACGACCCTGCCACTGGTGCCTGAGAATGGATGCACCCGTCACACCGCCAAACGTGAAAACCACGGACACGTCGCGCGTCGACCTTTTGCTCATTGCGGAGATGGTCGCGCCGGGCTCGCGGGTCCTCGATATTGGCTGCGGCGACGGAACATTGCTGCGGATTCTCTCCGAGAAGCATGGTGTGGACGGCCGGGGTATCGAACTGAGCCAAGCGGGCGTGAACCAGTGCGTCGCGCAAGGCCTCGCCGTGATCCAAGGCGATGCGGACACGGACCTTGTCCACTACCCGGACGCGGCCTTCGACTACGCGATCCTCTCGCGGACAATCCAGGCGACGCGCAACCCGCGGCACGTGCTTGAGCAGCTCTTGCGGATCGGCAAGCGCGTCGTGGTGTCGTTTCCGAATTTCGGTCATTGGCGGGTGCGCACCCAGCTTATGTTCGGGGGGCAAATGCCCCAGACCGATAACTTGCCGGAGAGTTGGTACAACACGCCCAACATTCATCTGTGTACCATCAAGGACTTTCTGGCCTTGTGTAAGGACATGGGCGCAAAGGTTGAGCGTAGCGTCTCGCTCAATGCCTATGGCACAAAGCTCATGTCAATGCCTCTCCCGGCGCAGAACCTCTTCGGCGAGCAAGCCGTCTTCTTGTTGTCCCGTTAGCGCTGTTTCCCCGAGGCGCGGTGTTACCGCGCCAGCTGGGACGGGGATCATGCGCCGCCGCATGCTGCGAGCGGGTTCTCGCGCCAATGAGCCTGCATAGACCTGTTTCGTGGCCTCCACCACGATAACGCCCGAAAAGGCAGGCCACAGAAGATCGCCTGCCTGCTCCCAGAAGTCTGGCCATCGCGTCAGCACGCGCCAATCGAATGGCGGCAAATGCAGCACATAGTGCCAGCTCTCCGGCTGGAACATGGCGTCCTTGAGAAGCTGGGTGAGCTGGCTGCGGCTAAAGGGGCTGCCATAGCCAAAGGGCGTAGAATCCATGC
The DNA here is from genome assembly GCA_039177935.1 of Pseudomonadota bacterium. GTDB lineage: Bacteria > Pseudomonadota > Alphaproteobacteria > Rhizobiales > Methyloligellaceae > Methyloceanibacter. Next base: position 38,177 of record JBCDFN010000020.1, on the reverse strand, counting down.
GGGCCCAAAGTCCCCGCCGGTTGGGCACCGCAACCAAAATGCGGCCATTTGGGGCCAGAACGCGCCAAATCTCCCGCAGGAGCGCGTGGGGGTGTTCCGACCATTCGAGCATATGAACGACGAGCACCCGGTCGGCCGATTCATCGTCTAATGGGAGGTCCGTTTCGTCCACGAGGGCCGTGTGCGAGGAGGCTCTCTCCGGCCAGGGCAGGGCTCCCAAGCGGACGGGCGCAAGAGCGCCGGTGCACAAGGCCTGGGCCCGGAACTCGGCAAGGTATGGCGTCGCGTAGCCGAGGCCGAAAACGCGCAAGCCTGCCACGTCAGGCCAGTAACTCCGGAATCGGGGACGCAGCAGCCGGCGCACCATCAGCCCAATCCGGCGCGCGTAGAAGTTCCGAAGGTCGATCGCGTCGAGATGCATGGATCCAGTCTACCTCAAGCGCCACTAGAGGTGGTTCGCGTTGGGGGCGGTTTCAATCGCCGATGCGGCGGAGTAGGGTCCCGGGGCAAAAAGACCTGGCGCCAATCAACGAATTTCGAAGAGAACACTATGGCAAAGCTTGAGATTTTCCAGTTCCCGACTCGCGCAGACAATTACGGGGTACTCCTTCACGACCCCGAAACAGGCGCCACCGCTGCGATCGATGCGCCTGAGGCCGGGCCCATTCAGGCCGCGCTGGCGGAGAAGGGCTGGCGGCTCACCGACATCCTTGTGACCCATCACCATGGCGATCACACCGCGGGCATCGCGGCGCTGAAGAACAAGTATGGCTGCACGGTCTATGGGCCGGCCCGGGAGGCTGGCCTCATCCAAGGACTGGATGTGGAGGTCAAGGAGGGCGACACGGTCTCTGTCGGCCATACGGATGCCACGGTCCTCGACACGGCGGGCCATACGCGCGGTCACGTCAGCTACTATTTTCCGGATGAGGGCGTCGTCTTTGTCGGCGACACGCTGTTCTCCGTGGGCTGCGGCAAGCTTCTTGAGGGGGACGCGCCCACGATGTGGCGGTCCTTGTCGAAGCTCGCTGAGCTACCGCCGGACACGGCGGTGTATTGCGGCCATGAGTATACGGGCGCCAATTGCCGTTTCGCGCTGACCATCGAGCCAGAGAATGCGGCCTTGCAGGCCCGGGCCGCGCAAGTAGCCGAGAACGATGCCAAGGGACTTCCGTCGCTGCCAACCACAATCGGCCTTGAGCTTGCGACAAATCCGTTCCTGCGGGCTTCAAGCCCGGAGATCCAAGCGCGCCTTGGTTTGGAGGGGCAGGCGCTCGAGGATGTCTTTGGCGAGGTCCGGCGGCGCAAGGATCGGTTCTAATGGCTTCCAGCGACGGCATGACATTGCGAACAGCAGAAGAGATCATCGCCCATCTCGCCCTCGAACGGCATCCGGAGGGAGGCTGGTACCGGGAGACGTTTCGGGACGCGGCCGGCGCGGACGGCCGCGCCTATTCGACGGCGATTTTGTTTCTTCTAAAGGAGGGCGAGGTGTCTCATTGGCACCGTGTCGACGCGGTCGAGGCCTGGCACTGGCACGCTGGCGCGCCCTTGCTGCTGAAGGTGGCAGAAGAGAATGGCCCAGCCAGGGAGTTTACTCTTGGAGCCGATCTGTTTTCTGGCGAGCATCCTCAGGCGTTCGTGCCGGCCAATGCCTGGCAAAGCGCGCAGAGCCTTGGGGCTTGGACGCTTGTCGGCTGCACTGTGGCGCCAGGATTCGTGTTCGAGCATTTCGAACTCGCCCCCCAAGGCTGGGAGCCATGACACTCAAGGTGTCTCGGACTCGAAGCGCTTGAGGGGCGCAAAGTTTGATGACGTCGTCGCCTAGAGCGTGATGCGCTAGTCTGCGAGTTGCCCGCCATTGATGCTGATGGTCGTGCCTGTGATCCAGGCGGCTTCGTCGGCGGCGAGGAAGACGACGCAGCGGGCCACTTCCTCGGATTCGCCCAGCCTACCCACGGGGATCTGCCCCACAATGGCTTCCATAACTTTCTCTGACACGCCTGAGAGAAGCTCCGTGGCCACATAGCCTGGCGCGATAGCGTTGGCGGTGATGCCTTTGCGGGCGCCTTCCAACGCGACGGCGCGTGTGAAGCCGATCACGCCTGCCTTCGCGGCGCAGTAGTTGGACAGCCCGAGCATGCCCTGCTGGCCGTTGATCGAAGAGATTGAGATGATGCGGCCGAACTTGCGGTCGCGCATACCGTTGATGACCTGCCGGGTCACGTTGAACACGGAGTCCAGATTGGTGCGCATGACCTGGGACCACTGCTCAGCGGTCATCTTGTTCAGCATCGCATCGCGGGAGATGCCGGCGTTGTTCACCAGCACTTCAACGGGGCCGACCTCAGCCTCGACAGCGGCAACGCCTTTCTCGCAGGCGTCATAGTCGCCCACGTCCCACTTGAAGACCGAACAGCCCGTTTCGGCTTTGAATGCGTTCGCGGCCTCGTCGTTACCGGCGTAGGTAGCGGCGACGGTATAGCCCGCATCCTTGAGTGCCTTGCTGCATGCAGCGCCAATACCACGCGTTCCACCCGTGACCAGTGCCACCCTTCCCATAGTTTCCTCCATTGGAGCGCTTTTGCGCCTGTTTGTTTAACTGCCAAACCGACTGTGGGGCAGCCTAGGCCACCCCACACGAATTCGTCTTAAAGCTCAAGAGCGATGAGCTAGTCGCGTTCCAGGCACATGGCGACGCCCATGCCGCCACCGATGCACAGTGTGGCCAGGCCTTTCTTGGCGTCGGCCTTCTGCATCTCGTGCAGCAGCGTGACCAGCACGCGAGTGCCTGACGCACCGATGGGGTGGCCAATGGCAATAGCGCCGCCATTGACGTTCACCTTGTCAGTGTCCCAGGCCATGTCCTTGTTCACGGCCATAGCTTGAGCGGCGAAGGCTTCGTTGGCTTCGACCAGATCCAGGTCCGTCACCTTCCAGCCGGCCTTGTCCAAGGCCTTCCGGGAGGCCGGGATCGGACCGGTACCCATGATGGTCGGATCGACACCAGCCACCGCCCAGGACGCGATACGCGCTAGAGGCGTGAGGCCGCGCTTCTTGGCTTCCTCGGCGCTCATCATGACCACCGCTGCAGCGCCATCATTGATGCCCGACGCGTTGCCCGCGGTCACAGTGCCTTCCTTGTCGAAGGCGGGGCGCAACTTCGCCACGCTATCGATCGTGGCGCCGTCGCGGATGTATTCGTCCTCGTCCACGACAACCTCGCCCTTGCGGGTTTTGATCGTCACGGCCGCGATTTCATCCTTGAACTTGCCGCCCTTCTTCGCCGCTTCCGCCTTGTTTTGCGAGGCGACCGCAAAGTTGTCCTGCTCGTCGCGGGTCAGTTGCCATTGCTTGGCGACGTTCTCCGCCGTGTTGCCCATGTGGTAGCCGTTAAAGGCTTCCCAGAGGCCGTCCTTGATCATCGAGTCGATGAACTTCACATCGCCCATCTTGTGGCCGTTGCGCAGGTTCGCAACATGGGGAGACATGCTCATATTCTCTTGGCCGCCTGCGACGACGACATCGGCATCGCCGAGTGCGATCTGCTGCGCGCCCAGCGCGACCGAGCGGAGGCCCGAACCGCAGACCTGATTGACGCCCCATGCCGTGGCTTCCTTGGGGACGCCCGCGGCCATGGCTGCCTGCCGAGCCGGGTTCTGACCCTGGCCGGCCGTGAGCACTTGACCCATAATTACTTCGTCTACGTCATTCGCATCGACCCCAGCGCGCTCTAGAGCGGCTCGAATGGCTGTCTCGCCCAGGGTATGGGCTGGAACGCTAGAAAGGGCCCCGCCAAACGATCCAACGGGCGTCCGCGCTGCGCTGACTATTACGATATCTGCGTCTTTCATACTGTCCTCCCGACTGAAACTCGCCCACGGTCATACCGCAGCGCAACCCTGCTGGAAAGACATACAAAGCCCTCGAATTAAGGCTTAGGTCAAAGTCCCTGGTGCGCGTTGGGCCTAACGTGGTAGTTATTTTCGCACGTGCGGCATAGCGTCAACTTCCAAGGGGGCTTTTGCAGCCCTCCGCGCCAGAATGGGTGGTGCATTTGGAGTTAGGGAGAGAACGACACGTGGCTAGGGATGCGAACCAGGATAGCCGTCCGGTCATCATAAAGAAGTACGCAAACCGGCGGCTCTATAACACCGACACGAGCACATATGTGACGTTGGAGGATCTCGCGGAGATGGTGCGCGCGGAGCGCGACTTCGTGGTTTACGACGCGAAGACCGGCGAGGATCTGACACACGCGGTGCTCACTCAAATCATCGTTGAGCAAGAAAGTCGCGGCACCAATCTTTTGCCGATCGGCTTCTTACGCCAGCTTATTCGCTTCTATGGGGACGGCATGCAGATGCTGGTGCCATCTTATCTCGAGTTCAGCCTCAACTCGCTCACGAAGCAGCAGGAACAGTACCGGCGGCGTTTCGCGGACACGTTCGGTACGGCGGCCTTCGATGCAGTGCAGGAACAGGTGCGCAAGAACTTCGAGACCTTCGAGAAGACACTTGGCATATTCACGCCATTCTCAGGAGAGACAACGGCCGCGCGCGTGGAAGGAGAGGCTCCCGGAGCGGAGGGGAAGTCCCAAGAAGGCGATGCAAAAACGGCTAAAGAGACGGACGAGGACGATATCGATACGCTCAAGGCCGAGCTTCAAGCCATGCAGGAACGGCTAGAAAAACTCTCGCGCAGTTAGTGCGGCTACTCCAAAGTTAACGTGATCGGAGACGTCGCTGGGTTCTGAGCCGCCGTACTTAAGCGGCTTCGGAGGCAGCGGGTCGGTCTTGCTGTGCCGCCGTCAGGTCCGCCTCGACAAAGCTGCGGGCCTGAGCCGTGTCGGCGAGAAGGTGTATGTGCACCTCATTCGCACCGATCTTTGCCCCCTCATGGCGAAGCCGGGCAAGATTGAGAGACATCGCGTCGGCTTTCGTGTTCCCGAACACGAGCGCTTCGCGCGATCCATCTTCGTGGCGGCGGACCAGAATAAAGTTCGCTTGCGGCAACGCCGGGCACCCGACCAGCGAATAAACGCTGTGGAGGTAGCGCCGACCCGAAGCCCCGCGCCAATAATGGAATGCCTGGTCAAACGCGGCTTCAGCGCAGACCAGTGCCGGCTCGTCCGACGGACCATGGGTCTCGCGGTCGGCTGACACAAAGTCAGAAGCGTCTGAAGAAGTCGTCCACATCGAAACTAGGCCCCGTTAACCTTGGCAACACTCACTCAGATAGGTTGAGCGATCGCAAATTCAAGCGTCTCGCCGTACCTATTTGGATTGTAGAACAAAATATGAACTCGGTGGCGATGGCCGTCAAGCTCTTAAGTCTTAACAAGGAGTTAACGGGATTCAGTGTTTGCGGCCGCTTCGGCCATGAGGCGGTCCGAGGCGGTCTCGATGGACTGTTGGAGCCGGCTCATGAACTCGGCCTTCGGGAGCCCCGGTGGAATGGGGTCCAGGATCTCAACGACGACGGTGCCCGGCATCCTGCGCCAAGTCCGGCGCGGCCAAAACACTCCGGAATTTAGAGCAACGGGGACGCACGGCACGTTTAGCGCGTTGTAGAGAAGGACGATCCCGGTCCGATAGGCTGGCGGCGCGCCAGGCGCCCGTCGTGTTCCTTCGGGGAAGATGATGATCTCGCGCCCCTTCGCGATCCGGTCTTTGGCATGGCGCAGCATGTTGCGCAGCGCCGCAGGCCCCTTGTCCCGGTCGACGGGGATCATCCCAAACTTGTGAGAGAACCAGCCGTGAACAGGGATCCAGAACAATTCGCGCTTCATCAGCAGTGCGGGATCGCGAAAGAGCGGTATCAACGCGAAAGTCTCCCAAGCGGACTGGTGTTTGGACGCCACCAGGAATGGGGGCTCGTGAAGCTTCTCAAGACCGCGCACCTCGAAGTCCAGACCGACGATGTGCTTCAGCAGCCAAAGCTCGGTCCGGGCATGAACCTTCAAGGCCGCCATGGACCATCGGCGCGGTGTAAAGAAAAACGGGAATCCGAAGACCACGAACAAGGCGGTCGTGACGTAGAAGAGGATCCCGAAAGCGATAGAACGGAGCATGGACGCTTATGGTTCTGGTTCGTCCGCCGGCGGGACCGACGTGCCGGGCAGGGCGACCCGCGCCACGTTGGTCGCCCACAGCCGACCAAGAGCGGGGAGGTATTTCAGATACTCAGACAGAAGCAGTTTGGTCGTACCCGGAAACTCCCACCAACGCGCGACCTCAACGTTGTTGTCCACAACTGGATAGGGGACGAGCGTAACGGCCGGCAAGGCGCGTTCTAGCTCGGCGAGCGCGCGCGGCATGTGGTAGTTGGACGTGACCACGATCACGGACCCATATCCGTTCTCTGTTACCCAACGCGCGGTTTCACGTGCGTTGTCGATCGTGTTGAGCGCCTTCTTGTCGATGTCGACACAGCAGTCGAAATATGGGCTGCCCTCTGGCGTCAGGCGCTTCAGCTGCTCAAGGGTGGTCTCGCGATTGACACCTGTGATGAGCATGCGCCGGGCCTGCTTCTTCGCCATCAACTTGATGGCTTGGTCGATACGCGAGACCCCGCCGGTTAGGACCGTGATTCCATCCGTGGCGTGAGCCGGTTCTTTCGGCTCGCGCGCCAGCCCATTGGCGAAGACGATGAAGCCAATAATCAGCATGACCAGCAGCAGAATCGTTCCGTCGAATAGGAGCCGGACGAAGCCGAGCGGGCCACGGAAGCGATGGAAATGCTCCCGTCCCGATTTGGCATTGTCGTTTTCGTCTATGTTGATGCTCTCGTTCAACAAACACTCCGGGCATGGCCTTGCGCCATGCTGCATAGGAAGCTTCTAGACCGGAAGACGCCGATCGAAAATGCCTAGCTCATGAGTGTTCAAGCATAGGTCTTAAGGACGCGGAAGACCCCGAGGCGCGATGTAAGCATGCAAAGCGCGGCCACGACCACGACAATCAAGACCAAGAGGGCGTAGCCGCCCAGATCGAGTTCGCCACTTCCGAGCAGACGACGTGTTTCCGCTTCGGTAACGGCTCCACCGCCGAGGAGGCTGACCAGCAGCGGAAGAAGCAAGAAGGCGATTGCCGCTGCAACCGCACCGACCAGTCCAGCCCGGACCCCAAGCCCCACGAAATGGCGTTCGAATTCGCTTGAGATGAACTTGTCGTTGGCGCCGACGAAATGCAGCACCTCGATAATCTCCCGATTGGTCGCCATGGCGCTCCGCGTCGCCGACACGATGACGGCGACGGTCGCAGCCGCGACAAGGGCAAGTATCGCGATGCCGCCAAGCGCCGTTGAGCGGGTGATGAGTTTGATCTCGGATTGCCAACGCCGGTGGTCGTCGAGTGTGACCCCTTCGAAATTCTCACCGAGCGCATTTCGTATGGCTGCGATATCGGGCGGATCTGAGCGATCGATCTCAACGGCGATCAGGCGTGGCACTGGCAGAGCCGACAGGGCCGCGGTCGAGCCGATCCACGGCTCCAACAGCTTGGCAGAATCATCGGCGCTCATGGGCTTAACGCGCGTCACACCGGACTGCTTTGCGAGAAAGAGTGACACAAGGGTCATCTTCTTCTCGATGTCTGAAGTCTCAAGTGGGTTCAGCTCGATAGTGATCTCGCTGGCAATGTCGTCCACCCAGGCGCTTGCGGATTGATGCACCATGTAGACCCCGCCGGCGGTAAGGCAGGCCAGAAAGGTCATTATGGAAATGACTATGGTCAGCGCCCGCCCCGCGACGGAGGCAGGCGGCACTATTTGGGATGAGGGCGCCTGAAAGCGTTTGGGCAGGCGTGCGGCAAGCCTGGACGGGAGGATCCCTGCAAGCAGGCTCGTCCACGGATAGTCCCTGATATCGTTGAGAAACGTCACGGTGCCATCACCTACCGGGCGGTGAGCTGAGGCGAGCCGACTTGGAGATGGCCCTCCTGGAGCATAAGTCGCGGAGCATCAAGCTGTTCCATCAGGCCGAAATCGTGGGTTGCAAGGATGACGGACGTCCCAAGACGGTTGAGTTCAACGAACAGACGCAGCAATCGGTTGCCGATGGCAGGGTCCACATTGCCGGTCGGCTCATCAGCCAGCAGCAATTCGGGGCGACCGATGACGGCCCGCGCAATCGCGGCGCGTTGCTTTTCGCCACCCGACAGGGTCTCCGGGTAGGCATGAATACGGTTTCCAAGTCCGACCCAGTGCAGCAGATCGGTTACATCGTCAGCATAGTCACTCTCGCTTTTTCCCATAACGCGCAGCGGGAGAGCGACGTTTTCCCAGGTCGTTAGGTGATCTAAAAGTCTAAAGTCTTGAAAAACAATACCAATTCTGCGCCGGAGCGCGGCTCTGCCGGCGGGAGGCAAATCGGCGAGATTCTCACCAAAAACGAAGATTAAGCCTCTGCTAGGACGAATCGACATAAAAAGAAGACGCAATAGTGATGTCTTCCCGGCACCGGAAGGGCCTGTCAGGAAGTGAAAGGACCCCGGGTGTACGTGAAAAGTAACGTCACGCAAGATTTCAGGGCCGGAGCCATAGCGCAGCCCGACATTGTCAAAGCGGATCAACCGACTTCCTTGCGTCTCTTAACATTGCGGAATACTGACTCTTTATGCTGAACTCTACGTCCTGTATCAATGGTATAGGGCAACTGAATGGGGCGTCCCACATGTTCATGGTGTAGTGGGCGATTGCGGCGATCAAAATGGCGACACTGATTATTTGTCCAGCGTGCGCAGCACGCTACCAGATCAAGGCGGCCTTCCCGCCCGAGGGCCGCAAGGTTCGTTGCGCAAAATGCGGCCACGTCTGGCAGGCACAACCTGCAGAAGCGGCAGCAGCGCCTGCGCAGCCAGCCGCAGCGCCACAGCCGGCCGCGCCTGTGCCGCCAAGGCCCGCGGCTGCGCCAGCAGCTGCACCTAAGGCGCCGCCACAGCCCGCCGCTGCCCCGCCACCACCGGTTCCTCCTGCAGCGCCCCAAGCAGCACCCATTCCGCCCCAGGCGCCGCCTCCAGTAGCCCCACCCCCAGAGGTTCCGCCGCAAGTGCCTCCGGGCGCCGTGCCGGCGGGCTTCCCGCCAGCCGCCGAGGCCGGACCTGCCGTACCGCCATCTCCGCCGGAGCCCGAAGTTGGGGCTAAGGGTGGACTTTTTGGTAAGCTGATGGGGAAGACGAAGCCTGCCGCTGAGGCGCCGCCGCCAGACGTGGCGCCCCCTCCGGATATCCCACCGCCGCTGGATCAGGTGCCGCCCGCTGGGCCATCCGCTGCGGATGCCGGGTTTGATGATGCATCATTCCCAGGGATTGACAGCGACCCTGCCGCGGCGGATGCAAATCTGGCCGCCGAGGCCTTTGGAGAGTCGTTGGCAACGGCGGGCGCCGAACCCAAAAAGAAGAAGCCGCCTGTTGTGGCGATTGGCTGGGGCATTCTTGGCGTCATCGTGCTGGGCGTCCTGGGTATGTTCTTCCTCGCGCCGCAGACGACCGTGTCGATCCTGCCTGGTGCCTCTCATCTTTACTCCGCACTCGGCATGCAGGCCGGCGCGCAAGGCCTTCAGTTCGAGGGCGTGCGATATGGGTGGACCAATGCCGGCGGGCAAAATGTTCTTGAGGTGCAAGGTAGCGTTCGCAACACAAGCTCAGGGGCAATGAGCGTTCCCACTGTCATCATCGTTCTTCGCGATGAAAATGGAGAAGAGATCTCCGAATGGACGACCGAGGTGGGTGCCTCGGAGCTTGGACCCGACGAGGACGCGCCGTTCCTGAAGCAGATTCCCGCGCCGCCCAGCAACGTGCGCAGCCTGAAGGTTCGGTTCGCAAAGGCGGGCTAAGAATCGCGCTGCGCAACCTTTGCCAGGTGGACGACGCGGGGCCGAGTTTGGCAAGCGAATTGGCGAGGGCAGGTTTGCAATGGCGGAACCGCCCGCGTCACATCCGATCGCGATTCTGTATAGCGCGGAGACCATCGCCGCGCGCGTTGACGCCCTGGCGCGTGACATTGCCCAACGCGACCTTCGGGCGCCACTCATTCTCGCCGTACTCAAGGGCAGTTTCATTTTCGTCGCCGATCTTATTCGAGCGCTTCACGCCCAGGGTCTGAAGCCAGAGATCGATTTTATCTTCCTAGCAAGCTATGGCGCGGGAACCAGCGGTGGCCCGGTCGAGATCCTGCGCGATGTTCAATCCGACGTCAGCGGTCGCGACGTGGTGATTGTTGACGACATCCTGGACTCGGGCCGGACACTTCTCTTCGCCAGGGAACGCCTTAAATCTCAAGGCGCGCGAACTGTGTTGAGCTGCGTACTGCTCGATAAGAAGGCCCGCCGCACCGAAGTTGTCGCCGCCGACTTCACCGGTTTTGAGTGCCCCGACCGGTTCGTCGTCGGCTATGGCATGGATCTTGGCAACCACTATCGCGAGCTTCCCTATATCGGGACTATCGAGCCCGCTGATTAGCGATCCAGGATCGTTCTGATCTCAACGAGATTCGACCGCACCCGAAGGATATAGAAGCCAAGTGTCGCGAGATGCGACGGCATAAGCCAGCCGGCCTCGGCGCCGTTTGAGATGATAAAGGGCGTGATGTTAAGCGAGGCGCGAAGCTGGCCTTCCAGTTCGTCCCATATTGCTTCGAGGCGCCGTTGTTTGATCACGTCTTCGAAGTCCGCGCGCGCGGCGGTCAGAATCCCGTAATAGGCATAGAGCTGACCATAGGCGAACCAGAAACGGTCGTCGGCGCGCGTGTCGAACCAGCCGCTGCTGTAATTCTCGGAGCGTTCTCTCAGGACAGCAGAGGTGCCGCCAATGTCCTTGGCGATGCGGTCCAAAAACGACAGCAGGTTGTCAGCACGCGCATCGAACACGGCGTCGCAGCTCTCAAGCCGCGTGTTGAACTTTTCCAAATTCTTGCGCGCGGTTCGGTAAACAGCCGGCGAGGGGGTCTTAGGTCCAAACGGGCTGAAGGACCAATACCAATAGAACTCATTGTACTGAAGGTCGCTGCGCGCCGTCTGCAGGTCTTTGTCGGGCTCGGAAGTCCCCCTGACTCGTCCTAGCGTGTCGACAAGCTCGACAGCGGTGCGCTGAACTGCCTGATGGATGCCGCGTTGAAACACCGCCTTGTTGTCAAAGTAGGGCGTCGCGTCCCATGGAATACCAAAGAGCCCTAGCTTGTAGAGCAGCATCGATGAGATCCAGGCATTCTCGTTGACGTTGAAATTTACTAAGTCTCCGGCGGCTTCGACGATCATGGAGCGACGGCACGTTTGCTGCCCGCCGCTCTCCGTCTGGGTGTCCGTCTTGGTGACGTCGTCGGTGACAATACCGCCGCTGGGCTCCGGCACGTCACCGGCTTTCTTGGTCGCGACGTTGTAGGCATCCGCGTAGTCCGGGTCGAACCCGGTCCAGACTTGCGTGTTCCAGAAGAAGTAACCGTAGAACGGCAGCAACACGAGCAGTGCTAGGCCGATCGCGACTTTGAGCATCGTGCCAAGCCGGCCGAAGAGACCCCCGAGCCATACAAATGGCTTCGCGGCGAGACTAAGGATCGATTGCAACATAGGCGGGCCAGCTCCTGACGCGAGAGGAATGCTGCTCAGACATATAGTATGAGGGATGGCAGTTTTCTGACGGAACCGTCAAAAAACGAGACGAGATCAGAACGAGCGGATGAGGCGTTCCAGATAGTCGAGCTCGATGGTGGAGCGATTGGGATCGCCGAGGCGCCGGCGTAACTCGTCAAGAACTTCTCTGGCCTTCTGAACGTCGATCTCGTCAGGGACGGAGACCGATAGGCCCAAGTCCGGGCGGTTCGAGCGGTCCGGCCGCCCCAACGGATCGCGGCCGTTGGAGCCCGGGCCTTGCCCGCCCTCCATTTCCCCTTGCGCCACCATCTGCTGGGCCATCGACTCGGTACCTTCCCGCATGCGGTCCAGCGCTAGGCTTTGGTTTTGCGCCGCACGGTCGAAGCTGCGCTCTCCAATGGCGCGTTCGGCTTCTTCCATAGCCTCGCTCGCCTCACCGAATTGTTCGGGGGGTTCGCCACCAGCCTGACGCATGCGCTCTATGAGCTGATCCAGCTTTTGGCGCAACGCCCTCTGCCTTTCCTCAAGGCTGCCTTGCTGCGAGCCTTGCTGCTGCGGTTGCTGGCTCAGTTGCTCCTGGCCACCGCCGGGCGCATCGCCTTGACGGCCAGACTGCCCTTGTGCACGTGCGCCGGCTTGTCCGCCCTGCGGCATTTGATCGGTCAGGGGTGACATCTGGTTGCCAAGACCCATCGGCGAACCCGGCTGACTCATGTCGAATTGCCGGTTCTGATTGCGGCCTTCGCCTTGACCCTGCCGCTGCTGGCGCTTCTCGGCATAGGTCTCGTCCATGAGCTCCTGCTGATCAGATGCGACCTCATCGAGGTCCCGCATCATTTCTTGTGCTTGTTGCTGCTGTTCGCTCCGGGGCGTGTTGTTTGCCTGCAGGCGGTCGAGAATGTCGTTCAGCTCCGACAGCATCTGCTCCGCCATTTCCTTCGACCCCGACTCCGCCAGGTCCTGGATGCTCTCGAGCATCTTATCGAGGTCCTGCTCGGTGACCATGTCGTCCTGATTGTTCTGGGGCTGGCCGGCGATGTCGGTTTGCTCATTCTGCTGCGAGGCCAGCGCCTGCATGTAACGGGACAAAGCCTCACGGAGTTCTTCTATGCGCTTCTTGATCTCTTCAGCCGGTGCGTTGTCACGCAGCGCTTGCATCAGCGCATCCTGCGCTGTCCGGAGATCGCGTTCGGCGGCCGGCAGGTCGCCTTCCTCGATGCGTAACGCCGTGTCCCAGAGCTGATCGACAACGGATTTCACCGTGTCGCGTGAGCGATCCCCAACAAGGCGCCAGAACGAATTGCGCAAAGAGAGGTACACAAGCGTATCGTCGGTTGCCTTCTCGCCGCCGAGAGTCAATGCATCCAACGCGCGGGCGACACGCTTTGCCTGATCGGGGGCCACGACCAAGGCTCGGCGCTGTTCGATCACGGCCCTTGCCAGCGGCTTGGTGAACCGGCGTTCTGGCAGCATCAGAGGAAAGGGCTCGCTTGTCCCTTCCTGGTCCGCTTGGTCGCGGGCCGAAAGCGTCATGATGACGTTCAGCCCGGCCCACGGGTGAGCCGTCAGGTCCTGCGTCGCTCGGCCATCGAGTTTTTTGGCGTTGTTGCGTGGGAGCTGCAGCGCGATCTTGGGAGGCGCAAAAAGCGGCGCGACCTTGGAGTTGTCCTGCTCATCATCGATGATGACGGTATCCTCGATGGCGGCGTCATCGGGCGGGGGGGACATGTCGTCGCCGTCGGCCAGTTTGAAGCGTGCTTCGGCGCTCGCCACGCCATAATCGTCAACTGCGCTGTATTCGATCCTCAAAGCACCGCGCGGCATAGAGGTCGGCGCCTGGCTGAGGTTGATCTGCGGCGGGACGTCTTCGATCGTCGACAGGTGCCATTGGGCGACGGTCGAGCCGCCGATGCGCAGATCCGCGGTTGCTGTGCTGAGGAGCCCGGCATTGAATTCCACCAGGCCTGCGGCCGATCCGTCCTTCGGTTCGACCTTGCGGGTCTGTCCGTCTTCGTCTTCCAAGGAGAGCGTTACGCGGTCGCCGCCCGGCACGTGCGCGCGAACGATGAGCTGGCTGCGAACGGGTACGGACAGCGCCCGAAAAGTCTCTGACCCGTGGCCCACCTGTTCCGTGCCGTCTGCCAGCACCACGGGCGCCATGCTGGTGTAGACGGGCGGTGTGATCCAGGCATCGAGACGCACCAGTTGCGTTGAGGCGGTTGCCGTCGGCAAGAAGGCAGCCTTGATGCGCGAACCAGCGTCACCGCCAGCGGCAAAGAACGCGGCTACAAGCGCAAGCACGAGGGCAGCGCGGATCGCATAAGGGTCGTCGCGGTCCGATCGTGGCTTTGGCCATGACGGCTTCAAGCGGGCCACCAAACGCGCCAGACGCTTGCGGTGCAGGGCCCAGAGCTGCGCCGGCGCCGTGCCGGGGGCCGCTTCGAGCGTGTCCTCGTAAGACGAGGCAGGACGGTGCTCAATTCCCGAGTCTCGCTCCAACCGCCGCAAGGCTTCATCCCTGGTCGGCACGGCGATGCGCCAGACCGGAACGAGCGAAATCAAAAATGCGATCAGAAAGAGCGCCAGCAGGATCTGATGAACAAGTCCTGGAAGTAGGCTCCAACCGCCCAACAGCGAGAAGACGAGAAACGCGCAGATCACGACGAAGGGCCAGAGCAAGGCTTCGAACCCGCGCTCGGCCAGGAGCGCAATCCAGCTCAAGCGCACGCGGCGCTCAAAGCGGCGCTTCAGCGTGTCGGGAGCGTTCTCGGAAATATCGGCCTCTTTCGAGCGTGAAGACGTCGCCATGATCCAAAGTGTCTAGCATAGGCGGGCGCAGAGCCCAGAATTACAACCCGGTAACATTCTCCGCCCAAACGGGCGAAATCGGGGCGCGATTTCGGGAGTGGCGGTTCAGAGCCAGTCGGGAAGGCGCTCCGCCGCCAGCATATCGTCGTAGCTGGGTCTCGGACGGGTTACACAATAATTTGAGCCAGCGATCAGCACTTCGGGAACAAGCGGGCGGGTGTTGTACTCAGATGCCTGAACGGCGCCGTATGCGCCTGCGGTCATGACCGCGATCAGATCGCCCGGGTTCAGCGCTGGCAGCGGCCTGCCGAGCGCCAAATAGTCCCCCGTCTCGCAGACGGGTCCAACCACATCTGTCACAACCGACTGTGTCTCTGGACCCGGTTCGATCACGGGCAGGATTCGGTGATAGGCCTCATAAAGAGTGGGCCTGATCAGATCGTTCATGGCGGCATCCACGATGGTGAAGGTCTTTTCCGGCGCCGTCTTTACGTAGATGACCCGCGAGACCAGGATGCCTGCGTTGCCCGCGATCATGCGCCCGGGCTCGAACAACAACCTGACATCAAGATCGCCCATGGCGTCGTTGACCAGCCGTGCATACTCCAACGGCAATGGCGGTTCCGGTTCGTCCGTGCGGTACGGAATTCCAAGGCCGCCGCCCAAGTTGACGAACTCGATACCGACGCCCGTGCCGCGCAAAGTCGACACGAGTTCCTTGAGCAGGGCGAAGGCATTCGCGAAGGGCGCGAGATCGGTGATCTGACTCCCGATATGCATATGGATGCCAGTAGCCTCGACGCCTGGCAGTTGGCTTGCCTGGCGGTACAGCGACGGCGCGCGTTCGAAGGGAATGCCGAACTTGTTCTCTGCCTTTCCGGTCGAGATCTTGTGGTGCGTGCCGGCGTCTACATCGGGGTTCACGCGAATGGCGAATCGCGCCGTCTTGCCTTTCTCGGCCGCCACTTTACTGAGGGCATGAAGTTCCGGCTCTGACTCAACATTGAAGGCGTAGATCCCCGCCTCCAACGCGAACGCCATCTCATCCTTGGTCTTGCCGACACCGGAAAAGACGATGCGCTCGCCAGGTACACCAACAGCCAGCGCCCGGCGGAGTTCGCCTTCAGAAACGACATCCATGCCGGCGCCGCTCTTTGCGAGTGTGGCCAGCACGCCGAGATTGGAGTTGGCCTTGATCGCGTAGCAGACAAGCGTATCGGGGCGTGCTGCAAAAGCGTCCGTGAACACGGCCAAGTGCCGCTCGAACGTCGCGGTGGAATAGCAATAGAACGGCGTGCCGACATCGGCGGCGAGGGCGCATAGATCGATGTCTTCGGCGTGAAGCACGCTGGCCTCTGAGACGCCGCGCCGGTAGGCGAAATGATGCATGGGACTTGATTGTGCTGGGGCCTAGATCGTCTTGGTCTGTCCGATCGATCTTGGCTTGGCTAGTGGATAATGTCGTCGAGGATCGGAATGCGGCGATCCGGCGCCTGCGACTGTTTGGTAGAGGGATCGGCGGCGACTTCGGGGTACCTCGCCTCCGGCCTTTCGAGCGAGCCACGGCGTCCGCAGGCTGTGAGGCCAACGGCGAGAACAAGCGCGAATGATAAGAGAATGCGCGCGGCGCTTCCCATCGCTACCATCCCTTGAGGGTCTGACCCTGTCCTAACTTCTATGTCCCGCGGTTGGTGGGCTTCTTCGAGAACCCGTCCAATCTCTCTTTTATCGCGAGACGGCGTCCTTCTCCAAACGCTTTATCCAGCGCTTCGCCTCACGCCGAACGTTGGATGGCGCTGTTCCACCCAGACTAGTCCGGCTTTTGGCCGATCGGGCCGGGTCTAGGACATCGAAAACGTCCTCGGTGATCCGGGGCTCCACTCCTTGCAGGTCGCTTAGTTGCAACCGCTTGAGTTCTATGCCTTTTTCTTCTGCCCGTGCGACGATCGTCCCGGTGATGTGATGAGCCTCCCGGAAGGGCATGTCGAGGTTCTGAACCAGCCAATCGGCAAGATCCGTCGCTGTCGAATACTCGCTACCGGCAGCTTTTTTCATAGCCTTGGCATTCACGACCATGTCCGAAACCATGCCCGCGAGGGCCGAAATCCCCAGCTTCAGCGCATCGAGCGCGTCGAACACCGGCTCTTTGTCCTCTTGCATGTCCTTGGCGTAGGCCAGCGGCAGCCCCTTCATCACCATGAGCAACGCCTGGAAGGCGCCTGCGATCCGCCCCGTCTTGGCGCGCACGAGCTCGGCCGCGTCGGGGTTCCGCTTTTGCGGCATGATCGAAGAGCCGGTCGAGAAGGAATCCGACAGCCGGGCAAAGCCGAATTGCGGAGATGTCCATAGGACGATTTCCTCAGCCAGGCGGGAGAGATGGATCGCGGCGATAGCGGCCGCGGCCAGCGTCTCAAGCGCAAAGTCGCGATCGGAGACGGAATCCAGAGAGTTTGCGGTTGGTCTGTCAAACCCAAGCGCCTTGGCCGTTTGATGCCGGTCCACCGGGAAACTGGTGCCCGCGAGCGCTGCTGAGCCCAGCGGGCATTCGTTCAGCCGCTTAGCGTCGTCTTGGAACCGGCCACGGTCACGCGCGAACATCTCAACATAGGCCAGGCAGTGATGGCCGAACGTAATGGGCTGGGCCGTCTGCAAGTGCGTAAAGCCGGGCATGATTGTCGCGGCCTCATCGAGCGCACGCGTTGCCAGCGCAAGCTGAAGCTGGGCGAGCCCGGCATCGATGAGGCCAATCTCGTCACGTACATAGAGCTTGAAGTCGGTGGCCACTTGGTCGTTGCGAGACCGGGCCGTATGGAGCTTGCCCGCGACCGGTCCGATGATCTCCTTGAGCCGGTTCTCCACGTTGAGGTGGATGTCCTCCAAGGCTCGCGAGAATTTGAAGTCACCGGCCTCGATCTCGGCAAGGATTTGGTCAAGACCTCCGGTGATCTTTGCCGTCTCGTCGGGCGCGAGGATACCCGTCGCCTCGAGCATGGCGACGTGGGCCTTAGAGGCCTCGATGTCATGCCGCCAGAGCCGCTTGTCGAAATCGATGGAGGCGTTTATCTCCTCCATAATGTCTGAGGGGCTAGAGGCAAAGCGGCCGCCCCACATTTTGTTGGTCATGGTGTCCGGTCTGAAGCTTAGCGGAGCTCGAAAGAGCCCGAATTCAAAGAGAACGACGTGAGCGCTTCCGAAAAACGCAAGAACACGACATCCCCGGTGACATATGCGGTCGCCATCGCGGTCGCACTTTTTGCCGGGTTCGGCACGGTATATTGGCTTTCCACCCCTTCTGACAATCGTTCGGAGGGGTCTGCGGCTCAAGACACGGCTTCCGAGCCCGGCGCGAGCAAGGCGAGCGGCATTGGCGCAGGGCCTTTGAAAGGGCTCAATACGGGCGCGATGACCGCTTTCGTGATCCGCCCAGAGCCAGCGGTGCTGCCTGAGTTTGCTTTCGAAAAGCCAGGTGGCGGCGAGGTATCCTCCGCCGATTTGAAGGGCAAGGTCGTGCTGCTCAACATCTGGGCAACCTGGTGTGTGCCATGCCGCGAGGAGATGCCTCAGCTGAATGCCTTGGAAGCGGAGCTTGGGAGCGATGGCTTCGAAGTGGTCGCGCTCAATATCGACAAGGGCGGCCCGGACAAGGCCGTGAAGTTTCTCGAAGAGACAGGCGCGACCGATCTCAAGGCCTATTACGATCCGAGCGGCAAGCTCTTTGCCAAGTTCAAAGCCGTGGGCATGCCGACGACGTTGTTGATCGATACGGAGGGCAAGGAAATGGGGCGCCTCGTTGGTCCAGCCGACTGGTCCTCGCCTGAAGCCAAAGCCATCGTCGAAGCGGCTATCGCGGCCGCTGACGGCAACACGCCGTAATGGTCCTGCATCTTGGCCGAGACAGAACTACCGGACCGGCGTGACGACCTCGTCATCAAGCCGGTAGTTGTAGTTGCAGGTGTCATCGGCCGGCTTGTTGCAGGGTATCCCCGACGTCGTCACATGAATCATGCGCGTGGTCCCGCTGGTCGAGAACTTGTAGCCTTTCACGAAGTCCTCAAAAACCTTGTCCCAGTCGTCGCCGCTTGAATAGTAAAGCTGCAGCAAGCAGCCGTGCGCACCGCACGCGGGGTTGCTGCCATTCTTGCAGGCGAGCTTCTTATAGTCGGCGACCCAGTCAGGCCGGCCGTCGCCATTCAGGTCTTCGCTTTGCAGAACTTTGGCCACGTCCGCCGTGCCCCCGTCCTTGCGGCACCCGTCCGCGGCTTCGGCGACCGTCTCGGCCATCTCGTCGGGGAACTCAGCCAAAAGCTGTGCAACTGCGTGCGGTGCCGAGGGGGCCTGGCACAAGACCAAGGCCAAGAGCGTCGTGACTACAAGCCGGGCGGACATGATCGGCGTGGGCCTTAGTTGGGCCGGAACCGAAGTGGAGGCAATTCGGCGAACTGCGTAACCGGCTTTTCTTGGCGGAAGAGGTCCGGCATCAGCTCAGACCGCCGTCTCTTCGGGCGCGGGCCGCAAATGACCGCGCGCAGAGCCGCGGGCTTGTCGGCGCGGTCAGCCGGGAGCGCGAGACCATTCAGGCTCGTTCCGAACAGTGACTTCCAAAAATATCGTTTGAAACCGTTCTCTAGTAGCTGCGCTGCGCGGGCGTTGCGCACGCGTGTCGACGGCTCGCCAAGGACAACGGCGACAAGCTTCCGACCGTCACGGGTCGCGCTAACAATGATGTTGAAACCAGAGTCGCAGATGAACCCAGTCTTCATCCCGTCGGCGCCGTTGAAGGTGCGTAAGAGTCCGTTATGACTCCTTAGCTGCCGCTTGCCGACGCTGACGGACTTTTGCGCAAAGATGTCAGCGTACTCCGGGAACTCGATGATGAGCGCGCGGGCAAGGCGGGCGAGATCACGCGCGGTCGTATATTGCTGTGCGTTTGGCAGGCCATGCGGGTTGGCGAACTGCGTGCTGGTCATGCCCAAACGCTTCGCCGCCTCGTTCATGCGTTCGATGAAGGCCTCCTCGGTCCCGCCCACGGTCTCTGCGACCATGACCGCAACATCGTTTGCCGACTTCACAATGATCACCCGAATGGCCGTCTCAAGAGTCATTGAAGTGCCCACAGGAAGACCGAGTTTGGTCGGCGGCTCACTGAGGGCGTTCTTGGTAACGACGGCCGGCGTGTCCAGCGTGACTTCGCCATTTCGCAGCGCGTGGAAGGCGACATAGGCCGTCATCATCTTCGTCAGAGATGCGGGGTACCACAGCGTGTCAGGGTCTTCGGCATAGAAGACGGTCCCGTTATAGGGCTCGAAGACAAGGGCAGGGCTGGCTTTGGCGGCAGTTGGCCCCAGAAGGGCAAAAACGGCGAAAAAGCAATAGAAGGCACGCCTCAGCATGAAATACGATCCCCTTCAGTCCCTTCGGCGCGTGTACCCGATGCGCAACGCCACGACCCGCGCGGAGCGGATCATCCGCCTTGTTTCACACGCAAATTCGACTGTTCCGTGACAGGCACCCACGCGGCGGACCGAAGAATCAGCCGACCGCCATACCCGTCGCAACACTAGCGACCTTGCTCGGTTTCGCAAGCCAGGTCCTAGCTGGTCTTCCTGTTGTCGAGTATCCAAGCGGCGGCCTCGGCGAGGTCCTTTGCCACATGTGTTGGTGGCGGATCAAACCGATGCTCGTCGCCATCGCGGTACTTCCCGGTGCGTACGAGGATAGCCTGCGCGATATCGGCCTTACGTGCTCCGGCGACATCACTCTCTGCATCGTCACCCACCATGACGGCGCTGTCGGGCGTTGTCCCCATGCTCGAAAGTGCCGCATGGAAAAAATCTGGAGACGGTTTGCCGAGAACGATTGCGTTCTTTTGGCTCGAATACTCAAGCGCTGTGACAAACGCGCCTGCGTCCAGGCTGAGCTTGCCGTCGTCGTCCATGAACGTGCGGTTCTTTGCAAGCGCCAAGAACGATGCGCCGTCGATCAGCTCCCGGAAGGCGTGGTTCATATGGTCGAACGAGAATCCCTGGCCGGCGTCGCCGACGACAATCGCGCGATTGGGGCGCTCGGGGATATCGGCGAATTCCGACTCCAAGTTCGGGTGGACCAGCAGATGCGGTGAGGCGTCGTTTGCATCCATCCAAGCCCGCGCGGCCTGTCCGGGCGTGAAGAGTTCCTCATCCGAGATTTCCAGCCCCAGGCCGGTCAGACGGTCCAGCAACGCTGCCTTCGTCTTTGTTGTGGTGTTCGTCACGAAGCGGATCGGCAGTCCGGCGGCATGGATGCGGTGCACTGCCTCGACCGCGCCCGGGAGCACATGGTCTCCCTCGTAGACCACACCTGCCAAATCGAGAAGGACGCCGCGGATCATGATCGAAGCGTTGCGCACTTGGGTGGTCTTGATCAAGAGGCGCAGCGTCGCGGGCCCGCTATTGGGCCCAGCATTATTGGGCCTGAATTGGTTGGACCCTATCTCCGAAAAGCCAACAGCCTTAGTCTCAGGTTCAGGGTTGTCCCCCGTGACGTTAAGAGTGTGCTGCGGATGAGTGCCTTGTTTGAAGAACTCGATTACTGCCCGACGCCAATTGGCGCCGTGAGCTTACGCCGTCGTCGGGACCTCAAGCTCGACGTGGACGTGTTCGAGATCAAACTTGGTGATGAGTCGCTGATGACGAGCCTCTTCACGGCGTCGGAGATCGCGTTGGCGCGACTCGGGAT
Source organism: Pseudomonadota bacterium (assembly GCA_039177935.1). Lineage (GTDB taxonomy): Bacteria > Pseudomonadota > Alphaproteobacteria > Rhizobiales > Methyloligellaceae > Methyloceanibacter. Next base: position 17,068 of record JBCDFN010000020.1, on the reverse strand, counting down.
CGCCGCGCTGGGTCCTGCCGCAAAACCTGACGTGGTCGTTGGTGGACTTGGCCTCGGGTACACCGCCCATGCCGTGTTGGAGGCATCCACGGACGCATCGCTGATCGTTGTCGAGGCGTTGGCACCTGTCATTGAGTGGCACGAGAGCGGCCTGCTCCCGCTGGGAACAGCTCTCGCAAATAATCCGCGCTGCCGTCTGGTTCAGGGCGACTTCTTCGCCATGGCCGCATCGGACGAGGGCTTCGATCCAGAGGTACCAGGGCGACAGTTCGATGCCATCTTGGTTGATATCGATCATTCGCCAGCGGCGCTGTTGGATGAGCGCAGCGAGTCCTTCTACATGCCGGATGGTTTGCGGCGCCTTGGGCGGCATCTTCGCCCTGGTGGTATTTTCGGTCTGTGGTCGGATGCGTTGCCCGACGAGGGTTTCCGCGCGCGCCTGGAGAGTGTCTTTGATGAGGCGCGCGCCGAACCTGTCACGTTCCACAATCCGCTGCAGGACCGGCCCTTCACGCAGACGGTCTATCTTGCGCGCGCACGTGGAAAATCCGTGCCATGACCGGCGCGCACGGGGACATCAGCAGATTGCGAGCGCAGTTGGTGGCGCGGCTGCAGGCGCTTAGCGACACCAGTGAGACGACGGCGGACAATCGCCGCCCCGTTGAGCTCGACCAAACGTCTGTGGGACGGCTGTCACGAATGGACGCCATGCAGGGGCAGGCCATGGCCGTGGCCACCGAACAGCGGCGGCGCGACGAGGCACGGCGCATCGAAGCCGCGATCAAGCGCATCGACGAGGGCGAATATGGCTATTGCATCGCCTGCGGCGAGGAGATCGCCGCGAAACGTCTCGACGCGGATCCCACGGCCGCAATGTGCATCCGTTGCGCGCGCTAGCCGGCCAAAAGTTCAGTCTCGCTGCGTAATCAGCACAAGCCGTAGGTCGTTGACATTGGTCATAGTGGGGCCGGTCTCAAGAAGATCCCCAATGCCTTGAAAGAACGTATACGGATCGTTTGCTGCCTGGTGGGCCTTTGCGCTAATTCCCGCCGCTTCAGCGCGCCTTAGCGTATCGGGAAAAGTAATCGCGCCCGCGTTGTCCTCGGAACCGTCCACGCCGTCCGTATCGCCTGCGAGCGCATAGATGTTCGGCGTGCCATCGAGGGCAATGGCCATGGACAGCAGAAAGTCCGTATTCGGACCGCCCTTGCCGCCTTTGGTCTTGATGGTCACGGTCGTCTCGCCCCCGGAGATCAGCACGCAAGGAGGCTCGACGGGCTGGCCGCGCATCGCGCACTGACGTGCAATGCCCGCATGGACGAGGCCGACGTCGCGGGACTCACCCTCGATGCTGTCGCCGAGAATAACAGGGGTTACGCCAGCCTCCCGGGCCACGGCGGCAGCGGCCTCCAACGAGGCTTGGGGTGTGGCGATCATAACGTTCTCGACCCGGTCGAAACATTTGTCACCGAGTTTCGGCGTTTCGTCGATGGTTTCGAGCACATGCCTGACGTTAGCAGGCAGATCGATGTCGTATTTCTCGACAATGGCGATCGCATCTGCATTTGTTGATGGGTCCGGTACGGTCGGCCCCGAGGCGATAATGGAGGCATCATCTCCAGGCACATCGGAGATCATGAGGGCAACGACCTTTGCCGGACAAGCGGCTTGGGCGAGCCGTCCGCCCTTGATGGCCGACAGGTGCTTACGCACCGTATTCATTTCCGAGATGGTCGCGCCGCTCGCGAGCAGTGCCTTGTTCACTGCCTGCTTGTCCTCAAGCGAAATGCCTTCCGCAGGCGCCGCCAGAAGCGCTGAACCGCCGCCAGAAATCAAAGCGAGAACGAGGTCGTCTTCGGTCAGTCCCTGAACCGCTTTGAAAATGCGCTGCGCCGCTTCGCGGCCGGCGGCGTCTGGCACGGGGTGCGCCGCTTCAATAACTTCAAGCCGCTCCGTGGGTAGCCGATAGCCGTAGCGTGTGACGACGACACCATCGAGCGGGCCGTCCCACGTATCCTCTAGCGCCTTTGCCATAGCGCCGGACGCCTTACCGGCACCGATAATGACGGTGCGCCCCTTTGGCCGGTCGGGCAGGTAGGGCGGAACGCAGAGCGATGGCAAAGCAGCATCCACGCCGGCCTTGAACATAGCCTTCAGCAGCGACTCTGGCGTCATTATCTACACCCCCTCCCCATCACTCGTTATTGACGACTGAAACTGCACAGACGATTGCAAGAAGGCAAGCGAATGAATACGGTGCCCCTCCCTTTCGCGAAATCTCGCGTGTTCAATAAAGACATAAAGAAGCTGGGAGTAGACAATCATGTCCGAGGGCTCGAGCGAACAACACAAGAAACCGAAATCCGATATCGAGATCAGTCAGGCTGCGAAGATGCGGCCGATACTGGACGTGGCTCAAGAGAAGCTGGGGATCGACGCGGATGACCTCATTCCCTACGGCCACTACAAGGCTAAGGTCTCACTCGATTACATCGACAGCCTAAAGGACAAGCCGGACGGCAAGCTGATCCTGGTTACCGCGATCACGCCAACGCCAGCCGGCGAAGGCAAGACCACGACCACAGTCGGTCTTGGCGATGCGCTTAACCTCATTGGCAAGAAAACCATCATGTGTTTGCGTGAGCCGAGCCTTGGGCCTTGCTTCGGGATGAAAGGCGGGGCGGCCGGCGGCGGTTATGCTCAGGTCGTTCCCATGGAGGACATCAACCTCCATTTCACGGGCGATTTCCACGCAATCGGTGCTGCGAACAATTTGCTCGCGTCCATGATCGACAACCATATCTACTGGGGCAATAAGCTCGACATTGATGCGCGCCGGGTCACGTGGCGTCGCGGTATCGACATGAACGATCGGGCGTTGCGGTCAATCGTCACCTCGTTAGGCGGCGCAACGAATGGGTTCCCGCGCGAAGCAGGCTTCGACATCGTTGTGGCCTCTGAGGTAATGGCAATTTTCTGCCTGGCCAAGGACCGGGCGGACCTTCAGCGGCGTCTGGGGCAGATTCAGGTCGGGCAGACGCGCGATAAGACCGCTGTGACGGCGGATGAGATCTCGGCGGCGGGCGCAATGGCGGCGCTGCTCAAGGATGCGCTCGCACCGAACATGGTGCAGACCCTTGAGAACAATCCCGCATTCATTCATGGCGGTCCGTTCGCGAACATCGCCCATGGTTGCAACTCGGTTATCGCCACCAAAGCAGCGCTCAAGCTTGCCGACTACGTGGTGACCGAAGCTGGATTTGGCGCCGATCTCGGCGCGGAGAAGTTCTTCGACATCAAGTGCCGCAAAGCCGGGCTCGAGCCCGATTGCGTTGTTGTCGTCGCGACGATCCGTGCGCTTAAGATGCATGGCGGCGTTGCCAAGGACGAACTCAAGAAGGAGAATCTCGATGCGCTGGAGAAGGGCTTCGCCAATCTCGAAAAGCACATTGAGAACGTCCGTAAGTTCAATGTGCCGGTGGTCGTGGCCGTCAATCGGTTCTCGCTCGATACGGATGACGAGATCGCGCTGCTCGAGCGGCTATGTTCAACGGCAAGCGCCGAATGCGTGATGTCCGATCACTGGGCGCTAGGCGGGGCAGGGGCCGAGGAATTGGCCAAGACCGTGGTCAAGACCATCGACACTAAACCATCGGACTTCCAGCCGCTCTATCCGGATGACATGCCGCTTTGGGACAAGGTCCGAACCGTCGCACAGGAAATCTACGGCGCCGAGGACATCACAGGATCGAAGCAGGTGAAGGACAAGTTTGCCGAGCTGGAGAAGAACGGCTTCGGCAAGCTTCCAATCTGTATCGCGAAGACCCAGTACAGCTTCACGACCAATCCCGATGCCAAGGGTGTGCCGCTTGGTCACACTATTCCCGTCCGCGAAGTCCGGCTTTCGGCCGGAGCTGAGTTCGTCGTGGTGATCTGCGGAGACATCATGACAATGCCTGGTTTGCCTCGGGTTCCGGCCGCCAACAACATCAAATTGGATGCTGAAGGCCGGATAACCGGATTGTTCTAGGCGGGGCTTCTAGGGGAAACCAAAAGGGTTGCCACGCGCGCAAGCGGGCGCTACCACCATACTAAAGTCGTATGGCCCGTGCCGCCGGGGCGCGGAGCAACCAATAAATTCCCTAGGAGAGGAATCCCATGGCTGGAGCCAGGCGGCCAGGTCGTAATTTTCTGTTTGTGCCCGGGCCGACCAACGTGCCCGATCGCATTCTGCGCGCCATGCACGTGCCGATGGAGGACCATCGGTCTCCTGACTTCCCGAGCCTGACGATCCCGCTCTTCGAGGAGACAAAGAGGATCTTCCAGACCAAGGAAGGCCAGGTTGTCATCTTCCCATCGAGTGGCACAGGCGCCTGGGAGTCGGCCCTTACCAATACCCGTTCACCCGGGGACAAGCTTCTCGCGCCGCGCTTCGGCCAGTTCAGTCACCTTTGGATCGATCTTGCCCGCCGCCATGGGCTTGATGTCGTTGTCCAAGAGGAAGAATGGGGCACGGGCGCCGATCCGGACCGGATTGAAGAGGCGCTCCGCAAAGATAAAGCCCATAAAATCAAAGGGGTAATGATCGTCCATAACGAGACGGCCACCGGCGTTACCTCCGATGTGGCGGCAGTCCGCCGCGCTATCGACGCGGCGGGCCACCCCGCTCTGCTCTATGTCGACGGTGTAAGTTCCATTGGCAGCATCGATTTTCGCTTCGATGAGTGGGGCGTTGATCTAGCGATCACCGGCTCCCAGAAAGGCATGATGCTGCCGGCTGGCCTCGGCATCGTGTGCGCGAGCCCGAAGGCGCTGGCGCAGATGAAAGACGCCACATGCACGCGCGCCTACTACAATCTGGCCGATCACTTCAACGCCAATGCGGGGGGATACTTCCCGTATACGCCGGCTCTGCCGCTGCTCTATGGCCTGAAAGAGTCCCTGGCGATGATGTTCGAAGAAGGGCTTGAGAACATCTTTGCCCGGCACCGCTATCTCGCCAGCGGTACGCGGGCGGCCGTCGATGCGTGGGGTCTTTCGCTCTGCGCCAAGGAGCCAAAGTGGCACTCGGACACGGTCAGCGCGATCCTGGTGCCGGCAGGTTTCAACGGTGCCGACGTCATCGAGAGAGCCTGCCGGCGCTACAATCTCGCGCTCGGCGCGGGACTGTCAGAAGTCGCCGGCAAGCTCTTCCGCATCGGCCACCTCGGCGATCTGAATGAACTTATGTTGCTCGGCGCCATTTCCGGTGCCGAGATGTCCATGCGCGATGTCGGCATCCAGGTCGAGCCCGGTTCGGGCGTGGCCGCCGCGCAAGAGTATTTCCGTACCGCTTCTGGCGCCGCCGATCAGCGCCTGGCCGCGGAGTAGGGGGCCAGGCACTTTAGAGCGAAGCGCTAGGTTCATGACGAAACACGATCCGGTGCCGGTCTTAAGCCCGCCGGACAGGACTTTATGACGCGGGCGGTGCCGCCTGCCGAGGAATAGGGGGGTTCAGTGGATCACGAGATCGTCTTCCTCGATCGTGAGTCGGTCGGTGCTGATGTTCGCAAGGCTAGTTTTCCGCACGCTTACACGGAGCACCAATCGACTTGGACTCCTGAGGATATCGTCGACCGTCTGAAAGACGCGACCATTGCGATCATCAACAAAGTGCCGATGCGCGAAGAGGTCCTCAAGCAGCTTCCCAAGCTCAAGCTGATTGCCGTCGCCGCGACGGGCACCGATGTCGTCGACAAAGCTTACTGCAAAGCCAACGGCATCACCGTCGTCAACATTCGCGGCTACGCCTTCAACACGGTGCCCGAACATGTTTTGGCGCTGATGTTCGCTCTGCGCCGCAACCTTCTCGCTTACATCGAGGACACGCGGAATGGCCGCTGGGCCGAGGTCGATCAGTTCTGCTTCTTCGATCATCCCATCCGCGATATCGCCGACTCCACCATGGGCGTTATCGGCTATGGCGCCATCGGTAAGGCCGTCGCCAAGCGGGCCGAGTGCCTGGGCATGAAGATCCTGCCCTATGACGTGTTCCCCCAGGATGGTCTTGTTGATCTTGAGACGGTGCTGAAAGAGAGCGACGTCATCACGCTCCACTGCCCGCTCACGCCGGAAACGGCGAACATGATCGGCGAGAAGGAGCTCAAAATGATGAAGCCCACGTCGGTCTTGATCAACACGGCGCGCGGGGGCCTTGTCGACGAGGCTGCGCTTGCCGAGGCCCTCAAGGCCGGCACCATTGCGGGTGCGGGTTTTGACGTCCTCACCACCGAGCCTCCGAAGGATGGGAACGTTCTTTTGGACCTCAAGCTGCCGAATTTCATCGTCACGCCGCATGTGGCGTGGGCGAGCCGCGAGGCCATGCAGATCTTGGCCGACCAACTCATAGACAATATCGATGCGTTCGTTGCGGGTAACCCGCAGAACGTCGTCGAGTAACGCGCAAAAGGGAAACCGCAATGAAGAAACTGCTGTTCTTGTTCGACACCGACCCCGTGCCGAGTGTCTTTGACACGGTTGTCGGATATGACGGCGGTGCCGATATCGTGACCGGTTATGCGGGTGTCAATCCCGAGAACGTCGGCGCACTGATCGATGGCTGCATCTACACGCGGGGCGGAAAAGACAAGCAGAACACCGCAATCTTCGTTGGCGGCGGCAATATGTCCAAAGGCGAAGAGCTCTATGAGACGGTGAAAAAGCACTTCTTCGGTCCGTTCCGCGTTTCCGTGATGCTCGACTCAAACGGATCCAACACGACGGCGGCGGCGGGCGTCGCTCTCCTTGCCAAGGGGCGTGACCTAAAAGGCAAGAAGGCGGTGGTCCTCGGAGGCACAGGCCCAGTGGGCATGCGTGCTGCCGGCTTTTTTGGCATGGAAGGGTGCGACGTGACCATCACCTCACGCACCAAGGAGCGCGCCGAACAGGCCGCCGAGGTCATCGCGAAGCGTTTCGGCATTAAGGTATCGGGTGCAGCAGGCGCGACAGATGAAGAGCGCGCTGAGGCGGCCAAGGAGGCCAATATCGTGTACTCGGCCGGCGCCATCGGTGTGCAGTTGTTGCCGAAGTCGGCCTGGGAGAACAATCCCAACATCGAGCTTTTGGCTGACGTGAACGCGCAGCCGCCCATGGGCATCGAAGGGGTCGATGCCATGGATAAAGGCAAAGATTACAACGGCAAGATCGGCTACGGCGCGCTGGGCATTGGCGGACTGAAACTGAAGTTACACCGCGAGTGTATTGCCAAAATGTTCGAGAGCTCGGAAGGAACGTACGACGCCGAAGAGATCTACGCGCTTGCTAAAGAGATGGCCTAATGACCGAGATCAAGGATGCCACGATCGAGTCATTCCTCGACCAGCTTGCCTCCAGCGCTGCGACGCCGGGCGGCGGTAGTGCAGCCGCCATACTTGGAGGTATGGGCGCGGCTTTGGTCAGCATGGTTTGCAACTTGACGATCGGCAAAAAGAAGTACGCGGACGTCGAAGATGACATGAAAGACGTCCTGGCAAAGGCGGAGGATCTACGCCATCGGATGACGGCCATGATCCAGGACGATGTGCGGGCGTTCGACACGGTCATGGGCGCCTATGGCATGCCGAAAGAGACCGAAGAGGAGAAGGCCGCCCGTGGCGCGGCAATCCAGGACGCTCTCAAGATCGCGACAGACGTTCCGATCCGTTGCTGCCGGTTGGCGCGGGAAGTCATCGATCTGGCGCTTATCGCGTCAGAGAAGGGCAACCTGAACGTCATATCCGATGCTGGCGTTGGTGTGCTGTCTGCCTATGCAGCACTTCGGAGTGCTGCCTTAAACGTGCACATCAATGCAAATATGATTTCCGACGCGAGCTTTGTGGAGTCTAAGCTAGGTGAACTGGAGGGTCTTCTCGACGGTGCTGAGGCAACGACCGAGAAGGCATACGACATCGTAAAGGGCAAGGTGAGCTAGCGCCGGGAGGCGTGCGCTCCAACGAAGGAAAGCCCGTCGAAGTGTCTGTATAGAAGGAGGAACGACGTGGACGTTCACGAGTATCAAGCCAAGGAGCTTCTGGGTAGCTTCGGTGTGCCGGTCCCGAAGGGTGCTGTTGCTTTCAGCCCTGATCAAGCCGTTTACGCGGCGACGGAACTCGGTGGATGGAGCTGGGCTGTTAAGGCGCAGATCCATGCTGGCGCTCGCGGCAAGGCGGGCGGCATCAAGATCTGCAAGACCTATCATGAGGTCCGCGAAGCCGCGCAGGAGTTGCTAGGCAAGCGTCTGGTCACGAATCAGACGGGGCCTGAGGGCAAGCCCGTCCAGCGCGTCTATATCGAGGCGGCCGAGCCCTTCGAGAAAGAGCTCTATCTTGGCTACGTGCTCGACCGGAAGGCCGAGCGCATCCGTGTCATCGCCTCTGAGGAGGGTGGCATGGAGATCGAGGAAATTGCCAAGACCAACCCTGATGCGATCCTTCAGGTCATTGTCGAGCCGGCTGTCGGTCTGCAGTCGTTCCAGGCACGCGAGTTGGCTTTCCAGCTCGGACTCTCGATCAAGCAGGCGCAGAGTTGCGTGTCGATGATCATGAACGCGTACCGCGCCTTCCGTGATTGCGACGCGCAAATGCTTGAAATCAATCCGCTGGTCGTCACGAAGGATGATCGTGTTCTCGCACTCGACGCCAAGATGTCGTTCGACGACAACGCCCTCTTCCGGCGCCACAACGTGTCCGACATGTACGATCCCTCGCAACAGGATCCACGCGAGGCCCAGGCCGCCGAGCACAATCTCAACTATATCGGTCTCGAAGGCGATATCGGTTGCATCGTGAACGGCGCGGGCTTGGCCATGGCGACAATGGACATGATCAAGCACGCGGGCGGCGAGCCGGCAAACTTTCTCGACGTTGGAGGTGGTGCTTCGCCGGACCGCATCGAAACAGCCATGAAGCTGGTTGTCTCCGATTCCAATGTGAAGGCGATCCTTGTGAATATCTTTGCGGGTATCAACCGCTGCGACTGGGTCGCCAAGGGCGTCGTCCAAGCGTGTGGCAATCTCGACATTAAGGTGCCGTTGGTCGTCCGCCTCGCGGGGACCAATGTCGAGGAGGGCCGCAAAATCCTGCAGGAAAGTGGGCTCAAGCTGATCACGGCCGACACGCTGGCCGAGGCCGCGGAGAAGGCCGTTCGGGCTTGTCAGGGTAAACTACAAGCTGCGTAGCGACGATCATCGGAGATATCTGAGATGAGCATTCTGATTGACGAAAAGACCCCGGTGATTGTCCAAGGAATGACCGGTGACAAGGGCACCTTCCACGCGAAGGAAATGATCGAGTACGGCACGAATGTTGTCGGTGGCGTAACGCCGGGCAAGGGTGGCGGGCGGCACCTCGACCGCCCTCTCTTCAACACCGTCAAAGAGGCGGTCAAGGAGACAGGGGCCGAAGCCTCGATCACGTTCGTCGCGCCAGCCTTTTGTTCCGATGCGATTATGGAATGCGCAGACGCGGGCATTCGCCTGGTCTGCTCAATCACCGACGGCATCCCGGCGCAAGACATGATGCGGGTAAAGCGCTACCTGATGCGCTATCCGCGCGACCGCCGGACGATGATGGTTGGTCCGAACTGTGCGGGCATCATCACTCCCGGCAAGTCCATGCTCGGCATCATGCCTGGACACATCTACTTGCAAGGTAGGGTCGGCGTGATCTCGCGCTCGGGCACGCTTGGTTACGAGGCTGCCGCGCAAATGAAGGAGCACGGGATCGGCATTTCGACATCGGTCGGTATTGGCGGCGATCCGATTAACGGTTCTTCCTTCCTCGACCACCTGGCCTTGTTCGAGGAGGATCCGGAGACGGACGCTGTGCTGATGATCGGTGAGATCGGCGGACCACAGGAGGCAGAGGCTTCCGCTTGGATTAAGGAAAACATGTCCAAACCAGTGGTCGGTTTCGTCGCGGGCCTTACCGCGCCGAAGGGACGGCGCATGGGCCATGCCGGCGCCATCATTTCTGCCGTGGGAGACAGCGCCGCGGAGAAAGCTGAGATCATGAAGGCCAATGGACTGACCGTGGCGCCGAATCCGAGCGAATTCGGTTCGACGGTCGCCAAGGTCCTGGGAGCCTAAGGAACGCGGCGGACACGCACGGGTCACATACATGGCCGATTACTTGGCCGATGGTGATGCTGGCTGTGTTCGGGAAGGCAGAGAATTGCGGGTGGGACCGCTTGGCCCCACCTCGCTACCCGTCGCCGGATCCGGCGACCGGATCAGAGGGTGCTGGGGGTCCGCGCGAGCTGCTCAGCAACAAATCCAAGACCGATAAGCGCGGTCGGAGTGCGGACATTGGCGATGAATGAGGATGTTAGAGCGAGCGATGTGGTAGATCAGACCAGCAATACTGCTCTGATCACCGGAACATCGCCAAAGTACGCCGCGCAGCTCTTGTTCGAGCTACTCCTAGACGTCGTCCGGCGCCACGAGCCAGCGATTGAACCCATCTTGACCGGCGGGGCTGAAATCTCCATCGCGGAGTATTCGCCCGAGCTGATGGCGCGTGCCCTATCGGCGCAAGGAATCTGGTTCCAGCTGCTGTCGATCGCCGATCAGAACGCAACCATGCGCCGGCGCCGCCATATCGAGCGGGAGCGCGGTCGTGACGATCTGCTCGGGTCGTTCGACAATGTCATTGACCGCGCGAAGAGTGCTGGTGTTGGTCCTCGCGAGATCGAGTCCCTGCTGCAGAACCTGCGCATTCGACCGGTCATTACCGCCCATCCCACGGAATCAAAACGCGTCACGGTTCTTGAGAAGTATCGCAAGATCTATCTGTTGCTCTTGGAGCTCGAGAACGCGCGGTGGACCAAGCGCGAACGCTATACCATTATCGCCAACATTCGGGACCAGATCGAACTGGTATGGATGACCGGCGAGCTTCATTTGCAGAAGCCGAAGGTCGAGCACGAAGTGCTCCGTGGTCTCCATTTCTTTGACGAAGCCTTGTTCGATAGGGCGCCGGAGGTTCTGGAGCTTCTACAAGGCGCCTTGAAGCGGCACTATCCGGACGAGCAGTTCGATTTGCCGCCCTTCTTCCAGTTCGGTTCGTGGATCGGCGGTGACCGCGATGGTAACCCGTTCGTCACGACGGAAGTCACAGGCTGGGCACTTCGTAAGAATGCCATGGCGGCCTTGAACTACTATCACGAGCGTCTTGTTGCCTTGGCGCGCTCTATGTCGATTAGTCAACGCGCGCTTCCCATCCCAGAGGCGTTCCAGAAAGAACTGGCGCTGGAACTGCGTGCGAGCGGCGACGGGGAGGCGATTGCCGAGCGCAATCCCGGCGAGGCATACCGGCAGTTTCTTACCTGCATACTCCGCAAGCTCGACGCCACAATGCAGCGTGCGAACGGCCAGGATAACGACGTCGGCAGACCCCACTACACAAACGCCGATGAGCTGATTCACGACTTGCGGCGGATGGAGCGCGCCCTTAGCGACGCAAAAAGCCCCAACATCGCTAACGAAATGGTGCGTCCTGTGCGGAGGGCTGTGGAGCTGTTCCGGTTTTCGACCGTCCGGCTGGATCTTCGCGAGAACACGACGCGGACCACGCAGGCGGTCCAGGCTTTGTGGGCCAGCGAGGGCAACTCAGGTGGCGACCCGCCGGAGCTTGGCTCAGCGGAATGGCGCGCATGGCTATTGCAGGCGCTCGCCCGTCCTCTGCCGGCTGACAGCTCAAACGCGCCGCTACCGCCCGAGGCGGAAGAGACTATCGCGATGTTCACGCAGGCGGCGGAGATTCGCCGCGGTCTCGATCCTGACTCTTATGGATCGTTTATCATATCGATGACCCGTTCGGTCGACGACATTCTTGGTGCGTATCTGCTGGCAAAACAAGGTGGCTTGTTTTTGGACGCCGCAGGTACGGAGATTTGCTCTTTGCCGATCGTGCCACTGTTCGAAACAATCGATGATCTTCGCGCGGCGCCGGCCATTATGCGTGAGGCCTTGGCGATCCCACTGATCCGCCGCTCAACGCGTTGGCAGGGCGGTCTACAGGAAGTCATGCTCGGCTACTCTGACTCCAATAAGGACGGGGGCTATGTCGCGGCGAATTGGGAGCTGGCAAAGGCCCAACAGCAGCTCACACGCGTGGGCGAGAACGCTGGCACGCCAATCTCGTTCTTCCACGGCCGGGGCGGCTCGGTCTCACGCGGCGGCGCGCCGACCGGCCGCGCTATTGCCGCTCAGCCGGCGGGATCAATCCGCGGCCGCTTCCGGGTCACCGAACAGGGTGAAGTCGTCTCCTCGAAATACGCCAACAAGGGAACCGCGCTCTATCAGATGGAGCTGCTCGCCTCGAGCGTCCTTCAGCATGCGTTGATGTCCGAGAGAGAGACTGCCCTTAAGCCGAGCGGCGAGTTTGACGATGCCTTGGAAGCGTTGTCGGGATTGTCGCGCGTCGCTTACGATAAGCTGCTCTCCAACCCGAACCTCGTCGAGTACTTTCAGGCCGCCAGTCCGCTGGAAGAAATCTCGCTCCTCAATATTGGATCGCGCCCCGCGCGGCGTTTCGGTGCAAGCTCGTTGAAGGACCTGCGCGCTATTCCGTGGGTGTTTGCTTGGTCCCAGAACCGGCACATGATCACCAACTGGTACGGCGTTGGCAGCGCTATTCAGAGTTTCCTGGACGTGCGCGGCGAGAAAGGCGCGCGCCTGCTCGGCGAGATGTTCAACGAGTCGCGCCTGATGCGCCTGATTGTCGACGAAGTTGAAAAGGCGCTCGCGCGCGTCGATCTCAGAATTGCCCGAGACTATGCAAGCCTCGTGTCCAACGAGCAGGTGCGGGAAGAGATCTTCTCGATGATCGAACAGGAATACGCTCTCACAAAGGAGATGGTGCTCTCGATATCGGGTAGCGCCTTCCCGGGCGAGCGGTTCGAGCAATTCCGTGCGTCGCTGGCCGATAGGCTGTCCACGGTCAATCAAGTGAGCCGGGAGCAGGTCGAACTGTTGCGCCGGTTCAGAGCGAGCGAGAACGAGCAGGAGCGCGAGTCTCTCAAGCCCGCGTTGTTGCTGTCCATCAATACCGTGGCCGCCGGGCTCGGCGCCACAGGATAAATTAGGAGGAGAATGAAATGAGTTTTACGCTAATCCAGCAGGCCACGCCGCGTCTGCATCGCTCGGAACTGGCCGTGCCTGGTTCTAACCCGGGCATGTTCGAAAAGGCGGCCAAGAGTGCCGCGGACGTGATCTTTCTCGATCTCGAGGACGCCGTTGCACCGGACGACAAAGAGCAAGCCCGAAAGAACATCATCGAAGGGCTGAATGACATCGACTGGGGTAGCAAGACCATGATGATCCGCATCAACGGTCTTGATACGCATTACGCTTATCGCGATGTGATCGAGGTTCTGGAGAACTGCCCGCGCCTCGACATGATCCTGATCCCCAAAGTCGGCGTGCCGCAGGACGTCTATGCGATCGACATGCTGGTGACCCAGGTCGAGCAGTACAAGAAGTATGAGAAGAAGCTCGGTCTTGAGCTACTCATCGAAACCGCACTTGGCATGGCCAATGTCGAGGCGATCGCCCAGTCGAGCCCGCGCGTAGAGGCGATGAGCTTTGGCGTTGCCGACTATGCCGCTTCGACCCGCGCGCGCACCGTCGGCATCGGTGGTCCGCACCCGGATCATGGTGTGCTGACGGATGCCGACGAGAGTGGCAACCGCGACTACCACTGGGGCGATCCTTGGCACTATGCCCTGTCGCGCATGATGGTCGCCTGCCGGGCCTATGGCTTGCGTCCAATCGACGGTCCGTTTGGCGACTTCTCCGATCCGGACGGGTACAAGGCCGCTGCGAAGCGCGGTGCCGTTCTCGGCTTCGAGGGCAAGTGGGCGATCCACCCCTCACAGATTCCGCTCGCCAACGAGGTCTTCTCGCCGGCAGCCGCCGAGGTTGAGAAGGCGCAGCGCATCGTCGATGCCATGAAGCAGGCAGCGAAGGAAGGCAAGGGCGCGGTGTCGCTCGACGGCCGCCTGATCGATATCGCCTCGATCCGCCAGGCTCAGGCGCTGCTCGACAAGGCTGCGCAGATCGAGGGCTAAGGCCGGGGAAACCTACCCGCGCTCAAGTAGCCCGCTAGGCCGGTAGGGCACCTAAAAAGCCCTCAAGTAGCGCGCTAGCGCGATAGGCCAAGAAAGACTCAAACGGCTGGGGTTCGCCCCGGCCGTTTTGCTTTTGGGAAAGTATGTCGCCGGGCGCCCGTTTCGGAGCGCATCTCCTAGCAAACCGTCAGACGGCCTTATTCGCCGACGAGTGCGACATAGGCCTGCAAGCGGTGCTTCACGTCATCAATGTCGAGCAGTACCCGTTCCACGCCGGCAGTTTTGCGCGCAGTCGTTCCTTGCTCCCTCAACCGAAGCTCATTCTTCAGGATATCAAGGTCGCGCTCATACATCTCGATCAGCATTTTGAGCGTGGCCACATGGTCATTGTTCGGCATCAGGCATACCCTTTGGTGCGGACGTCTCTAGTGTCTATGTCAAAGTCTGCTGAGTGCCAATAGCGGATCGTGAGCCCGTGTCCGGCACCCATCGACGGGGCCTGTGAGCGGCACGTGAGGCGACTCTCCGGGCAGGTTTCAGCGCTGAAGCCTGGGCCGAACAAGAGGGCGAACCCTCGTCGCGCCAAATGCAGCTGAGCGCCCAAGGGCGGCTGAGCACCCAAGGGCCTGCGAGGCCGGTGAGCCATTTCGACCCTACCTTGAACGGATACCCATAACCCGATGCCGGGATCGGCGATGCCGCACAACCAAGTGGTGCTTGCCTTCCCGCAACACGCGCCTGTGGCCTCCACGACACAGTGTCGGTGAAATGCGACCCAACACCCCCCCAAGGCCGAGAGGGACAAATGTTCGTTCTGCTGCAGGAAAGACACAACTTACGGGAGGTGTCAGTTTGGCCCCAAGTCTCGATCAAGTCCGGCGTGCGAACGGCTCCACAGAGAGCTGACGCAGTCGCACTAGGCGAGGCAACAGGGGTTGGGGTCAAAGGTCTTCTAGGGCCAAGCAGGTGCGCTTGGCGCTTGACCCCCATGTGAAAAGTGTCCGCGTTCGCGGCTTGGGGGTGTGGCATCGACATCAGCAACATCAACCGACGTGAGAGGCGGCGCGCGCTGTCTCTTCGCAAGCGTGGCCTGACGCAGTCCGAGCAAGCCAGCCGGACCGCCGGTCCAAATAGCTCTCTCCGGGCGCTTAGTTATGGATTCAAGACGGCCAGCCCGCGTGTGCTCCTGCTCGGCACGGCGGCAGTGGGGCTGATGTTGTTCGGTTACGGACGCGGGGCGTACGCCCAAGTATTCGGCGGCAATTGCAGTTTTGTGGGCGGGTCGGCGACGTTGATCCACTGTACAGGCGATGCAACGCGGACTCAGAACATCCTGGTCGACAACGCCGAAGTCTACACGGTCTCGCCCTTTAACATCGGCACTTCAACTACGCCCGTGCCGAACAATGGTTTGCTAATACGCGGCGCGGGCGAGCTCTCATTTTTCGACCAAAACGCCTCCAACATTTATGCCGGCGATCACGGCCTTTATGTGGTGTCCAACGGGGATAGCGGGTCTATCCCGGGCGGCATCGATATCTATACGACTGGGACCATTGTTGGTGGCAACGATGGCATCCTGGCCGACAACCAAGGCGCAGGCTTGGTCACGATCACCGCTAAGGGCGATGTGACAGGAATGGGTCGATTTGGCATCGTCGCCCGTAACGATGGCACCGATATCATCGTAGAGACAGGGGAGTTAACGACGACCTCGGGTCACTTCACTGGCATTGATACCAGAAACTTCGGCACGGGCTCGGTCACGATCACCGCCAAGGGCGATGTGACGGGAACGCAACGTCACGGCATCTATGCGTACAATTCGTCTACCGGTACCGATATCAACGTCGACACGGCAGCAGGAGAGACGGTCAAGGGCCGCTCCCGCGGCATCTATGCTAAAAACTACGGCGCAGGCTCGGTCACAGTCACCGCTAACGGCGATGTGACGGGAACGGACAATTACGGCATCGATGCGTACAATTCGTCTGCCGGCACTGACATCACGATTCACACGGCAACAGCAACGACGATCTCGGGTGGCTTTAATGGTATCCGGGCTTCGAACCACGGCGCGGGCTCCCTCACGATCACTGCCAAGAGCGATGTGACAGGAATGGGTCGATCTGGCATCGTCGCCCGCAACGAAGGCACCGATATCATGATCGAGACAGCGGGGGGAGCAACGGTGAGGGGGCAATACCACGGCATCTTCGCCCTGAACCGCGGCACGGGCTCCCTCACGATCGCTGCCAAGGGCGATGTGACGGGAGCGGACCGTGACGGCATCTATGCGTCTAATTCATCTACAGGCACCGATATCAGAATCGAGACGGGTCGAGGCTCGGCGGTTACGGCTGGTTATTACGGCATCTATGCCCGTAACCGTGGCACGGGTTCAGTCACTATCGACGTCGATGGCGATGTGACGTCGGAAAAAGCCAGTGGCATTTTTGTCGACAACGCAGGGACGCACACCGTGATCACCATTGGAACGGAAGGGCGCGTCACGAGCTTGGCGCCGAACACATTCGCCTATTCTGCCGTAGACGCCTATGGCGCCCCTGTAACTTTGACCCTTGCCGGCACGATCGAAGGCGGCGCGGGCGGGGCCGTATCCTTCGATCAGTACAATGACTTTGACGACAGGCTGGAGTTACAGCCTGGTTTTGAAATTACCCGATCGAGCGCCGTAGGCGCGCAAGATACCGTGTTCGCGGGCGGCGGCACGGACACGCTGGCCTTTGGCGGCACCGGCGAGGACACGTTCGATCTCGGCCTGATCGATACGGGCGCGGGCACGCGACAGTTTCGGGGCTTCGACACATTTGGCGTCGAGAGCGGAACCTGGAGCTTCTCTGGCGCCACGGACGCGGACTTCACCGTGAGCGGCGGCACGCTCGGCGGCAATGGCACGTTTGGCGGCCTCAATTTCACGGGCGGCACGCTCGCGCCTGGCGACTCCATAGGCGCCATCACG
>JBCDFN010000019.1:0-52300 GCA_039177935.1 Pseudomonadota bacterium | reverse complement strand
GGTCGTACCTACTTGCCCATCGGTGCTTCGGCGCGCTCCGCCCGGTTCCTAGGTTTGCCAATCTGGTCTTCTTCAAGCCCAATTGCTTCGTGGGCTTCTGACGCCTTTTCGAAGACGTGCGGTGCAAGGCCGCGTTTGCTGAGGGCCTCCTGCATCTTCAGGCGCATGAAGGCACTGGTGGTATAGCGCGTCGTCGAAGCGTAGTGGTGCTCCATCATATACGCGACCATGGCGGCATAGTCGTCATACAGATCTTCTGCGATCCGGCAACCATCGTGATTGACGACAGCATTGACACGCTTGCCAGCCTTTTCACAGGCGTCGCACAGGACCTTCTGAAGGTCTTCAAGGTCACTCTTCTTGCGAACGCTCCAGCCTTCGAGATTCAGGAACAGGATGTTCCGGTCTTCATCATAGCTGACACGCTCCCACAGCTTGAGATTCATGAGATCGGAAAGAAGCTCCATCGGTTCGTCAATGAACAACCGCCGGTCCATGGGCATCGGCTTCTGGATGAGGGGCGTGAAATCCATCTGCGCCAGAATGTCTCGATCAATATCGATGCCTGGGGCAACTTCGATCAGCTCAAGGCCTTCCGGCGTCAGTTGGAACACGCAGCGCTCGGTGACATAGATGACCGGCTGCGAGCGTTGTTGCGCAAAGGTTCCACTAAACGTGATCTGCTCGACCTGCTTGACGAATTTCTTGGCGCGACCTTCCTGGACGATCTTGAGCTTGCCGTCCTCAATCTCGACTTTCAGCCCGCCTGCGGTGAACGTACCGGCAAAGACTACAGCACGTGAGTTCTGCGAGATATTGATGAAGCCGCCACAACCGTTGAGTCGCCCGCCAAACCGGCTGGTGTTAACGTTGCCCTGCTCGTCGCATTCGGCCATTCCGAGACAGGTAAGGTCAAGTCCACCACCATCGTAGAAGTCGAACATCGTGTTCTGGTCGATGATCGCGTGGGCGTTGGCCGACGAGCCGAAGCTGGATCCGCCGGCGAGTACGCCTCCGACCGCGCCGGCCTCCGTTGTCAGAGTGATGTATGGTGTCACCTTCTCTTCATTCGCGATGGAGGCGACGCCGTCTGGCGCGCCCACACCCAGGTTGACCGCGCCATTTGGCGGCAACTCGAACGCCGCGCGGCGTGCAATGATCTTGCGCGCATCGAGCGGCATCTTCGGCATGGCATCGACAGGCACGCGAATCTCGCCTGACAACGCCGGATCGTACAAAACGCCGTAATTCATACGGTGCATCTCGGGCGGATCGGCGACCACGACGCAATCGACGAGAATGCCGGGCACCTTCACTTCTTTCGGTTTGAGAGAGCCCTGTTCGACGATGCGTTCCACCTGGGCGATAACAAGACCATTATTGTTGTAGGCGGCCATCGCCTGAGCCAGGCTATCGAGTGTCAGAGCTTCCTTCTCCATGCTGAGATTGCCGGAAGGATCGGCGCTCGTGGCGCGAATGAAGGCGACATCGATCTTTGTGGCCTTGTAGAACAGCCATTCCTCGCCATCGACGTCGACAACCTTGACGATGTCCTCCTGCGTCAGGTCGTTGACCTTGCCGCCATCGAGACGCGGGTCAACATAGGTGTGCAGGCCAACCTTGGAGAATAGGCCGGGCTGGCCGGCGGCGCAGGCCCGGTAGAGCTGAGAGATCACGCCCTGTGGCAGGTTGTAGCCGCAGATTTTGTTCTGTTGCGCCGCCTCGGCAACCTTGGGCATCCGTCCGAAATTTGCGGCAATCACGCGCTTAAGCAGGCCCTCATGATGCAAACGGCCCGTGCCCAAGCCCTTACTGTCGCCCGCGCCTGCACACATGATCAGGGTGAGATCGCGGGGCGCCGCCGTCTCGAGATACCGCTTCTCAAGCGCGGCATGGAGAGCTTCAGGAATGCAGCTCTGAACAAAACCCGTAGTCGTGACGACGTCGTTGTCGTGTATTAGCGCGATGGCTTCATCAGCCTTGATGACCTTGTCTTTCATTTTGGTCCGTTTCCTCTGGATTCTTTTCTCTTCGCACTTGCGAAAAGGGCACAGCTTGTTGGAGGCCTTCGAGCAGACCTCAGTCCTCAAGGATTAGACTAAAGGCTTGTTGACTTCTAGAGCGAGTCTGCATTGCGGACGCGGCGGCTTCTACGAAGCCGGCACGGGTACACGCAGGCTATGTGGCCGTCAGGCGTTTGTGAGCCGCGAAAGATAGTCGGTCGTGGCGTCGGCCAGCACGTCCCGGTGAAGCCGGTCGCGCTCGCCGAAGATCGCGTGCGAGGCCTGAGCGTCAAGCATCGTGGTGCCAAGTCGATCCAAGGCCTCGCCGATGTCTTTACCATCGAAGTAGACAACGCGGCGGTCACCTTGCGCGGGCGTGTTCAACAGCCGAGAGAAGTATTGCAGGAACAGCTGCCCTTGCCGCGCCATATAGGGACCAAGCACGAGTACACGGAGGTTCTCCCACTCTTCGTCCGTGAGCCTTGTCAGCCTAATCTCACGAATTAGCGCGTCGCACGCATCGAGCTGGACCCGAGCTGCGGCCGTCAAGAGCGCCGGAATTTCAGGTCCGACGGATTTTCCGAAATCGGCAAGCTCCTCGCCAGATGCGCGGCCATTTGCGATCACTGCGTCGAGAAATGGGATCACGATGCCGAGAACGGGGCTTGGAGCCGGTAGAACCCCAGTTCGTGCCTCCTCGGTTGTATCCAAGTCGGGCCTGGCCGCCTGGATGGCGTTACGATAGTCAGTCAGCTGAACAAGGCGCGACTCGTCAAGCGGCCGATCTGCTTGATCGTGGAGCAGGCAGTAGACGCCAAGCGAAATATGACCCAGCGTTTTCATCTTTTCGTAAAGCGGCGGCATCAATCCGAAGAAGCGCTCCATCGCACGCCCCTTTCGGTAGAGCATGAGCTGGTCGTCCTGAATGACGATTAGCGCAACGCTTTTCTGACGCTCGACTTCTTGCGCGCGCGTGGCCTCATAAATTTCGACGAAGTGCTGGTCGAGCTGGGCAAGCCGTTCGCTGCCTTGCATGTTCGTGCTCCTATTGCGTCAGTCATAAAAGTCGGGGGCAAGCCGCTGCGACTGGATAAGATCGGGATCGTGGCACACAAGCATCATCGCCCCTTCATCGTAGCGAATCTGATTTATGCGGCGGACGCTTTCAAGCGCTGCCACGTCGTCTGAGGCTTCGCCAGGCAAGATTTCTTGATCGAAATTCGCCATCCAGTCGCCGACATCTCCGACAAGAAGGGCGGGACCTGTATTCGGCAGTATGATGCGCGCTGACTGATGTCCCGGCGTGTGCCCCGGTGTCGACAACAAAGAGAGCCCGGGCATGACGTCGTGGTCGCCGGCGATCAGACGCCAGTCTATGTCTGAGTTACGAAAATCGGCACGGACGACGCCTGCATGGGGCTCTTCCTTGAAGGCGTAGTCATACTCGGCTTCCTGCAGCCAGACTTTGGCGCGCGGGAAGTGCTTCAGGCCGCCCGTATGGTCGAAATGCGCATGGCTCAGGATGATGTGGCGCACATCGTCCGGCGCGATGCCGATCTCCGTCAGTTGCGGCAACAACTCGTGCTGTGGCCAAACAACGGGAGCCTCCCAGCCATGGTCGGCAAAGTGCCGTTGACGCAAGACAGGGTCGCGCACCAGGACCGGGTCCAGCCCGGTGTCGAACAGGACGTAGCCCTGTTGCGTCTCTAGGAGATAGGCCGAGATCGGCACGCTCATGACGAAGCGGTCGCCGCCTCCGCGGATCGACACGCTTCGCGGCAGTACTTCGTAGCCGCATAGCAGGACATAGAGTTTTGTGACGGCGGTCATCGGTTCCATGAGGTGCACTATAAAGCCGTCTCTTCGTCGGACCTATAATGCACACACCGCCGAAGCCTCTGTTAGTTGACGGGCCGCGCCCCCGCTGCGATCTCCTCTTGCAGCAATTCGAGCCGCAGCCATTCCTCTTCCACCTCGGTGAGCTCTGCTTGCGCCTTGCTCAAAGCCTCCGCTGCCGTGGTGAACGCCTCACGGTCCGTAGCGTACAGTGTCGGGTCGGCGAGGACACTTTCGAGCCGCGCAATCTCGTTCGTGAGCTGGTCCATTCGTGACGGTGCCGTCTTCAATAGATGCTGTTCCTTGGGGCTGAGGCGCTTCTTCGGGCTCAAGTGCTCTTTGGCGGTGGGCGCGGGTCTCGCAGGCGCGGCGGCGCGCTCACGCTTTTTGGACGTAGGCTTGGCCTGCTTTGGCGTGCCGACACCAGCGCCGCGTTGCGCGACCATATCCGAATAGCCGCCAGCGTATTCGATCCATGTCCCGTCGCCTTCCGAGGCGACGATGGAGGTCACGGAGCGGTCGAGGAAGTCGCGGTCGTGGCTGACCAGCAAGACGGTGCCTGGGTAGTCTGCCAGTAACTCTTGCAACACATCCAACGTCTCAAGATCGAGATCGTTGGTGGGCTCATCGAGGACAAGAACGTTGGACGGGTAGGCCAGCGCCAGCGCCAACATCAGCCGACCTCGCTCGCCGCCGGAGAGTACTTTGATGGGCGTGCGGGCCTGTTCTGGCTGAAACAGGAAGTCCTTCATATAGCTGATGATGTGGCGCTCTTCTCCGTTGATGATGACGGTGTCGCCGCTGCCGCCGGTCAAAGTTGCGCCGACGCTTCTCTGCGGGTCGAGTTGGTCCCGTTTTTGATCGAGGCTCGCGACTTCGAGATTGGTCCCAAACTTGACGCGTCCTGCGTCCGGCTCTAGCGCGCCGGTGAGCATGTTGATGAGCGTCGTCTTGCCAGCGCCGTTGGGTCCGACAAAGCCCACCCGGTCGCCACGAGCGATCTTGATGGAGAAGTCGCGGACCAGATCCCGGCCGCTATAGTTCTTAGCGATACCGCGTGCCTCGATAACCTTTCGTCCCGACTCGTCCGCTTCATGGACCGACATTTTCACGTCAGCCTGTGCGCGATTCCGTTTGGCGACCACGCGTTCGCCGCGCAGCGAGAGAAGATTCTCGAGGCGGCGCTGGTTGCGCTTTCGCCGGGCGCTGACGCCGTAACGCAGCCAATGTTCCTCGCGGACAATTTTGCGATCGAGCTTATGGCGTGCCGTCTCTTCCTCTTCGAGAATGCCGTCGCGCCAGGCCTCAAAAGCGCCGAAGCCCTTCTCAAGCCGCCGTGTGATGCCGCGGTCAAGCCACACAGTCGCCCGAGAGAGGTTTTCCAGAAACCGACGGTCATGGCTGATCAAGACCAGAGCCGAACGGGAGGCCTTGAGCACAGTCTCCAAGCCTTCGATCGCCGCGACGTCGAGATGATTGGTGGGCTCGTCGAGCAACAGAATGTCGGGGTCGGGTGCGAGTGCCTGCGCCAGAGCCGCACGTCTCGTTTCTCCGCCCGATAGCGTTGCCGGCTCCTCGTCGCCGGTCAGTCCGAGGCTCTCCAGCAAATAGCGGGCGCGATGGGGGTCGTCGCCGGGTGTGAGCCCCGCCTCTACAAAAGCCGCCGTCGTATCGTAAGCGGACAGGTCCGGCTCTTGCGCGAGATAACGGATCGTCACGCCGGGCTGTACGAACCGGGTACCGCTTTCAGGCTCGATCATCCCCGCTGCGATCTTTAGCAGTGTCGATTTACCGGAGCCATTGCGGCCCACAAGGCACAGGCGCTCCCCTTGCCCGATCGACAGCACGGCGTCGGACAGCAGCGGCGTGCTGCCATACGACAAGGCGATGTCTTTAAGCAGGAGGAGAGGGGGCGGGGCCATAACCTCGTGCTAGCCGGTTGTGGACTTCATGCCTAGATGAAATCGAACGCGAGTCTTCGACGAAGCAATGCGAACCGCGCACCCCCGAAACGGGGTTGCCACCGGGTCTATTCGGTGCGCGTTACAAGTTACATCGCTTTGACATATGATCCGCCTACAGATTTCCTTCGTACCTCTTTGTTGTGACCAGTGGAGGATTATCAATGGCGTTTCCAGATCAGGATTTCAGCATCATTCTCGGAAAACACATTATCTACACCTACGAGAACGGTTAGCAGTACGAGTACTACTTCAAGAGCGAGACCGAAGGCCATTATCGGATTTTCAGTGGTGACGTCGCCGGTCGCTGGGTGACGGATCGGAAATACCACTTGGCCAACATAGGTAACGACCTTATTCGGGTTAACTGGGTCGAGCCCGTCGGCAACGTCGTTGCGATGGTTGTCAACATCAAGGACCGTTGGTTGCACTCATACTTTTTGATGCCTCAATGGATCGTCGACAATCCCAAGCTGACAGTCTGTCACGAGGATGAACACAACGACGAGATGCTCAAGCTACGAGAAAAAGGGCCCACCTGGCCGATGCACATCGCCGAAAACACGTTCGCGGAGATTACTTTCCTGGAAGACGTCGGCCCCAATCGGGACGACATCATCACCTGCCCGCCAGATGAGCTTCCTGCCGGATACGCAGACCGACGAAACTGAGCGCCGGCGAGCGCACATCAATGCGACTAGACGGCGAACAGGCCATCCTCCTTGGGGACCGCCTGTTCGCCCAGATTATGGCCTAAGACGCAGCTTTAGCCCGGGTCTACTGAAGCTCGTACGCGAGAACCTTGTTGTCGAGCATCATCGGGATGATGGCCAACTTGCCATCATCGATGACCGTCAGGTCGGCGCTACCCTTGTTCAAGTCCAGCAGCTTCGTAGCGTTGCCATCCGGCGCAATTCGAAACAAACCGCCGTTGAACCAGTCGGTCACGAGGTAGCTGCCTTTTCCATCGGGCTCAATGCCATCCAGATTGCCGATCGGCTTGTCGCCAAGCTTCTCAATCTTCTTTGTGGCGAGGTCGACAGCCAGCAAGGATCCAGGCACATCGGTGGAGAAATCCTCCTTGGGCACGCCCCAAGTGGCGACCACCAGGCGGTCCTTTTCAGCTAAGAGGCCGTTTGGATGGTCCAGCGCGGTGCTGTCGAGCCAAAGAGACAGCTTGCCGTCTTCGAGTACCCAAATCTGATTGTCGAGCATGTCCGAAATGAAGACGCGGCCATCCTCGTGCACGGCCACGTCGTTCAAGAAGGTCGCCCCAGGTGCCTCATGGGTTTTGACAACCTTGCCGGTCTTAACATCGATCTCCGCGACCTGATTGATGTCAGCTGCATAGAGCGTGCCATCGCGCAGGCCAAGCCCTTTGGGGGCGTTGAGGCCGCTCACCCACTCCTTGTCCAGGACCTTGCCATCGCGCGACAGCTTGGAGATATAGCCGTTGCCATTGGCTTCGGTGGGGTTGCCGTTGACGTTGGAGAGGTAGAGCACGTCAGTGCCGTCATCGAGCACCACGGACTCAGGGCCAGAAAATCCCTCTGTTTCCCAAATTAGTTTCGGTTCCGCGCTTGCCGCGCCGGAGGTGAGTGCCAGCGCCAGCGAAAGACAGGCGGCAGCGATCCAGGCCGAAAGAACTTTGCTCATGCTCGATGTTCTCCACTCAAAAGGGTGACTGCTGGCCCAAGCCAGATAGGAAGCCTCATACCGTCATACAGTACCTGCCGTTTATGACACAAAGCGGCCTTGAAAGCTCAAACGCTGACGGTTGGAGCCCGGAGCCCTTACCACTCGATCGCGATCTTCCCGAAGTGCCCGCCGCTTTCCTGGAAACGAAATGCATCGGCCAGCTCTTCCAGCGGGAAGCTGCGATCGATGACCGGGCGGATGCCGGTCTGCTCCAAGGCGGCAATATAATCTTGCTGCTCGCGGCGAGTACCAACGATTAGGCCCTGCAGCCGCGCTTGCTTGGCCATGAGCGTCATGGTGGGGACATCGCCCTGGCGGCCCGTGAGGATGCCGATCAGGGCGATATGTCCGCCCACCCGCACAGCCTTGATGGACTGCGCCAGCGTGCCTGGGCCACCGACTTCAATGACGTGATCGACGCCATGGCCACCGGTGATCGATAGAACCTCGCGGCCCCATTCAGGGTTTTCCCGGTAATTTATCGTGTGGTCCGCGCCGAGCTCGCGAAGACGTGCAAGTTTCTCGTCAGAGGACGACGTAGCGATAACCGAGGCGCCCATCGCCTTGGCGATCTGCAAAGCCGCGATTGAGACGCCGCCGGTGCCCAAGACCAAAACGCTGGCGCCTGCCTTGAGCCCTCCATCGGTGATGAGGGCGCGCCAAGCGGTCAGGCCGGCTGTCGTAATCGTCGCCGCCTCGGCGTGAGTCCAGCCCTGTGGCGCCAGGGTGAAATCCGTCTCGGCCCGAACGACATGCGTTGTGGCATAGCCGTCGATGCCATCGCCCGGTGTGCCGCGAAAATTGCCCACTTCATCAAAGGGCAGGCCGTCCAGCCATTGCGGAAAGAAGGTCGAGACAACGTTGTCGCCGACCTCAAACTCCGTCACGCCGTCGCCCAGGGCCTCAACGGTGCCGCTGGCGTCCGCCATTAGAATGCGGCCATCTTCCGCCGGGATCCCGCCTTTGGCTACCAGCAAGTCGTGGAAGTTGAGCGAACTCGCATGCACTGCAACGCGAATCTGCCCTGGTCCTGGCTGACCTGGGTCTGGGATATCCCGAACCTCAATCTTGTCCAGCCCGCCCGGGGCCCTAACGACGACGGCTTTTTGTTTTGTCATTGTCTTTCCAATCTTGAGGGGTGCTCATATACCATCCCGCCAACATCGCGCAGTGTCGCACAAGGCTCTTCACGTGGGCGCTGGTCAAGTGGTTTCCAGGGCGGCGGCTTCCCTTATGGCTTTTGGCGGAGAGAGAGGGATTCGAACCCTCGGAACGCTCACGCGCTCAACGGTTTTCGAGACCGCCCCGTTCGACCACTCCGGCACCTCTCCAAGCGGGCTGATGTAGCTTCTCGCGCCGCGCACCGCAAGCGGTAGGGGCCCACGGAACCCAGGGGACGCCGTCGCCGTCAGTCCTTGTGCCCCAAACGCGCTCGAAAGGCGTGGTTTTTGGCGCTTTCTGGGAATTGACTTCTTGAGACGGCCCACTATATTGCGCTGCTTACCGCTCCTTTTGTGGCGTGCTGGCAGAGAAAAAAGCTGGCAAATCAAGCCCAAAGAGTAGCTCCAAGAGACGGAATAGAATCATGTTCGCGGTCATTCGCACGGGTGGCAAGCAGTATCGCGTGTCGCCGAACGACATTATCGAGATCGAGAAGATCGCCGGGAATCCGGGTGACATTGTCGAGCTCTCCGAAGTTTTGCTGCTGGGCGGCGAGGGTGCCGCGACCACCGGCAGCCCAACGGTCTCTGGCGCCATGGTGGCTGCTGAGGTTGTTGAGCAGAAGCGCGGCGACAAGATTATTGTCTTCAAGAAGAAGCGGCGCCAGGGCTATCGCCGGACAAAGGGCCATCGTCAGGAGCTGACGGCCCTGCGCATCACCGAGATCCTTACGGACGGCAAGAAGCCCTCCAAGGCTGCTGCGAAGAAGGCCTCGACGAAGGTGGAGAGCGAGACAAAGACCGCTCCGGCCAAGGCCGCTCCGGCCAAGGCCGCTCCGGCCAAGGCCGCGCCGACAAAGCCTGCAGCAGAAAAGACTGCTGAAAAGGCCGAGGCCGCGCCCGCAAAGAAGGCGCCTGCGAAGAAGACCGCAGCCAAAGAGGCAGCACCAGCAAAGAAGGCCGCCGCCAAGAAGGCACCGGCCAAGAAAGCGGCTGACGAGGCTGCGCCAGCCAAGAAGGCGGCTGCTAAGAAGGCTCCGGCCAAGAAGGCTCCGGCTAAGAAGACCGCGGCGAAGAAGGCTCCGGCCAAGAAGGCCCCGGCCAAAAAGACCTAAAGGAACACCACCATGGCACATAAGAAGGCAGGCGGCTCCTCACGCAACGGCCGCGATTCAGCTGGACGGCGCCTAGGCGTCAAGAAGTCGGGCGGCCAGAAGGTCATTGCCGGTAACATCATCCTGCGTCAGCGGGGCACGCGTTGGCACAACGGCGAGGGTGTTGGCATTGGCAAGGATCACACGCTGTTTGCGCTTGTCGATGGCGTCGTTGAATTCGCGACCAAGGCCAAGGGCCGCACCTACGTCTCGGTGAAGCCGGACGCCGCCTCATAGGGCACGATCGCTTCCAAGTTTTTGTGAATTCTGCGCGCGCCCGTCACTTTGCGGGCGCGTTTGCTTATGGACGCTGGCCAAACCATGCAGATCAGAACGCGACGGCTGAGTTTGCGGCCGCTCGATCATAACGATGTGCGTCCGATGAGCCTGCTTGCGGGCGACTTCGATGTTGCGCGCATGACCGGTATGATTCCGCACCCCTATAGCGAGACGGCGGCCCGAGCGTGGGTCGACCGCGTCGGTCAAGGTGAGGAGGGTGTCGTTTTCGCCGTCACCCGTGATCGGACGCTGATCGGGTGCTCTGGCTATATGCCCATGGATGCCGAACATGCAGAGCTCGGCTATTGGATCGGCAAGCCTTATTGGGGTGCGGGATTCGCGACGGAGGCTGTGCGGGCGGTCGTCGCCCATGCCTTCGACGCTCATGGCTTTGAATTCGTCCGAGCCGGTCATTTCCAGGATAACCCTAGCTCGCAGCGTGTGCTGGACAAGCTTGGCTTTGCGCCCGAGGGCGGAGAGATGCGCGATTGCGTGGCGCGCGGGGAGCCCGTCCACTGCCTGACGTACCGGCTCGACCGGGGACGGGCGGCCGCCGCGCTGCGGCATCCATAGCGACCCGATCAATGGAACAGCACGCAAACCACGTTATCTGGCTATGCGTGCAAGACGACAGCCCTGGTGCTAATCCCTTCCCATGCAGTTTCTCGATTCCGCAAAGGTCTTTGTCCGCTCTGGCGATGGCGGCAACGGATGCGTGAGCTTCCGGCGGGAGAAGTATGTCGAGTATGGCGGCCCCAATGGCGGCGATGGCGGTCGTGGCGGTGATGTGGTTATCGAGTGCGTTGCCAATCTGAACACGCTCCTCGACTTTCGCTACCAGCAGCACTTCAAGGCGAAGAAGGGCGGCAACGGCATGGGATCCAACCGGACCGGCGCCAAGGGAGCCGATGTTGTCCTGAAGGTCCCGCCGGGAACGCAAATTCTCGATGCAGACGGAGACGTCTTGATCGCCGACATGACAGAGCCGGGGACGCGCCTGGTTCTGCTCCAAGGCGGTAATGGCGGCTTCGGCAATGCGCATTTCAAGACGTCGACCAACCAGGCACCGCGCCGCGCTAATCCTGGCCAGCCTGGCGAGGAGATGTATATCTGGCTGCGCCTTAAGCTCATTGGTGATGCGGGCATCGTCGGTCTCCCGAATGCGGGCAAGTCGACATTCCTCTCGACGGTCAGTCGCGCGAAGCCCAAAATCGCCGACTATCCGTTCACAACGCTTCACCCCAATCTCGGCGTCGTGCGGTTCGGCGGGCTGGATTTTGTGCTGGCGGATATTCCCGGTCTCATCGAGGGTGCCCACGAAGGCGCTGGGATTGGCGACCGGTTTCTCGGCCATGTGGAACGCACGGCTGTCCTATTGCATTTGGTGGACGCGACAGAGGAAGACCCTGTTGAGGCTTACGAGATCGTCCGTTCCGAGATGAAATCCTATGGCGCTGGGCTCGAAGAGAAGCCGGAAGTTCTGGCCCTATCGAAGATCGACGCGGTGGGCGCCGACGAATTGCGCGGGAAAGCACAAGCGCTAGAAGATGCGACGGGTGCCGCCCCGCTCCTCGTTTCCGCCGCAACCGGGAAAGGGGTTCCAGAGGTGCTGGCCGCCTTGGCGCGCTCGGTCGAAGCGATGCGCGAGGCCGAAGTTCGGGACGCAATGCCGCGAAACGATCAGGGGTGGCGGCCATGAGATCCGAATCTGTGAGATCCGAATGGACAGACGCGCGTCGCATCGTCGTCAAGATTGGGTCGGCGCTCCTCGTTGACAACGAAGCGGGCGTTTTGCGGTCGGCATGGCTCGATGCACTGTGCGATGACATTGCCGCGCTTCGCAGCGCGGGCAAGGAAGTCATCCTTGTGTCCTCAGGCGCGATTGGGCTCGGGCGAAACGTATTGGGTCTGCCCAAAGGGCCGCTGAAACTCGAGGACAGCCAAGCGTCCGCGGCGGTCGGCCAGGTGCATTTGGCTCATGCGTATGAGACAGCATTTCGGGCGCGGGACCTTGCGGCCGCGCAAGTGCTCGTGACGTTGGGCGACACGGAAGAGAGGCGGCGATATCTCAATGCCCGGAGCACGATTTCAACCTTGCTCAAATACGGGGCGGTACCGGTGGTCAACGAGAATGACACCGTTGCCACGACCGAGATTCGCTATGGAGACAACGATCGCCTTGCCGCGCGCGTTGCTTCCATGATGAGCGCAGACTGTCTGGTGCTTTTGTCCGATGTCGACGGGTTTTACACCGCGCCGCCCGGCTCGACCTCGGATGCGGTGCGCCTCGACGAGGTTACGGAAATCACCACTGAGATCGAGGCGATGGCCGGTGATGTCGGCTCCGAACTCTCGCGTGGCGGGATGGTCACCAAGATTGAGGCCGCCAAGATTGCCGTGAGCGCGGGCACCAATATGGTCATCGCAAGCGGCAAATTGCTGAACCCGCTGACGGCGCTTGCGACGACGGGCGTCTGCACTTGGTTCCTGGCTCATTCGGACCCAGTGACGGCACGGAAGCGCTGGATCGGCGGGACGCTCGAACCGCGCGGGAGCGTTGTTGTCGATCACGGCGCAGCAAAGGCGCTTGGAACTGGCAAGAGTTTGCTGCCTGCGGGCGTCACGAACCTTGCCGGTCGCTTCGAGCGGGGCGATGCTGTTGCGATACTTGGACCTGATGGAACCGAAATCGGCCGGGGGCTGATAGCCTATGGTCATGCGGATGCGGGCGCGATCATCGGGCGCAAGAGCAGTGAAATCGCGGAGATACTCGGGTATCTTGGCCGTCCGGAGTTGATCCACCGCGACGATATGAGCCTCAGAAAGAAGGGCTCGTAGACCACAATTCTTTAGAGGAAACGAAAGGACGCCGCCGTGTCACTTCCCGCCCAAGACCCCGCCATCAGTCTAGAGCCGATGATGCTCTATATGGGGCGCCTCGCCCGCGCGGCAGCGGCCGAGCTCGCCGTCGCGTCTACAGAGCAGAAGAATGCGGCATTGGAGGCCATGGCCACCGCGCTTGAGGCGGGAACAGAGAAAATCCTTGAAGCCAATGCAAAGGACTTACAGGCAGCGGAGAAGAATGGGCGCGATGCCGCGTTCCTCGATCGGTTGAAGCTGGACAAAGACCGCGTTGCTGCGATGTCAAAAGGACTGCGCGAGGTTGCAGCACAGCCCGACCCAGTCGGTCAGATCATCACGTCTTGGACTCGGCCAAACGGGCTTGAAATAGCCAGGGTGCGCGTACCGCTCGGCGTGATCGGGATGATCTACGAGAGCCGTCCCAATGTGACAGCGGATGCCTCCGCGCTCTGCCTCAAGTCTGGCAATGCTGTGATCTTGCGCTCCGGCTCCGACAGTTTTCTGACCTCTCTCGTGATCGCAAATCATTTAACCGAGGCAATCAAGTCAGCGGGTCTTCCAGGCGAAGCGATCCAGCTCGTGCCCTCGGTAGACCGGCAGGCAGTGGGCTTTATTTTGGGTGGACTCGATGGCGCGATCGACGTGATTGTGCCGCGCGGCGGTAGGAGCCTTGTTGAGCGCGTTCAGACCGAAGCGCGCGTGCCGGTGTTCGCGCATCTTGAGGGCAATTGCCACGTCTATGTGGATGAAACCGCGCCGCTCGATATGGCGCGTGACATTGTTGTCAACGCTAAGATGCGCCGGACAGGCATTTGCGGCGCTGCGGAGACGTTGCTTGTCTCGCGTGCGGCAGTCGATACGCATCTCACTCCGATCGTCGATGCGCTGATCGAGGCGGGTTGCGAAGTGCGCGGTGATCCCGATACACAGCATACGGACAGTCGGGTTAAGACGGCGACCGATGAGGACTGGGACACAGAGTACTTGGCACCGATTATCGCGGTGCGTGTCGTCGACGATCTTGATGACGCTGTCGCCCATATCGCGGAGCACAGCTCGCATCACACCGATGCGATCGTGTCCGACAACGATGCGGCCGTCGCTACGTTCTTGACCCAGGTGGACAGTGCGATTGTGTTGCATAACGCCTCGACCCAATTCGCCGATGGCGGCGAATTCGGGATGGGCGCAGAGATTGGCATTGCGACGGGCCGGTTCCACGCGCGCGGTCCGGTTGGCGTCGAGCAACTGACGACGTTCAAATACGTGGTCCGCGGCCAGGGCCAGACACGGCCTTGAGCGAGACGCGTGTGTTGAGCGAGATGCGTGCGCTCTTGGCGTTGCCCGGCATGCGGATCGGTCTGCTGGGCGGCTCTTTCAACCCGGCCCACGACGCGCACCGAGATATCAGCCTCGCCGCGCTGAAGCGGCTTGGTCTCGATCAAGTGTGGTGGCTGGTGACCGCGGGCAATCCTCTGAAGGACAATGAGCGTCTGCCGTCTGTTGCAGCGCGGGTTCGTAAGGCACGCGCCCTTGCGGATCATCCGCGTATCGTTGTGACAGGCTTTGATGGCGGAACCGGATCGCCTTACACAGCCGATCTGCTCGCCGCGCTCGTCGAGCGCTACCCGGGTGTGCACTTTGTCTGGCTGATGGGTGCCGACAATCTCGCAACGGTTCATCGTTGGAAGGCGTGGCCGGAGATCTTCCAATTGGTGCCCGTCGCGGTCTTGGACCGGCCCGGCTATCGGCTCAAAGCACGGGCGGGCAAAGCGGCCCATCGCTTTGCTGATGCCTATGTCGACGCGACAGATGCGCTAGGGCTGGCCACGTTAGAGCCCCCCGCCTGGACGATCCTGACCCACCGGCTCTCGGGGCTTTCCTCGACGGCCCTTCGCGAAAATGTCTTGGAATCAGACTAAATTACTAGATCAAGAGCAAGAAGAACCGGCCCCTACTATCTATTGAAACTTGGCTAGCCGGCAGTTTATTGTGAGGGGGTGAAGTGGCGGTTGTTGAAGAAGCCCCGAGCGTTGTGCAAAGGGACCTAGTCTTGAAGCCACTTCCAGGAGCAATGGCAGAAGGAAACCCACGCAAACATGCGCTCACCTAGCGAGGGTACTGTACATGGTACGCCTCCATCCGGGCTCGCGACATTCAGCGCGGAGCCGGGAAGACTGCTCAAGGTCGTGACTGACACGCTCGACGGCGCCAAAGCCGAAGACATCTCGGTCATCGATTTGGATGGAAAGACTTCGATTGGCGACTACATGGTTGTTGCCTCGGGTCGTTCGCAGCGGCATGTCGGCGCCGTAGCCGACCATCTCATCAAAGCGCTCAAAGACGAAGGCTATGGCCGTGCGCGCGTCGAAGGACTGCCCCAGGGAGACTGGGTGCTGATCGATGCGGGCGAGGTCATTGTTCATCTCTTTCGGCCTGAGGTTCGTGAGTTCTACAACCTCGAGAAGATGTGGTCCGCGGATCGGCCCGTGGAGCGATTGGTCGTCTGATCGTCAAACTGCCGCAACCGGCTGCGGCGGGGATTGACTATGCGGCTGGTTATCGCCGCGGTTGGTAAGCTCAAGCAGGGACCGGAGCGGCAGCTCTGGACCCATTATCTCGGCCGGGCCGAAGCGCTTGGCCGCAGTCTGGGTTTGTCGCCGCTCTCATCTGTTGAGCTGGCCGAATCACGCGCCCAGACAGAGGCGGTCCGCCGATCCACCGAAGCCGAGGCGCTATTGGCGAAACTTCCCAAGGACTTCGTCGTTGTGTGTCTGGACCCAAAGGGCAAGACGTACTCCAGCGAGGCATTCTCGAGTGCTCTTTCGGCATGGCGCGACGATGCGGGGGCACCGGGCGTTGCTTTCGCGCTTGGCGGACCCGATGGGCTTGGACAAGCGGTTCTCGAGCACGCTGACATATCGCTGTCCTTCGGGCCAATGACGTTGCCTCATGGGCTTGCGCGTATTGTGCTCACCGAGCAACTCTACCGGGCAATGACAATCCTGGCGGGGCACCCCTATCACCGGGCCTGAGGGGAGAAGGTTAAGGATTCTTAAGCCATTTGCCTTGATTCTGCCTTTTCCCTCCGGTGCCATCGACTGAACGGCCAGAACGCATGGCGCACAACGAGCGATCGATTTTCACTACTCGGAACATTCGCGCCGCCCTGCTCATTGGGGCGTTTTTTGTGGTGCCGGTAAGCGGCGTCCACGGCCAAGACGATCTCTCGCGGGACGAAGCTAAAAAGCGTCTCGAGGAGACCGAACAGGAGTTGAAATCCAGCCGGGGCAGGGCAGAGGGTCTCACCAAGGACCTAGCGGCTCTGGCGGCAGAAAGGGCAAGGCTTAGAACCGAGCTCATCGAGGCCGGCAAACGGGTTCAGGAGAGTGAAGCGAAGCTCTCCGAAACCGAAAGCGAGCTTGCGGAACTGACCGCGCAAGTGAACGTCATGCAGACCTCGATCGATGAGCGGAAGGCCGCGATTGTGACTATGTTGAGCGCGATGCAGAGGATTGGACGGACGCCGCCTCCGGCGATAGTCACAAGACGCGATGACGCGCTGAAGGTTGTGCGGGGCGCCATGCTGCTCGCGGAGGTCTATCCCGAACTCAAGTATCAGGCCGACAGCCTGACTGAAAGTTTGCAAGACCTATCCGCGATTGAGGAGCGGGTCCGCACCGAGCGGGACGCTCAGCGGCGTGAGGCGGATCACCTATCCGCTGAACAGGCGCGCCTGGACGAGTTGATCGCGACAAAGAAATCCAGGGAAGCACAGGACAAAAAGGAGCTCGCCGCGCTGACTCAATCGGCTCAGACGCTGGCCTCCGAGGTCGATAGCCTGAGCGACTTGGTCGAGAAGCTCGACAAGAAGATCGCGAAGGCTGAAGTCGCTCAATATGACGCCGAAGTCGAGGCCGAGAAGGCGCTCAGAGAACGCCTGAAACAGGAAGTGATGGCCACGCCGGCCAATGAGCGGGTCGTTGAGCTCAAGCCGGACCCGAAGAAGGTCGCTTTCGCGAACCCCAATCGGATGACGCCGGCGCGCCCATTCGACGAAATCAAGGGAAGCCTTCGGTTACCGGCCCAAGGGCGTCAGACCGGCCAGTTCGGCGACAAGGACGCTACGGGCAGCGCGCTCCAAGGGGTCTCTTTGCAGACCCGCTCGGAGGCCCGGGTTACGGCCCCTGCGGATGGTTGGGTGGTCTACTCAGGCCCCTTCCGGTCCTATGGCCAACTCTTGATCATCAATGCTGGCGGGGGCTATCATATTTTGCTCGCGGGGATGAGCCGCATTGACGTTAGCCTCGGCCAGTTCGTTCTTGCTGGCGAGCCGATCGCTGTCATGGGCAATGCTACGGCGTCGAGTAATCGCGGTGGCCAGAATTCACGCCCCGTCCTCTATGTTGAGTTTAGGAAGGACGGAAGGCCAATAGACCCCGGTCCATGGTGGACCGAGGCATCTGGGAAGGTGCAAGGATGATGCGGAAGTCCGAATATGCCCTCTGGGCGCTCTTGGTGGTTGCGGTTATTGCCGCTAGCTCGACTGTGGTGAGCCTAGCGCGAAGCCCTTCGGCCGAGGCCGCGAATTCGGAGATTTATGATCAGCTCAATTTGTTTGGCGAGGTTCTGGAGCGAGTCCGCCAGGGCTACGTAGAGGAACCGGAGAATAAGGAGCTCATAAAGTCCGCTATTGACGGAATGCTTGCAGCACTTGACCCACACTCCGCCTATCTGACGCCTGACGGTCACGAGGATATGCGGGTCCAGACGAAGGGCAAATTCGGCGGTCTCGGGATCGAGGTCACGATGGAAAAGGGCCTCGTTAAGGTTGTCGCACCAATCGCGGATACGCCCGCTGATAAAGCCAAAATCCGGAGCGGCGATCTGATCACACGGATCGACGACGACGAAGTTCTGGGCATGACGCTCCAGAAGGCTGTCGAGAAAATGCGCGGCGAGATCGGATCTCCCATCACCCTCATGATTATTCGCGAGGGTGAGGATGAGCCGATGAAGTTCACCTTCAACCGCGGGCTTATTGAGATAAACCCGGTGAAGTACAACGCCGAGGGCGATGATGTCGGCTACATCCGGATCACAACCTTTAACGAGCAGACGACCGAAAAGCTCGTCAAAGCCGTCAACGAACTAAAGACGGAATTGGGATCGGACCTGAAGGGCTACATCATCGATCTCCGCAACAACCCGGGCGGCTTACTTGATCAGGCGATTGCGGTGTCCGATGCGTTCCTCGATGAGGGTGCAATCGTCTCGACCCGCGGCCGCAACAAGGAAGATGTTCAGAAGGAATTCGCGCGAAAGGGTGACATCACCGACGGCCAGGATCTTGTTGTGCTGATCAATGGTGGCTCGGCATCTGCTTCGGAAATCGTTGCCGGTGCGCTGAAGGATCTTAAGCGTGCGACCGTTATCGGTACGCAGTCCTTCGGCAAGGGCTCGGTGCAGACAATTATCCCGCTCGGATCGACAAAGGGTGCGTTGCGTCTCACCACGGCGCGCTACTACACGCCGGAAGGGGTTTCCATTCAGGCCACCGGCATTACGCCCGACAAGGTGGTCGAGGAGGAGCTTCCCGAAGACGTTAAGAAAAGAGAGGAACTGATTGGTACGCGTGGCGAGGCCAATCTGCGCGGTCACCTCAAGAACGAAGGCACCGAGGATGGCAAGAAGGAGAAATCCGGCAGCTCGTCCTGGATTCCCGAAGACAAGACGAAAGACACCCAGCTCAATTTTGCACTCGAGCTCCTACGTGGCACCAAGTCTGTCGAGACGGAACTAAAGCAAAAGGCCGAGGCTGAGGCCGCAAACCAACCAGAGGCGGCAAACTAGACGATAGGTCCGCAAGAACGTAATCCGTGGGGGAAGCGTTCGGCGGACTTGGCCGGCTGATGTCTGGTGTACTACCTTTGGTGACCTAAGCTTGGCACAAGGGCGGTGACCAGACGGTCGGGTCTGGAAGTGGGGAGGACGACAACATGAAGGCCAAAGGATGAAGGCCCTAGCTGTCGCGTCGGGGATTGTATTTTGGGGTTTGGTGATTGGCGTTATCGCGCTGATCTTTCTGTCTGGGCCTGAGCCGGCGGAGGTCGTTCAGA
The DNA here is from genome assembly GCA_039177935.1 of Pseudomonadota bacterium. GTDB lineage: Bacteria > Pseudomonadota > Alphaproteobacteria > Rhizobiales > Methyloligellaceae > Methyloceanibacter. Next base: position 33,228 of record JBCDFN010000019.1, on the reverse strand, counting down.
TCGATGCAGCGCCCGCCGCACCGCCTGCCGGTGCGGCCCCTGGCGGCATCATGCCGCCGCCCGGTTTTTCGGTGACGGCGCCGCGCCTGCCCGCAGCGCCACGGCCACCAGGGCCACCGCCCATGGCTCCGCCTGGACAAGGTGCAAATACCGCACCCATGGCTCCTGCCGCGCCGCCCGTGACTGTGCCGCCGGCGCCTGCCTTTCCTGGACAGAGTGGTGCGCTTGAGGACGAGGAGACCACCGTCGCCGATGCGCCTGTGAGCGATCCGCGCGCCAGCACGGTCTCTCTTGCGAACTTGGTTCCGGGCATTGATCAGTCTACCGACGATCCGCTGGCCGAAGCGCCGGTCGCGGCGGTTGTAGAAGAGTCACCTTATGGACCTCTGCCCAAGGTCGCAGCTGATGGAAGCCGGCCTGCGGAGGTCTATGCCCGACCGTCGGACTATGGTGCGGCACAAGGTGGGCCGCCAAGGGTCGCTGTCCTCTTGAACGGACTTGGCGTGCCAGGGGCTTCGGACGGGGACATCATCAAAGGCCTGCCGCCTCCGGTGAGTGTCGCTTTCGGCGCCTACGGGCGCGGCCTCCAGGAGCGAGTGACAGAGGCTCGCAAGGCTGGGCACGAGGTCTTTCTCGCGATCCCCCTGGAGCCCGACAACTACCCAACGAAAGATCCCGGCCCCCACGCTCTGCTGACCACACTCCCCCCAAAAGACAACATCAAGCGCCTTCAATGGGCGATGTCGCGCTACTCAGGTTATATGGGCGTGACGAACTACATGGGCGCAAAATTCAAGGCCGATCTCGGATCGGTTGCACCCGTCTTCGAAGAACTGAAGCGCCGGGGCCTCCTTTACCTCTCCGATGGCAGTGCAGATGCCGCTGTGACGGACAGAGTGGCGACCGCGCTGCAACTGGATTACGACGTCGCGGATGTTCAGCTTGATGATGGGCGCATGGATCGCCAACTCGCGAAGCTCGAAGCGGCAGCGAAGGAGAACGGGGCGGCCATTGGCGTCGCCAAGGCTGCGCCCGGCACCGTCAAGCGCATCGCTGATTGGGCTGGCTCTTTGGAGGGCAAAGGCCTTGTGCTCGTGCCCGTGAGTGCCGCCGTGCTGACGCGCCAGCAAAGTTGACGACAGCCTGCCGCGCCACAGCCGAGCACGCCAGTCAGTGTTCAGTGCTCTCTCGTTCTCTCAATCTCCATCGGATCCTGCCAAAGCCATGACAAAGCCCGATAGCCTCCCTTACCGCCCGTGTGCGGGTGTCATGCTTCTCGACGCCGATGGGAACGTCTTTGTCGGGCGGCGCCCAGACCGCAAAGAGGGCGGATCCGAAGGACACGGGACGTGGTGGCAGATGCCCCAAGGTGGGATCGACAAGGGAGAGGAACCTGAGGACGCAGCGCGCCGAGAGCTATGGGAAGAAACCGGCGTTCGCAAGGCGACATTTCTCGCGCGAACCGAGGATTGGCTGACCTACGACCTGCCGCAGCATCTCATTGGCGTGGCTTGGAAGGGCAAGTATCGGGGGCAGAAACAGATGTGGTTCGCAGCGCGTTTTGAGGGCTCGGAGAGCGACATTGATTTGAAGCCGCGCCCTAACCACAAGGCTGAGTTCGACGCTTGGCGTTGGTTGCCGATGGCGGAGTTGCCGGCTCTCGTTGTGCCTTTCAAACGCGCAGTCTATGCGTCCGTCGTCGACGCGTTTTCGCACCTTGTCGTGAAATAGGAGGCCTCGTCACGACGGAGCCCAAGTTGCCGAGAACAAGATGGTCAACAGCAAGGCGGCCACAAAAAAGGGAGGCGCTGGGCCTCCCTTGAAAATCGGTTTCTTAGTCGGCCTTAGGCCTGAAGTGCCGACTGCACCTGCCGGAGATGTTCCAGCGTCATCTGAGCCCGGTCCTTGGCCTCGCCAGCGAGATCAGCGACGTCTTCCTCGGCATTGGTGATCTCTTGCAAGAGGTGTTCGGGATCGAGCTCATCGAGATCGACAGCTCGTTCCGCCAAAATGGTCAGGCCGGCGGGGATCACCTCGGCAAATCCACCCCGCGCAAAGAAGCGCTGGCGCTTGCCGTCCGCGAGGTCGATCTCAAGCAACCCGGGGCGCAGTGTCGCAATGAGCGGCGCGTGCTTGGCCATGATGGTCAAGTCACCCTCGGCTCCTGGCACCAGTACTTGCTCGACATCGCCTGAGAACAACAATCTCTCTGGCGATACCAGCTCGAATTTAAACGCATCGGGCATTAAGCGGCCTCGGCTGCAAGCTTCTCGGCTTTGGCAACGGCTTCTTCAATTGTGCCGACCATATAGAACGCCGCCTCGGGGAGGTGATCGTAGTCACCGTCGCACAGCCCCTTGAAGCCCGAGATCGTGTCTTTGATGTCGACGAGCACGCCCGGCGAGCCAGTGAAGACTTCGGCCACGTGGAACGGCTGCGACAGGAAGCGCTCGATCTTACGGGCGCGCGCAACGGTGAGCTTATCCTCTTCCGACAGCTCGTCCATGCCGAGAATGGCGATGATGTCTTGCAGGGCCTTGTAGCGCTGCAGGATCTCCTGCACCTGACGGGCGACCGCGTAATGCTCTTCGCCCAGGATGCGCGGATCGAGCATGCGCGAGCTGGAGTCGAGCGGGTCCACGGCGGGGTAGATGCCCTTCTCGGCGATGGTACGCGACAGCACGGTGGTTGCATCCAAGTGAGCGAATGAGGTCGCCGGCGCCGGGTCGGTCAAGTCGTCAGCCGGCACGTAAATGGCTTGCACCGAGGTAATCGAGCCCTTCTGCGTGGTGGTGATGCGCTCTTGCAGGGCGCCCATGTCCGTCGCAAGGGTCGGCTGGTAGCCCACGGCCGAAGGAATGCGTCCAAGAAGCGCGGACACTTCAGAACCGGCCTGGGTAAAGCGGAAGATATTGTCCACGAAGAACAGCACGTCTTGGCCTTCGTCGCGGAAAGACTCAGCGACCGTCAGGCCGGACAGCGCAACGCGGGCGCGGGCTCCGGGCGGCTCGTTCATCTGGCCATAGACGAGAGCGCATTTCGACCCTTCGATGGAGCCCTCTTTCGGGTCCTTGTTCACCTTGGACTCGATCATCTCATGGTAGAGGTCGTTGCCCTCACGGGTCCGCTCGCCGACGCCCGCGAACACGGAATAACCGCCGTGTGCCTTCGCGACGTTGTTGATCAGCTCCATGATCAGCACGGTCTTGCCGACGCCAGCGCCGCCGAACAGGCCGATCTTGCCGCCCTTGGCGTAGGGAGCGAGGAGGTCCACGACCTTGATGCCCGTAACGAGAATCTCTGATTCCGTCGCTTGGTCCACATAGGTCGGTGCGCCTGCGTGAATCGGACGGCTATCTGTCGTCTCGATAGGGCCGAGCTCATCCACCGGCTCACCGATTACATTCATGATGCGGCCGAGGGTCTTCGGTCCCACGGGAACGGCGATTGGCTCGCCCGTATCGACCACCTGCTGGCCGCGGACGAGACCTTCGGTAGAGTCCATGGCGATGGTGCGCACCGTGTTCTCGCCAAGGTGCTGGGCTACTTCAAGAACGAGGCGGTTGCCCTGGTTTTCGGTCTCGAGCGCGTTCAGAATTTCCGGCAGATGCTCGTCGAACTGCACGTCGACAACAGCGCCGGTCACCTGGCGAATATGGCCTTTGGGGCCCTTGCCTTCGGCGATGCGCTTCTCTTGCTTCTTGGTCTCTGCCACCACGGGTTTGTTTGCCATCGTTCCGTTCCTTGACTGACTAAATGGCCTCGGCACCGGAGATGATCTCAATCAGCTCCTTGGTGATCTGGGCCTGGCGGGTCCGGTTGTAGTTCAGCGTCAGCTTGCCGATCATCTCGCCGGCATTGCGCGTCGCGCTATCCATGGCGCTCATACGGGCGCCTTGCTCCGACGCCGCATTCTCGAGCAGCGCCTTGAAAATCTGAGTCGTAATGTTGAGCGGCAGTAGATCAGCAAGAATATCGGCCTCTTCGGGCTCGTATTCGTAGATCGCCCCGTCTAGATCGACGCCGCCTTCGGTTCCTTCCGGGATCGACGCCGGAATGAGCTGTTGCGCCATCGGCTTTTGGCTAATGACCGACTTGAACTCCGCGAAGAACAGCGTCGCGACATCGAATTCGCCAGCTTCGAACATCGACCTGACCCTCTGGCCAACCTGATCGGCATGTTCGAATGTCAGCTGCTTGATGCCGCGAAACTCAATCGTGTCGATGATCTGCGCGGCGAACTGGCGGCGAAGCTGATCGTATCCCTTCTTACCAACGCAGAGGATTTTGACCTCTTTGCCCTGGCCCGTCAGCTCCAACACCTTCTCCCGAGCCTTGCGCACGATCGAGGAGTTGAAGCCACCGCACAAGCCGCGTTCCGATGTGCAGACGACCAAAAGATGCACATCGTCCTTGCCCGTTCCCACCATCAAAGGTGAGCCGACACCCTCAAGACCCTTCAAGGCGTCTGCAAGGTTCGACAGCACGGCTTCCATGCGTTCGGCATAGGGCCGCGCTGCTTCGGCGGCCGTTTGTGCGCGCCGAAGCTTTGCCGCGGCCACCATCTGCATGGCCTTGGTGATCTTCTGGGTCGCCTTAACCGAGGCGATACGGTTCCGAAGCTCCTTTAGCGAGGCCATGGATCAGCTCACGCAAAGGCTTTGGAGAACTTGTCGGCCGCGGTCTTGAGCTTGTCGCCGGATTCATCGGAGATCTTCTTCTCGTCGCGGATCGTGTCGAGAAGGTCCTGATGCTCGGTGTGCATATACCGCAGCCACTCTTCCTCGAAGCGGCTGATCTGGTCGACTGACAAATCGTCCAGGTAGCCATTCACGCCCATATAGATGGACACGACCTGCTCCTCGACCGTCAGCGGCGAGAACTGCGGTTGTTTCAGAAGCTCGGTCAGACGCGCGCCGCGGTTGAGCAGCTTCTGCGTCGTCGCATCGAGGTCCGAACCGAACTGCGCAAAGGCCGCCATCTCACGATACTGGGCGAGCTCACCCTTAATCTTACCGGCAACCTGCTTCATGGCCTTGATCTGCGCCGACGAGCCCACGCGGGACACCGACAGACCCACGTTCACGGCCGGACGGATGCCCTGGTAGAAGAGGTCGGTCTCAAGGAAGATCTGGCCGTCCGTGATCGAGATCACGTTCGTCGGGATATAAGCGGACACGTCGTTAGCCTGTGTTTCGATCACCGGCAGAGCGGTCAGCGAACCCGAGCCATTGTCAGCATTGAGCTTGGCCGCGCGCTCCAGCAGCCGCGAGTGCAGGTAGAACACGTCACCCGGATAGGCTTCACGTCCCGGCGGACGGCGAAGCAGGAGCGACATCTGGCGATACGCAACAGCCTGCTTGGATAGATCGTCGTAGTTGACGAGGGCATGCATGCCATTGTCACGGAAGTACTCACCCATGGTGCAGCCGGTGAACGGCGCGAGGAACTGCATTGGCGCCGGGTCGGAGGCTGTGGCGGCGACGACGATGGAGTAAGGCAGCGCGCCGTTCTCCTCGAGGACCTTCACGAACTGGGCGACGGTCGAGCGCTTCTGCCCAACGGCCACATAGATGCAGTAGAGGTGCGCGGATACGTCGTCGCGATCGTTGACCGACTTCTGATTGAGGATCGTGTCGAGAATGATCGCAGTTTTGCCGGTCTGACGGTCGCCAATGATCAGCTCGCGCTGGCCGCGTCCGACCGGGATAAGCGCGTCGACAGCCTTAAGGCCGGTCTGCATGGGCTCATGCACGGACTGGCGCGGAATGATGCCGGGCGCCTTCACATCCACGCGGCGCATCTCGGTGGCCTCAATGGGTCCCTTGCCATCGATGGGGTTGCCGAGACCGTCGACAACACGGCCCAGAAGGCCCTTGCCGACCGGGGCTTCCACGATGTTGCCGGTCCGCTTGCAGACGTCGCCTTCGGAGATGTTCCGGTCGTCGCCGAAGATAACGATGCCGACATTGTCGATTTCGAGGTTCAGAGCCATGCCCGGCGTGCCGTCGGCAAACTCGACCATCTCGCCGGCCTGAACGTTGTCGAGGCCGTAGACGCGGGCGATACCGTCACCGACGGAGAGCACCTGGCCGACTTCGGCCACTTCGGCTTCCTGCCCAAAATTCTTGATCTGGTCTTTGAGAATCGCGGAGATCTCGGCGGCTTTGATATCCATTAGCCAACCTCTTTCATGGCATGCTTGAGACGGGTGAGTTTGGTGCGAAGCGAGGTGTCGATCATGCGGCTGCCGACCTTCACCGTGAGACCGCCGAGAAGGCTCGGATCGACACGCTGTTCGAGCATAACGTCCTTACCAAGGGCGGCCTTCAGGGCCTGCTTCAAGGCTGTAACCTGTGTGTCGTTGAGCGCTGCGGCAGTCTCGACCGTTGCGCTGATCTCGCCGCGATGGTCGGCGAGCATGGCGCGGAAAGCCTGGATCATGCCCGGCACGGCAAAAAGCCGGCGGTTCTTGGAGACCAGCAGCAGGAAATTCTTGGTGAGGCCGTCGATCTGGATTTCGTCGAGGATCGCTTCAAGAGCGCGGCCTTGTTCCTCGGCGGAAAACATGGGGCTGTTGACGAGGCGGGCGAGGTCTTCTGAGGCATCGAACGCTTGCCCAAAGGTGTTGAGATCGGTCTCGATCTTCTCGAGAGCTTTCTCTTCTAGTGCAAGCTCGAACAGTGCTGTGGCATACCGGCCAGCAACACCCGAAACGCTATGATCCTCAGCTGACAAGTCCCTCAAGCCTCTCCCTTTGGGGCAGGACGCAGACGACTGCCGACCCACCCTTACAGCTCGGTAAATGCTGGGATTAGAGCCCCCGCGTCAACGGGAAATTGCCCGAAAAAGGCCCCGCTGAACCGCTCCTTGGACACCCCGCGCTGGCTGTAACATAGGGGTGACGGCGGCGCAACATGGGTGCGCGATTCCGACGTCTTCGGCGTCGCTTCCGCCGTACACTCAGAGGAAATTATACGGATCGATGTCGATGGAGAGGCGGATGGAGCCGCGCGTTTTTGGCATGTCGGCCATCCAGAGGCGCAAATAGGCCTGGATGTCCGCCTCGCGCGGGGCTTTGACGAGGATGCGAAAGCGGTAGCGCCCGCGTATCACTGCGAGCGGTGCTTCGGCGGGCCCCAGAACCTCGATTTTCGCAGCGGGCGGGGCCGCGCGGGCGATGGCTCTTGCATGGGTCTCGGCGGCCGCCCGGTCGGTCCCTGAGATCAGCAGTGAGGCGAGGCGGCCGAAGGGCGGCATGCCCGCTTCCCGGCGGGCCTCGATTTCCTGGGTGTAGAAGGCGTCCCTGTCACCGGCCACCAGCGATTTGATGACTGGGTGATCGGGCATATAGGTCTGGAGCAGGCCGCGCCCGGCAATGGCCTCGCGGCCCGCCCGCCCCGTGACCTGGCTCATGAGCTGGAAGGTGCGCTCGGCGGCACGCGGGTCACCCTGGGCCAAGCCAAGATCGGCATCCACCACGCCGACCAGGGCCAGCCCTGGAAAGTGGTGGCCTTTGGCTACGAGCTGGGTGCCGATGACGATGTCCACTTCGCGGTCCTCAATCTCCCGCAAGGTCTCGCGCAGGTCCGAGATGCGCGGCGTCATATCGCTCGACAGGATCGCGCGGCGCGCCTCCGGAAACAGGGCTTCCACCTCCTCCGCAATGCGCTCGACGCCTGGCCCGCACGCGACGAGGGAGTCTTCGGCGCCGCAAGACGGGCATTCCTCAGGGATTGGCGCGACCGTGCCGCAATGGTGGCACTCGAGGCGGTGCCGGAAGCGGTGCTCCACCATCCAGGCGGAGCAGTTGGGGCATTCGAAGCGATAGCCGCATTTGCGGCAAAGCGTGAGCGGTGCATAGCCCCGCCGGTTCAGGAAGAGCAGGGCCTGCTCCCCGCGCGCCAACGTCTCCGCCATGGCTTCGGTCAGCACGGGCGACAGCCAGGACCCGCGCTCAGGCGGGGACTTGCGCATGTCGATAGCGTTGAGGTCGGGCAGGCTGGCCGCTTTGTAGCGGGCGCGCAAGAGAATGTGCTGGTAGCGGCCTTGATCAGCATTGACCAAGCTCTCAATCGATGGCGTCGCGGAGCTGAGAACCACAGGGCACTGGCCAAGATGCCCGCGCACCACGGCCATGTCCCGAGCTTGATACGAGACGCGGTCTTCTTGTTTGTAGGCTTGGTCGTGTTCCTCATCGACCACGATGAGCCCTAAGTTCGGGAACGGCAGAAACAGGGCCGAGCGGGCGCCCACGACCAGCTGCGCTTTGCCTTCGGCCACCGCACGCCAGGTGCGGCCGCGTGCCGATTGGGTGAGGCCCGAATGCCATTCGGCGGGGCGCGCGCCAAAGCGCTCCTCGCAGCGCGCGAGAAAGGCGGCGGTGAGTGCTATCTCCGGGATCATGACCAGCGCTTGCTTGCCTGCCGCGAGCGCTTGCGCAATCGCCTCAAAATAGACTTCCGTTTTGCCCGATCCCGTCACGCCATCGAGCAGCGAGACCGTGAAGCCGTTCTTGGTATTCGCGAGGAGTTGTTCTGCGGCTCTCGTCTGCTCGTCCGAAAGTTCGGCCCGAAGCAGCGATGGGTCGAGTTCGCGCGCGATCATGTCTGGGAGAGGCTCCGCCGCCAGCGTGCCCGCATCGACCAGGCCGTCGATCACGCCAGGGCTGACGCCTGCGGCTTCAGCAAGAAGCGACTTCACCCAGATCAGCCCATTGCCCGCCGCTTCCAGCACGCGGGTGCGGGCCGGTGTCATGCGTTCGGGCGGCGGGCCTGCGAGCCGTACCCCATAACGTGGGGCTGGCGGTTGAAACGCCGCGCTGGCGCTCATCATCATACGCAGTACCATGCCGGGCGGAGTCAACGTGTAGTCCGCGACCCATTCAGCGAAGTCCAGCGAGATGCTGGGGAGCGGCGGGACGTCGTCCAGTACCTCGATCAGCGTGCGCAATTTGCTCCGGGGAACCGAGGGCGAGGCCGCGCCGTCCGGTCGGCGCCAGACCGCAGCCACATATCTCACGGGGCCGAGTGGGGCCACGACGAACGTGCCTGGAGCGACCGTCGCCCCCTCGGGCACGAGGTAATCGTAGGGTGCGGGCAGGGCGAGCGGAATCAGGACCGGGACCGTCTCCAGATCAGGCTCGGGGATAAGCAGTGTCTGGTCCTGGTCGGATTTGGCCAAATCTGAAGGCTTTCAGGGCGATTGGAGGTTTGGTTAGCCGGGACTTAACGACTCACCCTGCCATAGTAGCGCCTGAGATAGACTGTGGGAGTGTGATGGCCAAGCGATCGCAAAGTGTTGCCGCTAAGGATCTCGCGGCGATCGGCACGGCGCCGGATGTGGCGGCCGCCGTCGCGGCGTGGCTTGCGTATCTCACGACGGAGCGTGGGCTCGCTGACCATACGGTCGATGCCTATACGCGCGATCTCGGGCAGTTCCTTTTCTTCATGGGGCAACACTTCGGCGGCGCTCCAGATATGGCCGCGTTGTTGTCGCTGACCGCGCGCGACGTTCGGTCGTTCTTGGCCTATCGCCGCGGTCAGAATGTGGGAAGCCGCAGTCTCTCCCGTTCTTTGAGCGCGTTGCGGATGTTCTTCCAGTTCCTCGAGCGGCGGGGCTACGGCAAGAACGATGCGGTGCGCGCGGTCTCCATGCCGAAATTGCCGCACGCTGTGCCAAAGCCGCTCCCTGAGGCGAAGGCGACGGCGCTTCTGGAAGGCCCGGACATTGCCGCACCAGACGCCCCAGAATGGACACTCGCCCGCGACAGCGCCGTGCTCACGTTGCTCTATGGGTCGGGCTTGCGCATCTCCGAGGCGCTGGGGCTTCAGGTTTGCGATGCGCCCATCAAGGGCCGCGACACGCTGCGCGTGACCGGCAAGGGCAACAAGACACGTGTCGTGCCGGTTCTGCCGGTCGCCCGCGAGGCCGTGGAGCGCTATCTCGAACTTTGCCCAAAGTCGCTTGGGCCGGACGACCCGCTCTTCATCGGCGTGCGTGGCAAGAGACTCAGTCCACGGATTATTCAGCTGCGTCTTGAGAAGGCCCGTGCCGCGCTGGGATTGCCGGCAACGGCGACACCGCATGCGCTGCGCCATTCGTTCGCGACGCATCTCCTCGGGGCTGGCGCCGACCTGCGCGCCATCCAAGAACTGCTTGGCCATGCCAGCCTGTCGACCACGCAAGGCTATACGGAGGTCGACCGCGCGCATCTCTTGAAGGCCTACGAAAGCGCCCACCCACGGGCGTGAGGCACGAGGCCGTCCCGTGCCTTCCACGGGGTCACCGATCCGCCACTTGCTATACAAGCATTATTTGTCTAGCTTTTATAATACAATTTTGAGTATTGGGCGATGCTACACGAAAAAGCTCTGGTTGCTGCCGCGGCGATGTCGTCGTCGGGTGGCCCGCAGCTCGACTTTTCGGGCCGTTGGACAAATCAGATCGGTTCGATAATGGACTTGGCCGTCAGTGGGTCCGAGGTCACCGGACGGTATACGAGCAAAACGAGCGGTGCTGGAGGGCCAACTACGGGGCCATTGAAGGGCTACGTCGCTGGGGATTTGGTATCGTTTCTCGTCCTATGGCCAAGTGGGTCGATGACGGCCTGGGTAGGTCAACTTGTGGACGATGAGACGAATCCAACGATAAAGACCCTTTGGAATCTGGTTACAGATGTGAGCGACGAAGACGAGGCAGACCGCCTGTGGACTTCGGTTTTCACAGGCGCTGACGAGTTTACGCGCTAGCCTACATGTGAATGGGACGCTTCTCGACGGCGAGCGCGGCTTCCTTCACGGCTTCGTTCAGCGTCGGGTGCGCATGGCATGTGCGCGCCAAGTCTTCCGCCGAACCGCCAAACTCCATCAGCACGGCGGCCTCCGCGATCATGGTGCCAGCATCGGGACCGATGATGTGTACGCCAAGGACGCGGTCGGTCACTGCGTCCGAGAGGATTTTGACGAAGCCCTCGGTGGTACGGTTTACTTTCGCGCGGCCATTGGCGGTGAAGGGGAATTTACCAACCTTGTAGGTGACGCCGTCTTCCTTCAGCTGTTCTTCGGTTTTGCCGACGGAAGCCACTTCCGGGGCGGTGTACACCACCGACGGGATCACATCGTAGTTCACGTGACCGGATTGGCCTGCGAGAATCTCCGCAACCGCCACGCCTTCTTCTTCGGCCTTATGGGCGAGCATGGGACCGGCGATGACATCGCCAATCGCGTAGATGCCTGGCACGTTGGTTTGGAAGCTGTGATCGACGACAATGCGCCCGCGCGCGTGCGTTTCCACGCCGACATTTGTGAGGCCGAGCCCCTCCGTGTTCGGCACGCGTCCGATCGAGACCAGCACGACGTCGCATTCGAGCGTTTCGGGCTTGCCGCCTTCCGCCGGTTCGATGGTGAGCGTGACGGATTTTCCCGAGGTGTCGACCTTGGTGACTTTGGCGCCAAGCTTGAACTTGAGTCCCTGCTTCTTCAGCGTACGCTGCAGCTGCTTGGCGACCTCCGCATCGAGGCCAGGCGTAATCGTGTGCAGCATTTCGACCACGGTCACGTCCGAGCCGAGGCGCGACCAAACCGAGCCGAGCTCAAGGCCGATATAGCCGCCGCCGATCACGACCATGCGCTTCGGAACCTTGGGAAGCGACAGCGCGCCGGTGGAGGAGACAATGCGTTTCTCGTCCACGTCGATGCCGGGCACGTTGGCGCTCGAAGAGCCCGTGGCGATCACGATTGCTTGCGCCTCTAATGTCTGTTTCTCGCCTTTGTCGGATGTCACCTCAACCTGGTGCGGGGCTAGGATTGTGCCCAGTCCATTGTATGCGTCGATCTTGTTCTTCTTCAGCAGATACTCGATGCCGTCCACATTGCCCTTCACGCCTTCGTCTTTGAAGGCGAGCATTGCAGCAAGATCAAGCTCCGGTTTCACTTTGATTCCCATCTCAGCGAAATGACCGTCCGCTTCCGCATAGGCCTCGGAGGCATGCAGCAGCGCCTTTGAGGGGATACAGCCCACGTTGAGGCAGGTCCCGCCATGACTGCTGCGCTTCTCGACGACGGCGACCTTCATGCCAAGCTGGGCCGCGCGGATGGCGCATACATAGCCGCCAGGGCCGGTACCGATGACGATGAGGTCGTAAGGGGTGCTCATGGACGAACTCTTGGGACTATCTGCGAAGTCGTGGGTTAGAGATCAAGGATCAGGCGCGCGGGGTTCTCCAGCGAGTCCTTGACGTTCACGAGGAAGGTCACCGCCTCTTTGCCATCAACGATGCGGTGGTCATAAGAGAGGGCGAGATACATCATGGGCCGCGCCACGATTTGCCCGTCGCGCACCACCGGGCGTTCTTCGATCCGGTGCATGCCGAGAATGCCGGACTGTGGGGCGTTGAGGATCGGTGTTGAAAGCATCGACCCGTAAATGCCGCCATTGGAGATCGTGAACGTGCCGCCTTGCATCTCGGCGAGGCCGAGCTTGCCTTCGCGGGCTCGCTGTCCGAAATCCGCAATCGTGCTTTCGATCTCCGCAAGGTTCAACTGGTCCGCATCGCGGATCACGGGAACAACGAGACCGCGCTCCGTGCCGACAGCAACACCGACATGGTAGTAGTTCTTGTAAACGAGGTCGTCGCCGTCGATCTCCGCGTTCACGGCGGGAATGTCTTTCAGCGCCTGCACGCAAGCCTTCACGAAGAACCCCATGAAGCCGAGCTTCACCCCGTGCCGCTTCTGAAAATCTTCCTTGTATTCCCTGCGTAGTTCCAGAATCTCACTCATGTTCACGTCGTTGAACGTGGTCAGCATGGCGGCGGTGTCTTGGGCGTCCTTGAGGCGCTTGGCGATTGTCTGGCGCAGCCGCGTCATACGCACGCGCTCCTCGCGCGCCGCATCGTCCGGCGTTACGGGCGCACGCGGCGTGGCCGGAGGCTTGGGCGCGCGCGGGGTCTCGCGCAGCGTTTCCGCCGCGGCCGTTGCCGCGATGACATCGCCTTTGAGGATTTGGCCGCGGCGTCCAGTGCCCGCGACCTGATCGACGGACAGTCCGGTCTCCTCGAGAAGCTTCTGAGCCGCAGGGGAGGGTGGCATGGAGGTCGGTGCGATCTCCGCCCGCACATGCGGCTCACGCTTGAGAGCCACAGGCTCGGCCGCTGTCGCTACTGGCTGTGGCGCTGGCTGAGCGGCCGTCGTCTCGAGGGCTTTCGGCGCAGGCGCGACAACCGCGCCGTCTCCCTCCGTGATGGCGCCCAGCAACGCGCCGACTTCGACCGTGTCGCCTTCCTTGACGATGATCTCCGACAAGACGCCACCCGAGGGAGCTGGAACTTCGACGGTGACCTTGTCGGTCTCAAGCTCGACCAGTGGCTCGTCGGCGGCAACGGCCTCACCGGCCTGCTTGAACCATTGTCCGACCGTCGCCTCTACGACGGACTCGCCCAATGTCGGAACCCGGATTTCTGTCGTCATGGTTCTCTACGTCCGTCCTTCTTGATCGGTCTCGCTCTCTGCGGGCACGAGGCGAAATGCAGGATCTGCCCCGCTTAGCCCAGCGCCTCATTGAGCAGAGCTTTCAATTCTCTCACATGCTTGGACATTAAGCCTGTCGCTGTTGCTGCAGAACTCGGCCGTCCAGCATATCTCGGCCGCTTAGATTTCGCACCGATATGCTCCAGGACCCAAGACAAATTTGGTTCTACAAAAGTCCAAGCCCCCATGTTCTTGGGCTCTTCCTGACACCAGACGATCTCTGCCTGCTTGAACCGGCCAAGCTCTTGGATGAGCGCGCGTGCCGGGAACGGATAAAGCTGCTCCATGCGCAAGAGATAGACGTCGTTGATGCCTCGTGACTCGCGCTCTGCCTCCAGGTCGTAATAGGCCTTGCCCGAGCAGAGCACGACGCGCCGGATCTGCTCGTCCGGCACGAGCTTGATCGGGGAGTCCGCTGCGCGCTCCGCGTCGTCCCAAAGCAGGCGATGGAAGCTCGATTCTGGTCCGAAGTCCTCGATGGTGGATTTGACCTTTTTGTGCCGCAGCAGCGATTTCGGCGTCATCAGGACCAGGGGTTTTCGGAACTGCCGGTGGAGCTGGCGACGCAGCACATGGAAGTAGTTCGCGGGCGTGGTGCAGTTTACGACCTGCCAGTTGTCCTCAGCGCAGAGCTGCAGATAGCGTTCGAGCCGCGCAGAGGAATGCTCCGGACCCTGGCCTTCATAGCCATGGGGCAGCAGGAGCACGAGGCCCGACATGCGCAGCCATTTGCGTTCGCCAGAAGAGATGAACTGATCGACGATCACCTGCGCACCATTGGCGAAGTCCCCAAACTGAGCTTCCCACAAGACAAGTGCATTCGGTTCGGCGAGGCTATAGCCATATTCGAAGCCGAGGACAGCCTCTTCGGACAGCATGGTATTGATGACCTCGAAGTCACCCTGTTCTTTGCCGAGATGTTTCAGCGGCGTGTACTTGTTCTCGTTCACCTGATCCATCAGCACCGAGTGGCGATGGGAGAAGGTGCCCCGTTCGGAGTCTTGACCCGACAGGCGGATCTTGAACCCTTCGACAAGCAAGGTGCCAAAGGCCAACGACTCGGCGGTCGCCCAGTCGATGCCTTTACCTTCGTCGATGGACTTACGCCGCGTCGCCATAATGCGTGCGATTGTCTTGTGTGGCGTCAGCGTCGGCGGGATCTCCGTCAGCTTGTGCCCCACTTCGCGCAACACATCGAGGTCGACGCCGGTGAGCCCCCGCCGCGCGCCTTCTTCCGCGAAGCCAATGCCGGACCAGCGTCCATCGAGCCAGTCGGCGCGGTTTGGCCGGTAGGTCTCGCCAGCCTTGAACTCCTCTTCCAGGAAGTCGCGGAACTTGGCCAGGAGGCCGTCGATCTCTTCCTTGGAGAGGAGGCCCTCCTTGACCAGCTGATCCGCGTAAAGCTCGACAACACGGGGATGCTCCGCGATACGCTGATACATCAATGGCTGCGTAAAAGCCGGCTCATCCGCTTCGTTGTGGCCATGCCGACGGTAGCAGAACATGTCGATGACGACAGGCTTCTTGAAGCGTTGACGAAACTCCGTCGCGATTTTGGTGACGTGGACCACCGCTTCGGGGTCGTCGCCATTCACGTGAAAAATCGGTGCGTCGATCATCTTGGCAACATCGCTTGGATAGGGCGAGGAGCGCGAGAAGCGCGGCGCCGTGGTGAAGCCAATCTGATTGTTCACGATGAAGTGGATCGAGCCGCCCGTGCGGTGTCCTCTAAGCCCGGACAAGCCGAGGCACTCGGCGACGACACCCTGTCCCGCGAAGGCCGCGTCGCCATGGAGCAGAAGCGGCAAGATCTTCACGCGTTCCGTGTCACCGGCTTGATCCTGCTTTGCGCGGACTTTGCCAAGAACGACCGGGTCAACGAACTCAAGATGTGACGGGTTGGCGGTGAGCGAAAGGTGTACCCGGTTGTCGTCGAACTCGCGATCCGACGAGGCGCCGAGGTGGTACTTCACGTCACCCGAGCCCTCGACATCGTCCGGGTGTGCGGACCCGCCACGGAACTCATTGAAGATGGCGCGCCACGGCTTGGCCATCACGTTGGCAAGAACGTTCAGGCGACCGCGGTGCGGCATGCCTATAACAATTTCTCTGACGCCAAGTTGGCCGCCGCGCTTGATGATCTGCTCGAGCGCCGGGACCATCGACTCGCCACCATCAAGACCAAAGCGCTTGGTGCCCGTGTATTTGACATTGAGAAAGCGTTCCGCGCCCTCCGCCTCGATCAGCTTGTTGAGGATTGCGCGCTTACCCTGCTCCGTGAACTGCATCTCAGTGCGCTCGATGCGCTCCTGGAGCCAAGCCCGTTGCTCGGGGTCCGAGATGTGCATGTACTCAAAGCCGATCGTGGACGCATAGGTCTTCTCCAAGACCGCGAGAACTTGGGCGAGATCGGCAAATTCGAATCCCAGCGCACCGCCGATATAGATGGGCCGCGAATAGTCGGACGGCGAAAAACCGTAGGTCTTCGGATCGAGTTCAGGATGATCGCCGCGCTCGGTCAGACGCAGAGGATCGAGTTTTGAAATCAAATGACCACGCGTGCGGTAGGCGCGGATCAGCATACGCGCCCCCAATGTGTCGCGGGCGGCATCGAGGGCTTCCGCCTGCGTCAGCGCGCCTGACGGTGCGACGGCTGGTGTGGCAGACGCGGCGGCGTCTTTCCAGGAGGGCCCTCGGTTCCAGGCGCCCCAGGAGGGTCCCTCTGCGTCAGCGATGACGTTTTTGGCCTCGTCGCCGAGATTGGCGAAGAAGCGGCGCCAATCCTCAGACACCGAGGATGGGTCGGCCTGATAGAGTGCGTAGAGCTCGGCGAGATAAGTCGCGTTGGCACCGTCCAGAAAAGACGTGTGCGCAAACAACTCGCTGGCTTCGTAACGTGTCATGGCACTAACCTCAGGGTCCTCTTTAGGACCTCAGGCGTGCCGGGCAATAAAGGCAAGCGTTTGGCGCCCAGCGCGCCCTAACTGAATATACCTGCAAGCGTTGTTCCAAGTGCCGCAGGGGAATGGGACACCACGATCCCTGCATCCTGCATTGCCTCGATTTTGCTCTTAGCGTCGCCCTTGCCGCCTGAAATAACAGCACCCGCGTGACCCATGCGACGCCCCGGCGGGGCCGTTGCGCCGGCGACGAAACCGACGATTGGCTTCTTATTGCCGGCCTCAACGAGAAACTCCGCAGCCTCTTCCTCGGCGCTGCCGCCGATCTCGCCGATCATGATGATGGCTTCCGTCTTGTCGTCCTCAAGGAAGAGGGACAACGCATCAATAAAGTTTGTGCCGTTAACGGGGTCTCCGCCGATACCGATGCATGTGGTTTGTCCGAACCCAACGGCCGTCGTCTGGGCGACGGCCTCATAGGTGAGTGTGCCGGATCGGGACACGATGCCGACGCGGCCCGGCGTATGGATGTGGCCCGGCATGATGCCGATCTTGCACTCGCCAGGCGTAATGATGCCCGGGCAGTTCGGCCCGATCAGACGCGTGCCCGATCCGATGAGCGCGCGCTTAACCTTGACCATGTCGAGAACTGGAACGCCCTCCGTGATGCACACGGCGAGCTCGATGCCAGCATCGATGGCTTCGAGGATTGCATCGGCCGCGAAAGGTGGCGGAACGTAGATTGCCGATGCGGTTGCGCCGGTCGCTTCAACCGCGTCACGGACTGTATCGAAGACGGGAAGGTCGAGATGGGTCGAGCCACCCTTTCCAGGGGTTACACCACCAACCATCTTGGTGCCGTAGGCGATGGCTTGTTCAGTGTGGAAGGTACCTTGGGAGCCCGTGAACCCCTGGCAAATTACGCGCGTGTTCTTATCGACGAGGACTGACATGATGCAAAGCTAAGCCGGTTTGAGGAAGGATATGTGACACAAACTTTGAGATTGGAACTAGGCCGCTCCGAGGGCCGCAACCGCCTTCTTGGCAGCATCGTCCAAGTCGTCGGCGGGAATAATATCGAGACCGGACTCGGATAGGAGCTCCTTACCACGCTGAACGTTCGTCCCTTCGAGACGCACGACCAGCGGCACACCAATATTCGTTTCCTTGGCAGCGGTGATAATGCCTTCCGCAATCGTATCGCAGCGCATAATGCCACCGAAGATGTTCACAAGGACGCCCTTCACGTTCGGATCGGAAAGGATCAGCTTGAAGGCCGCCGTGACTTTCTCAGCGGTTGCACCGCCTCCCACGTCTAGGAAGTTCGCAGGCTCGGCGCCATAGTACTTAATGATGTCCATGGTCGCCATTGCGAGGCCCGCGCCATTGACCATGCAGCCAATGTTGCCATCGAGCTTGACGTAGGAGAGGTCGTAGTTGGAGGCCTCGACTTCCGCCGGGTCCTCTTCGTGAATGTCGCGCAGCGCCTCGATATCTGGATGACGGAAAAGGGCGTTGTCTTCAAACCCCATCTTTGCGTCGAGGCATTCGAGCTGACCATCCTTAGTAACCACCAGCGGATTGATCTCGATGAGGCTAGCGTCCTTCTCCGTGAAGAGCGTGTAGAGCTTCTTGATCAGCTTGCCGCACTGCTTAGCGAGATCGCCCTTAAGTTCTAGCGCATCGGCGATCACGCGGCCGTGGAAGCCGCTTAGGCCAGAGGCTGGGTCTACGTCGACCGTCGTGATCTTCTCCGGTGTCTCCGCCGCCACCTCCTCGATGTTCACGCCACCCTCGGTCGAGGCAACAAAGGCGATACGGCCGGTTGCACGGTCAACCAGCAGAGACAGGTAGAGTTCGCGGTCGATATCCGTTCCCTCTGCCACAAAGACGCTGCGAACAATCCGGCCCTTGGGGCCAGTTTGCGGCGTAACGAGGGCTTTGCCGAGCATCCGATCGGCCTCTGCGTGCATCTCTTGAATGCTCTTGACGATCTTGACGCCACCACCTTTGCCGCGTCCTCCGGCATGGATCTGAGCCTTAACGACAAGAACATCGCCGTTGAGCGCCTTCGCCTTCTCAACCGCCTCGTCAGCGGTCGCAGCGACGACGCCATTGCCTACAGGCGCGCCAAAGGCCTTAAGCAGATCCTTCGCCTGGTACTCGTGAATATTCATAAAAACTCTCCGGACGCGGAAACGAAATAAACTTTAAGAAGCAGCGAGGTTGGGGGCGATACGCTGACAGATTTCCACCAGGTTCTTGACCGCTTGGACCGAATGCAGCAGCGCATCCTTCTCGGCGGAGGTCAGGTCGAGCTCGATGACGCGCTCCACGCCCTTTGCGCTGATGATCACCGGCACACCGGCATAGATGCCCTTCACCCCGTACTCGCCGTTGAGATAAGCGGCAGCGGGCAGAACGCGCTTCTTGTCGTGGAGATAGGACTCGGCCATATCGAGTGCTGACGCGGCTGGGGCGTAGTATGCGGAGCCGGTCTTCAGCAGGCCGACGATTTCAGCGCCGCCGTCACGGGTGCGCTGAACGATTTCATCCAGGCGCTTCTGGGTGATCCATCGCATCTTGACGAGATCCGCTAGGGGAATACCCGCGACAGATGAGTAGCGGATCAGCGGCACCATGGTGTCACCGTGGCCACCCATGACCATTGTGTGGATGTCTTGAGGGCTCACATCAAACTCTTCCGAAAGGAAGAAGCGGAAGCGGGCGCTGTCGAGAACGCCGGCCATGCCGACGACCTTGTTACGGGGCAGGCCAGAGGTCTTCTGGAGCGCCCAGACCATGGCGTCGAGCGGGTTGGTGACGCATATGACGAAGGCTTCGGGCGCGTATTTACGAAGGCCTGCGCCAACCTGTTCCATGACCTTGAGGTTGATCTCGATGAGGTCGTCGCGGCTCATGCCGGGTTTGCGCGGGACACCGGCTGTGACGATCACCACGTCGGCATCCTTGATTTCGGAGTACTCGTTGGCACCCTTGAATTTGGGCGCAAAGCCCTCGACCGGCGCAGACTGCGAGAGATCAAGCGCCTTGCCCTGGGGAACGCCATCCACGACGTCGAAGAGAACGACTTCGCCAAGCTCCCGGATGCCGGCAAGGTGAGCGAGCGTGCCGCCGATCTGGCCTGCACCGATCAATGCAATCTTGTTACGCGCCATGTACTTCCCTCCCGAGATACGCGGTTGTGGCAGCCGCGCTGTCGTCCTCTACCAACTGTTACGCGATCTTTGGGATGGTTAGATGCAATCTGGCTCGCGCGCAAGGTTGCTGTTCGTACGAGCCGCATCTTTGGTTCACAGCAGGGTGCAATAGGCGGTAGTCTGAAGCCGTCGCATAGAAACCCTGGAGACGCGATGACCGGCGACCGCCCCGCGAAGAATGAACCCGAGCCGAAGTCTGGCTCGCGACTCGGACGCGACGACGAACGGCGCGTGCCGACGGACGAGGAATTGGACGCGACGCCGCCGCTGCCGCTGGTGGTTTGGGCCGCGCGCTTCAGTAGCTATTTCCTCGCGCTTGGCGGCATCATGCTGGTTTCCTACGCGGTTTACGGGTTCGACACCGATCCGAAGAGCTTTCCCCCTGGCTTTCGGTTGAACCCACTTCAGGCGGTTGTCGACTTTGTGTGGGGCCTCGCCGGCACGGTGATCGGTTTTTTCCATCCGCGCCATGCAACCACCTTCGTTCTGGCCTTCGCGGCCTTCTTTACCGTGATTGCGGGATTCGGGACATTTGAGGGATCAGCACTCGGGATGGAACTGGGCACGTCCGCCAAGATCTTCTACTGGGTCGTTGTGGTGTTTGCCTGGACCGCTGGGCTGCTCGCACTTGTTAAGCGGAGCGACCCGCGGTAGCACGCGGCGCCTTCCCCCGCGTTCTCAAAACAGCAGCTTGGCTACTCGTCTTCCGGGTAACTGCTTCCGGGAGGCGCTTCCGCCGCTTGGTCCGGGGCCGGAACAAGCGTCGCCAGCGGCGTACCCTTTGGTTTGATGCGAACGACGTAGAGCGTAGCCGCATCTGACGAACTTGGGTTCCAGCCGCGGTGAATTACGTTTGGCGGAAGGATGTTTGTGTCCCCCGCGGAGACCTCGAAGGGCGGCTCCCCCGTCCTCTCGAGCAAGATCGACCCCGCAAGAATGTGCGCAATCTCAACCGAGTCCTGGTGAATATGCCAGGGCGTCGCGCTGTTGGGGGGGAATGTATAGATCTTGATGTCGATTTCCTTGTCGGGATTGCCCGCGAGCGGTTCCGTCGCGACATGCTGGGCTTTGATCTCCGGTGCCGTGACGGGCTCGTGGGCCCGCAAGTCACCGCCTGTGTGGCACAGAGCGAACAAGAATGCGGCGCATCCGAGCGCGCGCGTTGTCTTCCAGCGTGTCATGGGTCCAGAATAGCCCGGAAACGCTTGAGACCGAGACCTTTGTAAGATCCCAGCCGTTGCCTGCGCCCCAAAGCGCCCGCAATCTCGCGCTACGCCGTCTTCGGGGCTACGGGAAGACATGGAATTGATGGCATCACGGGAAGCGTTCTGCGCTAGCTGGCCCTGGCGCGCCACTTTGATGGCGGGCTTGGCGCTGCTCGCCGCGGGATGTGGCGGGGGCTTTTCCGGGCCTGAGCAGGCCATCCAGGACCTCACGCGTGTTGACCATGGGAAGCCCTATATCGGCATGAGCCGGCAGCAGGTGACGAAATGTGCCGGTCAACCGCGCTCGCGGATCCCTGCGGCGGGTGGCGCGGAGACGCTGGTCTATCATTACAAGGGTGCGGGTCCGGTTCCGAGCGGTACGCCGAAGGATGCGACATGCACCGCGAGCCTCACGTTCCAAGGCGGCACGCTGATACGGGTGAGCTACTCCCACAAGAAAGGCCGCAGCCCCTATGCATGGCAGGCGGAGAAGGACCCGGAGAAGCAAGCGCAGATGAAGCGCGAAGGGACCCCGACATGCATGTTTTCGCTGCCGGCTTGTCCGAGGTAGCGCACGCTACATCCGCTCGACCATCTTCCGCTTGAGATTGGCGATAGAAGCCGCCGGGTTCAGGCCTTTCGGGCAGGCCTTGGTGCAGTTCAGGATCGTATGGCAGCGGTACAGACGGAAGGGATCTTCTAGATCGTCTAGCCGTTCGCCCGTGCGCTCGTCGCGGGAGTCCTCAACCCAGCGATTGGCCTGCAACAGAATGGCTGGACCGAGATAGCGATCGCCGTTCCACCAATAGGATGGGCACGCCGTCGAGCAACAAGCGCAAAGAATGCACTCGTAGAGCCCGTCGAGTTTTTCGCGATCCTCATGACTCTGACGCCATTCCTTTTGCGGTGTCGGGCTATCCGTCTTGAGCCAGGGCTCAATCTCCCGATGCTGCGCATAGAACTGCGTCATGTCGGGCACGAGATCCTTCACCACGGGCATATGCGGGAGCGGGTAGATGGCGATAGCCGCGCCTTGGGCTTCCTCGGCGTGCATGGTGCAGGCAAGCGTGTTCGTACCGCCAATATTCATCGAGCATGAGCCGCAGATGCCCTCGCGGCAGGACCGGCGGAAGGTTAGCGTCGGATCGATCTTATTTTTTATCCAGATCAGCGCGTCCAAGACCATCGGCCCGCAATCGTTCACATCCACCCAATAGGTGTCGATGCGCGGGTTCTCGCCCCCTTCGGGATCGTAGCGGTAGACGCGGTATTCGCGCCAGCGGTCTGGCTCCGCATCAACGGCGGGCGGATTCCATTCTTTGCCCTGTTTGATCTTCGAATTCTTGGGAAGTGTGAGTTGAACCATCTCAGCTTAATCCTTTTGGGCCGGCCAGGCGTTCCAGTCTCAACCACATTCGGTCTGGGTGTCTAGTAAACCCGCTCTTTCGGCTCGATATAGGCAACCTCGTTCGACAGCGTGAACTTGTGAACCGGGCGGAAGTCGAGTTTCACCGTATGCGTCCCATAGTCTGCGTAGGACAGGGTGTGTTTCATCCAGTCTTTGTCGTCACGGTTGGGGAAGTCCTCACGCGCATGGGCACCGCGCGACTCCTCTCGGGCCAGCGCACCCTGAACTGTAACGGCCGCTTGAGAGATGAGGTTATCGAACTCAAGCGTCTCAATCAGGTCGGTGTTCCAGATCAGAGAGCGATCCGTGACTTTGATGTCTGCTGCGTCGTCCCAGACCTTCTTGATGTTCTTCACACCCTCTTCCAGAACGTCGTTTGTGCGGAACACGGAGCAATCGCGCTGCATGGTCTTCTGCATCGCCAGCCGTAGCTCTGCAGTCGGCGTGCCGCCATCAGCATACCGGAACTGGTCAAGCCGTGCGATGGCAGCTTCGCCAGCGCCCTTCGGCAAGTCCGGAATGGCCGAGCCTTGCGGAATGATCTCGGCACAGCGGATGCCGGCAGCGCGGCCGAACACAACGAGGTCGATCAACGAGTTGGACCCCAAGCGGTTGGCCCCATGGACGGAGACGCAAGCAGCCTCGCCCAGCGCCATCAACCCCGGAACCGTGGCGTCCGGGTCGCCATTCTTGGGTGCGATCATTTCACCATGCATGTTGGTAGGAATGCCGCCCATATTGTAGTGGCAGGTTGGAATGATCTTGATGGGCTCGTTCCGCGCATCGACGCCGCCGAAAATGCGGGCAAGATCGGTGATGCCGGGCAGCCGCTCTTCGAAGACGTTGTCATCCAGATGGTCCAGATGCAGATGCATGTAGTCCCCATCGGGACCATGTCCCCGGCCTTCGCGGATCTCGAGCGTGATGGCGCGAGACACGACGTCGCGCGATGCCAGATCCTTGGCTGAAGGCGCGTAGCGCTCCATGAACTTCTCGCCTTCGGAATTGCGTAAATAGCCGCCTTCGCCCCGCGCCCCTTCCGAGATAAGCACGCCCGCGCCGTAAACGCCGGTTGGATGGAATTGCACGAACTCCATGTCTTGCAGCGGCAGCCCCGCGCGCAGGACCATGCCGTTGCCGTCGCCAGTGCAGATATGGGCGGAGGTGCAGGAGAAGTAGGCGCGGCCATAGCCGCCGGTCGCGAGAATAGTCTGATGTCCCCGGAAGCGATGAAGCGAGCCGTCCGCCATATTGATCGCGATCACGCCGCGGCAAACGCCTTCGTCGTCCATGATGAGATCGAGGGCGAAGTACTCAATGTAGAACTCCGCCGAGTGGCGCATGGCCTGGCCGTACATCGTGTGCAGTAAGGCATGGCCGGTCCGGTCGGCAGCGGCGCAAGTCCGTCGCGCCTGACCCTTGCCGAAATCGGTGGTCATGCCGCCAAAGGCCCGCTGAAAGATCTTGCCGTCTTCGGTGCGAGAGAAAGGCACGCCCCAATGCTCCAGCTCGTAGACGGCTTCGGGCGCATGACGGCAAAGATACTCGATGCAGTCCTGGTCGCCGAGCCAATCGGAGCCCTTGACCGTGTCGTACATGTGCCAACGCCAGTCGTCCGGGCCCATATTGCCTAGTGCGGCGGCGATGCCACCCTGTGCGGCAACGGTGTGCGACCGAGTTGGGAAAACCTTCGTGATGCAGGCCGTACGCAGGCCCGCCTCGCTGGCGCCGACAACGGCGCGGAGGCCTGATCCGCCCGCGCCCACAACAATGACGTCGTAAGCGTGGTCGGTGATTTCATAAGCACGGCCGTTCACGTTGACGGCATTGTGCGGCGTGTTTGGCGTGGCGTCTTGAGGCATTTCGAATCAGCCTCCCAAACTGATTTTCAACACTGCGAGGGTCGAAGCGATGGCGACCAACGCGGAAAAGAACGTTGCAAGCATCAGAGAAGAGATCTTGCACAGCTTGTTGTGCAGATAGTCCTCGATGATCTCGCGCAAACCAATCCTCATGTGGATTGCGGCGGACCAAATCATGGCCAGCATCAGGACCGCTATGACCGGGTTTGCCAGGCTTGCCCTGACAGCTTCGTAACTTGCACCTGCATGGGATACGACGAACCAGATCAGAAAGATCACGAGCGGAACATTGGCGACGGCCGTGAGGCGTTGGCGCCAGAAGGTCTCTGTTCCGTGACGGGCGGCGCCGAGGCCGCGGACGCGCTTTAGCGGGGTTGCCATGGCTAAGACCCTCCCATCACGCTGTAGGCGGCCAGCCAGACCAAGATTGTCAGCACGACGGAGCCGACGATCGTTCCCAAGGCAAACCGTTCAATTGTCACCTTGTCGAGCCCCGTGCCCATATCCCAGATGAGGTGGCGAATGCCGCCCAGCATGTGGTGAATCAATGCCCAGGTGAAGGCAAAGAGCAGGGCGCGGCCAATGAAACTGCCGAAGAAACTCTGCACGCTGCTGTAGGCTTCCGGGCCCATGCTCACGGCCACGAGCCACCATGTCAGTAGCGCAAAGCCGACGGCCAAGCTCGCGCCGGTGATGCGATGCGCGATGGACATCAGCATCGTCAACATCGGCCGATAAATCTGCAGATGCGGAGAAAGAGGCCGCTCCGCCTGAAGCTTATCTGTCATTGAATAATATATATGTTGCCCAGTTCAATCTTCTCATAACGCACGAAGAAGACATGGGCAATCAGGGGCAGCCGCAACGTGCCCCATTTTCACGTCCAAGGACGGCAGGTGTGGCGTCTTCGCCGCAGACTTTAGTCGTACAGCAGAAACAGGCGGTTACGCAGGTTTCGCGATCTCGTAGCAGGCTTCTTCGTCTTCGACGAATTGCGACATGATCCAAGTCTGGCCGCCGTCGAGCGACTCCCAAACGTGAGAGCCGACGATATAGGCGACGCCCCCCATCACTCCGTCGAATGGTCCTTCCCAAGCCATGGGCAACTCCCCCAAGTTGCGAGAATTACAAGGCCCAAGAATGCAACCGAAAACTTTTACAGAAGGTTTACGATATCGATGTGTGTGGGGGAATTGCCTATTCGGTAATCACACTTTCGGAGAGCTGGACACTCAGCGCGGCAAAGCGACCCAATAGTCCATGTCGAGCACCACGCTGTCTTCGAGTTTTCCGTCTTCCTTGACTCCGGGGAAATCGGCGCAGTTGCGGTCCTTGACCGCGAAGGTGCGCAGGCGTAGCGCGCCCGCGTCGGAGCGTCCCGGAAGTTCAGCTTTGTCGAGCACCTCACTCCAGGCGTAGATGGTGTCACCTGAAAAGGACGGGGCCGCATGGCGGGCGCCGTTGAGCCCCAAGACATGGAATGCGTTGGCAAGCCCATTGAAGCTGAGCGAGCGCGCGATCGAGATAATGTGTCCGCCATAAACGAGCCGGCGGCCGAAGCGCTCCTGGGACTCGCGGTGCTGGTTGAAGTGGACCCGTGCAGTGTTCTGGTAAAGCCGGGTCGCCATTTGGTGCTCGGCCTCTTCGATTGTTTGGCCGTCGACGTGATCAACCTTGTCACCCACGGCGTAGTCTGCCCAGCGACGCGGAGAGCCGGCAAGGGCGTAGTCGTAAACCGTCAGCTTTAGCGGGGGCAGCGCCTTGCCAAGGCTGTCGGGACAGATCTCCTTGTCCAGCTCCGGGATGACCGTTTCGGGTGCAGGCAGGTCGAGATTCTTTTTCACGACCATGACCCAGCGCGCGAAGGACAAGACCTCTTCGCCATTCTGATTGCGGCCCGTCGTGCGCACATAGACTGTGCCGTTCTTGCCGCTGGAGTTTTGTTTGACGCCAATGACTTCCGACGTCGAGGCAATCGTGTCGCCCGGATAGACAGGCTTGAGGAAGCGAAACTCCGCATAACCGAGGTTGGCTATCGCATTGCGCGACACGTCCGGCACGGTCTTGCCGATCACAAAGTGGAAGACGAGGATATCGTCTATCGGGGAACGTGGATAACCAATGCTCTGCGCAAAGGCGTCCGACGACTGCACGGCGAAGCGGCCGCTATAAAGGGACGTGTAGACGGCGACGTCTCCCACGGTGACGGTACGCGGCGTGGGGTGCACAATCTCCTCGCCGACTTTGAAGTCCTCGAAATAATTCCCGGTAACGGTGCGATCGATCTTGTCTGTCTGGGTCATGTGGTCGTTGTTGCGAGTTTCAATCCGATGATGGAGCCGATCAGCGTCACAATGAAGAACATGCGCAGCGCTGTAACGGGCTCCTTATAGAACACGATGCCGACAATGACAGTCCCGACGGCGCCAATCCCGGTCCAGATTGCGTAGGCCGTGCCAATGGGCAAATCCCTCGCCGCCTTGTTCAGGAAGTACATTGAGAGCACGATGCAGACCGCGAAGATGACGGTCGGCCAGAGTTTCGTGAAGCCTTCGGTAAGCTTGAGTACCGACGCAAAACCGACCTCGAAGAAGCCGGCGATAACGAGATAGAGCCAGGGCATAGCAAGGTCCCCCTGTAGCTGATTTGCGACCAATCGCGGGCTGCATGGGCCAATAGGGTCCGCCATGGGAAGCACCGCCCAGCGGCCTGGACCTTAGTTTCGGGGGGGCAGTCTGTCACCCTCCGCAGGGGTTTCCGCCCGCGGGGTAAAACGAGCAGGCGCCGGCATAAAAAAATGGCGGCTCCGCCAACGCGAGAGCCGCCATTCTTGCATTACTAGATCAGCGCGAATTAAGCGCGGTCGAGCTCAGCCGGGAGGTAGGAAGTCACTTCCATGCCAGCTTCGGACTCGGTGATCTCGGGCTTCAGCCACTCTTTCATGGTCATCTCCATTGATTAGTCGATGGGTAAGGGTGCGACACTTTGGATGAGGGGCGCATGACGGGCCCATGAAAACAATCTGAACAGCGCGAACGGCTGTCGAGAGGTTGGACTGACACTTAATAGTGGCAAGTCGGTCGCTAATCTGGCGAGCGGTGCGAGGCGGCAGCCGAGCGCGCGCACGCAATAGCGCATACAAAAATGGCGGCCCCGCAAATCGCTAGGACCGCCATTTTCGAAAACTAGGCTAGATCAGCGCGAATTAAGCGCGGTCGAGCTCAGCCGGAAGGTAGGAAGTAACTTCCATGCCAGCTTCGGACTCAGTGATCTCGGGCTTCAGCCACTCTTTCATGGTCGTCTCCTTAGAAGGTTCGTTCGGTAAACTTCGTCGTGCTCAGATAATGAGGATCAGGGATGAGAACCGCATGACTGGCGCATTAACAGATTCTGACAGAATAAACCGTTCTAAATCAAGAATTTAGAGACCTTGCCGTAAAACAAGGTGCGGCGATCTGTCAGAGTCTGACACCTACCTGAACAACTGAGATGCCCTCTCCAGCGTATTGAGCACGCCCCAAATGAGCGGAACGCTTACGAATGCCCAGGCCAGCGCGAGCTTGAACTTGGTGGCGCCGGAGATCTGATTTGGTTGGATCGCATTGGTCATCTATTTCTCCATCGACGCTTTGAGTTCTTCTTCGGTCATGTAGTGCTTGTCATTCACGGGGGTCATCAACCAGTTGAGCAGGAAGCCAACAAGGAGAAGTCCAGCCATGATGTACATGGTGACCGAATAGGCGTCCGCCTGCGGCACACCATTGTTGATCTGGTACTCGCGGATGTAATTGACCAGCACCGGGCCGAGGACGCCCGCCGTTGACCACGCAGTCAGCAGCCGGCCATGGATAGCGCCAACGTAGCGCACGCCGAAGACATCCCGGAGATAGGCGGGGATCGTAGCAAAGCCTCCGCCGTACATGGTCATGATCACGCAATAGAACAGCACGAACAGGACGACCGAGCCTGTTTCACCGGTCCAGGGCACGGCGGCGTACAGCGCCATGCCGAGGGCGAAGAAAATCATGTAGGTGTTGCGGCGGCCAATGTAGTCGGAGGTCGACGCCCAGAAAAAGCGCCCGACCATGTTGAAAAGGCTCAAGAGACCAACGAATCCGGCCGCGGCCGCTGCGGTAATCTTACCCGGGAACATCTCCTGGCTCATGGCTGACGCCTGACCGAGCACGCCGATGCCGGCGGTCACATTCAGACAGAGCACGCCCCAGAGCAGATAGAATTGCGGGGTCTTCAGCGCTTCGTCCACATGGACATGATTATCGGTCACCATCTTCTTCGGTTGAGCTGGCGGCGTATAGCCTTCCGGTAGCCATCCGTGTGGTGGAACGCGGACAATGATGGCGCCAATCATCATGAAAACCAAATAGATGAGGCCCATCGTGACGAAGGTGCCGGCCACGCCCACATCGGTCGGGCTGGAGAAATAGTCCATCAGCAGCACCGAAAGCGGGGAGGCGATCATGGCGCCGCCACCAAAGCCCATGATGGCCATACCGGTGGCCATGCCTGGCCGGTCCGGGAACCAGGTGATGAGGGTCTTCACGGGTGAGATGTACCCGAGGCCGAGACCGCAGCCGCCCAGAACGCCGTACCCCAAATAGATTAGCCAAAGCTGATGCAGGTGAACGCCCAGGGCCGAAACCAGAAACCCGCCACCGAAAAGAAGCGCAGAGGTGAACATTGCGCGGCGCGGGCCCACACGGTCCAGCCAGGTGCCCGTGAAGGCCGCTGCGAGACCGAGGCACACAATGGCGATGGAGAATATCCAGCCGAGTTCAGTCAGCTTCCAGTCGCCCGGCGCCGACTCAGTGATGCCAATGAGCTTCGTCATCGGCAGGTTGAAGACGCTGAAGGCGTAGACCTGGCCGATACAAAGATGGACACACAGGGCGGCCGGCGGAACCATCCACCGGCTGAAGCCGGGTTTCGCGACAGTGTGCGACCGGTCAAGCCAGCCGAACATGCCTCCAGAGTCCACTTGCGTTGCAGTCGTCATGTTTGGACACTCCCCCCTTGGTTGTATGGCGCGTTGGGCGCTCATTGAGGGTTACTCTGAACCGGCTTGGCGTTCATCGCAAGAGTCTTTGTGCCACAATCGAAAAAGCGCCAGCCACAAGCGCCAACGGCCCCGCGCTCTCAGGCCACAGACAAATGTCCGGGCCAGGGAGAGGAGCGCGGGGCCTCGCGTCCCGATTGCGTCGATCGGGAGCAATCAGCTTGCCTTTTTGAAGTCCTCGGCTTCCTCGGAACCATCAGTCGAATTGCCGGCGGTGTAAGAATGAGCGCCGGTTCCGGCCAGGGCGCCGTCCTGGACGATGAGATACTCATCCCGGATCGGTCTGCCGGCCAAGAAGCACTCAAGAATCTCGCGCGTCCCCGCTGCATAGCGCGTCTGCGCCGACAACGAAGTGCCTGAGATATGGGGTGTCATGCCGTGGTGGGGCATGGTGCGCCAGGGGTGGTCTCTCGGCGCTGGCTGGGGGAACCACACGTCGCCCGCATAGCCTGCGAGCTGGCCGCTCTCAAGCGCGCGTACGACAGCATCGCGATCACATATCTTGCCGCGCGCCGTATTTACGAGGTAGCTGCCACGTTTCATTTTGCCAATCAACTCGTCGTCGAACAAATGCTCCGTCTCAGGATGAAGTGGGCAGTTGATCGTGACCACGTCGCAGGCTTTAGCCAGGGACTCGACGTCTGGATGGAATACAGCTCCAAGTTCCGACTCTACCTCGGCCGGTAGGCGATGCCTGTCGTAGTAGTGGAGTTTGACGTCGAACGGCTTCATACGGCGGAGGACAGCCAGGCCGATGCGTCCAGCAGCGACGGTTCCAACATCCATACCTTCCACATCGTAAGACCGCTCGACACAATCGGCGATGTTCCAGCCGCCGTTCACAACCCATTGATACGATGGGATATAGTTGCGCACGAGCGATAGGATCTGCATCACCACGTGTTCGGCCACACTGATCGAATTGCAGAACGTGACTTCCGCAACGGTGACGCCTTTGTCCATTGCAGCTTGCAGATCGACATGATCGGAGCCAATCCCCGCGGTCAGTGCTAGCTTTAGGTTCTTTGCCTTAGCGATGCGTTCGGCCGTGAGGTAAGCCGGCCAGAAGGGCTGAGAAATCACCACATCCGCATCGACGAGCTCTCTTTCGAAGACGGAGTCGGCACCGTCCTTGTCAGACGTGACGACGAGCTCGTGACCGTTGGCCTCCAGGAATTTACGCAGTCCTAGTTCGCCAGAGACGCTGCCGAGCAGTTCGCCGGGTCGGAAGTCTATCGCTTCCGGCGTTGGGGCGGTCTGTCCATCCACGTAACCCGAGATGTGAGGAATGCTGTCTCGCGCGTAGTTCGGCGGGAAACCATCAATTGGATCGTCGTAGAGTACACAGAGAATTTTTGCCATATCGGTGCTCCTTTGGAGGCGACACGACCTAACACCCGTGGACGTCCCGCAAGCGCCCACAAGCGGAAAACGACGACGTGCAAGGCATGTCGCGCATTGAAGGTACAAGAAACCGCGTAGCAACTAGATCTTTGAGCCGCGTTTCCTCTTGTCGGTCGGCGCGGTTGTCACCTGCGCTTCTACGATGCCGACAGCGCTATCTCGCGCTAGAGGGCGTGCGCAATCAAGACCGGAATCCGAAACGCTCGATCAGCATTTCCTATCGATCATTGTTGCGACGTGCAGGGCTCAGCAGGCGCCCGAAGCTGTCCGCGCGACCATTCCAAGCGAAATCAGGAAGTTAGTCGATTCAGGAGCGCAAATCGCGAAGCAGACGGGAGGACATTCCTCTCGAGGCCGCGCTGCACCGTCTCGGTCTCCCCGGTTTCGGAGTGCCTAGGCTGCTTTCCTCTTTAGGAGGTCGCGCTCGATCATCGTTTCCGCGATTTGGATCGTGTTGAGCGCGGCTCCTTTGCGAAGATTATCTGAAACACACCAAAGCGACAGACCGTTGTCGGTGGTCTGATCGTCACGGACGCGGGAGACAAACGTCGCGTAATCGCCGACGCATTCGACGGGCGTCACGTAGCCGCCGTCTTCGCGCTTGTCGACCACGAGTACGCCCGGCGCGTCGCGCAAGGCCTTCCGCGCCTCCTCAGTGCTCAGGGGGTTCTCGAATTCGATGTTCACCGCCTCGGCATGGCCCACGAAGACAGGCACCCGAACACACGTCGCGGTCAGCTTGATCTTCGGATCGAGGATCTTCTTGGTTTCTGCGACCATTTTCCATTCCTCCTTGGTCGAGCCATCATCGAGAAAGACGTCGATATGAGGAATGACATTGAAGGCAATCTGTTTTGTGAACTTCTCCGGGGCCGGAGGGTCCGTCACGAAGATGCCTTTCGTTTGCTTCCAGAGCTCGTCCATCGCGTCCTTGCCCGCTCCGGATACGGATTGATAGGTCGAGCAGACGACGCGCTTAATCTTGGCGGCATCGTGGAGCGGCTTCAGCACAACAACGAGCTGCGCGGTCGAACAGTTCGGGTTGGCGATGATGTTCTTCTTTGTGAAGCCCGCTATCGCATCCGGGTTCACTTCCGGCACGATGAGCGGCACGTCCGGGTCGTAACGCCAGCAGGAGGAGTTGTCGATGACGACGCAGCCGGTCGCGCCGATGCGCGGTGACCATTCCTTGGAGATGCTTGAACCCGCCGACATCAGGGCGAAATCGATGCCTGAGAAGTCGAAGTTCTCGAGGTCACGGCATTTCAGCCGCGCATCGCCGTAGGACACTTCCCGGCCGACCGAGCGCCGCGAGGCAATTGGAATGACCTCGTCGGCGGGGAAGTCCCGCTCCTCAAGAATGTTGAGCATCTCGCGCCCGACATTGCCGGTCGCGCCAATGACGGCGACTTTGTAACCCATTCCGGTACTCCTGATTTCGGTGCCCCCAGACCTAGCGGCGTGAGAGCACTTTGGTCGCGAACGACACTTGGGCCGCGAACGACACTTGGGCCGCGAACGACACTTGGCGCGGATGAACGACACCTGGCGCGGATGTATGGGAAGGTGCGAGGAAAGTCAAAAGCGCCCGGGCGCTCTCACTCTATGTCTAGTTGACCCGACGCCCCGGCAGTTCGTCTTTGACCTCGGCGCACTTCTTGTGCGTGAATTCGTTGACCATTGTGACCACCGACGACCCAAGCAAGTTCGACCGGTTGTCGAGACCGGTTCCGGCATAGACGACCGGATAGATGACCAGTGGAGCCGACACGTCGCCCCAGTTCACGGCGGCTGAAACGGCCTTGCCCTTATCGAACGTGACTTCGGGGGCCAATTCCATCTCGACGATATAGGGCTCGCCTTCACCCGTATGCAGCTCGCACGATACCGCGAACTTCTCCATTTTGACCGTGGTGTTGGATTCGAGCATGGCCGCCGCTAAGTCGGTTCGCGACAGATTGAGCTTCGATTTGCACACGGCCTTGCCCCAGGGCCAAGAGAACTGATCGCCCAGCATCTTCGTGAGGCTGTCGGCGCGCCACGTCTTCTTGATGTCGCAGGCGATGTCCTCGCCGATCGGCTCCCGCGTGGCGATGATGTCGCAAAGCTCGATCTTGCAGGCTTTGCGGGATTCCTTCTCTGCCTTCTCCTCAGGCGTGAGCTCGACTTTCGAGCTGACCTGTGGACCAAGGATCGGTGCATCGGGGACCGCCGTATCCTCAGCGGGCGCGTCGTCCCATATCTCCGGCTCGAGAAGATCCGCGCTATCGCCAGTCTCTGGCGTATTCTCCGCGGTGGTAGCGTCGGCGTCAGCGGCTTCGCTCTCATCGGCGGCCCAGGCAGATGGACTCGCCAAAACCAAGACGCAGGCGAGCGTGAGCGGGCCGAAGACGTGTCTCATATCACCTAACTGCCATTGTTTAGCGACGCGATGATGGCATCGCCCATATCGCGCGTTCCCACCGTTTTGCAGCCATCTTGCGCAATATCGCCTGTCCGCAAGCCCTGATCCAGGACCTGCGCGATGGCGCCCTCGACCTTGTCCGCGAGATCGCCCTGATCAAAGGAATAGCGCAGGCACATGGCGAAGCTGGCAATGGTCGCGATGGGGTTGGCCTTGCCCTG
>JBCDFN010000018.1:0-56857 GCA_039177935.1 Pseudomonadota bacterium | reverse complement strand
GAAGCGGCAATCCGACAATGGCAGCGTTCGACCCAGTGCTGATCGTCGCCAGCGTTGCTGCTGCGCCCAGTGCCATTTTGCGCCAAAAAACTGCACCGACAAGGATTACGAGAAAGACCGCGCTAACAACACCGCCAAAGGCAATGATGAAGGGCCAATTCAAGAGAGTCGCGATCTTCTCTTGGGCAATGACTACGAAGAGCAGTGCGGGTATCGCGACATAGTATGCGAACTGGATCAGTGCAATGCCGACGCTTTCGGGCAGGATGCGAAGCTCCTTGAACAGATAACCCGTTACCACCAGCGCAAGTATCGGGACGATTATGTTGACTAGAGCCATTCCTGTACCCCTTGGAGGTTTCTTTCAGCTCCCATGACTTTTTGATTGGCCCCATATCGTTCGACGTCACGGGTCAGCGCCCGCGGAGTTCTTCTGGCTTATAGGCTATGTCGGCTCTTGAGAGCATGCGGCTTTGATGCGGTTGCTGGACTAAGATTGGCAGTACTAGCTAGTACCAAGGTATGTCATGTTGTAGTCGCGTCCAGTCTCTATAAATCATCACTCGAAGAGAGGTCCCGAAAATGGCAATGTACCTGACGCATTTTAAGTGCAACTACGAGGCATGGCCCACCGATCACGATGCCCAGAAGGCTGCTTGGTCCAAAATGATCGAGGATGCCAACGGGAACGTAGAAGCGGGCACGGTGAGCTTTGTTGGTTGGGCGAACAACACCGAAGGTTACGCGCTCTTGGAGGCGGCCTCCAAGGCGGATGTTATCGAGATTTGTGCCCGATATTGGCCCATGTTCCACAACGAGATCATCGAACTCGTTCCTGGTGCAGAGGCAGGCAAAGCTATTCTAAAAGGCGTATCAGAGGGTTGGTAGCTGGGCCCGACTTTGGGTTCAGGTCGCCGACGTTTCTTGGGACGCAGAACTCTCATTGTGTGGCGCTTCGGGTCAAATTGCGCCAGCAGACTTAATACCGACCTGGACGGTTCATGACTTTACGCAGCCCTGCAGGCAGGAACCTGTCATCGTTCTTGCCTACCTCTTTCTCCATCATATGGTTCAAGAGTTCGTTCATTCGCAGGATTAGATCCCTATTTGCGTCCACATCTACCGCGAGGTTCTTCACTTCATCCGGGTCGGTCTGCAGGTCGTACAGCTCGATTTCGTTTTGAGATAGGAGATCTTTGATTGTGCGTGGAGTATTGAAATTGTCGGGCGCGTAGTATCGGGCAAACTTGTAACGTCCGTCGAAGGCAAAGCTTACAAAGCCACGCCCGCTCAAGTCCGGCCACACTTCGTTGAAGGGTGGTGCGAAACGCCCATGGGCAAGTTCGCGGCATACGCGAGCCATATAGTTGGCATCCACCGTCTGCATTCCTACATAATTGAACAGTGCCGCCTCACGGATTGCATCGGCCTCGGCGCTTTCGGGTTCTTCGAGTAATCGTGAGAAGTCGTTGCCGGGAAGGCTACCCAGTGCCATCTCTGCCAACGTACGATCCACGCCGGTCAGACCGACAAGCGTCGGGATCAAGTCGATATGGCTTGTGAGCGCTCGGCAGTTACGACCGCCCCCATGTTCAGGATGCACAATAACGGCTGGAACATGACACTCCTGCTCATAGGGCAATGGCCCCTTGCCGCGTAGACCTCCATGGGCGCCTCCAAGCTCACCGTGATCGGAGGTCCGGAACACGACCGTGCTCTTCCACAAATCGAGCGCCGTCACCGCGTCGATCACCTGCTTCATGTTCCGGTCGTTGTCGCGGATGAGGTTGAGGTAGTAATTGTAGTACGTGTACCACATTGCGGACGCATCTTGCGGGATCTCGCCGAGAAATGCGGACCAGCCGATATTGTAGACAAGATGGGCGCGAGGTCGGCCAGGCGCGTCAAGTGGCTGGAACTGCGTTGGCGAAGCTGGGAACTTCCACTTAGTCGCAAAGTGTGCGTTGTCGGGTGGCGGGGTGAGCCGCATGCCAACCGCCGAGGCTTGCTCCTCGCTACCGGGCTGATTGGCGTCTGCAAACATAATGTCATGTGGTGATACGAAACTCACCACCAGCAACCATGGCTGTCCCTTTTCGTTTAGCGCCTGCGCCTCCGTGCGTAGCCAGCGAACGGCCTCGCCGCTGGTGTAAACGTCCGTGTCATAGCCTTGATCAGGCGACCCAACCTTGTCGCCGTCGGGCGCAAACTGGTCAAAGCCGTATTCTTGTAACGCACTTGAATAGTTGACCTGTGGACTGGGCGTAATGACATCGCGCCGCAGTTCGAACTTGCCGAAATACGCCGTCGCGTAGCCCAACTTCTTGAAGATTGTCCCCATGCTCGGCGCTGTGGTCTTCAGGCTCGGCACGTAGCCAAGCTCCATCTGATCGAAGAGCCCGTTGACCTGTGGCGGCTGGCCGGAGAACATCACGCCGCGTGAGGCCGTGCACATCGCCGCGGCTATATAGTGATTGTGAAAAGTCGTTCCCCGACGGATCAGTTCCTCTCTGGCAGGCGTGGTGTAACCCTCGGTAGGCCGCAGGCGGTAAGCCTCTTCGTCGGAAATGAACAGAATGACATTGTAAGGACGATCAGCCGTCGTTTTGCGGGCAGGAGGATAGGGGCCCGATCGCGGTTGCGTTGCTGGAGCGCTCGACGCTCCTTGCGGCAATGCACCCAATGTCGCCGCTGCTCCACCGGCGACTAGCAGGTCCCGTCGGCTCAAGGGCTCCTGGACGTTCTCTTCCTCTGATGCTGGGATTGTCGGCTTTTGCTTCTCGCTCATCGGCGAACTCCGTACATGATCGGCATCTCAAGGTGGCACGTTGGCCTGTTGAGAGAAAGCTGCGAAATGTTACGGTAGCGCACGTATCGATGCGCCAGTGCATTCTTCTAGACAAAGACATCACCGGCACTACCTGGCGGTAGCAGATAATTTACATGCTAAATGGTGGTCCCTTTACCCATGTGCAAAAGTCGTGTGGTGTTCGTTTTGCGTCACTAGCAGCTGCGGTGGATGGTTGACAGTATGGTCGGTTTCGATCGCTAACGCGACATTGGTGATCGCCCCATTCATGTCAGCTGAGCACGAGGAGCGGAAGTCGCGGCCGGCCGCCCCATCGAGGCTTATTTGAAGTCGGCTGGACTAGCATTGTTCAAGGGCTCATTCTCTAGACACAGCGGATCTACTTGACTTTAAAGAGCGCAGCTCCGCACGAACATTGATGATTGGGCTCAGGCAATGACTAACGCGAACAAACCGGTTGGCATCAGCGGCGAACGGTTAAGCAAGACCGACATTGTTGGTCTCGTCGCCATGTGCATTGCGATTTTTGTTGTCACCAATGACTTTACCGCCCCAACGGTTGCGATCCCTTTCATCGAGAAAGACTTTGGTATCGACCTGACGACCGTTCAGTGGGTCATCAACGGATATACCTTGGTCTTCGGCGTCCTGATCGTCACTGGAGGCCGGCTCGCCGATATGTTCGGCCAGCGTCTGATGTTCATTATAGGCGCTGGCATATTTGGGGTCTTCTCTGTCGTCGCTGGCCTCGCACCAAGGGTCGAATTTCTTCTAGGCGCACGATTTTGCATGGGTGTCGGCGGCGCCCTGATGTGGCCCTCAGTCCTCGGAATGACTTATCGCCTCGTTCCTAAGTCGAAAGCAGGACTGGCCGGTGGAATTATCATGGGCGCAGCTGGCTTTGGAAACGCAATGGGGCCGCTGATCGGCGGAGCGCTGACGGATCTGGCGAGTTGGCGCTGAATCTTCTTTCTCAACCTGTCGATAGCACTCACGGCGATTGCCGTTACTTGGTGGGCTATTCCCAAGAAGCCCGCCGCATCCTTGGAAGATCGAAAACTCGACTACGTTGGCATAGCCATCTTGACAACCGGACTTTTGGCTTTGCTCCTCGCACTAGACCAGGGTACGAGCCTTGGATGGCTGCACCCGCGCATAATCGGGTTCTTTGCGGTGGCCGCGATTTTCCTCGGTGCGTTCGGTTTCGTTGAACAACGCGTGGGCAGCCGAGCCTTGGTGCCCCCCGATGTCATGCGAAATAGTGCATTCATGGCTGCGACCGGCGCTCTGCTTTTGGTGTCGGCGCTTATCTTCGCAACGTTCTTTTACCTTCCGCAGTACATGATGAAGCATCTCGGCTTCTCGGCCGCAGCCGCTGGGCTTGGGCTGCTTCCGTTGTTGGGCGTTTTCGCTGCAACCTCGTTCGCATCTGGGCCGCTCTATAACTGGGCCGGCGCCAAGTTCACCGTCACGCTTGGTGCATTTGCGCTAGCTGCAGGCGTATTCTCACTCACAGTCATCGCTGGTGGACCGA
The DNA here is from genome assembly GCA_039177935.1 of Pseudomonadota bacterium. GTDB lineage: Bacteria > Pseudomonadota > Alphaproteobacteria > Rhizobiales > Methyloligellaceae > Methyloceanibacter. Next base: position 52,514 of record JBCDFN010000018.1, on the reverse strand, counting down.
GCTACGGCTACTTGGTCCCGGGCATGATTATCGTTGGTATCGGTACCGGCCTTTTCTTTTCTGCGATTACTACGGCAGGCATCACATCGGTCGACACATCAAAATCCAGCCTTGCCGGTGCAATTCTGTACATGGCTCAGATCGCCGGTGGTTCAATCGGGCTCGCTCTGAACACTGCTATAGTTGCCTCCGCGCCTTCGTTGCCATCGGGTATTTCAAGAGCCTTTTTGCTCGATGGTTGTCTGGCAGCATTAGGGGTGCTGGTGAGCCTTCTTTTTATTGGCGGCACTGCAAACCCGGAACGGGTCAAGAATTTTATCCATCGTCATCGCGCACATGTTTGAAGCTTGTGTCTGCTGAGTGCCAGCAGCGGACGTCTCACGGAATGACACGCGCACGCCAGGCAAGGTACTTGCGCTGAGGACATGTTACACTATAACGTCTCGGATAACGCGCTGGATCTTTGATCAAATAGTCACTGGTTTCATGAGTGCAATGATCTCAGCGGGAGCTTCGGCTTGCTCTTACTGTTTGAGCGTTGCCTCAGCATATTAGTCAGGCTGACGTCAGGTTAGCGCGCCAGGGCACTCCTCGAGGCACGCGGCCTAGTTATCCGTATCGCGACGGATAGCTCGGTTCCAAAAACAAAGAACAATCGCGAAGAGACTCATCCTGTTGGGCACATTTTAATCCTCCGGTTCCGTTCAAGGGGCCGGCAAGGTAACGATCGAAGGAATTTGTTCGTTATGAGCCCACAAGCTGCAGCCTGTGTCGCTTCACAGGACCCGTTGAACCATAGAGATTCGCTTCACTCAATCGAACGCATTATGGCAGGTCCGCTCCTGTCGGTGGTGGTGACCTGATGGACATGTCCGAGGCCAGATTTGTCCCCAACGAAGTCACTGTTGCAATTGTTGGCGGAGGTCCCGCAGGGCTTGGTGTCGCGCGGGTTTTGCGCGATCTAGGGGTCCCTAATGTTTGGGTTCTGGAGCGTGGGAGAATTGGCCAGAGCTTCCTAAACTGGCCCTCCGATACGCATCTCTTAACCCCATCATTCCCGGGCAATGTATACGGCGTCACCGATCTCAACGCGATATCCTACGACAGTTCGCCCGGATGGTCGCTTAAGCGAGAGCACCCCGATGGCGGTGCCTATGCGTGGTACCTCGAACAGGCAGCGTTGGCCTTCGGGCTAAGCGTCCAATGCGATATTGACGTGCTGGGGGTGGAGCCGGAAGTTGATGGGTTCTCCCTGAAAACCGATCGCGGCGTCGTTCGAGCGGAGTTCGTGATCTGGGCTTGTGGACAGTTCGGCACGCCTTCCGATGGCGGACTGGTTGGGTCAGAGCACGCACGCCACTACGCCTCCGTGCGCCGCTGGCAAGACGTGCCCGGCGATGAGGTCTTTGTCATCGGTGGTTACGAGAGCGGAATAGACGCGGCGCTCGGCCTGTTGCGCGCGGGCAAGCGCGCGACAGTGTTCGACATGGCCACCCCGTGGGAGGACGGTGACAAGGATCCGAGTTTGGCCCTGTCGCCTTTTACCCGTCAGCGGCTGGATACATCACAGCACAATGGTGCGATCACGTTGGAAGGCAGCGTTGAAATTGTGGGCCTCGAGAGAGAGTCCGCCGGTATCCGGATACTTGCAGGTGATGGCCGCAGTTGGCTATCGGCCCAGGAGCCTATTCTGGCGACAGGCTTCGGAAGCGGGACGTCGATCGTGTCCGAGTGGTTCGAGTACGGCGACGAGGGATTACCGTTATTGACAGACCATGATGAGTCTACCGTGTTGCCCGGGCTATTCTTGGTCGGTCCCGAGGTATCTCACAACGGACATCTCTTCTGCTTTATCTACAAGTTCCGACAGCGTTTCGCTGTAGTGGTCCGCGCTATCACCGAACGGCTTGGGATGGATAACTCCGCGCTCGAGATCTATCGCGCGCACAACATGTACTTGGACGATCTGACCTGTTGCGACGACGACATGTGCCTGTGCTGAAGGTTGGACCACGATGACCCTAATCCAAATCGACAGCATCCGCGAAGCGCGAGAACTGTGACCATTGCAAACAACACAATCAAGATCGATTGATGCTGGCAGCCGCATAATGCCTAGAGCTCTCAAAGGACTATGGGTAACAGCGCTTCTACTCTGCGCTATCGCAATTGGCGCGGGTATCGGGCTCTACAGCCCTGCTCTGGGGGCTCACTTGTCAACGGGAATTGATCCGACGCTTGTCATGCTGCTTGGTCTGCTCTTTTTCGAGGTGCGGTTCCAGGCGATAGGGGCGGCGTTCGCCAATCTACGATTCATCGGCATCGCCTGGGTGGCGAACTTCCTGATCGTGCCATTGATCGGTTATGCCCTTGCATCACTGTTCTTGTCTGGCCAGCCGCTCCTCTACACCGGGCTGATGCTCTATTTTCTTGCCCCCTGCACCGATTGGTTCCTTGGCTTCACGCGTATGGCACGCGGTGATACTGCACTCGGCGCCGCCCTTCTGCCGATTAACATGATCACGCAGCTAATGCTCTATCCGGTCTGGCTCTTTGTGCTTACGCGAAGCACGGGCGTTGTCGAACTCGCCACCATTTCCGAAGTGCTGTTGCAGTGGTTCCTTGTCCCCTTCATTGCGGCCCAAGTGGCGCGGGTGGCACTCGGCAGGGCCCTGCCGAATGCGCTGTTCGACAGGCTCCGCAATGGCGTCGGAGTGGCAATTCCCGTTATGACCGCAGCACTGATCCTACAAATCTTCGCGACAAACGCCAGTACCATCGCCGACCATGCCGACGCCTTCAGTTTGATCGTTGTGGCAGTCTTCCTATTTTTCGCCACCACGTTTCTGGTAGGTGAGAGCCTGACGCGCTTGTTCGCGCTGGATTATCCGCAGCACGCACTATTGGCGATCACGACAGCCGCCCGCAATGCACCTCTCATGTTGGCTTTAACGACGGTTGCCATTCCGGGTCAGCCCTTAGTATATGCGGCGCTCGTTATCGGAATGCTGGTTGAGTTCCCGCATCTGACGGCCCTGAAGCACATTTTGATCACGCAATTTGTGAGAAGGAAGCAACCCAACGAGGCGGAGCAATCGACCTGACCCGTGAAGAATTCGCCTCCTCTGAAGAGGCAGCACGGAGTTGCCGGATGCCGACTCGTCGCCGAAGCCACGTCCATGAGACAGAGACTCGCCGGGTAGCACGGTTGCGAAGACGTTGTGTCATGTGACGCCTACGACGGGCTGCACGTGACTGAAGGAGACGAACGACTTATGCCCCTAACAGAGGAAGAAGCTAGGTACGTCGCCAAGTTGGTCGATACTCGCAATGAGGGCGAGAGCTGCGATGTCGTGTTCAGGCGTGCACTGCGTGAAATCCCACACCTCACCGTCAGTGACTTCTTGGCCGTTTTGCAGACGTTGGAGGAACCGCGCATTCCACGAAACTAGCCACGAAACTAGAAGTCACTTGCAGCACGAGCCGTGCTCTCTTGAAGGGACGCTGGCAACCAGATGCTCAGCTAAATGGCGTATGTCGTCGTCGGTGGCACGGATTGCCAACTGATGCTCTAGCTAACCCTTTTGGTGCATTCGGCGACACTGTCGAGAGAATCGCGACAGCCTGCTTCCCGTCTTACTCAGTCACCTGTTGTGCCAACGCCTCGAAGCGCTTTTTGAATACACCCGCTGGCGGCTTGAACGCTTCTAACTGGTCCGCGTTGATAGGATCCCCCGCAACCACCATCGCGATCATGCCTAAGGGATAGTGCGGAAGGCACTTCACCCCGTAGATACCTGGCTTGTCGATTGTAAGCGTCACGTCCTCGGACATTTTGCCTTGGAACGTCGCCGCACCTTCGGGCCAAATTTCAGGCATTGTCTCTGCATTGTGGCCGGGGTCGGTGGATACAAATTTAACCGTATCGCCGGGCTCGGCGCGGATGAAGGCTGGCTCAAAGACCATAAAGTCGCCCTTGCCGTCGCTGTTGAGCATTTTAACCACGTGCTCAGCAGCATAGAGGCTACTTGCGCCAAAGCTCAAAACACTTGCGATAACGGCGGATAGCGCTGCTGATTTTAGTGGCATTAGCTTCTCCAGTTCTTTGGTGCGTGCGAACCGCGAGGCAGACGCGCTAGCGGCGGGGACGTAAGCGCTGCCATCGGCGTCATCGCGGATTCGAGCCGGTTGAGACATTCGTGGACCGCGCGAATTTGGGTGATCATCAGGTTAGCTACTCCCGTCGAGCATTCCAAGCGGCGCGGCACAGATGCTTGTCGGCAGAGCAACAGAGTTTCTGATGCACGCCGGTCTTGCGCAGACGCGACTTTTTTTGCCCAAGCCAACACTGGAACCACGCTGAATGGGTTCGCCGACGAAATTCGCACGCATGGGTGCGTTTGCGGTTCTCAGAGGACGATCAGGACCGTCTTCGTTCTTCATTGCGACTCCAAATACGCAATAGCCGCTGCACGATTCTGTTGGTATACAGAGGAGATGTGGGTCGGGGCCCCGTGGACGGGCGCGTTTGGGGCCTGCAATGCCGATACGCTGCTTTGATGGCAGCTACCGCAGGCGTTGTTGGCTTCGGCTCTGGCCATAGTGGAGCTGCTCGCGGCACCCGACATCAAGTACGCGCTGCTCGGCGTTGCTTGTGTTGGGCCACCATGCGCCGTGGCAAGCGCCACTAATAGACCAAACGCAGCTGCGCTCAAGGATATGGTCGTTGAGAGGCCTGCTGCAGTCGCCATTTCGATCTCCATGAAGCACAACTGAGTCACCCGCGGGAGTGTCGGGGCTTTGATTGGGAGCCACCGACATTCACCGGTTGTCCCTCTATGCTAAATTGGTACCGTGGCTAGTGATGTGTATGTAGTGAATTGTCTGCAACGAAATAGTTGCACAGGAAGGCAGCTTTGTCCGGAGTTCGCTCTGCGACTAGATGACGTCCGCATTGGGTCAGTCGCTGACATCAGCACGCGAATTTGGGACGTCCGGTTTACACCCATAACTTAGACATCGCCTGCTCGGACATTGACGCCTGCTGAGTGCCAATAGCGGACATCTAACGGACCCCAAGAAGCGACAAAGATGCCGCCCTTGCGGCCCATGCTTTCAATATGCTCGTCAAAGGTGACCATTGTTTCGTCGTAGCTCGTCAGTAGCACACTAGGTGGCGAAACTGGCGCGCAATACGAGAGCCAGTCGCATGGCTTATTGTGGCGCTGCACCAAGGCTCCTGCTGAAGCTCGCTCAAAGATGCCAGCTCGATTCCGCCTGCAAGTCGAATACGTGCAGCTATCCTTCCAACTACCTTTATGCGCTGCTAAGGCGTGATCGCGATGCCCCAGGGCAACCTGCCAACAGGGACGGATTTCAGTGGCTTGAGTGTCTTCAGATCGATCACGGTCATATCGTTGGTGAGTCCGTTTGCAACATAGAGTCTCGATCCATCGGGATGGATTTCCAAATGCCAGGGGCGCTGACCCACAAGGACGTAGTCTTCGACCTCGAATGTACCGGCGTTCACGACTGCCACTCGGTTGGCGGGCCCAAGTGCGATGAAGATCCTCTTTCCATCCTTCGAGAAGCGCATGCCAACAGGTTGGATCTGTTCGGGTGAGACTCCTGGGATTTCGAAGCCGATGACCTTGACGACTTCGTGGGTCGTGCCGTCGATGACCGAGACAGTGCCGCCAATTTCGGATGAGACCCACACGTTCTGGCCATCAGGCTCCCATTCGGCATGTCGCGGCCGGGTGTCGACCAAGACGTTTGCTATGAGTTCGTTCGTGGCATTGTCGATGAAGTGGGCCATGCTTGAGCTCTCGGACGTGGCGACGGTCACCTTGCCGTCAGGGCTCACACGCATGCCCTCCGGTTCCACACCGACGGGCACCTCAATGATCAACGCGCCCGTGTCTGGCTTCATGATCGTCACCATCGAGTCGTCTTCGTTGGCGACGTAAATCGTCTTCCCGTCCTTCGCGACATCCATCAGTTCGGGGTCGGGTCCCGAATCCATTGTCCGAACAATTTCAAGCGTCTCGGGATCGATGACCTGCACAGCGTTATCATCGCCGACGCATACAAACACTTCTTTCCTGTCTGGCCCTGTTACGATCCCCCGGGGACGGCGGCCGGTTGCGATCGTTTTGATTTGCTCCAGCGTATCGGAATCGAGCACGGTGACAGTGTTGTCCCGCTCGTTCGAGACGAAGATCTTGTTGGCATAGGCCTGAGAGCCTACGAGCATCGCGATCGACGCCACGACGAGCATCACGGCACTTCTTCGTTTCATTCCGCTATCTCTGGACAGTTGTTCTGGGGTCTGTGCTCTTGGGGAAAAGGCAAGCGGTCTCCGGCTCGTCGAATCCGAGCGTGTCGGTCGGAAAGTGCTGATGGAGGAATCCGTCTTGCGGTGAAATCGAAACGAGCGCGCGCGGTCCCATAATCAGAACCGGTTGGCGGAGTTGGTGGTCCCAAGGCCGGACGGTCATCTTCTGACCCTTAAAGCCGGCCACGCGGAACTTGTCCGAGAAGATGTAATCGCGCAAAGACCGAACGTCTTTCCTGGACGAACGTGTTGCCGCCTCTCCGAAGGTACGTACGGCGAGCCACCCGCCATAGTCACGTTCTGTCATATCGCGGTCTGCCAGCTTGTCGAACGCGGTTTGTAACGACATACCGCCCCATTGTTCGAAGGCGCGATGCCAGATGGAGGCAGTGAGACCGTGGGTGCCGACCACCGGGTCAGGATCGGCTGTGCGATACATGAAGTAGAGACCGAAGGCCTCGCCAGTATCGACGACGAAGACGACATCTCGGTCTGCGGCATTCCGCGTGACATCTGGAACCTGGCTCTGAATCTGCTGGTGGCCGGTCTCCACCCGTCTTGATCCAGCCTCGAACTTGTATGTGCGCTCTTCGACGACCTTGCCGCCAAAACGTTTGGCTGCGCGTTTGATGGCCTCAGCATAGTCGTCGTCTTCGGGCTTGACGCCCTTGACGATCATCCACCGCGGCCACTTCTTCCAAACAAGGTACTGCGCAAGGGCGTCGGCGCGCATCGCCCAGTTCGGGACGACATGAACGACGTTGTAGCGGCAGTTCTCCTGACGCAGCCGGTCATCCGCAGACCGCATGTTGAGGATGAGGGCGTCTCGCGCTTCAGGCAGGTCCGCGACGGCGAGAAGGCCCGCCGGTTCCAAGTCGGCGACGATCAGTTGCGGCCCGTCGGCGAGGATCTTCTCGGCTTCGGCGACGACGTCGCCATCCTCCGGGACGATATGCTCATGCAGCACCGTTTCGACGCCGAGGAAGCGCGCGGTGGCATTGTTGTCGAGAATCCCGAGACGCGCGCCTTGAACACCCTTGTCCGTGAGGATCGGCTCCAACAGGGACAAAGGAATTGGTTCTTTGTATTTCTTGCCCAAGTAGAAGATGTCGACCTTCGCTTTCGATTCGGGCTGCTCCCTGTCCTCCTGAGACGCCTCGGCTTGCTGGGACACGCCGTTGCCAGGATTCTTGACGGCGTAACCATGAGCGGGGATTGCGAGGAGGAGCGCTGTGACGGCGATACGTGAGAGTACCGATCCGAAGCTCATTGTGCCTCCATCAGCGCCGCCCAAGACTTCTTGTCTGTTTGAGTGGGACCTTGCCCCGACTTCTCCCTTCGCGGCGCCCGACGCTTGGCTAGCAGCTCAAGCTGGAGCTCGGCGCCTCTAGCCTGGTTCGTCTTAGCGATGTCGAGCGCGGTTTTGCCGCCAGGCGTCACCAAGTCGGGGTCTGCGCCAGCTTGGATCAGAAGGCCAATGATCGGCGGGTTGTCGTTCGCAGCGGCAATCATCAGCGGGGTCACGCCTTTTGAGTTCCGCGCATCGACGTCCGCTCCGGCCTTGATCAGACGCCGGCCGATATCCACCGAGCTTGTGCCCTGATTGAATCGTGCAGCGCGCCCTTTCTTCAAGTTCTGCGTGGCGACAAGCATCAAAGGCGTGAGCTTCTCGTCTCCCACGGGCTCGTCGACCTTAGCGCCCGCATCCATGAGTGCATTCGCTGCAAAGTACATGCCCTCCATAATGGAGAGGCTGAGTGGCGTGGCGCCGCTGGGTGCGGCGATCTCCATGTCGGCGCCACCGCTTACAAGCGTCTCAATGGACGGTACGTGATTGCGAAAGGCCGCGTGGAGCATTGGGGTCCACCCATCGCGGTCCCGCCGGTCCGGATTGGCACCCTGCTTGAGCAGAAAAGCCAGCATGTCGGAATCACGTTCGCGCGCGGCGGTGTGCAGAGGTGCCAGGCCCATGAGGTTGATCTCGTTGATGTCTGCACCCTTTTTCAGCAAGTACACCACGCGTTCTTGATCAAGGCCCGTGACGGCATTGCTCAACTCTTCTTCGAGGTCGGCGCCTTCCTCAAGCCATTCGTCAACACGCTTTTCTGTGACGACTTGATCGGGTGATGCTTCAGACTTTTTGAGACTCTCGCGATTGTCCGAAAGCGTAGAGAGGTAAATCTTCCGGTGTTTCTCTTGGCGGTCCGTGAAATACGTCCCATGAGAGGGTATTTCGCCCGAAACGACGCAATTGCTGCATTGAACGAGCGGTACGCCGTACTCGGTCAGGACATCCTTGATCTTGTTACGGCCGCGTTCCAGCGCGTCGTCCAGCGCGTACTTCAACACTGCATTGGTCGGATGAACCCCGAGGGCCAGGCCGAACTCAAGCTGAGTCTCGTCCGCCATCATATTGACGGGTTGAATGTCGATTTTCTGGCCGCGCATGGTCTTTAGGAATCCGGCAAAGGGGCCGAACACGCCCACGATGTCGAGTTCTCCATCGATGACCTGCTGTACTTGCCGCCAGGGCTGTAGCTCAGGATTCAGATCCGCGTCATGGCTGAGAACGTGAATGTCGAGATTGTCCGTGAGCCCGCGTTTGGCGAGCGCCAAGCGCAGCGCCGAGTGCTGATAAACGCCGAGGCGAAGATCCCGCAAACGCGGATCATCGAGGCTCTCGATGTCGATGTCGTCTTCGGCGCGTGTCACCAAGACATAGGGCGTGCGGTAAATTGGGTTCGTCGTTAGTACGGCGTGATAGCCCTCAGGCATCCCAAGCAAGACATCGCACTCATGGTTGTCAAAAGTCTGACGCGTTAGGCCGCGGTCGATCTGCGGGCGCCAAAAGTAGGTGATCTTGGCGTTGAGCTCTTCCGCGACGATGTCGATAATCTTGTTGTCAAAGCCCTCCCGTTTTTGGTTGGAGAGAGGCATATTGCCGGGATCGCCACAGACGCGCAGCGTGTCGACCTTCAGCTTGCGGGCGATGGCCTTGGCTGCGGTCTGTTCGGCAGACGTCAGTTCATCGAAGGTCTTATTGGCGATGCCCTGACTAAGGAATTCGATCTCTTCCTCAGTCTGAATGACCTCTTCAGCTTGAGCAGGTTCCTTGACCTGCGAGGCCTCTTCGGTTCGCGCTGTCGTTACTGCGCTTCCCATAAAAAACACAAACGCCGTAAAAACGGCGGCAGAGGAATATCTCTGGGTCAATGCAACACCCAATTGCTTTGGTTTTGATAACGGGATGGCGCCAGGCGGATCGCTCCGCCTGACGCCACTGACGAGCCGTAGCTAGTCGGAGAGTCTGAAGGTGTAGACGTTGCCACCCTGTGGGATGTTCGACAGGCCTGTGGCTTTTGCCATCGCCGTCGCACCAATCGCACCGAACTTGTCGTTCATGTCCAGACCAGCGGTCACTGGCAGGCCGATCCAGCCACCGATGCCGGATTTCACCGAGACGTACTGCTTGCCATCGAGCTTGTACGTGATCGGGTTGCCAATGATTCCGGATCCAAGCTTGCGGCTCCAGAGGATCTTGCCAGAGTTCCGGTCGACTGCGCGGAAGTCACCGCCCAGTGAGCCGTAGAACATCAGACCACCGTCGGTGACCATCGTTCCACCCCAGTTCGGATACGGATCCGGGATTTCCCAGATCGTCTTACCCGTCAGGACGTCGAACTTCTTGACCTTACCGGTCACGCCGGGCTTTTCAGGATACATGTACACATTCGCGAACACGTAAACCGTGCCCTGCTGCGTGTGCGTACGCTCCTGGGGTTCCAGCTCCATGCACCAGTTATTGGTGGGCATGTAGAAGATGTGCGGCTCCTTGGGATCGACGGAACCAGGCTGCTGGTCCTTGCCACCCATAGCGGAGGGGCAAGTCGTGGTGTTGACCCCAATGCTGAAGGGCGAATGCTCCTTCACCTTGATCGGACGGCCAGTCTTGAGATCAATCTTCTCGGCCCAGTCAACGGTGACGAACTTGTTCGCACGAAGTAGCGTGCCGTCGGTCCGGTCAAGAACGTAAGCGAAGCCGTTGCGATCGAAGTGCACCAGCGTCTTCGTCATCTTGCCGTCGACTTCCATGTCCACGAGAATGTTCTCGTTGACGCCGTCATAGTCCCACTGGTCGAACGGCGTCATCTGGTAAGCCCAGACAGCGTCGCCATTATCAACCTTGCGGGCGAAGATCGTCATCGACCACTTGTTGTCGAAGGGACCAGAGTTCAGGTCAGGATCGAACTTGTTGCACGCCTCATGAGTGTGATCTTCACCCTCAAGACCGCAACGAAGGCTCGGGCTCCAGTGACCAGGGTTGCCTGTGGAGTAGTAGACCAGCTTCAGCTCCGGATCGTAGCTGAACCACGCCCAAGGAGCGCCGCCGCCGATTTTCCACTCACCCTTTGGATAGGTGATGATGCCGAGGTCTTTACCGGCTGTCCCATGATGGGGATTGGCCTTATTAAAATCAGCCGTCAGGCAGACATCCTTGTCCGAACCCGTCGAATGACACTTCCAGACCTCACTGCCGTCTTCGATATTGTAAGCGACGATACGACCACGGGCCGCAAACTCATCACCACCGAAGCCAGCCAAGACCAAGTTTTCCGCGATCATGGTTGGGCCAGTATGGGTCTCACCCTTCTCGGGGTAGGCATGCTTCGTGACCCAAACCTCTTTGCCGGTCTTGCCATCAAGTGCGATGACGAAGCCGTCCAAGGTGTGGAACACGACCTTGCCCTTGGCATAGTTCAGGCCGCGGTTGATGGTGTCGCAGCAAGCACGCGGAATAGCGGACTCATCACGATCTGTCTTCTTGACGTAATTCCAGACCTGCTTCGGCTGGTCCGGATCTGAAAGGTCTAGAGCCTGCACGACGTTGCAGAGCGCCATAGATGGACAACCGCTCACGAAGTACATCATGGGCGTGCCGTCATCCAACTTGATGACGACCGGCTGACCTTCTTGGCCACGCAGCGAACTCATCGACTGCGACCAAGCCATATTCAGCTTGCTGACATTCTCGGTATTAATGTCGGAAAGCGTGCTGTGACGGGTCAGCTGGTTGTCGCGACCCGGCGCGGGCCACAGATTTGGGTCTTTTACTCTTTCGTCGATCTCGGCTGATGCGGTCATCTCCGCCATGGCCGACACCGGCGCGAGCAAAAGCGCGGCTGTTAGGCCTGCACCTAGGCCTAGTTTCGAAAACTTCATTTCGGTTGCTCCTCCCGAATTGTCCAATGGACGCATAGGAATACTCATGCCGATGCGCCAGACGTGCCCTCTAGGGCGTGATGCCTGGGAGGCTGTGACCAAGCCAGCTTGTCTGAATTGCACAGTGCTTCGAATGAGAATCGCGCTGGGAACGAGTTTCCAGACGCGGTGTCAAAACAATGCCAACACTCTGACAAGCCGGGCGCAGTCGCGGCTCCCGACGCGAACGATGCTACAGAGTGTTTCCGTGCTTGGTGTTCCAGACCTTCTTGAGAAGATTTCGGGAGAAACCCGAAAAGCGACGTCTGGTTTTTGGGGAAAATATCCCGACGATGCACAACACATCTTCCCAAGTCTTCTCCCCTGAGAGTAGGAAAACCTGGCAAGAAATCTAGGAGCGTTTGGCGCGCACGCGCCTGCCGGACGAGGCGGTCGGAAAGTTCTGTACGGCAAAGTGCGTCAGTTCCTGAAGTGAGCGGACGCCAAGTTTGGGCTTTAGGCGATTGCAGATGTGGGCGACGGCTTTGTAGCTAAGCGCAAGGTTGTTAGCGATCTGACCGTAGGTCTTACCCTCAGCGAGCATCGAGAGCACATGACGCTCGCGCGACGATAAGGCATCGAGCGCGCTGGCAGCCGGTTGACGCACCTTCAGAAAGGCTAGGTCCGACGCCAGCATGCGACTGACATAGGGATGGCCGTCGAGCGCGGCAGTAACTCCTTGGACGATCTCCTCGGGCGATGTGTCCTTTACGACGTATCCGTTTGCACCCGTCCTAAGGGCTTCGCGCGCGACAATCGGGTCGTTGTGCATCGTTAGGACGAGAACGGGAATGTTCCGGTCGTAGCGGCGGAGGCGCCGGACGAAAGACAACCCAGTAAGAGCACCGGCGCTCGTAGCCAGGTCAATGACGACCGCGTCGGGCCGGAAGCGGCGGCAACGCCGGAATGCCCTCGCGAAGCTCGACGTGTAATGAACATCGAGCCAACCCGCATCATGCAGAAGCCGGCGGAGCCCGGCGCCCACAATCGGATGATCATCGACAATGAGGATGCGGGCTCCCCGGTCGGCTTGCTGCAAGAACTGTTGTTGAATGTGTGGCATCTGAGCCGACGCCCCCCAATCGGTCGACATGATGGGAAGCTAGCCGATAGGGACGTGCCATTGTTTCCAAGACAGGTTGAGTTCAAACGGGAACAGTCGTTTCCAGGACTGGCAGGAGGGTTACTCTTCTGCGTTGCCTACTTCATGCCCGGTGTTGCGACTAAGTCAGGTGCTGATTGCACCAGTAAGCAGAAAACTAGGGTCGGGCCGCTAATGTCCGCGAAGTGCCAAACCGGGCGATGATCGAACGGAGGGATGTGCTTAGCTTGTATGCGGAGCTTTCATTCTCATTGGCAGCAGCGGCTCCTCGGAAACCCTGCTCCATGCTCTACGTCTAGTGACATTTCTGCCACGAGGGCGCCATTTGTTGCGCACCCGAAGCATCAAGTGAAATGTCAGGAGTCCTGCCACTCGTTTGATTTCTTCCCGACCATTTCAGAAAAGCGACAAGCGGCTGGATGGTCGATTCTAAGGGCTAATGCAAAGGCCTCAGCGCGCGGCGTCCTGGGTCGCACTTCAGAACAGCGCGCGCAGGCCTGCGTTATCACGGCTTCCAGCCGGTTGCCCTCAGGAAGAACTTCCCGCCTGATTTGGATGGTCCCACCGCAGCTCCTTCTGCAACGTGAGCGCGGGGTTTGACAGCGAGGCGTAAGGATTCGCGCGGGGGCTTCCGGATAACTGGCTTGTCTTTGGTTCGTACCAAAGCTGAGCTGTGACCGCACCCGGACATTTCTATTCTACGAAAGAGACAAACCCCAATGGGAGGCTGCCGCGAACGCATCAGAGCCGAAGCGGAGGCACACGATTAAGGATTGGGGGAACAAATGTCTTCACGCGTGCTCTTTGGCGCACTCGCACTTGGGACTGCGGCACTTTTGCCGTACGGTGCGGCAGGTCAATCCACTGAAAATGACGCTGTAGCGGAAGAAACGACGCCTTCAGCCGGTGAGGCAGGCGTAACCACGACGCCTAGTACCGACGGCGACGTTCCGGCCGTTGAGATCATCCAGCCGGAGCAACAGCCAGAGCAGCCGCCGGAACCGGTTCAGGCCGAAGTTGAGCCTGAGCCCGAGCCGGTCTCGCGTCCGGCGCCGCAGCCGGTCGTTTACGAGCCTGTGGAGACGTACATCCCGCCGGCGCCAGCTCCGGTAGAGCCGGCCTTCGAGCCGATCGAGCAGGAAGAGTTCTTCCCCAACCTAATCACGCAGGAAATCCCGCAGTACTATGGACCGCCGGGTGGCGAAGCCAGCTTCGAGCGGTCCGTGAACAGTGCGCAGTCGCCGATCGATCCGAACAGCGGCATTGCGCCGGGCAATCTGCAGAACTTCTCGGAAGCTGGTGCCCGCGTGACGCGCCAGCAGATCAACGAACAAGAGCCGCTCAGCACTAATGACATTTTGCAGCGCGTGCCGGGTGTCACGGTGGTCAATGACGACGGTCTGGCGCGGAACGGCGGTATTGGTATTCGCGGCTCCAACCCGCGGCGCGGCCGGAAAGTCCTCGTCATGGAGGACGGCCAGTCCATTAATATGAGCCTCTATATCGACCCGTCCGTGCACTATGTGCCGCCGCCTGAGCGTGTTGAAGCGGTCGAAGTGATAAAGGGCTCCATCATCTATGCCCCGAACAACAACTTCGGTGCCGTCAACTTCCAGAACCTGCAGCCCTTCGGCCCAGATGAATTCGTCATGTCAGGCCAGGGCGGTGCGGTCTCAACGAATGGCGCGGACGACAGCGATGGCGGAGCAGCCAAGTGGCACATGCATCTCCGCAAGACCTGGGAGAACTGGGGTACCGTCGTCTCCTACACGGGAGCGGACGTGCAAGGCTCCTGGGACACAGAGCGTCTGAGCTACAACGACTTCTACGCCGCGCTAGGTTGGAAGAACGAGAAAGCGGACTTCGTGTTCTCGGGCATGTACAACCGTCAGCGTGACGACTACGACGAAGCGAACCTAGAATTCGAAGGCGACGAAGACGAAGAGGAGGAGGAAGAGGGCGAAGAGGAGGATGAGGAAGAAGATAGCGCGCTCGCGCGGTTGCAAGAGCGATTCAGCTCTCCCGAAGACGCTTTCTTCAAGAGTGTGAAGCACTGCAAGACCTGCTTCAATCCTGGTTCGCGCTTCAATACCTACAATGCCGATCCGTTCCGGTTCCTAGCGAACTTGAACTATTACATTGACAACGACACTACGTCGACGACACGAGCTTACTTCTACCAACATCGCCGAGACCGGTATCAGAACTTCGAGGGCGCCGATCCCTCGCAGGCCGAGGGCAGCTTCGCACCGGTGGTGTTCGATGGTGACACCGTACTTATCCCCGAAGGCGTGATGCTCGGCCGTTTGCGGACCTACCAGCATGTCGGTGGCGAGCAGAAGTTTGAGTTGGCAAATCGCGAGATCTTCGCTGGGCTCAACCAGGACTTCCAGCTTGGCGCACGCTTCGAGCATCACACCTTCGCAAACCGGAACTTCTTCGGCCGTCAGGGCGAAATCCTCAATGATGGCGACAAGAACGGCCTCACGGTCTTCGATAGCGAGCACGAGGCCGATGCCTTTTCTGCCTATGCGCAGACGGTGATCCATGCGACGCCGGCTCTCGATATCGTGCCGGGCATTCGCTTCGAGCACATTTCTTCGAAAGTGCGTCTGCAACGCGAGAGTGAGGAAGAAGGCGAAGGTGAGCGCGAGCTCGAAGAGTGCGAGATCGAAGTAGGCGATGAAGAATTTGAATTCTTCGACGAGGGCGAATGTGTCGTCTTCGGAATCAACCCGAACGCACGAAACTTCAGCTACGATAAGACATACTGGCTGCCGGGTGTCTCGTTCTCCTGGGGTCTCGCCGGGCGACAGGTCGCCGCGGTCCACGGTTCAGCCCGCGAGTTTGAGACCATCTATCACACCACCATGTATGGCGGGTACAATCGTGGCGTCACGATCCCGGTCCAGCGCGAGGCACCCTTTCCGCCACGTGACGAGCTCGGCGATAACTTCCAGCTCGGTGTGCGATCTACGGGCATCAAGGGCGTCACGTTTGACGTGGCCGGGTTCTTCAAGAACATCGAGAACTACCAGCTCCGCGGTTCTACGACGGACGCCGTTGGAAACAACACCTTCACGAACCTTGATGAGGTGCAGATCAGCGGTGTGGAAATGTATGGCCGCCTCGATACACGGCCGTACACCGGGTGGAACCTCAATCCCTTCTTCGAAGGGACGTTCACCTACTCCCATGGCGAGATCACGGAGGGCGTGCTGCCCGACGGTACGAACCTGGTCGGTAACCGCATTCCGTTTGCACCGCGTGAGGTCGCCTATCTGACCACGGGCATCGAGAGCATCGCCGGCTGGAATGCGAGCGTTAGCTTCGTGTACCGGGGTGAGTTCTTCACGGACGAGACGAACACGCCGTTCAAGGGCGATCCCGGTGGTGAGGACGGCTTGGTGCCGAGCGTCTGGCTTGTTAATGCGCGGGCCAACTACACGCTCCCGACGGATGTGTTTGGCAGCGAGCTGACGGTCTTCGTCTCTGGCGAGAACCTTGCTGACAAGCTCTACATCACCGACCGTGAGGACGGCATTAAGCCAGGTCTCGGGCGTTCGCTCATGGCAGGCGCGCGGATGAAATGGTAGGGAGACACATTGCCTGGATGATTGACCCGATCTTCCAAGCAACGCTCTAATCGCGTTTTGCAACGGCGACCTCTCGGTCGCCGTTTGTGCTTCTTGGGTATTGTTTCTCCCATTGAAGAGGCTCGGCTTCTTTGGATCCCCGTAAGCCTGATGCGATCTCGAAACTCTAGCTCTCGGATCAGCCCCGGACCTTGGGACCAGCCATCTTACGCACTGCACTGACTGTCTTTTGATGCCTCGATTCTATTTAAAGTTTCCAAGGAAGCTCTCGAATGTGCAGGCAGATTCGAACCACAAAGTGCCAACAAGAGGCAGACCTTGGTTGTGACCGAGCAAAGAAAAGGGACAAGCGATGCCGGTAGCTAGCTGTCACAATTATGAGTGAGTTAACGCCGCTGTATGCCGATGTTTTCAGCGCGTCGCGATCGACGCCTTTATCATGTACGGACAGTCGCCGGCCCGATGATAGCGCTTCACATTTGCCAGACTAACCAGCAGGCCCAGTCTCATTGGCTTAGTCCGATGGCTTCCTTTCCGGCTATCGGCGGAGACCAATCGAATGGCGACTTTTCTTTTACGATCGTCGCGGGTCGAGATGCCACCTCCGCTAGACGCAGCGTGCAAGACCGGCGGCTGAAATGGCCGAGACGAGCGACTACTGCCGGTGGGTGCAGGGCCAAGAGCTATGGATAGAATCTTGGAAGTCGTTTGGTTCGGGAGGAGCATTCGCACGCAGCTCCTCATTGCGATTGGCGTCATCAACGTTTTCGCTCTCGTTATAGTGAGTGTGATCTTCATCGCGAACGCGCGCCAGGCGACACGGGTCGAGATGGAGGCAACGGTTGAGTTGGCCAAGAATTTCGTTCAACTCGCAGTTCACACACTGTCACCGGATGCTCGACCCGAGGAACTCGCCTCGAAGATAGATCGGCTCTCCAGCCGCCTGCGAATTGGTTCCCTCCGTCATGTTCGCATTCTAATGGCCAATGCAAACGGGGAACTCGTTCAGCTTTCGCCGGAACCAAACGCTAAGCGCGGCCAGAACCTACCTCCACCCGCGCCGAAGTGGTTTGAGGCGCTCATCGCACCGCAGGCCATCAACGTTCTCCTCTCAACCAAGACGGCGGATCGCGCCTTTATGATCGAGATACCCGTGGTGGGCGACCACCACCGATGGGACCCCGGCAACGTTGTTGTTTCAGGCGAACCCGCCGATGAGATCGCAGAGGTTTGGGCGGATTTGGCGTCTTTGGGGCCGGTTGTTGGCCTCATTGATATTCTCGTGATTGCAACGCTCTACGCAGTGCTCGGGAGATTGCTTGAGCCGATGGGCGCGCTCGCAAAAGGCCTGACCCGGCTTGAGGAAGGAGATTACAGCACACGGGTGATACCGCCCCGCACGCATGAGATCCTTCGGATTTCCCTATGCTTCAACCGCCTCGCGGAAACGCTTGGACGCACGCGCATGGAGAACGAACGCCTATATGGTCAGCTCGTCACGGTTCAAGAGGACGAACGGCGCGCAATCGCCAATGAACTCCACGATGAAGCCAGTCCCTGTTTGTTTGGAATCATGGCCAATGCCCTATCTGCTCAACGGTCCGCGACTGACAACGCAAGCGAGTCGAGAGTCGAGATCTGCGAGCGACTGGGCGAGATCTTGACGATTACCGACAGGCTCAAGCAATTGAACCGTGTAATGCTAAAGAAGCTGCGCCCTGTCTCTGTCGGACACGTCGCACTTTCCGAGCTAGCTCGCGACCTGATTGACGAGTTGAAAGCCCGTTACCCCGACGTCGACCTCACCCACTCCATCCGAACACGAGAAGAGTGTTACGGTGAAACGATCGACTTGACTGTCTATCGATGTATTCAAGAAGGTGTGACGAACGCAATTCGGCATGGCGACGCCCGTGCTATCCGGGTTGACCTGTTTTGCAAACGCCAGAGCGCGGGTCTGCGACGGCTCGAGCTACTCATTCAAGATGATGGCTCCGGCATTTCCTCCGACACATCACTTGGATTTGGCCTCACTGCCATGCGCGAGCGTGTCCGCGCCCTGTCAGGCACCTGGGCGATCCAGAGCTTGTCGACGAAAGGGACGCTGTTGCGGATCGACATCCCACTTTCCGTTGCGCAACCGCAAGAACAAGCGACTCAATCCATGGCCCTCCACGACACTGACTCATTTGAGAGCGCCGAGGTTTCATAAATGCAGGTTCTCGTGATCGACGACCACCCAATTGTACTGGAAGGCTGTCAGCAGCTTCTAAGATACGCTGGCGCAACCGATATCGTACCGACGGAGAGCCTCGCTGAGGGGTTTCAGCTCTATCGCAGCAAGAAGCCCGATGTAATCGTTGTCGACCTTGCTATGCGCACGGGCGCATTGGGCGGACTGTCCTTCATCCGCCGGCTTAGGCTTCTCGATAGTCGCACACCGGTTCTCGTATTCAGCATGCACAGGGATCCATTCATTGTTACGAAGGCCCTCAAGCTTGGCGCTAATGGCTACATCCTGAAAGACACGTCTGGCGATGAAATCCTTCAGGCATTTGATGCGATCAAGAACGGCGTCCCATACTTGAGTCACGAGCTTGCATCTAGCATCGCATTTATGGAGGCGCGTGGTCACAGCAACAACCCCTTGAAGGTGATTACAGAGCGGGAGCTTCAAATCCTATCGCTTCTGGCAGAAGGCAAGTCCTACGCCCAAATAGCCTCGGACTTGCGGGTCACCTACAAAACGATCGCGAACACCTTTAGCCTGATAAAATCCAAACTGGGCGTGCAGTCGCTGCCGGAACTCGTGAAACTCGCGATTGAGAATCTTCCGTCAATGCCAAGCAAGACGCACTCGTAGACCCTCTAGCCAGACTGGCGAATATCGACTTTCTACACTTCAGGAACTTTGGCCTCGTCGCTCTCAATCGACGCGCCAAGCCGAGACCCTGTTGGATCATAGCCTTTCCCGTTTGAGCTGAGCCTCATCACCCGTCTATCCGCATAGTTGATCAACTAGAGCGCCCGATCCTCAGACGACAAGCAATCGTGGGCATTATTGTATTGCAGTAAACTTCGTGTCCGACTTGCTTCGCATATGGTGCCTTACGTCCGCTTTGGGTCATTAGCTGGCATCAGAACGCCACTTTGCGACGACTGCTCTGCACCCGAAAGCGGACCGGGTCGGCTCCGGGATCGGGGTCCGCTTCGTGCCATCAACGGACACTTGGAGTCCTTGGCCACGCCACTGCGGCGCCTGCTTCTACGATAACTGATCTTTGCGACTGAAGGGCATCAACGTTTGAAATCAACACGGACACGGGCGACCGGTATTGGCCCCTTGAATACAGTTGCAGTGTTGACGATGCGACGCCCGTCGGCGGAAAGCGTGAGTGTGTCACGGAAACGCACGAGATTGCGGCGCTCGCCCGGGTCCAGATCGACGAGGTAGCTGAAGAAGGCCTTGTTTCCTTTTATCCTCACCTTGGTGTTGCCCACGACATCCTCGCGTGTGCCGACATAGGTGTTTTTGCCGGTTTTTCTGAATCGCCAAGTTTTGGTGTCCCTCTCGCCATTCGCGTAGCGAAAGTCCTCGCGTAGAACGAGCGTGCGTCCATCCCAACGGCCATGCAGATCAATGTCGAATTTGCGTGACACGCCGTTTATCGCTCGGTAACTCCCCTTGGCATTGGTCTTGCCCTTGAAGAAGTCCTCAAGGCGTAAGTCGCGTGCGCTCGCAGGCGCGGCTGAAACGAACGCGATGAGAAAGATTGCAAGAACAGTGCGATATACGGACATCAGTGATTCTCCTCGCACAGCTTACGCGTATACCGCAGATCCGGATCAGTAGTCGTAACCGTTACGGCGGGCAGAAATATCCCGTTTGGGCCTCGTCAAAGGTCAGTATCTCTGCAATGTCGGCTTGGGCTGTAGTTTCTCTCGTGTCGATGTTAGCTGCCGATTGTGCCGCCGCGAGCGGCTGCGCCTTCTGTCTCGCCAATTCAGTTTCGCCAGTAACACGCCTCCTTCGGATGAATGGCCCCTGAATGGCCAGTTCAGGAAGCAGTCAGTCTGTCCAACGCAAAATACCTTCCACGCTGCCAACGGGCAGCCATACCGGGGGAGAGTTCGCCATGTCTCACATATCTCGATTTGCAGTCGCGTTGGTTGGCGTGGGCGCGTTGCTTGTCGCTGGCTGCGCCGTGGAGGTACCTAAGTCGGCGTTACCCGAGTTCAATTTAGCGCCGCCACAGGAGACTAACGAGGACTTCGACAATTCAGACTCTTAAGTAGCTTAGTTGCGCTTCGGCAACTCCGGAAGCTTAGCGTAGTAGCTCGCTATGCGGCGTACCCTGTTGAGCATCAGAACATGTTGATGTCAGCGGATGAAAGTTCGTCCCGCCGAGATCCGCAATGCTTTGCCATTCGTTTCCTTGGTGACCGTCTAACGCTAACGCACGCTTGTGGTGAGTGGCAGTGCGGGCGTCCTTCGAGACGGTTGTGAGCCTCGGCCAAAGCCTTCTCCTAATTTGGCCGGGGCTCGTGAGGGGGCCTATCTTCGACACCGCGGAGGAGACCGATGCTAGACCGACCCGACTGGGAAAACGAAGAAGACTATCCGAAGAAGTGGTCACACTCCGGCCTATGGGCTTCGCTACGCATCTTGCTCACCGGCAGTTGGCAGTTCACTCGGGTCCAGATGTTGGTGTCGCTTCCGAACGCTGGGAGGCCGCTGACCGGCAAAGAGATGGAAGACATCCATCGAGAGATGCTTCGGGGATACCTTGCGCAGAAGCCAAGCGTTAAGCAGTCTCTCGCGTGATGCCGGTCTGGGCATTGTCGTCGCGTATGAATGACGGCAGTTGAGCAGCATTCACAGCAACGCGCTGTGCCTCGGCCGTCTCTAATGTCGGCCCGTAGTGCTGCTGCCAACCACTTCGCTTTGTGATGCGCCCAGGTAATTTCTTAAGAGACGTGACGTCCTACGCAGACATGTTTGCGCTTGCCAACGCCTTCTTTGATGCCGATCGAGCGAGTAAAGCCGGGCGGTTCGTCAGGTTGGACTGCTCTATATAACTAGCTTTTTGAACCTCTTTGCGTTTGGATGGACATCCAGTACGGGTTACGCGAACAGATGCTGCAAATGCACGACCGGTTGGAAGCCCTCAACCAGGAGGTTCGAAAATGAAAACATTTTTCGTCATATTTGCAGTGCTTGTTCTTTGCGCCGGCGTAGCATCTGCGAAGAAGGCTCAGTTACGACACGATCTGAATGAGAACGTCACATCGATGCGCTGTCAGCAATTGCCTCGTGTGCAACAGAAAACTCGCCTTCAAAGAAAAAACTACCAGGATTTGCAGTGCGGGCCGCGCGTCGCGCCCAGTAATTTTCTAGACTACCGATACTACATCCGGCGGTGGTGAATGTAGATCGACTCTAGCTGGTGCACGGCAACTTTCACGAAGCCGCCCACGTATGCGCTGTTGTTCGTCGAGAAGTAAAAGGTAGTCCGAGGCCCCCGCGGTCTCGATGCGGTCGATACCCTATCCGGCGGTTCGCAGCTCTTTAGGTGCTTTGATAAAAAAAACCCCGGTGCGGGGACACCGGGGAGTAGAAGCGAAAAACGCCAAGGCTTTTGGTTGGGGGCACCAGGGGTAACCTTAACGTCTCACTACAAATACGCGAGCTCTGGAGGCTTGGATCAATTCAGAGCCCATACAGGCAAAGGACCCGGCCGGGGAGGTAGACCGGGTCTTTCCCATTAGGTAGGCCGCCTAGCGACCGAAGTTGGTCTGGTGGGGGTTCGGGAAACCCTCGGCAACGACAGGTGCGCCAGAGGCTGCAAGAAGAGCAAGTGCGAGAAGTGTGGCTTTCATTTTCAATCTCCTAATCAGTTCCCGTCTGCGATATTGCTATCGGGCTTGTCATGATTAGAAGGTAGAAACTGACAGCGCGTATTACCAATAACGCTGAGTCAGAACGACGTGCTCTGGACCTCTCGCTCGTTCACGGCGCTGTGTGGATTAGTTGAGCACACGTCCTGGCTTCTCCGAGCTGTGCGGTATAGCAGCCATCAACATAGGAGGTCGGATGTCTCGACGTCCGCTTTGGATCATTGGCGGACATCGGCTCGGAGATCCGCGACGGTCGCTTTGCGCCTAGAAGCGGACGTATGCCTACGCGCTAACTGACCACACAACACCCTCTCACCATGCCACCATCGCACCGCGCGACCATCTTATGGTGTGATGGTTTGATGTTGCTCGGCAGTCGATCGGGGACAGATTGGATTTTTCCTGGTGTGTGTTTCACACGGGTCCCTCCTGAACGGGTTACCCCCCGGGAGGGGCCTGTCCATTTGGGGGTGGGGTGCCCCCTACCCTCTAACGATGAGCGCTGCCCACGAACGGTTTAGTTCGAGCCTTGGATAGATGGCGTGAGCGGATCGGCCCTTCGACGTTCTCGCACGAGAGGTCGTCTTTCGTCCTGGTATCAACAGGGTATCAACGCAGCCCCGATGCGCCGCGCAATGAGGTGACGGAAATTCTTATTTCCTCTGATTTATCATTGGTAGCGGAGGAGGGACTCGAACCCCCGACACGCGGATTATGATTCCGCTGCTCTAACCGGCTGAGCTACTCCGCCCCAAAGTGGCGCGAGAGGGCCCCGCGCGTTTCATATCATCGGCCTTTTAGCCTCAAGCGGGCCCGCGCTCAAGTAGGGCCCTGGCACACAGCGCACAGAACCCCGCCCTCAAGTAGCCGCTAGGCGATAGGGCGATTTGAGAGCCTAGCGCTCGGCCAATTGACTCTGAAGGCGGCGATATAGGGACCGCCAGTAATTCAAGTCAAGCATTCTGCGCGCAAACGCTGTCTTTTGCTGCGGGTCCGCTTGCGACCCTGCTTCGGCCGTGCTGCCGGACCGTGCGCCAGAGGCAAGGAAGGTCCTTGCGGCCTGCGGGCCGATGCCAAGACCCGGCTCCTTGACGAAGCGAAGCATGGTGAAGAGGCCCACTGGCCAAAGCGGGCGCCGCTCGACAAGGCGCAGGTCCTCGCAGACGAAAACGCGCTCGGGCTCGAACACCGCATGCCACCCGATCAAATCGGCAAAATGGGCGAGCTTGCGCTCCATAAAGCCCCGGACGCCGTGTTCCTGGCTGAAATGGTTGACCAGGATCACCTCGCCGCCAGGGGCACAAACCCGCTCCAACTCGCGCATGACCTTGCCCGAATCCGGGACCACGGTCATCACATACATCGCGACCACCGTATCGAAGCTCTCGTCGGCGAAGCCCAGCGCGCTTGCGTCCATCTCGTGCAGACCGTCCACGTTATCGAGCTGCTTTTTGGAGACCTTCTGCATCGCCTTCTCGAGCATCTCCGGCGATAAGTCGATACCCGTGACGGTCAGGTGCTTGCCGTAGGCCGGCAGCGAGAGGCCCGTGCCCACGCCAACCTCAAGCACCCGGCCTTTGCGCTTGTTGATGATGCGCACCGCGTGCTTCCGGCCTGCATCGGCGACCCGACCGAACGTGTAATCGTAAATCGGCGCCCAGCGGCGGTAGGCGTGGCGAACGGACTCCGTGTCCATCGTCGGATGATTGGAAGACAACGCTTAACCCTCCCGAGCCTAAGCCGCTCGTCGATCCCGCGGCCTAACGCGATTGAACCAAGAACGCCTCGGCCGGCAGCGGCGCTGCCTGAGCCGGGATGGCATCCTTGGCCATGAAGGCTCCCGTGGCGGATTTGATCCAACCGCCCCCAAGAAGCCGCTCTCCGCCGCCCGTCGCGGCGTAAAACACACAAGCCTGTCCGGGCGAGACGCCCTCCTCGCCATCGGCGAGCTCCACAAACGCGGCACCATTCTCGGACATGACCGTGGCCGGCTGCAACGGGCCGGTCGATCGAATCCGCGCCAGCACTTCGAGGCCACCCGCCGTAGCCGTCTCAAATGGCTCGTCGCCCAGCCAGTTCACGTCGCGCAACTCTAGGCTCCGCGCCAGCAGCGCCTCGCGCGGTCCGACGACCACTTCGTGGCGCGCCGGGTCGAGTTTCACCACATAGAGCGGAGCGCTTGCGGCAATTCCAAGGCCACGCCGCTGGCCAATCGTATAATTGATAATGCCCGTATGGCGACCAAGCACACGCCCGTCCACATGGACGATATTGCCGGCCTCGGCGGCGCCGGGGCGTAGCCTCTCGATCACCTGCGTGTAACGGCCCGAGGGCACGAAGCAGATATCCTGGCTGTCCGACTTGTCCGCAATATCGAGCCCGAGTTCCCGTGCCAGCGCCCGCGTATCGTCTTTCGGCATTCCACCCAGCGGGAAGCGCAGGAATGCTAGCTGCTCCGACGTCGTATTGAAAAGGAAGTAGCTCTGATCGCGCTCCTTGTCGGCCGCGCGGTGCAACTCCCAGCCATAGGCGCCTGGGTAGCTCTGGATGTAATGCCCCGTGGCCAGTGCATCCGCGCCAAGGCCTTTCGCCGTCTCCAGAAGATCGCGGAACTTGACGGTCTGATTGCAGGCGACGCACGGCACCGGAGTCTCGCCGGACAAATAGCTATCGGCGAAAGCACCCATCACTGACTTTTGGAACTGGCGCTCATAGTCGAGCACGTAATGGGGGATGTCGAGCGCGGCCGCCACGCGCCGCGCATCCTTGATGTCCTGGCCAGCGCAGCAGGCACCCTTCTTGGCTACAGCCTCGCCATGGTCATAAAGCTGCAAGGTGATGCCGACCGCATCGTAGCCCTCGCGCTTCAAGAGGCCGGCCACGACCGAGGAGTCGACGCCGCCCGACATGGCGACGACCACACGCGTCTCTGACGGACGCCCCGGAAGATGCAAACTGTTAACCATGATTGCTGTTAGGCGCTTTCTTGAGATCGGAGCGCAACCAGCTGTCGCCCATTGGAGCTAGCCACGCGGACCCTGCAAACTGTTAACAACCAAACGATCTTGCGGCGCCACTCAGCCTGGCCGTGTCTAAAAACCATCGCCGCGTCGATGCTGGCCTGTCCCCTAATCCCTTGTGACAGTTTGGATAAGTCCCGGAACATAGGCAGCACAGACTTTTCGCGCAAGCCGTCAGGATGGCAAAACACGCCCTGCCACGGAATCAAAACCTAAGAAACTTGAGACAATTCAGAGAGTTTTGGGGATTTGCTGTCGGGTAATTTTACGGCGCGGCTTAGGCAATTCTTAAATCGGGCGCTGCTAGGGTCCCCCTTGATTGTTGCTCATCGAGTTTTTGTGAGTGTTGCGTACGATGACTGAACATTACAGGCCACGAGTCCGATATGTCATTGGGCCGGACGGCAGCCCGCTGACCGTCGCTGACCTACCCCCGAAGAATACCCGCCGCTGGGTGATCCGGCGCAAAGCGGAAGTTGTGGCCGCCGTACGCGGTGGCCTGCTGAGCCTTGAAGAGGCTTGCGACCGCTACACGCTGACCGTGGATGAATTCCTCAGCTGGCAGCGCTCTATCGATAAGCACGGCCTTGCAGGTCTCCGCGCCACCCGCATTCAGGAGTACCGCGGCAACTAGGCTGCGCCGTGCTCTGAAGCATCTTCGACCGAGAATCTGAGGCATGACGTGACCGGGCCCGCCCGGTCATTTTCTTATGGCGGCCTGATCGCTGGGTCCACCGGCTTAGTCTCAAAGCCAGTTTGGTGCTTTACCCGGGCGGCTGCACCGCTGCACCGAGTATCGGCGGGAAACCGACATAGAAAACTCGGCAGGCGACCTTCTCGGCCAGGCTCTCTTTGAACCAGCTCGGCTCGGTGCCCGGGCGATTGACGCCTATCTGATAGTCCTTGTCGAAAAAGTCGACGAAGTGCGAAAGGTCCGGGTGGACCCGCTTGATGCCGGACAGATTTGGAAAATCGTTGCTCTTGTATCGTGTCTTGATGTGGAGATCGTACGGCCCCTCATAGAGTTTGATCGTGCCCGAGATGATGTCTGTATACATCTTGTTAGATGCGGCTAGCCCCTGGAGCGTAAACGCGCTCGCGCCTTCCGCGTTCTCAAAGGGGATGAACAGGAACAAGGAGGCCTTGCCGCGCAACGGGGCGGCCTCCTCCTCGCAGATGGTCATATCGTTCTTGATCCGGTTCACGGCGCTGATGCGCTTAGAGACCGTGTCCTCATCGATCTTGCGAAGAATGCCGATGGACTCAATTTGCTGAGTCTTATCGTGCTGATGCCAGTCGATGCGCCCGACTTCCGGCGAGAGGAGGAGCTTCAGATCGTCCTGAACGAAGCTGTCACCTTTGAGCACGGATTTGGTTTCGCCGACCCAGGTTACGCCGTCTTCCTCGAGCTTCCCGTCGATACGAACTTTGAAGTCGATATCGCCGCCTTCGTAGATCTCGAGGATCTTGTCCTCCTTGGCCGGGTCGACCCGCAAGACATAAGCCTTCTCGCCAAGCACGCGCCCGCCATTTTGGATAGAGCGAATCAGCCCCGCATAGACGCCTTCGATCTTGCGGTCGTCACGGCCAATGTTCTTCTTAACGGCAACCGCTTTCTTGTCGGGCGCCGGCACAACGGGCGGTTCTTCTTCGGTCTTGCCGAACACCAGCTCATAGATCTGTGTGTCCAAGTAGCCCAGGAAATTGTCCGTATCGACCTTTGGGAAGGACGTGACGACGACGGCGGCCACCACGGACCCCGCAAGCCCCAATAGGACTTCAATGAGGATCGTGTCCCGGTTCTTGCTGCTGCGCCGGGCAATGAGCACCAGGGCAATCAGCAAGACAACGATGACGATGATCGAAATCATAGCCGATCTATAGACGAAATAGGCTTGGCAAGCAGCGGGCTGGGGCCGGACTCATCGCCGCTTAGATGGGGGATCGGTGCCGAAAATGCAATTCCAGAGCGGGGCAAAGGTTATCCCGCAAGCGTCAGTCCCGGAAATTCTCGAACTGGAGCGGCTGCTCGATTTTGAGGTCTTTGACGAATTGGATGACTGCCTGCAGGTCGTCGCGCTTCTTGCCCGTGACACGCAGTTCATCGCCCTGAATGGCCACTTGGACCTTCATCTTCGAGCCCTTCACTTCCTTGACGATGCGCTTGGCCAGTTCCTTGTCGATGCCTTGGCGCAAGAGCACGTTCTGCCGGACCGACTGTCCCGCCGCCTTCTCCACCGCCTGGTAGTCGACCACGCCCGGCTCTATCCCCCGCTTGGCGAGATGGCCTTGCAGCAGCTCATGCATCTGCTTGAGCTTCAGGTCGTCGTCCGCGTGGATAACAATGACGCCCTCATTCCGCTCGATCTTGGAATTGGACCCCTTGAAGTCGTAACGCTGGCTCATCTCGCGGGTCATGTTCGCAAGAGCGTTGTCGACGTCGGGCATATCCGTCTTGGAAACGATGTCGAATGAGGGCATGGCCAGACCTCCGCGCGTGGCAAAACCAAAAAATCTGCGCATATCTAACGAAAACCGGCGGTGGAGGTCCACCGCCGGTTCGCAATCTGATAGTCGATTTCCGATCTTAGCCGCGTTAGCCAGCCCGCGCCACGCCGATCATGCCGTAATCGGGCTCTGGCTCCGGCTCAGGCATACGTTGCGTGTCGCGGCCCTGAAGAACCTCGATTTTCCGAAGTTCTTCCTCGGCCTCCGCCAGCTCACCCTTGGCCGCAGCCAGCTTGGCCTCCAGGCCCGCCACCGAGACCGCCAGATTGTCCCGGCGCTGCATGGCGGCTTTGGCAAAGGTCGGATAGGCGTAGTGATTAACGTCTGTGACGCCGGCGCGCTCCTGCTCGACGGCGATCTGCCGGTCGAGATCCACTGCCATGTCGTTGAATTCAGCGATCATGGACTCGATGTCGGCCACCTTCCGGCGCTTTTCGTCGACCTCGAAGCGCTTTAAACGAATGACTCCGTCGCGTGACTTCATACTCAATACCCTCAAGCCTGTTCGGGTCCGCGAAACCTACCCACGCGGACGCTACTTCCCCAATTTGCCACGAGCCGCCTTTGAGGCACCGAGCTTAATCCCTCCCCGGTGCCCAAAACGGCTGTCTAACAAGTGTCAAGGACCGGTTCCCCCCGCCCCTTCACCTAAGATCATCGCCGAGATGACTTAAGCGCCGGTAAACCATGAGCATTGCATCCGAGCGATCCACACAAGGCCAGCCTAGGGGGTCGTGGTTAGCAAATGTGGTTAGCACTATCCTGTTGATTAGTTTTTGTTAACTATTGGCCATTAACTTCTTGATTCGAAATTAACCAATCAGCGTCCGACGTATTGGGTCAGGGGACAGCCAGGATATGAGAATACGGGGGATTTAAGATGCGGGTTCTTCTGATCGAGGACGACAGCGCTACGGCTCAAAGCATTGAACTAATGCTGCAGTCGGAAGGCTTTAACTGTTACAAAACCGATCTCGGCGAAGAGGGTGTCGATCTCGGCAAGATTTACGATTACGACATCATCCTTCTCGACTTGAACTTACCAGATATGAGCGGCTACGAGGTCTTGAAATCTTTGCGCGTTGCCAAGGTTTCGACACCAATCCTCATTCTTTCCGGTCTTGCGGGAATTGAAGACAAAGTACGTGGTCTCGGATTTGGTGCCGACGACTACATGACGAAGCCCTTCCACAAGGACGAGCTGGTCGCGCGCATCCACGCCATCGTGCGCCGCTCCAAGGGCCATGCTCAGTCGGTTATCCAAACCGGCGGCCTCAAAGTTAATCTCGACACAAAAACCGTCGACGTTAGCGGCCAGCGGGTCCATCTGACCGGCAAGGAATATCAGATGCTTGAGTTGCTCTCTCTTCGGAAGGGCACGACCCTGACCAAGGAGATGTTCTTGAACCATCTCTACGGTGGCATGGACGAGCCAGAGCTCAAAATCATCGACGTCTTTATCTGCAAGCTTCGCAAGAAGCTCGCGGCCGCCACGGGCGGAAAGCATTACATCGAGACGGTCTGGGGCCGTGGCTACGTGCTGCGCAATCCCGAGGAAGAGGCCGATACCGGCGAAGCCGCCGCGTAAGCCTCAAAGTCTCGATTGTTGGATCCGAAAATGGCCGGGTTTTGCCCGGCCATTTTTTGTGCCTGTGAGCGTGGCCGTCGAAACGCGAGGGCCCAGCAGAGATGCCTCGCGACTTGGCATGCACGAACCTCTGTCCAGGGGCGCCATAGGCGAACTAAAGCAGTCCGACATCCTTGAGCTTCGTTTCGATGATCTCTCGATCGAAGGGCTTCATGGTGTACTCATTGGCACCAGCTGAGATCGCGCGCGTAATGTGCTCTTCATCGTTTTCAGTCGTGCAAAAGATGACTTTCGGATCTTGCCCGCCGACCTCTTTGCGCAGCGCGACGAGAAATGCGATGCCATCCATCTCGGGCATGTTCCAGTCGAGCAGAACGGCGTCGGGCATCGACGTGCGGCACTGATCCAGCGCATCACGACCGTTCTCCGCTTCCGAAGTGCTGAAGCTCAGTGATTCCAAAATCCGTCTGGCCACTGCGCGAACGACAGCGCTGTCATCCACGACCAAGCAGTGTTTCATATTGCATCCCCTCCAAAGCGTGACGGGCATAGCGCCGTCATGCAGCTATTCCAAAGTCAGTTAGATCGAGAAGCCCATCGACATCGAGCACCGTCAATAGGCCGTCGTCCAATCGGCACACACCGGCGCAAAGGCGAGTCCAACGTGCATCCAAATTCGCAGGAGCGGGTTCGAGTCGGGACGGCGACATCGAAATGGCTTCCCCGGCCTCGTCCGCGATAAGCCCGTACAACTCGCCGCCCTTCTCGACACAGAGCGCCACCATAGGGCTGCCGCCAACACGAAACGGTAAATCAAGGCGCCTGCGCAGATCGACTGCCGTAACAATACGACCTCGCAGGTTCAGCAATCCGGCAATTTCTGGCGGTGCCAGTGGCACCGGCGATAACTTGTCTGGCACGAACACATGACTGACCCGCGAGAGCGGGACACCGAAGTCTCGGCCCGCGATCCCGACGGTTACCAGCGCAATGGTGTGGTCCGGCGACTTTCGTTCAGGGTTCACGCAGCTTCCTCTCTAAGCGCACGCCAGTTCGCTAGAGCCTGTTTCAGCGTTCGCCTGTCGAATTTCCCGACAAGGGCATCGAACCCGGCCAGGCGGGCGACCTCAGCGAGCCCGGGGCCTGGTTGAGACGACAGTCCAATCATCGGCACCGTGTCCCAGGTGAAATCGGCGCGGATTGCACGGGCGAGATCCAGAGCGTTCGTGCTCGGCATCTCGACATCGCTCACAACAATGTCGAAGCGCGATCCGGCGTCCTTGAAGTTGAGAGTCTCTCGAGTCGGGTCCAAGACCGTGAATTCCAACCCGATGCTGCGGAGCAATGGCGCCAGCATGTCTCGTAGGAATTGACTGTCAGTGACGAGCAACGCGTGAGGGAACTTGGCCTCGACCGAACGAAGACCCGACTCCTGTTGTTGGAACGTCGAAGCGAGATAGTATACTGCGTCCACGATCTCGACGGCCTGATCCCGCACGATAGTGCTGCCCGCGACGCCACGACCCTGTGGCATCAACTCGATAGACAGCGGCACCTCGACAGTGTCGACGATCTCGTCGACCACAAGACCCGCAGCGCGCGCACCGTCCGCAAAAACCAGCACAGGCAAGACATCGGTGCAGTCGTTTGCATCCTTAGTGTTCATATGAACAATTGGTAGCAGCCCGCCACGATACTGAATGACATCGCGACCATCGCAGAACTCGAGTGCTTCCGTTGGCACCGTCTCCAGCCGCGTGATGAGTGATAGCGGGACAGCCTTAAGCCCGCGCGAGCCAGACCGAAAAAGAAGTAGCGGCGTACGATTCTCATCCTGCTTGACGCCATCAGTTGTGCGCTCGCCGCCCTGGCGCACTTCCATCGGCCCAACAGCCTCGGACAAAGCACTTGGATCGACGATCATGACCACGCTGCCGTCGCCAAGGATGGCACTCCCCGAGAACAATCCTACAGGCTGAATCAACCGAGAAACTGGTTTGACGACAATATCCTCAGCTTGGGACGCGGCATCGACCAATAGGCCAAAACGCTTCGCACCGACCTGAACGATCACTACCGTTCCGCCCACGGCATTTACGCTTGGCCAGTCCTCGCCGCGTATGTCGAGCTGCGTGGCAAAATCCAAAAGCGGAATGAGTCTATTGTACAAGCGTAGTACAGCAGCTTCGTTGATCGTCTCGACGGCGCGGCCGGTGGACTTACCGACCCGTACAAGCTCCACGACACTAACTTGCGGGATGGCGAACTGGATGTTCGACACCTCCACAATGAGCGCAGATGTGATCGCCAGCGTCAGGGGAATATTGATGAAGAATCTCGTGCCGCTTGCCGAGGTGGAAGCAAGTTTCACCGTGCCGCCGATCGCCTCGATGTTGCAGCGGACGACGTCCATCCCCATACCGCGGCCGGAGATTTCGCTTACGGTTGCGACGGTCGTGAAACCCGGCTCGAAGATGAGATCGCAGACCTCGGCGTCATCGAGTCCATCCAGTTCCGGGCTCGTTGCAAGCCCTCTTGCAAGGGCACGGCGCCGAATGACATCGACATCAAGTCCACGGCCATCGTCGGACACCTCGACGACGATGCTGCCGCCCTGCTGCGATGCCCTTAGGCAGATTTGGCCCGCCTCCGGTTTCCCCGCCGCGATGCGCTCTTGCTGCGTTTCCAAGCCATGGCCTGCGGCGTTCCGCACCATATGCATGAGTGGGTCCTTAATCGCCTCGAGAACCTGCCGGTCCAGCTCCTGGTCGCCGCCGAACATCTCGATCTCGATCGGTTTTCCAAGTTCTGCGGAAAGCGTGCGCACAAGCATGGGCAGTTTCCGCCATGCGTGAGCGATCGGCTGCATGCGCGCCTTTATGATCGCGTCTTGGAGCTCTACTGCGACACTAGACAGCTGCTGTAGAGGCGCGGTTAAGGCCGGCACGTTTGACCGCGATGCGATTTGGAGAAGTTGATTGCGGGCAAGCACGAGTTCACTCACCGTCGTCATCAGCGTTTCCAACGTATCGACAGTCACACGAACAGTCTGTATACGGATATCTGACGCTTGATGGTCAGTCGTTGCTTGAGGTTCCGCGACTGTGTGGTCAGGATTCTCGATTGCTTTGGCTGCATGACTGGACTGATCTCTGAAAGACAGAAATTCAGCAGTGCTTGGCGCCCCCTCTTCCCGCCAGGCCCGCTCCAGTGCATCGAAGTGCCCGTGGACGGGCGATGGCGCGGGCTCTACCTCCGGGTCGCCACGCTCACTTTCCTTCTGCCGAACGAGCGCATCGTGAGCGCCAGGCGACGGCGCGTAGCCGACTAGACCATGAATGGCTTGAATCAAATCGTCATCGTTCCCGTTCGGCTCGACGCCCCCTTGGGCAAGCACCGCAAGGATCTCTTTGATCCTTTGCAGGCTAGCCAAAATAACCGTCACACCAGGCGCCGACATGGGCGCCCCGTCTTGGTAACGGCACAGAAGCGCCTCGGTCGCATGTGCTAGCTTCGCCAGCCTCGGCAATTCGAAGAAGCCGCACGACCCTTTAATTGTATGGGTGACGCGAAGGATATTCCTCAGCATCTCCGCATCGTTTGGACACTGCGCGAGGCGCACAAGGCTCGCGTCTAGCTCATCGAGCTGCTCTTCCGTCTCAGCCAGAAACTCGCCCAGGAGATCGTCCATGATAAACCCCAGCGCGAATCGACTCGGACTCGCGCCGTACAAACACCGCAAAAATTGACGACCTGATTGTCCACGATTTGTGGTTTACGGTCCGTTGACAGCCCCTTGGCCCCTATATGGGCCAAGCCGCGTCCGTCCGGTGTCGCATGGCGGTTGCCCTGCTAACGCGCTGCGAGCGTGACCTCGTCCTCTCCAGATGCAGCCGTCACGGTCATCCCTGATGCTTGCGCCACGCGCGAGGCGTAATAAGGCTGAATCGTGTGGGCATCGACTTCCACCGCTGCGTCGCCCGAGAGTAGTGCCTGGACCTGCTCGCTAAGGCGCGCGGCCTTGCCCGTTGCTGTGATAGCGAACGAAACATCTGACCCCTCGCCCGAGATAACCGCCCGAACAGTGCCACCCCGCGGCAACGCCGCAACGCCGAGTCCAACGAGATTGAGCATCAGCTTGACTTTGTTCTTTGGCAAAATCAGTGCTGGACCCTCCCAAACCAGATCGTGCTTTTCGCTGGTCTTGACGAATTCCTGCGCCACTTTTTCCGCATCTCGCGTATCGATCTCGGCCCCGGCCGATCCGGCCGCGCCAAATGCGATTCGGGCAAATTGAAGCTTGGCTGAAGCCTGGGTTGCGCTCTTGAGGATCAGGTCCATCGCGGCAGCGCGCATCTCGTCGTCCGGCTCTTCGGCCAACATCTCTAGACCGTTGGAGATCGCGGAAACCGGATTGATAATGTCGTGGCAAATACGGCTGGAAACCAACGCCGTAAGATCGAGATCGCCGAGCGCGATAGGCTCCGACATGGCTTTCTCCTTGTCGTATCCGCAGGTCAATGCGGAGTTATCATGGCTTAGGTACGAAATTCTGTTACAGGAAGGGCGCAATCATCGGGACACGCTAGACGCGTAACGAATCACAGCCCTCTGGAGCATTTTGCCTTGTCAGCACCAAGACATACAACAGCGGCCCTCGACGAGCCGCTAACCGTTTTCGACCTTCGGTCGGCCGCGCAAGCCATGACCGATGCGGCCGCCCGGGCCGGTGCGGCAATCATGCAGCACTACGGTGGCGCATGCGGCATCGAGCACAAGGACGATAACTCTCCGGTTACGCAGGCAGATCGCGATGCCAACGAGATACTTGAGGGGGCGCTCCGCCGCTTCGCGCCGTCCGTCCCGGTCGTATCCGAAGAGACGGCGGCCGACCGCAAAGCGCCGTTAGGGCGCACTTTCTTCCTGGTAGATCCGCTCGACGGCACGAAGGAGTTCATCAAACAGCGCTCGGACTTCACCGTAAATGTCGCCTTGATCGATGACGGGTTCCCCTGCTTCGGCCTCGTCTACGCGCCTGCACGCTCTCTTCTCGCCGTGACGATTGCCGACGGCGTGGCAATCGAGGCGGCCATGGCGCCTAGCGCAACCGGTGCCGATCTCAGTGCGCTGGAGCACAAAAGGCTTCACGCCCGCGCGGCGGACCCAGATGCCGTTACTGCTCTTGTGAGCCTGTCTCATTTGGACGCTAAGACCGAAGAGTTCCTGGAGGGGTATCAGGTTGCGGAACGGTCAGGCGCAGGCTCCTCGATCAAGTTCCTGGAGATTGCCCGCGGTAACGCCGACCTTTATCCCCGCCTCGCCCCTACCATGGAATGGGACACCGCAGCCGGTCAGGCCGTGCTTGAGGCAGCCGGCGGACACGTCGTGGACACACGCGGTGCACGATTTGCTTATGGCAAGACAGATGCGGGGCTGAAGAACGCACACTTCATCGCCTGGGGTCGCACGATCTTAACGCCCCAGTAAGCCTTCCACCGTTTGGTAACGCTTTCGGTCGACAATCGCGACAGAGGCTATGTGCCTCAATGCCCGGCCATCTTTGCCGGTGTTCGCGTTCGAGGGCTTTTGTCATGCGTATTCCCAGCCTTGCTGTCGCCGCGCTTTCGGCGATCCTTGTGAGTTCCGTCCTCATCGCTGAATCGCGGGCACAGACCGCCGCCTATGGCGCGCCGTCAGGCACGATGCCGGTCCCGAACGCGCCTGTGAACAGCGCCTATCAACAGCCAAATACGGCCTACCCGCAAACGCGGGCATATGTGCCAGAGCCCGGAACCAACGCTGTGGGTGTCGCACCGGCCGTTGGAGGCTATGACCCCAATGCTGCACAGGGCCAGCCTGGACCCCAGCAGAGCTATCCGCAGCCGACCGCCCAACCCGGCCAAACCTATGTCGCGGCCCGGGGGTATGCGTCCGAGAGACTAGACAGTGCCGACGGATTTTCGCCGGAAGAGATCAAGGGCGCCGGACACCGCTTTTTCGGAAAGGTCTCGTCGGGCTTTGCCAGCGCTGTGGAATACACGTTCCAGAGGTCTGGACGGCCTAACGGTTACATCGTTGGCGAGGAAGCTGGGGGCGCGTTTGTGGCGGGTCTTCGCTATGGCGAAGGAACGCTTCACACATCGAATGGCGGCCAGTACCGAGTCTACTGGCAAGGTCCGTCCTTGGGCTACGATTTCGGCGCTGAGGGCTCTAAGACCATGGTTTTAGTATATAATCTCAGCGACCCCAGCCAGATTTACAACCGTTTCGCCGGCGTAGACGGCTCCGCCTACCTGGTCGGGGGCGTGGGGGTCACCTATCTGGCCCGGGATGACGTTGTCGTCGCCCCCATACGCTCAGGCGTCGGCCTTAGACTTGGCGCAAATGTCGGCTACTTGAAGTATACTCGCCTGCCGACCTGGAATCCGTTCTAATTTGGCGCTAATGAAGCAGTAGCGCTTGTCTTTCGGGTCTCGGATCTTGCGGGTCTCGGACAAGGGCGCGCAGAACTTGGGGCATGGGCGTGGCTCGTGTCGCAATCGCGTATGGCCGGTCGCGAGAGGCTTACGGCGGTTTTTTGGCGGGCAGATAGGGCGTTGATCGACGGTGCCCATGGGGAGCCGCACGCGGCTCCAGTTTCAAGGAACAAGAGACCTTGATGATCGAGTGGTTCATGTTCGGGGCGTTGGGCTTCTTTCTTGGATGCTTGCTCGGCCTCATGCTTGCGCCCCCCTTGTGGAACCGCGCCGTGAAGCTCACCACGCGCCGGCTCGAAGCAACCATGCCAATGACGCTCGCAGAGATTCAGGCCGACAAGGACCAGATCCGCGCCGACTTCGCCATCCAGCTCCGCAAAGTGGAAGTGGCCCTCGAGAAGTCGAAGGAAAAGGCATCGCGAGAACTGATCGAAGCCAACAAACGCCGCGTTGAGATTCAAAAGCTGAGCGGCAGTCTTGAGTCCTCCAAAGGCGAGCTCAACGAAGCGGAGAACGCCAACCGGGTTCTTCAGCAGACGATCAAGCGGCGCCTGCCCGATCTCGATGCCCGCCTGAAAGCAGCGAAAAAAGCCCTTACGGACTTGGAGACGGTCAACGCTGAACTGCGCACGACCGTGGCCTCTCAGTCCGACGCCTTGAAGGTTGCCCGGGCGACAGTTCATAATCAGCGCACCGATATCGACCAGCTCAGGCTATCGCTTGAGAGCGGCAGTGCCAGCGGCCGTGGCACAGCGAAGAACGACTCCCGCGCGATCGGGGAGAACCAACGCCTCACCGCCGAGCTGTCCCGGGCCCAAGAGGAACTGGAACGCGTGCGGACCAGCAGCGAGGAGATTGCCTTCCTGCGCCGCGAACTGGGTCACCTCTCCTCGCAAATCCTCGACACGGCACGCAAGCAAGCCCCGGCTTGGCAAAGTACCGCAGCAGCCGCGGCCTTCACTCCTCAACAAGCTGAAGCCCCGGCGGAGGCCGACCACGATGTGGCATCCGCGTACGAAGCCGCCGACATGCAAGAAACCGTTTCCTATGCCGGTAACGGCTCCACGGAGTCGGCTCCGGAGTTCGCCGAAGCGCAGTATGCGGAAAGCCCTCACGCCAGCGAGGAAGAGAGCGCGGCGGAGCACTACGCGGTTGGGGAAACTTACGCGGTTGAGCCCAACCAGTACGCCGAAGCGGAACAGCATGGTGTCGCGGCTGGCGATGAAGATTCTACCTACCACAAAGAGGAAGCTGGTCCTGAGGAGTCCGTGCAGGACGAGCAGACTTACGAAACCGCGCATCAAGCCTACGACGTTGAGTCTTACAATGGCGAAGACGACTACGAGGTGGAAGAGAACTACGAAACTTACGAAATCCAAGGTCACTACGCCGCTCAAACTGACGAGGAACAAGATCACGCTGCAACCGCCGAAGATGACGGCGTCGAGACAGAGTACGATGAGGCTCATGAAGCCGAAGACGAGGTCGAAGAGGAACAGCAAAGCGTGTCTCAGAGATTTGCCGCGCGGCGTGCCAAACGACAGGCGCAGAAGTCAGGTGGCGGCAGCTTGACGAGCCGGCTTCGCGGACTGGTGACCGATACCCCCGAGAAGCGCGGCTGAAACGCGCTAACGAGCGCTCGCTATTCTTGCTTCTTAGTCATGGGACGTATGCAGAAAGTCGCGCCTGTCGGCTTCAAGACGCACCGCCGTCAAGCAATCCGAGAAGACCGCGCCCGTATCGATCCCGATCCTGTTGGGGCGCACGACGGGTTCCCGCCCTGGACTGTGCCCGTGAACCACCACCTTCTCGAACACCTCGTCTGAGTCCAAGAATTCGTCCCGAATCCATAAGAGATCGTCCGGCACTTGGTCGCGGAGACGGACACCAGGGCGAACCCCCGCGTGCACAAAAACAAAGTCTCCGACCACATGGGTGAGTTTCAGAATTTCAAGAAACTGCCTATGGCGCTCCGGGAGCACCGCCAGGAAGGCGTCGCGCCACACAGCGAGCCGCGCATGGCTGCGCGCAAGCCCATCGACATCGACACCGTACGACACGAGCGTCTGCTCGCCGCCGTTCCGGCGCCATGCATCGAGCCACGATGGGTCATCGACGAAATCCAACAGGAACTGCTCGTGGTTGCCCTTGATAAAATGCGCCGTGAAGTCCTGAGGCAGGTCAGTGCACAACGCCTCGATCACATCGTGGCTATCGGGGCCCCGATCAACATAATCGCCAAGAAAGATCAGCGTTCTGACGGAGGCATGGCTCTGCACGACATCCTTCTGGATCAGTGCGAGAAGTTGAGCCAAGAGGTCGACGCGCCCATGGATGTCGCCAATTGCATAGACAACCTCACCGTCGGGAATTGTCGCGGTCAAGGCTCTAGACGCCGCCCTCTTGTTCTGCTGCAAGCTCGCGGTACATCCGCGCCGGAAAAGTGAAAACCGTGCTTACGCAATCGTCCTTCAAACCGATGAAGAGGACGATATTCCCGTCCCGCATCTGGTCGTCCTCGGTGACAACGTAAAGAGTGTCGACACGGAGCGGCGGCAACCCTTGTCGATGGGCGGCGCGCTTCTCAAAAGCCGCAAGGCTCGGACCGCCATAATGATCGAACACGGCATGTACCCGGGCGATGGCCGAGCGGATATCGCTCTCGCTTTTGCACGGAACCGTCGCAATCTTCGGACCGTCGCCGCCATAGTAGGTCGTTCCGTGAGGTTGCACGAGCGGGCCGAATCTATTCGACGTGACCTTGAGCCCTGCAAACCCCAACAAGATGAGTGCAAGCACCAGCCCCGCAGAGATTTTTGCCCACATTGGCATTGCCAAGATCCTGCTCCGCCGCAGCCGCCCTCTGGGTCAAGGGCGTGCTTTGGCGTCCGTTAGATCGAGGCTAGTCCGCGCTAGATCGCGGTATCGACCTCGCAAACCACTGTATCACGACGACCGCATTCAGGCATCTTCCAGGCGATCACTTCGCCGGTCCTCGTGTCAACGATCGGCACCGGACAAGCCGCGCGCCAGAAGCGATAACTGGAACCCTTGTGCGCTTGATCCCACTCAACGCCCAGCATGAGGCTCGCCCTCTGGCAGCGCTGCTGATTGAAGGGCTGGGCGGCAGCGCCTAGCGCCTCCGCCTGGTCGAAGAGTTGGACCTCTTTTCGCCGGCATTGCATCATGCCGTGCTCAATGGCCCAGATCCGGTTCTCATAGCCGGTCCACTTGGAGTTCACGTCGTGTTGGTCAGCTGGCAGCAGGACCGTCTTACAAACGATCAGAACGACGGCAGATGGCATTGGTACGGGCATGATCTATGCTCCCCAAGTCTGAGAAAGACCCGCAAAAGGGGTCGGTTGACCCGCCAAGCCAGCGAGCATCGGTTTTTCGGATGAGCGTTGCCTAAACTGCGCATCGACGCGCGCATGCTGAACCGCCAGTTCGGACGGCACAGGTCCTAAGGCCCATTCGATGGCCATAAGCTTACGCAGCATTGAATGGGAGGCGGACAGTAAGTGGATTACTTCGGCAAACCACATCTTTGCCGGCCAAACAGCGCCGTAGTTCGACCCTGGCGGCGCCGTGGGCGGCTGCTTCACGGCCTGAACCGATGGGCTCAGGGCAACCGCGCTGGTATCACTTCGCTTCGTAGGCATTTGGCCCCCTTAGTTAGGTTGCACCAACGCCACTCCTCGGGGTCCGTTTAGGACCGACACCTCCCGAAACGCATACTGACCGTTTGGAACTTTTCCTTCTGCACGGCCAACTGATGTTGCAGTGCATCATCAGCCCGCTTGGTTCCACAAGCTTGCAAGGGTCTTCGCAAGACCCGTGCTAAAGCGTGCCATGGCGGACATCCTGCGTCAGAATGCCCGAATCTAGCGGTTTTGCGTGCATATCGAAGCCCTCATGACTCGGCCGGAAGTGACAGAATTCCAAGGCCTTCGCCTCAAAAACGCCCTTCCTCGCAAATGCTGCACCGCAAAAAACTGATTCGCAAGACTGTCATAAGTCTAACGCGAATGAGAAGGCGCCCCTAGAGCATGGAGGCAACAGTCGAAGGAATAATGGCAAAGCGAGCGCCAAGTGCGCGTCGCACCTGCCCGTTTATTAGGCAGGCATCCCCAGCTGCCTCTAAACGAATCACGAGGGTGCCTTGTAAGGGTAGAACCGCCCAACCTTGGGCAATAGGTTAAGCCAGGGAGGAAAGCGAAATGCTGATCGACGGGGTCATGCTGCTCTGGTTCGGCCTGACGGCCTTGTCAGTGCTCTTCGTCGCAATCGACATCCGCACAACGCCCGAAAACTCGGTGATGAAGTGGGCATTCGTCCTCTTCACCGCCTATTCGGGCGTATTCGGTGCATTTCTCTATGTGCTGGGCTGCCGCGAGCCCCTGCCAGGACTTCACGAACGCTATGTCGCGGCCCGGTGGCGCCAAGCGCTTGGCTCGACCATGCACTGCGCCGCTGGCGACGGCATCGGCATTCTTGTTGGCGCGGTTATTGGCGCCCTTATCGCCCTGCCCCTGATGGCGGAGTTTGCCCTGGAATACGTGCTCGGCTTCGCCTTTGGTTGGACCATCTTTCAAGCGCTCTTCATGGGCGGGATGTTCGGCTCCTATTGGAAAGCGCTCAAGGGCACCTTCATGTCGGAGTTCTTGTCCATGAACTGTCTGATGGGCGGCATGCTTCCGGTCTCTGCTCTTGCTTTCCAAAGCAACCCGGATGCTCACGACCCAACCCAGCCCTTGTTCTGGTTCCGGATGTCGCTCGCGCTTATGGTGGGCGCAACTGTCGCCTATCCTATGAATTACTGGCTTGTTGCCCACCACTTGAAGCACGGCATGATGACCGTACGGCCCGATGGTCATGCTCCGGAGTCCGGTTCTATGGAGGGCATGGACATGGGCCAAGACGCGAGCAGCGCCAGCAAAATGGCTAGTATGAGCATGGGCGACAAAGTGAAGGCGGCCGAAAGCGGCTCGGCGCTGCACAAGCCCACCCCCCCGGTTTGGGTGATGAGCGCCGTATCGCTTGGGGTCCTCGCGCTCGGTATCGTCATCGCACTGATCTTCGTGGCTTAGCTCAGCCAAGCCTGGCCACGCCTGTCCGCTGCTAATCCGCGCCCGCGCTTCAGCTCTTATTCTGCTTGTGAGAACAGGAAGAGTGTCTGATGCAGTGAAGTGCTAAGTGCCGCACCGCGAACCCGGCCAACTTGCCGTCTGCGCTCGGTCTGGCACGCACTACCGCGAGCAAGCCATTGCCGACGCTGCCGCGCAATACGACCGCCAACGCGATTTACCGAGGCTCCTCCGCGCAACCGTCGAGGAGCTTGACGATACATCGATCAAAGGTCAGCGGAACCGCGTCGCCCGGCTCTTGCGGCTTGCGCGAAATGCCGCCCGGTCAGGCAGAGCCGGCCACTGGACATACGACCCGCACCATCACGTGTCGATTCTCGGGGCACTAAAGGCGGAGCAAGCCGAATTGGACGCACGCACCGTCAGGACACACGACGAGGTAGCGCCGCCGGTGTACGCGCGAACGCCAATCAGCACATGATTTGCTTCTTCACGATGGCCGTTTGCTCCGCGACGATCTTGTCATACTCACGGAGCTGGCCCGCACTCAACACCGCCGCCAAGCGCGAACGCGTATCCGCGTTGATACGCTTCATGTCTCGGTTGAGTCGGACCAATCCGAGCGCGCCCGGCCGTTTGCAGGTCTTGAGGTCGACCCCGTGTTTTTGAAACGTGTTTTGCCGTTGGCTCATCGAAGCTCTCAGAATCGGGTCGATGGCACTTCGCTGTTCTGGCGTGAGACTGAGCCGCGTTTCCAGCTTTGCGACCTCTTCCGGAGTTAGCGACTGTGCCGACGCAACAGCCGGCACCAGCATGGCGCCAACAACCGCAAACACCGCGGCAGTGCGCACAACGTTACGCAGTAAAGAACTGACCATTTCGAATCTCTCCTTGGGCCCTCAAGCCCCAATCGGGGCGTGGGCTACGCCTTTTGGCGAAAGCAGTAATGTAGGAATGCGAGGCGGGCGGATCAACGGCGGGACCGAGAAGACATAGGGGCGCCCAGTCCTTACTCTTGCTTGTCGGCTCCGTCTTTGTGCGGCTCTTCCAGGGTATCGTGGGACGAACGAACGTCGTCTGGCCATCCAAGCCAAGCCTGGGTCCGGAGACCCCTCAGGCGGTAGCCGCCCCCTGGGGCGTACTCGAACAACCAGCGCCGGGCGGCAAACCGGTCGCGCACAATATAGGGAAACACCGTCCCGAGTATTGCGCCTAAGACCGCATCGGTGAAGTAGTGCACACCGATCAGTACTCGGCTGAACGCGATCCAGACCGCGATTGTGTAAACAAACACGCGCGCGCGGGGCACGAGGATCGCGACGACCGTTGCGAAGGCGAAGATCGATGTCGAGTGCCCGGACGGCAACGACGCGTAATCGGCCTCAAACGCGAAAAAGGAGAAGTCGAAATGGCCGAGCTCCTCGTAGAACTTGGGTCGTGCCCGTCCGAGAATGTTCTTGCAAAGCATGGCG
This sequence comes from Pseudomonadota bacterium, assembly GCA_039177935.1. Lineage (GTDB taxonomy): Bacteria > Pseudomonadota > Alphaproteobacteria > Rhizobiales > Methyloligellaceae > Methyloceanibacter. Next base: position 10,171 of record JBCDFN010000018.1, on the reverse strand, counting down.
ATAAGCCCTGCCCCGCCAATGCTGACAAAGGCAAAACCCGCCGCCTGGATGATCAGCCCATAGCCAGCCGCATTGCGGAAACCGATATGGTTGCGCCGCAGTAAAACCGCGAACCCGATGATGGTGGCAACGGGTATGAGCATCCAGTTGGAGCGCCCGATATCCGTGATCGCCCGAAAGAAGTCGCGCGCGGCGGGCGACATGGCCTGGGCCCGTTCATACATAAACGGATCGATGAGCAAGAAGCCCACGGCGAGGATCGACAGAGCGATGAGGGCCTGTTCCCAGAGCTTCATAGAGGTGTTCGGCAACGCGTCCGCCCGTATCAGTCCATTGATCCAACGCGGTCCAGGCACCAGCCCGAACCACGCGACTATGCCTATTGCGAACCGCGGGAGCATGCAAACCGGAAACCGGATTTGGGTTACGGCGCCGCAGCATCGACATAGTCCCGCTCACCCAGGCGTGAACTTAGGTGTTCGATTTGTAATCCAAATCGCTTCGAAACGCGTTTAACCTTAGCATTGTCAAAACCTGACACCCCCTCAACGTTGCAAGAGAAGGATACCCCCCATGTATATGCCCTCTCGCACGACAATGAGACTCATCGCCGCCGGGGCTTTCCTGGTTATTGCCACGGCGATTCACTCGCCTCTTGGGCCGAAATTAGCGGCCCTGCATGCGAGCATGGTTGGTTTGGGCTAGAACCGGAAGGTTCTTCGGGAAATTGCCGCAGGGAGTCCCCCTTCCCTCGGCTCCATCAGTCCCCCGCGATGGGTGACGTTGCGTCATCAACAAACCCGTCCTTGTGCAGTGCGCAAGGGCGGGTTTTGATTTTCTGTGGTGCTCTTCGCCCAACCAATGCACACCACCTGATACGCTATTGCCTCGCGGCCCCTTGAGGGCGGTGTCCGGCAATGCCGAGTCAGAGCCTTGAGGCACGTCCTAACCTTACACTCCGCCGTCACCCCCGGGCTTGTCCCGGGGTGACGAGAGAGAGCGTCCCGCTAGTTGAACGACCACGTTAGGCGTCCTTTGACGGCATTGTCGGACACGGTGTCGGCATACTGACCGGAGTAGGACACGCCCGCTGACAGGCGCCGGGTGACGGAGAAGTCGAGCCCGGCATCGAGCAGCACCGAATCTTCCGCGAGCGGCACGCCAGCCACATCGAAGCCAATGCCCGTCGTTGCGTAGGCGAGGCTTGCTTCGGGCGTTATCTCGTCGAACGCGTGCATCCAGGCCGCCTCGATACGCGGGGTGACCGCGACGTTGCCCCACATCGCCGTTGTCGCGGCGCGGAAGCCCACCGTCGCATAGCCCACGGTCTGGTCGATGCCAGCGCTGCGCAAGCTCGCTTCCGCACCGCCCTTTTCCTGGAACCCGCCCGTTTCAACAGAGACGTAGGCAAGTCCAGCAAAAGACTCCAGCTCCACCCTGCCCATACGAACTGGCGTTGCGATCTCGCCGAAGACCTGGCCCGTTTCGGCATCGTAGTCCGCCGCTTGTTGTTCATAGAAGCCTGGGAACACCACGGCGCGAGACGTCTCGATCTCGCTCCACGCCCAGAGGCCGCCGGCGCGCAGCACCACGCCGCCGAGATCGCCATTCACATAGCCGCCCGCATGATAGGTCTGCGTGGTCGCGTTGCCGGCGCGCTCGGCGACGCTGACATCGGAGAAGGAGGCGCCGCCGGCGACACCGACGCGCCAGGAACCGCCAAGGCCTGCATCCATGCCGGAGATGAACCCGCCAAGATTGCGGTCCGCTGTCGCGGCGTTGCCATCACCTTCGAACGAGCCCCAGGCACCAAAGCCTTGCGTCCAGAAGGCGACCGGCTGGGCCGCAGGCCTCATGGCACGGGCTTCAGCAGCGGTGTCCGCGACGCCGAGCCGGTAGGCGCCGTCATCATAGGCCGCATCATCATAGGCCGCTTCGTGGCTCGCCACATATTCCGTAGACTGCGGACCGTTGCGCCCCAACGCACGGCCCTGATGACCTGCCTGCACCATCCGGCCCATAACGGCCTCGCGGGCATAGCGGCTGGCATCGGCCAAGGTGCCCGTAACGCTCGCATGGATCTCGCCCGACAGCGCGTTGAACGCCTGGCGCGCGCCAGCGGCGGAGAGGCCGAGGATTCTATTGAACAGCGAGTCATCCGTAGACGTTTCATCCAACGCGCCGGCGACCGCCTCTTCGTTTTCGTCGTCCGCTACATCCGTGAACATCGTGTCGTTACGTTCCAGTGTCAGCACGACGTCGTTGCCGGTGTCGCCGTCATAGATCACGCTTGGTGTAAGGAAGGCGAGGTCGGTCGAGATAGACGCGAATGTACCCGCCACGGCATCGGTCCCGTCATTCTCGATAATGATGTACTCCGTCGACTGATTGTAGCTGCCCGTCTCGGCCAACACATTCAGCGATGAACTCGCGAGGTTGACCGTGCCGAAGACGATGGTCTTGTCGGAATTGCCGCTCGCATCGACCTCAACCTCGTACACGCCGCCGCTTGTCAGGGCGAAATTGCCGTTCACGGTCATCGTGCCGATGGAATTGCCTGGCGCGAACACCCCGCCCTGCACCGTCAGGCCGCCGGTCCGGCCAATGCCTTCCAGCCTGCCGCCCTTAACGGTCACGTCGGACGCAACCGAGCCGTCAACGACCAGCGTACCGTCTTCAACTGTCGCGGGGCCCGCAATCGAGCCGTCAACGATCAATGTCCCTGCTTCGACCGTCGTGAGGCCCGTGAACGTATTCGCCCCCGACAGCGTCATGATCCCAGTGCCTTCCTTGATGAGGCCGCCCGTGCCGGAGATGACGCCCGTATAGTCGGTGTCGTCGCCGTTGCCACCCGTCGTCAGGTTAGCGTTCAGCAGCGTCTCGCCATTGCCCGCGAGCGACCCAATCGTCTCCGCCGTATCGACCCGGAACACACCAGCCGCCGCAACGGACACCGGCACCGTATCGGCGACTGCCGACCCATTGCTCACCACGAGCGTTCCCGCGTTGATGTTCAGGGGCCGCGTGAAGGTGTTCGTGCCTGACAATTTCAGCACGCCCGCGCCTTCTTTCGTGAACCCGCCCGTGCCGGAGATATCGCCATCGTACTCCGTCGTCTCGTTGTTACCGCCCGCGATGAGGTCCGCGTTCAGCACCGTATCGCCCCGGCCGGCCAGCGACCCAATCGTCTCCGCCGCGTTAATCTCGAGCACCCCGCCCGACGCAACCGTCGTTGCAACGTTGTCCTCGATCGCCATCCCGCGTTCTAGCGCAACTGTCCCAGCGTTGATCGCAAGGTCCCCGGTGAACGTATTTTCGCCCGTCAGGGTCATCCTGCCAGAGCCTTCCTTGGTCAGGCCGCCCGAGCCCGAAATGACGCCCGAATAGGTGGTGTCGTCGTTGTTCTCACCTGCCGTCAGGTTCGCGTTCAGCTCCGTTTCGCCTGCGCCGGCGAGCGACCCGATGGTCTCTGCCGTATCGACCTGGAGCGTCGCGCCTGATGCAACCGTCGTTGCAACGTCATCGTCGATCGCCTCGCCGTTCTGAAGCACGATCGTGCCTTCGTTGATCGAAAGCGGCCCCGTGAATGTGTTAACGCCCGACAAGGTCTGCGTGGCGGCGCGCTGCTTCGTCAGCCCACCGGCTCCCGCGATCGTGCCCGAAAACGTCGTATCCTCGTCGTTGTTCAGAGTCAGCGTGTTGGTGCCCATATTGACGGTGCCCCCGCCATTGGCGCCGTCCTTCAGCCCGCCGATTGTCTCGTCATCGTTGAGATTGACGGTGCGGTTCCTATCGACGGCAACCTTCGTCGTATCGCCAACCGCGCTACCGTCCTCAAGGGTCACCGTGCCATTGTTCACCGCAAGGTCCCCGGTGAACGTGTTGGTGCCGGACAAGGTCATGGTGCCAGAGCCTTCCTTGATGAGGCCGCCCGCGCCCGAAATATTTCCCGCAATCGTGGTGTCGTCGCCGTTGCCGCCCGTCGTCAGGTCCGCGTTCAGCACCGTATTGCCAGCGCCTGCCAGCGACCCGATGGTCTCCGCCGTATCGACCTGCAACCCGGCGCCAGAAACAACTTGTGTCGCAACACTATCGGCCACCGCCGCACCGCCTTGCAGCGCAAGCGTGCCCGCGCTGATGGTCAGCGGCCCCGTGAACGTATTGGTGCCCGACAGGACCAGCGTCCCGTCGCCGATCTTCTCCAGGGGCCGGGGGCCATTCAACTCGCTGATGTTGCCAGACTGCGTCGCGGTCCCTGTGAGAATCTCGAGCTGCGCCGTATTGGAATCGATGACGATCTCATTGCTGTTGGTCACGCCATCCAAATAGCCCGTGGCACCCCCCAGCATGGATATGGCGCCCGTGCCCACAGCGGTGTTGGAGCCGAGAACAACCGTGCCCTCCAGGATCTCGGTCCCGCCCGTATAGGTGTTGTCACCCAACAGCGTCATCCTGCCGGCGCCTTCCTTGACGAGGCTGCCCCCGGTTGCCCCGGAGTTGTTGCATTCCGAGCCAGTGCCGCAATCGCTAATGACGCCGGAGACTTCCGTGCTTTCACCGTTCCCGCCCACCGTCAGCTTATTTTCGCCGAGATAGAAAACGCCGTCCCCCGCCAGCGACCCGACCGAGAGCTCGTTGTTGCCGCTGGGTCCCGTACTGCCCGAGAAATCGACAATAACGTCCGTATTGTTCAAACCGGTCGCGTCGTTCGTGATTTGCGCCTGCCCGCCGGTGCTCATACCGAGGAAGTCAAGTCGCGCATTGTTGGTGATCGTGGCGTTGTCGGCGTTGCTGTTCCCATTGAACTCCATGTCGCCAAGGTTGTTGATGGTGGCGTTCTCCGCGCTCGCATCGTCATAGAAACCGATAAAGCGGCTTGCGTTGTTGGTGATGTTGGCGTCACCCGCTTTGCTTCCGTTAACAAAAGTCATAGTGGCGTTGTTGGTGATCGTGGCGTTGTCTGCGGTGCTCTCGTCAATGAAGTTCACGATGCTGTTGTTCGTCATGGTGCCAGGGGCCGCCGTGGCCATAGCGTCGAAGGCAAGAATACCGTCATTGATCGTGGTATCGCCCGTATAGGTGTTGTTGCCGGACAGGGTCAGTGTGCCGGAGCCTTGCTTGATGAGGCCGCCATTGCCCGAGAGGGCGCCTGAATAGGTTCTCGTCTCGTTGTCGCCCGTCGTCAGGGTCGCGTTCAGCACCGTATTGCCTGCGCCCTCCAGCGACCCAATGGTCTCGTCAGCGTCAACGATGAGTTCCCCGTTCGCGTTCACACTCACCAGCCCTGTGTCGGCCATCGCCGCGCCGTTCTGAAGCACGACCGTGCCGTTGTTGATCACAAGCGCACCTGTGAATGCGTTGGTGCCCGATAAGGTCAGCTCGCCGTCACCTTCCTTGACGAGTCTGCCGCCGGTCGTCTCAAGCGGGAGAGCGTCGGCCTCGCATTCTGTGCCGTTCTCCCCGCAATCGCTAATGTCGCCGGAGACCTCCGTGCTGAGATTATTCCCGCCCACCGTCAGCTTATTGGCGCCGAGATAGAAAACGCCGTCCCCCGCCAGCGACCCCACCGTGAGCTCGTTGCCGCCCCCCGGTCCCGTACTGCCCGAGAAATCGACAATAACGTCCGTATTGTTCAAACCGGTCGCGTCGTTCGTGATTTGCGCCTGCCCGCCGGTGGTGTTGTTATAGAAGTTCACCCGGCCGCTATTGGTGATAGTGGCGTTGCCCGCGGTGCTTGTTGAGGGAGTGAAGTTGGCCAAACTTCCAAACCGAATGCGGCCACCCGATTCGTTCGTGATCGTGGCGGCGTCCGCGTTGGTGTCATTGTCAAAAAGCAACCCAAAACTCGACCTATTGGTGATGTCAGCGGTGCCCGCTTTAGCACTTTCACGAAAGTTCATCTCAGTGTCGTTGGTGATCGTCGCGTTACCTGCGGTGCTATCTTCGTCGAACGTTAAGAAGCCATTGAGGTTGTTGATCGTGGCGTTGTCCGCGCTACTATCGTCTTTGAAGGTCACCATGTTGTTGTTGTTGATTTCAGCGTCACCCGCGGTGCTATCGTCACCGAAGCTCAATCGACTATTGTTCGTCATCGTGCCGGGGCCCGCCGTGCCGCTGTCGAAGAATAAAAGCTGACCATCATTGATCGTGGTGTCGCCCGTATAGGTGTTCTTGCCGGACAATCTCTGCGTGGAGGTGCCCTCCTTCGTCAGCCCACCGGCTCCCGCGATCGTGCCCGAAAACACCGTATCCTCGTCGTTGTTCAAGGTCAGCGTCTTGGTGTCGGCAATATTGACGGTGCCCCCGCCATTGGCGCCGTCCTTCAGTCCGCCGATTGTCTCGTCGTCGTTGACGTTGAGGGTGCCGTTTGTCTCGACGCCGTTTGTATCGGTGCCACCCGCATCGACGGCAACCTTCGTCGTGTCGCCAACCGCGCTGCCGCCCTCAAGGGTCACCGTGCCATTGTTCACCACAAGGTCGCCGGTGAACGTGTTGGTGCCCGATAAGGTCAGCTCGCCGGTGCCGTCCTTGATGAGGCTGCCGCCGGTCGTCTCAAGCGAGAGATCGTCGGCCTCGCATTCTGTGCCGTTCTCCCCGCAATCGCTAATGTCGCCGGAGACCTCCGTGCTGAGATTATTCCCGCCCACCGTCAGCTTATTGGCGCCGAGATAGAAAACGCCGTCCCCCGCCAGTGACCCGACCGTGAGCTCGTTGCCGCCCCCCGGTCCCGTACTGCCCGAGAAATCGACAATAACGTCCGTATTGTTCAAACCGGTCGCGTCGTTCGTGATCTGCGCCTGCCCGCCCGTGCTCTGGCCTAGGAATCTCACGACACCACTATTCGTGATGTTGGCCTCGCCCGCGGTACTGGTATACAGCGTGTCTGCGGCTTCACTAAGGGTAATGACGCCACCTGACTCGTTGGTAATCGTGGCGTTGCCGCCGGTACTGTCCTCACGGAAGTTCAATTCATCGCTGTTGACGATCGTGGCGTTGCCTGCTTTGGCATTCATCGTGAACGTTAACTCGCCACTAATGTGGTTGATCGTAGCGTTGGCCGCGCTGCTCGAGTTACTGAAACGGGTGAGACCAGAAAAGTCCATGCCAGCACTGTCCGTGCCGCCGATCTGGATCTCCGCCGTTCCCGCTTCGGCCGATCCAAAAAAAATAGCGGTGCTAGGCCTACAAGACTAACATCATCCTCGACTATGATCTTGACACTACCGTCTATGACGGCAATCCCGGCGCCCCCAAATTGTATGGATCCACCAGCGGTGTTGAACTCATAATTTCCGCCATCGATGCTCCACCCGCCAATTGTGAGGTTATCCACGCTTGTGATGTTGATGTTGAATGGCGTGGCGCCGTTGAAGGTGGCCGTGTTGCCCGCCCCAGGCACGGTCCCGGTATCCCAGTTGTCGGCGTTGTTGTAGTCGTCGTCGATGTTACCTTCCCAGGTCGCGTCTTGCGCGAAGGCGGGGAAAGGCAGTGCCAGAGCGGAGGCGATGACGGCGGCAACGGCAAGAGCCACAAAACCGCTACCGGTCTTCCGCAGGCCACGTAACACGCCCTGACGGCGCGTGGCCCCGAAGAGGCGGGTAGTCCCAAAGACTTCACGCCATCGCAGCGGCTTGGCATGTTGCAGGCTCTGGTGTTGCAGAGTGTGGCGTTGCTGGCTCTGGCGTTCTTGTCTCTCGCCTGCCGCCTGGCTTGTCTCCTGGCCTGCCGCTTGGCCTGCCCCTTGGCCTGCCGCTTGGCGCAGACGCCGTTCTGCCCAAATCATCCGTCGTCCCCCTAAATGCGCGATGCGCAAAACCGGCGCCTTCCGCCACGGTGCCGCTCATCAAAGTGCCGCTCATGCCGACTCGCGCGATGTGTTGAGAGGACGTTACCGGGCTGCGAGGGTCCGGTCGTTGCCTGCGCAGGAACCACCTCTTGCACCACAAAGAACAGGGGGGTGTTTTTTGTCGCTATTTCGGAGGCTGTTGCGTTTTCGCAACGGGGTGGATTCTTGATTTGCGCTATCGCGCGAGCGCGCACCTTGAGAGCGTCTCTGTCTGCCCTACCGCGCTAGCGCGCTACTTGAGGGCGAGGCCGCAGTCTCTCCCTTCGTCATTGCCGGGCTTGTCCCGGGGGTCCATTTGGGCCGAGCGGCCTATCGTAGACTCCCCAATGGATGCTCGGAACAAGTCCGAGCATGACGAGTCAGAGGACCGAGGCACGTCCATGCATGACAAGTCAGAGCGCAAAGGCACGCTCTCGAAGGAGGGTATGCGCGTTCATGTCAGACCTTCTTCACTTCAGATCGTCGGCAATGGCGGCGAGTGCCGCATCGGCGCACTCTTCATCCTGATCGCCCGTGGCGCCGCTGATGCCGATGCCGCCGACCAGCGTGTCGCCGGCCTTGATCGGCAGCCCGCCGGTGAAGGCCGTGAAGCCTTCAATGTGCGCAAGCCCAGGGACCCGCCCGCCTTTGCCGTCTTCGCCATAGACGATCTCCGCAAGACGCCGAGTGGGGAACGGCATGCGCGCGGCAGTGCGAGCCTTTCCTTGCGCGATATCGACACTGCCGAGATGGGCGTTGGGCATGCGCCGGAAGAGGACGAGATCGGCGCCCGGATCGACCACCGCGATACTGAGTTTCCAGCCTTCTTGCTTCGCCTTCGCTTCGCAGGCGTCCGCCATGCGCTTGGCCAACTCAAGCGAGATCGACGGCTTCGTATCGAGAGCCGTCGCGCCGGTCGCAAAAGCGGCAGACAGCAGCAGCGATAGGGCGAGCGCGGTTACGGAAACGTGCGGCATGGCGTTACTCCTTGGTCCAATCCAATTGTTTGCAAATCCTATCAAGCGCGCCGCCTAATGTCCGTATGGGGACCGCAGACGCTGGGCTATAGTCTTGCCGCGCTTTAGAAGAGGACCAGACCGATGTCAGACGAGCCCGTGTCAGACGAGAGAGTGCCAGAAAAGCCCGCCACCACGCCGGACCCCCAGCAAATCCTCTGGCAGCTCTTGTCCGGCAAGCAGCTGACCTACAGCCTTTCTGGCGTGGCCCGGTTGGGTGTCGCCGACCACATGAGCGCGACCCCTAAGCCGGTGAAGGAAATCGCCGAGGCGGTGGGAGCGCATGCGCCCTCGCTCTATCGCGTGATGCGAACGCTTGCCAGCATGGGGGTGTTCACGGAAGCGCCTGGGAAGAGCTTCGCGCTCACGACCTCCGGAGAGTTTCTGAAGTCAGGCATACCCGGCTCGTTGCGCTACACCGCCATGATGTTCGGCGATAGCTGGACGACGCGGGCTTACGAGCATTTCACCGACTGCCTGCGCACTGGCGAGGACGGTGTGAGCAAAGCCTACGGACAGCAGATCTTCGATGTCCTGGCGGAGCACCCCGAGCAGCTGGAGACCTTTCAGGCCGCCATGACGAGCTCCTCGACCTTGGTCGGACGGGCTGTCGTCGAGGCATACGACTTCACCGGGATCGAGCGTATCGCCGATGTTGGCGGGGGTCATGGTGCGCTTCTCGCATCGATCCTGCGCCACTATCCGACCATGCAAGGCGTCCTCTTCGATCGCGAGGAAATCGTTCGGGGCGTGCCGGAGGGACAGTTCGACGGGTGCGACGGGCGCGTTGTGCTTGAAGGCGGCAGTTTTTTTGAGAGCGTTCCCGAAAACTGCGACGCCTACATCATGAAGCACATCATTCATGATTGGAGCGACGAGCACTGCCGGGCGATTCTCAAGCTGATGCGTGAGCAGTTGCCGGCGGACGGCCGTGTGCTCCTCTGCGAATTGGTGGTGCCTGACGATCCCGGCCCCGCGCCCGCAAAGATGTTGGACATCGAAATGCTCCTGGTGACGGTAGGTGGCAAGGAGCGCACTGAACAGGAATTTGCCGAACTCTTCGGAACTTGCGGCTTTCGTTTGACTGAGATCGTGCGGACCAAACGCCCGATCTGCGTCATCGAGGCGGTCTGCGCGTAAGGCCCATGGCTGATCACCCCGGCCGCCAACTACAGACCTGCATTAAGGGATTGGCAGCCCGTAGGGGAATCGAACCCCTGTTTCCGCCGTGAGAGGGCAGGAAAAACACCAATAGAATCAGTGGACCGTGTAACTTTTCGCGGCCGGAAAAGCGCCCTTAAAAGGGTAAAAGTTACACGCATCCGAACAG
>JBCDFN010000017.1:0-68348 GCA_039177935.1 Pseudomonadota bacterium | reverse complement strand
GGACATGGATATGTTTGGGGGACTGACAAGAACATCCAGCCGCATTGCCATTGCAGCCGCGCTTGGGTTTGGGGCATTTGCTCTGAGTTCAGCGCCTGCGAGTGCGCAGGGCTACGGCGGCAATTGCTGCGCGGATCTTGAGGAGCGCGTTGCTGAGCTTGAGGCTTCGTCTGTTCAGAAGGGGAACAAGAAGGTTTCTCTGACGATTTCGGGTTGGGTCGTTAAGTCGGCGAGCTGGTATGACAGCGGCTACGGCAACGGCTTTACGGTTGGCGACAAGGACTATGACCTTGCGTCTCGTTTTGCTTTGACGGGTAGTGCGACGATCGCACCTGGCTGGTCTGGCGGTTATAACCTGACGGTCACGGTTCCTGGTTCGACGACGGGTGTTAACTCGAACAGCGTCAATGAGTTTGCGGGTGTGAACTCGCGTCTGTTTGGCGGCACCTACGGCGTGATCAACACGCTGTACTCGTATCTTTACATCAAGAGCGACGACTACGGCACGATCAACCTGGGTCATTTGAGCCCGGCTTCGGATAACCCGGCTGTTTTGGCTGATATTTCCGGGACGGTTATTGAGTCTAACTCGGTGGTCTTCGAGGGCGGCGGTTTGTTGCTGCGTCCTTCTGGCGGGAGCGCGAGCGCGGGTCAGTTCAACAACCTGCTCCTGTGTTCGTCGGGTGTTGCGCCCGGTTCTGACTGCCTTGGCGCGGCGCAGATGGCGGTCCGGTACGATTCACCGACCTTTGCCGGCTTCCGGTTTGAGACCTCTTACGGTACGGCGGATGTTGTGAATGCCGTCCTTGACCGTGACTCTTCGATCTCCAACAGCGGCACGGGGCTTCTTCCGCACCCGACGTCGCAGGATTCGAAGTTCTGGGATATCGCGGTCATGTACAATGAGGACTGGGGCGACTTCAAAGTGTCGGCGGCTTATGCCTACACATGGATGGAGTCGAGCCCGCTGAATGGCGCTCAGGAGGATTATCACCAGGTTGGTGGTACGCTGATGCACACGCCGACCGGCCTTGGTATTTACGCCACGGGTAACTGGGAAATCACGGGCACGGCCAATAACTCCAATTGCATTGGTGGGACCTGCCTCGCCAACGGCGTTGCCGCCGCTGGTGGTGTGCTTCCGAACACCGATAGCTGGGGCGTGAAGCCTTTCTACAAGGCGTCCTGGACGGCCCTTGGTGCAACGACCGTCTACGGCGAGTACTACCAGTACAACGACTTCTATGGCCTGGGTAACGCGCTTGGCATGGCCAGCGCTCTGCCGAATTGCCCGACTGGGCTCTGCACAATCACGGGCTCCGAGGTTGAGCGCTGGGGTGTGGGCGCGGTTCAGGAAATCGACGCTGCTGCGATGCATGTGTACGCGCGTTGGCAGAAGCTAGGCGTGACGGAGCTTGATATCTTGGATTTGAACACGAACGAGCGCCGGACGCAGGGCTTTGACGACAACAACCTGTTCCAGGTTGGTGGGATCATCTTCTTCTAGGCCTTAGGCCCATACACGAAACACGGAAGCCGCCCTTCGGGGCGGCTTCTTTTTTGCCTAAACCAAACCAAAAAACACCACAGCCAACTCACGGTTCGAAGGCCTGGGACTTGACCGAAACGGGGCGAAGAGACTAGGGATCAGGCCATGGCAGGCCATTCAAAATTCAAGAACATCCAGTTCCGCAAGGGCGCTCAGGACAAGAAGCGTTCGAAGGTTTTCTCTAAACTTGCCCGCGAGATCACCACGGCCGCGAAACTCGGCATGCCGGACCCCGCGATGAACCCTCGGCTCCGAACGGCAATCCAGGCCGCGCGGGCGCAGAATATGCCGAACGACAATATCGACCGCGCGATCAAGAAGAGTCAGGAGGCGGGCGGAGACAATTATGAGGAAGTTCGTTACGAGGGCTTCGGTGTTTCCGGCGTTGGTGTGATTGTAGAGGCGCTGACCGACAACCGAAACCGTACCGCGAGCGAGGTCCGGTCAATCTTCTCCAAGCACGGCGGGAATCTTGGCGAAACCGGCTCCGTCTCGTTCAATTTCGACCGCGTTGGCGCCATCCAGTTCGACCTGGACAGGGGATCGGCTGACGACATGCTCGAGGCAGCGATTGAGGCGGGGGGCGACGATGTGGAAACGACCGAAGAGAGCCACACGGTCTACTGTACCCCCGATGAGTTGCATCAGGTCGGCAAGGCTTTAGAGGAGCGTTTTGGTGAGGCCACTACCATGCAGATCCTGTGGCGGCCGAAGCTGGACGTGCCGATCGATGAGGAAGCTGGCGGCAAGCTCCTTCGCATGATCGATGCACTAGAAGATTTAGACGACGTGCAACAGGTCTATGCGAATTTCGACTTGTCGGACGACGTTCTTCAGAAGCTCACGGCGGCCTAAGGCTGCGAAAGGCACGATCATGGATGTGCGCGGGCCGCGCGAAGGGTCTACACAACCTCCCCTAAGGGCCCAGGCTGCCCTGCCGGGCAAGGGCGGTCTTGTGCGAATCGGCCGGGCCTTCTGGAATACGGTTGGTGGTTTTCGTGAAGGGCTGGCGACGGAAGCCGCGATCAAACAAGAGGCGGCTCTTGTCATATTAGGGTTGCCGGTTTCAATCTTCATCGCAGACAGTCTCTGGGTCTGGGTTTTGCTGATGGGCAGTCTTCTGCTCCTGCTCGCCGCCGAGTTCCTCAACACAGCAATCGAGCGTCTGTGCAATCACGTTCACCCCGAGCGGCACGAGGCAATCAAGGTTACGAAGGATCTGGCCTCGGCGGGCGTGTTCTGTGTGATCGCCATTGCCGCTATGGTTTGGATTGTCGCCGTCGTCGAGCGGTTCATCCTTTGAGCCGGCAAAACCATCAGCCGACTGTGTTTCTGAGGACGAATGACCGGAGCGGGCACGAGTAGCTGGCAAGTTCGAGACTCCGAGACCATTGTCCCGGGCAACGAAGCGCTGCTTGGCCAGCGCCATCAGGTGGTTGCCATGACGCGTATGCGCAACGAGGCGCTGATCCTGCCAGATACGCTCGATTATCTCTCAGACCATGTAGACGCGATCATCGCCTATGACGATGCGAGCACGGACGAAACGGTCGATCTCTTGCGGGCGCATCCTAAGGTCGCGCTGATTGTCGCAAATCATCAATGGGAACGGGATGTCGACGCGCGCAAGCGGGCAGAGGGGCGCCACCGTGGTCTGTTGTTGGACATGGCGCGGGCGCAGTTGCCCCACGATTGGATGTTCTGCTTCGACCCCGACGAGCGCGTTTCGGGCAACCTTCGCGACGCTGTGGAAAAGGCCGATGCGGCTTGCGATGCACTTCGGGTTCGTCTGTTCGACGCATACCTGACGGATGAGGACCAAGAGCCCTATACTTCAGACCAGAAGCTGATGGACTTTCGCCGGTTTTACGGGCCCGAACAGCGGGACATTCTAATGCTCTGGCGGAACCACGAAGGCATTGGTTTTGCCGAAGGCGATGGGCGGACGCCACGCGGTATGACCGCCGTCAAGACGGACCTTTATTGCCAGCACTACGGTAAGTCCTTGTCGGTCTCTCACTGGGAGGAGACCTGCGACTACTATATTCAGCACTTTCCTTACGAGACCTATGGCGCAAAGTGGGAGGCGCGGAAGGGACAAGCCATTCACGCAGAATCCGATTTTGGCAATCCGCTGTATGAATGGGGCGAGGCGCTGTTTCGACATGCCGTGCCGATGCCAAGTTCGAAATAGGCCGTTCTGAACTTGCAAGCCGGCGCGGCAAGCAAAGTGCAAATGAAAGGCGGGACTCGCTACATGCGCTCCCGCCTTTCGCTTTCCTGGCCCTTGGGTGGGGGGCTGAGGCCAGGCTCTGGGCCGTGGAGAGTTTTCGGCCCTTAACTTTTGTCTTCGTCGCTCTCTGGCTCATCAGGTGCGGCCTCGGCGGGTGCGGGAGATGTGCCAGCGCTAGGCTTGCTGCGCTTCCAACCATTATGCCGTGCCATGCGAGACCGGAAACGCTCTTCGATTTGCGTGACTTTCTCCAACTGCTCAGGACTCAGCGTTGTCCGCAGCTTTGCGACTGCTGCCTTTAGCTTCTCGGCCTGCTCGGCGCGCTCGATCGTGCGGTCGGCCAGACCATCGGCAAGCGAAAAGGGCGCTGCCTCGCCGTCAGACGTCATCTTTGCGGGACCAGATGGACGCATGAAGGGGCGCTTCATAGTCGCCTGCAGCGCGTCAGTGAAGTCGCGCCAGTCATCGAGTTGTTCGGCTCGGATTCCGATTTGCGTCTCCATTGCGCTCAAGCGGGCGGCGAGACGGTCAGGGCCCTTGGGTCCGCGGCTGTACTTTCCATGCTTGCTATGTTTGCCGTACTTGCCACGCTGGCACTTTTTGCCCTTCGAGCTTTCACCATATGATCCTGAGTGGGCGAAGGCGTGTTGGGTGCCGGTTGCCATGGTGACGGCCGCGAGCCCCGCGACGCTCAAAGCCCCGGCGACGGCGATGGTCGCAAGTGTCTTGGTCAGCTTCATTGAAGGTAGATCCTTGTCAATTGGTGTTGAGCCAACACTTAGCGCTCGAACGTTTCGCGCCTAGGTCCGGTCCGTATCGGAAGGTTTCCGGGCACGGCAGATTTGTGTCGAAACATTGCTGAGTGGGGTTCGATGCACTTTCGTTACAACATGGCACTCGTGAGGAGCGCCCAGAGGCGCTAGAAGACGCTTCTATGACTGCGCCAAGAATCCTCGTCGTCGACGACGACCCTGAGATCCGTAAGCTCCTCGCGCGCTATGTGGAGAGCCAAGGCTTCCGCGTGCTCCTGGCCGCTAGTTGCCGCGAACTGCACGAGCAGCTGGCGACCCATCACGTGGATCTCGTCGTGCTCGACGTGATGCTTCCGGACGGGTCAGGCCTCGACGCGTGCCGTGACCTTCGGGCTGCACGCTCCAACGTTCCCATCATTCTGCTGACGGCTCTCAAGGAAGATGTGGACCGGATCATCGGGCTCGAGATCGGGGCGGACGATTATCTTGGCAAGCCCTTCAACCCACGCGAATTGATCGCGCGCGTGCGTGCCGTATTGCGCCGGCGCGGAGAGGTTCCGACCGAGGCGCCGCTTGAGAAGACCTATGACTTCGAGGGGTATACAGCAGACCCGCAGACGCGGCGCGTGGTCGGGCCGCAAGGCGATGTCGATTTGACGGGCGCGGAATTCGATCTGCTGAAGACGTTTCTTGAGCGGCCGGGCCGGGTCCTGTCGCGCGATCAGCTACTGGATCTTACGCGCGGACGTGAGGGTGACGGTTTCGACCGGTCCATTGACGTTCTTATCAGTCGTCTGCGGCGCAAACTGGGTGGTCGCGGGACCCAGCTCATCAAGACAGTGCGCAATGGCGGCTACCAGCTCGCGGTGAAGGTCGAGGCAAAGGACGGCCCGGCATGAATACACTTCGCGTCAAAATCGCTGTCCTTCTTGTTCTCGCGATCGTCTCGGTCGTTATGCTCATGACATTCGTGCTGTTCTTGCTTCTGGGACCGCCTGTGCGACCAAGTCATGGCTACAGCGTGGCCGCAAAGCAGGTGGCTCTCGTCGCAGACTTGGCAGCGCAGTCGCCCGGTTCGGTGCAAATCTACAAGGAACCGCGCGGACTCTCCTTTCGGCGCACGACCAAGGCTCTGAGAGAAAGGCTGAAGGAGGACGGCCGCGACCTCGATGTCGTTGTCACGCATACGTATCGGTGGAGACCCGGCAGGCTATCGGTGTGGATTCCCGTCCAAGACCAAGGGTGGATCCGACTGCCCATTTCGCGATTGAAGCCCAAGGGCGTTCCCTGGTGGGGAATCCTTCGCTGGCTGTTCCTGATTACCATCGGTGCGACAGTGGTTGCCGTCTTTGCCTCCAACAGGATTGTGCGACCGCTCGCCTTTTTGGAGAACGCAGTTGATTCTGTTGGGCCGGACGGCGTGATGCCAGAGTTGTCGGAAAAGGGACCCGCGGAGGTGCGGGCCACGGCGCGCGCGCTCAACTCGCTGTCGGCACGCCTTAAGCGTGCCATGGAAAGCCGAATGCGGCTTGTCGCGGCTGCTGGCCATGACATGCGCACACCGATCACCCGAATGCGGCTTCGCGCAGAATTTGTGCCTGACGATGAGGAGCGCCAGAAATGGCTGAATGATCTCGACGAACTGGAACGGATCGCTGATAGCGCCATCCTGCTTGTCCGCGAGGAGACGGCGGCGGAAGCACCCGAGCGGATACGGCTCGACGACCTTGTTGCAAGCATTTGCAGAGAGCTGAAAGAGCAAGACTTCGACGTCACCCTTACGGATGCTCGCCCTGCAACCGTGCGCGCCGGTCGACTCAAGTTGAGCCGGGCCTTACGTAATCTGATCATTAATGCGGCGACCCATGGCGTTCGCGCTCGGGTCAGCGTGTCCGGGGATGGAACCACGGCCCGCGTCTCGATAGAGGACGATGGTCCGGGCATTCCCGAAGCCGTTCTCGGTCAAGTCTTCGAGCCATTCTTCCGCGCTGATCCCGCGCGCCGCCAGAATGTTCCGGGAGCCGGGCTTGGGCTCACCATCGCCCACGAGATTGTCACCCGGGCTGGCGGCAGCATCCAGATTGTAAACAGGCCGGGCGGGGGTCTCTTGCAAACCGTCTGCTTGCCCGAAGCAGACGATGCGGAAGAGCCGTCGGAAGACAGCGCTTGAGAAGTGACGCGCACGCGGTCGATAGTGCCTTGAAGTCGCCAATCCGAAGCGGAGAGAACCGATGCGCGTCTTGCTCCTGATTGCATTGGTTGGATGGTTGTCATCGCCGAGCCCGAGTGCCGCGGAAAACCAGCCGGTCTGTGCCAACGCGCAAACGACCGTCGAGATCGGGGAGTGCGTGCGTAAAGCTTTTGATGAGGCCGATGCGGAGCTGAATGCGGTGTGGAAGAAAGTTGTGGCAAGTTTCGAAACTGTCGACTACATGCCCGCAGACGATCTAAAGGCGTGGAGGGATACGCTGCTGGCCTCGCAGCGAGACTGGATAAAGTTCAAGGAAGAGGATTGTGCCGCAGTCGGCTACGAATGGTTCGGCGGCACGGGCCGCTCCAATGCCGAAGTCTTTTGCCTCCTCGATCACACGACCGCCCGCACCAAAGACCTGAAAGCGCGCTTTCTGGATCGTTGACAGTATCCGCGCCACTGCGCCTCACGCGCGATAAGGAACTGGCAACCGGTTTCCGATGGGTTCGATGCAGGCCAAGGCCGTGGTGGGTCGGAGAACCAACGCTCGGCTCGTTTGACCCTGGAGGATCTTCTTGGAGGCTTGCGCACCGGGCAGATGGTTTTGCAGGAGCTGGCGGATATCGGGGGCGACCCGAATGATGTAGGCGGAAAGACTCGTCTCAAGGCGCATGACAGCCGCGTGGGTCCGCTGAGCCAGCGGTGCGCCAACCCACGTTGCGCGAATCATCGAGCGATAGATCTTCCGCCGAAGAAACGCGAGCGTTTGCGACGTAACGATCCAGTTGGAAATGCGGTGTTCCACCAATGCGAAGGACTGTCTCGTGCTTAGCCGTGTCCGCGTCCACTCATACGAGGCCCGGCGGCGCATGGGGCGGCTAAAGCGCCGGACTTCGAGCAGTGCGTGCTCAGAGAGGTCGGCGGCGCGTTTGCGGAAAACGTAGCCTCCCTGCTCTGAGGCCTGAACCGACCACTGAAAACCGCTTCTGAGGGCAGCAAGAGCGCGTCGCGTGGCCAAAGGTGTGTGCTGTCGAGACCAGTGCCACGTCGCGGTAGCCGTCTGTGAGACATACAGGACGCAGCTATGGGCTCTCGGTTCGGCCCAACGGGCCAAAGCGTGCGCGCGGCGTTTCGCGACCCTGGCGACGCTGCGGCCCCCGACATAGGACGTGCGGCTGACATGCTTCGTCGCGCGAACCGCACGCCGGTAGCGGCGCTCGATACGTTCGCGAAGTTCCCGACGGCGCAGGCGTTCGGCCCTTATCCGCTCATCGCGATGATAGGTTTCCAGCCAGCTATGGTGGTCGCTGAGGTCGTCCAGCGTGGCGGCGATCAGACGGCGCGACGAGCCAACGCCGTGCTTGGCGGCCTCCACAGGGTCGTTGATCTCTTGCGCTACGCCGGCCATGGCGATGCTCCCCCTTTGGCACGATAGGCTTTGGCCCTTGGCTGCGGGCTAGGACAAGCAGGCTGTACCGGGAGTCTCAACGCTGGGGATCACCGTCCGTTCCCGTAAGGAGCGCAATTTCCAGCGCCTGAGCGGCCTGCCATCGTCTCGGGCTGTGCTACGATTCCACTATGAGGGGCGCGATTCGCATCATCGGCATTGACCCTGGCCTTCGGAACACCGGCTGGGGTGTCATCGACACGGACGGGGTGAAGCTGGGCTTCATCGCCTGCGGGTCTGTGTCGTCCGATGCTGGCGAGAGCCTTGGCGTCAGGCTTCACCAGATTTTCCAGGGGCTCTCCGGTGTATTGGCGGAGTTAGGCCCGGCGGAGGCGGCCATTGAGCAGACATTCGTGAACCGGGACGGTGCCGCAACGCTCAAGCTGGGACAAGCGCGCGGCATCGCCATGCTCGTTCCCGCCATCGCCGGGCTCGCGATTGCCGAATATGCCCCGAATGCGGTGAAGAAGACTGTGATCGGGGCGGGGCATGGCGACAAGGACCAGATCCGCGCCATGGTGAAGTACTTGCTGCCTAAAGCTGCGCCTGACAGCGTCGATGCGGCGGATGCACTTGCTATTGCTATCACCCACGCCCATTCGCGGAGTTGGTCGAAGCTGGAAGACGCCGTGGCCCGCGCGGATTTGCAGGCCAAGAGCTCGCGGGCGAAGAGCTTGCGCGCCCAAAGGACGACATCATGATCGGCAAGCTCACGGGTCTCGTGGACACGGTGTCGGAGTCGACGGTCATCGTCGATGTCGGCGGCGTGGGTTACGAGGTAACCATGGGCTCGCGCCAGCTTGGGGGACTGCCCCCTGTGGGCGAGCCGGTATCGCTCGCCATCGAGACCCATATGCGGGAGGACAGCATTCGGCTTTACGGATTTGCGACAGAGCACGAGCGGTCCTGGTTCCGGGCACTACAAACCGTGCAGGGCGTTGGCGCCAAGGTGGCGCTGGCCGTCCTTGGCTCTTTGTCCGTCGCCGACCTCGCTAATGCGGTGGCGCTGCAGGACAAGGCGCATGTGGCAAGGGCGCAAGGCGTCGGGCCGAAGGTCGCTGGGCGGATCGTTGCAGAACTCAAAGACAAGATGCCCGCTCTCGCGCCAGCGATTTCTGTCCCCGGCGCTACAGCGTCACCGGTGGCGGAGCTGCCCGAAGGGCTTGCCGCTCGCGACGCCGTCTCCGCGCTCACCAATCTCGGCTATGCCCATGGGGAAGCCGCCGCCGCCGTAAGCACTGCCATTCGCATGGCTGGCAATGAGGCAGGGGCCGCCGAACTCATCCGGCTGGGGCTGAAGGAGCTGTCTCAATGACCGAACGCGTACTGGCTTCGGCAAAGCGTGACGACGATCAGCCGGAAGCGGCGCTCCGACCGCAGACGCTTGATGAGTTTATCGGTCAGGCCAAGGTGCGGGCGAACCTCAAGGTCTTTATCGACGCCGCGCGGTCGCGGGGAGAGGCGTTGGACCATGTGCTTTTTGCCGGGCCGCCAGGCCTCGGCAAGACAACGTTGGCGCAGATCGTGGCCCGCGAGCTTGGAGTCAACTTCCGTGCAACCTCGGGGCCAGTCATCGCGAAGGCGGGAGATCTCGCAGCGCTGCTCACCAATCTCGAAGAGCGCGACGTGTTGTTTATCGACGAGATACATCGCTTGAGCCCGGCGGTGGAGGAAATCCTTTATCCCGCAATGGAGGACTTCCAGCTGGACCTTATCATCGGCGAAGGTCCGGCGGCCCGGTCCGTGCGGATTGACCTCTCCCGGTTCACATTGGTGGCGGCGACGACGCGCACCGGCCTCTTGACCACGCCCTTGCGTGAGCGCTTCGGCATTCCGATCCGGCTGATGTTCTATGAGGTGGGCGAGCTGCAGGAAATCGTGCGCCGAGGCGCGCGGCTTCTGGGCCTACCGCTAACGGATGACGGCGCGCTCGAAGTCGCTAAGCGCTCACGGGGGACGCCACGCGTGGCTGCGCGTTTGTTGCGCCGAGTTCGCGACTTCGCGGCCGTTCAGGGGGACGGGGCCGTGGATGCGGCCCTCGCTGATAGCGCCCTGTCCCAGCTAGAAGTCGACGGGCGTGGCCTGGATGCGCTGGATCACCGCTACTTGCGGCTGATCGCGGTAAACTACAACGGCGGTCCTGTGGGGATCGAGACCATCGCCGCAGGTCTGTCTGAGCCGCGCGATGCCATTGAAGAGATCATCGAGCCCTATCTGTTGCAGCAGGGCTTCATCGCGCGCACGCCGCGCGGCCGTGTGCTAACGGGCCAAGCCTTTGAGCACTTGGGCGTCGCTGCGCCTAATGAGGCGGCGCAAGGCACGCTCTTCACCGGAGGCGACGAGGAGTGAGCGGTGCCTCGCCAAGCAATTGGCCCGATCTTGCCGGTCGGATCGATGGGGACACCCATGTTCTGCCTGTGCGCGTTTATTTCGAGGACACCGATTTCACCGGGCTCGTCTACCACGCGAACTTCCTGAAGTTCTGCGAACGCGGCCGATCCGACTTCATCCGCCATCTCGGTATCGATCACCGGAGCCTCGAAAACCCGGAACAGGGCGAGCCGGCTGTCTTTGTCGTGCGGCGCGTCGAGGTCGACTATCTGAGGCCCGCCTCAATCGACCAAGTCCTGGAGGTCGTGACCTGGTGCGCGGAAATTGGTGGTGCCACGCTAACTCTTGCGCAAGAAGTGCGGCGCGACGACGTAGCTCTTGCCCGTCTGAAGGTCATGGTCGTGCTCGTGTCCAAGGCTGGCAAGCCACAGCGCCTGGGGCGGATCGTCCGTCAGGCGCTTGAACGGTTCGTTAAGGCGCGCGATTGATTTTAGGACCTGCAGGACCTGGGAATTTCAACAGGACCTGGGAATTTCAACCGACCCTTTTCACAGCCAATTTCGGGTTGCTGTGAGATTGGGCAGGTTGTACGGGAGAGGGGAGGCTTGGCATGAATCCAGACGATGCAGCGCTCGGCCTAGGCGAGCCGTCAATGGGGCTCCCATCCATACCGGGCTTGATCCTCGATGCGCCCTATGGCGTGCAGTTGGCCGTTGCCGTGCTTCTCATCGCGTTGGTTTGGAGCCTTGTGGTGATCGGTCAGAAGCTGATCCAGCTTGCGAGAGCGTGCCGCGAGGCAGACAAGTTCGAAAAGGTGTTCTGGTCGGGCCAGGCGCTGGACGAGCTTTATCAGGCCTTGTCGCAGCGCCGGAATGGCGGGATGGCCTCGCTGTTTGTGGTCGCAATGCGCGAATGGAAGCGCTCGACGGAGAGCGAGAACGGTCAACCCGCGGCCCGGCCCATGCCGGGCGTCCAAAGCCGAATTGAGGCAGTAGCCAATGTGGCTTTGTCTCGAGATGTGGAGGGTGTTGGACGCGGATCGAGCATCCTGTCGATCGTTGCCGTGACTGCGCCCCTGATTGGCCTCTTCGGCCTTGCTTGGGCCCTTATGTCGGCTTTTCAGGCGGCGGCGGGTTCTGATGCCGCGTTGGCAGTTGTGGCCCCAGGGGCCGCTCAGGGCCTGTTCACGGCGGCACTTGGCTGGTTCGTCGCTGTTCCGGCAAAGGCCTTTTCTCTGAAACTCGACGTGGAGCGGGCACGCTATACCGCTCGGCTCAGGCGCTTTTCGGACGAATTCGCCGCCATTCTTTCGCGGCAGCTCGACAGGGCCGCTTAGGGCCAGTCTTCCGCCGCGCAGCATTGATCATGAACATAGGTAATCGGGGGATGGCCCCCTGTTGCGGGTCCAGCACCCGCTGTTCAGGGTATGGAGGAATCCGTACTTTGAAGAAGTCGGTGTCCGTCCCGCGAGCTATGGCCCAATCCGGCCCTTCGTGATCTACGATCTGCTTGGTTTTTTGCGATTTTTTGCTCGGTTTTTCGGCGTATCCGCAAACACTGTGGCTGTTCGGCAACAGATGGTTACCTTTCGTTAACGCAAACAACCCAACGTGGTTAACGGCGCGTTGATTGACGTGTCACCGAGGGATAGATTCCGAGAGTGGGACAACGAGATTCGGCGTGGCATTTTCGCATCAGAGGCGGGCAAAACGGTCGCTAGACCTCAGTCCGACCTTGATCTGATTACGTTGCGCCGGTACACGCAAAGACGGCACTTGCCGTGTTAACCAAAGGAGAGAAGACCATGCAGGGTTTGAAGGGCGTTATCGCCGCTGTCATGCTCGTTGCTGCTGCCGTTTCACTCGGCGGTTGCTTCGGCCATCACCAGGAAACTGTTGTTGTAGAGCCGTTGAAGCTCGGCTAACAGCTGTTTTGACAGGTCCTGCGCGCCTCGCGCTCGGATCTGAGGGAACTTTCAGGTTTCCATACGGGATTTGGGATGCCCAGGGCGCTAGAGATTTCGGCGTCTAGGGCGTCCTTTTCCTTTTTTGGGGTCTGGTTCTTGTTCAAGGGTAGGTGGTTTTGCGTCACCGCCACTCGCTTCCTCGCGCTGCATCTTGCCAGTGCTTTTTTCCCCGATTCTTAACCGGCTAACACCGCGTTAACGGCTTGGCCCCTAGGCTTGCCTCGAGACCAAATGTGTTTTGAGGGTAACCGGTTATGCGTTTGTGCGGTGGCTTCGGCCGCGCCGGCGCCCTAGCGGGCGCAGTTCTCCTATCTTCTTGGCTGACGGCTTGCTTGGGCCCAACGTCCCAACCGAAGGAGTATTCGCTGGGCGATGCTGGCTCTAGCAGTGCTGGGGCCTCGATCAGCGAACCCTCCGCAAACGCCGATAGCGCTGGGCAGACCGCCGGCTCGGACCAATTCGCTGCCTTGGCCGGCGACGTCGTCTATTTCGATGGCGACAGCTCTGAGCTCTCCCCGGCCGCAAAGGCCACGCTGCGCAAACAAGTCCGCTGGTTGCGACAGCACCCCAGCCACCGCATCCTTGTTGAAGGCCACGCGGATGAGTGGGGCGGGCCGCAACACAATCTTATGTTGGGAGCGGAGCGCGCTGTGGCGGTGAAGACATACCTCGAGAGCAACGGGCTCCGGACGGCATCGATCCCAACAATCTCTTACGGGCGGGAACGGTTGGCCTCCGACTGTGACGCGCAGTCCTGCCGCGCGCGGAACCGCCGTGCGCGTACCGTCGTCACGCGGCCGCTGCGCTGATTAGAGTCAGTTCCCCAGATATTGGGCGTGCGCAATACTTGCCGCGAAATACTTGCCCTGAAATGCTTGCCCTGAAGCGTCCGGTGCCCCAATGCTGGGTGCATGGCAGACGCCCCCCTTACTCAGGCAGAGACGGACTGCATCCTCAAGCCGCTTGCGCGTTTTCCCCTGGTTGCACTCGCGGTTTCGGGCGGGCCGGACAGCCTTGCGTTGCTGCATCTGAGTGCGGACTTCGCCCGCCGGCACGGATTGCCCTTGCCCGTGGCCCTGACTGTGGACCACGCTCTTCGCCCGAACGCGCGAGCCGAGGCGGAGACCGTGGCGCGCGTTGCGCATGGGATGGAGGTGCCGCATTCCATTTTGACTTGGCGGCATGGGCATGTTGATGCGGCCGTGCAGGCAAGGGCGCGTGTGGCCCGGTACGATCTGATGGCGGCTTACTGCACTGCCCATGACATTCCGGCGTTGGTGACGGCTCACCATCTGGACGATCAGGCGGAGACCTTCCTTATGAGGCTCATGCGGGGGAGTGGGCTCGATGGCCTGGCGGCGATCCCTGAGAAGGGCTGCTGGGCCGGCGTGACGCTCTTAAGGCCGCTTCTTGAGATTCCCAAGGGTCGCCTCATGGCGACCGCTGAGGCGGCGGGCCTGCCATTCATTGCCGATCCGAGCAATGAGGATCCGCGTTTCGAGCGTGTGCGTTTGCGTGGCGCCATGGCGGCATTGTCAGAGATGGGCTTCGAGGTAAATGCAATCGCGCGCTCGGCTCGACGCTTGCGGCGCGCCCGGGCGGCACTTGAGGCTGCGGCTGATGCCTTTCTCGACGCGCACGCTGATAGAAGTCCTGCAGGTTACGCATCGATTGACTTACGCGCTCTCCTAAGCGCGCCGGAGGAAGTGGCGCTTCGTGTGCTGGCGCGGGTCATCGGGGCGGTGGGTGGCCTGAGTGAGCCGGTGCGGCTTGCCAAACTCGAAAGCTTGTTGGCGGGCCTGCAAGCGGCGCCGGACAAGGCTCAAACGCTGGGCCGCTGCCAGATTGTACCCGCCAGCGATCGGCTGGCCGTCTATCGAGAGATTCGCAATGCAGGGCTTCCGCGCGCCGAGCTGCGACCCGGCGAGCGGCTGCTCTGGGATAACCGTTTCCAGGTCGAGCTGGACCAAGTCGCGTTGCAGCCAGTCACTGTCGAGGCGCTGGGTCGCGATGGGATCGACACACTTGGACTGCCAAGCGGCGTGCCTCGGCTTGCGGCCTATGCGCTGCCTGTTTGCCGGCTAAGCAACGGGCGACTGGTCTTGCCGCGTTTTTTGTCCGATTTCCCGACTGATTTCAGTCAAGGCGATGGAAACGGGCCCGCGCCATTGTCGCGCCATGAAGCCACGGTTGACTGTCGAGTGCGGTTCCTTTGGGGGTTGACCTAGGCGCCGGCTTAGCCCTCGTTTCGGCAAAGCTCACGCGCTGAGTGACTTCGTGGTCGCGAGGGTCCATTTTTCATGCGTTTCCGCGCAGAATCGTTCAGAAAGCGTCCATGCATCGGCGTTAGCTTTACTTGGCAAAAGTGTTGCCCGTTCTTATGTTAATTGGGCTTAACTATGCCGTCCTGTGCGGTGCCCCGGGGGCATTCCCGGCCCGCATGCCGCGAGAATCAATCAATCAGGTCTATGTATGAATTCGAACTTTCGTAATTTCATCGTCTGGGTCTTTATCGGTCTCTTGCTGGTCGCCCTGTTCAATCTGTTCCAAAGCGACAATGTCCAAGTTCGCGGCAACGAGATCAGCTTCTCCCAACTTCTGTCCGAGGTTGAGAACGGTCGCATTCAAGATGTGACCATCGCGGGCAACAAGATCACCGGACATTTCTCCGACGGCCGCAACTTCCAATCCTATGCGCCGAACGATCCGAGCCTTGTTCAGACGCTGCATGAGAAGGGTGTGAAGATCACCGCCAAGCCGTCCGACGAGGACGTGCCTTCGTTGTTCGGTGTGCTGATCTCCTGGTTCCCGATGCTGCTGCTCATCGCCGTGTGGATTTTCTTCATGCGCCAGATGCAGTCAGGCGGCGGCCGCGCGATGGGCTTTGGTAAGTCCAAGGCTAAGCTGCTTACGGAACGCCATGGCCGCGTGACCTTTGACGACGTCGCTGGCGTCAACGAGGCGAAAGAAGACCTGCAGGAGATCGTTGAATTCTTGCGCGATCCGCAGAAGTTCCAAAAACTCGGTGGCCGCATCCCCCACGGTGCGTTGCTGGTCGGCCCGCCCGGTACGGGTAAGACGCTTCTTGCGCGAGCGATCGCGGGCGAGGCTAATGTGCCGTTCTTCACCATCTCCGGCTCGGACTTCGTCGAGATGTTTGTTGGCGTTGGCGCGAGTCGCGTCCGCGACATGTTCGATCAGGCGAAAAAGAATGCGCCCTGCATCATCTTCATCGACGAAATCGATGCGGTTGGACGTCACCGTGGCGCCGGCCTCGGTGGCGGCAATGATGAGCGCGAGCAGACGCTAAACCAGCTCCTGGTCGAGATGGATGGGTTTGAGGCGAACGAGGGCATTATCCTGGTCGCCGCAACCAACCGTCCTGATGTTCTCGACCCGGCGCTGCTGCGTCCTGGCCGTTTCGACCGTCAGGTCGTTGTGCCCCGTCCCGACATCATCGGCCGCGAGAAAATCCTCAAAGTGCATGTTCGCAAGGTGCCGCTGGCACCCGATGTGGACTTGCGGGTTATCGCGCGCGGCACGCCCGGCTTTTCGGGTGCCGATCTCGCCAACCTCGTGAATGAGGCGGCGCTCTTGGCCGCGCGCCGGTCCAAGCGTCTTGTCACGCAGCACGAGTTCGAGGACGCCAAGGATAAGGTCATGATGGGCGCTGAGCGCCGGTCCATGGCCATGACCGAGGAAGAGAAAACCCTGACGGCGTATCACGAGGGCGGTCACGCGCTCGTGGCACTTCATCAGCCTGCATCCGATCCGGTTCACAAAGCGACGATCATCCCGCGTGGCCGTGCGCTTGGCATGGTCATGCGCTTGCCTGAGCGCGACATGCTTTCGCATACGCGCGCTAAGCTGAAGGCTGACGTGGCGGTAGCCATGGGTGGACGTGTCGCCGAGGAAGTTGTCTTCGGCTACGACAAGGTCACGTCGGGCGCATCGTCCGATATCAAAATGGCGACACAGCTCGCCCGGGCAATGGTCACCCAGTTCGGTATGTCCGACAAGCTTGGACCGCTGGCTTACGGCGATAACGAGGAGGAAGTGTTCCTCGGTCATTCCATTGCGCGGCAGCAGCATCTGTCCGACGAGACCCAGTCCATGGTCGATGAAGAGATCCATCGCATCGTTGACGAGGGCTTCGAGACCGCACGCAAAGTTATCTCGGAGAACTTGGACGACCTGCACACGGTTGCTCGCGGGTTGCTTGAGTACGAGACGCTTTCGGGTCAAGAGATCAAGGATCTGCTAAACGGCAAGCCGCCCGTTCGAGACTTCCCGGCCGAAGACGCCGACCAAGGCGGTCCGCAATCGGCCGTGCCATCCACGGGCCGGAGCAAAAAGCCTCCAACACCTGATACCGGTGGCATGGAGCCTCAGCCGACTTAGGCGGGCCAGACGACTGTCAGTGATTAAAGCCATGCCCGGCCCTTGCGCCGGGCATGGCGCGTTTATGGTGCTTTGTACGAACCCCCGCCCGATGTGGTAGGGCTCAGCAATGTCCGATGAAAAAATCTACCTCCGGCCACTCGGGTTCCTCTATGGGGCCCAGGCCGATGCCGGCATCGAGGACGGGCTAGCGCTTCCGTTGGCGGGCGGCCCGATCGCTTTCACTTGCGTCGAGCTGATCGAAGGGACGCCCAAGCGCTCCAAAGCCTACGTCTTCTCCGTCCCGGCCTTGAGCGATGCGGGGGACCCGGATTTGCGTGCGCGCCTCGATCTCGTGACGCGCCCGCGTCCGCCTTTTGCCGGCCTTGATCTTTCACACCCGTCACTGATGGGCATTGTGAACGTCACGCCGGACTCATTCTCGGACGGCGGGCTTTACGACAAGACCGAAGGCGCCGTCGCGCATGCGGCAGCGCTGGTGAAGGCTGGCGCCGCCATCGTCGATATCGGTGGCGAATCCACGCGGCCCGGCTCCGATACGGTCGAAGTGCGGGAGGAAGTGAACCGTGTCGTGCCTGTTCTTGAGGGGCTCAAGGGCATTGAGGCGGTCGTCTCCATCGATACGCGCAAAGCCGATGTGGCCCGAGCAGCAGCCAAGGCAGGCGCCAAGATCTTCAATGACGTCTCGGCTTTCACGTACGATCCGGGCTCCCTCGAGGCTGCTGCGGAGACGGGGCTCGATGTGGTGCTGATGCATGCGCAAGGCGAGCCGAAGACCATGCAGGATAATCCGACCTATGACGATGTAGTCCTGGAGGTGTTCGACTATCTTGAAGCGCGCATTAAGGCTTGTGTCTCCGCGGGCATTCCGGCGTCACGCATAGCCGCCGATCCCGGTCTCGGCTTTGGTAAGACGCTGGAACACAATCTCGCGCTCTTCGCCAATGTGAGCCTTTTCCACGGCCTTGGCGTACCGCTTTTGATCGGGGCGTCCCGAAAGCAGTTTATTCGGGGATTCGGCCAGGCCGATGATCCCAAGTCACGGGAGCCCGGCAGCCATGCCGCCGCGATCGCCTCGGCGGCCCAAGGCGCGCAGCTCTTCCGTGTGCATGATGTGGCAGGGACGAACCAAGCCCTCGGCGTATGGCGTGCGGCAACGTTCGGCGCTGAAAACTAAGGAAAAACCGGCTTTTTTGGCCGGGCAAAAGTGTAACTTTCGCTTACATTTTTTGAACCCATTCCGCCGCGGACCGGCGCATAATCCGTCCTCTCGCTCGAGGGTATTGCTGAGGGTTTTCTCGCGACGGGCGAATGGGTGTTTCCAAAATCAAAGCTGGGCAGCGCGCGGCGCAGGCCTGGCGGTAATATTGGGGGAATGACCGGGATGGCCAGAAAGTTCTTTGGCACGGATGGTATCCGTGGCAGCGCCAACTCGCATCCGATGACTTCTGAAGTGGCGCTCAAAGTCGGCATGGCCGCAGGCAAGCTGTTCACCAATGGATCTTACCGTCATCGCGTTGTGATCGGCAAAGACACACGGCTGTCGGGCTACATGATTGAGTCAGCTCTCGTGTCTGGCTTCACCGCCGCCGGGATGGATGTGTTTCAGCTCGGACCGATGCCGACGCCTGCCGTCGCTATGCTGACGCGCTCCTTACGTGCCGACCTTGGCGTGATGATCTCAGCGTCTCACAACCCCTATCTCGACAACGGCATCAAGCTCTTTGGGCCAGAAGGCTACAAGCTCTCCGATGGTCAGGAGAGTGAGATTGAGGCCCTGATCGAAGGAGACTCAGCCAGGCTACTGGCATCGGCCGAACGGATTGGTCGCGCGACGCGTATTGAGAGTGCGCGCGAACGCTATATCGAGTTCGCCAAGCGCACACTGCCGCGTAATCTGCGCTTCGATGGTATTCGCGCCGTGATCGATTGTGCCAATGGAGCGGCCTATAAAGTCGCACCGGAAGCGTTATGGGAGCTTGGCACCGAGGTCATCAAGATTGGTGTCGAGCCTAACGGTCTCAATATCAATAAGGACTGTGGTTCCACATCGCCGCAGAATCTGATCCGTAAGGTACAAGAGGTCCGCGCCGATATCGGTATTGCGCTGGACGGTGATGCGGACCGGGTTGTGATCGTAGATGAGAAGGGCCGCATCATCGATGGCGATCAGCTGATGGCTGTGATCGGCGAGTTTTGGCTTCGACGCGGCCGGCTTGCCGGCGGCGGGATCGTCGCGACGGTCATGTCCAATCTTGGACTTGAGCGCTACGTTGAAGACCTGGGGCTTGGCCTCGCACGGACGCCTGTCGGCGACCGCTATGTGACCGAGCACATGCGTCAGCACGGCTACAATGTCGGCGGCGAACAGTCAGGGCACATCGTATTGTCGGACTTCTCGACGACCGGCGATGGTCTCGTTACCGCTCTGCAGATCTTGGCCGTGGTTGTCCAGAGCGGACGCCCCGTCAGTGAGGTCTGCAATCGCTTCGAGCCGCTGCCGCAGATCCTCGAGAACGTGCGCTACAAGGATAACCAGCCGCTCGACAATCTCGGTGTTCAACGCGCGATCAATGACGGGAAGTCCAGGCTCGGCAATGCCGGCCGCCTGGTCATTCGGCCCTCTGGCACGGAGCCTGTGATTCGTGTCATGGCCGAAGGCGACGACGAGGGCCTCGTTAAGAACGTGGTATCGGATATCGTTCATGCCCTATCCGACGCTGCTGCTGCCTAGGCAAACGTCCGACCACTGAGAAACCCCTAAAAACCGGCGTTTCTTGCCCTGGTGGACTGGACGTGCGCTTGGGCCGTCTCAGTTTAGTCCGTCCATTAGGGGTCCGTTAACCATACCGTTTGATATTGCCCACACGAGACAGCCAATGCGAATCGGCCCGGCTGGCCGGACTTCGCTAGGGCTGCAGTCGAAAAGGGGTATTTCAGATGGGACAGACACGTTCTCTACTTATCGCCAGTGCATTGGCCATAGTGCCAGCCACGGCATCGCATGCCGCAGACCTCGATCTTCCACCGCCGCCGCCTATCGTTGAGGCGCCGTGCGTTGGTTGCACGGGGCCAATCTACCTGCGGGGCTTCATCGGCGCGGCCAACCCGGTTGTGGGTGGCATCAGCTCCGAGCTGTTTGAGTTCAACGACTTTACGGTCGTACATGAAGACATGAAAAGCTCGCCGCTGTTCGGCATCGGCGTCGGCTACCAGTTCAATAACTGGCTGCGCTTCGACATGACGGCTGAGTATCGCGGCAAGTCGCTCTTCATCGCTCAGGACAAGTTTCCAGGCGGGAACGGCACTTTCAGCCGCGCTAGCAACGATACCGACGGGACGTTCTTCCCTGGCACCAATGAATACACAGCCGACATCGAAAGCTGGGTTGGACTTTGGAACGCGTACGCAGATCTCGGTACCTATTGGTGCTTCACCCCATATGTCGGTGCCGGTATCGGTATCGCTTCGATCTCCGTGAACGGCCTGAAGGACGTGAACGTCCCGAATAACTCGGTCTTTTACGGTGCGGACAATACCGAGACCAACTTCGCTTGGGCAGTCTATGGCGGTGTCGCCTATGACGTGAACGAATCCGTCACGCTCGATCTGTCATATCGCTACACCGACCTCGGCGAAGCGAAGAGCGGCACTGTGACGGCCTTCGATGGCACAAGCTCTTATGCTGGATTGGACCTTGGTCGCGTGACTTCGCATGACCTCATGCTGGGCATGCGCTGGAAGCTAGGCCACGCACCGGTGGTTCCTGCCCCGATGCCGGTCGCCTTCAAATAACCCATCGTCCAGCCGACTGACAGCCTGACCGCCCGTCCTTTGTGACGGGCGGTTTTCTTTTGCGAGTCTCTCATGGTCTCGACCAGAGGGTCGAAAAGCCAACTTGACGGGCGGATTGCCTGCGCGCTAGGGCAGCGTTCTCTCCAAACGCCGTTGAGTCTTGGCGCGTTTCGGAGGACAGATCTTTCTGGAGCCAGCCGTGACACCGTTGAGCAAGCCAACTCTTCGTCCTGAGAATCCCCGTTTTTCGTCTGGCCCCTGCACCAAGCACAAGGGGTGGTCGCTTGCGGCGCTCGACGGCGCGTTGCTGGGCCGCAATCACCGGCAGGCCGATACGAAGGGTCGGATCGCGGCTGCGCTCAAACAAACGCGGTCACTACTAAGGCTGCCGGACGACTATCGCGTAGCGCTGGTGCCGGCGTCCGACACGGGCGCCGTCGAGATGGCGCTCTGGAACCTGCTCGGCCCCCGTGGCGTCGATGTGCTGGCTTGGGAAGCGTTCAGTGCCGACTGGGTCACCGACATTGTCGATGAGCTGAAGTTGAGCGACGTGCGCGTGCTCAAAGCGCCATTCGGAGAGCTTCCTGATCTTGGCCAAGTGGACCGCGCCCGCGACGTGGTTTTCGCCTGGAATGGGACCACTTCAGGCGTGCGGGTGCCGAATGCGGATTGGATTGCTGCCGATCGCGAAGGGCTGACGATCTGTGATGCCACGTCGGCCGTGTTCGCGCAGGACATGGATTGGTCCAAGCTCGATGTCACCACCTATTCCTGGCAGAAGGTCCTTGGCGGAGAAGCGCAGCATGGCATGCTGATCCTGTCGCCACGGGCCGTCGAACGGCTGGAGACCTACACGCAGCCTTGGCCGATGCCGAAGCTATTCCGTCTGACCAAGAATGGCAAACTGATGGAATCTGTGTTCGAGGGGGCGACAATCAATACGCCGTCGCTGCTCTGCCTTGAGGACTATTTGGTGGCCCTGTCATTCGTCGAGGGTATCGGGGGCCTGGATGGCGCGATGGCGCGCGCCGACGCCAACGCCCGCACGATCGCCGATTGGGTCGTTGTCACGCCCTGGGTGGACTTTCTAGCTCTGGACCCGGCGACGCGCTCCAACACGTCCATTTGCCTCAAGGTTGTCGATCCAGACGTGGGCGCCCTGTCCTCGGACGATCAGGCCGCCTTCGCAAAGCGCATCGCCAAGCGCTTGGAGAAAGAAGGCGTCGCGTTCGATATCGCCTCCTACCGTTCGGCTCCGCCCGGCCTTCGTATTTGGACCGGCGCTACCGTAGAGCACGCGGACGTGGAGGCTCTCCTGCCCTGGCTGGACTGGGCCTTTGCGTGCGAGAAAGAGGCCCTGACCGGGGCGGGCTGATAGGGATGGCCTAAGGTCACTACCAAGGCTCGCATCGCGCAACGAGCCGGGCTATAAGGACACATGGCCCTGCATTCGCGGGGCCGTTTTCGTGTTCTATCCAGAATTCAGGGGACTTTATCGTGGCCAACGTCGTGGTCGTCGGCTCCCAATGGGGCGACGAAGGCAAGGGCAAGATTGTGGACTGGTTGTCTGAGCGTGCCGATGTTGTGGTGCGCTTTCAGGGCGGACACAACGCTGGCCACACACTCGTGGTCGACGGTAAGACTTACAAGCTCTCGCTGCTGCCGTCGGGGGTGGTGCGTCAGAATAAGCTCTCGGTCATTGGCAATGGCGTTGTCGTCGATCCGTGGGCGTTGGCCGAGGAAATCAAGCGGGTCGAGGAGCTTGGGGTCCGCATAACTCGGGACAACCTTCGCATTGCCGAGAACGCCACCCTGATCCTGCCTTTGCACCGTGAGCTTGATGCTTTGCGTGAAGCGGCAGCGGGTGCCGGTAAGATTGGCACGACGAAGAGGGGCATAGGTCCGGCCTACGAAGACAAGGTCGGGCGTCGGGCGATCCGTGTCATGGACCTGGCCGACTTATCCGTATTGAAGCCGAAGATCGAGCGCGTGCTGGCGCACCACAACCCGTTGCGGCGTGGTCTTGGCGAGCCGGAGATCTCGGCGGATGAGCTGTGCAACCAGGTCACCCACGTAGCGGACAAGATACTTCCCTACATGGACTCCGTGTGGTCGCTGCTGGATGAGGCTAAGCACGACCGGAAGCGCATTCTGTTTGAGGGCGCGCAAGGCGCGCTGCTTGATATCGATCACGGCACCTACCCATTCGTAACGTCGTCCAACACGGTAGCGGCGCAAGCAGCGACCGGGTCAGGCATTGGCCCGAGTGCCATCAGCTTCGTTCTGGGAATCACCAAGGCCTACACAACGCGCGTGGGCGAGGGACCATTCCCGACCGAGTTGTTCGACGAAACGGGCAAGATCATCGCCGAGCGGGGTGCGGAGTTTGGCACGGTTACGGGCCGGGCGCGCCGCTGCGGCTGGTTCGATGCCTGTCTTGTACGGCAGACTTGTAAGGTCGCGGGCATCAATGGGCTCGCCCTCACCAAGCTTGACGTTCTCGACGATATCCCGGGCGGTAAGCTCAAGATCTGCACGGGCTACAAGCTCGACGGCGAAACGCTGGATTACCTGCCCGCCGCGCAAGGGGCCCAGGCGCGTGTCGAGCCGATCTATGAAGAGATGGACGGCTGGACCGAGTCGACGCGCGGTGCGCGCTCCTGGGCGGACCTCCCTGCGCAGTGCATCAAGTATGTCCGCCGGCTGGAGGAATTGACGGGTGTGCCCGTGGCGCTCCTGTCTACGAGCCCTGAGCGGGACGACACAATTCTCGTGCGCGATCCCTTCGCGGGCTGAGCATCGGACACATCGTTGCTGCCAGACCGCTGGTAGGTGTTATTGTGATTTTGCGGACGTGTTGCTGAACCGCCGCCCTAAGTGCAATTGCCGTAAGTCCACTGCCGTTACGGGGTCCCCAACTCTTGCGCATTAGTTTTCGCGCGACGCTCCTCACGCTTATGCTGGCCGTACTCCTGACGGCGGTGACGTTGCTCGGGGTGGCGGCCTATCTCTACGCGCGTTTCGCGGTCCAGGATCTCGGCGCACAAGTCATTACCCAGGCCTCCGAACGGGTTGTGCAGCACGTTCAGCATGCGCTGGACGTGGCAGAGGACGAGGTCGATACCGTCGGACGGCTTATCGCGGAAGGCTGGATCGATCCGGACGACGAGGAGCGCTTGAGCACCTATTTCGCGGCTGCGCTCGAGGCGCGCCCGAGCCTATCCTACATGTCGTTCAGCATGCCGAGTGGCAAGTACTTCCACGCCTTCCGCGACCGGACTGGAACTCTCACGGTCTTGTGGCTATCGCCTCAGGAGGACGGGAGCCGACATCTCCGCGAGTTCACTGTGGTGTCCAGCAAGGCGTGGCAGAAGCTGCGAGACATTCCGAACTCGAAAAGAACGCCGCCCTATGAACGTCCCTATTACAAGGAGATACTCAAGGCTGGAAAGCCGACTTGGACGGAGTCCTATGTGTTTCTCGGCTCAGGCGAGTCCCTAGACGTTCCAGGCGTGACGCGGGGAGAGCCCGTAATGGGGCCGGATGGCAAGTTCGTCGGAGTCCTCACGGCAGATTTCGACCTCTACGCGCTGAGCCGGTTTCTTCGCGAAGTGTCGCTGGGGCCTGACAGCGTCTCGTTCTTGTTGGAGATCACGCGAGACGGCGACAGACGCGTAATCGCTCATCCGTCAGCGGCTGATCCGGATGAAGCTGAGCGCGTTGACCTGACGCAACCGGCTCCCGGCGGGGACGGCCGCGTCACCATCCGCGCCGAAGAGATCGCGGATGCGCGCGTTGCCAGGTTCCTTGAGCCGCTTGGTACGGATCTCTCTGGCACGCCCTCTACGTTGCAAGAGGTTCAATTCGAGGCGGACGGGCAGACTTACATTGGAGGCTATCGGCAATTGGGCCGGGAGGGCGGTCCCAACTGGATCATTGGTATGCTGCTGCCCGAAGACGGCATCTTCGGAGACGTCCAGCGCATGGCTCAGCTTATGATCTATCTTGGGCTTGGCGGGGTTCTGCTCGCGGCGGCCCTGTCGGCCCTGCTGTCGAAGCGCGTCGCCGGCAATCTTGGCGCGATTTCGGAGGAAACGCGCAACATCGGTCAGTTTCGGCTAGATCCGAAGCCAGCTGTATCCAGTCGTATTCGTGAAATCAGCACACTTGCGACAGCTGTGGAGGAAATGAAGACCGGTCTCCGGTCGTTTCAAAAATATGTTCCGGCGGACTTGGTGCGCCTCCTGCTGGAATCGGGCGAAGAAGCAGAGCTCGGGGCCGAACGCACCGAGGTCACGGTTTACTTCTCCGACCTTGTGGGATTCACGTCGATATCCGAAACGCTTGAACCCGATACGCTGGTTAAGCTCTTGGCCAGCTATCTCGACGAGATGACGGGTGAGATCCTTCGGCATGGCGGCACAGTCGACAAGTTCATTGGCGACGGCATCATGGCGCTTTGGGGCGCGCCGCGGGCACTTGATCGAGATGCGCTCGGGGCGTGTCGCGCAGCCCTCGCCAATCGCGATAGGCTCGCAGATCTCCGTGCGGCCTGGGCAAAAGAGGGGCTGCCGCTCCTTGTGACCCGAACGGGGATTCACACCGGCTCCGCAATGGTCGGAAATTTCGGCAGTCCAAGTCGCCTCGACTACACGGCCATTGGCGATACGGTGAACGTGGCGAGCAGGTTGGAAGCCCTCAATCATCTTTACGGCACCGATATTCTCGTCAGTGACGTGACCCAGCGCGCGGCGGACGACGTTATCGTGACCCGTCCTATCGACAAGGTCGCCGTCAAAGGTCGCCAAGAAGGCTTGATGATCTATGCGCTGGTAGGGGAACGCGAGGGCTTGTCAGAAGAAGAAATCGCTTTGGCGCTCTCTTGTGGGAAGGCGATGGAGCTCTATTTCGGCCGGAACTGGGAAGCAGCAGAGGTCGCTTTCACCGCCATTCTGAAGCAGAGCCCAGACGACAAGCCCGCTCTCGTCATGCGCGATCGCTGTAAGGGGTTCCGCGACTCTCCGCCGCCGACGGATTGGGACGGCGTCTATCATGCAGCGAAGTCGGACGCTTAAGAATTGCACCGACAGGCGAGGCACGGCTTGCACGATCCGTTCGCGGGCTAGGTGTCGGACGCCGTGCCCTAAGGCTCGATCCCTTCGCACATCGGGCCGTTCAAGAAGCGTTGAGCGCTAGCCGTGTATTGGATCACCAGACCATAGTTTTTTAGAAGGCTGTCCATTGTGCCGCGCTTGGCATCGGCGGCCTCCTTGCTTCCCTTCGGGGGCGTTGAGCCGCCATCCTTCCCGTCCTTGTCTTTCTTGCCTTTCTTGCCCTTGACGAGGTCGGCGCCAACCCAGGCGAGTTTACCAAGACCGAGCCAGGTATCCCGCACCGAGCCGCCTTCGCTGCGAATCAAGCCTTGCTTCGCCAAGCCGATTCCGCAGGTTGCCGCCGCGCCTGCAGTTGAGACGGGCCCCTCATACATGGCGCAGACAGGACGCAGGGGCGGTGTTACGGCTGAACAGGGGTATTGTTGCATCTCCCGGTTCAAATCGTTCACGACCGACGCATAGCCTGCGACGCTGCCGAGCTTAGAGGCGGTGGCACAGGTGAAGCCGATTCGGAAGTACTTCGCCTGCTTGGGCTGGATACTCGAAAACCCGTTGATCCCGCTTGGCTGAGATGGAAGGCCTTCGAGCAGGCGGATGCATTGGCTCTCCGTGACCTTTGCGAGTGCATCGCTCCAGTCTCCAACCGTTGCGAATATCGGTATCTCGCCGGGCTCAAGGACCACGCACATACCATCTGCCGTCTCGCGCAAGCCGCGATCGCAGGATGGAATACGTACAGTGATTTTGCAGGCCTCCTGGCCCAGTGCGCCGCACGGGGGACGTACGCATAGGCCCTCGATGGTTTCAGTGAGCCCCTCGTCGCAAGACGGAATGCGCTGTGTCACGAGGCATGCCTTTTGGTTCAGAGCGCCGCAATCGTACTTCTTGCAGCGACCGAGAACCTCGGAAAGCCCTTTGTTGCAAGAAGGAATACGCTCACCGATTCTGCAGGCTCGCTGGCCAACGGCACCGCAACGCCACGGCTCACAGGTGTAAGTCTGAAGATCCTCGAACAGGCCTTTGTCGCACGATGGAATACGTTCGGTGATCGCGCAGGGCCGTTGCCCCTTCATGCCGCAGTTCATGGCGCGGCACGTCGTTGAGTCCAACGATTCAACGAGACCTTCATCGCAGGAAGGAATGCGTTCCGTTATGAGGCAAGGCCGTTGGCCCTCCTTACCGCATTCGAACGCGACACATTGATTGATCGCCATGTCTTCCTTTAGGCCTTTGTCGCAAGAGGGGATGCGCTCGGTCACGAGACAAGGCCGCTGGTTCACTGCGCCGCAAACGGGGTCTGTCGGCACCAGGCATTTTTTCTGAGCCAAGTTCTCGATGAGGCCTGGGTCGCAGGAGGGCACGCGTTCGCCGATAAGGCAGGGCCGTTGCCCTTCCTTTCCGCATTGCAGGGGCAGGCACTGGGCAGGCCGTCCATACTCGGCAAGTCCCTTGTCGCAGGACGGCACACGCTCGATGACGAGACACGGCCGCTCCCCATCGCGGCCGCAGTCGCCCTTCGTCAAGCACTTGCCTTTCGCTTCAATGAGTCCCTTGTCGCAAGAGGGTACGCGCTCCGTGACCTTGCAGGGCCGCTGGTTGAGGCGGCCACATTTGGGCTTCGGTTTGTC
This sequence comes from Pseudomonadota bacterium, assembly GCA_039177935.1. Taxonomy (GTDB): domain Bacteria; phylum Pseudomonadota; class Alphaproteobacteria; order Rhizobiales; family Methyloligellaceae; genus Methyloceanibacter. The sequence goes on along the minus strand of JBCDFN010000017.1, from coordinate 40,941 downwards.
GACGCAGACGCCCGACTTCTCCATTAGGTCCTTGCCGCACGAGGGCGTGCGCTCGATCACAAGGCAGGCACGCTGCTGGCGCCCGCCGCATGCGCCCTTCTTCAGACACTTGGCTCTCACTTCGATCAGGCCTTTGTCACAAGAGGGTACGCGCTCGTTGACCTTGCAGGCGCGCTGGTTCAGTCGTCCGCATTTTGGCTTCGGTTTGTCGACGCAGGTTCCGGACCTTTCGATAAGTCCCTTGTTGCACGAGGGCGTGCGCTCGATCACGAGGCATGCACGCTGCCGGCGTTCGCCGCATGCGCCCTTTTTCAGACACTTGGCTCTCACTTCGACGAGGCCCTTGTCGCAAGAGGGTACGCGCTCATGGACTTTGCAGGCGCGTTGGTTGAGGCGTCCGCATTTTGGCTTTGGCTTGTCGACGCAGGTGCCGGACTTCTCGATAAGCCCCTTGTTGCAAGAGGGTGTTCGTTCGATCACCAAGCAGGCGCGCTTCCCACGCGCACCGCAATCGCCTTTCCGCAGGCACCGTCCCCTCAGCTCGATGAGGCCACGATCGCAAGAGGGAATCCTCTCATGAACCTTGCAGGGGCGTTGGTTCAGTGCACCACATTTGGGCTTTGGCTTTGGCTTGGGTTTCGGTTTGGGCTTCGCCTTCGGACGAACGCATTTCCTCAGCTTGAAGTTCTCGACGAGCCCTCTGTCGCAGGACGGGACCCGTTCGAACACCTTGCATGGACGTTGATTGTTGCCACCGCATTTGCCGGCCTGAGCCGGACCGGAGGTGATAACCGCCAGCGTTAGGAGTCCAAACGCGCTCAAAAGAAAACGCGTCAGGATCGTCACAATCCATCCATGCTGCATTTTTGCCCCCCGGCCCTTATCCGCCTATCAGATCACGGCACATGTCTTTCGTCATCTCCTGCTCGACGTTTTTCTTTGGCATTGCTTGTATCGAGGTCACCTCAGGGCAGGCTACCTTGCGTCGCGCCAAGGCTTCGCGCCAAGGCTTCGCGCCAAGGCTTCGCGCCAAGACGCCGCACAAAGACGCCGCACAAAGGCGCCGCACCTCACTTGCGCTCAAATGAGGTGCACAGTAACGATCCGGATGTGAGATCGCGGGGCCGAACCGGCTAGAAGCTGTTCGAAAGGTCTCAGGGTCTAAGCCTCATTGTAGAGAATGGGAACAACATGGCCGATAAGACTTATCCCTGGAAAGTTGCCTGGATCACCGGTGCTTCGGGGGCGATTTGCGGCGAGATCGCGCGGCGGCTCGCTGATGCAGGCGTGAAGGTCGCGGCAACCGCCCGGCCGAGCGAACGACTCGACGCGCTGGCGAGCTCCAAACCGAACATCACCGCGTTTCCGGCTGATGTGCTGGACATCGATGGTCTCAAAGCGTGCGCGGCAAAGGTCGAGGCCGAACTCGGACCCATCGATCTCGCGCTTCTCGGGGCCGGCATGTATGTGCCGTTCGATATCCGCAATATCGATGCGGAGGGGTTTCGGCAAACCATGGCGCTCAACGTCGACGGCGTGCTGAATGGCGTTGCGGCGGCGCTGCCCTCGATGCTCGGGCGCGGCGAGGGTCATCTCGCCATCATGGGTTCGCTTTTCGGCTACGCGGGCTGGCCGGGTAATGGCGGCTACGGCGCCAGCAAGGCGGCCGTTATCAATCTAGCAGAGAGCTTGAAACTGGAATTGCGCGGGACCGGAGTCGATCTCACCCTCGTCAATCCGGGGTTTGTGGATACACCGCTTAACGCCTCCTACGACCCAAAGAAGAAGCTCTTCGTGATGTCGAAGGAACGCTGCGCACGGAAGATCCTCGAAAAGCTCCCCAAGCGGCCCTACGAAATCGCTTTCCCCCCTCAGGTGGAGATGTTCCTCAAGACGGTGCGCAACCTGCCGCGCGTTGCATCCTTCCCGCTCGTGCGTTGGTTCATCAAGGCGACGGGCGCGTAGACCTCAGGCCGCTTGCGCGCGCGGCGGTGCCATGAATTCGGGGCCGACCGGGTCTTTGATCGTCTCGGTCAGAATGCGGTCAACTTCGTGCATGGTCTCTTCGTCTATGTGCCACCCCATGACGTCGGCGACGGGCGCCAGCTGTTCGGGACGGCGTGCGCCCCAAAGCGCGATTGTGTTTCCCCGATCCAAGACCCAGCGCTCGGCGAAGGCGAGAAGCGGTTTGCCGTATCTCTCCTTGGCAAGCGACTGTAACTTCTCGACCGCGGCGAGATAGTGCCCCCGGCGATCCGGTTGGAATTTTGGATCGTTGTTGCGCAAGTCATCGCCCTTAAAGGTCGTGTCTGCTGTGATCTTGCCGGTCAGCAGCCCGCGGCACAGCGAGCCATAGCAAAGCACGACCAGGTCATGGGCCTTTGCGTAGGGCAGGATCCCCGCCTCGGCCTCACGCTCAAAGAGATTATAGGGCGGCTGTAGCGACGCGAGTGTCGCGCCTTTAGCGAAGCGTTCAATCTGCGGGACCGTACAGTTGCTCAAACCGATCGCGCGGATCTTCCCTTCGTGGCGGAAACTCTCGAGCACGGCGCCCGTCTCTTCGAAATCCACCGATTCGTCGGGCCAGTGGATCTGATAAAGGTCGATGACGTCCGTTCGGAGCCTGCGCAGCGAGTCTTCCAATTGTTGCCGTAGGCTTTGTGCGGATGAGTCGCGATGGAGGTTTGTGTCGTTTGTCGCATTCCAAACCATGCCAGCCTTGGTGGCGATCAGAGCGCGGTCGCGCCGCCCTTCGAGGGCCTTGCCGACGATTTCCTCGGAGTGCCCAAAGCCGTAAGCGGGGGCCGTATCGAGGATGTTGATGCCGAGATCGAGGGCATGGTGGATCGTAGCGATGGCCGCGGACTCATCCGTGCCGCCCCACATCCAGCCGCCGATGGCCCAAGTACCGAGGGCGATGCGCGACGCAGGGAATGGCAGCCCGCTGATGGATGTGTGTTCCATGCCACTACGTTAGCACAGGTGTCCAGATTGGTCTGTCTGCGTTGTCCTTACGACAGCAGGTCGCGGAAGTACTGGTCGAGGAACCGCTCCTTGGGGTCGCGCTCTGCCCGGGCCGCGGCAAACTTCTGCAGCCGCGCACCAAAGGCACGGCGCGCCATCTCGCGCGTCAAAAATGGCGTTTGGTTGAATAACGGCGTTCCGCCGTGCTCACTGCAGAAATCGTTGTAGGCGTAGAGAAACTCCTCCCACTCGCGCCCACCTGTCGACGCGGGATCGATACTCATCCCTGGGCCCTCCCATGTGTAGGAAAACAAGGCCTCGCAGTCGCGGCTGATGACATAGCCGACCGAAGGTAGGTTGCAGCGAAAGCCCGTGCCCTTCTCATAGGCGATGCAGAAATCGCAGTAGCGCTCCAGCGTGTCGAAGAAGTCGGTCTCGCGGAAGGACCACATGCTGAAAAGATAGAAGACCTTGGGTTTGCGTGGATAGCTGATGATCTGTGCGTGGGGCCAGCTATGATTATAGCGCATCAAGCGCACCATGAGCTGCCGCTGGATATAGAAGAACGTGTCATGGGCTTTGGCACGCCACTTCTTACTCTTGATATTCGTATCGACCCAGGTCGCGACCGCGGGCGCCCACTGCTTCCAGAATTTGTTGCGGTACTGCCAGCGAAGCCGCGATGTGGGTTTTCGGTCGGGATGCTGTTTGCGCAACTCGACCACGACCCGTTTGGCATAGGGGTAGATGTAGTACATGACCGCGTGACCGCGGGCTCTGTACACTGGCAGGAACTTTCGAAACTCATCGATGCTGAGCCCGAAGTGCCGCACTTCGAGGCCCATGGTCGGCCGCACCTTGATCGTGACTTCGAAAATCAGTCCGAACAAACCGTAGCTGGTCCGGAACAGCTGCATCTCCTGAGGGTCGTTGGCCTCTGTGATTTCGCGTATTTGGCCGTTGGCGTCGACGTATCGGATCCCGACCACGTAGGAGCTGACCTGCCCGTGTTCGCCGGGGAAAGAACTATCCTTCGTCGCGGCGCAGGCAAAAGCGGCCAGTGTCGTGTTGCCGATCTCCGTCGTGATGTAGGGCTGGAGGCCGCGTGCCTTTAGAGCCTTGGCCAGGTCGCCATGGGTGACGCCCGCCTCGACCGTTACCGTATCGTCCGTAAAATGCAGAATGCGGTTCATCGCGGTCATGTCGACCATGGTGCCGCCTTCATCGTCGCCGTTCATACGGGCCGTGGAATGCATGGAGCCGGCAGGGCGCACGGGCGTTGGGAAGCGTACCGGATCGGTGACAATCTCGACCAGATCCTCAACACTTTCGGGCCGCGCCTTGACGCGCGGGTGGTAGGTCCAGGTGCCGTCCCAGTTCTCGATGGTGACGTCTTTCTGACTTTCCATGAAATTCCCTCAACTCGCGGTGCGAAGTGTTGCAGCCGGTGACCATACCGGTAACTTCCATCTAATTCAGGCACAAGAGAAATGCCGTCGCGTCTCTAAAGAGCTTTCCTTAAGGCGCGACGACTTGAGCCAAATCAAGGAGACAACCCCATTTTGCTATGGGTTGATGAGAAGACCTCGGGGTGCTTTGGTCTGCCGCAATTTGGAGCTAGTCTCGCAATTTGGAGCTAGTCTTGGGTGCTTATGTCGCACCTGAGGTCTTGGAGGTGACGTGAAGCGATACTGCATTATTGGCGCCGGCGCTTGCGGTCTCCCCGTTGTAAAGCGGTTCGCGGAGAGCGGGATTGCGTTCGACTGCTTCGAGGCCGAGGGCGACGTTGGGGGAATCTGGAATCTCGATAGCCCCCATGCCGTATACGGCTCGACGCATCTCAACTCCTCCAAGAAGCTGACCCGTTATCTCGATTTCGACTTTGCCGAAGAATGGCCCGTCTACGCGAGTGCGGAGCAGGCGCAGGACTATTTCAGGGCATATGCCAGAGAGTTCGGTCTGTATGACCGAATCACATTCAACACGCGGGTCGATAACGTCGAGCGAACCGACACCGGATGGCACGTCACGATCCAGGGGGAGAGTGCGCCGCGCCGCTACGATGGCGTGGTCATGGCCACGGGCCATCACTGGCACCCTTTCGTCCCTGAGTATCCGGGCACGTTCGACGGGGAAGTTATCCACTCCCACGATGTGAAGTCGAAGGCGCAAGTGAAGGATAAGCGGGTCTTGGTCGTGGGTGCAGGCAATTCCGCCGTCGACATTCTCGACGATGCCGCACGTGACGGGAAGGCGGCGATCCACTCGATGCGCCGCACCTACTATTTTTTCCCAAAGCTCTTATTAGGCAAGCCAACCGATACGGTTATCGACCGGCTTAGCCGGGCGCCCCTGCCGCGCAAGTTTATGTACGGGCTTTACAAGCTCGGCATGCTGATGTTGATCGGGCCGCACGGGCGCTACGGTTTGCCAAAACCGGATCACAAGCTCTTCGAGGCGCATCCCACCGCCTCCAATACGTATCTGGATCACCTCGTTCACGGGCGTATCGAGGCCAAGCCGGGGCTCGAACGCATGGAGGGTAAAACGGTCTACTTCACTGATGATACGTCGGCGGAGGTGGACATGGTGATCTGGGCCACGGGGTTCCAGGTCCATTTTCCGTTCATGGACGATGCGTACGTGCTCGACGAGAAAGGCTGGTCAAAGCTCTTCATTCATACCTTCCATCGCGAGTGGGACGATTTCTTTGCGGTGGGCCTCTTCGATCCGGCCGAGGGCGGGGTTTGGCAGGTCGCCGATCACCAGGCACGGCTGATCGCGGCCTTCATTACGGCCCAGGAGAAAGACCCGGAGCGGGCAGAGTGGTTCCGCGCGCTCAAGCGGACCGGGTCGCCCGATATCGGCCACGGCATCAAGCGGCAGGACACACCCTGGCATCGCTTCGAGATCCACCATCTGCGGTTCCGCCGCTACATGAAGCGCCTCGTCAAGAAGTTTGGCGACAGCGCGCTCCCACCCGGTGAGATGCGTACAATGGGTGAAAGCCCTCAGACCACGCCGACCGAGGGCGAGACGCTGAAGCTCGCGTCCTAGCCGTCAGGCCAAGTGGCGACTGCAGATCACTTTTTGAGACGCGAAAAGGCCCGGAGAACGAGCCTCCGGGCCTTTCTGCTACTTGCGACTAAAAAAGCCGACTAAGACGCGGTCACAGTGGCAGTGGTCTTCTCCACGGCCTTTTCAACCGGCTTGTACGCATCGCGAGCGACAGAAGCATACAGCTCGCCGATCTTGGTCATTTCGCTCATCCACTTCTCGTAGGCCGCCTTGGCATACTCGGACTGGATCTCGATGGCGTGCTCAAGAGTCTTGGCACCAACGACCTTCTCGAACGTTGCTGTGGCGTCGGCGAAAGCCTGCTTCGTGTAATCGGTGAAGCTGGTGCCGATGTCCTGGAAACCCTTGTTCATCTGGCCGTAGGACTTGAGGACGGCCTCATAGTTGTCCTTGCCCAGTTTCTGGAGGTCTTTGTTGGTCTTCTCGAAGGCATTCTTATCAAAGTCGATCATTTCAATGGTCCTTTCCTGACGAAAGCGCTGCTAGGGCACACCCCGTATATATTGCACTGCACAATAAAGTTCAAGGACGTTGTGCGGTGCACAATACTAAGGTCGAAGGGGCGTCTCCGAGCGGGCCGAAAACCCACAGATTCAGAGATTTTTGTGGGGATTCGGCAGAACGGTTCAAACTGACCCTGAAAGGCTCTAAACCCATGAGATGGCCTTAAGACGCGCGCAGCTTCTGGACACAGCCCGACGTTGGACGATCCCCAATCTCAAGCATTTCCAGGAGACGCGGCAGCCCACCGTCTGGCTTCTCGCGCCGCTAATTGGATTGGCCACCGGCGTGGCTGCAATCCTGTTCCGCCTTGCGATTGGTGTCTTCCAGTGGCCTTGGCTGCAGACCATGTCGGAACATGTGGCGGCGGCGGCACGGCAGCAGCCTTGGTGGATCGTGATGTTGGCCCCTGCGGTGGGTGGCCTCTTTGTCGGGCTTTTGCTTCGCTATGCTTTGACCGCCAAACGCACCGTGGCGGTCCCGGACGTTATGGAGGCGCGTGTCAATGGCGGGCGTGGCCTCCGTCTGGACCAAGGCCTGATCAGCGCTCTTGCGAGTGCGCTATCGCTGGGTTCAGGCGCCAGTGCCGGCCGCGAAGGGCCGATCGTTCACCTTGGCGCCAGCATCGCCGTCACGTTATCGCAGCATCTCAACCTTCCAAATTCTGCGCGGAGGACGCTTCTTGCATCGGGGGCTGCTGGCGCAGTCGCCGCCTCGTTCAATGCGCCGATCGCAGGCGTATTGTTTGCGCAGGAGGTTATTCTCGGCCACTTCTCGATCCGGACCTTCGTTCCGTTGGTTCTATCCGCGGTGGTGGCCACGATCCTGTCCCAGGCCTGGTTTGGGGACGTCGCGGCCTTTGTCGTGCCGAGCTACAGCATTGCCTCCTATCTCGAGGTGCCAGCGTTTGTCTTAGTCGGCATTATCGCGGCCTTCGTGGCGGTGATCTTTCAGTTGACGATACTCAGCACCGATTGGGCGGCGCGTAACGTCAAGATGCCGCTTGTGATGCGGCCTGTGGTGGGGGGCTTGATGGTGGGTGTCATAGCCATCTGGTTCCCGGAGATACTAGGCGTTGGCTACGACACGACTGACGCGGCGCTGAAGGACCAGCTGGCCATCAATACGATGTTGCTTCTGATTGTCCTCAAGACGCTCGCGACGGCTATCACGCTGAGTTCGCGCTTTGGTGGCGGCGTGTTTTCTCCTGCACTCTATCTGGGTGCTATGACAGGCGGCGCCTTTGGGCTCATCGTCGCAGAGTTGTTTCCAGGACTAGGGTCCAGCGAGGGGCTCTACGCCATTCTCGGCATGGGAGCCGTGGCCGCCGCCGTCCTTGGCGCGCCGATTTCGACAACGGTCATGGTGTTCGAGCTCACGGGCGGTTTCGAGCTGAGCCTGGCACTGCTGCTCACGGTCGCTGTGGCGAATGGGATAAACCAGGCGGTCCTCGGACGGTCGTTGTTCCAAGCACAGCTCGAGTCGCGCGGGATCGTCCTGCATGAAGGCCCTCACCGCACGATCATGAAGGGCCTCAGCGTCTCCGACATCATGCGCCCGCTGAAGGAAGACGAGCCCACCGAGCTTCCCGAAGGCGACCGCGAACGTGCCCTTCCTGCAGACGAATCGCTAGAGACCGCTTTGCGGGCGTTCGATACGCTCGGTGCGGAATCGCTGCCCGTCGTCGATCCCTACGACCGCAGTCGCATTGTTGGAAAAATTTCGCAGACCCGTGCGCTGCGTGCCCTCAATAGGGAACTCATTGCGACGAGTGTCGAGGAACATCGCTAACGGGACGTCGCCTTCGTTCTACTCGGCAGCCATGCTCGGGGGCGCAGCAGGTAGCTCTCCGGCTGGCGTGTTGCGAGCCCGGTTCGCATTTGAGATAGCGCGCCAAGCGGTTGTCACGCGCGCTCAATCCTGAGAGTCTTTCCTTCAGGTCGATGAGGGGATTATGGCGAAATCTGAGAGCACAAAGTCCACAACAGCGCCGGAGCCGAACGCGCGAGGTGAACGGTCATCGGAACCGTGTCCAGGGGTCGTTTGGGCGTTTCGTTTCGGCGCCGATGGTAGCACCGAAGAACTGACCGACTGCAAATTACCCAGCGGCGTGCTGGGTCACAGAGCCGAAGATGGCTGGCTTTGGGTCCACGTGAACCTGGCCGATGCCCGTGTTGGGCCGTATATGCGCGCCCACCTCAAGGAAATCCCAGCTGCTGCTGTCGATCTCTTGCTGTCTGTCGGCGATCATCAGCAACTGCATGCGGACGACGTCTGCATCTACGGCGTGTTCGCGGACCTCGTTTATCGTTTAGAGGGCCTTTCCGACGAGCTCGGTCTGCTGCATTTCGTGGCCACGGAGAGGCTTCTCGTGACGGGACGGCGCGAAGGGCTTCATTCGGTCGAGGCCGTGCGAAAATCCATACAGGCCGGTCAAGCCACGAAGAGCCATGCGGCCCTCCTTGAGTCGATCTTCATGCAAGTCGCTTCGGGTGTGGAGGAGCGATCAGCAACCCTCAGCGATGAGTTGGATGTTATCGAGGAGCGATTGATCGTCGATCTAGATGATGACATCCCGAAACGCCTAGCCAAATGCCGCCGGCTCGCGGTGCGCTTGCACCGAATTCTTGCCACGCAGCGTTCCGTGATTGCCCGGTTCGAGCAGAACAACTGGCAGACCACGGGCAAGGCCCACGACCTTAAGACCAGTCATATTGGGCAGCGGTTGGATTGGTTGGATCACGAGATGGTCGCGTTGCGCGATCGTGCACATCTGTTGCAGGAAGAGGTCTCCCTGCGAATGACGGACCAGACCAACCGCAATCTTCAGCTGCTCACGATCGTGACAACCGTGTTCCTACCCGCAGGCGTGATCTCTTCAATTTTCGGCATGAATGTTGGTGGCTTACCCCTTGTGAATGACCGCTCGGGTTTCATCGTGACCATGCTCCTCTTGATCGGCGCATCCGGGCTGGTCTTCTGGGTCTTGAAGCGCATGGGCATGTTGCGGCGCTAGGAGCTGGCCGCACGTGCCTTTTTCGCAGCGCGGCGGAGTTGGCTTGCGACCGTCTTTGGGAACAGTGTGTTCATCACGAACAAGGCCCGATAGATCTCGGGCTTCACAACGAAACGCTTGTTTTTCGCGATGCCCTCGAAGATGGCGTCCGCGGCTTCGTCTGCCGAAAGAACAGGGATGAAGCTCTGGCCAAACTTAGGGATGTTTTCGCGGCTGCCGGGATTGTTGTCGAAGTAGGGGGTCTCCACGACCCCAAAGACCATAATCGGAACGGAAATGCCTTTTGGCTTTAGTTCGGTCTGTAGTCCTTCGGCGAAACCGGCCAGCGCGCGGCGCGCGGCAATGTAGGCGCTGGCATTGGGCCAGGCGAGGTACGACGCGGGCGAGGTTACGAAGGCAATGCTGCCGGAGCCCCGTTCGATCATTGCTGGCGCAAAGGCACGGGTTATCGCGAAGGCTGCAAGATAGGGCACGCCAATCATGCTGCTGGCCTGTTCTGGGCTGGTTTCGACTAGTGGAAGCCAGCGGCCCGCGCCCGCATTGTTTACGAGGATGTCGGGCGTGCCGAATTCCTCGGCGATGCGCGCTGTAACTCGCAGCGTTTCGGGTGCGTCTTGCAGGTCGACTGCAAACGTAGAGGCGGTGCCTCCGGCTTTCTCCACCTCGTGTGCCGTTCGCTCTAGCCGCGTTGCATTGCGGGCGAGCAAAACGACATGGGCGCCTTCGCGCCCATAGCGTGTGGCGGTGGCCGCGCCGATCCCGCTGGACGCGCCCGTCACCAAGACTAGCTTTGCGCCCATGTGGGCCTCGTGCTCGAATGAATATGAATTCTACTCATGACCTATCGGCATCGTCCCAAATTGGCCGTACACTGTGGCACAAGGGTAACAGAATATTGAGAACCCGTTGGTGGGGGCTGCAAGCCGCTGGTCATGGCAGTTGGTGGCTCTTAAAACACACCAATTCTACACGTCCAGAAGGAGGCTTCGATGGGGTCGTATTGGCGTGCCTTAGCACTGGCATTCGTAGCGGCTATATTTTGCTCAGCTTATGGCGCGACGGCGCAAGCCGGTTGTGTTGGGTTGTCGGGAACCGCCGATGGCGTCGACAAGAAAACGGCCGTCGTCCGGTCTCAGAACGCGCTCAAAGAGGCAATCGCCGAATATAAGGCGTCTAAGCGCATTCGCAGCGTGTCCATCTCGCCGATGCGCGCGAAACCACAGCCTTATTGGCGCCAGTCGGTCTCACCGAACCTGTACCAAAAGCCCGACGTCGTAACCTCACGCGGACACACGATTTGCTGGTCTGGCGTGGTGTCGCCCACCGTTTGCACAACGGGCGCGCGGGTCTGCTGGTAGCACTAGAAACGTTGGTATGGCTCCGATGACACTGTATTGGCCCGTCCTAACAGTAGCGCTTGTGACAATTGGCCTTTTCGGGGTCCAGGGCGCACAGGCGCAGGACCAGGGTGCACAGTCACAGGACCAGGGCACACAAGTGCAGGGCGCACAGGCCCAGAAAAAGTGCGCGACCGTTTTTGCCACGGATGACGGGCTCCACAAGACGATGGCGGTCAAGGCTTCTTTGACCGCTTTGCGACAGGAAATCGCGGCTCTGAGATCAAAGAGGGGGCTTGGCCAGGTCTCGATATCGCCCGCCCAACCAAAGCCTAACCCCTATTGGCGGGGACAAGTGACGGCGAATCTCTTCCAGAAGCCCGATATTATCTCGTCCTCGGCGCATACGACGTGCTGGCGCGGCGTCGTCTCACCATCGGTCTGCACCTCAGGCGCCAAGGTCTGCTGGTAGCGATCGCCCCTTTCGAAGCTGAAGCGACCAGCGTACAGTAGCTCTCATCCAGGGGGAGCCCCTTCAAGGGGCTGAGAGTCCGCATACCGGCGGAGACCCTTAGAACCTGATCCGGTTCGTACCGGCGAAGGGACAGGAGAGACTGCGATGCAGAGCTCGATCTTTCTTGCGCAGCTCATGGGCCCGGTCATTCTGGCGGCCGCCATCAGTCTGTTTATCAACGGCGAGCGCCAAGTCGCGATGGCTCGGGAGTTTCTAGAGAGCCCGTCGCTGATCTATCTCTCCGGCATTCTGCTCATGACCGCGGGGTTTGCGGTTGTGCTCGCGCACAATGTGTGGGTCCTCGATTGGCGCCTGATCATCACGCTGCTGGGCTGGCTCGCCGTGATCGGCGGAACTTTGCGCATCATCTTCTTCCGCACCGTCGAGAAGTTCGGCGATGCGGTGCTGGATTCAACGTGGGGGATAACCGCAGCCGGCCTTGTCTGGTTCGTGCTCGGCGCTGCCCTCTGCTTCTTCGCTTATATCGCTTGAGGAAACCATGAACGTTTACGACAAGACGCCTCCTACGCAAGGCACAGACGCGCCCAAGGTCACCACAGGGCCGCTAACCGGTAGCCGCAAAGTCTATTCCACACCTGAAGGCCATAACGCTGTGCGCGTGCCGCTTCGGCAAATCGATCTCTCGAACGGGGAGGCCTTCGGTGTCTACGATCCGTCCGGCCCGTATACAGACAACGACGTCTCGATTGATGTGAACCGCGGACTCGATCCCGTGCGTGCGGCGTGGATCACAGGTCGGGGCGGCGTCGAAGATTATGAAGGCCGCGCCATCAAGCCCGAGGACAATGGCGGTGTAGGCGACAAGCATCTGGCCGAAGCCTTCCAAGTGACGCGTCAGCCGCTGCGCGGTCTGCCGGGCGCACCTGTGACCCAGCTTGAGTTCGCGCGGGCGGGGATCATTACGAACGAGATGGTCTATGTCGCCCATCGCGAGAACATCGGCCGGCAGCAGGCCGCCGAGGAGGCGCGCGCCCGCCTCGACGATGGTGAGCGTTTCGGCGCCGTGGTGCCGGAGTTCGTTACGCCCGAATTCGTGCGGGACGAGTTGGCCCGGGGACGAGCGATCATCCCCGCGAACATCAATCACCCGGAATCAGAGCCGATGATCATCGGCCGCAACTTCCTCACCAAGATCAACGCCAATATCGGCAACTCGGCGGTGACAAGCTCGGTCGAGGAGGAGGTGGAGAAGATGGTCTGGGCCATCCGCTGGGGCGCGGACACTGTCATGGATCTTTCCACCGGGCGTAACATCCACACGACCCGGGAATGGATCATCCGCAATGCGCCCGTGCCCATCGGCACCGTGCCAATCTACCAGGCGCTGGAGAAGGTGGATGGCGATCCCGTCAAACTCGATTGGGAGGTCTATAAGGACACGCTCATCGAGCAGTGTGAACAGGGCGTCGACTACTTCACCATCCATGCCGGTGTGCGGCTGGGATACATTCATCTGACGGCGGAGCGTGTTACCGGTATCGTCTCCAGAGGTGGCTCGATCATGGCCAAGTGGTGCCTGTCGCGGCACAAGGAGAGCTTCCTCTACGAGCGCTTCGATGAGATCTGCGACATCATGCGCAAATACGACGTGTCCTTCTCCCTGGGCGATGGGCTTCGTCCTGGCGCCATTGCCGATGCCAATGATCGTGCGCAATTCGCCGAACTCGAAACGCTCGGTGAGCTGACAAAAGTCGCTTGGGACAAGGGCTGCCAGGTCATGATCGAGGGGCCAGGTCATGTGCCCATGCACAAGATCAAGGTCAATGTGGAGAAGCAGCTGCGCGAATGCGGCGAGGCGCCATTCTATACGCTTGGGCCCCTCGTGACGGATATTGCGCCAGCCTACGACCACATTACCTCCGCCATCGGGGCCGGCATGATCGGCTGGTTCGGGACCTCCATGCTTTGCTATGTGACGCCGAAGGAGCATCTGGGGCTGCCCGACCGGGACGATGTGAAGGCGGGCGTCATGGCCTACAAGATCGCCGCCCACGCGGCGGACCTCGCCAAGGGCCATCCGGCGGCGCAGGCCCGTGACGATGCCATCTCACAAGCGCGCTTCGAGTTCCGCTGGGAGGATCAGTTCAACCTCTCGCTCGATCCTGATACGGCGCGCGACTATCACGACCAGACCTTGCCGAAAGAGGCGCATAAGCTCGCGCATTTCTGCTCTATGTGCGGCCCGAAATTCTGCTCCATGGAAATCACCCAGCAAGTGCGCGACTACGCCGCGAAGCTCAACGACAAGGGCGTGCTCTCAAGCAGCGAAGCGGTCCAGCAGGCCCGCAAACACGGCATGGATGAGATGAGCGAGAAGTTCCGCGAGCTGGGCGAAGAGGTCTATGTGGAGAAAGAGTAGGGGGTGATTACATGTCATCAATTAGCTTCTCGACAAAGTCGTAACCGCGATCACCGTCGATCACATTGAAACCCGTGAATATCTCCCAGATGAAACCCGTGAGCTTCTCTGACTCATCATAACCTGGCTCAAGGTGCTGAAGTGTAACCAAGAATGACTCTAGACGCCTTAGAAAGTCGAAGACATCCTGATTGTCGATTGCATAGTTGTGAAGTACGAAGTCAATCTGTTTCGCGAGAATGGTGAGGCCTACAATTATCTGCCGAAACTCATAGGTTCTTTCCATCATCTGGTTCTCGAAGGCGTAGAAGCCTTCGTCTGCTTCGCGGCCATGTTGGAACTTTTCTTTGAACGCCTTGACTTGCATTAGGTCGTCTACGCTTTCTGCAGTCGTTTCCAAATCGCGTCTGCCACCAGCAATGCTTGCGAATACAACTTGCCAAAGAATGTCCTTTTTGATTCTGCGGTAGCTGCTCCTAAGGTTCTGTTTCACTATTTTTCGTCGACGATTTTCTGGGAGGTAGACGACCAAAAAGTAAAACAGGAATGAGATCACTCCGCCCGCAAGAAAGTTCACGGCGAAGGAGAGCAATTCTCTTTGAGACTCCTTGGATGGCTCTGGAAAGCCAACTTGAAAAACTAGCAGGACAATCAGCAAGGCAGCAGTCAGCAGAAACCAGTTAAATGTGCTTTGTGCTCGGGCTTTCAGCCAGTTTGCTATTCTGAGCGACATGCATGTTTCCCTGGACATGATGAGCTTCGTCGATACATGGCTTTGTACGTCTTCGCCATGAGCAACTGCAGATGCCTGAATTCCCGTAGGTTTGAACTATGAACGAAGAAAGTCTGCAGTACCGGCTCTGCCGTCAATTCAGTTCAGGCTTTGCTGATGCCATTCCCTTATCAGAAACTGAGTATCAGGAGCTGGTCGTGGCTCGGAATACACTGTCAGCCCTGAGTGCATTCGAAGAAAAGTTCTTCGGGATCTGCGAGGGTTATCGGCAGGTTGAAGAGTTCATACTGCAGTCGACGCTCTCGGATATGATCTACTCTCGCAGAGACAGTCCTGCATTCCATTCAGTGCGCGCGGAGTTCGGGAGACGGGTCTCTTCATTCCTCTCAGTTTCCAGACTCTATCTCAATTCTGTTCCGAAGGATGCGGTAGAGATCACTGCTGGCACCATTGCGACAGATCTCGTTAAGAGCGTCATCTCTGAGCGCTACGATGAGTCGCTGTCTTATCGCGTAATGGATGCGGTAAGGAACTACTCTCAGCATCGAGCCTTGCCGGTCACAGACATCTCCGTGGGGTGGAGAAGAGAAGATGAGCAGGACCGAATATCCTACCGATCTCAGTTCTTCCTGCGCGCTGATAAGCTCGACGACAAGTTTAAGAGTTCGACAAGGCGTGAAATTGAACAGCTGGGAGGTCGAGTCGACTTAAAGCTGTTTCTGAGATCGTACTTTGATGACCTGTGCTCGATACACGAACGCCTACGAAAAGAGTTTCAACGCTATAAGGAACAGTCGGAGACTTTGGTCTGTGATTGGCAGGAAAGGTGGGACTCGCAGTTCCCAGGATTGTCCCTTTCGGCGGTGGCGGCGTGCTGTTTCAAGTGCGGACGGTTGGATAACGAGGCACGGGTAGCGTACATTGACCCGGAGGTGGATGAGTATCGGAAATGGTTGGAAACCAGCACAGGCCACCTGAGAGGCATGTCAAACCGACGGGTAGAGTTTGACTGAAGTACATCGAACGCTCCAGCCTCTATTACTCTGTTTCCCGGTGTCACAGCAGTTGTCATTCCCGGAGGAATCACGAGAGTGACAAAAACGCCCGCCGCTAATGCTCCGTGGTCTGGTTTAGCTTGTCCAGGATATGCAGGAACAGCAGGCGCGCGATTCGGAAGCTTGGGGTTTCTGACTCGTCATTGCCGGGCTTGACCCGGCAATCCATACCGCTGGCCTCTCATGTCGTGCGGGCGTCACGGCGTGGATGCCCGGATCAAGTCCGGGCATGACGAAGCGGAGTCCCAACCTTATCCCCCTCCCCAAAACCTGCCCTACACTGCCTCCATCCCTCGTTCGTTAGAGGACGCGAGCTGCAGACCGTCTGCTCTCGGGGCGGGGGATGCAGCGCCCAGGGTGGTTTGGTACAGAAGGGGCGGCAGGAGCGAAAAGCGCTCCCTGTCCCGGAACACCAGGCCACGTTTAACGGATCGACCCTGGGGGTCCCTACCCCGCCCACCTGCGCTGTAACGCGTGGGTCATCGGGTGAGGTAGGACGCGCTTTCGCGTCACGCCTGTGCCACTGGAGGTAAGCCGCGCGGCATGGGGCTCTAAAACATCGCTGCGGCGTCGAGGGTCGCTTCGTGAGTCGCTTCGCGACATGCGATGCAGTCTCGATACGCCATGCGGGGCGCCGGAAGGCTGCCCATCAAAAAAATCGGACGGCGGCCAACCAGCGCCCCGCAAGTCCCTTCAGGACTCTGTGTATTGAGACGTAGAGAGGTTGTGACAACTCGCGCCGGGAGGCGGCGAGAGCCCTTGGCTTGCGTGTCTCTCAGCTGTCATGCCTCAGAAAGCATCGCGTCGCAAAAGCTTCAAGAACGAGGCCATCGAACAGACTTTGTGCCGTCTCCGGTCTCGGACTAAGCTCTGCCTTGCTTGGCTCGTGAGGAGGCTTCCGAATGAGGGCACTGCCAATCGCAATCGGTGTGGCAATGGCTGCGGCTGGGCCCCTGTGGCTTGGCGCGCCAACATTGTCGGTCGCTGAGACCGGTGGATCGTCGTCCGGGCAACTCTTGCCATTGCGGGAAACGCCGCCTGATACAGTCGAGTTGGGCCACATGCTCTACAACGATCTGAGCATTTCGGCGAAGCGCAATACGGGATGCGTCACCTGTCACGCTCATTCAGCAGGATTCGCCGATCCGCGAAGTGCGGCCGATCCTGTTGGCATGCCCGTCTCGCCGGGGTCTGTTCCCGGGAAGTACGGAACGCGCAATGCTCAGACCTCGGCCTACGCAACGTTCAGTCCGCCGTTCCATTGGAGTGAGGCGGCTGGGTCTTATGTGGGCGGACAGTTCTGGGACGGCCGCGCGAACTCGCTTGCTGACCAAGCCGTCGGGCCGCCGCTCAATCCGCTTGAGATGGCGATGCCGGACAAAGGAGCCGTTCTTGAGCGTCTGGCAGAAAACCCCGTCTACCTCGAAGCCTTTCGTCGGCTCTATGGGGTCGATCTGAAATGGAAGGAGACGGATCTCGTCTATCCCAAGTTTGGTCTTGCCATCGCGGCCTTTGAGCCGACCGACGAGTTTGCCGAGTTCAATTCGAAGTACGACTATTATGTCGCTGGAAAAATCGAGCTGACCGCGCAGGAGAAGCGCGGCCTCGAGCTCTTCAATGGCAAGGCAAAGTGCGCCAACTGCCACATCAGCACGCCGCCTGAGAACTATCCGCATGCGCTGTTTACGGACTTCACGTATGACAATCTTGGTCTTCCCGTGAATCCGCGTATTGCGGCCTTGCATGGTGTCGACACTTTGCCCCCGGATCTTGGTCTCGGCGGGCGGCCAGACATTGCCAAGAAGCACCCGGACGGATCGCAAAACGGCAAGTTCAAGGTTTCGACGCTGCGCAACATCGCGTTGACGGCTCCGTATGGTCATAACGGGGTGTTCGCCACGCTTGAGCAGATTGTCCATTTCTACAACACGCGCGATACGCTCGGGGTCGTTCCCGATGCGAGCGACCCTGGCTTTGGCGTCACTGGCTGGCCTGCGCCCGAAGTGCCAGAAACGGTCAACAAGACCGAGCTTGGAGACCTTGGTCTGACGGCCGAGGAAGAGGCGGCGATCGTTGCCTTCTTGAAGACGCTGACCGACGATGGATTGGACGTCGAGCCCGCGCCAGAGTCCGAAGCGCCACTGCGTCGCTAAGTGTCTGATGTCCGCGACCGCCCGAAGAGCGCGACTGCAGCCGCGGCCACGAGCGCGGCGATACCGGCGCTTCCGAGTATGGCTTTGATGACGGCGGCTTGGTTGGGGCTGCCTTCGCCCGTGTAGGATTCGTAGATGGAGATGGCAATCGCCAGGGCAATGCCCCCGGCACTGATCAACACGGTCAGTACTGTGCCGGACGCGGCACCCGCCTTTTCCTTGGGAACGACGGACTGGGTCACGACACTTGTGTAAGCCCAAACGAAGCCGAGGCCGAGACCACTCAAGCCGGCAAACGCGACAAACAGACCAACGCTCGCCGTCGACGCCATAAGCAGTGTCGCGAGGCCGCCCAGCGCCAGGCCGCAGCTCATGGCGACCCAGGGCGGCGTCTGCTGCATCCGGCCGGAGGCCAGGCTGGCCACGGCGTAGCCGAGCGAGAATGTCACAAAGGCCGTACCGGCCTCGATGGGGTCGAGACCCTCGACTTCTTGCAGGAACACCATCGACAGAAAAATGATGATCGTCGTTGCGCCGTTCCCGATGGACCCAGCGGCTGTCATCACGCTGAAGGTCTTGATCCGAAAGAGCGACAGGTCGAGCAGGGGATAGTGCGCACGTGTCTCGACAATCACGAAGGCCAAAAGTCCCAATAAGCCGGCAACAACAAGCGCGAGGGCGCGCAAGTCGAGCCAGCCCCAAACAGAGGCCCGATCGATTCCAAAGGTGAAGGCCGTGATGGAGGCGACGACGAGAATGAGCCCCGCCATATCGACGGACTGCGGCACGGTCTCGTCCCGCGTCTCTTCCACCGCATACAGAGCGAGCGCAATTAGGGCAATCGTGACCGGCACGTTGAGCCAGAGTACGACGCGCCACGACATCAGATCGGTCAAGACGCCGCCGGCGAGCGGGCCGAAAGCCAGTCCAACAGATCCGATTGCGAAGACGAGCCCTAATGCGCGTTGGACTTTCGCTGCCGGGAACGCGTTTGTCGTTACGGCAAGCGCCACAGGCAGCATGATGGCCGCACCAACCCCTTGCACGATGCGCATGGCGATAAGCATTTCGGGGCTCGTCGCGGCGCCGCCAATCAGCGACGTGAGCCCGAAGATGGCTGCGCCGAGAATGAGGAAACGCCGGCGGCCAAAGATGTCAGCCAATCTCCCGCCCGCGATGAGG
Source organism: Pseudomonadota bacterium (assembly GCA_039177935.1). Classification (GTDB taxonomy): domain Bacteria; phylum Pseudomonadota; class Alphaproteobacteria; order Rhizobiales; family Methyloligellaceae; genus Methyloceanibacter. The sequence continues at coordinate 22,028 of JBCDFN010000017.1, read as the reverse complement.
AAGGCTGCTTCCGCAAGCATGTAACCGCTGATCACCCACTGCAGGTCGCTGGCCGTCGTCTTGAGATCGTCGGCCATTCTCGGAATCGCCGACTGCAGCGCAAAGAAATCCAGTTGGACAGCGAACATGCCCATTGATGCCGCGAGCAGGACTGCCCAACGGCGATTTTGAGCCGACGGTTTCGAACCGCTTAGGTCGCTGGGCGTTGTTCTTTTCACATGCATGCAGCTTTGTGACGAACTGACTTGAAGAGGGACTCTAGTGATTATCGGAAGTCTAGGGTGCTGTCATGACACGCGTATTCGTTCCAATGTATCGCGTTGTCCATTGGAGGCGTTCTCTTACGTTCAAACGCAATGTGCCTCGTGATCGACCGTTATCGGAACAATCGGATGTGATGAGGCTTTTTTGTTGGCCCACGCTATTATGGGTCGCCAGGGCAATGGCTATTTTGTTGCCGTGCGAGCACGCGACCCGTCGTGTGTCCGAAGACGCATAGTGTGTCCAAAAATGGGAGTGGGGGAACGCCGATGAGCGATATGAAACTCACCTATTTCGATTTCCATGGTGGGCGTGGTGAGCCCGCGCGGCTGGCCCTTGCGATGGGCGGGGTGCCATTCGTGGACGACCGCTTCCCGGTCACCGAATGGCCTGAGCGCAAGGCGGACACGCCGTTGGGTGCTGTACCAACTCTCCAAGTCGATGGGAAAACGCTGACCCAGTCGAACGCCATCAATCGCTATGTGGCGAAGCTGACGGGTCTGTACCCATCGGACTTCTGGCAGGCAGCGTTGTGCGACGAAGCGATGGATGCGGTGGAAGATGTGGTCAACCAGATCGGTTCCACGATGTTTCTGCCCGACGACGAGAAGAAGTCAAAACGCGAGGCGCTTGCCGAAGGCATGCTCCCGCTCTATCTGAAGCAGCTGAGCAAAAAGCTGGTGAAGAATGGCGGGCGGTACTTTGCCGACGACCGCTTGACCATCGCTGACCTCAAGGTCGCGATGCTGACGCGACAGTTGACCTCCGGCATCGTGGACCACATTCCAACTGATTTGGTGGAACAGGTCGCCCCCGATCTGTTGGGACATTTCGAGCGCGTGATGAAGGACCCATCGATCAAGGCGTACTACGCCAAGCACGGCGTGGAGATGTGATGCTGGGACGCTTAGAGACCTAGCGCAGCGTACTACGGGGGAGCGCGGACATCATTGGGCAGCCTAGGGTCTTGCGGAAAGCCTCGATCAGATCCTGACGGTTGTTCGCTGTGATGTAATAGCCGCCGGTCTCTTCAGCGAGGCACTTCGTCTCGAGATATCTCTGCGCACCTGTCCAGCGAAAACTTCTGAGCTGGTAGCCGATGACGTGCACCGTAAGGTTTTCGCTCTCCCGCTTAAGCAGTTTGCCGAGTTCGCACGGATCGCCGCCGCAGGTCTCTTCGCCATCGGTTAGAAGCACGATTGTTCCTGGCGCGGACACGTGCTTGAAAATCCTTGCCGCGGCTACAACGGCATTCACGATTGGGGTTTTCCCGGCCGGGTTGATCTCGTTTACGATGCTCAAAATCCGCTGGCTGGCCTTTGGCTCGGGCGGAAAGTTCAGGCGCACATTGCATTGCTGGTAGGGGCCAGGACCGTAGGTAATCAGTCCCACCCTCCGAAACTGCGTAACGCCGGGAAGGACTTCCGTGAGGGCGGCGCGGACTTCGCCAATGCGGGTCTTGTCGCTGAATAGACCTTGAACGGTGTTGCCTGCCATCGAGCCCGATGCATCGAAGACGATCATGGCGTCCTCGGTGCAATAGGGGCGCTCCTCGGCGTCAAAGGGTACCTCTTGCGCCTTTGAAACCCGGTTGTCGGCCGCGACCGCAATAGCGATGGTCGTAAGCAGCACAAGGACCACATAGCAAAGGCGTCGCGACGGCATAATTTCTCCCCAGCTCAGATCTGAACGCGAGACTATAGCAGAGCCACGAGGAGGTGGCAGGTCCGCGACGTCGATCACAAAATCCTGATCTCCTCTTGCACGGTTGGTCACGCTATGGGCCGTTTGGTCCGATATTGCCTAAGAACTTCGCTGGATGAGATTCTTGACCTGGAGACCCCGATGTCCCGTTGTTACCCAGAAACTTCTACCGCGACGATAGGTGCGTCTGGATTCTTGCTCGCGTTGTTGTTGGTCCTGCTTTCCTTGGGAGCGCCGACCGAAGCATCCGCTGAAGAAGAGCCGGTCGTGATAGAGGAATGGGAGGTGCCTTATGATGGGCGTCCACGCGACCCCTTTGCCGCCGGCGATGATGCCGTTTGGTTCGTGGGTCAGGCGAATGGGTATCTGGGGCGGCTTACACCCTCAAGCGGCGAATTCTTCCGGCGCGATCTTAGAGAAGGATCGGGGCCGCACAATCTCATTGTCGATGACGATGGGAGCGTCTGGTTTGCCGGCAATCGCAATGCTTATATCGGCCGTTACGATCCGAAGACCGACAAGATCGAACGGGTCGAGATGCCGAATGCCGATGCTAGGGACCCGCATACGCTCATCTTTGATGCGGATGGCAGCCACATCTGGTTCACGGTTCAGCACGGGAACTTTGTTGGCCGATTAACTCTCGCAGACCGCAAGGTGGATCTCATCCCGGTTCCGACCAAGGGTTCGCGGCCGTACGGCATTAAGATCGGACCCGACGGCACGCCATGGGTCGTTTTGTTCGGCACCAACAAGCTTGCTTCCGTTGATCCCACGACGCTCAGCCTGACAGAGTATGACATCCCGGACGCCGACACGCGGCCCAGACGGCTTGAGGTCACAGACGACGGCCGTGTTTGGTACTCCGACTATACGCGGGGAAAGCTCGGTCGCTTCGATCCAGAAACGAACTCATTCGCCGAATGGGCGTTGCCTGGCGGTGAGGATAGTCTTCCCTATGCCACGGCCCTCGACGGACAGGGCCGCGTTTGGGTTGCCGAGACGGGCGTTCAGCCCAACCGGCTCGTGGCGTTCGACCTAAAGGCTGAGGAGTTTGTGGCCGTGACGCCCGTGCCGTCCGGCGGCGGAACGGTGCGCCACACAATGTACGATCCCAAGTCTGGCTTGATCTGGTTTGGTGCCGATAGCGGAACCATCGGCAAAGTCCGGACCAATGCGCAGGGCAGCCCTGCGTCCGAGGAGTAAGTACCTGCGCTCGGCGGTGGATCGGCTACGGTGTGCTGGGGACTTCGATGCGCTTGCCGCTAAGTGTAATCGCGATGGGGCCTGATGCTTTCGAGAGGGCATCTGCGCTTCCCGCATCTGCTTCCAGCGGCAAGAATCCTAAATCGCCAGTCAGCTCGAGCGTATCACCGCTCGGCGAAACCTTGCCTGTGGCGTCGATCCGCGCGATTTGGCCCTTATCTCCCTCAGCATTGGGGTACGTGAAGTCGAGCATTGTCGCCGTCAGGCGCATGGTCCCGTTGTCATCGACGCCGTCGCAACGCCAAGTCCCCGCGCTGTCTCCAAACGGCCGGCTGTCGATTACGGCGCTCATCTCGTCGGAATCAAATCGCAGAACGTAGCCGCCATTCGTAAGCACCAATAGGCTTCGGCTGCTCCCGGTGTTGCCGTTGTTGTCCAGCTTGTTCGTCATCAAAAACGTACCGACGGCTGGGCCGCAAGCACCGTCCATCTCGGCTGTGGCGGGAAGAGGCAGGAGCGCGACAAAGCAGGCGACGACAGCGCCCTTGGCAGTGCTGCTGACATACATGGTTACATTTTCCCAGTGTGGTTTCCGTGAGCGGAATAGTATCGCAGGGCTTCGCGACTCCCAAGTGACCCTGGTCCGGACGCTCTATGCTTGGCTTCGGCAGATTGGGTGCGCGGAGGAACAATTGTAGTCGCAAATAGTATCGGCGGCGCAATGCACGCTGCCGATGATCCAGTCTGTATTTATGGGGTGTCCGTCATAATTTGCTGAGACTGTGCCATCTTAGTTGCTCTAGGATGCAACCGCTTAATTGAATCAGGCCAATCGAGCTTGAAAGACCGCGGGGAGGACATGGGCCCGCAAGGAGGTGTGATGTCGAAGTTTTCCGTATTGAAGACATTGGTCGGGGCGCTGATCGGCGCTTTCGTCGTTGTCAGCCCGGCGATGGCCGAAGAGACCAAGAAGCCGAACATCCTCATTATCTGGGGGGACGATATCGGCCAGTTCAATCTCAGCGCGATCAATCTCGGCGTCATGGGATACAAAACTCCGAACATTGATTCGATCGCGAAGGAAGGCGCGCTCTTCACGGATTGGTATGGACAGCAGAGCTGCACGGCCGGACGGGCGGCCTTCATCACGGGGCAGTCCCCGATCCGAACTGGTCTGACAAAAGTCGGCCTGCCAGGCGCCAAGCTAGGTCTTCAGAAGAAAGATCCGACAATCGCGGAATTGCTGAAACCGCACGGCTATGTCACTGGCCAGTTCGGCAAGAACCATCTTGGTGACCTCGACGAGCACCTACCTACGGCCCACGGCTTCGACGAGTTCTTTGGCAATCTTTATCACCTCAACGCGGAGGAAGAGCCGGAGAATGTGGACTATCCGAAGGATCCGGAATTCAAAAAGAATTTCGGACCGCGCGGCGTGATTCACTCTTGGGCCAATGAAGACGGAACGCAAAAGGTTGAGGACACGGGGCCTCTGACCCGAAAGCGGATGGAGACCATCGACGACGAGGTGACAACCGCCGCTTTGGGCTTCATGGAAACTGCGGTCAAAGACGAAAAGCCCTTCTTCCTTTGGTGGAACTCCACGCGCATGCATGTGTTCACGCACCTTAAAGAAGAGTCTGAGGGCAAGACGGGCCTTGGCATCTACGCGGACGGTATGGTCGAGCATGACGGCCATGTAGGCCAGCTTCTCAAGAAGCTCGACGAGCTCGGTGTCGCCGACAATACGATTGTCGTCTACTCGACGGACAATGGCGCGGAGACGTTCACTTGGCCCGATGGCGGCACCACAATGTTTCGTGGTGAGAAGAACACGAGCTGGGAGGGCGGCTTCCGTGTCGCAAACTTCATCCGGTGGCCTGGCGTCATTGAGCCCGGCACGATCTCAAACGAGATCTTCGCGCATGAAGATATGTTGCCGACACTGCTGGCTGCGGTGGGCGATCCCGACGTCAAAGAAAAGCTGCTCAAGGGCATGGACGTCGACGGCACCGCCTACAAGGTTCATCTCGATGGTTACAACATCCTCCCCTATCTGAAGGGCGAGGAATCCGAGAGTCCGCGCAAGGAATTCATGTATTGGACCGACGACGGCGACTTGGCCGCGCTACGCTACAACAATTGGAAAGTGCTGTTTATGGAGCAGCGCGCCCATGGCTTCGATGTGTGGCAGGACCCGTTTGTCGTGCTACGTTTTCCGAAGCTAGAGAACCTTCGCATGGACCCGTTCGAGCGGGCTGAACACGAAGCTATCGGTTATGGACAATGGCGTGCGGAGCGCATGTTTGCGCTGGTTCCGGCCCAAGCTTTCGTGTCCAAGTGGATCTCAAGCTTCAAGGAGTTTCCACCGCGCCAGAAGGCCGCGAGCTTCAGCGTAGATCAGGCACTGCAGACATTGGAAAACCCGAAGACGCCGTAGCGACGCCTTCATGTGGGGATATGCGCCGGCGGGAGACATCTCCCGCCGGTTTTGCTTTGACGTTCGGCTCCTCTTGATGCGGAATTGCGGAAACCGATTCGAACGGTTCCAGTGCAGGGGCGGGAGCCGGCCATCGCTCAGAGCCGGATAGACAACGACAGATGACGAAATCCAGGTACACACCCGGCGGGTTCGATCTCGCGGTCAAGAAGGCACGTGCGGGCAAAGGGCTCTTCGCGAAGGAGGATATTCCGAAAGGCGCGTGTGTCGTCGAGTATTTTGGCCGCACGCTCACCCAGGAGGAAGAGTATACGAGTCGCAGCCGGTATCTGTTCGAGGTCACTAAAAAGAAGACGATCGATGGTTGGTACAAGGGCAATGTTGCGCGCTACATCAACCATTCCTGCAAGCCAAACTGTGAAGTCGAGATCTACAAGAAGCGCGTCTGGGTGTTCGCCAAACGCAAAATCAAGGCGGGCGAAGAGCTCGGCTACGACTACGGAAAGTCCTACTTCAATGAGTTTCTAAAGCCCATTGGGTGCCGCTGCACCAAGTGCATGTCCGAGAAAAAATGGGCGAAGGTGCAAGCCAAAGAGGCGAAGAAGAAGCTCAAGAAAGAAAAGAAAAAGGCCTGAGGTCACGGAGTATAGCGCGGGCTGCGTTGTGGCCTGGTGCGCCAGTAACGCCCCCGCCCGGGTGCGCGCCGGAGCCGCAATGGTAGAGGCCTTTGATGGGGCCACGATAGGCGGCATAGCCGAGAGCGGGCCGCGCGGAGAAAAGCTGGTTGAGCGAGAGCTGTCCGTGAAAAATGTCGCCGCCAGTGAGCCCAAACTCACGCTCAAGATCTAGCGGGCTCAAGACCTGCCGGCCAACGACACTCTTGGCAAATCCTGGTGCATAATGATCGACGGTCGCGATCATCAAGTCAGCGACCTCGTCGCGTGCATCATCCCATGATCGGTCATTGGGGAGTGTCGGCGCCACGTGCTGGCAGAATAGGCTTGCGACGTGGGCCCCTGGCGGTGCCAAACTTGGGTCAAGCGTTGAGGGGATCAGCATCTCAATGATGGGGTTGTGGCTCCAGCCGCGATCACGCGCATCGCGAAAGGCGCGATCCATATAGGCGAGACTAGGAGCCATAATGATCCCAGCGCCGTGATGATCCCCGGCAATTGTGCCGGGCAGGCATCGAAAACTAGGCAGCTGTGACAGCGCGACATTCATGCGGAAGGTGCCAGAACCATATCTGAAGCGCTCCATCCGCTCCGAGAAGGCCGGCGGCAGCGCCTCCGCGACGACAAGTTCGGCGTAAAGGTGCTTGAGTGTCATGTTCGCGGCAATCGCGCGGCCTCTAACGACACGGCCGTCCTTCAACACGACGCCAGTTGCGCAATCGTTCTCGATCAGGATCTCAGCGATCTCGGCGTTGGTCTCTATCTCTGCGCCCTGGGCCTTGGCGGACTCGGCGATCGCGTCGGAGATTGCGCCCATGCCGCCAAGGGCATGTCCCCAGGTGCCCTTCTTCCCGTTTACCTCGCCAAAGGCGTGGTGCAGCAGCACATAGGCTGTGCCAGGATCAAACGGGCTCGCATAGGTGCCAACGATTGAGTCGAAGCCCAACAGCGCCCTAACAGGTTCGCTCTCAAACCAGCGACTGAGAAAGCCCGCAGCAGATAAGGTGAAGAGATCTACGAGGTCTTGCTGCCCGTCGAGCCCCAGCCGACCCAGATACCTCCCCAGGGAAGCCGCACTTGCAAGTTCGCGCAGTGTTGTGAGGTTGAGACCTCGCGTAACATTTGGCGGTGGCTTGAGAACCAGCCCACGCAGCGTGTTTGCAATGCGTTCGAGATGGTTGCAGTAGTCGCCATAGCGTTCGGCGTCGCGTGTGCTGAACTTCGATATCTCCGTCGCCGTCCGGCCATCGCCGGTCAGGAGATAGCGGCCATCCGAAAGCGGTAGGAAGTTCATGGCGGGCCGCTCAACGATTTTGAGGCCGTGCCCATGAAGATCGAGATCGGCAATCACTTTGGGGTTGAGCAGGCTTACCGTGTAAGAGCAGACGGAGTTGCGAAAACCCGGATGGAACTCCTCCGTCACGGCCGCGCCACCAACAATGCTTCGGCGCTCAAGAACCTTCACGCGCAGGCCTGCGCGCGCAAGATAGGCCGCGCAGACGAGCCCGTTGTGGCCGCCGCCAGCGATGACCGCGTCGTAACTGTCAGACATGGCGTTCTTCGGAGCTGGCATCTGATCGATCGATTGGTCACCCAGAAGTGCGAGACACAGCCGCGCGAGGCGCGCTATCTAACCATGAAAGGCTCTAGCTTAGCGGACCATAGCCCCGAGTATCAAAATCGTCGGCTGGGGCCAGAGAGGGAACCGATGCCAGACCAGGATGCGCAAGTGACGGCGGGACGACAGCGACGCCGTTCGCTCATGGCCATGATTGGGCCCGGCCTGTTGTTGGCTGCAACTGGTGTTGGTGCGGGTGATCTGGCCACAGGGAGTTTCGTCGGCAGTCTGCTCGGGACAGCAGTCCTTTGGGCAGTGATTGTCGGTGCGGCCATGAAATTCGTGGTGACGGAGGGATTGGCGCGTTGGCAGATTGCGACGGGCGAGACGCTGCTAGAGGGGGTGGCGGCGCGGGCTGGGCGCTGGGTGCTTTGGGTTTTTCTACCCTATCTCTTGCTGTGGTCGTTCTTTGTCGGGTCGGCGCTCATGAGTGCGACCGGCGCGGCCCTGTACGCGATCCTGCCTGTGTTCAACGATGCAAAGACTGGCAAGATCGTCTTCGGCGCCGTTGCCAGTCTTATCGGGCTGGTGCTGGTCTGGTTTGGCGGATACCGCCTTTTTGACCATGTGATGCGCGTTTGCATCGGTGTGATGTTCCTTACCGTTGTTCTTACAGCCGTTCTTCTGTGGCCAGGCACTGGGGCCGTGCTCGAAGGCTTGTTCGTGCCGCGGATTCCGGATGCAAGAGGCGAGGGGGTGGCGTGGACACTCGCTCTCATAGGGGGCATTGGCGGTACGCTGACCGTGCTCTGCTATGGCTACTGGCTTCGCGAGGAGGGGCGAGATACGCCTCAGGATTTGAGCTTGTGCCGGGTGGATCTCTTGGCGGGTTACGGGATGACGGCCATTTTCGGGGTCGCCATGGTGATCATTGGATCGAACGTGACCATAGAAGGAAGCGGGGCGCAGTTGCTCGTCACGCTTTCGGATCGCCTGGAATCTGCCGTTGGGAGCGCAGGCAAGTGGCTTTTCCTCGCCGGAACACTCGGCGCTGTTTTCTCGAGTCTTCTCGGTGTCTGGCAGTGCGTTCCGTATCTGTTTGCCGATAGCTGGGCCTTGGTGCACGGGCGGCCCGCGGAAGGCGCGAAGATAGACACAACCTCTGTACCCTATAGAGCGTTTCTCATCGGGATCGCGATTGTGCCGATGGTCGGTCTGTTCTGGCACTTCCGCGATGTGCAGATGCTCTACGCTGTCATCGGCGCGTGGCTGTTCCCAGCCCTTGCGCTGATACTGCTGATCTTCAATGGTCGCCTGGAGTGGGTGGGTGAGAAGTTTGTGAACAGACCGTTGGCGATTGTGGTGCTTTCGATCGTACTTGTGTTCTTCAGCTATCTTGGCCTGAGGTCATCGCTCTAGACGGAGACGGTTTGCGCAAGGGTCGTGAGTAGCTTCAATCTTCGAAGAACCGCTGCCACGGTGTTCCAGAGAATTTCTTCTCCAGCTCCGCGTAGTTTTCGATGAGGTGGCTCAGCGGCTCGGGGTTTTGCTTGGAGTGGTAGGACCCCAGCCTCCGGGGAGGCAGGTTCAAGAATGGCAGTACACGACGTAAAGTAGCTTGTGGCTTGGAGGCTAAGTCTTCGTAGCAAATGTCGAGCCTTTCGTGCGCGGCAAAACATTGATCGGCTTCCTCCCGACCCTGCTCCGTTTTCTCGAAAGCCTTGCGACACTTGTCCGCATCCAGCGTCACTGTCTTGGAGTCAGATGGGATCGAGTTGATACGGCCCGACTGAGTCCATTTTTCGGTTTTGAAGGCAATGGCTTCGGATAGGTGCGAACGTAGGATGTTGTTCCGAACCAAGTGTATGACTTTCAGTTCAGGATCATTCCGTAGGAGCTCCCAAACGGTGGGCTGCCCCGGATCAACGCGTCTTCCGTGCGTATAGAAAAGTTTGAAGCCTACGGCTTTGACACTAGCCGGATAAGCGCAAAACACTTCTCGCGCTAGGTGTTGGGCCGGGTCCCGTGAGGCGAGTCCGTCGGATTCTTTTATGCGATAGAACGAGAACTCCTCAGCCTTCACGACGGCATTCGTGTGCGAGTTCAAGTACGACGAGAGCATGTTCGAGCCGACACGGCTCCGGCATACGATGACGAACCGTGTGTAGTCTCGCTGCCCTCGAATCAGGCCACGGTCGATCGCCGCGTTCTGGAGACGAAGATACTCCTTCCGTATTCGATCCGCCGTCAGGCGAAGTATCGGCTTCATGAATAGGTCAGGGTCCTCTGGCGCAGCCTGGAGTGATGGTGGTATCGATGGTGGAGTTTGGGAAAGTCAGTCATAGCAGCGTCGCGGGGCCCACACAAATGGACCCAAAACACCGTAGGCAGCAAGCCTCAAATGAGGTCGTCGCGGCTCATGCCCGAACGATCATGCTCCCATTTTGTTACGGAATTGGGCCTGAGATTCGTATCGGTCAGGGCAAGAGAAAATGGGGCGGCGTAACGTGGGTTATACGCCGCCCCGGTCGCCAGGGGGGAGGAGGGCCCTGGATCTTAGCTGGAGTCGACTAGAACGATTTCGGAGTCGTCGATTGCTTTCACGACAACGACCGTCTCATTGGTGAGGGCAACGCCGTCACGACTCTTTGCGACGACGCCGTTCACGTCGACCTTGCCGACTGCCGGTACGAGATAGGCGTGTCGGCGCGTGCCCATGCGGTACTCAGTTGTCTCGCCGGCTTTGAGGGTCGCGCCAAGGACTCGCGCTTCGGCCCGAATGGGCAGGGCATCCGTATCGCCCTCAAATCCCGAAGCTAGGGGCACGAATTCCCCAGCACGATCCGCCCGTGGAAACGGTTTCGTGCCCCAGGACGGTGTACCGCCGCCCTCGTCAGGTTCGATCCAGATCTGAAACAACGTCGTGGTCTCATCTTCGAGGTTGTACTCCGCGTGCTTAATGCCGCGGCCCGCGCTCATGACCTGGACGTCGCCGGCTTCGGTGCGGCCGCGATTGCCAAGATTGTCCTCATGCGTGATCGCGCCGTTCCGTACATAGGTAATGATCTCCATTTCCCTGTGCGGGTGAGGCGGGAACCCTGTGTTGGGGGCAATCTCGTCGTCGTTCCAGACGCGCAAGGCACCATGGCTCATGCGCTTTGGGTCGAAATAGCGCGCAAATGAGAAGTGGTGGTTGGCTTTAAGCCAGCCGTGATCTGCGCGACCAAGGGTCTCGAAGGGTCGCACTTCAATCATTGGAACCTCCTTTCGACTACAAGATTGGCACCGAGATCCTGACGCGTTGAAATGGCCATCGAACGTGATCGCCGATACGGTGATTTCTTTGGGTTCAGACTCGCAGGAAACTCGACAGCCGCAGTTGGATGAGATTGTGTAGTGATCACTACATAAGCATCTGGACCGGCACCGTCAAGGGAATTATATAACGTGCACTATATATTTTGGAGGTGCTAGGGATCGCCGCTACCAAAGGAGACAGAATCGTGGCCGCGGGCCGTCCAAGGAGCTTTTGCAAGAACCAAGCGCTGGATCGCGCGCTTGAGGTTTTTCGGCGAAAGGGCTTCGACGGCGCGAGCATTTGCGACCTGACCGAGGCGATGGGGATCAACCCACCGAGCCTTTACGCAGCCTTTGGTAATAAGGAGCAACTCTTCTGTCAGGCGCTCGATCGCTACAGCGATGTCTACGCTGAACGCCGTGCGGCCGTCCTCGCAGCGCCAACGGCCCGCGAGGGCGTTGAAGCGCTCCTCAGGGATTCAGTCACCAATCTCACCGACAAATCGAAGCCTTCGGGCTGCCTCTATGTCCAGGCCGTTGTCGGCGGCGGCGAGCATAGTGCGTGCATTCGCGACATGCTAAAGGCCAAACGCGAAGACAGCGAGCGGGCAATCCTCAACAGGTTGGAGTGCGCCAAGGCGGAGGGCGAGTTGCCGGGCGATTCCGATCCTGGTGCTCTGGCACGCTACATCACAACCGTCGGGCAAGGACTGGCAGTACAGGCGGCCGGCGGCGCGACGCGCAAAGATCTGGATCGCGTTGTAGACTTAGCGCTTGAATCCTGGCCCGCGTGATGTTCCGGACAAACACAGATAAGAGCGGTCTCTAGACGCGAGAGCTCCTCATGTGCCGCATATTGATCTTGGTCGCAGTTGCCGCTGTTGTGATCAGCAATCCGCGGCAGGCGCAAGCGGTCACCGAGCCCGCAGCAGCTGTCGCTGCCGGCATCAAGACCGCGGCTCGTGTCATGGCTGGGCCGCGTCCGTTTGTGGAAATCGTCTGCCCCGTGATGCAGCAACAAGCTGAGTTACGCGACTTGCCGCCGATGCCGTTCGTGCGTCTCATCTGGCGCGAGAGTCACTTCAACCCCAATGCGGTGAGCCCAAAGGGCGCCCAAGGCATTGCCCAGTTCATGCCGGCCACTGCCGAGCGGCGCGGGCTCGACAACCCCTTTGAGCCGATCTCGGCGATTAAGCACTCGGCGAGCCTCCTGTCGGATTTGAACCAGGAGTTCGGCAATTTCGGATTGGCGGCCGCGGCCTACAACGCGGGCGAGGAACGCGTGCGCGGGTGGCTCGTGGGCAAACGTACGCTACCGGGCGAGACCCGCGCCTATGTGCGTTTCGTGACGGGCCGCATCGCTGAGGACTGGAAGGAGGAGGGCGCCAAGCTCCCCGAGGCTCTCAGCATCGAGGGGGATGTCGTACAAGAGTCCTGCAAGAAACTTGCGCCGCTCGTGGTTCGCGCGGTTGCGAGCACGGCGCCGCTAACCGCCAGCGCGCGCTGGCGCCCTTGGGGTGCGCAAGTTTACACGGCCTTCTCGAAATCGAAGGCACTCGCGAAATACGCTCGGCTGAAGCAGGCCCATCAGCGTGTGTTGGGAGACGCGGACCCTTACGTCTTTCCAAAACGCAATCGCAGCCGGGGGCGACGCCCCCTCTATATGGTGCAGATTGGCGCGAGTACGCGAGGAGAGGCTCAACAGGTCTGCGCCGCGCTTCGTCGTGAAGGTGGCGCGTGCATTGTGCGGAAGAACTAATGAGCAGGGTAACAACCTGGGCATAGCCCCAGGACGCTCTGGTTAACGCTTAGGCTAGAGGGGGCGCGCGGGGTCGGCTCTCAATCTGCAACGCGGCGTCGTAGAGAGCGTAGGCGGCCGACTTCTGAGTCGCCGTGACAGTTACGCCTCGTGGCGTCACTAGGTAGGCAAACGCGCCGAGGATGCCGCCGCAGGTCCCGCCGCATCCGTGCCGGCAATTCATGTGGCAGCATTGGCAGTCGGGGCCCTTATGGCTCTGCTTTTGCTCGTCGGGAGCGAATGTTCCCGCCGGAACGGGGTTAGCCGTCCGCGTGGTGCAGATCGCGCCGGCGGAAAGCTCATCACCAGCGGCCGTCGCCGCATGAGCGGTGGTTGAGATCGGAACCACCAGCGATTGGAGCAGCAAGCCCCAAACCATGATGAGCCCAATCAAGTCTCGTTGCTTCCGGAGCCAGCGCATCGGAATCCTTGAGTTTTTGCCCAATCCCGTCAACAAAGACAGCGTGCGTGAAGTATGCGGACATGCCAAGTGTGGCACGTTGATTTAGCGCAATGTTTGATCACTCCCGCACTTTCTGGAATGCCTCGGATCGGTCGGGGAGGGCTGATTTGCAATGATCACAGTCTATGAAATGCGCGAGGACGGCCTTACCGCACAGACCGGCCTGCCACGGGTCACCGAAGAAGCGGTGTGGGTTGACCTTCTGAATCCCACTCAGGAAGAAGAGGACATCATTGAGCGGGCTCTTCAGATCGATGTTCCGACCCGTGAGGAACTCCAGGAAATCGAGGCCACAAGCCGGCTCTATCACGAAGACGGCGCCTTCTTCATGACTGCGACGCTGGTGTTCAAGGGCGACGGCAGCGAGGCCCAGGTGACGCCGGCAACCTTTATTTTGGTCGGCAATCGCCTCTTGACCGTCCGTTACGCGGAACCCGGGGCATTTGCCTTGTTTGTGAGCCGCTGCAACAGGCAAGAACTGGATCTGAACAAAGGAAGCATGGTCTTGATCGGCCTTTTGGAGGCGGTGGTCGATCGTCTGGCCGACTTCATCGAGCACATACAGGGGCAGGTCGAGCACCTATCGCGATCCGTGTTTAAGAAGCGGGGCTCCGCCGCCAAACGTCAGCACCGCTACGACGTGGTGCTGCAGTCAATCGGCCACGAGGGGGAGGTCGTTTCGAAGGTGCGCGAAAGCTGCCATTCGCTGGGCCGTCTCCTGACCTATCTGGCATACGCGGTCAACGAACGCAAAGAGGGCAAGATTGTCACATCGCGGGTTCGTGCCGCCGTTCGAGACATCAATTCGCTCACGGACCACGCGACTTTCTTGTCGGGCAAGATCGTTTTCCTCCTCGATGCAACGCTGGGCATGATCCAGATTCAGCAGAACGACATCATTAAGATCTTCTCGGTAGCGGCGGTTGTCTTCCTGCCACCTACGCTGATTGCGTCGATCTACGGGATGAATTTCCACGATATGCCCGAACTGGACTGGGTATTCGGCTACCCGATGGCGATCGGCATGATGATCTTGTTCGCCATATTGCCTTATCTCTATTTCAAGCATAGAGGCTGGCTCTAGAAATTGGGGTTGCACTCTGGAGCAGCCATCGCCACATTCGGGCGTAAGCGGATGTTTGTGGTCATATTTTCTTTGAAGTGCTCGTGCACAGATAGTGCCCGCAAGTCCAGACACCTGAACCCCTGGATAGGAGGAAGGATGACTCGTCTGATCGTTCCCGGATTTCTCGCGGCCTTCTGCGCTGCCGCCGTCTTTGCGCCTGCAATGTCGCATGCACAGCCCTCAGGACTGACGATTCCGTCGGCCAAGAATGGCTTAGTGCAAGAAGTCGGCTGGCGCCGCCGTAACCGCACGACCGTGGTCGATGCACCGACCACATCGGTTCGGACGAATGACGCGGAGACCGATGTGCGTGCCCCCTTCACGGACGTTAGGACCAGCCGTCGTGGCACCTGGGTGCGTGCGCCGTTCGTCAATCTGTTCGTGCCGAAGTAAAACTTCAGACAACAGACCCCATCGAGTTTCGAGAACGCGGGATGCTTGGCACCCGCGTTTTCTTTTTGCGCGCGTTCTCGCGTGCCGTGCCGAGCTTCGCGCTACTTGAGCGCTTGCGGGATTTTTCTAGAGCAGTGCCGAAAGCGTGAGGCTTGCGCCGGCGCAGATCGCGAGGGTTGTCAGAATACCAAGCCGTGCGCCGAAAATCAGAAGGGCAGCAAGGACGGCAAGAAGCGCGGCGTCCCATTGAAAGCTCGCAAGTTCCGGCGCCCAGAAGCGCAACGGGCCCATTTCGGTTGCGGTGACGGTCTTGAAGATAACGTGCAGCGCGAACCACAGGCTCAAGTTCAAGATCACGCCGACTACCGCTGCGGTCACGCCGCGAAGCGCGCCTGCGAGTTTTGGATTGGCCCGCAGCTGTTCCACATAAGGCGCGCCTGTGAAAATCCAAAGGAAGCACGGTGCGAACGTCGCCCACAAGGTCACGGCCGCGCCGAGCAGTCCATAGGCCAGTGCCGGTTCTCCGCCGTGGCGATAGGCGCCTAGAAAGCCAACGAACTCGGTGACCAGGATCAGCGGACCCGGCGTCGTTTCGGCGAGCCCTAGCCCGTCCAGCATTTCTCCGGCACTCAGCCAGCCATAGGTCTCTACGGCCTGCTGCGCCATGTATGCCAGCACGGCATACGCACCGCCAAAGGTGACGATGGCGAGCTTTGAGAAAAACACGGAAAGATCGGTGAAGACCTGCGGAAAGATCAAGCTAACGACGACCAGCGGCACAATCCAGACCGCGAGCCAAAACACGGCCGTACGCAGTGTTTGCTGAATTGTGACCGGTTCGGTGTCGAGGGCGGCCTCTTCAGCGGCCGGGATGCTCTCCGGTGAGACCAGCGCCAGGACATAGCCGGCAAGCGCCGCGAGCGCGACAATGATGGGAAACGGCACGGCGAAGAAGAAAATGGCGACAAAAGCAGCCGTTGCGATCGCCCAAGCATGGGCCCCGTGGAGTGCGCGCTTCGCAACCTTCAACAAGGCATCGATGACAATGACGAGGACAGCCGCCTTGATGCCTAGAAAGGCCGCCTCCACAACGGGCGCTTGGCCATACCAAGCATAGGCGATGGTGAGGGCCAGAACGACGGCGGCGCCGGGTAAGACAAAGAGTAGTCCCGCGATCAGGCCACCCAACGTGCCATTCAGACGCCAGCCCACATAGGTGGCCAGCTGCATCGCTTCGGGTCCGGGCAGCAGCATGCAAAAGTTGAGCGCGTGCAAGAAGCGCTCATGTCCGATCCAGCGACGCTCCTCGACGAGGACCCGATGCATCAGCGCGATCTGCCCAGCCGGACCGCCGAAGGATGTGACGCCAATCTTCATCCACACAGGCAGCGCCTCACCCAGCGACGGCGCAGGCGGCCGATCCGCCGTCGCGTCCGGTGTGTTCGCTGGGCTCTTGTTCATGGTGTCTCCTAGCAGGGGATGAGGTGCATCACCACAGGTGGCATTAGCCACGTGGTCATCAGCGTGATAGGCAAACTTGGGAAGTATGTGCCCTGCCGCGCTCCGAGCGGTTTTAGGGCAGAGGGTACTCAATCGATATGACAGAGGCGCAGCTTATTCAGGTCACGGTCTTCTTGGCCGCAGCCGCCATTGCCGCGCCCTTGGGCCGCTTTCTCGGTTTCGGTGCTGTTCTCGGTTACCTTGCGGCGGGTGTCGTCATCGGGCCCTATGTTCTTGGCCCGCTCTATGCCCTGGACCATGTGGAGAAGGTCCTGGAATTCGGTGAGTTCGGCGTCGTCCTGCTTCTCTTCGTGATTGGGCTAGAGCTGCGACCCGTCCGACTCTGGGCCATGCGCACGGCGATCTTTGGGCTTGGTGCGGCACAGCTTGTGCTGACCGCCTTTGTCCTCGCGGGCATCGGGCTCGCATTGGGCCTTGCCACAGGTCAGGCGCTTTTCATCGGTCTTGCGCTGTCGCTCTCTTCCACGGCTTTCGCCTTGCAGGTTCTGGAGGAGAAGGGAGAACTTACAACGCGGCACGGCCGCTTGGCATTCTCGATCCTTCTGTTCCAGGATCTAGCTGCCATCCCGCTGATTGCTCTGGTGCCGCTCTTCGCCCTTGGCAGTGGCGAAGAACCCTCGATGGACCTCAGCAGCGCCGGAATCGCGATCCTCACGATTGCGGGTGTGATCGTTGTCGGCCGTTTTCTCCTCAGTCGCCTGTATCGCATTGTCGCTGCAGTCGGTGTGCGCGAGGCCATGACGGCAACGGCGCTACTAACCGTGGTCGGCGTTGCTCTCCTGATGGAGGAGGTCGGTTTGTCGGCAGCGCTTGGCTCTTTCATCGCCGGTGCCCTTCTTGCCGACTCCGAATACCGTCATCAGATCGAAGCGGACATTGCCCCGTTCGAGGGGCTACTGCTGGCTGTGTTCTTCATGGCCGTCGGTATGTCCATCGATCTCTCGGTTCTGGTGGCCCGTCCTGGCGCGCTCGTCATGATCGTCGCCGGATTGATCGTGGTGAAGTTCACAGTTCTCTATGGCCTTGGCCGTTGGTGGGGTCTTAAGAACGCACCATCGCGCCGGCTCGGAATCGTCCTCAGTCAAGGCGGTGAGTTCGCATTCGTCCTGTTCTCCGTTGGCATTGTAGAGGGCGCCATCGACAGGCAGACGGCGGGACTCCTGACCCTCGCCGTCACCATCTCGATGGCGGCAACGCCCCTGCTGCTGCTTGCCGACGAATGGCTGCAACGGTTGAAGAAGAGCACGGTTCCCGATTACGAGATGCCCCCGGAAGACGAGACGCACGTGATCGTTGCCGGCTTCGGTCGTTTCGGGCAAATCGTTGCGCGCGTGCTGCGCGCTCGGCACATTCCATTCACGGCGCTCGATAAGTCGATCGCGCAAGTTGATTTTGTGAAGCGTTTTGGTGCGAAGATCTATTACGGCGATGCGGGACGTATCGACATCTTACGCGCGGCTGGGGCGAGCAAGGCGAGTGCGTTTGTGCTCGCAATTGACGATGTCGATGATTCTCTACGCGTGGCCGAGATCGTCCGGGAGAATTTTCCCGATCTTCCGATCTATGCGCGCGCGCGGGACCGCATTCATGTGCACAAGCTTATGGACCTTGGCGTGACAATCATTGAGCGCGAAACCTACCGTTCAGCCTTGAGTCTAACAGCAGATCTTTTGCGCGGCCTTGGTCTCAAGCCGAAGGAGGCCAAGCGCCTCATCGACACGTTCAAACGTCACGACGAGGCCCGGCTCTTCAATGAGTATCAAGACTATACCGATCAGGAAAAGATGCGCGCTAACGCCCAATCCGCGGCTGTCGAACTCGAAGATCTCTTTGCGAAGGATATCGAAGCGCTGGAGAATGGCGGCGCTAGCGATGAGCGTTCAGATGATCGAGGATCATCTGGTTGAGCTTGCCTGGATGAGTGAAGGGGCTCATATGGCCGGCGCCCTTGAGGAGCTTTAGTTCCACATTCGGAAGCGTCTTGCTGAGCAGCTCCGTCACGGCGCGTGTTGGCGGCGGGGTTTTGGAGCCCATGATGAGGAGGGTGGGGGCGTCGATCTCCGCGTAGTCCATCGCCGTGCTCTTGGCATCGAGCGCGATGGAGAACTCAAGCGCGACTTTGGGGATCGTTGCCGCGATGGCGCTCTTGAAGCGGTCGGGGGCGATCCACCAGCGCCAGCGGCCAAGCCAGTAGCTCATGAAAGCGCCAGCCGCTTTCTTGTCGTCGCCTTTGGCCACGGGATCGAGTACGGCGACACCCAACTTCTCGACATCCTGCCACTCAGGCAAATCCTCAAGCCGCAGCAAATGGAACGACACAGGCTCAATGAGCGTGAGGCTCTTCACCTTATCCTTGAGGGTAAGGGCCGCCTCAAGCGCCAGCGCTGCGCCATAAGAATGGCCGACCAGATGAAGCGGCGTGTCGCCCTGGTCGGCGACAGCAAGCAGCGCTTCGACATCTGCGTCGATTGAGAAAGGCTCCTCGGCAGGCCAGGGACCCGACTGTCCATAGCCAATGAAGTCCGGTGCGAGGACGCGCCAATCTTCCACCAAGATCTCAATCAGGGGCGCCCATTCCTTGTGCGACGCCGCGGAGCAATGGCCGAGCAGAACCGTCGGCCCTTCGCCCTCGTCGAGATAGGCAATCTCTACATCGCCGGATTCGAGAATGTTCACGCGCCGCCCCTCATCTTCCGCTCCGATCATTAGCGGGCAGGGCGATTCGCGTCCAGCACTGGCGGATGTCGTGCGCGGCTTAGCCGGCTGGCTCGAGCTCTGGCTTTTCGGCCGCTATTGCCGCCTTCTGCACGGCTTTTTGAACCTTTTCGAAGGCACGCACCTCGATCTGACGAATGCGCTCACGGCTGACGCCGAATTCCGTAGAGAGCTGCTCTAGGGTCAGCGGGTCTTCCGACAGGCGACGCGCCTCGAACACCCGGCGCTCCCGCTCATTCAAGTCCTTCAGGGCGTCGTGCAGCATGCCACGGCGCTGTTCTTGCTCCTCGGACTCGGCCAATGCGGTTTCCTGATCGATGGCGGTATCGTCAACCAGCCAATCCATCCACTCGCCGCTTTCCGCGTCGTTACGCACGGGCGCATTGAGTGACGAATCGCCACCGAGCCGGCGGTTCATGGACACGACATCGTCTTCGCTGACACCGAGCCGCGTTGCGATCTGCTTCACTTGATCGGGGCGTAGGTCGCCGTCTTCAAGTGCTTTCAACTGGCCTTTGATCTTGCGGAGATTGAAGAACAGCTTTTTTTGAGCCGCGGTGGTGCCCATCTTCACGAGGCTCCACGAACGCAGGATGTACTCCTGGATTGCCGCCCGGATCCACCACATGGCGTAGGTCGCCAAGCGGAAGCCCTTGTCGGGATCGAAGCGCTTAACCGCTTGCATCAGTCCGACATTGCCCTCGGAGATGACCTCCCCAATGGGCAGGCCATAGCCGCGATAGCCCATGGCGATTCGTGCCACCAGGCGCAAATGCGACGTCACCAGCTGATGGGCCGCGTCGCGATCGTCGTGTTCGCGCCAGCTTTTGGCGAGCATGTATTCCTGCTGCGGCTCCAGCATCGGAAACTGTCTGATTTCTTCGAGATAGCGTGTCAGTCCGCCATGCGCACTGACGCTTGGTAAACTCTTGGAGGCCATGGCTTTCTTCCCGGAACCCGTCTCCTGCGAGGACGCGTAAGCCCCCACATCTTCCCTTCTAGACCGTTCCCCAGCGCTTTCGTCTATAGGACGTTTCAAACGTGTACGAAAGGGGGACGTATCATCACAGTTGATTGAATTGTTGCACAATCTCGGCGAGATCGTCAGGGAGTTCGCTGTTAAATTCCAGTAATGTCCCGCTTGCCGGATGCACGAAGGCGAGATGCGCGGCATGGAGCGCCTGACGGTCGAGCGACGAAATTGCCGCCGCGAGGCTTTCGGGTATCGTCTTCAGCTTTGATTTGAAGCCCAGGCCATAGAGCGGATCGCCCACAAGCGGATGACCATCGTGTGCCATGTGGACACGCACCTGGTGCGTGCGGCCCGTTTCCAGCCTGCACTCAATCAGCGATGCGACGGCGTCCTTGCCTTTGCCCCCAAAGCTGTCCAAGAGGCGCCATTGCGTGGCGGCGAAGCGTCCTTTGTCTTTCCGTACGACGGCCATCTTGGTGCGGCTCGCGGGGTGGCGGCCGATCGGGGCTTCGATGCGACCATGGGGCAGAGAAGGCGCCCCCCAGACTAGCGCAAGATAGCCCCGCGCCATCTCGCCGGTTCGTCCGTGGTCTGCGAATTGCTCCGCAAGCGCGCGATGGGCCTGGTCGTTCTTCGCCACGACCATGAGCCCGCTTGTGTCCTTATCGAGCCGGTGGACGATGCCAGGGCGCGCCACGCCGCCAATGCCTGAAAGGCTTGTGCCGCAATGGGCCAGAAGTGCGTTGACGAGCGTCCCGTCCGGTTGACCGGCCCCTGGATGAACAACGAGCCCGGCGGGCTTGTCGATGACGATCACATCTTCGTCTTCGTAGACCACATCGAGGGGGATGTTCTGCGGCTTCAGTTCTGGCTCGGTCGCTACGGGTACGGAGAGTTCGAAACACTCGCCTGGTTTGACCCGGTATTTTACGTACTCTATGGTCCCGCCGCTTGCGGGGCCGTTGGTGATCCGCACGTGACCTTCGCGGATCAACGACTGAATGCGTGTGCGGCTCATATCGGGAAGCGCTTCGCTCAGGAACCGGTCGAGCCGCTGGCCGGCCTGGGCCGCGTCAACCTCGGCGGTCAATCGGCCAGGCTCCGCATCCAGGCTGTCGAGGTCCATCGAGGCATCCAGATCGGTCAAGGTCTTTGTCTCATTTGTTGTCGCGCGCGGCACTAATCGGAGTCTGTCATAAGATGACAAAGCCGGTCGACCCAGAGAATTTGGCTCCCGAGGACACGCCCATCGAAGGCACGGTTCTGACGCCGCGCCAGGTCGGCATGCTCAAGGTCGCCGTTGTGGTCATGGGCATTATGCTGTTGGCCGGGCTTGCCGCCGTCATCGCCGGTATGATTTACCAGGCCTCGAAGATCGGCACAGAACCGTCGGCTCCCGCGCAAGCTGCTGTCGCTGCGCCTGACCCAATTGCCCTAGAGCCCACGAAGCCCGGCGTGCCCCATACGTTGGATATCCCAGGCGATGCGAATGTGGTCTCCATGTCGCTCGACGGGCACAGGCTGGCGCTTCATCTACGATCGCGGGATTCCGCCGAGATTGTCGTTATAGACCTCAACTCGGGGAAGGTTGTGTCCCGGCTTAAGATCGAGTCCGCCCCCGCGCCCTAGAGCTTGCAAGACACCGTGCAATAGGCCTTGATCGTACCAGGGGCCGGACTTATAGCTTCTCGTTCGCGCGAAACGGCCTCGCCCTAAGACCGCGCGCCATGGCCCGTTCGTCTAGAGGTCTAGGACGCCGCCCTCTCACGGCGGAAACAGGGGTTCGATTCCCCTACGGGCTGCCAATAAAATCAATGACTTAGCAGCACTCTGATCCGTAGCGTGTAACTTTTTCGGGCGGCTGCGTGTAACTTTTTAGCCCCTCTTGTTCCCACGAAG
>JBCDFN010000016.1:0-69299 GCA_039177935.1 Pseudomonadota bacterium | reverse complement strand
TTTCAGTCTGATACGGTAACTTTGGCGCTTAACGCGAGCAAGCGATTCACACGAGCGGCCTACAGCGGCAGGTTAAACTGGTGAGATCACTCGTATGATGACCGTCCGCTTTTGGCACTTAGCAGACCTCGATCATGTGTGCGGCAATGCCGGCTTTTGGGTGGAAACTGGACATGTTGTCGGCGTCGCATAACAGCGGCTTCGGATTTATGCCGGAGGCTGAGTAAGTCTTAGATTGATGACTTCGTCGTATCGGGCAACTGTGTTTTCGGACATTGGCGCGGGCTACTGAAGCCTGGGGAGGAGTGGGCGCAAGACGGGGATTGCGGTTTTGTTTCGAATGGCGTTTGGAGCTGGTATCGCTTTGGTGGCAGCCGCCGTTGCAGCGAATGCCAAGATACGTCAGGCGTGCAGAAGAATATTTGCACGGGCCGTCTATGCTCGCCCTCCGCAGATCGCACATTTCCAAGTCAGGCTTATTTCGGGGACAACCACATTCACACCAGCTTGTCGCCCGACGTAGACGGCTTCGGCACGACTTTGATTCCGCAGTATGCTTATCGGTTCGCCCGCGGGGAACCAGGTGGCCTCCAATGGCAGCTAGCCCATGAAGCTCGCTCGTCGCTAAGACTCATTTGAGATCACCGATCATTCGGACGCGATGGGCGCCGTTCTGACGCCGGAAAGACCGGCATGTTGAAACTTGTCCTCGCGCGGCTCTGAGCGACAACGGGCAACTGTTGCCCACAGGGTTGCCCAAATCCCAAGCAACACCCCTTATTCAAGCCAACCCTATGAATTTTATTAATAAAAATGGTGGGCGGCACTGGGATCGAACCAGTGACCCCTACGATGTCAACGTAGTGCTCTACCGCTGAGCTAGCCGCCCGATCTGCATGGCAAGGCGCCTTCTATATGGGTGGCGGCGCTAGAAGGCAAGCGCTTGCGGCTCTCCGGCCTACGCCGCCAGCATCCTCTCCACCTCGTCGACCAAATCGCGCAGGTGGAATGGCTTGGACAGAATCTTGGCGTCTTTCGGGGCGTTATTGTCCGGATTGAGCGCCACGGCCGCAAAACCCGTGATGAACATGATTTTCAAGTCTGGATCGAGTTCGGCGGCTTTGCGCGCCAGTTCGATACCGTCCATCTCTGGCATCACGATATCCGTGAGAAGCAACATGAAGGGCTCTTCTTGGAGCCGCTCATAGGCCTCTATGCCATTGCCGAACGACACCACGTCGTAGCCGGCTTTTTCAAGCGCCTTAACCAGGAAGCGGCGCATATCGTCGTCGTCTTCGGCAAGAAGAATACGCTGAACGCTGCGCACGCGCGGGTCGTTCGCCTCCATGATCCTCGTCCCCCTAAACACACACCCTTTAACGCCTACACGAAGATGGTAAACGACCGCTTGCCTTATTCTTTAACGTTTGGCGCGGCTAGCTCCGCTAGACCCCCGGATCATTGCCCCTATTGGCGCGAGACACAACCCGGAACACGCCTGGACAGGCCTGCCTCTGATTGGCAGAGTTAACGCGTGCGAGGCGGGCCGGCCTGGCTGCCGCAACGCGGCCAGAGGCCCCAAGCGCTGACACAAGAGCGGCGGCGTACTCGGGAAATGGCGAACTCAGAGGTTTGGCGTATGAGCCGAGAAGAGGCTGAAGCGATCGAGCGGGAACTATCGCCACCCTTCACCGTGGCGCGGCCGGCCAAGTTGGAGCTTCCTCTCGTCTTTAACTCGCCCCACTCGGGCCGGGTCTATCCCAGTACATTCTTGGAGGCCTCGAAGCTCGACCCGCTGACCTTGCGGCGGTCGGAAGATGCGTATGTGGACGAACTCTTCGGCTTCGCTTCCGCGCTTGGGGCTCCGCTTTTACATGCGCATTTCCCCCGGGCCTATCTCGACGTGAACCGCGAGCCTTACGAACTCGATCCGATTCTGTTCCGTGATGGCTTGCCTCACTACGCGAATACGCAATCAGTCCGCGTGGTCGGTGGCTTGGGGACGATTGCCCGGATCGTCTCGGAGTCTCAAGAGATCTACCGGGAACCGCTCACGGTCGAGACGGCGCTGCAACGCATTCACGGCCTCTACGTGCCC
The DNA here is from genome assembly GCA_039177935.1 of Pseudomonadota bacterium. Taxonomy (GTDB): domain Bacteria; phylum Pseudomonadota; class Alphaproteobacteria; order Rhizobiales; family Methyloligellaceae; genus Methyloceanibacter. The sequence goes on along the minus strand of JBCDFN010000016.1, from coordinate 67,201 downwards.
TATCATGAGACCCTTATGGCCCTCCTCACCGAAGCCAAAAGGGAGTTCGGGTTTGCCATCCTCATCGATTGCCACTCGATGCCATCGAGCCCTCAAGCTGACAAGCGCGCCTGCCGGGCCGACATCGTGCTCGGCGACAGGTTCGGAACCTCCTGCAGCAGCGAGCTAACCCGCTTGGCTGCAAAGTCTCTGGAAACGCTGGGCTTCGGCGTGGCCCTCAACAAACCTTACGCGGGCGGCTACATCACCGAACACTACGGCCGACCGCACAAGGCGCAGCACGTGTTGCAAATCGAGGTCAATCGGGCGCTCTACATGGACGAAACGACGTTTGAGCGCAGCGATCATTTCGGTACTTTGCGGGACAAGCTTGAGGCGGTAATCCGAGAGCTCACGCCTGTTATCCCGGACCTTATTGTCCCCCGCGCCGCTGCCGAGTAGAGACCGATCGCGCAAAAAAAGGGGCCGTCCGATTGAACGAACGGCCCAAGTCTAGGGAGGAAACGCCCAAGGAGGGCAGCGGCACGGCCTGGAGAGCCATACCGCATTGCAACAATATGTCATTGCGATGCACAAAAAGCAAGGCGCGTGGGGCGATTACGAACTGATTTGAAACAGTGGTGCCGAATAGTCACGCTATCTGGTCATAACCCTGTAGGGGCAAACACTTAGGGCGCCCCTCGGGCCCTGGGACCGCGTCGTGCCTTTAGGGACGGAGACCTTGACTCGGAACGACAAATGCCGCCAAGCCTTAGATCGTGACCGAGACCGTCCAAATTGATTTCCAGCGCTATTTGGCGACCGCACACGCGCTCGCCGATAGGGCTGGAGCGGTCATACTGCCGCACTTTCGGACGAGCCTGAGCGTGGACCACAAAGGCGGGGGCGAATTCGACCCCGTGACCGTTGCAGACCGCGACGCAGAAGCCGCCATTCGTGAAATTCTGGCCGACATCCATCCGTCCCATGGAATCGTGGGTGAGGAGTTCGGCGAGACAGACCCGGACGCCGAATTTTGCTGGATCATCGATCCTATTGACGGGACACGCGGCTTCATCATGGGCCAGCCGCTCTGGGGTACGTTGATCGGCCTGACCATGGACGGAGCGCCTGTGCTGGGGTTGATGAACCAGCCCTACACGGGCGAGCGTTTTTGGAGCGGCGAGACGGAGAGTTTCTTCAGCCGCGGCGATGATGCGCGGCCGATCCGTGTACGGCCCTGCCCCGCGCTCGACAACGCCATCCTGGCCAGCACCGCACCCGAGCTGTTCGATGCGGCGGGCTTTGAGCGTTTCGATACGCTGACACGTGCTGTGCGCATGCGTCGCTTTGGCGGCGATTGCTACAATTACTGCCTGCTTGCGATGGGGCAGATCGACCTTGTTGTCGAATCCGGTCTCAAACCTTTCGACATCATGCCGCTTGTGCCCATTATCGAACGCGCTGGCGGCGTTGTGACAACCTGGGAAGGCGGCGACCCGAACCAAGGGGGACGTATTGTTGCGGCAGGCGATCGCGCCGTGCACGCCGCTGCGATGGAGATTTTAGGAGCCTGACCTACGGCTAGGTCAGGCCGTCTTCCGAACCGTAACGCCTGGCGCGAAAGCATCGAATGCCGCCCAGAACTGTTCGCGGATCACATCCCGCTCTTGCAGAATCTCGTGTCGGGCCCCGCGCAGCACAATCTGCGTACCGGCACGCAGACGGGCGGACAACGCCTCAATCGCCTTGTTGGACACGACCTCGTCGTCGCCGGCCACAACCAGCAAAGAGGGAACGCGGATTTTGGGCGCGTACTTCTCGCCGTCCAGACGCGCCATGGCGTCGAACGCCGCATGCAGCCAGCCGATAGTTGGCGGTCCAGCCGCGAGCCCGGGGGCCACGTCAAGTATCTCGACATTCCGATAAAAGCGTTCCCGGTCCGAGGTGAGCGGGTTTCCCTCAAAGACATCGCTTGTCCAGACGGACGGATCGCCAGGAACGGCCTGCTTGCCAAGGCCAAGCCAAGACAGGCCCGTTGCTACGCCAGCGCAAACCTCTCGGGGTAGCGGCAACCGCGCGAGCTCGATCATCGGTGCGGTCGCGATAATGCGATGAAACCAGCACCCGCGCTTTGTAGCGGCATTGAAAAGGATCGGCGCCGACATCGAATGGGCGAGCGCATAATAGGGCATCGGACAATCGGGCAGCACGACGCCCTTCATGAAGTGATGGATGTCCTGCTCATAGTTGTCAAAGCTGCGGATGTGTCCGCGCGAGGCGCCGCGAACGAGACGGGTCGACCCGCCCTGCCCACGCCAATCGATAATCGCGACGGCAAAACCACGGCGGCGTAGCTCACCCACGACTTCGAAGTACTTTTCGATGTACTCGTTCCGGCCCGGAAAGATGCACACCGTCCCGCCACGCTGCTGCAAGGCCGACTGCCAGCTTGCAAAGCGGACTTTGACCCCTTTGCGCACGTCGAGATAACCCGTGTTTGCCCCGAGGGGGACAGGGTTCTTAGGTGTCGAAACAAGTGCCATCGAAACTTAAAGTGCCGTGTAATCCCGCCAAAATGAAGAGGTGGTCAGCCAGCGCGAGCTTACAACCACCTTAGCCTTGGTATAGCCACTATGGCCCCACCGGCAACAATGCCGTTCCATCGCGCGCTCGTCCCGTCTTCGCCCAGCACAAAGCAGTTCGGGATTTAGCGTTATAGTTCAGCGTCCTAACCCTCTTGAAGCGCTAATTCGGCGACCCTATATCCCAAGGGCGCAAAGGCCAAATGGCTTTGCGATCCAGTGCTCGGCTCCGCACCAGGAGCGGGCGTCCCACCATATCGCTTCATCAGGAGGATGTGACATGAGGCATTACGATCTAACCCCCCTTTATCGCTCCACTGTCGGTTTCGACCGGCTTGGCTCGCTGCTTGATACGTTGAACACGTATGAAGGCGATGCGCCGGCCTACCCGCCCTATAACATCGAGCGGGTGAGCGAGAACGACTATCGCATCAGCATGGCCGTGGCGGGCTTTAGCGATAGTGATCTCGATATCGAGGTGAAGGAGCACACGCTCTCAATTCGGGGCGATAAGCGCGCCGAGCAGGAGAACTCGACCTACCTGCACCGGGGTATTGCAGCCCGCAGCTTCGAGCGCCGCTTTCAACTCGCCGACCATGTGGTCGTGAAAGGCGCAAGCCTCGAGAACGGCCTTCTCCACGTGGATCTCGTGCGCGAGCTGCCTGAGGCTATGAAGCCGCGGACCATCGACATCGCGACGAAGTCCGACACGCCCAAGACGATCGAGAACGGCACGAGCGACAACACGGCGATCAATAATCAGGCGGCGTAAGGCTGCCCGCCCCTGTCGGCGACAGGAAACAAAGGTAGGGCGCTCCTCATGCGAGGAACGCCCTACCATTTGCTTAGTCGGATGCGCTCCAATGGGAGAGTAAGAGCGCCAGGGCGTTGTGACGATCCTAAGTTGAGCGAAACTATTTAAAGTAGCATTAACGCGTTCCCACCAACGCACCGCTGCGCATGAGACCGGCGAGATTTGCCGCAAGATCGAATGCCGGCTCGTGACTTGCAGCCTCAACGGCACCGTCCTGCAGCGTTTGCCCTGCCATCAGCGCATCAATGAATGCCGCGCCGCCAGGCGGCAAACGTCGGACTTCCACTTGGAGGACTGGACGTAACACCAGCGCGTCTTCGCCACCGGCCGGCAAGCGAACCGGCTCATTCTCTCCATCCCGCATCGTGAGTTCCCAGATGGTGATCACTGGATAGCGCGACCGAACCACGCTCGCCGAAGGATGTAGCTTGAATGCGGTAGCTTCAGCACGGGCGCCGAGCACCGTCAGCGCTTCCTGAGATAATGGCTCAGCGTCGGCCGCATGATAGGCCGCATGCCAAGCCCATTCGATCCGCGCCACGTCGGCAAGATAAGGAACCGCCGATGCCGGCGGAAAGCCGCCGATGAAGTCAGGGAAATCAGCGCCATAATTTATGAGGACCGCCGAGACGGGCGGCGTCCCTTCCACATATTCGCGGCACATGGCCCGGAAGAAATCCTCACCGACGAGTTTCGCCGTGGCTGGAAACCGGCCCTCCAGCGTGTTGATGAGCCCGGCGTAAACGTTGTTGCGGTAGACGGCGAACCGACGCGCGGGCGCTCGACCATCCCGATGCAACAAGGCGACCGGGACGGCAGCCTCCGCATCGAGAATGGCATGGGCAAAAGCACCCTCACGCTGAATGCCGTCGGATGTCATCGCGCGTCCAAGAGTTCGATCATTGGCGCCGTTGTCTGTGCGGCGAGCAGCCGGTCCGCGCGCTTGGCTTCCGCGAGGAGTGTCGGCCAATCCGGAACGTCGTTGTCCCATTCGATCAGTGTCGGCACAGCGCCGGTTCGCTCAAGGGTGCGGGCATAAAGCGTCCAAACAGGGTCGGCAACGGCGCGCCCATGATCGTCAATAAGGAGGAGCGAACCGTCCTCGTCCGAATCCTCTGCATGTCCGCCGAGGTGGATTTCGCCGACACGCTCCATGGGAAAGTCATCTAGATAATCGTCGGCGCCAAAACCATGATTGGCCGCCTGAACGAAAACATTGTTGACGTCGAGCAAGAGTCCGCAGCCAGTCCGGCGCACGATCTCGCGCAAGAAGTCGACTTCACGCATGGTCGTCTCGGCATAGGCAATGTACGTGGACGGATTTTCCAACAGCATCTGCCGCTTCATGGCGTTCTGGACTTGGTCGACGTGCTCGCAAACACGCGAGAGTGTTTCGTCCGTATACGGCAGAGGCAGAAGATCGTTTAAGTACACCGTATCGTGGCTTGACCAAGCCAGATGCTCCGAGAACAAGGCGGGCTCATACCGGTCCGCGAGTGCGCCCAACCGGGCAAGGTGCGTTTCATCGAGCGGGCCGGCGCCACCGATGGACAGACCCACGCCATGCAGCGAGATGGGGTAATGCTCCCGGATCGCCGTCAAATAGGCATGGGGCGGACCACCAGCACCCATGTAGTTTTCGGCATGGATTTCGAACCAGCCGATATCGGGGGCACTATCGAGAATATCCCGATAGTGCTCAGGCTTAAGCCCGACTCCGCTAGTACGCGGAATCGGGCTCTCGCCGGAGTTCGCAGGACGCGACATTGCCCTTACGCAGGCGGGTTGTCGCGATCAAGCGCGGTCAGGCTGCCGTTACGGTCGCCAGGCAGTTCCATGGTCGTGCAGGATCCCTTGGGAACGAGCTTCCACGCATTGCCCTGATAGTCGACTGTGGACGAGCCGGCGCAGGTCGTGCCGGCGCCTGCGGCACAATCGTTCTCGCCGGCCTTGGCAACGCCAAAGCACTTCTCTTGTTCGTCCGCGGAAAAAGCCGGGGTCGTCGTAGCGGCAAGGCCAAGTGCGGCGGCAAACGCGCCAGCCACAGCAACGCCAGAGAGAGACTTGGAATAGTGGGTCATGTTTAATCCTTACTAAGGGGTTGAGGTTGTGTCTAAGGAGTGACAATCGGCCGGAAACGTATCCGACCATTAATCGTCGAGGTTGCAAGCGAAGTGGGCCGCGATTTCGCGCTCCGGTCAAATCACGCCTCCGCCAGTTTTTCGTGATCCCCAAGTGTCACAGGTACGTAAACCTGGTTCCATCAACGCGCGCCCATAGACGCCAAACACCGCTATATCGTGAATCTTGCGCTTGTATGCGCCGCGGAAATCTGGCATTTTGGGACCAAATAGGACAGGCTTGCTGACCTTTGTACTAGAGTCTGCGGCGCGGCGCTGTTCACACCACCTCATCGGAGGTGGACTACAGCCAAAAATCGCCGCCTACGCTAGCGTAGAGGCACGCTAGCCGCCCAGGGCCCAATCCTCACTGCTGCCGATACGGTCATACTGGTGAGGTAAAGGGCTATTGGCCCAACCCCAACATGCTCGCCCCGGAGGCGAGGTCGAGAGTTCATGCAGAAGATGGCACCCCGTGCGCTCATACCAGGACACTTTGAGTCGGCTGCAAATGGTCTGCCGCGCGCTCAAGGGCTCTACGATCCGGCCAATGAACATGACGCCTGTGGCGTCGGCTTCATTGCTGATCTGAAGGGGAAAAAGACCCACAAGATCATAGAGCATGGCCTCGAGATTCTGGTGAATCTGACGCATCGCGGCGCCGCGGGCGCCGACCCGCGTGATGGTGATGGCGCGGGCATGCTGATTCAAATCCCGCACGATTTCTTCGAGGAGGTCTGCGCACCGCTCGGGTTCGCCCTGCCGGACGTGGGTGAATATGCTGTTGGACAGATCTTCATGCCGTCCAATCAAGCGCAGCGCCTATATTGCGAATCCACTATCGAGCGCGTGGTCGAGTCCGAGGGCTTAACCCTCCTTGGCTGGCGCACGATACCGACGGACAATTCTACACTGTCGCCGGAAGTGGTCGAAACCGAGCCAGCCCATCGGCAGGTCTTTATCGGACGCGGCCCTAGCATCGCTGACGAGGCAGAATTCGAGCGCAAGCTCTATCTACTCCGCAAGATCATTTCCAACACGATCAATGGCGAGACTGGCGGCCGCGATATCGGCTTTTACATTGTGTCCCTGTCATGCCGGACGGTGGTCTACAAAGGCATGTTCCTAGCCTATCAGCTAGGCGCCTACTATCCGGACCTTCACCATCCGAAATTCAGTTCGGCGCTCGCGCTGGTCCATCAGAGATTCTCAACGAACACGTTTCCGTCTTGGAAACTGTCCCACCCCTACCGAATGGTCGCGCATAACGGCGAGATCAATACGCTGCGGGGCAATGTGAATTGGATGGCCGCGCGGCAAGCGAGCGTGTCGTCACCGCTGTTCGGTGACGATATCGAAAAGCTGTGGCCCATTTCCTACGAGGGACAATCCGACACCGCCTGCTTCGACAACGCCCTCGAGTTCTTGGTTCAAGGCGGCTACAGCCTCGCCCATGCGGCCATGATGCTCATTCCCGAAGCTTGGGCTGGCAATCCGCTGATGGACGCTAGGCGCCGGGCTTTCTATGAGTACCACGCCTGCCTCATGGAGCCGTGGGACGGTCCCGCCGCCATGGCTTTCACGGACGGCCGGCAAATCGGCGCCACGCTGGATCGAAATGGTCTTCGGCCGGCGCGCTACTTCGTAACGGACGACGGGCTCGTTGTGATGGCGTCGGAGACCGGCGTGCTGCCCTTCCCCGAAGAAAAGATCATCGAGAAGTGGCGGCTTCAGCCCGGCAAGATGCTTCTCATCGATCTCGACAAGGGCTGCATCATCTCCGACGAAGAAGTCAAAGCGGAGCTGACGGGCTCGCATCCCTATCAGGGCTGGCTCGACCGGACTCAAATCCAGGTGCATGAGCTGCCGAGAGCCAATGTGCCGCCCGCACGACCCAATGTCAGCCTGCTGGACCGCCAGCAAGCCTTCGGCTACTCGCAAGAGAGCCTCAAGTTCCTGATGCTGCCCATGGCCCAAACCGGCCAGGAAGCCATCGGCTCCATGGGGACTGACACGCCTATTTCCGCGCTCTCGGACCGTCCGAAGCTGCTGCACACCTATTTCAAGCAGAACTTCGCACAAGTGACGAACCCGCCGATCGATCCGATCCGCGAGGAACTCGTCATGTCGCTGGTGACGTTTATCGGCCCGCGTCCGAACCTACTCGACCTTGAAGGCACGTCGAAAGACAAACGCCTGGAGGCTGCGCAGCCCATTCTCACCAACGAGAATCTTGAGCGTATCCGTGCCATTGGCACGGTCGCCGACAATCAGTTCCTGACCATCACGCTCGACATGACGTATCCCGCAAAGGATGGTGAGAACGGTATGGCCGGGGCGCTCGACAAGCTTTGCCAACAGGCTGAAGCCGCCGTTCTCGAAGGCGACAACATCATTATTCTGTCGGACCGCGCGACGGACAGCGACCGCATTCCTCTGCCCTCGTTGCTGGCAACAAGCGCCGTCCATCATCATTTGATTCGATGCGGTTTGCGGACATCTGTCGGTCTTGTCGTTGAGACCGCCGAAGCGTGCGAGATCAACCAGTTTTGTACGCTGGCGGGCTATGGCGCCGAGGCGATCAACCCGTACCTCGCCTTTGAAACTCTGGAGTCGATGCTGCCGGAGATCGATGAGGACGTAACGCTCGACGACGCGATCGCGCGCTACATCAAAGCCGTGAACAAGGGCATTCTGAAGGTCATGTCCAAGATGGGCATCTCGACCTATCAGTCTTACTGTGGCGCACAGATTTTCGATGCGGTCGGACTCAAGTCCGATTTCGTTGGCAGGTATTTCACCGGGACCAACAGCCAAATCGAAGGCGTCGGACTAACGGAGATCGCCAGGGAAACTGTCGCCCGGCATAAGTTGGCCTTCGGAGATGCGCCTGTTCTGAAGAATGCCTTGGAGGTTGGCGGCGAGTATGCGTTTCGTATTCGCGGCGAAGCGCATTCCTGGCGCCCCCAGGTTGTCGCAGATCTTCAGCATGCGGTGCGTGGCAGTCTTCCCGAGAAGTATCGAGCCTACGCCGAAGCCGTGAACCAGCAAGACAAAGAGCTTCTGACCTTGCGCGGCATGTTCCGCATCAAGAATGCAGACGAAATCGGCCAAGCGCCGATCCCGCTGGATGAAGTCGAACCTGCGATCGAGATCGTGAAGCGCTTTGCAACGGGCGCCATGTCGTTTGGCTCGATTAGCCGCGAAGCCCATACCACGCTCGCCATTGCCATGAACCGAATTGGCGGCCGCTCGAACACAGGCGAAGGCGGCGAGGAAGTGGATCGCTTCACGCCGATGCCCAATGGCGACTCGATGCGCTCGGCGATCAAGCAAGTCGCCTCGGGCCGCTTCGGCGTTACCACCGAATATCTCGCCAACGCGGACATGATCCAAATTAAGATGGCGCAAGGCGCAAAGCCAGGTGAAGGCGGACAGCTGCCTGGTCACAAGGTCGACGCGACGATTGCCAAGGTCCGGCACTCGACACCGGGCGTCGGCCTAATCTCCCCCCCGCCCCATCATGACATTTACTCGATCGAGGACCTGAAGCAGCTCATTTACGACCTTAAGAACGTGAACCCCGCCAGCGATGTGTCGGTGAAGCTCGTTTCCGAAGTCGGCGTCGGCACGGTTGCAGCGGGCGTCGCGAAAGCCATGGCCGACCACGTCACGATCTCAGGGTTCGAAGGAGGAACGGGAGCTTCGCCCCTCACGTCGATCAAACATGCCGGATCCCCGTGGGAGATCGGGCTGGCGGAGACGCAGCAGACGCTGGTTTTGAACCGGCTGCGCGGCCGTATCGCCGTTCAGGTCGACGGCGGCCTGCGCACAGGACGCGACGTCATCGTCGGCGGACTTCTTGGCGCCGACGAGTTTGGCTTCTCGACCGCGCCTTTGATCGCCGCCGGTTGCATCATGATGCGCAAGTGTCATTTGAATACCTGCCCGGTCGGCATCGCCACGCAAGACCCGGTCCTGCGTGCGCGATTCACCGGCGCTCCAGAGCATGTCATCAACTACTTCTTCTACGTTGCCGAAGAGGCGCGCGAATACATGGCCGCGCTCGGTTTCCGCACATTCGAAGAACTGGTGGGCCGCACCGAGGTGCTGGACAAAGAGAACGCGATCGACCATTGGAAGGCGCGCGGCCTCGACTTCACCAAGCTCTTCCACAAGCCAGAAAACGCCGCAGAACACCCCATCAGCAATACTGAGCGGCAAGACCACGGTCTAGAGACCGTACTCGACAATCGGCTGATCGAACTATGCCGTCCTGCAATTGAAGAGAAGAAGCCCGTCAAGCTCGATCTATCCATCAAGAACGTGGACCGCTCGACTGGCGCCATGTTGTCGGGCGTAATCGCGAAACGATACGGCCATGCCGGTCTCTTGGACGATACGATTTGGATCCGATTCAACGGTTCGGCTGGCCAGAGTTTCGGGGCCTGGCTTGCTCACGGTGTGACGCTCGACCTTGTCGGTGAAGGCAACGACTATGTCGGCAAAGGGCTCTCGGGCGGACGCATCATCGTTCGGCCTCCCGAGGAGTCAGGGATCGTTCCCGAAAAGTCGATCATTGTTGGCAACACCGTTCTATACGGCGCTATTGCAGGCGAGTGTTACTTCCACGGCGTTGGAGGCGAGCGCTTCGGCGTCCGCAATTCCGGTGCGACGGCGGTTGTCGAAGGCACAGGCGATCACGGCTGCGAGTACATGACCGGTGGTATCGTTGTTGTGATCGGGCCGACGGGACGGAACTTTGCGGCGGGTATGTCCGGCGGCATCGCCTATGTTCTCGACGAGACGAACGACTTCGAGAAGCGCTGCAACATGGCCATGGTTGAGCTGGAGCCGATCCCAAGCGAAGACGAGGCGATGGAAAAGGATCAGCATCAAGGTGGCGATCTGGAAACCCATGGGCTTGTCGATCTCACGGACATGACGCGGCACGATGCAACACGCCTACGCAAGCTGATTGAGAACCATTTGCACTACACTGGCTCGGCGCGAGCCCGCGAGATTTTGGGCAACTGGTCGAGCTACCTGCCAAAGTTCGTTAAGGTGATGCCGGTCGAGTATCGTCGTGCGCTCAAGGAGATGGCTCGCCAACAGGCCGCTGACACGGATGGCCTCGACACGATCGAGATCGGCCTACGCGGCAACGGCAGATAAGCGGTAGCGCTAGGATGAGAGAGCCAGGCCTCGGCACTGCCGATGCGCTGGCAGGGATGAGATGAGTTAGGGCGGAGATCCTAATCGAATGGGCAAAGTAACAGGATTTCTGGAGATCGAGCGGGAGGACCGCGCCTATCAGCCAGCGGCTGACCGGGTGCGTCACTTCAAGGAATTTGTGATCGATCCCGGCGACGCGGAGGTCAAGAAGCAGGCGGCACGCTGCATGGATTGCGGCATTCCGTATTGTCACACGGGTTGCCCGATCAACAACCAGATCCCGGACTGGAACGACCTCGTCTACCATTCCGACTGGGAAGAGGCTGCGCAGAACCTGCACTCGACCAACAACTTCCCCGAGGTCACAGGCCGTATCTGCCCGGCCCCTTGCGAGGCAGCCTGTACGCTGAACATCATTGATGAGCCAGTGACGATCAAGTCCATCGAGCGTGCCATCGCGGATCGCGCGCTCGACGAGGGTTGGGTCGTACCGCAGCCACCCGAGGCGATGACGGGCAAGCGCGTCGCCATTGTGGGGTCTGGGCCCGCGGGTCTGTCAGCTGCTCAGCAGCTCGCGCGCGCTGGTCATGAGGTGCACGTCTTTGAGAAGTATGAGCATCCGGGCGGCCTGCTGCGTTATGGCATTCCTGACTTCAAGATGGAGAAATCCATTGTCGAGCGCCGCATCGCGCAGATGGAAGCGGAAGGCGTGACCTTCCACTGCAATATGGAGGTTGGCAAGGATGTCGCTATCCGCGACCTCGAACGCGATCATGACGCGGTGCTTCTGGCCGGTGGCTCCGAACATCCGCGCGATCTCGACGTGCCAGGGCGCGACCTTGACGGCGTGCACTTCGCCATGACGTTCCTGCCTCAACAAAACCGCCGCGTTTCCGGAGAACCGCTTGGTGATGTTGACTCCATCACTGCCGAAGGCAAGGCTGTGGTGGTGATTGGCGGCGGCGACACGGGATCGGACTGCATTGGCACTTCGTTCCGCCAAGGTGCGACCGCCGTTACACAGCTTGAGATCATGCCGGAACCGCCAGAGCATGAGGACAAAGCGCTGACTTGGCCCCACTGGCCACTCAAGTTCCGTACGTCGTCGAGCCAAGCCGAGGGAGCAGTGCGCGACTTCAGCGTTGCGACCAACCGGTTCATCGGCGAGGGCAAGTTGGAGAAGTTGGAGTGCATTCGCCTCGACGAGCAAATGAAGCCTGTCCCGGGCAGTGAATTCACGATCCCGGCCGACCTTGTCTTCCTCGCCATGGGATTCCTGCATCCGGTTCAGGAGGGCATGATCACGGATCTCAAGCTCGATCTCGATCAGCGCGGCAATGTCAAAGCGAACGATGTCGACTATCGAACGTCGCGGGACAAGATCTTCGTTGCCGGCGATATGCGTCGCGGCCAGTCTTTGGTGGTCTGGGCTATTCGCGAAGGCCGGCAGGCAGCACACGCGATCGACACGTATCTGATGGGATCGACGACCTTACCGCGTTAGACCCTAGGCGCCTCTTAAGCCGGGAGTGCTTGCGGAGCCAAGAAAACTCTCTAGCTCGGTGGCCAGGCAAAATCGTCAGCACGTCCGGATTTTGGCTCCAGCTGTTCTCCGCGAACAAGAACCCGATAATAGGGCCTTTGCGCCAGCGGCAATTGCGGCCGCGACGAGGACAACGTGACGTCTGAGACGGCGGAGATGGACGAAATCGCCGTATAGCCGCCGGGTAGATTAGACGTAATGACTTGCGGGTCACGGGATCCGCTGGTGGACGGGTCTCCCGCGGGATCGGCTAGCGGCGCGGCCGCCCCCCGGTTTGGCCTAACGACGCTAACGTCGCCGACCTGATCCTCACGCAGCGCGTTGCGTTCACCATCCTCTGGCGCGCGCCGAACGACGGGCTCCGGTGCTGCTGTTAGGCCCTTTGCGACCTTCTCTTGTTCAGCAGCATCGCCCGCAAGAGGAATGTCGCGTTCCTTCTTGGCGAGGTTAATGTCCTTGCTCAGTTCCTTGTTTATCAGCCTGGCCAGCTTCAGGTTGCCGCGCGAGGTGAAACCGTCGCGATCGCGCATGCGTTGACGCCTGCCAGTCTCATCGGTACCAACCGGGGCGTACAGGCCGTTCTCATCGGCAAACTCTTTCCACGTGTCGACGAACTTAGCGCCGTTGACGAATGCTTTTTCGCGAAACACGCTATTGAGCCGTTCCGCCGCAGCACTGTTTCCAGCCGACCGCATGACCGGCAAACCGACCCAGTAGACGCCCAGCCCCCCACCCCGGAGTTTGCGAACAAAAGTCCCCACGCGGTCGCCATAGGCCTCGCGCCACTCCTCAGTGCCGACCTTCAGCAGTTTGCCGTCCTTGCGAATGGGCTTGTACTCGCCAAGGCCAAACTGAACGACGGCAACATGATAGGTCCCGTCCTTCAGGATTTGGTCGATCTTCCCATTCCAATCGAAGCGTTTGGGATCCGTGAAACCGGTCCACTTCTTGGACTGGTTCAGCACATCTACGGTGGGGTCTTCTTCAAACGTTCGATAGAGCCCATTCCAGAGCCCCGCGCCGCTGGCGTCGCCAAGCACGACCACGCGATAGCGGTCGCCGTTGGGAAACGGTGTGATGTAGCTTCGGTGCGCGAGCGCATCCTGTGCAGCCACGGGCGTTGAACCTGTGGGCACTAGGGTTGCCGCCAACAGCAGCACGAATGAACCAATCAAACGACGCATGGGGATGCAGATATTCCCTTGGCAGGACATCAGGCCCCCTTCATAGCACTAATTCGCCGCCGGAGGTGGCACTTCCGCAGCACTACGAGAATAGCCAGGAGCGCCCGCCTGTCCGGCCTGCCGCGGCATCGTCCCGGCCGGCTGCGGCTGGATCGGTATGATTGCGTAGCCATACTGATGACCCGGCGGCGAATACTCCGGCTGGACCGACTGGGCTGGAGCCGGCTGAGGCTGAGCGGCTTGGGGCTGAACGGCCTGAGGCTGCATAGCCTGGGGCTGCATGGCTTGGGGCTGCATAGCTTGGGGCTGCATAGCTTGAGGCTGAATGGCCTGAGGTGCCCCACCCTGAGGCATCGGGGCCTGAGGCTGTGCTGGCACCAATAGTTGCGGCGCCCCCTGAGGAAGGGCTGCCTGCGCAGGCGGCGCTCCGGGGGCGGCGCCTTGCGGCGGGCTGTATTGCTGGACAGCTTGAGGCTGTTGCGCACCGTTTACCGGGGCGGCTTGAGCGGGCGCAGCGGCCTGCGGCTGCACATATTGCTGTGGCGCAACGCCAGCCGGCACGGGTTGGGCCGCAGGGATTGACGCGGTCGACTGCGGTGCCGCAACTGGCGCCAAAGTCGGCGCATCGACCCTTAGCTTCTTCAGGATGGTCTGCGTGGGATAGCCGTCGACAGCCAAGCCCTTCGCGCGCTGATAAGAGCGAACGCCCTCAAGCGTGCCGCTGCCAACTATACCGTCCACCTCGCCTTCCAAATGACCGAGTGCAATGAGACGGCGCTGCAGCTCCATGCGCTGCTCCATGGAGAGACGCCGCTCGCTCGTTGGCCATGATTGAATGAAGGGACCACGACCCGCGAGCCGGTCGGACAGATGCCCTACGGCGAGCGCGTAGGAATCGGCGTTGTTGTAGCGCAGCAGTGAGCGGAAATTGTTTAGGACCAGGAAGGACGGACCGTTTCGTCCGTCGGGCGACAACAGCTGCGCCTTGTCGCCAGGGCGCGGAAACGGCTGGCCGTTAGCGCGCGTCACGCCCGCCTTCTGCCACTGGGCCAAGGTCCGAGACTTGCCGCGCTTATATCTCTTCGCGGTGTAGCTCTTGGGCAGTTTGACTTCGTAGCCCCATGTCTGCCCGGGAATCCAGCGTGACTTCTTCAGATAGGCTGCTGTCGATCCAAGTGCATCAGGAATCGTGTTCCAGATATCGCGGCGTCCGTCGCCATCGAAATCCACGGCATAGGCTGCATAGGTCGTGGGAATAAACTGAGTGTGGCCCATCGCGCCGGCCCACGATCCACCGAAATTGTCGGTGTCCGTGTCGCCGTTCTGAATAATCTTGAACGCCGCATTGATCTGTCCACGGGCGAACTTCGATTTGACGCCCGAACACGCAAGGGTCATCAGCGATTGGATAACGTGCTTGTCGCCTTTGTTGGAGCCGTAGTTTGATTCGAGGCCCCAGATCGCCACGACAATATGTTTGTCGACACCATACTTGGCTTCGACTTGTTCGAGTAGCGGGCCGTATTCAGCGAGCCGCTCCTGCCCCGTTGCGAGCCTTCTTGGAGAGACTCCCCGATCGACATATTCGCCCATGGGCTTCTTGTATTCGGGCTGATACTTGGCTGCCTCGATCACCTCGCTGTCGTGGCTGATGCCGGCGGTCGCCTTATCGAACATAGCCCGGCTAACGCCCGCACGCTTCGCCGAAGGCCAGAAACCCTTCACACAGGTCTGAAACTTGTCCGCATAGGCGGCAGTCGGGACGGCGGCGCCAGCGCACGCCAAGCCAGCCGATAAGGCATACGAAATCAACAGCTTAGGACAGTTCATGGATTGCATCCTAGGAACGTAACAAATGGGGCGGGCAAAACCGTGGCAAGCCCGCGCTTACGGATTTGTCTACAAATACAGAGGCTAATTTAGCACCTGGTTAATCAAGGCGTGGCTCGGGTAGCACGTTAAAGGCAGTCCCCGCGCCTTTTCCTCCTTCCCGATGGTTTGCCGTGTCTTGAAGCCGACCAGGCCGTCAACTTTCCCAACATCATGCCCTTGAGAAACAAGAACTTTTTGGAAGTCGAGAATGCGACCACGCGTGAAGCGCTCGACCGGTTGCCATGTGCCGACAAACTGGACAGGTGAGTTGTAGGCAATCATGTCGGCGACGTGGCCCACGAAAATCGCGTAAACGTCGGAGTTATTATAGAGCTTGAGCACCGAGAAATTGGTCGTCGCGAGAAAGGCCGGACCCTTCATACCCGCCGGCAGCACAAGAAACGTCCAATCGCCAAGCCGATCCTTCGGGAACGGACGGCCCTTAACGCGCTCAACGCCCAAGTCAATCCATTCTTGGATAGGCAGCGCTTGATCAGGGCCTTGAAGCGTACAATCAAAATTCTTGGGCAACGTCACCTCGTAGGCCCAAGGCTGATTGCCGTCCCATCCCTGGCTACGGAGCGCGTTGCCAGCACTCGCTAAGGCGTCGGGCACAGATCGCCAAATGTCCCGGCGCCCGTCGCCATCGAAATCCACACCGTGCTCGTCGAAATCGCCCGGCAGAAACTGGGTATGCCCCATGGCACCAGCCCACGAACTCTTCATCATTTTGCGGGTCGCGTGACCTTCCTCGATGATCTTGAGAGCACCGATCAATTGAGGGCGGAACTCATCCGCACGCCGGCCCATGAAGGCCTGCGTCGCGATCGCCGTTACTGCATCGTGAGGAAGTGCCGCACGACCATAAGCCGTCTCACGGCCCCAGATCGAAAGCACGATGCTGGCCGGAACGCCATACTGCTCTTCGATGGCCTTTAAGGTTGGCGCGAGTTGCCGGTACTTGGCCCGGCCTGAATTGGCGAGTGCATTCAGGCTCCGAGCCTTAAAATAGTTCTGGGGCACGCCAAACTCGGCCTGCGGCTTCGGCTTCGGTTTCATCGACGCCGGCAAGGCGGGCCCGCCGGGATAGGCTGGATCCGGCGGCGTAAGCTGCGGCAACGACCAATCGAGCTTGAGGCCTTTCAAGTTCTTGTCGAACGTCGCGCGCGATATCCCGGCTGCTTGAGCTTCCGGCCACAACCCTTCGATCCATTGGGCAAAGCTGGCCTCAACTGCACGCCTATAGTCCGACGCAGCGTCGGCAAGAGCTGTCGTCGGCGACCAAACCAAACTCAGTGCGGCCAAGAGTACGAGTGCCTGACAAATCCGTCGCTGCGGTCGCACCCGCGAGAAAGCTCCCAGCATCGATTTTCTAAGGCCTTCGAACGAATCCATGATTTGATTGTGGCGAGCCTCTATGACCTTGAAAAGGCGGGATTGGTGGTCGGGAGCCGTTCCAAGTGCTAGCCCTATCCCCCCTGGGACTTTAGATGACGCTCCCAAGAGAGAGCATGGCCAACGATCGTATCGAGGTCGTTGAGTTGCGGCACCCAGCCGAGTGTGCTGTGGATGCGGCTAGCACTCGCGACTAGCGCGGGAGGATCACCGGGGCGGCGGTCAACGGACTGAACGGGAAAGTCCACACCGGAGATCCGCTTTACGGCGTCTACGACTTCCAGCACGGAGAAGCCTTTGCCGTAGCCGCAATTGAGAACCGTACTATCGCCTCCGGCCCGCAGGTAGCGGAGCGCGTCCAGATGCGCCCGAACCAAATCGGTGACGTGAATATAGTCGCGCACGCAGGTTCCATCCGCTGTCGGATAATCCGATCCGTATACATCGAGCCCTGGCCGGAGCCCAACGGCTGCTTCAGACGCGACCTTTATGAGATGCGTTGCGCGCGGCGTGGACTGTCCTGCGCGGCCCTTAGGGTCTGCGCCTGCGACGTTGAAGTAGCGCAAAGCCACGTAGCGCAAGGGATGTGCTCGCGCAGTATCGGCAAGCATCATCTCTGTCATCAACTTCGAGCTGCCATAGGGCGAGATGGGCCGAAGCATGGAGTCTTCGCCGATAGGCGTCCTATCCGGCTCGCCATAAACGGCGGCGGTGGATGAGAAAATGAAATGCGGGACACCGGCATCGACCGCGCAATTCAACAGGTTGCGCGAGTTGCAGGTATTGTTGCCGTAGTAGCCAAGCGGATCAGTGATCGAATCCGGCACAACAATCGATCCAGCAAAGTGGAGGATCGCATCTATCGCGTCCTCAGTGAGCAGCTGACCCACTAACTCAGTATCGCCGACATTACCCTCGACGAACCGGGCTGTTTCTGGCACGGCCGACCGGAAACCGGTCGACAGGTTGTCGAGGACGATTACGTCTTCGCCCGTGCCCAGAAGCTCCAAGACCATGTGGCTGCCGATGTATCCCGCGCCGCCTGTGACAACTACACTCATGGGCTCAATTCCCGAAAATCTGCGATTTACACTACCTATTCTGTGCTATCGCAAGGTGGTTTAGGGACTGCTAAGCGCCCCAGTCTGGGTAGGCCTGGCATCCGCATTCCTGCACCCGAACCCTGTCCGGGTCCAGCCTACAGCTTCGAGAGAGGAACCAATGCCTGCCCGCATTCGCAAAGCAGTATTCCCCGTAGCCGGCCTAGGTACACGTTTTCTGCCCGCCACCAAAGCGATGCCGAAGGAAATGCTCACCGTGGTGGACCGGCCCTTGATCCAACATGTGGTCGACGAGGCTCACGAGGCCGGAATCGAGCATCTGGTCTTCGTCACCGGTCGCAATAAGGGTGCCATCGAGGACCATTTTGATAGTCAGCCGGAGCTTGAGGAAACGTTGGCCGCGCGCGGTAAGACGGCCGCGCTAGAGATCCTCGCCGAGTGTCTTCCCGAGGCAGGTGCCGCGAGCTTCGTGCGCCAGCAAGCGCCCTTGGGGCTCGGCCACGCGGTTTGGTGCGCGCGCGAGATCGTCGGTAACGAGCCGTTCGCGGTTATCCTGCCGGACGTCCTGGTTCAAGCCCCTGGCAAGGGTTGCCTTGCGCAGATGCTCGACGTCTACAACGCACATGGCGGTAACATTCTGGCGGTCGAGCCCGTGCCCGACGATCAAACCCAAAACTACGGTGTGGTCGCAACTGGAGAGGCCGACGGCAATGTCTTCCCTGTCACAGGCATGGTTGAGAAACCCGCGCCAGGCACCGCGCCGTCCAATTTGACAATTCTCGGTCGCTACATCCTGCAGCCCGAGATATTTGATCTACTCTCCCAACAGGGCACAGGATCGGGCGGCGAAATCCAGCTAACGGACTCGATGCTGACCCTTCTGGAGTCTCAACCGTTCTATGCGGTCGAGTACGAAGGACGCGCTTTCGACTGCGGATCCAAGACCGGATTTCTCGCCGCCAATGTTGCGTACGCACTCGACCGGCCCGATCTTCGCGATACCGTTGTCGCCGAGATAAAGAAATTGCTCTGACCCGCGCCGACCCTAATTTCGGATGCGCACACCAACTCGGAACTCATTCTCCGTGTATTCGCTGAACCGGCTGGTTGAGAAAAAGTCCGTGTGTTCGTAACGCGAATAGAACGACATGTGCGGATTGAAGAAGTACTCGAGTGTGACGCCCTCTCTCAGCCGTTCGTCCACCAGCGGATTGTCGACATAGTCCGCAACGTCATAGCTGATATAGCCGCCAACGACGAGATACCGCCAGAAAGCCTGTTGCAGGGAAAGCCGGTAACTCCGGGAAATGGCACCCAGCGAGTCGACTGTATTGGCGGTCTCGACCGATGAGCTGGCAAGAAACTCCACAAGCGTCATGGGTGTTGGCATCCAAACAAGATCCGCGTTGAACAGAACCCCTTCAATTGAGGCGGTGTCCTCGGCGATGGAGTTTTGTTCACCCCAGCCAACACTGATGTTCCCGTAAAAGGCGTCACTGACCGCGTACTCAAAGCCCGCGAGGGCCGCAAAACCACTCGAGTCGCGCGTGAGGCCAGTCGTTGTGACCGGTTGCTCGTAGATGTCTTGGGCGATCTCTCCCTCGACAAAAAACGAAAGGCCGGGATTGAACTCGTACGTTCCGCGCAAGGTCAATTCGTTCTCTTGATAGTCTCGAACGTCGGCTTGGGGAATTGTCAGACCCGTCAAATCCGCGAAGGCGGCTTGAGTGCCGGTCAAGTCCTCATAGTCGAAGGTGGAAATGCTCCCTTCTGCCTCGACCGTCAGTCGATTGAAATTGTGCCGGACCGCAGCAGAGATTTGTTCCTCTTGAACGTTGGTTTGAAAACCCGAGACGTTGGTAATGCTGATCGCATTCCGTCCGTCCTGGGTCTGGGCCTTACCCAACTCAAGCTCAAGGTTCGTGCGCGCGCCGACATCGAGCCGCCCGCGTAGCAGGGCCGCATAGATCCTGTCATCCTCCACTGAGAAGGTGTTGTACCAACTCCGGTCTGCCGTGAACTCAGCAAAAAAGGCGTGCCGCTCCCAATCGGATTCGAGTCTTACTTCCGGTGCAAACTCGAAGGCGTAGTCGGAAGTTGGATCCGGCAATGCGAGAACGTTGTCTGTGAAGATGCCTCCAATCTCCGCCTCGGCAAATAGAATGAAGCTGCCAAGGCGCGTGCCGAGGGGAATAAACGGATCGAGTTGGCGCACGCGCAACCCAAGAGGATCCTCTGCAGGGTCGATGTCCAAGATATCGTTCCGAAGTGGCGTTAGGAGAGGCGTACCAAAAGGACCCTCTTCTCCAGGCGGCTCTGCCCTACCCTGATCGATACCAAATCCGGGGACGGCCTCTTCGGAAACGACAGTGCCGCGAAGTCCGGGGTCTACTGTGGAACGGCGGAGTTCGTTGGTCGCCGTGACGGCAGGGTCCTGCGGCGAACCGGCCGCCGTGGCGTCATCGCCCAGCCCGCCGAGGGGCTCGCCTCCCGCCGCAGCCGGCGCAAGATCGTTGGCAAGGCCGTCTTGGCCGGTTCCGCCAAGAACCGCGCTGCCGTCGTCCGGCCCATCTAGGATGCCGCCCCTAAGAGGAACTGCGCCGGACTGTGGAGGCGTCGCGAGCAAGTTAGTCGCGCCCAATGGCGAGCCGAGACTGCCGCGCAAACCGGGAGCGTCCTGCGCCACAGCGGGAGCGACAACAGCGGCAAGCAAAGTGGCAGCGAGCACGCCCGCTGCGCTGGACGTTTGGCGACGCGGCAAGGACGCACCTCGATCGGACTTGGGCTTGTGCTAAGAGCTCCTGGCAGCGAGAGTTCCGCACCTGAACCCGTTGACCTACCGAGCCTAGGCGAGACAGGGTTAATGAGGCGTTTACCGGCGTCCCAAAATGGTCATTGAAAAGGCCTCGAAAAACGGGTTGGAAAACGATCTTGCCCGACCTTTCAATGCCTTATTCCGTGCTAGAATTGCGCAGCAAAGAGGGGAAACACTTGCCTATGTCCGCCGGGTTGAAACACGATCTAGCTGCCAACGACGATCACAGCAAAGCTGTTGCGTCAGCGACGCGCACGCTACAGCTTGAGGCGCAAGGGCTTAGCGCCTTACGGGAGGCGCTGGCGACCGAACTTTCGGAGAACTTCGCCTCGGCGCTGAACATTCTGCGGGGCTGTCGCGGCCGTGTGATCGTAACCGGCATGGGGAAAAGCGGCCATGTGGGCGTGAAGGTTTCCGCCACTCTCGCCTCTACGGGAACGCCTGCCTATTTCGTCCACCCCAGCGAGGCGAGCCACGGCGATCTTGGCATGATCACAGCGGACGATGCGATCCTGGCGTTTTCCTGGTCAGGGGAAACGGTCGAATTAGAGAACATCCTCTCTTACTCGCGCCGCTTCGCCGTGCCGCTTGTGGCCGTGACCTCGAATGCCCAATCGACGCTCGCCAAAGCAGCAGAGGTCGTGCTTGCCCTGCCGCGTTCTAAGGAAGCCTGCCCGCACGGGCTCGCTCCAACCACCTCGACCATGATGCAGCTCGCTCTAGGCGACTCTATCGCGATCGCTCTCCTCGAAAGCAAGGGCTTTACAGCACTGGACTTCGGCGTTCTGCATCCAGGCGGCCAACTTGGCGCACGCCTGAAATTCGTCGACGACCTGATGCACCGGGATCACGAGCTGCCATTGACAAACGCCGAAACGGTGATGTCAGAAGCCATCGTGGTGATGACCGAAAAGGCGTTGGGCTGCCTTGGGGTGGTGGGTCAGGACGGCCTCCTGCAGGGGATCATTACCGACGGCGACTTGCGCCGGCATATGGGTAATGGCCTGCTGGACCTGCGTGCGGCCGACATTATGACGCCTGCGCCCAAGACCGTGACACGCGGCATCATGGCGAGTGCGGCGCTGGAGATCATCAACGCCTCGGCCATTACCGCTCTATTCGTCGTGGAGGACGGTCGGCCAGTCGGCCTGGTTCACATCCACGATTTGCTGCGTGCCGGCGTGGCATAGCAAGAGCCGCATCCGAAACGACAACGGCTCAAGCGGCAATCGCTTCTTTGTCTTTTTCTTCGGCGGCTTCGGCTTCTACATTGCGCGCGCGCGAGAATGATCGCCCTGCGTCCGACATCGCGCCGGTCTCAGGATCGACGTCAGCAATAGAGCGCGCAAGTTCCGCAAAATGGTAATGGGTCGCCGTCTTAAGCGCATAGATGAACAAGATGTGTGGTTCGCGCCAACGCTTCCGTGCCACTTGAACCAACTGGCTGCGATAGCGGGCGCGCTGAACGCGATCCTTCACCAATCCTAAGAGACGCCAAGCAATCCCAATAAAGCGTACGTAGTTCAGGCTGGCGCGCTTGGCCCACGCCCAGCGCCAGTTGGACCAATACGGCAACTCGTGCACCGTGAACTTGAAATCTTGATCAATGAACTGGGAATCGAGTCGCTCGAAGTAGGCATCTATTGCATAGGATTCCTGCATCACTTGGATAAAGCCGTCTCGCAGCTCTTCCCGTGACATTCCCAGTGGCTCGACATTGGTCCCGTAGAGCTCGGCCTCCTCGGCATTATTCAGCCGTCCGGCTTCTTTCAGTCGCTTGTGGAGCGGGGTTGTTGGGATCGCATGCAACATGCCCACGAGAGCGGTCGAGATCCGCGCCCGCGAGAGGAACTGCGGGATGGCTTTGAATATCGAGGTATCGTCATTGTCGAAGCCGACGATCATGCCGCACCATACATCGATCCCGTGGTTCTGGATCCGATGCACCCTGTCGACCAAAGAACCCGCATTGGGACGCACGTTCTGCAGCTTCTTGGTCTCACGGAGTGACTCTTCGTTCGGCGTCTCAATTCCAATGAAGACATTCTGGAAGCTCGCGAGCCCCATGAGTTCCATGAGCTCCTCGTCCTCGGCGAGATCGAGGGAGGCTTCCGTAAACAACGTAAGCGGATACCCGCGCGCCTGCTGCCACTCGGCAATATCGCGCAGAATCGGTTTAATCGCTTTCTTGTTGCCGATCAGGTTGTCGTCCACCACAAAGACCATCTTCAGCCCGATCTTCAAAAACGACTCAAGTTCCGCAATGACCTGCGCGCTTTCCTTAAGCCTCGGACGGCGTCCAAAAGTCACGATGATGTCACAGAACTCGCAAGTGAAGGGGCATCCACGAGAGATCTGCATACTGCCAAACATATAACGGTTGGCCTTAAGCAGATCGTTGCGCGGCAGAGGCAGTTTCGCAACGTCGGTCTTCTCGGCCTGCTCGTATCGAGTCTTGTGGGTTCCCTTTTCCCAGGCCGCCAAGAACTCAGGCCAGGTCTCGTCCGCTTCGCCGAGAAAAAGGACGTCCGTTAGCCCCTCCAGAACCTCCGGCTCGACCGTCGCCATGGGTCCTCCGACGACCGTCATAACGCCACGAGCCCGGACCTCTGCAAGGATCTCGATGAGCCTCGCGCCCTGGATGCTCATCCCGGTGAGACAAACCAAGTCTGCGCGACCCAGCCGATCAAAATCGATGTCCTCGACATTCTCATCGATAAGCGTCACATCATGATGATCGGGCACCAGCGCTGCCAACAAGCCAAGGCAGGCAACCGGCAGATTTGCGTTCTTTCCGAACAGAGGCATGCAATGCTCAAACCCCCAAAAAGAAATGTCGAAACGCGGATTGACGATGACAATGTCGGCCATGTTGTCCCTCTGGAGCGCGCGATTCTCTTCCAAATTGCTACTAGACTAGTGATACGGGAAAGCAACAACTACCCCCGCACCCCCGCGCAGCAACCCTAACCGATTTTCGGCCAAGGTGCTGGCCGAAATCAAGGCGACAACGTATGACCACGAATTCAGTCGATATTTTGGTTGTAGGGGGCGGGATTCATGGGGCTGCGATTGCGCGGGATGCTGTCGGCCGTGGTCTGAAAGTCATGCTGGCCGAGCAAGAGGACTATGCGAGCTATACCTCATCGGCTTCGTCCAAACTCGCCCACGGGGGGCTGCGTTACCTCGAACACATGGAGTTCGGGCTTGTTCGCGAGTCCTTAAACGAACGCGCCGGGCTCTTGAGAACCGCACCGCATCTCGTTTCGCCTTTGAAATTCCTCCTGCCCATCTTCGATTGGCAAAAGCGTAGCGCCTGGTTCGTGCACACAGGGCTAGCGCTCTACGACCTGCTCTCACTTGGCGGCGAAATGCCCGGGAGCGGCAGACTTTCTCATAGCGATGTTAATGCCCTACCCCATTTGCGCCAGGATCACCTCAAGGCGGTGCTTCACTATCACGACGCTCATGCGGACGACGCAAGGTTGACCTTGAGCGCAGCCCTGGATGCGCGGGCGCGCGGTGCGGACGTTGCCAACCGCCGCGCGGTAACCGCCATCGTGCCCCGAGAGAACGGCTACACCGCGACAGTCTCGGAGCGCGGCAACACGTCAGAGATCGACGCGCGGTTCATCGTCAACACGGCGGGGCCATTTGTCGGCGCGCTGGACGCCATGATCCCCAACGGGCCTTCACCGCAGGAAATCCGCTTCGTCCGTGGCAGCCATATTGTCTTGCCGATGCCTGAGCCTGCAGAAACCTGTGCGTATACGCTGCAGGATGAGGGCGAACGCATCATCTTCTCCATTCCGTGGCTCGCGGGGAACTTCTTGATGATCGGGACCACCGATATTCCTCAAGGCGGAGCGCCGGGCCACGCTTTCTGCTCAAAAGACGAGAAGGCCTATCTTCTCGAGGCCTACAACCGATATTTCTCGCGCGCCGGTGGCCCGGCAACGATGCAAGACATCGTGTTTGATTGGGCAGGCCTCAGAACCCTTCATGGCCGGCCTGACGAAGACCCCAGCCGCATCACCCGCGAAATAACGCTTGAGACGGCACAACAGGGCACTGGCGGCTTCCTGTCGCTGGTAGGCGGCAAGCTGACCACGCATCGCGCCACCGCCGAGCAGGTCCTGTCGCGGCTTCACGCAATGGGCCTCGACATGGGCCCGGCTTGGACGAAGGGCGTGCCACAATATGGCGGCACGTTAGACCGGAAGGCCTTGCAAGCCCGCGCGGATAGCGGTCCCGACATTATCTCGCAGCAGATACGTCAGCGCTGGGTCTTCACCTACGGCGACAAGATCGATGAACTCTACGCAAGTCTCCAGAAGGACCCAACCCTTGCGCAGGAAATTGCACCTGGCGTGCCTCGGGTAGAGTTAGAGCACGTGGCGGCGGTCGAGGACGCGAGCATTGGAGAGGACTTCCTCTGGCGTCGCACCAAACTAGAGCTGTTTCTCGATCAACCGTCTCGCGACAAAATTGAAGAATGGTTCGCCACGAACTAGAACATGTCTTGGAGCATCGCTCCACGTGCCATGCAGCTTAGAGGGTTAGATGTCTGAGTTTACCGTCGAAAAGGGCAAGCGCTACCGGGCCACGATCACGCTGGGAATGCTGCAGAGCATGGCCTCCAACCAAATGGTCGCCCAAAAGCTGACGGACGCAGGCTTCACCGACGTAAACGTAACCGGCCAAGGGCGCACCCGGGTCGCGACTGGGCTCTGGGCTGGCGACACGGTATCAGGAGCAATCCCCAGTGAAATCTCCGATATATCGCAGCTGGCTTAAGCGAGCGCCGTCTAGGACTCGGCGTCAGCAGGCTCCACTCTCAGCATCGACCCGTCGGCACCGACGACCTTGACGCTCGTTCCTCTCGGCAATGCAGGACCCTCGACACGCCAGATTGTGTCCCCCGCCCGAACGCTGCCCCGTCCATTCTCGATCGGGTCGACCAGCGTCAGGGTTTGGCCAACCAGTTGGACCGCGCGCTTGTTCAACAAGGGAGCATCCGTCTCGCCCGGATTCTTCCGCAGATACTGTTTGACGAGAACCGCCGTCACCAGGGACAGACCGCAGAACCAGATAAGCTGCCACTGCCACGCAATGTCATAGCGTAGGGCCGCCACGCCGGTCACGAGCGCAGCGAGGCCAAACCACATGAGGAAGATGCCAGGCGCCAGCATCTCAAGCGCAAGCAGCAATGCTGCCAGGATCAACCAGATCCAAGGACCAAGAGTGACAATCGTTTCCAACATCGCGGTGGCTCCTTGGAAGCCTTAATTCTAGACCGAGGGCACCGATCCGCCGCGACCGGGACGTGAAACGGGCGGCTCCGGCGCCGACGATGAGTCGCGAGAAAAGGCTTCGCGTGCAATTTCTGAAATACCCGCCACAGAGCCGATCACGGAAGACGCCTCAAGCGGCATCAGCATGACCTTCTGGTTCGGCGCTTCGGCTAAAGCCTTCAGTGCACCGACATAATTATTGGCCACAAAATAGTTGATCGCCTGCATATCTCCCGACGCGATCGCTTCGCTGACCATCGTCGTAGCACGAGCCTCGGCTTCGGCTTCGCGCTCGCGCGCCTCCGCATCCCGGAACGCCGCTTCACGACGGCCTTCGGCGGCAAGAATCTGTGCCTGCTTCTCGCCTTCTGCCGCAAGGATCTCGGCCTGACGTTCGCCCTCAGCGGTGAGAACCGCTGCGCGCTTATCACGCTCTGCCTTCATCTGACGCGCCATAGCATCCACAAGATCTCGCGGCGGCTCGATATCCTTGATCTCGATGCGCGTCACCTTCACGCCCCAAGTATGGGTCGCATCGTCAACCACGGTAAGCAACCGGTGATTAATCTCGTCGCGTTCCGACAAGAGCTTATCCAGATCCATCGAGCCCATCACCGTACGAATATTGGTCATGGTGAGGTTCAGAATAGCGCGTTCGAGATTGGTAACCTCGTAGCTAGCACGGGGCGCGTCGAGAACCTGGAAGAATGCCACGCCGTCAACGCGCACCATGGCATTGTCCCGGGTGATCACTTCTTGGCTCGGCACGTTGATCACCTGCTCCATCATGTTGAGCTTGCGTCCAACACGATCGATGAATGGAATGATCAGGCCCAAACCCGGTGTGAGCGTGCGCGTGTACCGCCCAAAGCGCTCGACTGTGTAGTTGAAGCCCTGTGGCACGACTTTCACCGCCGAGATGACCATCACGACGAAAAGGACCAGCAGAGCAAGAACAAAAATATCGAAACCGAACATCCGGCATCCTCCCCAATGCGCACGGGCGTCATTGCTTCACTACACACTCAGCCCATGAAGCCGAGTTCGTGCCAACAATTACATCATAGATGGGGTGGCGGGAGACGGATTTAAGGGGTCAACCGGAAGCATGGTCCCATGTAGTCATGCGTAATGGACATAGTGGTTACTGAGCGATGTACTGCATGATGTCCTGGGCCGCCGCAGACGCCGCAGCCTCAGCCGCGGTACCCCAGTGCCCATCAAGAGACCCCTTGGGAATCACATTGGTCTGCGTGACGTTGCCAAGTCGTAGGCCTTCAGGACCAAAGACCGTCCAATCAATCCTGATCGTTTCCTCGCCACGGCCTGCTGGAAACAAACGCACCATGCCCTGAATCTCATAGGCTTGCGCGGCAGGCGTCATCGTGACGGTGAAACCGCGATTGAGAAACTGGTTCGACAGGGCGTTTTCAAGTGCTTCTTCCCCATCGCCCGGCGCGCCGACGACATCGATAAAGGCCCAGCGCTCCTGAGCCATCGCTGTGGGACTGATCGTCAGGCCAGCACAAAACAGTGCGGAGAGCGCAACGCTCAAGCACGCAGAACGAAACATCGGCTTCCGCCCCCTCTAGTCGACCCAACCCCTCAGCTCGCGCTCAACGAGATGAAGCAAGACGCGAATACCGCCGTCCGAGTCATTCAGGCAAGGAATAAAGCTGAAATTCTCCCCGCCATTCTCAAGGAAGATCTCTTGGGCCTCGCCATCGATCTCTTCCAAGGTCTCTACGCAATCGGCGGCAAAGCCTGGTGTGAGGATAGCCATGCTTTTGACGCCGTCGCGCGCAAGGGCCTCAACGGTCTTATCCGTGTAAGGCTGCAGCCATTCCGCCCGGCCAAAGCGGGATTGAAATGTCGTCATGAGCTTGTCGCCAAGCGGCCCTAGCGCCGCCTTCAGCGCATCACTCGTGTCCATGCATTGGCACTGATACGGATCGCCTTTCGTTACATACTCTTTGGGCAACCCGTGATAGGAGGCGACGAGCACTTCTGGCTCAAAATCGAGCGTCGCAAGATGGTCGCGGATCGAGTCCGCAAGCGCCTCGATATAGACCGGATCGGACGGGTATGGCGGCACGGTGCGCAGCGCTGGCTGCCAGCGCATCGATTTGAGCTTGTCAAAAACCGTATCGTTGACGGTCGCCGTTGTCGCGGCGGCGTATTGCGGATAGAGCGGAAAGATGAGCAGCTTGGCGCAGCCTTGCTCCACCAGCGCCTGCACGCGGTCGGCGATGCTCGGACTGCCATAACGCATGGCCCAGTCCACGATCACCTCGTCCCGGTGCCCAAGCCCATCGGCAATCTTCTCGGCCTGGGATCGCGTGATGGTCCGCAAGGGCGACTCGTCTAGTTCCTCGTTCCAAATCGAGCGATAGGCTTCTCCGCTCTTGGAGGGGCGCGTTGTCAGAACGATCCCGTTGAGAATTGGCCACCAGACAAGCGGGTTCACCTCAATCACGCGGCGATCCGACAGGAACTGCTTGAGATAGCGCCGCATCGACCAATAATCGGTGTCGTCCGGCGTGCCGAGATTGACCAAGAGCACGCCGATCTTGCCAAACGGCGTGGCAAGGCAGTCAAACGATTTCGTAAAGGCGTCCGCTAGCGGGCTCTGATTCATAGGCGCACTCCTCGCGCTAGCCTCTCAAGGCATGCCCGTAGATAGAGTATCGTACGAGCCTCGCCTAGTCATGTGAGATTGCGGCGCGGAATTTCACCGCGTCTTCGAGGACCTGCGCATGGTCGAAAGCAAGATGCTGGGCACGCCAATCCTCGACCCATTCCGCCGCTGCCGCATCGTCGCCAGCACGCGGATCAGCGGGCGTCGTCAATTGCGCCAAATAGGCGACGCTTACTGTGTGCCCTCTCGGGTCCCGGTCGGGATCGGCATACACGCCAATGAGCAAAAGGTCTCCCACCTCTAAGTTCGTCTCTTCACGGAGCTCCCGACGGCACCCGTCTTCAACGGACTCACCGACATCTACGAAGCCTCCGGGCAGTGCGTAGCGACCCTTGAAGGGCTCGTTACCCCGGCGAATGAGCAGAACACGCCCTTGTGGATCGAAGACCACACAATCTACGGTGAGCGCTGGTGTTGGAGGGAAACCCATCAGACTGACCCTGGGAAGGGCCGTGGGCAGGACCAATACCGCCCACCCACGGCAACTCGCCTAGTCCTTCGGCTGCGGCACAATCCGCAAGTAAGGCTTCAGCGTCTGCCAGCCATCTGGATAGACGGTCTTGGCTTCGTCATCGGACACAGACGTCACGATGATCACGTCGTCACCTTGCTTCCAATTGACAGGGGTCGCTACACGATGCTTAGCCGTCAGCTGCATGGAATCGATAACCCGCAAGACCTCGTCGAAGTTGCGGCCCGTCGTCATGGGGTAAACCATGACAAGCTTGATCTTCTTGTCTGGCCCGATGATGAAGACGTTGCGGACAGTCTGATTGTCCACGGCCGTTCGCCCTTCGGACGTCTCGCCCGCACCCGCCGGTAGCATTCCATAGAGCTTCGAAACGGCCAGATCGGTGTCGCCAATCATGGGATAGGCGGGTTCGGCGCCTTGCGTCTCCGCAATATCTGCCTTCCACTTTTGGTGCGCTTCGACCGGGTCGACGCTGAGGCCAATGATTTTTACGCCACGTCTGTCGAACTCGGGTTGGATGCGGGCCATATAGCCCAGCTCGGTCGTGCAGACCGGCGTGAAGTCTTTGGGGTGCGAGAATATCACAGCCCATGAATCGCCCATCCAGTCGTGAAACCGAATGCGGCCCTCCGTAGTGTCGGCCTCGAAGTCCGGGGCCGTATCGCCGAGTTGAAGCGTCATTTCTCTCCTCCGTACAGAACGCGTGGAGCCGTTAGCCAGCTACTCGGGTCTTATTTGGGGCGGCGCAAGCGACACCGCAACCACAATTTGAATACAATTAGAAATTGTTCGACCGTGCAGCCTGCTAGAAGGGCCGCACAGGACCGAGCGAGGCAAGGAATAGCAGCAGCCCAATCGTCATCACAAGCAGGGCACCGCCGATTGCACAGACCGTCCAGACAGCCTCGGTCCACCGTGCATTTTCGCCGCCAATGGCAAGCGCGACGTTCCGGGAACCGATCGCAAGTGTGGCGAGGACCGAAACAGTGATCGCCGTACCGAGCGCCATGGCGAAGGTCGACGCCACCCCAGCCCAAAACAATCCTTGCGCCAACGCGAAAACGAGAACGAGAACCGCGCCGGAGCACGGCCTGATCCCAACCGACAAAACGACGGCCCAGATCTTCCGCCATGTCATAGGCTGAGCGATCTCATTCACATCGACGATATGGCCACATGAATCACCACACTCATGACCGTGATGATGGTGGCCGTGGTCATGACTGTGGCTATGGTCGTGATCGTGATGATGGTCGTCGTGGTTATGCTTGTGACCATGGCCGTCATGGTGGTGATGATCGTGATCATGGGCATGGTGATGTGCGTGGACGGCGCTGTCATGGCGGTGGTGAGCATGTGCTGAGGCTACCTCTGCACCCCCTCCCCGGCGAAAGAGCCTCCACAGGGTCGATACCAGAAGCGAGAGCCCAACCAAGAACACCAGAGCGTAGCTGGCGCTCTCCAATTGCGTGACCCATTTATTGACCTCTAGCCCGGTCCCCTTGAGAACGACAATCAGCACCACCACAAGCGCGACCGCCATCAGGCCTTGAACGGCCGCAGCGAGAAACGAGATGAGAATGCCCCGCTTGACCGTTTCCCTGTTCGCGAGAACGTAGGACGAGATGATCGCCTTACCGTGTCCGGGACCCGCCGCATGGACAATGCCATAGATGAAGCTGAGCCCGGCAAGGAGTAACCCCGCACGCCAGGCATTGCCCTCTTTGAGCTTCCTGATCGTCGTCGCGATCGGCCGCAACAGGTTCTGCTGAGTTTGGATGATCCAGGCCTGCAGACTGGCGAACGTCCCTTCAGCCCTCAGCGGCGCTTGAGTGGGAGCCCGTTGCGCCTCCGCTGCGCTCGGGGGAGCACCGAAAGCCGCAGGGGGCGATTGCGGCGCCTGGGCCTGCGTCTGCGTTGAGGGGGCGATGGCGAATACGAAAAACGCGAGCGCGCCGAGGACGGCCTGAACTACGGCTAGTCGCATGTCACCGTCACGGTTTGCGCAAATTGCGAGCCAAAGTTGGAGTCTGGTCCAAGTTGACTGAAGAACGACTCGGTCAGCGCCTTCGCGTCTTCGGCCGCCTCCGCGTCCGGCGCGTCGACCTTGGCGCTGCAACCTAAAGCAGAACCGGCAATCTTCACAGGATCTTTCTCCGCGAAACCAAAGGCGACGAAAAACGAAGGATCATAGACATCGAGTATCACGCCGTTGTCGCCTGGTTCGAGCGGCGTATTCAACGGCAATGTGAAATGAAGTGTCAGCACCGTACCGTCAAACTCAACCCAATAGTCCTCCGGTCCGTTGAGCGGCAGGAAGTTGTCCTCTCCATCGCGTCTGACGAAGGTGAAGTAATCGAAGTCTTTGAGCGATTCGACATTCACCTTGGCAAGAGGTGCTAGCTCGTCTCTTCCGTAGGTGCCGTCGGCGTTGGTGTCGAGCCCCTGCACCGCCATGGCACTGTAAAACTCATCGAAGGTCCAAGCCTGCTTTATGCCGGTGATTTTCTTTTCGGGGTCAAAGACGACTTCGGAGCGCACCGTGGCCCAGACATGGGGATGCGCTTCCGCGGGTGCCGCGGAGCCGAAAACCCAAGGTCCCATAAGTGCCACGAGTAGGGTCAGGCGCCTAATGCGCCAACTCCAAATTGGCAAAGCCTCGCTCCTTCGATTCGAGGGCGTGGATTATGCCTGAATTGTGGAGGATTTAGAGCTAAGCGTGCACAAAAAAACCGCCCCCAAGGGACGGTGCAAACTGCTCGTAATGGCAAAATGGGGGTCCAGCCATACGACTGGACCCCCTCAAGAAAAGTACTACGGCGTGTTGGTCGTAACTTCGCCGGAAATACCCGAGAACAGGAGGCCCAGGTCGGTGCCGAGCTGATTGACAGCGACGATGATCGCAACAGCAATACCAGCAGCAATCAGGCCATACTCGATAGCGGTAGCACCCGACTCGTCATTCAGAAAACGCTTGATAGAAGTCATGTTGACTCTCCCATTAGATTGGAAACTCTCAATTTTGGCCCCGCACCGCACTCCGTTTGGCCCGTGGAACCTGACGAGGAAACTAGCATTCACCCGTTAGACATAGGTTAAATCGATACTGGAAAGTCGAAGTCTCCAAGGTAAAAAATCAGTAAATGAAAAAGCCGCTGAATCCTGCAATTCCAAGGTTTTTTTATTCCAATTAACCTGATACTTACTTCCTATTTACTTGTAGTTTACCATGTGACGACGACTTGCGTGCCAACTGGTACCCGCTGATAGAGGTCGGCCACGTCTTGGTTGAACATGCGGATACACCCTTTGGAGACCGGCTGTCCGACTGACCAGGGCGCGTCAGTGCCATGGATGCGGTAAAGGCTTTTGCCGAGATAAAGAGCCCGGACGCCCAGCGGATTGCGTGGATGCCCGCCGGGCACATAGGCCGGCAGGTCTGGGTTTTCCCGGCGCATTTCGGCCGTCGGTGTCCAGCCAGGATTGACGCGCTTTTCGCTGACATAGGTTTCGCCAGACCAGCGCGCCTCGCTTTTGGGCGTAGCGATTGGGTAGCTGATGGCGCGACCCCTCGACACAATGTAGTAAAGCCGGGCGTGGCGGAACTGGACGAGAATTGTGCCGGGCCGATACCCAGGCGGTACGGACACGAGATGTCGCCCGACTACCTGGGGCCGTTGCGGCCGGGAGGACGTGAGCGAGTCGAATAGCCCCGCCGAAACCTGATTCACCGGCAAAGCGATGAGGACTGCCGCAAGCCCAGCGGCGGCGGGAAATCCGAGGAGACGCATAACAAAAACCCCGTGACACTACTTTGAAAGGAGCGTGCAGTGATTCTGGTTAGCGAAATCCAAACGAGCGTCTTAGCGCGGGAAAGGACTTGGGCAATCAGGCGTCGCGCGCGCCGGTGACGATATGGACGCAGGCTTCCATATGAACGCCCCCATTTTGTAAGTGGCCGGTATAACGCTGGGTCAGGCGGTTGCGAACTTCCTCGATAGCGGCTCCATCGGCCTCCGTAAGTAGGTCACCGAGTGAGAAGGCGCTGAACGCGAAGTCCACAGCTGGCTTCGGTGCAACACCACCGCCAAGAGGAATTAGGCCGCGCCAGTCGCGGATGTTGAGATCACGAAGGCCCGCTTCCTTCAGAAGACCGAGCAGCTTTTCGCCCCCCGCATACCGGAAGGGCCCTGGCGCGTCGGGATCGGGGTCGGGCACGTCCATAACTTGGGAGATGGCCTCGCGAAGGCTTGTCATCCAGGGATTTTGCAGCGGCGGCCCCCAAACTGCGAAAGCGATTCGGCCACGAGGTGCGAGCCAAGAGGAGAGGTTTGAAAAGGCGGCCTGAGGATCGTCGAAAAACATAATGCCAAAGCGAGAGACCAAGCGGTCATAGGGGCCAGCCGGCGCTGACGCGCTCTCCGCGTTGGCGATGTGGACGGCAACGTCGTCCGATTCGTCCGCGATGCGTGATCGCGCCATTTTGACCAGGGCAGGAGAGATATCGACACCGTGCACGCTGCTGCCCGGCTCGGCTAAACGGAGGAGTTTAAGTGTTGTGCCTCCGCCGCCACAGCCGATCTCAGCAATGCGAAGCGGTCGATCCAGATCGAGTGCATCGATCAACGGTGCGTCGACCGGATCGAGCGTGGCCTCCATCGCGGCGAGCTGATCGCACCATTTCTGCCCACGCTCATGGGCCCAGTCTTCGGCCGAAACGGACTGTGCTGGGGGCTGGCTCACTCTTCGGTGCTAACTAGCAGTGCGACGGGCAAGTTCTGCACGCGCTGCCTCGGCAAGAAACCCAGACCGATTTTCTGCAACTTCGTCGATCTCCGCCAACAAGGATTCGTCGAGCGTTACATTCACGCGTTTCGCGCGGCCTGGAACCGTCACCCCGACCAAAGTAATGGCCACGACCCTGATGTCAGGATCTGCACTGACAGCTTCAATTGGTGTCGCTTCAGGAAGGGCATCGCCATCTTGAATCATGAAGGCGACATGGCCCGCAAGCGCCTCATGTGCGTTCACGAGTGCCTCTTCGGCCGCGTCACCGGCGCTGACCAATCCTGGGAAGTCTGGAAACGTGATGCCGAAAACGGAGTCCGGTTCCTTCTCCAGAATGGCTGGATAGAACAATCTTGCCATCTGTCCTGCTCTCTGGCCGTCGGGACAAGTTTCATCTGAGTTTGATGCCCGAGGCCTTCTCAATACTCTTTAACGTACCAATTGGCAGATCTTTGACCGGGTGGGGAACGGTTATCTTTCCCCGTTTGGTCTCATGCTTGAAATGCACATGACTGCCGGTTTGACCAACTTTGTACCAACCGTCCGCCTCTAAGGCGCGAATGACATTTTTCGAGGAAAGCATTTCCCGAAATCCTCTGTTTCAGTTGCTGTCTTCTAAATCCATTCATCGCTATCTCCTTTGTTCGGTTTTTCGGATTTCGGATTTCGGATTTCGGATTTCGGATTTCGGATTTCGGATTTCGGATTTGTATGAGATGCGATACACATTACATACACACTTTTGTTAGTCGGTTCAAGGCTGCAGTGTGTATTTTCTACACACAAATTCCCGCCATTCTTGACTCTGACCCGACTCGGGAGTAAGAACAAAACAGGAACGATATTGGCACGAGTAATGAGTAAGAGTGGAGTGTCAGTTATGCGTAACAACGTTCCAGACGGCGATCTTAGTGCCCTCGTTCCGTCGTCTGACGTTGAAGAAAGAGCAGGCGGTCTTACGGGAAGGGTTCTGATCGAGCAGCTGCGGACATCCATCCGGGCGCTCGAACAGGTTCCCGTCTCCTTAAGCATCCCCCCCGCGCCGGGTGCGGCCCCTTCCCGTACCGCCTGCTCTTCGCCGCCGCCTTCTTCCGCTTTGCACGGCCCTTTGAGCACGTTGCAACAAGCGGGGACGCACGAAATCAAACCCCATGCCTATCGGGACACGCCGGCGGGGCTTGGCCTTGTCCTGTCCGTGATCGCCGAGATTCAGAGGCAAGGCTCGGGAGCCGTACTGTGGTGCATGACACGACAGCACGCTCAAGAATGGGGACGGCCTTACGGCCCCGGGCTCTTCAAAGCGGGACTCGACCCAGCGCGTGTCCTCGTCGTCGAAGCACGCAATACGGACGAGGCCGCCTGGGCGCTGGAAGAAGGGCTGAAGAGTGGCGCTCTGGTCGCGGCGTTAGCCCAAACCGAGATCAAGACTCCGCTTATCGCCCGGCGTCTGGGGCTCGCCTCCCGCGCCGCCGGAACGCCATGCTTTCTCCTCACCGGCCATGGCGAGGCGAAGGTGCCCGGCACGCTCACGCGCTGGCGGATC
Source organism: Pseudomonadota bacterium (assembly GCA_039177935.1). Lineage (GTDB taxonomy): Bacteria > Pseudomonadota > Alphaproteobacteria > Rhizobiales > Methyloligellaceae > Methyloceanibacter. Next base: position 31,863 of record JBCDFN010000016.1, on the reverse strand, counting down.
GCCACGGAGGCTAGCGCCCATATCCCTTTCGATACGGGCGCCAGCTTCGGCACGGGTACTCATGTCGGCGAAAGCGCTCATCTGGGCAAAAGCGCTCCTGGTCCCGCCTGCTGGCGCCTCTCCCTCGAACGCAGCCGGGCTGCCATGCAAGGGGATCGTGCTCAAGGTGCGAAAAGCGCGGCAGGGCAAACTACAAGCCCTCAAGTAGACCGACGGCTGGTAGGGCAAACAACAAGCCCTCAAGTAGACCAACGGCTGGTAGGGCAAACCACAAGCCCTCAAGTAGCGCAAAGCGCGGTAGGGCAAACCATAAGCCCTCAAGTAGGCCAAAGGCCGGTAGGGCAAACCATAAGAGAGGGCGCAGGTTTTCATGTGCAGGCCGCGCATGGTGTACGTCATGAGCCGAATGGTCTGCGTGTGGTTCCCGAATCTTCCGATCGAACGGCTAACGCGGGAGCGCGTACACGCGAACCACGCGCCGCCGCCGGTTAAGAAACCTTTCGCGCTTGTGGGTAGCGATGCGCATGGGCTGACGCTTACAGCCCTCAACGCTCGCTGCCAGCAGGAGGGGCTGATTTCCGGCATGCGGCTGGCCGATGCCCGGGCCATTTGCCCCGCGCTTCTCACCGAGCCCGCCACGCCAGAAAAGGACGCGGCCACCCTAGAGTCCCTTGCCCGCTGGGCCTCCCGCTATAGCCCGTCTCTCAACGTAGATGGCCCGGACGGCCTCTGGCTCGACGTGACCGGCATCGCGCATCTTTTCGGTGGAGAGCCCGAGCTCCTGGCCGATCTTGAAAGCCGTCTTGAGAGGCTTGGTTTTCGCGCCCGGCTTGGCTGCGCCGGTACGCTCAGCGCCGCTTCGGCCTTGGCCCGCTTCGCACGAACCTCCCCGTCTATCGCCGCGCCCGGGCGCCTTTCGGAAACGCTCGCGCCCTGCCCTATTGAGGCCTTGCGCCTTGAACCCGGCACGGTCCTTCTCTTGCGGCGGCTTGGGCTGAAACGCATCGGCCAACTTTACGGCCTGCCACGCGCCAGCCTCGAACGTCGCTTTCACTCAAAGGAAGCGGCCGAAAACGTCTTGCGCCGCCTCGACGAAGCGCTTGGGCGGCGGAACGAAAAACACGCGCCGCTTCTGCCCGCGCCGGATTTCGTGACGCGACTCTCCTTTGCCGAACCGCTCATTTCTCATGACGGAGTCCTGGGCAGCCTTGAACGTCTTGCCGATGCGCTTTGCATCATGCTGAAGCGTGCCGGTGCTGGCGCCCGGCGTGTGGTGTTATGGACCGCCCGCACAGACGGCTCCTCAACCGCCCTCGAGGCCGGTTTGAGCGCACCATCGGCGACGGCCGCACATCTCGTGCGACTTCTGAAAGAGAAGCTCGACACGATCGATATGGGGTTCGGAGTCGATCTCATGACCTTTGCCGCGCTTGCCGTGGAAGATCTGCCCCCAGAGCAAACGGCCCTGAGTGCGGCGAGCCACAAACCCGGTCCGGAAAAGCTTATCGACGCGCTAGGCAGTCGTCTTGGCAGACGCACCGTACGCCGCCTGTTCCCGCAAGAGAGTCACATCCCAGAGCTTGCACAAATGACGCAAAGCGCCTTTGCGACTCTGCCCACTTGGAACAACCTCTCTATAGAAAAGCCGCCGCGCCCGCCCCTCCTGCTCTCAAAACCGGAAAGCGTGACTGTGATGGCAGAGATCCCCGAAGGACCGCCACTCCACTTTACGTGGCGGCGCGTCAACCGCCGCGTGATCAAGGCGGAGGGACCCGAGCGTATCGCGCCCGAATGGTGGCGCGTCTTCGATGGCAGTCCCATGCAGCGCACGCGCGATTACTACCGCATCGAGGATGAAGACGGCTGCCGCTATTGGGTCTTCCGCGAGGGCCTTTATCAGGAACGGGATGAGACGCACGAGGACGCACCCCCGCGCTGGTTCCTGCATGGGGTGTTCCCATGACCCGCCCTCAAGTAGCGCGAAGCGCGATAGGGCAAAAATCAAGCCCTCAAATAGGCCAACGGCCGGTAGGGCAAAAATCAAGCCCTCAAGCAGGCCAACGGCCGGTAGGGCAAAAATCAAGCCCTCAAGCAGGCCAACGGCCGGTAGGGCAAACAACATGCCTCCCATGACGACTATCACCGAACCTCGTTACGCCGAACTCGACGTCACCACGAACTTCACCTTTCTGCGTGGCGGCTCTCACGGCGAAGAACTCGTCAAACAAGCGGCGGCGCTTGGCCATGCAGCCATCGCGGTCGCGGATGCCAACACGCTTGCAGGTGTCGTACGCGCTCATATCGCGGCGAAGGAGGCCGGCATTCAATTCATCGTCGGTGCACGGCTCATCCTCGAGGATGCCCCAACGCTTCTCGCCTATCCCACGTCCCGCGCAGCCTATGGCCGGCTATGCCGCCTGCTAACACGAGGGCAACGCCGCGCCGAGAAGGGCGAGTGCGTTCTCATGCTCGACGATGTGGCGGAACACGCGGAAGGTCTGATCTTCATTGCGCTAAGAGCAAGAGACAATCCCGGCGACGACACCCACAATGATGCGCAGTTCGAGAAAGACCTCCTGCGTCTCAAAGAGACCTTGAACGCTCCACTTTATCTTGGTGCCCATCACTGCTATCGCGGCGATGACCGCATGCAGATCGAACGCGCCGCACAGATTGCCGCCCACACATCCATCCCGCTCATCGCGACCGGCGCCGTGCTCTACCACGCGCCTGAGCGCCGGCCGCTCCAAGACGTTCTCACCTGCATCCGCGAAAAGTGCTCGCTGAGTGATGTAGGGTTTCGCCTCGAAGCCAACGCAGAGCGGCATTTGAAAGCGCCCGCTGAGATGGCACGACTCTTCAAGGGCTATGAGGACGCCCTAGAGCGCACGGTCGAGATCGCGAAAGCCTGCCGCTTCTCCCTCGACGAACTGAAATACGAGTATCCGGACGAACCGGTGCCGGAAGGCAAAACCCCACAGGGCCATCTAGAGGAGATCACCTGGGAGGGGGCCGCGTGGCGATTTCCCGACGGAATCCCGGACAAAGTTCGCAGCACGATCGAAAAAGAACTCACGCTTATCAAGGACCTCCACTATGCGCCTTATTTTCTGACCGTCTACGACATCGTGCACTATGCGCGCAGCCTCGGCATTCTGTGCCAAGGGCGCGGATCGGCGGCCAATTCCGTCGTGTGCTATTGCCTCGCCATAACCAATGTGGATCCCACCGAGATCAATCTTCTATTCGAGCGCTTCGTTTCACCCGAGCGCCGCGAGCCGCCCGATATCGATGTGGACTTTGAACACGAGCGTCGCGAGGAGGTGATTCAATATATCTACGCGCGCTATGGCCGCGATCGCGCTGGGCTTGCGGCGACCGTCATTTCTTATAGAGGCCGTTCCGCCGTGCGTGAGGTCGGCAAGGTGTTGGGGCTCTCGGAGGATACAGTCGCCGCGCTCGCCGGCACGATCTGGGGCCTGAGCAATAGCGGACTACCAGAGAAATATGTGCGCGAGGCGGGACTCGATCCCTCGGACCCGCGCCTTGCACGCTGCCTTGAATTAGCTCATGAGTTGATCGGCTTTCCCCGGCACCTGTCGCAGCATGTGGGCGGCTTCGTGCTGACGCGCGGACCGCTGTCTGAACTCGTGCCCATTGGCAATGCGGTCATGGAAGACCGCACCGTCATTGAATGGGATAAGGACGATCTCGACGCGCTGGGCTTGCTGAAAGTCGATGTGCTGGGTCTCGGCATGCTCACCTGCATCCGAAAGGCCTTTGCGCTCCTGAAAGAGCATTACGGAAAGACCCTGACACTCGGCACCGTGCCGCGGGAGGACCCAGACGTATACGACATGCTCTGCCGTGCCGATTCTATCGGTGTGTTCCAGGTAGAGAGCCGTGCACAGATGAACATGCTACCGCGCCTGAAGCCGCGCTGTTTTTACGATCTTGTCATCGAGGTCGCCATTGTGCGCCCGGGCCCGATCCAAGGCGACATGGTGCACCCTTATTTGCGCCGACGTTCCGGTGAAGAAACGATCACGTTCCCCTCGCCTCATCCCGATCACGGTCCGCCTGACGAACTGCACCAAGTGCTCGGGAAAACTATGGGCGTGCCCTTGTTTCAGGAACAAGCCATGCGCCTCGCTATGGTGGCCGCAAAATTCTCCGGCGACGAGGCGAACGAATTGCGCCGCGCCATGGCGACGTTCCGGCGGCGCGGCACGATCGGCACGCTCCACGACAAGATGGTCGGACGCATGACCGCGCGCGGCTATCCGCAGGATTTCGCCGAACGCTGTTTCAACCAGATCAAGGGCTTTGGTGATTATGGCTTTCCCGAAAGCCATGCGGCGAGCTTTGCCCATCTCGTCTATGTGTCGTCCTGGCTCAAACACCATTACCCAAATGTGTTCGCCTGCGCGCTGCTGAACTCCCAGCCCATGGGCTTCTACGCGCCGGCCCAGATCGTGCGCTGCGCCAGGGAGCATGGCGTCGAAGCGCGCCCGCCCGACATCAATCACAGCCATTGGGACTGCACGCTGGAGGAATTGCACTTCAACCCTCAAGGTGTGCAAAACGCAGTGGGGCAAACAAAAAGCCCTCAAGTAGCGCAAAGCGCGGTAGGGCAAAAAGAACATGCCTTGCGCCTTGGCTTCCGGCAGATCGATGGGTTTCGTGAAGCGGACGCCGATCAGGCCGTAGCCCGGCGCAATCGCCACTATTTCAACACTCAGGACCTATGGCGCCGCAGCGGTCTTGGCCGCGCCAGTATCGAACGGCTTGCATCCGCCGATGCCTTTCGCTCGCTTGGACTCGACCGGCGGCAGGCTCTGTGGGCCGTGCGTGGCCTGCCCAAGGAGATCGCTTTGCCGCTATTCGAGCATGCGCAGGCCACCGAAATGGGCCGTGAGCCGGATGTGGCGCTTCCGGCCATGCCGTTGCCTGAGCATGTGGTGAACGACTACCGGACCTTGCGCCTTTCGCTCAAAGCCCATCCGATGACGTTCCTGCGCGCGCAAGTCAGCGCCGCCCGCATCGTCTCCTGCGGGCAGGTTAAGGCGATGAGGGACGGAACGCGTGTGAGCGTCGCCGGGGTGATCTTGGTGCGCCAGCGCCCTGGCACCGCCTCCGGCGTGGTGTTCATGACTATCGAGGACGAGACAGGTGTCGCCAACGCGGTGATCTGGCCCTCGGTTTTGGAGCGCATGCGTAAAATCGTCATGGGCGCGCGGCTCGTGGTGATCCATGGCCGCATCCAGCGTCACGAAGACATTATTCATGTGGTGGCGGAACGCCTCGAAGACAAAAATTACTGGCTGGATCGCCTGTCGGAAGACGGCGAGGAGCTCGAAGCCACGTTGGCCAACGCGGATGAGGTGCGCCGACCCGAGCCGGGCTCCTGGCGCTCCGTCCGGCCGAAATCCGGTCTCATGCCGCCGCTCATCCCAGCCGATCACGTCAAGCGTCCCGAGAACGGCGAGCCGCGCCGCAAAGGCGAGAGCCGGCACCCGCGCTGGCATCCCCGATGCCACCCACGCGACGCCCGCATCATTCCAAAATCGCGGGATTTTCACTGACCAATCGCCTGACAGACCCGTGACTGGCGGACGCAGCGAAAGTCGATATGCTGCGCCTCATGCTGCACGTCAAAAACCAAACGCCTCACATCTTCGCCGCCCTCGCGGCGATTTTCTTTCTCGCCACTCCGGCACACGCTCTCGAACTGCCCGAAGGCGCAAGCGGTCTCGCACAAAAGCCGTTGGTCAAAGCCAAAGAGCACATGATCGTCGCCGCGCACCCTCTCGCCACAGAGGCAGGCCTGGAGATGTTGCGTAAAGGCGGCGCGGCGATCGACGCAGGCATCGCAACACAAATGGTGTTGACCCTGGTCGAACCGCAATCGTCAGGCATTGGCGGCGGGGCCTTCATTCTCTATTGGGACGCGGCGCAAGAAACACTGACGAGCTTCGATGGCCGCGAGACCGCGCCAGCCGGCGCCACGCCCGATCTGTTTCTGGATGCAGCCGGCAAGCCCCTGCCACGCCGCGTCGCGATGCATAGCGGGCTTTCCGTCGGCGTTCCCGGCGCACTGGCCGTGCTCAAGCTTGTGCACGACGAATACGGCAAACTGCCCTGGGCCGATCTGTTTGAGCCCGCCATCAAGCTCGCCCGCGACGGCTTTCCGGTCTCCGCGCGGCTCTCGACAATGCTTGGCAAAGCGGACCTCAACACATTCGAGGCAACAGCACGCGCGTATTTCTTTGACAAGAACGGCAAACCTCACCCGCCGGGCTACATCTTGAGGAACGAGGAACTCGCCGACACGCTTGAGACCATCGCGCGTGAAGACATCGACGCCTTCTATACCGGCCCGATTGCCACCGACATTGTGAGGACCGTGCAAAACGATCAGCGTGGGGCAGGCACGCTCAGCGAAAGCGACTTCGCCTCCTACAGACCCAAGAAGCGCCCCGCGGTCTGCACGCCCTATCGCGGCTCCTCGGTCTGCGGCATGGGGCCGCCATCCTCCGGCGCGGTGGCGGTTGGACAAACGCTCGGGCTAATCGAACCGTTCGAGCTTGGCACAACGCCGATGCAAACAAGCCCCCTCCACGCCATCATCGAGGCGCAGCGGCTCGCCTTCGCCGACCGAGGGCAGTACCTCGCGGACCCTGACTTCGTCGACGTGCCTCTTCAGGGCCTTCTCGACAAGGGATATCTCACGGAACGCCGCAAGCTGATCGATCCCGCGCGCGCCGCAGAAACCGTTACCCACGGCACGCCACCAAATATAGGGAGCAACTTCGGAAATGACGCCACGAAGGAAAGTGATGGCACCAGCCATGTGTCCGTGGTGGACAGGAACGGCGATGCGTTTTCGATGACCACGACCATCGAGACAGCCTTCGGGGCGCGTAGCATGGTGCGCGGCTTTCTCCTGAACAATCAGCTGACGGATTTTTCTTTTCGGCCCAAGGACAAGGAGGGCATGGACATTGCCAATCGTGTCGAGCCGGGAAAACGGCCACGTAGTTCTATGGACCCGACCATGGTCTTCGGCCCAGACGGTGGTCTCGACTATGTGTTGGGCTCGCCAGGCGGCCCAGCGATCATTCTCTTCAATCTCAAAGCCATCATCGCGATGATGGATTGGGGCTTGGACCCAGCGGAGGCGGCCGCGCTCACCAATCTCGGTGGCACGCCTTACGGGGTCCTATTTGAGGCTGACCCCTCGCGAGACGAACTTGCCGAGGAATTGATCGCCAAGGGCCATAAAGTAAGGCGCATACCAATGACCAGTGGTCTGCACATTATTGCCGTCACACCTGATGGCCTCGAAGGTGGCGCTGATCCCCGCCGCGATGGTGTCGCACTTGGTGATTGAGCATATGGCGACTGGACCCTTGGTGTCCGTACCGCGGACGCGCTATGGCTCTCTCGGCAAGCAACGGTAGCCTCTTCGATCTCAACTATTCCAAAGCGCTTCGAATCTCATGGCTGGCCCTTACAGAATAGCAATACGCGGTGCTGGAGTTACCGGACTTTGGCAAGCACTGACGCTCGCGCGGCGCGGCCACAGCGTCATCGTCGTCGAGCAATCGGCTGAGCCCTTCACGGAAGCGTGCAGCCCCTGGGCCGGCGCCATGCTTGCGCCGCGCTGCGAGGAGGAGAGCGCCGAGCCTGTAGTCCGCGAGCTCGGCATGCGCGGCATTGAACTATGGCAAGCCGTTTACCCAGATCTCATAACCGCCGGCAGTCTTGTGGTGGCGCCCGCGCGCGACCGGAAGCTTTTGGATCGCTTCGAGCGCATGACGCAAGGGGGCAGCCGCCTTGACGCCGCGCAGCTGGAGCAGCTTGAGCCTGGGCTCGCCTCACGTTTTGATACGGGCTTGTTCTACGCGGACGAGGCTCATTTAGATCCGAGCGCCGCGCTGAATTTCCTTCTAAACGAAGTCCGAAGCGCCGGAGCAGTTGTCCAATTTGGCGTGAGCGATACGCCACAAGGAGCGGACTTCATTGTCGACTGCCGGGGCCTCGGCGCACAGGACATGCTGCCAACACTCCGCGGTGTTCGCGGCGAGCGAATTGTTGTCCGCGCGCCCGAGATCGCCTTCGAGCGGCCCATCCGCCTGCTTCATCCGCGCTTTCCCCTCTACCTTGTGCCCTGGGGAACAGACGAGACGGGGGCGAATGTCTTCATGCTCGGTGCGACCTCGATTGAGCGAGAAGACGGCGGCCCAATTACGCTGCGATCAGCTTTGGAGCTTCTTAGCGCCGCCTTTGTGCTTGACCCAGCCTTTGGCGAGGCGGAGATCGTGACCCTTGGCGCGGGCGTACGACCGGCGTTTCCTGACAACCGGCCTAGGATTATCACCAGTTCAGGCTATATCTTTGTGAACGGTCTGTATCGGCACGGCTTTTTGCTCTCGCCGGTTATGGCCGAAATGGTGGCGCATTACTTGGAAACCGGTATGACGCATCCGGAGGTCTTCATTGCAGATTTTGGTCAACGGTGAACAGCACACGACTGACGCAGGCAGCCTAGAAGAGCTCTGCAAGAGGTTGGGATTCGCCGACGCGAAAGTCGCAACGGCCGTCAATGGCTGCTTCGTCGCCGCGACGGCCCGTGCGCGCACCCAGCTCACGGAAGCCGACGAGATCGAAATCGTGGCGCCGAGACAGGGCGGCTAAGGCAGAAACGCTGATGCTAGAACTCTACGGCACAAAGTTCTCGTCACGGATGCTGCTCGGCACGGCTGGCTACGCCTCACCCGATTTGCTGCGCCAAGCGGTCGAGGCGTCGGGCGCTGAGATCGTCACTGTGTCACTCCGGCGCGAGTCGGCACGCGCAAAGACAGGCCAGGGCTTTTGGGGCCTCATTGAAGAGATGGGCCGCCGCGTTCTCCCCAACACCGCCGGCTGCCGCACGGCTAAGGAGGCGATCACGACGGCGCAGATGGCCCGTGAATTATTCGGGACGAACTGGATCAAACTCGAAGTGATCGCCAACGACGATACGCTGCAGCCGGAGGTGTTCGGCTTGGTGGAGGCTGCCGCGGAGCTCAATGCCGATGGCTTCGACGTTCTGCCCTACACCACCGAAGATCTTAGTGTGGCCGAGCGCTTGGCGGCGGCTGGCTGTGATGTGCTCATGCCCTGGGGATCGCCCATCGGGTCCGCCAGGGGGCTCGCAAACAAGACCGCCCTTCAAACGTTGCGCGCCTACTTCCCCGATACCCCGCTCATCGTTGACGCTGGTCTCGGCGCGCCCTCCCATGCCGCAGAGGTCATGGAGATGGGATACGACGCCGTTCTCCTGAACACCGCCATCGCGAAGGCTGACAACCCTGTCACCATGGCCCGTGGATTTGCCCGCGCGGTCGAAGGCGGGCGGCTCGCCTACGAGGCGGGGATTGTCGAGCCGCGGGATATGGCGACGCCATCGACGCCGGTCGTCGGCACGCCCTTTTTCAAAATCGACAACGCATCATGACCCTCAACGCGTGATCGAGCTCGACCCCTTCTATCCAATTGTGCCGGACACCGACTGGCTTAAGCGGCTCTTGCCAGCGGGGCTGAAGCTCGTCCAACTGCGCGTCAAGGACGCGCCGGCAGAAGTCGTGCGCGCAGAGATCGACAAGGCGCTTGTTCTCTGCGCGAAAGCCGACTGCCAACTCGTCGTCAACGACTATTGGCGCGAGGCTATCGACGCCGGCGCCGACTTTATTCATCTCGGTCAGGAGGACCTCGCCAGCGCCGACCTCGATGCGATCCGGCGAGCGGGGATCAAGCTCGGCATCAGCACCCATAGTGACCAGGAGCTGAAGCGCGCCCTCGCGGCGGACCCAGACTATGTGGCGCTTGGACCTATCTATCCAACGCTTCTGAAGAAGATGCCGTGGGCGCCCCAAGGGCCCGACCGTGTCACCTCCTGGAAGTCGAAAGTGCCCTGCCCCCTCGTCGCCATTGGCGGGATTACCCCGGAGCGCGCGGCTGCCGTCTTTGAGGCAGGCGCGGATAGCCTGGCCGTGATCACAGATTTTCTAACCCACGAGGCCCCCGAACAACGGGCAGAGACTTGGATGGCGATCACAGAGCCCTTCCGGCGGCGCTAAGCACTTCTGTAATGAGGACTGCTGGGCATTGAGGCTTGACCTTTGGCATAGCTCGCCGGAAAGATTGTCATCGAAGTTTCACATTAGCGGGGAATTGATGAGTTACCGGCTTGACCCTGCCTTGCCCATGAGTGAGGCGCTGCGTTCTGTTGCGCTAGCCGAGTTGGATACTGCCCACACGTCGCTGGCTGCGCCGCCGGACCGTCACAAAGGTGTCCACAGCGCGCGGAAATGCTTCAAGCGCCTGCGGGCCCTGCTTGTTCTGGCCCGCCCCGGCATGCCCGAGCCCCTCTACGCAAATCTGAACACCCGCGTCGCCCGCATCGGCAAAGGGCTGGCGGCCGCGCGCGACGCGCACGCGCTGTTCGATGCCCTCAACACGCTGGAACGCAACACCGAGCACGGGCTTGGCGATGGCACAATTGACAATATGCGGGGCTGGCTCGGGGAGCGCCGGAAAGAAGCTGCACGAAACCTCGAGCAGAGTTCCGCCGCGCAATCCCTCGAAATGCTGCTGGAGCTACGGCCCCGGTTCGCGAGCCTTGTGGTGTATCCCGACAATTTCAAACCCATCTCCAAGGGGCTGCAGCTCAGCTATTACCGGGCCCGCGAGCAATTCAAGGCCGCCTTCCGGTCCAAAGATGCCGAGATCCTTCACGATTGGCGCAAGAGCGTTCAACGGCATTGGCGCCACATGCAATTGCTCACGCCATGCTGGCCCTCGGAGCTTGGCGCCCGCGCCGAGGCGGCGAGAGGGCTATCTCAGACACTCGGCGACGATCATGACATCGCCAACTTGATGCATCTCGCGACGACGCCCACCATGACCTTCGGCAGCCCGGAGGAAATCTCGGCCTTTCTCAAGCGCTGCAAGGTCCGAACGAAGGAGCTGCGCAAGGACGCCAAGATCCGTGGTGAACGTCTGTTTATCGAAAAGCCGCAGCCCTTTGCCGGCCGCATCCATGCCTATTGGACGACCGCCGCAGTCGGCGCTCTCAAGCCTGTCGTGTCCCCGCATCAGGACAACAATGTCTTCGCGATAGATGAGGCGCGGTCGGACCAGAAGAGACAAAACAACTAAGGCAGGCAGGGCGAGCCCACGCGCCATCGGCGTGACTTCGATGTCGATACACGATTCGTTTCTGTTTACTCTGGGCTCCAAGGTCATGGACCTAAGCGGGACGGAGAACACTCAGTAAGAGGCCCTTCCGAACTGGTGGTTTCGGGTGCTCACCGAATAGGGAGGCGGAAGCGATGACGAGACTCTTTTTAACGGTCCTTTTGCTCGCTATTGCTCAGCCAGCCTTCTCCTGCACGTTCGACGCGCAGTGCTCGCTTTCGGAAAGATGCCTCAAAGGACCGGGTGCGAAGACCGGCCACTGCGGCAACTACGACAGCAGCCTCCGCGAGCCGCTGGATCTTGCGGCCCCAGAGAAAGAGTACTGCTCACAAGACATAGACTGCGGTATCGGCGGAACGTGTTTGGCTGTTGGTGGACTGTACGGCACCTGCGTCGGCATGTGAGCGCTCGCCGGTGACACGCGAAGCCGCGCCGAACCTCGGCAGACGACAAAAGTTGGCCCGAAGCTGAGACTCAGCCCGGGCCAAAACTGGCCGACGCAAGAAGTGTTCGGCAGGAATACCTAGAACGTGGCGCTTCCAAAAAAGCGGACATTCGCGCCAGGCAGCAGCACGCCTTCCCGTCGCTTAAACGAGGCCGAGTTCAAGACTTCGTCGTCCAACAAGTTCTCGCCTCGTACACCGATATTGAACCGTGGGCTCAGCCCTGCTGGACCCTCAGTTTGCACCGCATAGCTCAACTCCGCGTTAAGCAGCGTGTAGCCCGGCGTCGTCAACTCAAGCGGTGCGACCTGATCCTGGTTGAAGGCATGCAGCACACCAACGCGCCCGAACCACGTACCGTCGCGATAATAGACGCCACCGCCCAGCCGATGTGGCGGGATGCGTGGCACGTTGCCTCCTTCGTCGAATTTGGCACGAACGAAGTCATACTGACCGTCAATGCCCCAGAGACCGCGCCACACTTCTCCGACATCGTACTCGCCGAGGAGTTCAGCACCGTAGAAGGTCGCATTCCGTTGTTGGAACAGGACCAGGTCGAAGGTCTCCTCCTCGTCCGACTCGGCTGCGCAGGAGTCCAGGGTGGCGCCACACACGAGACCTGTGAGCTCCCGGAAGATGAAGCCGTCATAGTTTGTGTAGTAACCCGAAGCTTCATAGCGGAATTTTCCAACGGGCCGCTTCAGACCGATCTCCAAGGTCTGAGCCTTCTCTTCGTTAAGGAAAGGGCTCCCGATCTCGAAGGTCCCCGTCGCTTCGTGTATGCCCTTCGAAAACAGCTCCGCACCAGCCGGCGCGCGTTCCACGGCCTGACCGTTCAGACGAAGCACCGTGTCGTTACCGAGATCATAGAGTGCGCCGAGTCCACCGCTTACAGGGGTAAAGGTGCGTTCGCCTCTAAAGATGACGGGCGCGTCCAGGTCTTCGAAGCTCGAGAAGCCCGTACCGTCGACCGACGCTCCTTCGACGCGTATCGCGAATTGAAGCCGGAGTCGCGAGCTAGCCTCAAGTTCTTCGAACCAGAACCCTGCAAAGCTCTCGGCATCATAGGGTTCAAGGAGTGAGTCGCCCTCGAAGCTAATGCCCTTTGTATCCGCGTGATCCCACTGTACGCCGATGGCACCGGCGAGGGGGCCGAACCGGCTCTCGACAGCACGATGCTGGATTTCTACCCGTGCCTCCTGCTGCCGATTGGTGAAGGTCTGACCGATTTCGAAGCCGCCAGCCTCCTCCTCTTCTTCCTCATGTTCGTGTTCGTCTTCATGTTCGTCATGCTCTTCCTCTTCATGGCCGTGCTCGCCGTGTCGGGCAAGCTCGTTATGGGCATAGTCGGAAGCGCCGAACCAAAAACGAACGGCTTCAATTCCTGAGGACTGAGGGCGCCACTCGCCCCGCGCCAAAATCTTGTCCTGTTCGAGGTCAATGCGCGGCAACACGCCTTCCTCTGCCTCCTCACCGGGAATCCCGTAAAGGCTTTCGAAGCGGGACACGGACACACCGATAAAGCCATTGTCCCAAACGTGGGAGGCGCCGAACGAACCGCCGCGACTGTTCACGAAGGTGTTCAATTGCTCACCCTCCGGCGTGTCGTAATCGTTGTAATCGCGAATAAAGCCATCGGCATGCAGAACAATGCCGCCGGTGCCACCTGTAACGCCGAACGCCCCGTCACCACCAGTGTCGACCGTGTTGCCGCCACCCTTCACTACGGCGCGATAGCCCCGGTCCGGCAAGAATGTCGGAATGCGCTGGTTCTCGACGGACACAACGCCGCCAATCGCCTGCGACCCGTAACGCAATGTCGAGGGGCCGCGGACCACCTCGATACGATCGGCGTCCGATGGATCAATCGGAATCGCATGGTCTTCGGAGATCGCAGAAACATCATGCGTGCCGATGCCGTTCTCTTGAATTCGAATCCGATAGCTGTCCAGGCCACGAATGATTGGCCGGTTCGCGCCGGGCGCGAATGTGGAACCCGCAATGCCAGGCTTGTTCTGAATGCTGTCGGTAATCGTCGCACCAGGGTTGGCGAGAATCTCACGCTCCGTCGCAACGGTGACCGGCACAAAGCTATCGCCGGTCACGATGGCAAATCCCGCGGGCGTATCGAGATCGAGCACGGGCTCGGACGCCTCGCCAACAGCCGTGGCAGGGGCCGGACGCGATGTAGCACCCGTGGCTCCAGTCGCCGAAGATCGGGTCGTCCGAGTTGGCGCAGCGCTAGACCTCGACAATGCTCCCGTCGATGTCCTTGCGCCTGTCGGCTTCTGCACAGGACTGTCCACCGTCACCTCGACAGGCGGAAGCTCATACACCTCCGCGAGCACGGGTGCATCCCCGTCGACCAATGCCTCTTGGGCGTTAGCCTCAACCCCAACAGTGACCAAAATTGCGGAAACTGAGCACAGCAATACTGTGCGCCTGCCTGGACGAATAAACACCACTGCCACCCCGACTGTTATTTTATAACATTCTTTAGGATACGCTATAACATAGCGATACCCCTGCCAAGGAGCGGCTGTGGCTCTTGAGCAACAGACGACGTAAAGAATGACGCCTTGCCACAACTTTTGTTGTAGCGGCGTGCTTTCGAGCGTTCTGAGACCGGCCAGGCCTTTGGACTATCCAAGCAGCAACGCCGCACGCTGCTAAGTTGGCGTCAAATTCGAAAGGCGAATCTAGATCGTGACGTCCTAGATCGTGACGTCCATGCCGTCATACGAGACGGTCCACCCTGCTGCCTCGACAGCCGCGCGCTCAGGCGAGTCCTCGCGCAGAACGGGGTTAGAATTGTTCACGTGGATGTAGATCTTCCGCTCTATGCCAAGCGGCTCCATGAGCGCCAACGTGCCCTTAGGTCCTGACATATTCATGTGTCCGATGCGATCACCAGTCTTTTGCATCAGCCCTTGGTCAATCATCTCGTTGTTCTCATAGAGCGTGCCGTCAAAGAACAAGAGCTCGGCCCCTTGAAGCCGCGCCCGGAGTACATCATCCAATCCCGAGCATCCGGGGATGAAGAAAAACGACTTGCCTGTCGCGTCCTCGGTGACCTTGAGGCCAATCGTGTCACCGACTTGCGTCCCGAAGCTCCCGCCCGTCCCCTTTTCCTCGTCCTCAAGGTAGAGTGGAATCTTCCCCGGCACATCAAAGCCCTCGACGGTCAGCCCCACGGGCCCATCCGGCCCTTCAACGGCAAAAGGCGCTCCCAGCGTCATGGTCTTGCGTGCGACGAGATCTGGATTGAGCACGTCGAAGATAGTGTTGCTGGCAAGCACGTCGAGAACCCGGGCACTCCCATAGATCGAGAGAGGCTGACTCTCACGAAGACACAGTAGCCCAGCGACCGCGTCCACATCGCCGTTCGTGAGAACCACGGCCTTGATGGGACTGTTCCGCGGCGGGCCATCCGGATCTGGCTGAAGTTCGGGCGTTTCGTTGATCTGCTGGCGCAAGTCCGGCGCCGCATTCAACAGAACCCATTGGCGGCCATCCGCGCTGACTGCAACGGACGCCTGCGTGCGGGGCTTAACGGTCGGGACACCGGACCGCGCTTCGGCCGAGTTCCGACCGTTGCAATTCCATTGCGGTAAACCGCCACCCGCGCCTGCGCCAATAACCTTGATATGCATAGTGAAGCTCTCTTGGCGTGTTCGGGTAGGCTCCGTCAAGACGAAACTTGCCATTGGCCATTGCGGGCAACCGTCATCGCGGGCAACCTTTTCGCTGACGCACTTGAAAAAGGCGCGGCCCAGGGGCCACGCCTCTATAATTCAACCTATGCAGCATTCCTCGTCAGCGACTTAGGCCTATCTGAGCGAGGATAGCGGCAAGGTTAGTCTGCGGTAATGACAAAAACTTTATAGTCCTTAGTCAGACGGAAGTCGTACTGACCGTCCTTGCACTTGACGTCCTCAGCTTCGAAGACACCCGTACCCTCGGACTCTTTTTCATACTCACCGCCTTCGCAGCCCCAGGCCGCGATCGCTTCCTTGATCTTTGCGGCCTCGGCCTCTGACGGATCATCGTCGGCAAACGCGGGCGTTGCCACGAAAGCGAGCGCCGCAGCGGCGATCAAAAGCTGTTTCATAGGAGCCAACCTTTCTAATCAGGATTGAGTGTGATTGCGACGCGAGTCGCTTGGTCTGGCCCACATGAGCGCTTCCCCTTTCGGACTGTACAGAGCCCGCTTTGTACTCAGGGGATAAAACAGCCGGGAAGACTTGGCAACAATTCGCAAGAGTCTGCGTCAAATCGCCAAGATAGCACGCGGGTCCGCACGAGGCTTCATGCCGCGACGCGTCCAACGACGGCACTCAGCTGTGGTTTACAGGCTAGCGGCGGCCAGGCCGGAGACGTCGTGTCTCGACCGTACCTTCCATACGATCGACAGGACCCCGATAGCCGGGCACACCGTATTTCGTATAGTTGCCGAAACGATCGTAGTACCGCCGGCCGCCATAGCCCCAAAAACCAGGCTTGTAGCCATAGTTCGGCGGAGGCAGCGGGGCGTTGTAAGTGTCTAAGCCCTCGTAGCCTTTGCGTTCCTGAAAAAAGCGAAGGTGGCTGCTCTTCACATAACCACCGCCGACACGGCACCATCCCTTTTTGCACGCCTTAGCATCGACTACTTGTGCGATGCCGATGAGACCCAATACTTTCGCCTTTGAATTGGGGGCTGCATAGATGCTTGAGGGCCGCTTCGCCGCAGCCGTGGCGGCGCTCGCATCCGCGGACCAGTACACCAGCGCCGGCGTGATCAGCATGCTGACAAGAACTAGAGTTGTGTATGGTCGGGCCACAATGGTTCCGAGAGCCAATCTGTTGACAGTGCACCTCACGCCAGAGAACGGCGATTGACGTCTCTAGTTAAGCAGAAGAGTTTGGCACGAATCGGATCGACTTTCGAACCTTGACCGCACAACGGCATCGGTACCCAGACATGCGATCGCCGCCGGTGGGATACACCGGCGGCGTCAAGTCGACCTATACGGTCGTTAGGTGGCTCGCGGCGGGGCTACCGCCACTTGGGTCCGGCGTCGGGACATGGAGAACGCCGGCGCTACCACTTCATCCGCGCGCCTGCCAGGAGCGAACGCCCGAGACCTGGTTTGAGACCGTCTTCGCGGTCGGTGATGTAGAGCTTGTCAGCAAGGTTCTCGCCAGAGACGAAGAGGGTCAGCTCGCTGCCAAAGATATCCGTCGGGAGCGTGTAGTTGGCCCGCGCATTGACGAGCCAGACGCTCGGCACCAAACCGTCCTCACCACCGGGATCGCCCTTGAACGGCGTGTTCGTCTCGTCCGTGAAGAACTCACCGCGATAGACAAAGCTCACGCTCGCGTTCCACCCGGCGATGCTCTCGATACCTGTGGTCAAATAGGCGACTTCGCGCGGCGCAAACGGAATGCGGTTGCCGACCAGGTTCGTACCGTCGGGCAGCACGCCCTCCGTGATCTCGCCGTTCGAGTAGGTGAACGTGCCTTCGAAGAAGGGGTTGAGGTCCCACCCGGTGTACGGCCGTGAGTCGAGGCGGCCATACATTTCGACGCCGCTGATCTCCACCTCGTCGATGTTTGTGTAGACGTTCAGCCCGCTGGTCGTCGTTGCAGAACCACGGATTTGGTAGTTCTCGATCGACTTGAAGAAGCCGGCCACGTCAAACGTAATACCCTTGATGCCCGTGGACCGCACACCGAGCTGGAAATTGTCGCCCAGCTCGTCAAGCGGCGGGAAGGGTCCCTCGCGCTGCACAGGGATCGTGACGCCACGATTGTACCCGCCATACATGGTGGTGTGATAGACGGTCTCGTATTCCTGAAGTCCTTTGCCACCCGAAATCGGCGCAATCTGTTTACCGAACAGACCCCAGGAGAAGGACACACCCGGCAGCCAGTAGGTCTTGTCGTAGCTGAAGTTCTGGGTGTCCGGATTGATCTCGAAGACAACGCATTCGCCCTCGTTGAAGAACTCCTCTCCGTTGAACTCGCACTCCTCAAGTTCTTGTTCGCCCTCGCCCTCTTCTTCGCTCGAACGAAGCTGAGTGACTTTCGACGAGATGTGCTCGAACCGGATGCCAGGGACGATATCGAGTGCCGGCGTCGCATGGATCACCGTCTGCGCATAGGCAGAGAAAGCATCGGCCTCGTGCTCACTATCGAAGACCGTGAGACCGTTCTTGTCGCCATCATTGAGGATTTCGCCCTGACGGCCGAAGAAATTCCGGTTCGCAAAGGTGTGATGCTCGAAGCGTGCTCCAATCTGGAAGTCTTGGTTCAGGCCCGCAAAGATCTCGCGATTCGCCAACTCAAACTTCTGCTCACCGCCAACATGCTGGTAGGTCCGCAAACGGCCAAGCATCACGCCTTCTGGGATAAGAACGGTATCTCCAAGTAGCTCGGGCGAGAAGTTGGTCTCGGCCTGTGACGGATCGGCGCCCTCGAAGTTCTGATACCGGTCGCGGCGATGGTGGTAGTAGTAAGCCCGCGTCGTCGACGTGGTGTCGTCGTCAATGTAATAGTTCAAGTTCGCCAGGAACCGGAACGGATCGGCATTGTATGTGCTGAAGCGCGAACCAGGATTGAAGCAGGTTTTGCAGTGCTTGACGCTCTTGAAGAACGCATCTTCGGGCGTGCTAAAGCGCTCTTGCAACCGTGAAAGAGCACTATCTTCTTCCTCGTCCTCTTCTTCCTCTTCGCCTTCTTCTTCTTCCTCTTCGTCTTCGTCGCCTTCGAATTCTAGGTTCGCTTCGTCGTAGTCATCACGCTGACGCGTGTAGGACCCCGAGAACACGAAATCCGCCTTCTCGTTCTTCCAGCCCAACGCGGCATAGAAATCGTTATAGTTCGCACGCTCTGTGTCCCAGGAGCCTTGCACGTCCGCGCCGGTGTAGGACACGACGGTGCCCCAGTTCTCCCAGGTCTGGCGGAGATGGACATGCCACTTAGCTGCGCCGCCGTCGCTGTCGTCAGCGCCTCTTGTGGCGACCGCGCCGCCCTCACCCGACAAGACGAATTCATCCGGGCCGAAGGGCTGAAGGTTACGGAAGTTGATCGCACCGAAGTTGTTGTTCGGGGCATAGATGATGGAGCCCTTAATAACCTCAACCGCCTCAACACGTTCCGGCGGCGGAACCGCATGTACCGACGGGTCGATATACAGGCTCATATTGATCGACTGGCCGTCCTCCATGACGAGAATCTTGCGCGAACGCCGCGGGTTGGAGCCGCGAATACCGATGCCGCCCTGGTTACCAATGCCATCGTCGTTGACGACCGTGACGCCCGGCACGCGCTGCGCGATGTCGTTAGTGGTGAGCGGCACTTGTTTGTTGATCTGCTGACGGGTCACGCGGCTGCCAGCTTCCGAGAAGTTCTGCAGATTACCTGGTGCGATCCCGTTAAGCGGACTAATCGGCGACTGCGCACTGTTAATGGAGCGCTCAAAGCTGGCCTCGCCACCAGGCGGTCCATAGAACTGCGGGATTTCCTGCGTGATCAGGTTCGGAAAGAACTCCGCCGTCTCGACAGGCTCGAAGGCTGGTTCCACCGGCGAAGGTGCCGGCGGGATGAAGGTCTCCGGTGCCTCATAAACCACAGGCTCCGGCGCAGGGCGGGAGACTGGCTCGGGCTCAGGCTCAGCTTCGGCCTGTACCGGCTCCGGCGGCTGCTCTGGCTGTTGCTCCGGCTGGATGATTTCAACGGCCGGAACGTCGCCATCGGCTTCGGCAGCGGGCGTTGTCGTCCCTGCCTCACCGGCGGAAGGCGTCGTCTCTTCCGTTATGGCCTCGTTTTCGGTGGTTTGTGCTGCCGCCTCAAGCGGCAGAAATGCGCATAATCCAAGCGCTAGTGCGCCCCCGCACACCCTCGTTCCCATTGCTTAAGCCCCCCACAGGCATTGTCGCAGTTTTCGATCATTAAGATATTATTAACTAAAGCCTAACACTCGCCCGCGGGCCAATCTACCCGCAAGAAGATTCTTATTTCGGAAGCTCGATCAGGAACATTTGGCAACGAAAATGCCATGGCCGTCCCTGGTCCAAGCCTTGCCTAAAGGTAATCTGCCAACCCGCTTGAATGCCTTGGTCCGCCAAGCTAAATAGGCTTTGGTACTCTTTGAGGACCAACGAGTTTTTGGTTCGGATGTCGGTCCTACTTTCGTGGCGTCGTCAAGCAACAAGTGCTGACGGCCTAGCGCGCGGTGCCTTCAACCAGAATCGGAAAAAATTCGACAGGTGCGGTTTTCGCCCTCGGGGAGCTGATTTGGGCATCCGCAACCTGACTATGTTCAAGCAGACGCGGATTGGGAGGTTCTTGTGCTGCGATCTGAGAACGAAAGCCGGCTGGGGGCCGGAGCCATTCAGAAAATCATTGTGACGGTGCTGGCCGCTGTCGCGGTTTTGCTCACTGCGCCCATATTGGCGACGGCCCAAGAGGAGTCGCCAATTGAAGAAGCTGAGACCGGAGGGGCGCAGGCCAGTCCCTCGGATGCCGTTTCCATCGAACTCAACAAGCTCGAAGCGAAGGGCTCTAACTGCCGAGCCTTCTTCCTCATTAATAATAAGACTGACAGGGCCTTCGATAAGCTGCAGATGGAGTTCTATGTTTTCCGTCCCGATGGAGTTATCGATCAGAGCTTCGCGGCCGACCTTGCTCCGTTGAAGGCCAAAAAGCTGACCGTCAAACGCTTCGACATCTCGAACACATCTTGCGACAAAGTCAGCAGCATTCTGATCAACGATGTCGCGAAGTGCCAAGCAGGAACAGAAGAACTCTCCAATTGCCTGGAGATGGTGACCGTCTCGAGCAAGGCTGACACCGAACTCAGCAAGTAAGGACCACGCACCTTGGAAGAAGAAATTGCCGTGAGCGCCGCGACCCACCACGACTACTCAGTCTGGGGCCTGCTGATGATGGCGGACCCTGTGGTCAAGGGCGTGATCGTCCTACTTGTCGTGGCTTCCGTAGCCTGTTGGGCAATTACCTTTGAAAAGATCGTTCGGATTTCGTGGCTAAACGGAGCCATCAAACGGCTCGCTAAGACCCGTTCCAGCAAGGGGCGCGGCGGGCTTTCCGGTGCGGTGCTTGCTGCCGGCGAGACCGAACTCGAAGCCGAATTCGATGACAATCCAACCGAGCGCCGCTTCCGCGTCGAAAATGCGATGCGCCATGCGTTTAAGGCACAGCTTCAGAAGGTCGAAACAGGCCTACCGTTCTTAGCGACGACCGGCTCAGCTGCGCCGTTCGTTGGATTGTTCGGAACGGTCTGGGGCATCGTCAACAGCTTCACCGCTATCGCGCAGCAAAAGGACACGAGCCTTGCAGTGGTGGCGCCGGGCATTGCCGAGGCGTTGATCGTTACGGCGATCGGGCTTGCCGCGGCTATCCCGGCCGTCGTTGCCTATAACCAATTTTCAGTCTCTCTGGCGCGCGCTTACGCGCGCGGCAACGAAGCAATCATGGATATAGCGCGCGAGTTTACCGAGGAAGACGCTCCTGAAGAGCAACAAACCAAACGCGTGCGTCGTAACAATGTGGAACCCTTGCGCGCCGGGAAGCCGTCCTGATGGGAATGTCTGCCGGAAATAACAACGGTGGCGGCGACGAGTCGGGGTACCGACCCATGGCCGAGATCAACATTACGCCCATGGTGGACGTGATGCTCGTGCTCCTGATCATTTTCATGATCACCGCACCGCTGCTCGTCGCCGGCGTACCCGTTGAACTCCCGAGCACCTCTGCGGCCAAAGTCAGCCAACCAAAGAAACCGATGATCGTTTCTTTAGGTCCAGACGGCGCCATATACATCCGCGAGGATCAGGTGACGGTCGATACGCTCGTCCCACGGCTCCAAGCGCTCCGGCAGGCCGAGGGAGACACGGTGGTGTACGTGCGCGGCGACAAGAATCGCCCTTACGGTGAGGTGATGGAGATTCTCGGACGCGTTGGCCAGAGCGGCTACGCGCGGGTGTCGTTGCTATCCCAGCCGAAATCCGGCGAAGCAGCGGGCCCATAGGCCCTAGTGAGTCCCAATGGCTCTTAGTGTCCTCGCATGGTTGGTCTCCATTGCCGTTCACGGCCTCCTCGTGCTTGCGCTCGTGATGCCCGGAAGCGACGGCGCCGCGTTGGAAGAGGGTAGCGGCAACGACATCATGGTCGTTGAACAGGGCATCTCCATCCAAGGCATCGCCAAGCTAGGCGAGGACATGGTTTCGGTGGATGCGGTCGAGGCGCCCCCGATGATGGCCTCAGCAGCCCAGCCTTTAGAACAGGTGGAAGCCGTCCAAGAAGTGCAGGAATTGCCGGTCGAGGATATTCCTGAAGTTCAGCCTGTCCAGGACATGGTGCTTGCATCCGCCGCCGGTCCCGAAAGCGACCTCATTCAGCCAGAAGAAGAGCTGCTCGTCGAACCGGACCCCGACCTCTTAGAACAGGCTGACGCCGAGCCGATTAAGGAACCCATCGAAGAGCAAGAGATCGAAGAAAAGAAAATCGTCGAAGAAATCCAGGAGCCCGTGGAGGAACCCGACCGCGAACTGGAGTACCAGCCCCTTCCTCAACAGGTCGCGGCAGTCGCGCAGCAGACGATCATCGCCATGCGCGAAAGTTCAGGAATAGAGCTAAGGGGCGGCGATGCAACGGCGCATCGGGCCTATCTCGGCAAACTTCGGACCCACCTCGAAGGTTCGAAGGTCAACCCACGGACAAGACGCGTCGGCACAGCCATTGTACGTATCACGGTGAAGTCCGGCGGCGAGCTTGTTTCGCACGAGATTGTAAAGAGCTCAGGCTCGAAAGAGCTCGACAACGCCGCGGTGGCATCTGTCAAGCGAGCCGCTCCATTTCCATCAATTCCCGCGAACGTAGGCCTAGAGACCGTGACGGTCTCGGTTCCCTTCCGGTTCACGATCCGCTGACGGAAGAGCGTTCGTTCACTCAGTCGAATTCGTACCCAATAAAGATCTTCAACGCGACGTCGGAAGTTGCCTTGGTCAGGCCAAACTGCGCGCCGACGCTGACTGTGAGCTCCTTGCTCTTCCGGTCGATGTCGCCCCAGTCGTCCTCAAAATCGTCTTCCTTGCCGAACGTGTAGTAGAACGCTGGCCCAATGCTGTGCTGCTGCAGGTCGAAGGGCCCGGCATTCGACATGTCCTCAATTTCACCAAACATCTCGACCGCGAGCCATAGTCGCTCGCCAAATAGCTCCTTGCGCCCCTGCCAACCATATTCGAAACCGAAACCCTCTTGGTCGTTCTTGTCACCGATCTCGCGGAAGAACAGCGGGTTTAGTACAAGCGTGTAGTTGGACTTAGAAAGCTCGACGATCGGCCCGAAGGCAATTTCTGGGTCGGCCTCATCTACAGTATCGAAGACCGGCTGCTCCGTGCCACCCTGGATGGCGAGCCCAAGTCCATCGCCTTCGCGCGTGACAAGCTCGAACTGTGTTTCGAACTCGATGGAATTGAGCCTGAAGTAATTGTCCGCAGGCTCATCAAACACATGCGTTAAGGCGACCAACCAGAAGGACGTTGGGCTATATTGAATCTCGAAGTCTTGGCTCTGCTTAAGCGCCGCCTCTCCTGGATCAAGGGAAAGGTCGACGTCTTCGGTTTCCTCGCCTTTCGGCAATCCGCGGTGCCAAGCACCGCGATATTGAAGCTGGGTCTCGCCGGGGTCGATTGTCGATTCTTGGATCTCGAATTCCGCATGTGCAGGGCTTGTCCAAACCATGACGGTTAGTGCGAAGATGGTTCGTGAGGGGCCCCGCCACATTGTCAGTACTCAACGGCAAAGGTTACGCGCACCGAAGTATCGGTCGACGCATCTGTTAAGCCGAACAACATGCCAGCGCCGAGAAGCCATTCGCGCTCGCCCTCTGGGTCGGAAAACACATAGAGGCTAGGCCCCAGAATGTGATCCTGAGCTTCAAATGGGCCCGAGTGAGCAAGCTCCTCAATCTCACCGAAGCCCAACACCGCTACGCCCAAGCGCGGCGCGAATTGATACCTCAGCTGCGCCGCATACTCGAAGCCCCAGCCGTCGCGTTCCGCATCCTTACCCACATCTGTTGCGAGCCGGGGATTGAGGCTGAGAAGCCACGGCCCTGGTGCAACTTCCACGACTGGTCCGAACTCAAACTCATCGGACGTGCCGTCGTCGACAAACATCGAGTAGGGCGCGTATCCGAACATGAGCGCCAGACCGAACTCGCCCCCATTGCGGGGCACCATCACGAACTGTGTCTCCACACCAAGAGACGCAAACTCGATGGACTCGCCTTCGGGTTCCTCGACATTGGGCGTCAGGCGCAGCATCCACCAATCGGTTAGACCGTATTGGAGTTCAACCTCGTGACTCTGACGTAACGGCTCACGATCATCTTCGTCATCCCGGGGCGGCAACCCCCAGTGGGACGCGCCTCGATACTCGGCCTCAAAGGCACCCTTTTCCGCATCGACTTCAGGGATTTCAAATTCGGCGAGGGCAGAGGTAGCGGTCATTACCATCATCGCGGGGAAAATGGCTCCAAGAAGCGCGACGACGGCTCTTGAGTCGCGGACGGAACCCGCGTCGCGTCCAAACGAAGGCAACAAACTCTCCCCTGCCAGTGGATACAGCGGTTGGTCCGCCCTTTTGCCACATATCTTAGGATTATAAGACATTTTGCAATTCCTAGTACACAGTTGAGCGACAAATTTCAGGTGGGCGCCAGCAGCGTTGGAGTGCAGTCGCTTGAGGTAAGGTGACGACCGTAGAAACCGCTGGCTGAGGCAACCTCGGCTCGTCGCGCGAAAATGCAGTATAGATAACCTGCCGTTTCGTTCAGCCAGGGAATAAACCGTAGCTCAACGAAGTTTGCGCCGGGATCCGACGCGACATAGTCGCCAAAGAACGTTTTCACTTCATGCGATATCGCACAAAGCTCCTGATTGCCGCCTGTCTACTGCTCGCCATGTCCCTGTCGGCCGCGGCGCTGTCCTATTGGGGAGTCACGCAATCGCACCACTACCTCATCCGGTCTCGTGTCGCGCATGAGCAATTGGAGCGGCAACTTCAGCTGTCGCGCCATAGCCAACAGCTCTTCAAGGCTTGGACGGACACGCTTCTTACGGGGATGTCGTCTCGACCGCTCGGTGAGGCCTACCTCAAAAAGGTGATCGAGTCCGACCTCTCCGCACTTGAGGAACTTTCACGCCAAGAACTTGCCATCGTCGATGAGAGTGAGGGCCGGGCCGAACGTGCGGAAGTTAGTCGGCTGGAGGCCATCCGAGATGAATACCAGCACGTGCTGGATCAGCTGTCCGAGGTAGACCAACTCCGGAGCCGGGGACGCCCCGACATCGCCTGGCAAAAGCTCGTGGACCTGCTTCGCGGCGGGCTCGACCGCGAACTCAATGAACTTATCGAGGTTGCCGTAGCCGACGAAACGGCGGAGGTGCTCAGGATCGATGCCTCCGCGACGCAACTGCTCACGCGGCTGGAGCGCATTAGCACGATCCATGCTGCCCTCGCGCTTTTGATCACTCTGGCGCTTGCGTTTGTCCTCATCCGAGGACTACGCGCGCCGCTGGCGGCTCTATTGGACGGGACGCGGAAGCTTGCCCAGGGCGATTTGACCTATCGCATCGGGGTGCGTGGCAAGGATGAGTTCGCTCAACTCGGCCGCAGCTTTAACAGCATGGCGTCCGACCTCCAGGACCATCAGAAGGCGCTGCAGGATGCGCGCGACAATCTCGAATCGGTTGTCGAGAAGCGAACGGAGGAATTGCGCCTCGCCAATGAGTCCTTACGGAAGATCGACGAGACGCGGCGCGCTTTTTTCGCAGACATCAGCCACGAGTTGCGAACCCCGCTGACGGTTATTCGCGGCGAGGGCGAAATCGCGCTACGCGGTCGCAATAAGCGCGTCGCGGAGTACAAGCACTCCTTCGAGCGCATCGTCGAGCAGGCGAAGCATCTCTCCGTGCTGGTGGGCGACCTCCTCTTCATTGCCCGGCAAGGAGCAGGCGCCGCAAAGCTAAAAATCAAGCCTGTCGATCTCACGGCACTTGTTGAGAGCGTCGTAGGAGACGCCAAAGTGATCGCTATGAACAAGGATGTGGGCATTGAGATTTCGGATGATGCGCCGCACAAAACAATCAACGCCGATCCGGCTCGCTTGAGGCAGCTTCTCTTGATCCTCCTAGACAACGCCGTCCGCTATTCCAACGCCAAGGGAAGTATCGATGTCGGACTCTCCCGCAAAGACGGCATCGTCAACATCAAAGTCGCCGATACTGGAGTAGGGATTCCGGCGGAAGACATGGACAGCATTTTCGAGCGATTCCGGCGTGCGGGGAACGCGGCCGAAGCTAATGACGAAGGCTTGGGACTCGGCCTGCCGGTCGCTCGCGCAATCGTGCAGGCCCATGGTGGGAGAATTGAGGTAGAAAGCGAGGTGGGGAAAGGAACGACCGTTCTGGCGAGCTTGCCGGAGCATGTGGAAGGGAGCCAACCGTGAACGTGCTCTTGGTGGAGGACGAGCCGCGTGTCGCTGATTTTATCGACCGAGGCTTGCGTGCGGAAAACCATGGAGTGACCGTGGCGCCGAATGGAGCCGACGGCATTGATCTCGCGAAGACCGGCGACTTCGACGTGATCATCCTCGATCTCATGCTCCCCGATATGCATGGCTACGACGTTTGCCAACGACTCCGCCAAGATGGTCAGCACACACCCATCCTGATGCTAACCGCGATGGATGCGATCGAGGACAAGATCAAAGGCATTAAGATCGGAGCGGACGACTACCTGACTAAGCCATTCGACTTCGACGAGCTCCTCGTTCGAATTGAAGCTCTTTTGCGCCGTACGCACAATTTCGCTCAGAGTTCCAACGTACTGGCGGTGGGGGATCTGGAACTCGACCGGGAGTTGCTAGAGGTCACGCGGGGCGGCGAGCCGATAAAGCTTACGGCGAAGGAGCTCGCAATCTTAGAGCTGTTGATGAGCTCGCCCGGGCGCGTGTTCTCCCGGACACGCATTCTCAACCAGGTTTGGGGTTACAGCGAGGATCCACTGACCAACGTTGTGGACGTGTACATTGCCCGCCTGCGTCGCAAGATCGATACCAAAGGCCGCGAGCCGCTGATCGAAACCGTTCGTGGGCACGGCTACCGCCTCAAAGCGGCGGCGGCCTAAGACATGGTAGAACGATGCGGCGCCGACGAGACATGACCAGCAACCCCTCCCGGACCTCTGATAACTGCGAGCAGGCCCTTGACCGCGCCTGAATGGAACCTTGCGCCGCGTGGTGCTTCTTGTAGATTAGACCGCGCCACTCGCCGACGACGCGCCATAATGATTTCAGGCCTTTCCAGTAGGTCCCCGGCCTTGCGCACCTGTCAGCGACAGTTGCCCGGATGTGCAACGCCTGGTCCGCACTCAAGAACCTGAAACGAAACGATACTTTGAGGAAACTCTCACCTGGAGAAGACTCGTTGCGCCTACGCCTATTAGCCCTAGTGTGCCTTGCCTTGGCGAGCTGCCTGCCAGCTCACGCCGCCGAGACCTCGACGATCAAAGTCGGCGTCTTGAAATTTGGCACCGTGAACTGGGTCATGGATACGATCCAGGCCAATGGATTCGACAAGGACGAAGGGATCACGCTTGACGTCGTCCCGCTCGCCAGCACGCAAGGAACGACCGTCGGCCTTCAGGCTGGCTCATTGGACATGGCCGTGACGGACTGGCTCTATGTCTCACGGGAACGGACGAGCGGGGGTGACTTCTCGTTTGTTCCATTCTCGACGTCGCTCGGTGCGATCATGGTTCCCGCAGACTCACCGGTCAAGACGCTCGCCGATCTAAAAGGCAAGACGCTTGGCGTTGCGGGCGGACCTCTGGACAAGAGTTGGCTTCTGATCGTTGCCTACGCCCTTCGTACGGCCAATATCGACCTCCGGACCGAAACGACCCAGGAATTCGGCGCACCGCCCCTGCTTTCGGCCAGGGCAAAACAGGGTGAGATTGATGCGGTACTGAATTATTGGCCGTATGCGGCGCGCTTGGAGGCTGATGGTTTCACTCAGTTGATTGGACTGAGAGACGTTGTTCGCGAGCTCGGCGCAAGGGGCGAAGTGGCGATGCTTGGTTACGTATTCAATGCCGATTGGGCTGAGCAGAACCCGGCGGCAATCGACGGATTTGTTCGCGCAGCCAAGAAGGCCAATGACCTCCTGGCAACTTCGGATGCCGAATGGGACCGCCTCAAGCCCGTCATGAGCGCCAACGACCCGAATTTCAACGAGGCGACCTTCGAGGCTCTGCGGCGCCGCTTCCGCGAAGGCATTCCCGAGCGGACGCTGACGTCGGAAGAAGCGGACGCGAAGATTCTCTACCAATTCCTGCGCGAGTTGGGCGGCACTAAACTCGTAGGCCCCGGCACGGAACTCGCGCCCGGGACTTTTTGGCACGGGACGAAGCAGTGACGACGGCGGAGGTTCAGCCCCGAACGCGCCCGCAGCCCACGTGGTATCTGCGCGGTCCGTGGATATCGACCATTTCCGTGGGTGCGTTTCTGGCCGTTTGGTTCGCCGCGGCCGCTATAGCGCAAAGCCGTCTTTTGCCCGGCCCTGGCGAGGTTCTTGAGTACGTTATCCAGGAATCGCTGCACGGCGATTTGATCTTTCAACTCGGGATCACCCTATGGCGCGTCGTGGCGGCCTTTGTTGTGGCCATGGTTGTCGGTAGCGCCATTGGGTTGCTCATGGGCGAGTATCCGGCCGTGAACCGAGTTCTCGACCCCTGGCTGATTTTGCTGCTCAACGTGCCAGCTCTCGTCATCATCATCCTGGCCTTTGTATGGTTCGGTCTGAACGAGGTAGCGGCTATCGGGGCGGTTGCGCTCAACAAAATCCCGAATGTCGTCGTGACGCTGCGGGAGGGAGCGCGTGCGCTCGATCCGGGCCTCGATGAGATGGCGCGGGCTTACCGCATGTCGCCTTGGAGCAAGTTGCGCAACGTGACGATGCCGCAGCTGCAGCCCTATTTCGCGACAGCCTCACGAACCGGTCTCTCTCTCATCTGGAAGATCGTTCTCGTTGTCGAATTGCTCGGACGGCCAAACGGCGTCGGATTCGAACTCCACCTGAATTTCCAACTCTTCAACGTGACGGCAATCCTCGGCTATACGCTGGCCTTCGTCGCCGTCATGCTCGCGATCGAATATCTACTGGTGCAGCCCTTTGAAAGATACACAACACGCTGGCGCAACAAGGCGGTTTAAAATCCGCATCGAGGAAAAGACCCACACTGGGGCTGACGGCACGCATCTAACGGCGATCAGAGATCTAACCCTCGATTTGGAGCCCGAAAGCATGACAGTGCTAATGGGCCCGTCTGGCTGCGGTAAGACGACGTTGCTGCGCATCGTCGCGGGGCTCGATGACGACTTTGCCGGCGGTATCGACATGCCGCCTCACGCGCGGTTGGGCTTTATGTTTCAGGAGCCGCGCCTTCTTCCGTGGCGTACGGTTCGACAGAATATCGAGCTCGTCGCCGCGCCCGGCTTCTCGGAGCAGGACTTGAATAAGCTGGCGGACGCCGTCGGCGTCGCCGAAATGCTGACGCGCTACCCGCAAGAGCTCTCTCTCGGCCTTGCGCGGCGCGCCGCACTCGCCCGTGCCTTTTCGACGGAGCCAGACCTATTGCTCCTGGACGAACCGTTCGTCTCGCTCGATGAACGCACCGCAGACCGTCTGCGGCGTTTGCTGCTCGAAGTTTGGTCCGCACGGCCCACCACGGCGGTCATGGTGACGCATAATCCGCGTGAAGCGCTGCAACTTGCCGATAGGCTCGTCGTCATGGCGCCACGGCCCACGCACGTGCTTGCGGTCGAGACGATCGATGTACCGCAGGCTGAACGTGATGCCACAATGATTGAAGCGCTGCATACGGACTTATCGAAGCGCTTCCCTGCAAACTTCGCCGGCATGTAAGCCGTGCGACGAGGTCCTTCGAGCCAGAGCTTGGCTTGTCGCTAGCCTCCCGCGGGGGCGGTCGCCTTGCGTTGCTGAATGCCCCGGGATGGATCGTAGGCCCAAACCGAGAGGCCCAGGAACACGATCGTGCAGATGGCCACCACGGCAAGCGCTTCCCAGTTCATCTTTTGATAGAAAGAGAAGCGGATCAGTTCCACCGCCCAGGTGAACGGGTTGTAGAAGCAAATCTCGTAAAGGATCCAGCTGCCTTCACGCATCTTCCAGAGCGGATACAGCGCTGAAGAAGCAAAGAACATCGGGAAAATGACGAAGTTCATGATCCCAGCAAAATTCTCCAGCTGCTTAATCGTCGAAGACAGCAACATACCAAGCGCGCCAAACATCATGCCTGTGAGGATCAACGCCGGCAGCGCAATCAGATAGCCCCAAAGCGGTAGTTCCACGCCGCACAGATAGGCGATCGCCAGGAATGTGTAGACCTGAAACAACGACACGAGAACACCTGCGAAAAGACGCGCAATCAGCAAGAACCAGCGCGGCAAAGGCGTCGTCAGAAGTACGCGCATCGAACCCATCTCCCGGTCGTACACCATGGACAGGGAGCTCTGCATACCGTTGAAAAGCTGGATCATCGCCAGAAGCCCGGGCGTGATGTACACGTCGTAGGTTATGTAGGTCTCGTAAGGCGGAATAATCGAAATGCCGAGAGCCGCGCGGAAACCAGCCGCAAAGATGATCAGCCAGATCAGAGGCCGGACAAGAGCGGCGAGAAACCGCTCTCGCTGATGCAAGAAGCGCAAGAGTTCGCGCCAGACAATGCCCCAGAATGCCCTCGCGTAGTGGGTGAACGTCATGCGGCAACCTCTTCCACTTTGTCTCCGGTGAGACGCCGGAAGGCTTCCGCTAAACTCTTGGATCCTGTCTCTTTCTCAATCCCAGCAACATCTCCGCTTGCAACTACGCGCCCTTTGTTGATGACGACAAGGGCATCATCGCTCTCGACCTCATCAAACAAATGCGTGGCCCACAACACGCCGATATTTTCAGAGGCCGCGAGTTTGTGAATATGGCGGACGATCGCATCACGCGTCGGATCGTCGAGCCCGATCGTCGGCTCATCCAGAAGGAGGAGCTTCGGGCTGTGAAGCAGCGCACGTGCAATCTCCACGCGGCGGCGGTGGCCGCCGTTTAGCGCACGTACCTTCTCACCGATGCGCTCCGCCATGTCGAGCGAGGACAAGGCCTTCTCCATGAGCACGTCGGCCTCCTGCCGGGCCAAGCCGCGCAGAGACGCGAAGTAACGCAGGTTCTGTCGAACGGACAGGTCCAGATCCAGGGTCGGCTGCTGGAATACAACACCTAGGGGCCCCAGGATCTTGAAGCCCTGTTCGGCGGCAGCGTGGCCATCGATCTCGATACGTCCGGTTGGCGCATCGAAGAGCCGCGTGATCAATGAAAAGAGTGTGGACTTGCCCGCACCGTTTGGCCCCAGCAGCGCCGTCACCCGTCCCGAATAGACATTGAAACTGACGTCGTCCAGCGCCTGTTTCGCGCCATACCAATACGAGACGTTCTGGACCGAAAGGACCGGCTGTGATGTTCCGGCAGAGCCGCTAGCGGAATCTTGCATTCTCCTCCCTCGGAACTCTTGTGGTCCCTGGATCGGCGTTACGCGTCAATTGTCTCCTCAAATGAGGAATAGCCGCTACCCTGTATTTTCACAAGCATCCCGCCGGACTCGAACTCGGACCTGGGGACCTCCCAGGCGTTCGAGCTGTGAGTTGGCTGTGGTGTTTTTTGGTTTGGTTTAGGCAAAAAAGAAGCCGCCCCGAAGGGCGGCTTCCATGTTTCGTGTATGGGCCTAAGGCCTAGAAGAAGATGATGCCACCAACCTGGAACAGGTTGTTGTCGTCAAAGCCCTGCGTCCGGCGCTCGTTCGTGTTCAAATCCACGAGATCAAGCTCCGTCACGCCCAAATGCTGCCAACGCGCGTACACATGCATCGCAGCGGCGTCGATTTCCTGAACCGCGCCCAGACCCCAGCGCTCAACCTCGGAGCCCGTGATTGTGCAATCACCAGTCGGGCAATTCGGCAGAGCGTCGGCCATACCAAGCGCGTTACCCAGGCCATAGAAGTCGTTATACTGGTAGTACTCGCCGTAGAACGTCGTGGCACC
>JBCDFN010000015.1:0-69510 GCA_039177935.1 Pseudomonadota bacterium | reverse complement strand
CTTCATCACGTCGATCATGGTGAAAAAGGACGGCAATTGGCTGGAGAGTTTCTATCAGGTGACCAAGCTTGCCGACTGACCGCACCGACACCGTTCGGTCGGGTGCCCTATGCGCGGGACTACCCATCGGGCCGCAAACAGCAGAGCTGTTCGAGAGACTGATCGAGACCCCAGGCCTTCTCGTCGAGCGGATTGTCTCGACGGGCCAAATCACCCCTGAAGACGATTGGTATGATCAGAGCCGAGACGAGTTCGTGTTGCTCGTCTCCGGCGGTGCGCGGTTGCGCATCGAGAACGAGACTGACGATCGGGAACTTGCGCCCGGAGACTGGTTGCTTTTGCCCGCTCATTGCCGACACCGTGTGACCTGGACACAGGCCGAGCCACCCACCATATGGTTGGCAGTCCACTTTGATGAGGTGCCGGGAGGCCCCGGCGATCAGGAGTAAGTCCGATGGAAACGACGTGGATGCCCCATGATGAGCACGGCAAGATTCACGACCGTGCCGAACTTCCCGAAAGTGTGTACGCCTTCCCGAAGCAGCAGAAAGAGCCGTTGACCGACGCGGCACATGTCAAGAATGCACTCGCCCGCTTCGATCAGGTCGAAGGTGTTTCGGACGCGGATCGGGACCTTGCATTCGCCAACATCAAGAAGGCTGCTGCTCACTACGGCGTCACCTTGCACGAAGCGGACTGGCGGGAGCTTGGGCGCTAGGCGCTCAATCCTAACCACATGACATCGTTAGGTTCCGCTGGCAGCGCTCAGCTGCCGAACACGGGCGAGTTCCCTGCCTACTCGCTTAACGTGCCGCTGCGCGTCGATCGTCAGACCCTTGAGAGCAAGAAGGACCCGTGCTCGTTCTTTGCCGATCTGCGCGCGGCCGGGCCCGTCATTCCGCTTAAGATGCCTTTCGTCGGAAAGGTCTGGGCGACGACGACTTACGATGCCACGGCGGCGATGTTGAAGAACAACTCCTTGTTCGTTCAGGAAGGCCGGCACGCGGGCAAGTCCGGCGTCGCCGGGCTATCCTGGTGGATGCCGCATGCCATCAAGGTTCTGAGCAACAACATGCTGTTGAAGGACGAGCCAGACCACCGCCGCTTGCGAAAGCTGGTGGATAAGGCCTTCCAGCGGCGGCTTGTTCGGAACATGCGCGGAGAGATCGAGGCGCTTGCCGACAAAATTCTTGACGAGACGGAAGGGCGCGATGAGATCGACCTCGTGGAAACCTACGCGCGGCGGTTTCCTTTGGAGGTCATCTGCTGGCTGCTAGGTCTGCCGGAAGAAAATCGCGGCAAGTTTGCCGAGTGGGCGAGCCATATGACATCTGCCCT
Source organism: Pseudomonadota bacterium (assembly GCA_039177935.1). Classification (GTDB taxonomy): domain Bacteria; phylum Pseudomonadota; class Alphaproteobacteria; order Rhizobiales; family Methyloligellaceae; genus Methyloceanibacter. Next base: position 68,172 of record JBCDFN010000015.1, on the reverse strand, counting down.
GCGAGGCTTTGCCGTTCTCCGCATGGTGTTCACAATGCCTGGCGTGGTGCGGTATGTCCGTGAGCAGATCAATGTATGCCGCAAGAGTCCACGCGAAGGGCTTATCACTGAGTTGCTTCAAGCCGAAGAGGATGGCGACAAGCTAAGCGAAGACGAACTTCTTTCCATGGTGTTTCTTCTTCTCTTTGCCGGCTTTGAGACCACGACCCATCTCATTACAGATAGTGTGATCGCGCTTGAGCAGAATCCGCAGCAGAAAGCGTATCTCTTCGCCGACCCCGAGACGCGCATGGAGCGTGCTCTTGAGGAGCTTGGGCGTTACATGACGCCTGTCCAGAGCACCAAGCCACGCTATGTTGCTGAGGACTGTGAGTTCTTTGGCCAGCACCTTCGCCGGGGACAGAACATCGTCGGGTTCTTAGCGGCCGCAAACTACGATCCAGCGGTCTTCGAAGAACCGGAGAAGCTCAAGCTCGATCGGCTACCCAACCCGCATCTCGTCTTCGGCACGGGCATCCACTTCTGCTTGGGGATGCAGCTCGCGCGCGTAGAGGCACAATCCGCCATCATGCGGCTCTATGGCCGTTATCCGAATCTAGAGCTTGCGGCGCCGGACGATCTTCCGTGGATTCAGCGCTTCGGTTTGCGCGGCGTCTTTTCATTGCCTCTGCGCCTCAAGGGCGGTGGCCTGCGTCGGGCGGCTTAGGCAATTAGATTTAGGCCAGCGATGTAACGACAACGAGGATGCTCGCGACAGCGTAAATGCTGATCGTGACCGCGGCCCAGCGGCGATCTTCCTTCTTGATCGTCTTCTCGTTCTCTTCCTCCTGCCACGACGTGGCGACAACGCGAGCGAGGGCAACGATGATGAAGAGATAGGCAAGCAGAAAAATCTTGTCGATCATCATGAGGTAGTCGACATCGGGTAGCGAGGATGTTGCCGTCAACTGGATTGCGACCAAGGTCAGCAAAGCGGTGATGCCGAGGCCGATGCGGCCTTCGACATAGGTGGGCCGCACGAAGTAAACGAGCAAGGCGCACACGACGATCAGGGCGATGGGAACAAAGGTCTTGATGGACATCGCCAACATCGGACGCGTCACCGGAATTGAAAGGATGATGCGCGAGTAGGGCTCCGCGTCCGGCACCGTTGGGTCGCCGAAATTCGTCGGATAAGTATTGGTTGTGATCCGCATCGTCGGGGCGCCCACTTGGAAGCCGGGTAGGGTAATAACAGGGTCGACGATGACGGGTGACTTGCCATCAGGCACGTAGACCTGATCTCCGGCGCCCGCGAGCGTGTCTTCCATGATGACAGTGAGGTACTGGGTATCGAACGGGAATGTCTCCAGCTGGAACTTCGTGGAGAACAGACCCTGATAGCGCAGGATAGAGTAGTACCCGCCTTCCGGCAGTTCGTCGGGTTCCTCGGTCAGCGCTTCGCGCAAATTGTTGTCCGAGGCGAACCGGTTCATGAACTCCATGGTCTTGGAGGGGTCGATGTCCGGCGACTTCCAGCGGAACCAGACATACAGATCGATCACGTAGTTGTTCGCTTTGAAGTCGAGCTGCTGAATGTCGTTAATGTAGGCTCCCGTGATGACTTCCTCGGGTCCTGGCGCAGGGGCGTTTTCGATCGCTTGCCGCACGGGCTTCGGAATGTCGCCGGGCGGCGTTTGAGCGACCGCTGCGAACAGACCGAGCCCGGCCACCACAGCCATAACCATCACGCCGAGGCACGCCCAGACGCGAAGAGGAAGAGTCGAGCGCCGCGCTTGCGCTGAGCACTTAGGCGCGGGGCGCATCAAGTTGCTCCTTGAGCCACGTTCCCATGCGCTCTCGCATGCTTTGGTAGGCAGCGCGCAGCATCCGGCCCATGTTCATGAAGCCGTGCACGGTGCCTTCATAGCACTCGTACTCGACCGGCACACCAGCGGCCGTGAGCCGTTCGGCATACTCGAAGCCTTCATCGCGAAACGGATCGAAGCCTGCCGTGATGATCAGGGTCGGCGGAAGCCCGGAATCGTCTTCGTACAGTGCGGGGATCGCGCGCGGATCAGCGATCGGCCAGGCAAGCCCGAAATAGTGATTGAAGAACCAATAGAGCATGTCCTCGGGGATCGGGAACTGATCGACAAGCTCCTTCCGCGAAGGCTGTTTCGCCCGCAAGTCGAGCGCGGGATAGATGAGAAGCTGAGCAGCAGCGGGCGCGACGAGGCGGCCCTTGGTTTCATGCAGCGCCACGGCGGCGAGTGAGCCGCCGGCACTGTCGCCGGCCACCGCGATGCGCGCCGGATCGATTGAAAGGTCTTGTGCCGCCGCCGTCAGCCATTCGAGCGCTGCGACGCCATCATAGACAGCAGCGGGAAAGGGGTGTTCCGGCGCAAGGCGGTAGTCGACGGAGTAAACCGACGCGCCCGTATCGACACAGAACGCGCGGCAGAGCGTGTCGTGGGTATCGATGTCGCCAAGGACGCCGCCACCGCCATGAAAGAACAGGATCCCCGCCCCGCTTGGCGACGGCGCGACATACTCGCGAATGCGAACAGGACCGGAAGGCCCCATGACCTCAATATCCCGGGTTGACCCGATCTCAATCGGGGCGACATCGGTCTTCGAGATCGTGCGGCGATACTCCGCTCGGGCGCTCTCATGGTCCATCTGCCACAGCGGTTTCGTCTTGGATGACGAAACCCAAAAGAGCAGCGCCTCGGCCTCGCGGTCTAGCTTCACCGGTTCCCGTCCTAATAATTCAATGCGATCGTGAGTGCCGTGCGCAGAAGAGAAGAAAAGCGACACCGTACCTAGCGGAACTATGCCCTTTGGGTAAAGCTTTTCGATGCGGGATAACCAGCCCAGCCCCGTCTAAAGCCCGTCTCTACATAGTCCATTCTGGCGAAGATTGAAGGGTCTGCCTGCGCGCTTCTATCCACACCTTGTCCGCGGGGGGCGAAAACACGCCAATAATCGGCGCCGTTGTCTGTTCAGCTTTCGAACAAGGACGGTAACGAGTGGATCCCCTTTTTCCCGACGACCGCGCGGCGGCGCCGCCGCGTATCGATCGCGCGAGCCCCGAATACCGAAAGGCCTTCGAGGCTTATCTGCGCTACGGCGAGCCCATCGAGCTCAACGGTGGCGCGGGTCTTGAAGGCAAGGCGGGCGGCGTCTCAGAAGACCGCCCCACGACGCACTACATCTGGCGCACGCGGGGCGACGGCAAGGTGCGCTCCTCCCATGCGGCCAATGACGGTCGCATCTTCGCGTGGGACGATCCCCCGCCCACGGGCCATCCGGGCGAGGACTATGGCTGCCGCTGTTGGGCCGAGCCTTACATCCCGGTGGCGTACTCCGCCCCCGATACGCAAGAGTTCTTCAACATCACGTTGCAGGACGTCTCTGACGAGGGCCCGCCTTGGGGGCACCAGGACTTTGTCCGCCACTATTTCTTCGGTGAGGGGCGGACTGTGACCGTTCGCAAGACGGGGCATCTGAGAGCCGTGGTTGCGGAGTTCATGCGCCAGGCGGGCGACGTTCCCACAAGGTTGCCGGGTCAAATCGCGGACTATGCGCGGACCGAGTCCGGGCGCAGCTTTGAAGATAGTTTTGAAGCCCCTTACAACATGACCGATATCGTTTTCAGCTTGGGGAAAACGAATATCGGCGGACCATTCAAAGGCACCAGAAAGAATAATCTAGGATTGCTTTATTTGCGTGGTACAATCAAATTCAAACTAGATGACTGGTTTCGAGATCCAGTGGATATCGAGGAGCACGTTTTGCAGAAAATTGGGGCCGAAGGGATGGTTCCCATCGAACTGCCGGGAGCCACCCCGTATCGAATCGTCGATCATTGGGGCGGCGTGTTCGACGCGAGGGTGTCGATCGATCGTTCGCAAAGCAAGTTCTTCTACGTACCGCCGAGATGACGCCTCTACGGAGGCGGTTCGCGCGAAGGCCCTTTTGAATGGAAGCACGAGCTGTTCCCGGGATGAAAAGTACGAGGTTTTTCACTCCGGGACTGAAAATCTTCGTCAACATCGCGAACGTGTTTTTCCACCTGCTGATGCTGGCGGTCTCTTATGTGGTTCTCATCCTTTATCTGAGACACGCTTACTGCGTGGTTCTGCCGAACGGCCACATGATTGGATACTCTTCAATCCTGAACCCGAGTCCTGATGGCCTCTTTAAGATGGTCCTGCGCGATCCGACCGGTAAGGCCCTCGTGACCACAGACTACATGATGAGATTCGTCCGTCATCCTAACGACGATCAGCGGGTGCTCGCGAGATTTCCGGGGAACATAGAGTTGGATTTGCCAGGCGAGGAACTCATGCCGGCTGTCTTGTATATTCACCCGTACGGGGCTGAGAGAGTGGAGCCCGAGTACTACAGTGCCGCGTGGACCGAGATTTCACAAAGCCTGTCAGAAGACGCCAGCTTTGGCTGGCTGGGAATCAGCTTGCTCTATGAGAAACTCGAACTCAGCAAGAAATTTGAAATAGTGAACTGCGGCACACCCTGGTTCGACTCGAGTGACTAGCGCTTGGCGTCTTGGGTGCCCTCGTACGGTTCCAACGGAACTGCCAGGAGCCACCCCATATCGGATTGTCGATCAATGGCGCGCGTGTTCGACGCGAGGGTGTCGATCGATCGTTCCCAAAGCAGGTTTTTCTTCGTTCCGGCGAGGTGACCCCCTCTAGGTGGGCGGCTCGCACAAGGGCGCTATTGGATGGACGCACGAGCTGTTCCCAGGATGAAAAGAGCGAGGTTTTTCACTCCGGGACTCAAGGTCTTTGTCAGCATCGCCAACGTGTTCTTCCACCTGCTAATGCTGCCGGTTTTCTATGTCGGCCTCATCATTTACCTGAAACACGCTTACTGCGTCGTCCTGCCCAACGGTTACATGATCGGGCATGTTGCTGTGTTCAAGCTCGAGCCGGATCCCGACGTAGACATGCTCCTTTGGGACAGTTCAGGCAGGATCGTTTTACGACAGGATGGCTTCGTGAACTTCGAGTTTCACCCATTCGACGCCAATCGGGTTCTTCTCAAGATGGCGGACGTGGAACTCGACCTTGACGCGCGCGTCCTGATGCCTGCCGTTCTCAACGAGAAGTCATCGTGGGGTTATGTCAGGAAGTGGCGGAAGATTATGAAGGGCGGCGCAGGGGGCACACACATAGTCGGAACCGGTCTTTACGCGATCTACGAACGCCTGAGGCTTCACCCGAGTTTCGAAACGGTGACGTGCGGCACGCCTTGGTTCGATCGGGGCGGGTAGGGTCAGCGTTGGGGAAGCGGTTCAGGGTGGTTTCGGCGGAACTGCCTGGTGGCAGGCCATACGAGATCGTCGATCAGTGGACCGGACGCTTCAACGCGCGGGTTCTTCGAGACCGTTCTGTCAGTATGTTTCGCTATGAGCGCAGGACATGACCTGGAGACGTGCAAAGTGTGTCTCGACAGTACTTGTCGCATTTGCCGGTCTGAGTGTGGCTTGGCTCGGCCTCGCACTCTACCTGAATAAGGGGCGCTGCATCGTACTGCCAGACGGGTACATGATTGGCTACTCCTCAATCATAAAGCGAGACCAAAGCATTTTTTGGGAGATGGTCCTGCGCGATCCGACCGGGAAAGTCCTCGTGACCACAGACTATATGATGAGATTCGTCCGTCATCCTAACGACGATCAGCGGGTACTCGCGAGATTTCCGGGGAACATAGAGTTGGATTTGCCAGGCGAGGAACTCATGCCGGCTGTCTTGTATATTCACCCGTATGGGGCTGAGAGAGTGGAGCCCGAGTACCACAGTGCTTCTTGGCCTAAGATTTCACAAGGCCTGCCAGAAGGCGCCAGCCTCGGCTGGCTGGGAATCAGCCTGCTCTATGAGAAACTCGAACTCAGCAAGAAATTTGAAATGGTGAACTGCGGCACGCCCTGGTTCGACCGGGGTCAATAAGTCCGTAGACTGATTATTCTCTGTATTCGCCTGGGACGATCCCCCGCCCGCGGGCCATCCGGGCGAGGACTATGCCTGCCGCTGCTGGGCGGCAGCGTCCGAAAGGTCATTCGTCAACAAGGCGGTTGGGGGACATTGCGGTTGGGCGCAGGTAGGTCAGCCTCCTTTGTGCCTTGGCCTTCAGGCGCCAAGAAGCGCCACGACTGACGGAAGGTAGGCATAGAAGAGCACGCCGCTGAGGCATGCCGTCACGAAGGCGGGTATCCCTGCGGTCCAAGTGTCGAACTTCAGATGGAAGACTATGGCGCCGATCGAGACAATGCAGAGCGCTAAGGCGGATGCTGGCGCGATCCAGGAATCCTGAAACCAGAGGCCGATCGCTGAAACCATTTCTATGACGCCAATAGCGAAGAAATGCTGCCGCGTGAGGCCATACTTCCGCATGAACGCCATCTGCATATCGAAGACTTTCTTGTTCCATGCGAAGATCTTTATCGAGCTCGTCAGAACAAAAAATGCTGACAACAGCACGGTGAGTATGGTGACGACGATCGCCGGTAAGTTCATACTTCTTGGTCTCCCCAGAGGATCAGGCCTTGTGCCCCGGTGTGCGAATTAGAGGGCTATAAGCTCTAGTTGGCTCGTTTCCAGAGTGGCCACCCGGTTTCGGGTGCATGGATGTTCGCACAACTCTTAGTTAATCGTAAAGAGAGCGCCTCCAAGGAGTAGGACCGAGCAGCTTGCGATCCAAAAAAGGACAGGCCGTTCGCCTGACCTTCGAAGCTAGCAACTGCGGCACACCTTGGTTCGACTGGGGCAAATAGGGTCGTGCGCGCGAGGCTGGCGGTATCGCCATGAAGAAGGGGCCAAGACGGTGCTCGGCCCCACGCTCTCCAATTATTCAGACGTCAGACTAGTTTGTCAGGTAACGGCCATTCACCCAGCCGCGCGTGCCGTCTTTGCTGACTTTGTACCAGCCGCCGCGTTGGTCGATCACTTCCACGAAGCAAGTGCCGGGGGGCAGTTGGCCAACGATACGGTTTGAGGCGCCAGGGCCGGAGCGCACATTCAGTACGTCGTTTGAGGCAACGCCAACAACGCAGCGGAATGCTGGGTTCACGGCACCGCCACCGCCGCCGCCTCCTCCTCCACCGCCAAAGCGGAGGTAGCGCTTGTTCACGTAGCCGCCCTTGCCATAGTCGACCCAAATCCAATTGCCTTCGCGTTGGCCCGTAACCACGCCGCATTCGCCGGGCCGGATGAAGCCCGTAATCTCGAACCGGGTGCTCGGGCCGCTGCGGATGTTGAGGACGTCATTGCTTGCGACGCCTGTGACGCAAGCGGCTTGCGCCTCGGTCCCAGTGAGGGGGGCTGATGCCGCGAACAGGGTAGCGCCGAGCGCCAACGCGCCAAGAAGCCGAGCGGATTTTGCAAAGAGGCTTGAGAGAATTCTCGATGCAGGTGCGGTTGTCATAGCGATGATCCTTTCCTCGGGGCGTGCCGTCTGTCGACACGAGAAATTCGTTTGGGCCGCATCGGCCAGTGAGGAGAGGCTACCGCAGCGCGTCGTGGCGCTCGATAGGGTCGATCCCCTATTCGATGCCCAGCAATCGGGGAAGGTGTTGGTGGTGCCCCAGGCCGGACTCGAACCAGCACGCCCTTGCGGACAACAGATTTTGAGTCTGTCGCGTCTACCATTCCGCCACTGGGGCTAACACCACTTAGACCAAGGCCATGCAGGCCAAGGGGCGGGAACATGGGGCAAGCCCTCCGCCCGGTCAATATCTTCGGTTGTGCGAAATCCGGATCGGCCCGTTTCGCGGCAGGCCTCGTCAATCGCCGCGATAGACAGGGGCTGCGCACCCCGCTAAAGGAAGCGCCATGTTCCGGCGCGCATACGACAAGATGATGGATCTCGCAGGACACCGCAGAGCGCCCTGGGCGCTGGCGGGGGTGTCCTTTGTCGAGAGTTCGGTCTTTCCGATTCCGCCCGACGTGATGTTGATTCCCATGGTCTTGGCCGAGCGGCGCAAGGCCTGGCTCTTCGCCGCCATCGCCACCATCGCGTCGGTTCTTGGGGGCATCTTTGGCTACCTGATTGGCTATTTCCTCTTCGACACGATCGGCAAACCGATCCTGGGCTTCTATGGCTATACCGAGAAGTTCGATGACTTCGCGGCGCGCTACAACGATTTTGGCGCCTGGATCGTGTTCATCGCAGGCGTGACGCCGTTCCCCTACAAAGTCATCACCATCGCCAGCGGCGTGACCCAGCTCAACTTTTTCGTGTTTATGATTGCCAGTGTCTTGGCTCGGGGGATCCGCTTCTTTGCCGTTGCCGGGTTGCTGTATTGGTTTGGCCCGCCGATCAAGGATTTCATCGACAAGTATTTTGGCATCCTATCGGTGCTGTTCGTGGTGCTCTTGATCGGTGGCTTCGTCCTCATCAAATATGTGATGTGACGATGAGCGATCCGCGCGACAGCCTGGCAGGACAGATGATGGCGGTAAGCGCCGTTCTATTCGGCGCCGCGCTGCTGACTGTTCTCACTGCCCATGCCTTCGAGCACATCGGCGGCTATGCGCCGTGCCCTCTCTGCCTTCAGCAACGCTACGCCTATTACTTCGGCGTCCCTGCGGCGGTCATCGCGTTCCTGGCTGCCCGGTCCGAGAGCTTCGGCTTCGCGCGCCTCGTGCTTCTCCTGATCGCGATCGGCTTCCTTCTCAATATGGGGCTTGGCATTTATCACGCGGGAGCCGAGTGGAAGTTCTGGCCCGGGCCGGACACCTGTGCGGGGGGCTTTGAATTGGAGTGGGGCGAAGAGGGCATCGTCAACACGCCCGTTATTCGCTGCGATGAGGCGCCTTGGCACTTCCTTGGCCTGTCCTTCGCAGGCTGGAACGCGGTTGCCTCAGCAGGGCTCGCCGCGATCGCGTTGTGGGGCGCCGCACGTCGCAGCTAGGCGCCTCCCGACTGCGTAATGCTCACGACAAGTTCAAACACCTTGATTGGAGGCCGAGCCGGGGTGGCTGTACCAAGATTGGGAGTAGATCCCAACTTGGAGGATAGTTATGACCCCAATTCGCGCGTTTTTTGCCGGCCTTGTGGCCGTGTTCCTGATTGCTTCCGCGCCTGCCACGGCGGCGGAGGTGCAGCCCTATAGCCCCGCAGCGCTGGCTGAAGCGCAGTCTGCTGGCAAGCCCATTCTTGTCGACGTCTATGCGGAGTGGTGTTCCACCTGCAAGGCGCAGAAGCCGATCCTGGCGGAGCTTACGGAGAACCCGAAATACGACGGGCTTCTGGTGCTGCGGGCTGACTTCGATAAGGACAAGGAAGACCTAAAGGCCCTCAATGTGCGCTCCCAGAGCACGCTGATCGTCTTTAAGGGTAATGACGAGCTTGTCCGGTCGGTAGGGTCGACGAACCCAATGGCCATTGAGGGGATGCTCGACTTGACGCTCTAAGCGTCAGGTTGACGGTTCATCATGCTCGCGACTCTTGGGCTTGCGCTTCTTGCCGGCATGCTGTCGGTCCTCTCGCCTTGCGTCTTGCCGTTACTCCCCATTGTGTTCGGCACGGCGCAAAGCGAGCACCGGCTTGGCCCGGCAGCGCTCGCCTTGGGTGTCGCGGTTTCTTTCACCGTTATCGGGCTATTCGTTGCCACGATCGGCTTTGCGATCGGGCTCGATACGGATTTCTTCCGGCTCTTTGCTGCCGTGCTCCTTATTGCGGTGGGCGTCGTTCTGCTCGTTCCAAGACTACAGGCGCAAGTTGCCGTAGCGGCCGGTCCGGTCGGAAACTGGGTTGACGACCGGTTTGGTGGCTTCGGTGGCAACAGTCTTTGGGGTCAGTTTGGCGTCGGGGCGCTTCTTGGCGCGGTCTGGGCGCCGTGCGTCGGTCCAACGCTCGGAGCAGCCTCCGTTCTGGCCGCAAATGGCGAAGATCTCGGGCAGGTCGCGCTGACCATGCTTGCTTTCGGTGTTGGAGCTGCGTTGCCGCTCATGATCCTAGGCTTTGCCTCGCGCGAGGCCATGCTGCGCTGGCGCGGGAAGTTGGCCGAAGCGGGTCGAGGCGGCAAGATGATCCTGGGGGCCGTCCTGGTGATTGTTGGGCTGCTCGTGGCGAGTGGCGCCGACAAGGCGCTGGAGACCTATTTGGTCAATGTGTCGCCGGATTGGCTCAACAGCCTGACCACGCGCTACTAAGCGTCCGCCCTACCGTAGAGCGGACTACGGCTCCAGTTCCGTATCCCAGTACAGATAGTCGAGCCAGCTGTCGTGGAGGTAGTTTGGCGGAAACAGCCGGCCATTGCGGTGAAGCTCGAACACCGTCGGCCGATAGGGCGTCTGGGCCGGCCACATCTTGCCCCGGGTCGGCATCTCGCCTCCCTTGGCCAAATTGCACGGGGCACAGGCCGTGACGACATTATCCCAGCGCGTGAGTCCGCCCCGGTTTCGCGGGATCAGATGATCAAACGTCAGATCTTGCGTGGCACCGCAATATTGGCAGGAGAAGCGGTCGCGGAGGAACACGTTAAACCGGGTGAACGCGGGATAGAGCGCCGGGCGCACATAGTTCTTCAGTGAGACCACGCTCGGCAGCTTCATCTCGAAGGAAGGCGAGTGAACCGCGTGATCGTATTCGGAGACGATGTTCACCCGGTCGAGAAAGACGGCTTTGACCGTGTCCTGCCAATTCCAAAGAGAGAGGGGATAGTAAGAGAGGGGCCTATAGTCAGCATTCAGCACAAGTGCGGGGTATGTCCCCGGTGCGGCCGATGCAGCTGCGACGTTCAAGGCACTCAAGTCCTCTTCATTACCCGTCGCACTCGGGCTCAACCTCAGTTGTCGCGGGAGATACTATAAGCACGTGTCACGAATGTGAAGAACCCTAGATGATGTGATTGTGACAGTATCAGTCCACCACTGGCGTCTCTTCAAACGCGCGCTTCAGGAAGTCTCCTCCGAGCCGCAACCCGTCGGCGTCGATCCCATGACCAATACCCCGGCTGATGTGCCATTGCACGCTCAGGCCCGCCTGTCCCAACGCTTCCCGCGCCATTGTCAACGCCTCGACAGGTATCACTTCGTCCATGTCGCCATGGATAAGCAGTATCGCCGGACCTTGCCCTGGCGGCGGTAAGTCCTCAACCGTCGCCAGCGCCCCGGAGTAGCCAACGATCGCTCGAGGTCGCGCCGCGCGCGTTAGACCGACGGCAAGCGCCATCATGGTGCCTTGACTGAAGCCAACCAACGCCAAGGAGTCGGCTGTCAGCCCTTGGCGATTGAGTTCTGCATCGAGAAACGCGTTGAGGGCCGGTGTGGCGCGTTTCACGCCGGCTGCAATAATCGACATGTCTCCCATGGACAGATCGAACCATTGCCGCCCCATCGGCGCCATGGCGCACGGCTCGGGCGCATCAGGAGACACAAAGGCCGCGTTGGGCAGGAGCGGAGCCCATTCCCGCCCCAGCGCAATAAGATCGTTCCCGTCCGCGCCATAGCCATGGAGGAACACCACGAGTTGCTTGGGCGCCCCGCCGGCGGTTGGTGCCAAGCGGGGACCGTCAAGCTCCGATACTGTCATAGATGTGCCGCACCTAACCTAATGAGACCTAGTCGCCGTCGTCCACGTCGTCTGCGGACTTGGCATTCAACTGGCCGTAATTCTGTGCGCCGATGTCGCTCAGGAGGCCAAGCTGGGTCTCAATATAATCGATATGTCCTTCCTCGTCTTTCAGAAGGTCTTCGAACAACAACATACTGACATAGTCCTCTTCTTCGCGGCAGGCAGCGCGGGCTTCCATATAGAGCGCGCGGGCGCTGTATTCCGCCTTGAGGTCGCATTCCAGAATCTCTTTGACGTTCTGCCCGATCATGAGGGGATCGAGCTTTTGCATGTTCGGAAAGCCCTCGAGGAAGATGATGCGCGTCGTCAGCTTGTCCGCGTGATGCATCTCTTCGATAGATTCCTCGCGCTCTTTCGCTGCGAGTTTCTGGTAGCCCCAATCGTCCAGAAGCCGGTAGTGGAGCCAGTATTGGTTAACGGCCGTCAGCTCGTGCGTCAGTGCCTTGTTCAGATAGTCAACGACCCTTGTGCTGCCCTTCATCGGAACCTCATCTCACTTGTTAGTTTAGAATTATTATAAGTTAAAAGTTCGGCCCTGGCCAGCCGCAATTGCGACGGTCGATGAGCGGTATCTTGGGTCGGCGAGGCTGAGGAAACAGGTTTCTGGAGTTTGCGGGGCTAGATGCGGCTAGTCCGCACTTGGCGTGTCATCGAACGGTGACCTGTGGGGCAAAGCCGCAGCTGAACTCGGGCCATCTTCGTCATATCCAATGATCGTTTTCACGACCAAAGGCATACAATCCCCGCATTTGGGCCGCTTCCCAAGGGTCCGGTAGATAAGCCCAGGCGTCAAGACGACATAGGGGTCTTTCGTGCGCAGCGTCGCGACCGCTTCATGGATCTCCTCCGATGTGAGGATGGTGCAAGAGCAGATGATCATTCTGGCTTTATAGGTGCAGCGAGTGTTTTTGTCTTCCGGCCCGCAAGAGTAGTGCCGCTGTCTGGCCCGTCGCCGGAAAGAACGCGGAGCCGCCGGTCTTTAAAGCGGCGACTTAGGGAATCGTCAACCAACCCACTTAGCGGCCTCTTAAACCATCTCCACGATGCTGTGCCCTCGAAGGAATAGCTGATCATTTGGTGGGGCAAATGCAGGGCAACAAAATTCGCGCTGACGATCTACACGAACAAATTGAGGGGTTAGCCGCACAGCTGGAGTCGGAGCGGCAGGCGCGTCTTGCCGCAGAGGCGGCGAACGCGGGCACGCTTGGGCTCATCGACCTTGTCAGTAAGAAGTTGCGCCCGCCAATGGAATCCGTAACGGCGCTGTCCGACCGAATTCTCGAAGGCCCCCTCAATCTCGCGCAAAGGCGCGATGCAGAGAGCCTGTCTCACTCGATGCACCGAATCTTGAGTGCGCTAACCGAGGTTCTTGATTTCAGCACGCTTCAGTCCGGCGAGGCTGACTTTTCAGTGGAGCCGTTCGATTTTCACGCGCTTGTTCGGGAGACTGCCTCGGCGCTACAAGCCTGCGCGGCGGCAAGGGGGCTCACCAGCAGCGTCGACATGGCGCCCAACTGTCCTCGCTATCTCGTGGGCGATGCCATGCGCGTCCGTCAGGTGCTGATGGCGCTGATGGAAACGTCAATCCAGGCCACGGCAGATGGCTCCATCCGGCTGTATGTCAGCGTCAACGATCTAACGTCGCCCGTGACTGTCCGCTTCGACATTACCGACACGAGCCCGGGTTTGACGCCCAAGCAGCAGATCGAATTGTTTCAGCCTACGGCCGATATGTCTCGCTCAGACGGCGGACTTGGCCTTCCGATCGCACAGCGGATCGCCGAGGCGATGGGAGGCGAGGTTTCTTGCGATAGCGCAATGGGGCAGGGCGCCTTGTATTGGTTCACGTTTCAAGCGCTTGTCGACGAGCGGCCAACCGAAACGCCAGTTGCTCAACTAACATCTGCCGACGTGCTGGAGCTCGGTGCCGAGGATGCCGTCGCGCCGGAAGAGCCTGAACCCCTTGGTCTCGACGCTCAATCCGTCCAGAACGAGTCCACTACAGAGCTTGCAGTCGTGCCTGACGCGGAGCCGCTTGCCGTGCCGATGCCGGAGCCGGCGGCTGAGAGCGCGTCAGAGGTGGTACCTGAGGCAGAGGCAACGCACGGCCATGAGGGCGCCTTAGCGGGGCACGTGCTGATGATTGAAGACAACACGGTCAACCGGCTCTTGATCGGCGCCTATCTCGACGAGTTTGGGCTGACCTACGATGTCGCCGAGACAGGCGCTGCCGCCCTCATTTGCCTCGATCAGCGTCCTTACGATCTCGTCCTGATGGACACAGTGTTGCCAGACTATCGGGGACTGCAGCTGGTGCAGCGCATTCGCTCTCAGGAGTCGGTATTCGCGCATGTTCCGATCGTGGCGCTTGCCACGCTGTCGGACAACGAAGACGAGAAGACGTATGTCGAAGCCGGCGTGAACGCGTCCGTGGACAAGCCCATTAGAGGGGCTGAGCTGTATGCCGCGCTCGTTCCGCTTGTGCCCGCTAAGCAAGACGAGGTCGAGGACGAGGCCTGGACCCCGGTCTACTAATGCCAGCTGATTTTGCTAGCCTGCCTTGGCCAGCGCGTCGACGTTCTCGTCCACGAGATTGACGATGCCGGTCATGATCTCATTGAGCTGAAAGTCCTTGGGTGTGTAGACGGCGGACGCCCCGCACTGCTTCAGAATGTTGACGTCCTCTTGTGGGATGATACCGCCCACTACGACGGGAACATCCCCCATGCCCGCCTCACGGAGCTTCTGGACCACGTCTCGAACAAGCGAAACGTGGGAACCAGACAAGATGGACAGCCCGACCACGTGGGCTTCGGCGTCTTTGGCCTGCGCCACGATTTCCGCCGGTGTTAGACGAATACCGTCATAGACCACCTTCATGCCGACATCGTCGGCGCGAACGGCGATTTGCTCCGCGCCATTCGAGTGACCATCGAGGCCAGGCTTGCCGACGACGAAAGTCAGCGTACGGCCTAGCCTTCCGGACACTTGGCTGACGAGATCGCGGATCTCCGCCATTCGCGCCTCGTCGACATCGTGTGACGCACCAATGCCTGTCGGCGCTCTGTATTCACCGAAGACCTCGCGAAGAACTGCACCCCACTCGCCGGTTGTAACGCCTGCCTTTGCGGCAGCAATCGACGGCGGCATGATGTTGCGGCCCTCGACAGCGGCTGCCTTCAAGTCAGTTAGAGCCTTGTTCACGGCCGCATTGTCGCGATTCTGCCGCCAGGCTTGAAGCGCGGCAATCTGTTCGAGTTCCACCGACTCTGGGACCGTGAGGATACCGTCGACGCCTGAGTCCAGCGGGGACGGCTCGGTCTCGGTGTACGCGTTGACGCCGACCAGGACTTGATCGCCCCTTTCGATATCTGCGACGCGTGCCGCGTTCGAGGCAATCAACGACTCTTTCATGTAATCGATGCTCGCTACGGCGCCGCCCATAGCGTCGAGCTTAGCGAGTTCGGCGCGGGCCTGTTCCTTCAACTCCTCGACCTTTCGGTCGATCACATCGGAGCCGTCGAAAATGTCCTGATACTCAAGAAGATCCGTTTCGTAGGCCACGATCTGCTGTAGCCGCAGGGACCATTGCTGATCCCAGGGGCGGGGCAAGCCGAGTGCTTCGTTCCAAGCGGGAAGCTGCACGGCGCGCGCGCGGGCCTTCTTCGACAATGTCACCGCAAGCATAGACAACAGGATGCGGTAGACGTTGTTCTCGGGCTGCGGCTCAGTCAGGCCAAGGGAGTTGACCTGAACGCCATAGCGGAAGCGGCGGAACTTCGGTTCCGTGACGCCATAGCGCACCAATGCGATTTCGTCCCACAGGTCCACGAAGGCCCGCATCTTTGAAATCTCGGTGATAAAGCGGACGCCCGCGTTCACGAAAAAGCTGATGGCCGCGACGACTTTCGAAAATCTCTCCTCAGGGACTTCCCCGGACTCTTTCACCCGATCCAGCACAGCTTGTGCCGTGGCTAGCGCGAAAGCGAGTTCTTGCGCCGGCGTCGCACCTGCCTCTTGCAGGTGATAGGAGCAAACATTGGTCGGATTCCATTTCGGCACTTCTTGGTTCGTGAAGACGATCACGTCCTTAATCAGCCGCAGAGATGGATCTGGCGGAAACACGTAGGTGCCCCGCGACAGATACTCCTTGATGATGTCGTTCTGAACCGTCCCCGTTAGTTTGGCGCGGTCGGTGCCTTGCTCATCTGCTAGTGACACGTAGAGCGACAGCATCCAGGCAGCCGGCGCATTGATTGTCATCGACGTGTTCATCTCGCCGAGGGGAATGCCGTCGAGCAGCGTGCGCATGTCGCCGAGATGGGAAACGGGCACGCCGACTTTTCCGACTTCGCCGCGTGCGAGCGGCGAATCGGAGTCGTACCCAGTCTGCGTCGGCAGGTCGAACGCGATGGAAAGGCCCGTCTGTCCCTTTGAGAGGTTCTTCCGGTAGAGTTCGTTCGATGCCTTTGCGGTTGAGTGGCCCGCATAGGTGCGGAACATCCACGGCCTATCACGCGTCGGCTTTTCGCTATCTGTTGTACGGCTCATAGCTCTTGCTGGATTCTATCCCTGTTCGTGTGCGGTGCATCGAAGCATGCCCGAGGCGCGCGGGCAACATACCGTTGCGAAGGTTGTAAATCGCCTCATTGTCTCTCTTAGGAGCCATCCAAGCTGGTCTGGCTTGGAAGGCTTTCCGGTCCATTGGCGATTCTACCCCTGGAAAGACGCGCTTCTTTTTGCTAACCCTCCTGTCCGATTAAGGCAGCCCTGCCAAAATTTGGGCATTTCCAAGAGAGCCCCGGCGCTTTTGGCGCGGTTGTGCGGTTTATGGCTGCTGACCGCAAACATGTTGCAGTCGCGAGATGGATCGAAGACAATTCTCGCTATTGCGAAATAAGGCGCCCCGATAAACAGAGGACTGGGGGACAACCGGATGAATGAGATGTCAATAGGTGAAGTTTCAGCGGATGCACCCGCACCGCGTGGCGAAATCAAAGATCTCTATGAGATCGGCGAGATTCCGCCGCTGGGCCATGTTCCAAAGAACATGTACGCCTGGGCGATCCGTCAGGATCGTGAGGGCCCGCCGGATTCTGCCATGCAGGTTGAGGTGGTTCCAACTTGGGAGCTCGACTCCCATGACGTGCTCGTCTTGGTGATGGCCGCTGGCGTCAACTACAACGGCATTTGGGCTTCGCTCGGTACGCCCGTCTCCATGTTTAACGTGCATAAGAACGCGCTCCATGTCGCAGGGTCCGATGCCTCTGGCATCGTCTGGGCGGTCGGCTCCAAGGGTACGCGGTGGTAGGTTGGCGACGAGGTCGTCATCCACTGTAACCAGGACGATGGCGACGACGAGGAATGTAATGGTGGCGACCCGATGTTCTCCACCTCCCAGCGTATCTGGGGCTATGAGACGCCAGATGGGGCGTTTTCGCAGTTTACCCGCGTTCAGGACCGGCAACTTCTGCCGCGGCCGCAGCACCTGACTTGGGAAGAAGCGGCCTGCTACACGCTAACGCTCGCCACGTCTTACCGCATGCTGTTCGGCCATCGTCCGCACACGCTGAAACCCGGACATAACGTTCTGGTCTGGGGTGCGTCTGGCGGTCTGGGCTCCATGGCGATCCAGCTTTGCGCAACAGCCGGTGCCAACGCGATCGGTGTGGTGTCTGAAGACGACAAGCGCGATTTTGTGATGTCGCTTGGCGCCAAGGGCGTGATCAATCGGAAAGAATTCAATTGTTGGGGTCAGCTTCCGAAAGTGGGTACGCCGGAGTTCGATTCGTGGCTCAAAGAGGCGCGCAAGTTCGGTAAGGCTATTTGGGAGATTACCGGAAAGGGCGTGAACGTCGATTGCGTCTTCGAACACCCAGGCGAGGCGACGTTCCCCGTCTCATGCTTGATCACCAAGCGTGGCGGCATGGTCGTTTTTTGTGCGGGCACCACGGGCTTCAATCTCACAATGGATGCGCGCTACGTCTGGATGCACCAAAAGCGCGTTCAGGGATCGCACTTTGCGCATCTGCAGCAAGCGAGCATGGCGAACAAGCTCGTGATCGAGCGTCATATCGATCCGTGCATGTCCGAAGTGTTCCCGTGGGATCAGATCCCGAAAGCGCATATGCGCATGTGGAACAACGAGCACCGTCCCGGCAACATGGCCGTTCTGGTGAGCGCACCCGTCACCGGTCTTCGCACTTTTGAAGATGTCATAGAGGCGAGTGAGGAGACGCACGGCAAAGCCTAGGGCTTGTCGGCGAAAAAACTCACCGCTTTGGCGGTTTTAGAAGAGCCCTGGGCACATTGCCTGGGGCTGTTCTGTTTTGGCGCTATAGGCATCCAGTAATCGCTGCCGAACGCTGAACCGTTGAGGTCCGTGAAACGTAAGAAAAGCGAGGCCCTCTCGTCAAAAAACGAAGATCCTTCAGGTTCGTCCAGGGCACTAATCGCCGCTCTACGGCATGGCCGTCCAACTTCGCATTTGACTCCCGCCGTCTGTCGGGGTTCGTTGTCTAAAAACCGATAAACCCAGTCTTTTGAGGATTCTGTCGTGAACGCCCCCGAAACCATCACCCAACGCTTGCTCCCCCTTCTCGACGCCGCTGCCGAGGCGGCGGAAACGCTCAATGCCGCGGCTACTGACGCTGTGAGGGCCAAGGTCGCGCCGGACGGTAAGATCGACAATGCCGCGCTGGAGCGCGAGCAGCATGTTGCGCACGGCCTTGCTTGGATAACCACCTATACCGTGGGCATCCGTCAGATGGCCGAATACGCCAAGCGGACGAAGGAAGAAGGGCGTTTTGGCGAGTTCGAGGCCCTGCTGACCCACATTGTAGTGGGGGAGTATTTGGCTCAGCTCGCTGATGGCGTGGTGATGAGCCAGGGCGAGGTTATTCGCTTACACGAACTGGGCGTGCCGGACTCCGCAAGGCAGGCATTCCTCACCGACACGGTCGTTGCGCTGATCCAAGACGTCACGCCAGAAATGCGCGCGCGAGTTGCGACGCTCATCCAGGATGCCGAGGGCGCCGCAGCAGCCAATTTCGGCGATCCGGGATTGGACGAGACCTATGAGGAAATCCGCAACGAGATGCGGCGCTTCTCGTTGGCCGAGGTCGTTCCCCATGCGCAGGAGTGGCACCTCAAAGACGATTACATTCCGCTTGAGCTGGTCAATCAAATGGCCGAACTGGGCGTGTTCTCACTGACGCTGCCGGAGGAGTTTGGCGGTTTGGGCCTCGGCAAAGAGGCTATGTGCGTGGTCTCCGAGGAACTCTCCCGCGGCTATATTGGTGTCGGCTCTTTGGGCACGCGGTCAGAGATTGCTGAGGAGCTCATCCACAACGGCGGCACGGACGCCCAGAAAGAGGAATGGCTGCCAAAAATCGCGAGCGGTGAGACTCTTCCGACGGCGGTCTTCACCGAGCCGAACACCGGCTCCGATCTGGCCTCGCTCAGCACACGTGCCGTTAAGGACGGGGACGTCTACAAGATCACCGGCCAGAAGACATGGATCACACATGCTGCCCGGGCGGATCTCATGACTGTGCTGGCCCGCACCGATCCGAACGAGAAGGGCTATCGCGGTCTGTCGATGTTCTTGGCGCCCAAGCCGCGCGGCACGGACGATAATCCGTTCCCGGCGGCCGGCATGTCCGGGGGCGAGATTGAGGTGCTCGGCTATCGCGGTATGAAGGAGTTCGATATCTCCTTCGACAACTTCGAGGTGCCGGCAGCGAATTTGCTTGGCGGTGTCGAGGGCCAGGGCTTCAAGCAGCTTATGCAGACTTTCGAGGCCGCCCGCATTCAGACAGCGGCGCGCGCGGTCGGCGTCGCACAGTCAGCACTCGATATCGGCCTGCGCTATGGCATGGAACGCATTCAGTTCGGGAAGCCGATCGTTCAGTTCCCACGCGTCTCTGACAAGCTGGCGATAATGGCGGCAGAAATCCTATTCGCCCGTCAGCTGACCTATTTCTCGGCGCGCAAGAAAGACGCTGGCGAGCGATGCGACCTGGAAGCCGGTATGGCTAAGCTCTTAGCCGCGCGCGTGGCCTGGGCTGCCGCCGACAATGCACTGCAGATCCATGGCGGCAACGGCTTCGCGCTCGAATACACTATCAGCCGGGTGTTGTGCGATGCGCGGATCCTGTCGATCTTCGAGGGTGCGGCCGAGATTCAAGCGCACGTCATCGCGCGGCGTTTGCTGGAGCAATGAGCGCTGCGGCCGAGCCCATCACATCCAAACGGTCGCTTATCGGGCTCGGTGTCGCGCTGCTGATATGCTTCGCTGCCTCGTTTCTCGGCAGCGCGTTCACAACGCCGAATTTGGATTGGTATGCGACGCTTGAACGGCCAGGCTTCGCGCCGCCCAATAGTGTCTTCGCCATCGTGTGGACGATCCTGTTTGCGATGATGGCGGTCTCCGTTTGGATGATCTGGCGCACGCCGGCTGATGCGGGCGACAAGAAGACGGCGCTGACATGGTTCGGCATTCAACTGGCACTCAACGTGGCGTGGCCCTTCGCCTTCTTTCAGATGCAAAGTCCCATTGCTGGGCTTGCGGTGATCTTGTGGCTGTTGGTTGCGATTGTCATGACGATGGTCTTCTTCGACCGGGTGAGCCGGATCGCGGCGTTACTGCTCGCGCCCTATCTGCTTTGGGTTGGTTTTGCCGCGGGCCTGAACTTTGCCTTTTGGGCGCTGAATACCAGCGCGGGATCGGCTTAAGGGAAGATCATGGCTCAGCGCTCGGTTCTTATTACAGGCTGCTCGTCCGGGATTGGGCTCGCCGCCGCGGAGGCAATGCGGGACCGTGGCTGGCGCGTCTTTGCAACGGCCCGGACGACTAAGGATCTGCAACGCCTCCAGGATGAGACGGGCGTAGAAAGTTTCTATCTCGACTACACGGAACCAGACTCGATTGCAGCGGCGGCTGAACATGTTGTGGGCGCGACGAACGGGACCCTGACGGCACTCTTCAACAATGGGGCTTATGGACAGGCTGGTGCGATCGAGGATCTCCCGACCGAGGCTTTACGGGCGCAGTTTGAAGCCAACGTGTTTGGTTGGCACGATCTTACACGGCGATTGATTGCTCCAATGCGAGCCCGTAATGAGGGACGCATCGTTCAATGCTCATCCGTACTTGGACTAGTCGCCGCGCCCTATCGCGGCGCTTATTGCGCATCAAAGTTCGCGATCGAGGCTCTAAGCGATACGCTCCGCATGGAGCTTAAGGGTACCGGAATCCATGTAACGCTGATCGAGCCAGGCCCGATTCGTACGCGCTTTATCGAGACGGCGATCAAGCACTACAAAGCCAATGTGGACATGGAGAACTCCGCCCACGCAGAGATCTATCGCGAGCGGCTGGCAAAAATGGAGGGCGGCGGACAAATGGCATTCAAGCTTGAGCCGGAGGCGGTTTGTCGCCGCCTTATCCATGCCCTTGAGGCGAGACGGCCGAAGGCACGCTACTACGTGACTGTCCCAACCTTTGTGGGCGCCTATTTGCGCCGCATACTGCCCACGCGTGCGCTCGATTTTGTTGCGGCCAGCAACTAGACTTAATCGCTTGACGCGGATGGCGCACAAACATAGCCCGTGCGAAGCGGGGGCCTGGAGGCTGATTTGGAATACATACTTCGTTGGTTGCTGCCGTTTGCGGTTTTGCTTGTCGTCGTGGTCCTTGTACTCGGCCTGTTCAACATGCTCCGGGGTGGGAATCCAAATCTCAGCCAAAAATTGATGCGGGCCCGTGTTCTTTTGCAGCTTGCGGCTCTTATCGTGGCGATGGCCATTGCCTATCTAGCGGGGACGCGTACTCACTAGCCGAGGGTTGACCCTTTCCGGGGTAGGGCTAGGCTGAGTTATCTATTGATGGGCTCACAGGCGGTGAGTCCTCATTCCCGGGGGACCATGGTCAAACTGAACAAAATTTACACACGAACTGGCGACGATGGCACGACGGCCCTTGGGACTGGCGATCGTGTTGCGAAGTACGACTTGCGCGTTGAAGCTTACGGCACGGTTGATGAGACCAACGCGACGATCGGGCTAGCGCGGGTCCATACGGGCACGTCGGATCCCAAGCTCGACGCCATGCTCATGCGGATCCAGAACGACCTTTTCGATCTTGGCGCCGATCTTTGTTTCCCTGAGGAAATGAAGAAAGGCGAGGCGGCCCTGCGGGTGAGCTCGTCTCAAATCGCGCGACTGGAAGCGGAGATTGATGAGATGAACGGGGACCTCGGTCCGCTCCGGTCATTCGTGCTGCCCGGGGGTGCCCCGGCAGCGGCCTACCTGCATTTGGCACGAACGGTTTGCCGCCGTGCCGAGCGCCTAGTGGTGGCTCTTGCCGCGCGCCCGGTAGAGCCGGTCAGCGCGCAAGCGGTCGGTTATATCAACCGGCTTTCGGACTTCCTGTTTGTTGCGGCACGTTACGCAAACGACAAGGGCGCTTCCGACGTGCTGTGGGTGCCCGGTCAAAACCGCTGAAGCGGGGTGATCATCCGTGTTCGTCCCTCTCCACGACACCAACCCACTCAAGAAGATACGGTTTGCGTATGTGACCGTGGGGCTGATCGTTCTCAATGTCGCGGTTTATGTGGTGTTGCAGACGGGCTGGGTTGTTCCGCTGGAGGACGAGGACCTATCTGCCTTCGCGGTTGTGCCAGCTCAGTTGCTCGCGGACGCAGGCGGTAGCACTGCCTTCCTCGCATCCGGCGCGATCTTGGTGCCGGAACGGCTCACACTAGTGACCTATATGTTCCTGCATGGCGGTTGGATACACCTGACCGGCAATATGCTCTTCTTATGGGTGTTCGGCGACAATATCGAAGACGCGATGGGGCATATCCGGTTCATCATGTTTTATCTGATGTGCGGGATATTTGCCGCGCTCGCACACACCTACATGCTGCCCGACTCTGATCTTCCGCTCATCGGCGCTTCCGGTGCGGTGGCTGGAGTTATTTCCGCCTATCTCATCTTGCATCCGAAAGTGAAAGTCTGGGTTCTCGCGCTCTGGCGGATCCCCATTCGCATAACGGCGGCCTGGGCCCTGGGCATTTGGATTCTAGCGCAGATTGTCAGTCTCTTCTTCGCAAACGAAGAAGCCATTGCCTGGTGGGCTCATCTTGGCGGTCTGCTTGCGGGCGCGGTCTTCATCCTCTTCATGCGCCGCCGCGGTGTCGTGCTTTTCGATCGCACACGAGGCGGCGCCTGAGACCTCTCTTGGGTCCGATTGGAGGCCGTGTCCCACCATTGACTTGAGACATTTCGGGCTTTACGGTCGCCGCCATTTCGCACGTGCGAGATGTTGGCTTTGGGGCAAGTCAAACCCTTTTCGGGACCAAAAAGTAACACATGAAAATCCTAGTACCTATCAAGCGCGTCATTGACTACAACGTGAAGATCCGGGTGAAATCCGACGGAAGCGGCGTCGACCTTGCCAACGTCAAAATGTCGATGAATCCATTTTGCGAGATCGCTGTAGAGGAAGCGGTCCGCATGAAGGAGCGCGGCGAGGCGGACGAGGTGGTTGCGGTTTCGATCGGCGGCGCGAAGTCTCAAGATACGTTGCGCACGGCTCTCGCGATGGGCGCGGATCGCGCGATCTTGGTCAAGACCGACGAGACTGTAGAGCCGTTGGCCGTGGCGAAGGTGCTGCAGGCCGTCGTCAAGAACGAGAGCCCCGACCTCATCGTCCTCGGCAAACAAGCAATCGACGACGATTGCAATCAGACGGGACAGATGCTGGCCGGCCTTCTGGGCGTACCGCAAGGAACGTTTGCATCCAAAGTCGAACTTGATGGCGACAAGGTGAGTGTTACGCGTGAGGTCGACGGAGGTTTGGAGACCGTGTCACTCACCAAGCCGGCCGTGATCACCACGGATTTGCGTCTGAATGAACCGCGCTATGCATCGCTGCCGAACATCATGAAGGCAAAGAAGAAGCCGATCGACGAGACAACACCAGAGGAACTCGGTGTCGACATCACCCCGCGGCTGAAGGTGCTTACGGTCGAAGAGCCCAAGGCGCGCGAAGCCGGAATCACCGTCGACGACGTCGCGGCCCTTGTTGACAAACTCAAGAACGAAGCGGGAGTTCTGTGATGGCCGTCTTACTGCTTGCAGAACACGACAATGAGACTCTTGCACCGACAACCGCTAAGGCGCTTACGGCTGCGAAAGAGTTCGGAAGCGACGTGGACATCTTGGTGGTCGGAGAGGGTTGCCAGGCCGTCGCCGACGAGGCGGCCAAGCTCAAAGGTGTCCGCAAGGTTCTGCTGGCCGATGCACCGCAATTGGCACACCGCCTCGCCGAGGACACGACAGCGACGATACTGCCGCTCATGGCCAATTACGCCGTGCTGCTTGCGCCGGCATCCACCACAGGCAAGAACGTGCTGCCGCGTGTGGCCGCGCTGCTGGACGTTGGACAAGTTTCGGATATCGTCGAGGTGAAATCACCGGACACGTTCGTGCGGCCGATCTATGCCGGCAACGCTCTTGAGACGGTCCAGACGTCGGACAAGACAATCGTCGCTACTGTGCGCACGACAGCATTTCCTGCCACAGGCGAGGGTGGTTCTGCCAGCGTCGAGACGATCGGTGCGGGCGATGAAGTGCCGTCGTCCAGCTTTGTTGGCGCGGAGATCACGGAGAGTGAGCGGCCCGAACTCACATCCGCTCGCGTGGTTATCTCCGGTGGGCGCGGGCTGGAGTCTGGCGAGAACTTCGAGAAGTTCATTGCACCGGTCGCCGACCGGCTTGGTGCCGCTATAGGCGCGTCGAGAGCAGCCGTAGACTCCGGCTTCATGCCGAATGACTATCAAGTCGGGCAAACCGGTAAGGTGGTTGCGCCGGAACTGTATGTCGCTGTCGGTATTTCAGGCGCCATTCAGCATCTTGCGGGTATGAAGGACTCCAAGGTGATTGTAGCGATCAATAAGGATGCGGAAGCGCCGATTTTCCAGGTCGCAGATTACGGTTTGGTTGGCGATCTTTTCGAGGTCCTGCCAGAGCTCAATGACGAATTGAGCAAAGCGGGCTACGGAGACTAAACGCGCTGTCGGGGCGCGCGTGTTGTAAGGCAAAAGACGATGCTCGGATCGTTTTGCCGATCCGAATTCGAAGCAGGAGCGTAGAGTGGAGCCTATTCGTAAAGTGGGCGTCGTTGGTGCTGGCCAAATGGGCAGCGGTATCGCGCATGTGGTCGCACTCAGCGGCTTTGATGTGGCGATTAACGATCTTTCCAAGGACCGATATGACGCGGCTCTTGAGGGCATCTCCAAGAACCTCGCGCGCCAAGTGTCCAAAAACAAGATTTCCGAAGACGATAAGGCGGCCACTCTAGCCCGGATCTCGTTCGCGGAGACCTTCGAGGGCTTTTCCGATGCCGGCCTCGTCGTCGAGGCGGCAACCGAGGACGAAACCGTCAAGCGTAAGATTTTCGTGGCGGTCTGCCAGTTCCTTAAGCCCGATGCAATTCTTGCGACGAACACGTCGTCTATTTCCATCACGCGGCTTGCGGCGACGACCGACCGGCCCGAGCGCTTCATCGGCATGCATTTTATGAACCCCGTTCCAGTTATGGAACTGGTGGAGATGATCCGCGGTATTGCAACGGATGACGAGACTTTTGCGCGTGCCAAGGAGCTTGTCGGCTCGCTTGGCAAGACCATAGCGGTATCAGAGGACTTTCCCGCCTTTATGGTCAATCGTATTCTGCTGCCGATGATCAACGAAGCGGTCTATACACTCTACGAAGGCGTGGGCTCGGTCGACGCCATCGATACTGCAATGCGGCTGGGCGCTAACCACCCGATGGGACCTTTGCAGCTCGCCGATTTCATTGGGCTCGATACCTGCCTGTCCATCATGCAGGTTCTCTATGAGGGGCTTGCCGACTCTAAATACCGGCCATGTCCGCTTCTGGTAAAATATGTGGAAGCGGGCTGGTTGGGACGAAAGAGTAACCGCGGCTTCTATGATTATCGTGGCGACGAGCCGATGCCCACGCGTTAAGCGCAAGAGGAGTTACGGTTTGCTCCTGGGCGTCAGCCTGTCCTAAAACCGTTCCCGTGTTAATGCCTTTGGGGAGTAAGGCGATGAGGCGTTCTTCTTCGCGTTTGGCAGGCATTCTGCTTGGGCTCACTGCGCTCACGCTAGGCCCTGCCGCTTTCGCGGCTTGCGATCCGGAAACTGCTCTGTATGAAGATGACTTCGAGTTTCTCGATGTCTCGTGGGGGAATGCTGACGACAGCGTTCTCGTAGAAGATGGCGCGCTTGTCATCAAGGGCTCTGGCGGCCTCGTGAACCGTGAGACGGAGACGACGGGCGCGGCGATCTGCGTGGATGTAAGTATCGCAGAGGCCGCGAAAGCTTCCGACAGCCCTGCTGGAATCGTGTTCTGGTGGGAGGACTGGAAGAACTACTACGCCGTCTTCGTCTGGACAGATGGTTGGCTCGAAGTGCGCCGCATGGTGGACGGCAAGTCGAAAACACTGTTCACGCAGGAAGCAGAAGCGCTTAAGCGCGGCGCAGGTGCCGTCAATAACATCCAACTGACTCTGCAGCCAAAGGACGCAACGCTGATTGTCAATGGCTCGGAGACGCGCCGCTTCAAGGCGAAACGGCCAAAGGAGGGCGGTGCTGTTGGCCTTTATGGTATCTCGCCAGACGATGCGCCGGCGGTATTCAGCTTCGATAACTTCGTCGTCAACGAACGGTAGATCGCGTTAGCGCCCGAAAAGCCAGTCTTCGAAACTGGCGCGCGACGTGCGGGTGTCCCTGGAGACCTTCATGCGTGGCGCCTGTAGCGGCGCGACCCGCTGCGGCGCAGGGGTCGCCGTTGCCCGAACGTTTAGAGGGCTCGACCGTGTTGTGGTCTGGCGTTGTACACCCGGATCTGTCGCGTGGGGGCGGACGCGCACCGGTGTACGGCTAGCGTTTGGCTTTAGTTCTTCGGCTATGCGCGGCGGCAGCCACGCCGCATCCTTGGTCCGCGATCCAGCTACCTTGGCAGTCGACCGCTTCTGATTGGGTGTTTCTTGTTGCGCCCGTGTGTTTCTTAATGCGCGTATCTCCGCCAGACCCAATCGTGGCGGCTGCGCAGTGTTCTGACGGCTCATTGCTGCGTACTGGGCGTACGCCGGTGCCGGCGTAGCAAGACCCATCGACAGAACGGCAGCAATAATCGCGGTAATACTCTTGAGCATGATCGTTTCTAGCGCCCCGAGGCTACATGCAGCAAGGTGTTACTCCGCGTCTTGCTGGCGTTCGGACGGATCGCAAAATCGCATGCGTTAGGCCCCACTGTGCTTTGCGCCTGAGCTGAGCGTGTCAGTCAGCTCTTCCAGACGGGCTTCGATCCTGGCGAGACGCACATCGATCGACGGTGCCGTGATCGGGTTCTCGTCCGCGATCATCGCTGGCCCCTTCAATTCGGGGTTGGCTTCCATCTTATCGTGCTCGTCCTGCAGCACCTGAATCACGATGCCGATCATCATGTTCAGGAAGATGAAGGCCACTAGGAAAATGAAGCTGAGATAGAAGAGCCAGCTCAGCGGGTAGACTTCCATGGTTTCGTACATCACGTCCGTCCAATCCTCGAACGTGGCGACGCGGAACAAGGTCAGCATGGCGATGGAGATGTTTCCCCAAAGTGTCGAATTGATCTCGGCGAAGAAGATGCTGCCGGCAGCACCGTAAATATAGAAGATGATGAACATCAGCAGCGTCACATAGGCCATGCGCGGGATGGCCTGAAGCAACGCATTCACGAGCATCTGAAGCTCGGGGATCATCGATACCAGTCGCAGTACGCGGAAGACGCGCAAGAGGCGCCCGAGAAGGGCCATCTCGCTCTCGTCGATCGGAATGAGGCTCGCGCTCACGATCACGAAGTCGAATACGTTCCATCCCTTGGAGAAAAACCGCTTCGGGTTCGGCTCCGCGGCCATCCGGATGAGCAGTTCCACAAGGAAGAAGATCGTCACGGCATAGTCGAGAACCTTGAGCCCGGCAGTCAGATTCGGCCCCAAGGGGTATGTGCCGATACCGACCTTGAGCGCCGAAATCACGATGACGGTGATCACGAACAGCTCGAAAATCTTGTTACTGCGAATATCGATAAAGAGTTTCTTCAGACCGGAGGCCCGGTCCATCAATGTCTTGTCGGTCATTCGTCTCTCGGTCTCATGCCCTGCATGGCGGAACGGTGATCGGCGATCCTAGTGAGGATTGTGGTTGAAAGCCGGATGGCCCGGCGCCGCTCCTCTTAGTCCGCCTTGCCCGCGACAGTCCAGGTTTTTGGCGAGCGAGCGGGCAATAGCGTCCCATCCGGCCTGGAGGCCAGGCGGACGGGGTGGCTCGCTTGGTCCAGCCTTGCTGGGCTATGCGGACCAGCCTCGCTTCAGATCATCGAGCGTTAGTGCAGGGACGACGTCGATCGCCGCGTCCAGTGCGGCAAACATCGGTTCGTTCAGCTTTGGCAGAATTGCCGCGTCGTCGGCCTCGAAGAAGATGTAGCCCGAGCGTTCGCCACCTTCGACCAGGAAGTAAGCGGCCTCGGGGTTGGTTTCTCTCACGAGCGCCTCAATCGCCTCTCTTAGGCTGCCATCCTGAAAGGCCTCGTTGCCGCGTTCCACGGGAATAGAAAATCGCATCATTAGTCGCATTGTCGGCACCTCCATGAAGCGGATTACTCTAGAGGCCTGCTGGTGCGGAAGAATGACTGACTGAGCGAATTTTTGGGAACGGACGGACAATTGAGCCGCCTGTTGTAAATCTGTCATGGGGTGGGGCTAGGGTGCAGAAATCCCTGACTAATATCTAGTCCAAAGAAAGCCCTGGTTGCCTTGTGCGGCTGGGGCTTTCTTTTTGAGCGCGCCGCCTCACTAGGCCGCTTTTCGGCTCGATTCTGCCTTTAGTGGGGCCAGTGCGATAATGCCATCGGTCACATAGTGATTGACGGTCCCGGCCTCGATTTCCTCGCCGGCCTCATACATGTCGACGACACCAATCGCGCCATGCCGCGAGAGTTCAGAAATTATAAAGTCGCGTTCCGCGTTGGTGTCCGCGTCTGTGGCATGGGTGATCTTGAAGGTGAGGCGCGTCAGAGAGAAGCCCGTGTCCTTGGTGGCGGCTCCAACCCACAGGACAGGTTCGCTGGTATCGGGCCGGTGGGTCCCATGCCAAAAGACATCGTCAACGGTTTGAGCTTCCGTGAGGCATTTCGCCCAGAAGCGGACATGGTGGCGTTTGCGGGGGCTGTTGCCGATGGCCTTCTGGAAGCCAATGTCCTGGCCGCGCCCAAACAGGTAAAGCGTCGAGAATGGTGCTTTCGGATAGGGTCTGTTGAAGACAAAGGCGCTGACCATGCCCCAGGAGCTCGACAGAGTTAGAGGATCTGCTTCATGCCAGCCCGCTTTGGCGAAAGCGGCGCGCAGATCATCGAAGGTTCCCATGAGGGCCAGATTCACGGGATCGCCCGGCAGGCCGTCTCCGGTAATCGAAAAACTCGGCACGTTGCGATGCCGGATGACCATGAGCCCCATACGCACGGTATAAGGCAGGATCAGATAGGCTGCGACGGCATAGGTGGCCGCAAGCGCGAGGACCGACGGCAGCTCGCCGTCGACCCACTGAAAGACATTGACAATTAGCCAGATGCCAACAGCGCCGAGGCTCAGGATCGCTAAGCGCTGCAGGACCAAAATCACGACTCTCACGGACCCTATAAGAGCACAGATTTGGGGTGTTGCGCCGCAGAGAAAATGTCGCGTCGGCGAGGCTTTGGACCGAGCAGACTGGGACCATACCGTGCCTTAGCCTAGGCCATGCTAGGGTTGGGCGTCCGCATGCTCGCCTAGGAGCGTTGCCGCCCTCGGCATAAGTGTAGGGGGGGCAACGTGTTACAGGACGCCACTTGCCGACCGAATTGATAGGCTGAAACGACTTTCTTCTTGAAATTTGCGTCTACGCTCTTGTCGTGCGATGGCGACAAAGCGAATATCGCTATGGCCTTTGGCATATTGGCGAAAAAGCTTAAGACGAACGAGGCTGGGCATGGAATTTGACGCGTTACTTCTCTCGCGACTCCAATTCGCATTCGTGGTCGCCTTCCACATTCTCTTTCCGGCCTTCACGATCGGCCTTGCAGCCTTTCTCGCAGTCTGCGAGGGCCTCTGGTTAAAGACCGGCCAAGATGTCTTCAAGCGGCTCTATCTCCACTGGGTGAAGATCTTCGCGCTCGCCTTTGCCATGGGCGTCGTGTCGGGCGTGGTGATGTCCTACCAGTTTGGAACGAACTGGTCCGTCTTTGCCGACAAGACCGGGTCGGTCATGGGCCCGTTGCTCGGCTACGAGGTGCTGACAGCGTTCTTCCTCGAGGCGACATTCCTT
Source organism: Pseudomonadota bacterium (assembly GCA_039177935.1). Classification (GTDB taxonomy): domain Bacteria; phylum Pseudomonadota; class Alphaproteobacteria; order Rhizobiales; family Methyloligellaceae; genus Methyloceanibacter. The sequence continues at coordinate 38,166 of JBCDFN010000015.1, read as the reverse complement.
GGGGTGATGCTCTTTGGGTGGAACAGGGTCGGCAAGACGCTGCACTTTGTGGCCACGTGCGTGGTCGCGGTCGGGACTTCGTTATCGGCTTTTTGGATTCTCGCAGCCAATAGCTGGATGCAAACACCCGCCGGCTTCGCACTGGACCCTGAAACGGGCACGTTCTACGCCACGGACTGGCTCGCTGTGATCTTCAATCCCAGTTTTCCATCCCGCTATGTCCACATGATGCTCGCAGCTTTTATCACGACAGCTGCCGTCGTGCTTGCTGCGGGCGCATGGCAGATGCTGCGCGGACGCTCCTCACAACCCACGCGTTGGCAGACGCGTATGGCGGTCGGCACGCTGGCAGTTCTCATGCCGCTGCAGATCTGGGCGGGCCATTGGTCTGGCGACGTTGCGCACGAGCATCAACCAGCGAAGATCGCCGTTGTCGAAGGCTGGTGTGAGACCAAAGATGTTCAGGGCACGGTCCTTATTGCTTGGCCGGCGGACAACGAGTGCGGGCACGATGGCATGGAGATTCCCAATACAAGTCCAATACTCTTTTCAAGCGCCCACGGAGAGCTCAAGGGAATGGACGCCTTTGCTGAGGACGAAAGGCCGCCTTTCTGGATCGTCTTCTGGAGCTTTCGGTTCATGGTCGGCGCGGGGCTTGTTTTGCTAGGCCTCGCGTTCTGGGGGGTCTGGAAGTGGTGGCGGGGTACGATCGACACGCCGGGTCTCTTCCACTGGCTTGCCGTGCCATCCGGATCGCTCGGTTTCATAGCCGTCCTAACGGGCTGGATCACAGCCGAGGTCGGGCGCCAGCCTTGGACCGTGTACGGTCATCTGACGACGGCGGATAGCGTCGCGCCAGTGTCCGCCGGGCAGGTTGCGACCTCTCTGCTGGTTTTCATGGTTGTGTACGCCATCGTCTTTACGGCTGGCTCTATCTATATGGCGCGGATCGCAACCCGTGGCTTTGAGGATGATGGGACAGCTCCTCCAAGAGTCCATCCCCGAGCACCGGGCTCGCCGCTGGGCGCTGTCGACGAACCGGCCAAGGTGCCAGGCGACATTGTTGCGATCAAATAGAAGGGAAGGACTATGGATCTCCCGCTGATTTGGGCCATCCTCATCGCCGTTGCCGTCATGCTGTATGTCCTTCTGGATGGCATGGACCTCGGTGTCGGCATGCTTAGCTTCTTCGCCAAGGATGACGAAGAGCGCAATATGATGTCGGCGACGATCGAGCCGGTTTGGGATGGCAATGAGACTTGGCTGATCCTTGGCGGAGGCGGATTGTTTGCGGCCTTTCCGCTTGCCTATGCCGTTATCATGCCGGGTGTCTATCTCCCCGTGCTGGTGATGTTAGCGGCGCTGATTTTCCGCGGCGTGGCCTTCGAGTTCCGTCACAAGGCGGTTCGGCAGCCGACCCGTCACTTCTGGAATGGAGCCTTCTATGGCGGGTCACTCGTGGCTGCCTTTAGCCAAGGAATCATTCTCGGTGCGTTCATCACGGGTTTTGAGACCGACGGCCGCAACTTCGCAGGCGGCGCCTTCGACTGGTTGTCTCCATTCTCCTTGCTAACGGGCGTATCCGTCACCATCGGATACATCCTTCTTGGCGCCTGCTGGCTGATACTCAAGACCGAGGGAGAGTTGCAGGCCAAGGCCAAGCGCTTCGGCTTGATTGCTTTGGTCGCCGTGTCGATCTGCTTTGCACTTGTTAGCCTCGCAACACTGTCCATCGATCCGCGTGTCACCGAGCGATGGGGTATTTCCATGACCGCGTTCGACTTCGCGAAGATCTTGCCGCTCAGCCCCGTGCCGCTGGCCGGTATCGCGCTGACACTTTGGCTTGCCAGCGATCTGATGCGCATCGGGACGCACGACTCCGGCCCTGACTGGCGGCCATATCTCTTGGCTATTGGGATATTCCTATCTGGCTATGTCGGCTTGGCCATTAGTCTCTTTCCGTATCTGGTGCCGTTTGAGTTCACCTTGTGGCAGGCAGCTGCCCGCGACAATGCCCTCGGCCTCATGCTGGTTGGGGCAGCGATTATGTTGCCGCTGATCCTGCTCTATACGGCATACGTCTATTCGCTCTTTTGGGGGAAGGTGAAGCCGGGAGACGGCTACCATGCCTGACTGGTTTCTCAATCCAACGCCGCCAAGCGACAAGGCGTCGGAGGGCCCGGTCTGGAAGCGCCTCGGTTGGTTTTTAGTCATTGCCTTGGCCAGCGGCGCAATCGTCGCCGCCGCGGCCTACGTGCTGCGCGGGCTGTTGTTCATCGGATAGGCTCCAACATGGATGAGGCCACGGCAGTGTGATGAGCGTGCGTGTCGTGGCCCTTCTTCTTCGCTTGGCTGTCCTGGTGCTGCCCATTGTTCTGCTCACTGGCGATAGCGGTGCAACGGAATCGGCGGCAGAGGGCGCCACGCACGAGATTGAGCAGGCGGCTGCCTCCGACTTCGACAAGGCGCTCCATCGGGCCCAAGCCCTCCTCGATCGCTATGGGTATGCGGTCGTCTTTGGCGTGATCTTCTTGGAAGGGATCGGTATCCCGGCGCCTGGCGAGTCCCTGGTGATTGCAGCGGCGATTGAAGCGAGCCGAGGAGCGCTGAACGTTGCTGTGCTCTTCGTGGTCACGGTGGCTGCGGCGATCTTAGGAAACAGCACGGGCTACGCGATCGGCCGGTATGGCGGAAGCCGGCTGCTTCACCGGCTGCCCATCCCCGCGGATCGTCTGGCCCATGCCAGCCAGCTCTTCGACCGCTATGGCGGCTGGTTCATCTTGGTAGCCCGGTTCATTGACGGGCCGCGGCAATTGAATGGGATCATTGCCGGCACCTTGAGGATGCCTTGGTGGGAGTTCACTTTCTGGAACGTACTGGGTGCGCTGCTATGGGTATCGGTCTGGGCCGGTACGGCTTATTGGCTCGGCCACGACATAAAGAGTGTTCTCAAAGCGATCCAGCCGCTCGAGCATATCGTGTTGGGCGCGCTCGGCGTCTTAGCGCTCGCCGCAGTCGTCTACTTTGCCTGGCGAAGGCGATGGGCGCGGTCCGGCTCACCGGACACCTAGCGCGCATTCTTGTGCTGGCGTTGGGTGCGTTGTGGTTAAGCGGTCCTTGAGGTGAACGCTGTTTCCAGCAAGGGACAGCTTCTCCGGTCACCGGGATCGGCCCAGAAGGGTCTAATGCCGTGAAGCGGCAGACGCTTACGCAAAACCCGCTTTGCGCCTGAAATCGAACATCGGTGGCGTCGTTCTTGAAGTCAGCGTAGTACCAGAACGGCTGTCTCAGATCTTGTCGAGTTACGCCGTCTCGCGTGCGTAACTAGGGAGCCTTCGGACGGTCCCAGTGTTTAACCGGACGGACCACGTTGATAATGTTGGTTTGCACCACACCATCGACAGCAGTGATGTTCTCCAAGATCGCCTTGTTGCCGTCCGCCAACTCCTTGCAGTCGAGCTGCGCGACAACCTTTTCTTCCGACAGCACAACGGCGTTTGCGAATTTGCAGTTGTCCATCTGAAGCGACTTTAGCGTGTCGGCGGTGGCAACAGCGTTGGCGCTGTGAAGCAGCTCAATGAACAGATAGATATTGATCATGGTCGAGCGTCTCCCTCGTTTTCGAGTTGCATAGTTTAACACTCTAACGTCTGGTCACTAGCCAGCATCGGGGCGCGAAGCCGACACGCCGGCTTTCCGCGCATGCGCGGACATTTTTTGGCCTGGGCCTTAGGGTGACGGTCGTGTGGGCATGCAGTGGTGACCCCGGCAGGATTCGAACCTGCGACCCTCAGATTAGGAATCTGATGCTCTATCCTGCTGAGCTACGGGGCCAAATGGCTTTGGTGTGTTTGCTGTTGCTACACCGTGGCCGCTTGCTGCGCCAGCCCGATTGCGCTGAGTGCTTCGGCCAAGCCATCGGCATTGTGGCGTCGCGTCCCTAGAAAACCTTCGGTACGTAGAGTTCTTGCGGCAGTGTTTTGCGGTCGTAGTCAGGGCTAAACACGCGGTCTGGAAGGTCGATCTTGTCGTAGGGCACGTCCTTATAAGGGATCTTCGTCAGGATGTGCTCAATGCAGTTCAGCCGCTCGCGCTTTTTGTCATTCCCCTCCACGATGTACCAAGGTGCCTCGGGAATGCTTGTGCGGGCGAACATCTCCTCTTTGGCTTTGGTGTATTGCTCCCAGCGCACGCGCGACTGCAAGTCCATGGGCGAGAGTTTCCACTGCTTCATGGGATCGTGAATACGGATCATGAATCGGAGCTGCTGCTCCTCGTCCGTGATCGAGAGCCAGTACTTCAGGACGATGATGCCGTTGCGAACAAGCATGCGCTCGAATTCCGGCACGTCCTGAAAAAAGCGCTCCACCTGTTCAGCGCTGGCAAAGCCCATGACGCGTTCGACGCCCGCGCGATTGTACCAGGATCGATCGAACAACACGATCTCGCCCCCAGAGGGCAAGTGTGGAATGTAGCGCTGGAAATACCATTGGGTTTGCTCGCGTTCCGTGGGCTTCGGCAAGGCAACGACCCGCGCCGTTCGCGGGTTTAGCCGTTGCGTGATGCGCTTGATGACGCCGCCCTTGCCGGCCGAGTCGCGGCCCTCGAACATGATCAGAATCTTGGCGCCGGTCTCTTCGACCCAGCTTTGCATCTTGATCAGTTCGGCTTGGAGGCGCAGCAGGTTCTTGAGGTAGACGCGTCGGTCGAGCGCGTCGGGGTGCGCGTCCTTGTAAATCTGCCGGAGCTCCTCGCTCAGCATTGGCTCTGAGAGTTCGGCTTCAAGGGTTTCATCGAGAGTTTCTTCGAGCTCGGCCTCAACCCAGTTCTTCATGTTTCGTCTGCCAGTCTGGTTATGGTCGTCGGTCATCAGAGCTCTCTCGTTGTTGATCGTAAGGGGCTTTGTATCTGCGTCGGCGGGAACTCTCGCCAGCGACCTTAAGAGTTTTGTGTCAGTCCGGACACGTCCTGGATCAAGAAAGCAGCGAAAACCGTCGCGTCGGGACGTTGCCTCGGCGGGGCACGGGTCCAACCGCCCTCTTGTTCGGTGTGGGCTGGTTTCTGTACAATCTGAAAGTGCTTTTTAGAGTTCTTACAATCATTTTGTGTCTATCAGTCGGCGTCTGGGTATCGGCCGCATCTGCGGAGACCTGCGATCTGCCCAAGGGAGACACCGTGGCCGTGTCTTCTGCGATCGACGGAGAGACGCTGGCGCTTGTCGACGGGCGCGAGGTGCGCCTCCTCGGCATCCTAGCGCCCGCTCCACCGCCGAACTGGGACGGTCCAGAGCCTTGGCCATTCGAGCTTTGGGCCCGGGAAGCCCTCTCAGACTTAGTGCTTGGTGTTCCGGTGAATTTGCGCTTCGACGCGCGCAAGGTGGACCGTTACGGACATGTCCTGGCGCATGTATTCACGGATGGTGAACGTTCCCCGACATGGGTTCAGGAAGCCTTGGTCGCGCGCGGCCTCGCACGCGTCGCGGCGCAGCCCGACATGGCCGCATGCTTAAAGCCGCTTCTTGCGGCAGAAGAGAAAGCCCGTAGAGCGCGACGCGGCATTTGGCGCTCTCTCACGTACCAGGTTCGAAGCGCAGATGACGCCAAGTCGCTTGGCTATCGGCGACATAGCTTTCAGCTGGTCGAGGGAAGGGTCCATGGCATCGGTGAGGGAAGGAGTCGCGTCTACATCAATTTCGCGGCGGACTGGCGCCAGGACTTCACGATCGTCGTCAAACGCAAGCGGCTTCCTATCCTAGAGGCGGCAGGATTGGACTTGATGCGGTTACCTGGCCAGCGGATCCGCGTGCGCGGTTGGATAGAGTGGTGGAATGGTCCGATGATCGAGATCTTCCATCCGCACGAGATCGAGGTCGTGGATGCACTAACGGGCGCTGACTGAAGGTTTGAGAGGGCCCAAATAGAAAGGCCAGGCGCGAGGCCTGGCCTTGTCTAAGTCTTCGTCCCATCGCTGCGATGGGGGCAACCCTATGCGGCGGCTTTCCCAGCCTCTGCGGCTTCCGCCGCAGCCTTGTTGGAGCGCGCCGACTTCGCGAGGATATCGTCGATCTTGGCAATCGCACCTTCCTCATCCAGCTTCTCGACAGCGGCCAACTCACGCGCCATGCGGTCAAGGGCGGCCTCGTAGAGCTGGCGCTCGGAGTAGGACTGCTCAGGCTGCGCTTCCGACCGATACAGGTCACGGACGACTTCGGCGATGGAAATCAGATCGCCGGAGTTGATCTTCGCCTCGTATTCCTGAGCGCGGCGGGACCACATCGTGCGCTTCACGCGCGCCTTGCCCTTCAGCGTGGTTAGAGCCTTCTTGACGATCTTGTCTTCCGACAATTTGCGCATGCCGACGCTTTCGAGCTTCGTCGTCGGTACGCGCAGGGTCATCTTGTCTTTGTCGAAACTAATGACAAACAGCTCAAGCTTCGCGCCGGCGATTTCTTGCTCTTCAATGGCCATGATCCGGCCCACGCCGTGCGCGGGGTACACGATGTACTCATTCGTCCGAAAGCCGTTCCGCTGCTGGGGTCTCTTCTTTTCCGCCATATGCTCGCCTCGCTGTTGAATATGCTGAGGCGCGTCAGTACCAAAGCGTTTGAGCTGCTCCGCACCATATTAGGCCAGCGGTGGGATCACTGGCGTCGCCACATAAGGGCGATTTCGCGGACAATAAAGAAGCGCCCGATCAGAGGGTTCTGATCGCCAACACCCCTTCGAAGCTCAGAAAAAAAGCGCGCCCAATAGGCTCGCCTCTCTTGGTGCCTCACGCGCCGATAATTTGCGCCATTTCCACAACACCATATCACAAAAAACACAGAATCGGAAGCCGCCCACCAATTGGGCACCGCCGATTTCTGGGCAGGGGCCGTGAAATTCTGACCGAAAGGTTAACGGTGGGACGTTTTTTTTCGACCCCGCCCCGCGAGACGAGCTTAGTCGCCCTCGCCAGGCTCCGCAGAGAAGTACTTCTCGAACTTCCCTTGCTCCGACACTTTGTCGTCAGCACCCTCCATAGCGGGCTTCTTTGTGGTGAGATTTGGCCACACGTCTGCGTATTCCCGGTTCACGTCGAGCCATTTGTCCAGATCTGGCTCCGTATCCGGTTTGATGGCATCAGCTGGGCATTCGGGTTCGCAGACGCCGCAGTCAATGCACTCGTCCGGATGAATGACGAGCATGTTCTCGCCTTCGTAGAAACAATCGACAGGGCACACCTCCACGCAGTCGGTGTACTTACACACAATACATAGATCAGTGACGACGTATGTCATCGATTCCACATGTCATGGGGCTGTTGTGTAGCCCAGTTGCTAAGGCCCAGCTCGGGCTGTCAGCTAAGCCCGGACACAAGGAGCCCTGCCTATCGCAATAGTTACGGCAGCACAAGGCGTGCAGCCTGCGGGAAATATCGAATTCATAGGATGGATTTGCGGCGTCGCGGCGCAATTTGAGGCGGAAATTCCGTGGGCGCGGATAGCGCGATGGAGAGCCCCGTTTCTAGCCCCAAAGAGCCCTGAACGTGTCGATCCGCCGACGGTCCCGCTTGGTCGGCCGTTTGCCGATGCGCACTTCGCTGCTGTCGTTGGCGCGCTCCTCGACGGGCGGTGTGAGGTCTTCATAGAGTGTTCGCGCTAGCGGTGCGGGACCGCGCCGTTCGGCGGCATCCAGCACACGCCAAACCACAAGTCGCCCGGGCGGTGTTGCTGTGATGACGTCGCCGAGCTGGAGAAGCCGGCTCGCTTTTCGGATCCGTTCGCCGTTCACCCTGACCTTGCCATCCGCAATAAGGCGTACGGCACCCGAGCGAGTCTTCGCGAGCCGTGCGCACCAGAGCCATTTGTCGAGGCGCTGACCTGTCACTCGCCTGTCCTAGCTCTGCCCGGAGCGGTTTCGTGAAGCGAGGCTATCGCGCAAGTCCTTGAGCGCGGCGAAGGGCGAGTTCTCGGCCGCTTGCCGATCCCGCTTGGGCGATGCGGTCCATTCTTTGGTCCTGCCACCGGCTCCATCGTTCTTTCCGCCGAAGCGCTCCCGTTTGCCGCCTTTCCGGCCGTGCTTGCCTTGCGGGCGCCCCTTCTTCTCGGGCTTGCCCTGGTGGCGTGCTCCGTCTGCGTCTTTTGCCACGCGCTTGCCACCGGCGCGGCCCCTATGACGGCCTTTGCCGCCCTGATGCTGAGCCTGCTGATGGCGGCGCTTCGCCGGGCGCCAGATTTCGTCAAAGGCGGGCTCTGCGTCAACTGGCGCGGCCTGCTGTTCGCCATCGGCGTCCTCCGCAGAGGCATCGATGTTTGTGGTGCTCGCTAGAGGAGCCGCTGCTGAGTCGGGTGCTGGTTGAGCCTCATCTTGCGGCTGATCGGGCTCCTCGATCTTTCGCCGTTCGAGGCGGAAGCCGAGCCCGCGCAAGATTGAGGCGAACTCCTCGCCGGAACAGCCGACCATGGACATAAGCTCTGGAACCACACGGAAGCCACCGTCGCCAGTTGCGCCGGACGGCGGTTGAGGCGCCTCGGGCTTGGGCTTGGCTGCGGGAACAGCTTGTGCCGCTTCGTTGGGGGCAGATGCAGAGTCAGGCGTTGGTGACTCCGCCGGGGCGCTGGCGGCTTCATCTGACTTTGCTTTGGTGGACTCGCCTGTCTCGGGGTTCTCTTCGCTTTTCGCCGCGACTTCTTTTGCTGGTTTCGCTTCTGGCTTGTCAGGCTGCGGCTTTGGCGTTTCGCGCCAAGTCACGCGCGCGCGTATCAAGTCCGACAACCGCTCAAGCATATCGATGCGCACCGCGCGGCTACCTGCCACGTGGAAGCCAGCCGCGCGCCAGTATGGTTCCGGCAACGCGTCGTTGGCGGGCACGGACGTTAAGCCTTGTTGCGGCCGTTCGGGCATGGCGTCGATATCGACGCCATGCTCTGCGCCCCCATGGAGCGCCCAGAGCTGCAACAGGAGCTCCGCGGCGGCCGGCTTCAATAAGGCTGGGAAATACAGATTGAACGCCCCAAAACGGACGCCGTATTTGCGCAATTGTCCGCGGTCGGACTGATCGAGTGCCTTGATATCCTCCGCAGCCCCTTCGCGCCGAAGCACGCCGAGATTCTCCGTCAGCCGAAAGGCGAGACCGCGTGCAAGCCCTGTCAGGTCCTCCGCAGTGCTGAGGTCCATCAACGGCTTTAGCTTCGAGTCCAGATAACCGCTCAACCAAGTGTCCAACCGAGCAGCCACCCGCTCCTTGTCAGGTGGGCTCAGGTTCTCGTCGGCGAAGACTTCGATACGCGGCTTCAGCGCCGTTTCGCCAGCGGTCAGCCGTCCAATCTCACAGCCCTGCCAGAGGATGCGGCCATTGCCGGACAGCGAGATCGCGTCGTCCGCGGCGCCCCCAAGCGCATCGGCGCGTTGCGCAAGCTCGCTCGCGAGGATTTGCGTGGCTGCGTTGCGCGCCGCCTTGCCATGAATGCCTTCGCCGGACGGATCCGGGGTGAAGCGGAAACCGTCCAGCCGGCCCACATAGTGGTTCTCGACCAGGATCTGTCCGTCTTCGCCGATCTCGGCCATCAGTTCCTCCTTGTCGCGCAGCCGCCGCATGAGCACGCTGGTTCGCCGGTCGACGAAGCGTTGTGTCAGGCGTTCGTGAAGCGCGTCGGACAACTTGTCCTCAATCGATCTGGTACGCTCTTGCCAGTGTTCCGGATCTTGCAGCCATTGAGCGCGGTGGGACACAAATGTCCAGGTGCGAATTTGAGCCAGTCGATTGGACAGCGTGTCGAGGTCGCCTTCAGTCCTGTCAGCCTGCGCCACTTGGCGGGCGAACCAGTCTTCCGGGATCTTGCCTTCATCGCTCATGACATAGCCGAACAGGGCCGCGACCAGGTCGGCGTGATCCGCGGGCGATACGCGCTGATAGTCCGGGATCTGACACATGTCCCAGAGAAGGCTGACCGCCGCTGGCGACCGGGCCATGTCGCAAACCGTTTCGTCGCGGGTGACGTTTTCCAAGGCAATCACGTCGTCAACCATCCGGGACCGGATGAGGCGCGGGTGTACCGGAGTTTCGCGCAGGCTTTCCTTCAACGCCTCGATAGACGACGTGTCCAACGTACGGCTGCGCCATTGGAGCACGCCCACTTGATCGAAGCTGTGGTTCTCAAGACGCTCGATGAGTTCGGCATCGAAGGGGCCCGCCTGGCCGGTGACGCCGAAGGTGCCGTCGTTCATATGGCGACCGGCGCGGCCCGCGATTTGTCCGATCTCGGACGGCGTTAGATTGCGATGGGTGTGACCATCGAATTTCCGAACGCCCGCGAAGGCCACATGGTCGACATCCAGATTGAGACCCATGCCAATAGCGTCCGTCGCCACGAGGTAGTCGACATCGCCGTTCTGATAGAGCGCCACTTGCGCGTTGCGGGTCCGGGGGGAGAGGGCGCCGAGGACGACGGCTGCCCCACCGCGCTGACGGCGCACAAGCTCGGCGATGGCATAGACGTCGTTCGCCGAGAAGGCGACGATGGCGGCCCGGCGCGGCAAGCGCGTGATCTTCTTCTCGCCCGCGTAGGTGAGTTTCGACATGCGGGGCCGAGAGACGAGATTGGCGCCGGGCAAGAGCTCGCGGATCGCATCGCGCATGGTCGCCGCGCCCAAGAGCAAGGTCTCGGACGCGCCCCGCGCATGAAATAGGCGGTTGGTGAAGACGTGGCCGCGCTCGCCATCGGCGGCGAGCTGGATCTCGTCGATCGCAACGAAGTCCGCATCCAGGTCCTGAGGCATCGCCTCCACGGTGCAGACGAAGAAGCGCGCGCGGGGCGGCTTGATCTTCTCCTCGCCGGTGATGAGGGCAACTTCGCCGGGGGCCGCTTTGGCCACGACCTTCTCGTAGACTTCGCGGGCCAGCAGCCTCAAGGGGAGCCCGATGATCCCGACCTCGTGGGAGAGCATCCGCTCGATGGCGAGGTGCGTCTTCCCTGTATTGGTCGGACCCAAAACGGCCGTGACGCCTCGCCCGCGATTGGGCGGACCGTGCGCCCCAATTGTCTTGGGGCCTGTGGATTGCGTGGATAAGGCTTTGGACATACAGAGAAATTCTTAAGGCGGTCCGGTGTTCGACGCGAACGGGAGGAGAACGAATCCCGTCCGAATCGCTTACTCCAGCATATTCGGCTTATGTTCTGCTCCAATTTGGAACAACGATGCAGGCGCCCACCCCAGCCATCACATGTAAGCGGCCCCGGGCGGTTCCGCTATATCTAGCTTTCTTTTCTTACACGGGAAATTTTGACCCGTGATCGCACCGTGAACAGACATGCGACGAATCAGGGGTTCGTAAATCTTCGCGCGCTGTTCCCTACGACATGTTGTGGTTTTGGGGTCGTGGGTTAACCAAGGCGGGGAAGCTCTCGCGCACAGGCTCACTTCTTCGCGTCATGGCCGGGCTCGACCCGGCCATCCACGATTTGAGGCAGTCTCCGCGTTTCGTGGATGCCCGGATCAAGTCCGGGCATGACGAGGTTGGAGTCTCGTTTGACGGTGCAGGCTAGGCCGTGAGGGCCGTGTCCGGGGATGACGCGGGCAGAGGTGAGCGAAGCGCCCTATCTCGCCTCGGCGCGTCCGGCGGGGCCAGCCCGCATGGACGTTGCGACCGCGACAGCGGTGTAGCCTCCGAAGGCGGGGATCACGATGCGGTAGGGCACATACATGCCCGTGCCGCGTAAGGGCACGAGCCAGGCTTCGATGCCTCTTGCTTGGCGCAACTCTTCAATCCCGGGGTCACCGCGCGGATAGCCGGAGATGGGCACGAAGCGCGCCTGGCACACCGCCGCGGGGCCCGAGTAGTTGCCGCTGCCCCGGTTCTGCACCATCACGCGCTTCTTGGGCTTCAGGACGATGTCATAGCGAGAGCGCCCGTCGAACACAGGAATGACCTGGTTGCAGACGCTGAGATCGGCTTGGGAGCTATTCGAGCGCGCGGTGAGAAAGGCGCCTGAGAGCGGGTCCACCACGCGCTGAACCTGCTCTTTGGTGACTTTGATCTCACCGGGATAGGAGCGGGGCTTTGGCCAGATCTTGACCGACTGCACATAACCATCCCCGAAATCGATGCTCAGGCGCTCGGAGTATTTTCCGTCGCTGTGGCTGAAAGCGTAGGAGCGCGGGTTCGCACCTTCCGTGGTGGCCTCGCCCGACCCGTTGAGCGAGCCCTTCCAGTTGAAGACCCAGCCCTTCAAAACGGAGAACATCCCGTTTCCGCGCAAAGAATACCGGCCGTCCTGGACTGTGCCGGAGATATTGAAATTGCCCAAGTTGAAGCGGCCGAGGCTGACATTGTAGGTCACTTGAAAGCGCGCCGAGGTGTCGACCGGCTCTGCCCTTGGCGTGGCAAAAGGGCCTTCGCCCGGTAGCGCTTCCGTCCCGTCATCCTCATTTTCGTCGTTGTAGAGCCCCTCGATGGGGAATGGCTCACGCTCGCCTAGGATCGAGCCACGGGCGCCCAGATCTGCGTCGGCGTCTGGCGCGGCGCTCTCGGGGCTGGTTTCGGCATGCGCAATGCCGACGCCGCGCGTTGAAACGTCCAGCGTAAATAGCGCCAAGCTTGCCACGGCCAGCACAGATGCGGCACTGGGCGCAATACTCAGAACATGTCGTGCGACCCGCATCTATCGCAGCCCTTCCTCGTCTCCCGTGCACTTTACACCGGGTATGGCCAGTGAGTAGGATTACTGGGATTCGTCAATTCGGCCAACAAGGGCCGAATTACCCCTTGTTTCCCATGATCGCTTGACCGAAATGGGTCATCCCCGTATATGTCCCGGCCTTAAGCCTCGCGCTTGTGAAACGTCACGAGCTGCGGCAGGTATTCACAAGATTCTCGTTAGAAGGACAAGGACCATGGCCCGTCGCTGCGAGCTGTCCGGCAAAGCCGTGCTCACCGGCAACAATGTGAGCCATGCAAAGCGCCGCACCCGCCGTCGCTTCCTGCCGAATTTGAGCAATGTCACGCTTCAGAGCGAGGCGCTGAAGAAGGCTGTGCGCTTCACGGTTTCAGCGAGCGCCCTTCGCACGGTCGAGCACCGGGGCGGTCTGGACGCCTATCTGCTTAAGGCTGGCGATGATGAGCTTTCGCTGAAGGCGCGTCGTTTGAAGCGCGAGATCGCGAAGGCGACCGAGGCCCAGGCGGCCTCGTAAGGCCAGTCGGTTTCCCGAGGCCAGTCAGCGTCCCAAAGCCAAGCGGCCTCCTAAGGCAGCGCGAACTGCATGATGAGCGAGCGCTGAAAGCCGCTGAAATTGTCGTCCGAGATCAACGTCAGGACGGTGGCGCCATCGTGCGCGCGGTGCACCGCGATCCCCTCCATATTGTCGATGTTCGAGATGTCGGAGGCCTCCAACAGGGTCTCTCCGGTAATCAGCCGCCCGCGACGCAGGTCCTTGGCGTTGATCCGGCGGATCCGCATTTTGACGCCTTCGCTGTACCGGAAGCGGCGCTCCAGCAGCAAGAGACCACCATCAGGCAAGCCGGCGGCGCCCGTGATATCGAAGCCCCCCAGCCGGCGAATGACGATCGCGCCCGGCGCTGGGCCGCCGATCAGCCAGCCAATCAGGTTGCCGTTGTGGTCCTTCAGGCGCTCGGAAAAGGCAACGACGGTTCCCTTCATGCGGCCCGACTGGATCGTGGCGAGCGCCTCCAGCCCCTGATTGGAGCCCATGCGCCGCGCTGCTTTCGGTAGGGGAATGCTGCCCGTCGGTGGCCCGAAGCGCTCCGGCGTGAAGGGGTAGCGCATGATCCGGTGATCGCGTTCGAATGAGACGAGCGCCGTCCCCTTTCGCGTATCCCCCGTCAGGAGAGCGATGCCCTCTGCGTCTTGCTTGTTCTCGGCGCGTACGGGCTTGCCGTCGCGACCCAGGATCGGTCCCAGCACGACATTGGACATGCCCTTGAGGCCGCGCCCGTCATAGTCGAGTGTTGCCCGCATCCAGGAGCCAGCGTCGGACAGGGCCAGAAGCGTTGTCCCGGATGGATCGAGGGCAATGGCTGAGTAGCCGCCGAAATGCACAGAGCGGGCGAAGATGTTTAGGCCGCTGCGAAAGGTCAGCTTGCCGAAGCGCGTTTTCTTTGGGTCGTCGCGGTCGAAGGTGATCGGCACGACAGAAACACGTTCGGCCACGGGGCCGGGCAGGGGCGTTGCGGGCTTGGCCACAAGAGACGGCGAACGCATCGACAGCGCAGCGACAACGACAAGACCCGCGAGGAGTGCGGCCGCGGCCTTTCTCGCGCTCAGTCCCACTTAGTGGAGGACCTTCCGCTTCGCGCGGGCGGCGCTGGGGTTCGCGCGTTGCAGGGCACGTAAGGCGGCGTCCTCGTCGAATAGCTCTGCGAGCTTATCGGTCATGGCGCCTGCGAGATCTTCCGCATCGGTGATTGTGACGGCCCGGCGATAATAGCGGGTCACATCGTGCCCGATGCCGATCGCGAGCAGCTCGACGGGCGACCGGGTTTCGATCTCGTGGATCACCTGGCGGAGATGCTTTTCGAGATAGGCGCCCGAATTGACGGACAGCGTCGAGTCGTCGACCGGGGCGCCGTCGGAGATCATCATGAGGATGCGCCGCTGCTCGGGCCGCGCCAAGAGCCGCTTATGCGCCCAGGCGAGCGCCTCACCATCGATGTTTTCCTTGAGCAGGCCTTCGCGCATCATCAGGCCGAGATTGCGTCGGGCACGCCGCCAGGGCATATCCGCTGATTTGTAGACGATGTGCCGGAGATCGTTCAGGCGTCCCGGGAACGGTGGTTTCATGGCGTTGAGCCAGGACTCGCGCGCATGCCCGCCCTTCCAGGCCCTGGTGGTAAAGCCCAGGATCTCGACTTTCACGCCGCATCGCTCCAGCGTGCGGGCCAAGATGTCCGCGCAGCACGCGGCAACCATGATCGGCCGGCCGCGCATGGAGCCGGAGTTATCGAGCAGAAGCGTCACGACCGTATCGCGAAACTCGGTGTCGCGTTCCTGCTTGAACGTGAGCGGGTGCATCGGGTCGATGATGACCCGCGTCAGGCGGGCCGCGTCGAGCGTGCCTTCGTCGAGATCGAAGTCCCAGCCCCTGTCCTGCTGAGCCAACAACCGGCGCTGCAAACGGTTGGCGAGGCGGGCAACTGCGCCTTGAAGCGAAACAAGCTGCTTATCCAGGAAAGACCGGAGCCGTTCGAGTTCTTCGGGGTCGCACAGATCCTCAGCGGTAACGATCTCGTCGAACTGCTCGGTGAATATCTTGTAGCCAAAGGCCGACGGGTCATCGAGGACCGAGAAGTTCGGGCGCCAAGGGTCGGAGCGGCGCGGCAGGTCTGCTGAGTCCGTATCGTCGGCCAACTCGTCGGTCGGCCCGTCTTCCTGGTCCTCCAACGTGTCTTCGGCTGTATCGTCGGGTTCGGCCTCGGACTCTTGTGCGAGTTCCGTGCCGTCCTGGGATTGCTCTTCGTCGCCCTGATCCTCTGACGCGTTTTGTTCGGACTCGCCGTCCTCAGACTCTTCGTCGCTGTCTTCGCCCTGATCGAGCTGCTCCGCCATGTTCAGCGCCGTCAAGAGGTCGCGTGCCAGTTGACCGAAAGCTTCCTGATCGAGCAGCGTTTCTTGCATTTGATCGAGCTGTGTTTGCGCGCGCTCTTCAACCCACTGGCGCCACAGATTCACGAGCGCCCGCGCTCGAGCCGGCGGCGCTTCGCCGGTCAGCCGCTCCCGCACCATAAGGGCGAGGGCATCGGGCAAGGGCGCTTCGGAGCGCTCCGTTTCTTCGGTAATGCGGCTTCGCGCGTAGCGCTGTTCCGTGCGCGCTGTCAGGTTCTGAGCGACGCCCTCCATGCGTGTCGCCCCAATTGCTTCGACACGGGCTTGCTCGAGGGCTTCGAATACGGCCCTTGCCTCGCCACCGGATGGCGCCAAACGCCGGTGCAACGCTTCGTTACGGCAAGAGACCGTCAACGCTGCCGCGTCCGCATGGCCGCGAATCGCCGCCAGTTCTTCTTGTGTCGGAACGCGCGACGGCTCCGGCACGCGCGCCGCTTTCCCCGAAAGACCCGGCGGCTCGTTCGAGAAAACGACCTCGACATCGCCATCGGCGGCGATCGCTCGTGTCGTCAGTGTCACTGCGCGTTTGAACGGATCGAGGGGCGCCTCTTTCCGTTTCGGTCCAGCCATGGCGTAACCCTGGATGTCTTGCAGGCCTCTGACTTGGAGGCCAGGCTTTAGCTCAAAGCGACGTTAGCAGTGGAGGCCGGCAGGTCCTCGCCAAAGCACCGCTGATAAAACTCGGCGATCAAGCCACGCTCCAACTCGTCGCACTTATTCAGGAACGACAAGGCGAAAGCGATCCCAACATCCCCGAAGATCTCGGCATTTTCTGCCCAGGTGATCACCGTACGCGGGCTCATCACCGTCGATAGATCACCGTTCATGAAGGCGTTCCGGGTCAGCTCGGCGACGCGGACCATGTTCGATATGGTCTTGCGGCCCTCCTCACTGCTGAACGACTTCACCTTCGCCATGATGATTTCGACCTCATCGTCATGCGGGAGATAATTGAGCGTCGCGACGATCGACCAGCGGTCCATCTGACCTTGGTTGATCTGCTGCGTGCCGTGATACAGACCGCTCGTATCGCCGAGGCCGATCGTGTTCGTGGTCGCGAACAGACGAAAAGCGGGATGGGGCCGGATCACCTTGGATTGGTCGAGCAAGGTCAGCTTCCCGGAGACCTCCAAGACGCGCTGAATCACAAACATCACGTCGGGGCGGCCTGCGTCGTACTCGTCGAAGCACAGCGCGGTGTTTGACTGCAGAGCGTAAGGGAGAATGCCCTCACGGAATTCCGTGACCTGCTGACCGTCCTTAATGACGATGGCATCCTTGCCAACAAGGTCGATACGGCTCACGTGACTGTCGAGATTGATGCGGATACAGGGCCAGTTCAGCCGCGCGGCCACTTGCTCGATATGCGTCGATTTGCCGGTGCCGTGATAGCCCTGGATCATAACCCGCCGGTTGTGCTTGAAGCCGGCCAAGATCGCGAGCGTCACGTCGCGGTTGAAAAGATAGTCTGGGTCGACATCCGGCACGTGTTCGTCCGCCTGTGAGTAGGCGGGTACTTCAAGATCGGTATCGATACCGAAGACTTGGCGCACGGAGACGGACATGTCCGGGAGGCCGGGACCGTTCGTCGCTGTTTCGAGTGTCATAGTCTCTGTTGAACCTTTGTCGGTGATGGGCGTGCATTGCGTCCCGAAGACGGCGCCGAGCCCCAGCAAAACAGAAATTTTGCGCGAGCGGCGTGGCGCGAGCTATGCAAGCCCTGCTTGCCGTAGATAGTTATAGGCTTGGATGACTTCGCGCAACTTGTCCTCTGAAGACCTGTCGCCGTTGTTGTGGTCAGGATGAAGCCGTTTCACCAGCTCTTTGAAGCGCGCTTTGATGTCCTGCTTTGTTGCGTCGTCTTCCAGATTGAGCTGGCGGAGCGCCTTGCGCTCGAGACGCTTCACCGGACGCCGGACCTTGCCGGGGGCTTCGCCCGCCGGGCCTTTCTCGCCGAACAGGCCGAGGGGATCTTGGGTCTCGAACCGGTGCCCATAGCCACCGCGCCGCCCGCGCCCGCGCCCCTTGCCCTTGCCGTAGGCGTTGACGCCGACGAACCATGTGGGCCGGTCGCCGACTTGATCGGCTTTTTGTTGCGCAACGACTTCGTCATCCGGCACGCCGGAAAAGTAGTTATAGCCTTTGTTGTACTCGCGGACGTGATCGATGCAGAAACGATGGTATTGCCCCTCAAGCCCGCGTCCCTTAGGCGCGGGATACAGTCCGGGCTTGTTGCACCCCTCCCAATCGCATTTGGGCGCGGAGTCGCGCAGCAAGCGGTCCTCGTCGGGCTTGACCCTCAGGTGATCGAATATTTTTGAATCGAGCTTCATGTGACCGGCATTATGGGAATCGTTATTGGGCACAACAAGGATGGCTCGACGATGACATTAGCGGTACTCTGTCCGATTAAGTGAGTGCCTTGATGCAGGGGAGCGACCTAAAGGCCCTGTCTCCCACTCTACCTTCCCATAGGATCTTTTCCGTCAGCTTAAGAGGGCCAAGCCGAATGAGTGTCGAGCAGACGATCAAAGAAAAGCTGACCGAGGCCTTCTCGCCTGAGAGTCTGCAGGTCGTCAATGAGTCGCACCATCACGCAGGTCACGCCGGGTCGCCAGGAACAGGCGAGAGCCACTTCGCCGTCGTTGTCGTGTCTCCAGCGTTCGATGGCAAGTCGCGGCTTGAGCGTCATCGCATGGTCAACGCTGCGCTATCAGAAGAGTTGTCCGGTAAGATCCACGCCCTGGCCGTGACTGCGCTGACGCCGGAAGACGCGGTGAAGAAGCAGGCGCATTGAGGCTAGGCCTGAGGTTTCGCTGCGGACGCCTCAGGTTTCGTTTCCCGCGGCTCTTTCGGGCCATGTGCTTTGTCGAGCGGCACGACGCGCAAGCGCGTAATTCGGTTGCGATGGCGCCGAAGCACTTCGAATCTGAATCCATGGAAGTTGAAGGTTTGACCGGGATTGGGAATGGTCTGGGCTTCGTGGATGACCAGACCCGCGACTGTCGTGGCCTCCTCGTCCGGCAGGTCCCAGTCCATCAGCCGGTTTACGTCGCGGATTGGCACCAGCCCTTCCACCATGAGCGAGCCATCGGCTTGCGGTTGCGCGTCCGTCGCGGCCACGTCCGTCTCATCGGTGATGTCGCCAACGATCTCTTCAATGATGTCCTCGAGCGTCAGCAGGCCCTCCACCTCGCCGTACTCGTCCACGACGATGGCAAAGTGGTTCTTGCCCTTCAAAAAGGCCGCGAGCTGTGCCTTTAGGGTCGTCGTGTCCGGCACGAACCACGGCTTTGTCGCCAGGGTCATGACATCGATTTTGTCCACGTCGCCACGTGAATCACGCAAGGCCTGAAGCAGCGTTCTTGCATGCAGGATCCCCACAATCTCCTCGCGTTCGCCTTTCCAAAGCGGTATGCGCGTGTGCGAACTCTGAAGCGCTTCGTCGATAATTTGCTCCGGCGGCAGGTCCGCGTCGATGGCCACCATCTTGGTTCGATGGACCATGATGTCGGAGACGTCGAGCTCCCGCAGGTCCAGTACGCCGCCCAGCATATCGCGGTCGCCCTTCACCACGCCGCCTTCTTTGTGGTGCAGCTCGATGGCGCCGCGGATCTCCTCATGGGCCGATAGAACGTCTGTGTCGGCATCGATCTTCGCGCCGAACAGGCTGAAGGTATGGCGGACGACAAATTGGAGCGCGGCCGTCACCGGCGCGAGCACGGCGACCAGAACCTTGAGCGCGGGCGCCACGGCGAGGGCCATCTTGTCCGCGTTTAGGATCGCGTAGGTCTTCGGCAAGACCTCGGCGAAGACGACGACCAGCGCGGTCATGACCAGGGTAGCGTAGGCGACGCCGGCCTCGCCGAAGATGGATAGGAACAGGCTCGTCGCCAGCGCCGAGGCGGCAATATTGACGAGATTGTTTCCAAGCAGCAGCGCGCCAATCAGGCGCTCGCGAGAAGCCAATAGACGGTTCACGAGTCCGGCGCGTTTATTGCCGTCTTCTTCCAGCGCATGCATGCGTGCTCGGCTCGCAGCGGTCAGTGCCGTCTCCGACCCGGAGAAACAGGCCGAGATAATGAGAAGACCGAGAATCGAACCAAGCGTCAGTCCCAAGGCCAGTGTCATGGGGTCGCGCACTCCCGCTTGAGGAAGTCTGTTAGCTCCGGCATGGATACGTCGCGCTCGACAAACGCATCGCCAATGCCGCGCGCGAGCACGAGAACCATTTTTCCACCCTTCACCTTCTTGTCTTGCGCCATAAGCCGCAGCATTTCGCCGGGCGTCGGCTTATCGCCCGGGATCGCGGAAATCTCTGTCGGCAGGCCGACAGCCTTGAAATGCGCTTCCGCCCGCGCGGCATGGTCTGCCGAACAGAGGCCGCGTTCGACCGAATAGGCGAAGGCCTGGCGCATCCCGATAGAGATCGCCTCGCCATGCAGCAAACGATCCGAATAGCCCGCGAAGGCTTCGAGGGCATGGCCGAACGTATGGCCAAGATTGAGCAGGGCGCGTTTGCCGCTGAGCTCGAGTTCGTCTTCCATGACGATGGTTGCCTTGGCGCGGGCGCTTGTCTCCACGGCATGGCGTCGCTTTGCCACGTCGCCCGCAAAAATACTCTGCCAGTTCTCCTCCAGCCAGGCGAAGAACGCCGCGTCTCCTAGGAGGCCGTATTTTGCCACCTCCGCGTATCCCGCGCGAAGCTCCCGTTCGCTCAAGGTCGCTAGAACGGAGATATCCGACAGCACGAGGCTCGGCTGGTGAAACGTACCGATCAGGTTCTTGCCTTGCTTCGTGTCAATCCCCGTCTTGCCGCCAATGGCGGAATCGACTTGGGCCAGCAATGTGGTTGGCATCTGCACCACCCGAACGCCACGCCGCAGGACAGACCCGGCGAAGCCTGCAAGGTCGCCCACCACGCCGCCGCCGAAAGCGATGACGCAGTCGCCTCGCTCGACGCCTAACTCTAGAAGCGTCTCGCTCAGCTTAGCGAGAACGGGAAAGCTCTTACTGGATTCGCCTGGCGCGACGACTGCCGAACCGAGGAACAGTTCCTCTTCCTCAAGACTCGCCTTGAGCGGAGCAAGATGAAGCCCTGCGACGTTGGCGTCGCTAACAACGGCAAAGCGGGCGTCCGGAAGCAGCTCTTTCAGGCGCGCGCCAGCGGTCGCAGCAATGCCCTCGCCAATGACGATCGGGTAGCTGCGCGTATTCAGCGCAACCAGGATCTCCGTCACGCCGCCAGCTTCGTCCTTGTCGGTTGCTTCTTCCACCGCGTTTTTGCTCCTCGTCATGTCCGCACGGGGTCGCCCGTTTCACCCGCGTTTCTTTGCCCGAGCCGTACCGAAAGTGCGTCGAGGATTGCCTTTACCATGACCTCATGGGGCGCCTCCTTGCTCTCCACGGTGATGTCCGCCTGCGCGTAGACCGGGCTACGCTCAGCCATCAGTTTCTTCATCACGGCCTCGGGATTATCGACTTGCAACAACGGCCTGGTGTCGCGGCGTCCTACACGTTTCATGAGAACCCGCAAGCTGGCCTTGAGCCAGATCGAAATCCCTTTCGATT
The DNA here is from genome assembly GCA_039177935.1 of Pseudomonadota bacterium. GTDB lineage: Bacteria > Pseudomonadota > Alphaproteobacteria > Rhizobiales > Methyloligellaceae > Methyloceanibacter. The sequence continues at coordinate 16,994 of JBCDFN010000015.1, read as the reverse complement.
TGACTGTGATCCTGGTCTGCGGATCCATAAATGCGCCGCCGCCCGTCGCGAGCACCTGGGGGCCGCTTTCCAGAAGCCGCGCGATCACCTTCCGTTCGCCCGTCCGAAAATAGGCTTCGCCATGCTCTGCAAAAATCTCCGAGATACTCTGGCCAGCGGCTTCTTCGATCTCGCTGTCTGCATCCGTAAAGGGCAAGTCGAGCGCCGCGGACAGCCGGCGGCCTACGGCCGACTTGCCGGCCCCCATCAGCCCGATCAGGACAAGGGACGTGCTACCCAAGGATTGACGGATTTCCCCGAGCTGCCTTTCGCGGGCGCTATTCTGTTCAGCAGTGCGATGGGGCATGGAATGATGGGTTATAGGACATTGAGTCGCCGGCGGAAGCCGTTAAAAAGGGGGTCATGCTGACAGGGTGCCGTCGAATCGTCCATGATGCGATTCGCGAGGGGTTAAGGCGCTGCCGCGCTTTGAGTCATAATGGGGCCCGGTCGAAACTGGTCGATAGTTAGGAATTCGAGCGCCCCGATGCCAACATTGTTTCGTTTCCTCGCCGTCTTAGGGTCGATTGCCGGTGTCGTCGCTGGAAGCCTCTATGTGCTCGCTGAATACTTTCAGCCAGAGCCGAAAGAAATCTCCAAGGCGCTGCGGGGCCTCAAGGCAGAACCGCGGCCTGTCGCGCCCAAGGCCTCCTCGGCGCAGGAACCCTCTATCGCGCCGCCGCCGAGCCATCGCGCTCAGTAGCGGCTTTCGGCCAGTCTTCAGCCCCTCGCGAGCGGCGGGGGTATAGCGCATGGCCCGTTCACCCACCTCTTTGACGCCCGCCTCGACCTCGGAGCTGGCGTTGTTCGTCGAGATGCTCCTTGCAGAGCGGGGCGCTGCGGCCCACACGGTCAATGCTTATGCCCGCGACCTCTCCGATTTCCTGGCGTTTCTCGCGGCAGTGAAAACCGAGGCGGCTACCGCAAATGCGGACGACGTGCGCGGTTATCTCGAGCGCTTAGCTGCCGACGGGCTGGCACCCACATCCCGCGCCCGCAAGCTCTCCGCGATCCGACAGTTTTTCCGTTTCCTGCTCAGCGAGGGGATGCGGCCAGACGATCCGACGTCGGCGATCGACAGTCCACGGCGGGGCCGTCCGCTCCCCAAGGTCCTGTCCCTCTCCGAGGTCGAAAGCTTGATCGGGGCCGCCAAGGCAGCGTGCGAGACGGCGGCCGAAGGCTCGCCCCGGCGGCGAGCCTATCGGCTGAACGCCCTGCTTGAGACGCTCTATGCGTCGGGCTTGCGGGTATCTGAGCTTGTGGCTCTTCCTCGCAACGTGCTCGCTATTGACGACAGGCTTCTCACGATCACGGGCAAGGGCGGCCGCGAACGGCTCGTGCCGCTGAACGACGCGTCGCGGGAGGCCCTGTCGGCCCATCTGGCCCTTATGGCTCAGGAACCAGCGCTCAAGTCATCACTTTTCCTATTCCCGACCGGCGACGGGGGGCAGCATATGACCCGTCAACGTTTTGGCCAGGAGCTCAAGGCTCTGGCGGCCGCCGCTGGTCTCGACCCAGCCCGGGTTTCGCCGCACGTCCTGCGTCATGCCTTTGCTAGCCATTTGTTGGAACGGGGTGCGGACTTGCGAACGGTACAGCAGCTTCTGGGGCATGCGGATATCTCCACCACCCAGATCTACACGCATGTGATCGAGGAGAGGCTCCGGCGCCTCGTCGAAGACCATCATCCCCTCGCGAAAGCCAGGTTAACGAAGCCGCGCTAGACTTGTTGCAGCGAGGCCGGCTTTGGGTCCCAGTTGACAGGACCTTGCAGCAAGGCCACTTAAGGCCAGATTTCGATTGTATTCTCTTTTGTCGTAGGGATGCCCGGCTTGTGTCGTAAGGATGCCCCGTAAGAGGGTTGTCTTGTAGGGACTGGCTTCGGTCGCCAACGGGTTTAGTCAGGCTGAATGCGTACATATCTCGATTTCGAAAAGCCCATTGCGGAACTTGAGAGCAAGGTCGCCGAGTTGAAGGCACTCGCGGCCGACGACGATTCGGTGCCGATCAGCGATGAGCTAACGCGGCTCGAGACCAAGGCTCAAGAGGCCTTGGAAGAGACGTACGCTGCGCTGACTCCTTGGCAAAAGACCCAAGTGGCGCGCCATCCGGAGCGGCCCCATTTCACGAACTATATCCAGGATTTGGTCCGCGATTTCACACCCATGGCGGGCGACCGCTATTTTGCGGAGGACGAGGCCATCGTTGGCGGGATCGGCCGGATTGCTGGGCGTTCGGTCATGGTGATCGGCCACGAGAAGGGGTCCGACACAGAGGGGCGCATCAAGCACAATTTCGGGATGGCCCGGCCGGAAGGCTACCGCAAAGCTGTGCGGCTGATGGAACTGGCGGACAAGTTCTCATTGCCCGTAGTGAGCCTTGTGGACACGGCAGGCGCCTATCCCGGCATCGGAGCAGAGGAGCGCGGCCAGGCCGAGGCGATCGCCCGGAGCACGGAATGTTGCATGCGGCTCGGTGTGCCCATTGTCTCGCTGATTATCGGCGAGGGTGGGTCTGGTGGCGCCGTAGCGCTGGCTACCGCAAACCGGATCTTCATGCTGGAACACTCGATCTACACCGTGGCATCGCCGGAGGCCGCCGCCTCGATCTTGTGGCGGGACTCGGCGCGGGCGCAGGATGCGGCCACGAATATGAAGATCACGGCCCAGGACCTGAAGAACTTCGGCATCATCGATGGGATCATCCCGGAGCCCGTAGGAGGCGCCCATCGCGATCCGCAAGCCGTGCTGCAAGCGGCTGGCGACGTCATCGTGAATGCCATTGCCTGGTTCGACGGCTATACGCCTGACCAGATCCGCAAGGAGCGCCGGGAGAAGTTCCTGGCGATGGGGCGCGAAGCTTGAGGACGCAAGGCCCTGACCCAGCGATGAGGTGGTCGAAAGCGCCGCAGAATCAGGTCTCTTTTTGGTCCAACTACTGCGCAAAAATCCTATAGTCTAGTAACGATTGGGCCGTGGGGACGGCTCGGCCTTGGCGGGGAACTTGCCTCGTTCGTTTTTTCGAATTGAACTCGGCTGGGGTGCAATAAGGGCTCGCCGAATGCGTCGTTCAGGGGTCTTCAAAGCCATTCTCTGTGCCTGTGCGCTCGTCTCGACGGCGGTCCTGTCGGGCTGCACCGACTATTACCCGCCTCATATGCGGCCCCTCTCGGGGAGCATGCGCGCGCTGATGGCCGACAAGGGCATGACAGCGTCGCAACCGATCCTCATCCGCGTCTTCAAGTCAGAGGCGCAGCTTGAGGTCTGGAAGCAGAAGGACGACGGGCATTACCACCATCTGAAGACCTATCCGATCTGCAAGTTCTCGGGAGAACTTGGACCAAAGCAAAAACAGGGCGATTTGCAGGCGCCGGAGGGCTTCTACGTGGTCGATCGGAAGCTGCTCAACCCCAAGAGCCATTACCACCTCGCCTTCAACATGGGTTACCCCAATGCCTTCGACCGGGCGCACAACCGCACAGGCGCCAATCTTATGGTCCATGGCGAGTGCAAGTCGCGTGGCTGCTACGCCATGACCGACCCGGTGATGGAAGAGATCTATACGCTCGTTGTTGAAGCACTCGCCGGCGGACAGGAAACGTTCCAGGTCCACGCCTTCCCGTTTCGCATGACCAACGCGAACCTTGCGGCCCAAACAAGCAGCGAGTGGTTCGATTTCTGGGTCAATCTGAAAGAGGGCTACGACCATTTCGAGCTGACCCGCACTGAGCCAACCCTTGCGGTGTGCGGCAAGAAATACGTGTTCAACGCCGCGTTTCCGTCTGGGAAGTACCCCCATCCGAAACGCGCTTGCCCGCGTTACAAGAAGCTGCCCGTCGTCGCGTTCAGGCCCAAGCGAGGGAAGCGCGAGGTCTCCCAGTCCATACTCGGCGCGCCACTCGGCAAGGACATCAAGTTGCGCGTGGGCAACGAGCCCCTCGTTTACAATGTGATGACCCTGGGGCCAGCCACGCCCGATCCGAAAGCCCGCGCCAAGCTAAAGGCTGGCGGCAAAGAAAAGGTCGCGCAGCGGGGGTCGTATTCGGAATAGTGCGTTTGGGTTCCCGCTTTAGAGGAACCATCCTCTGGCCCTCTTTCTGGAGCTAGTGTGTAAGGTGAATTGGCGCGGAACCGACTTCCCTATCTATGAGGGCCGGCAATGATGGTGCGCTTGCTGATTGTTGCGATCCTGGCCGTCACATTCGTGGGCGGCGCGTACTATCTGTTTACCCCTGAAGGACGGCAGCTGATCGACCGCGCCACGATCAACTGGGATCGCAAGGAGTATCGCGGCCACTTCCGCGCCGGCCGTCCGATCCCTGGTACGCCCGACTTAACCCGTTTTGCCGCGCGGATGGACGAAGCCGGTGTGAGGCCCGGCATGCCGGTCCATATCCGCGTCTACAAGCTGGAGTCCGAGATCGAGCTCTGGATGCAGAAGGACGGCCGCTTCAAGCGCTTCGCCACCTACCCAATCTGTATGTGGTCGGGGCGCCTGGGTCCGAAACTGAAAGAAGGCGACCGTCAGGCCCCTGAGGGCTTCTACACCGTGGCTAAGGACGCTCTCAATCCCAACTCAATCGAGCACCTCTCGTTCAATCTTGGCTTCCCCAACGTTTACGACCGCGGCAAGGGCCGAACGGGCTCGTTTCTGATGGTGCATGGCGGATGCGCGTCGATTGGCTGTTACGCGGTGACCGACCGAGTGGTGGATGAGTTCTGGGCGCTGATGAACGCGGCCTATGACAATGGTCAGAGGCACATATCGGTCCACGCGTTTCCATTCCGCATGACCGAGAAGAATATGCGCCTGCGATCGGGAGACATATGGTCGCCGTTCTGGGCCAACCTGAAGACGGGGCACGACATGTTCGTCCGCGATGGGTTGCCGCCGAAAGTCAGCGTGTGCAATGGCGAGTATGTTTTCGAGCGGGGTCAGCGGACGACGCTGAACAGCGTGGTCGAGGAGCGTTGCCCCGACACGCTTGCGGGACGCGCAGTTCCCTAGACCGTCACCTTATCGCTTGTTTCGGATGCGCCGCTCGGAACGACCCAAGCTAGGACGACCCAAGCTAGGACGACCCAAGTCAGAACGATCCAAGTTAGAAAGACCCGTGGCAGTGCTTGTATTTCTTGCCGGACCCGCATGGGCAGGGCGCGTTGCGCTGCACCTTGCCCCATGTAGAAGGGTCGGATGGATCGAGCGCCACGGCCACGGGCTTGCGGGTGCGCAAGGGAGCAGCCCCGCCAGACGCAGGCGCGGCGTCTGCGCCTTCCAGGGCAAATTCATCTTCGCCCGTCGTCGCGTCAATGTGGTGGGCTTCCATTGGCGGAAGCTCAGTGATGTCTAGGGATGGTGCGTCTTCTTCTTGGGCGATGTCGGCGTGCATGATTTGCTCCGTCACCGCCTCGCGCAGGCGCGCAAGCATCTGCTCGAAGAGCGTGAAACTCTCGCTCTTGAATTCGTTGAGCGGGTCGCGCTGACCATAGCCGCGCAGGCCGATCACTTGCCGAAGATGCTCAAGCGTCACCAGATGCTCGCGCCAGAGGCCATCGAGCGTCTGAAGCAGAACCGCCCGCTCAAGCTGCCGCATGGTATCTGCGCCGAATTTCGCGGCTTTTCGCGCGGCGGCTTCGTCTGTCGCCTTGATCAGCCGCTCATGGATCTCAGCCTCGGCGATGCCCTCCTCTTGCGCCCAGTCAGCGATCGGCAAGTCGAGCTCAAAGATCTTCTCGGTTTTCTCCGTGAGGCCTTCGAGCTCCCACTGTTCGGGATAGGACTTCTCCGGCATAGCAGCGGCGACGAGGTCGTCCACTACCTGACGCCGCATTTCCGCGACTGTCTCAGCAAGGTCCTCGTCCGCGAGAAGCTCCCGGCGCTGCTCGAAGATCGCCTTGCGCTGGTCGTTCATCACGTTGTCGAACTTCACGACATTCTTGCGGATGTCGAAGTTGCGCGCCTCGACCTTGCCTTGCGCCTTCTCCAGCGCCTTGTTGATCCAGGAATGGACGATGGCCTCGCCCTCCTTGAGCCCAAGCGCCTGCAGCATGCCGTCCATGCGCTCAGAACCGAAGATGCGCATCAGGTCGTCTTCGAGCGACAGGAAGAAGCGAGACGCGCCTGGGTCGCCCTGGCGTCCCGAACGGCCACGCAACTGGTTGTCGATGCGGCGGCTCTCGTGGCGCTCGGTGCCCACGACGTAAAGACCGCCAGCCTCGAGTGCCGTCTTCTTCTTACCTTGGATATCCGAGTCGATCTCCGCACGCTTCGCTTCGACCTGCTCGGGCGAGGGTTCCTTGCCCTTCTTCGTTTCCTCGGCCAGCCAGTCCTCAAGCTGCATGTCCAAGTTGCCGCCGAGCTGAATGTCGGTGCCGCGGCCGGCCATGTTCGTGGCAATCGTGATGGCGCCTGGTACGCCGGCTTGCGCGACGATATGGGCCTCTTGTTCGTGGTACCGCGCGTTCAACACGTTGTGAGGGACTTTCCGCTTTTTCAGCAGTTCCGAGAGGACCTCGGACTTTTCGATCGACGTCGTGCCGACGAGCATGGGCTGCCCGCGCTCCTGGGCGTCCCGGATCAACTCGATGATGGCATCATGTTTCTCCTTGGCCGTGCGGTACACTTCGTCGTCTTCGTCCGCGCGCGCCATGGGCCGGTTTGTGGGTACCTCGACGACATCCAGACCGTAAATATCCATGAACTCGGCGGCCTCGGTGAGGGCGGTACCCGTCATGCCGCCAAGCTTGTCGTAGAGCCGGAAGTAATTCTGGAATGTAATCGTCGCGAAGGTCTGGTTCTCGGGTTGAATCTCGACGTGCTCCTTGGCTTCCAAAGCCTGATGCAGTCCTTCGGAGAACCGGCGGCCGGACATCATGCGGCCGGTGAATTCGTCAATGAGAACGACCTCGCCATTCTTCACGATGTAGTCGCGGTCGCGCATGAAGACCTTGTGAGCGCGCAACGCCTGCTGGACGTGATGGACCACGCTGACATTCTCGACGTCGTAGAGAGAGTCGCCCTTCAGAAGGTCCGCCTCGATGAGGAGCTGCTCGATATGCTCGTTGCCCTCTTCGGTGAGCGAGACTTGACGTGTCTTCTCGTCAAGTTCGAAGTCTTCGTCTTTGAGCTTCGGAATGAACACGTCGATCGTGTTGTAGAAGTCCGAACGGTCGTCGAGCGGGCCTGAGATGATGAGCGGGGTCCGCGCCTCGTCGATCAGAATTGAATCGACCTCATCCACGATTGCGAAGATGTGGCCGCGCTGGACCATCTCGCTTTCGAGGTACTTCATGTTGTCGCGCAGGTAATCGAAGCCGTATTCGTTGTTCGTGCCGTAGGTAACGTCGCAGGCGTACTGGGCCTTGCGCTGCTCGTCGTCCAAATCGTGTTCGATCGTGCCGACGGTGAGGCCCAGAAACGCGTAGACTTGACCCATCCACGTGGCGTCGCGCTTGGCGAGGTAGTCGTTGACCGTGACAACGTGCACGCCCTTGCCGGTCAACGCGTTCAGATAGACGGGGAGCGTGGCGACGAGCGTCTTACCCTCGCCGGTCTTCATCTCGGCGATTCGGCCCTCATGCAGCACCATGCCGCCAACAAGCTGCACGTCGAAATGGCGCTGACCTAAAGTGCGCGTCGCAGCCTCGCGAACGGTTGCAAAGGCCTCAGGCAATATGTCGTCGAGTGTTTCGCCTTGGTCGAGACGTTTGCGGAATTCATCCGTTCGAGCGCGAAGCGCCTCATCGGATAGGGCGGACACCTCCGGCTCGAGGGCGTTGATTTTCGCGACGATGGGACCGTACTTCTTGAGCTTACGGTCGTTGGACGAGCCGAAGACTTTGTTGGCGATGGCGCCGAAAGAAAGCATCGAACCGTTAGCCTCTCAATGGCGTGCGCCGGGCCGCGCGGGGCTCCTCGTAAGCCCTGGGGTCCGTGGCGAATGGAATGCGGGACCCCCGGCGGTCGTTCGCCAATCCGCATGGCAAATGGCGAGATGTGCCGGGGGTCAACGCCGGAGACATAAGTGGCGGTCCCACCCTTGTCAACGCGAGGCGCAGGGTAGCGCTGTCAGGCTTATGCAGGCTCTTTCGAGGCTGTGGCGCCGTGCTTGCCAATTTCGTCGAGGTGTTGCTGCAGCGAGAGCTTGTTCAGGCTGGCGAGCGGCAGGTTGACGAAGATCGTGATGCGCTGAAACAACATGCGATAGGTTTCGTCGAAGGCCAGAGCTTGCTCCGCATCGGTGCCTTCGACCGCCGCCGGATCTGGAAGTCCCCAATGGGCGGTCATGGGCTGGCCAGGCCAGATCGGGCATACCTCTTGGGCCGCGTTGTCGCAGACGGTAAAAACGAAATCGAGCTTCGGGGCATCTGGGCCGCCAAACTCTTCCCACGATTTAGACCGCAAATCGTCCGCCACATAATTCAGCTTTTTCAATAGGTTGAGTGCATTCGGGTTCACTTTGCCCGCGGGCATGCTGCCTGCGCTATAGGCTTTGAACCTGCCCATGCCTTCCCGGTTCATAATGCACTCGGCCATTATGGATCGGGCGGAATTGCCCGTGCATAGAAATAGTACGTTGAGGGGGTCTTTTACGTCGCCGGTTGCCATTTCTGTTTCCTCCGTTCAATCCGAACAACACGCCGCTAGAGTCGTTTCAATCAATGGGCCGCAAACCGACGGGTCGCCTTGGCAGCAATCCTCCACCAGGAAGGACAACAAGGACCGGGTTCCTTCAAAGTCCACGGCATAGATTATGGATCGGCCTTCTTTTCGGGCCTGAATCAGCTTCGCGCGCGTCAAGATACCCAAATGAGATGACAGTGTGTTTTTGGGGATACCGACCGCCTTGGCGATTTCGCCCGCCGCAATCCCTTCGGTGCCCGCGCGGATCAGCAGCCGGAAAACCCTGAGACGACTTTCCTGTGCCAGCCCACCCAGCGCATCGACAGCTTCATTAATATCCATAATTCTAGAACTATCGAATAAAAAAATCTGTGTCAATTCCCTCGGGTTGTCCACAATTCAGACCAACGTTAAGAAGGCGACAGAAAAACAACCCACCCTGCTCCGCCGCCCCCACACTGGCGGTCCGGCTGGAGCCGAAGACGAGGATCAATCAAGTGAACCTTTGGTCAGCCTTGCTGCTCTTGGCAGCGTCGATATTTCTTGTGTCACCAGCCGCCGCCGCAGACCCCGTCGTGGCGCGCGTAAACGGCGTCGAGATCAAACAGTCTGATCTGGACTTCGCCGCGTCTGAAGTCGGTCCGAGGCTTGGGACCGTTCGCCCAGAAGACCGCAAACAGATTCTCATGCAGTTCATGATCGAAAACGAACTTCTGGCCGGCGCTGGCGAGAAAGAGAAGCTGGATAAGGCGGACAACTTCGAGAAGCGGGCGGCTTATCATCGTCGTCGCGCGTTGCGCGATGCGTATTTCGATAAGAACGTGACCGGTGGCGTCGAAGAGGCTGAGGCGAGGAAGATCTTCGAAGAGAATATTGCCAAGGTAGAGCCCGAGCAAGAGATCAGGGCCCGGCATATTCTGGTCGAGACGGAAGGCGAGGCCAAAGACATTAAAGCGGCGCTGGATGGCGGCGGCGATTTTGCCAAGCTCGCTTCCGAGAAGTCGAAAGACAAGAATGCCGTGGACGGTAACCTTGGTTTCTTCACACGCGGACAGATGCTGAAACCATTCGAGGACGCGGCCTTTGCGCTCGATGTGGATCAAATCTCAGACCCTGTGAAAACAAGCTTTGGCTGGCATGTCATCCAGGTTCAGGAGAAGCGTGACCAGAAGCTACCGTCATTCGAGGACGTTAAGGACCCCATCATGAGCCAACTCGTGGCCCGCAAGGCTCAGACAGTTGTCAATGAGCTTCGATCAGCGGCAGAGATCGAGATCCTCGACCCGGACCTTAAGCGGGCGATGGAAGATGCCGCCATGCGTGGCGAAGCGCCCCCGCTGCCGGAAGTGGACGACGGAGCGGAAAACTAGATCTCCGGTCATTCGGTAATGGACAAAGTCTCGCCGTTTGCGCCGGCGCAATTGCCGTCCTTGCCGCCTATAGACGGGGTACGTCTCGCGGCGTGTGAGGCCGGTATTCGCTACGCCGGCCGTACGGACCTGCTCCTGGCACTGTTCGAGCCGTCGACCGCTGTGGCTGGTGTGTTTACGGAGTCCAAAACTGCATCCGCCGCGGTCGAATGGTGCCGCGCGCATGTGCGGCACGGCATGGCTCGGGCGCTGGTCGTTAACTCGGGCAATGCCAATGCGTTCACGGGCATGCGCGGGCGCGACGCGGTCGCCGAGACCGTGCGCGCCACAGCCCGTATCGCCGACTGTCTTGATGCGGATGTCTACGTCGCTTCGACCGGCGTAATCGGCGAGCCGCTCGACCCTTCGAGGTTTGTTGGTTTTCTTGCGGGATTGTCGGATGAGGCCAGTGTCGATGGCTACGACGCTGCCGCCAAAGCCATCATGACGACAGACACCTTTCCGAAACTCGCGACGCGAACATGTAAGATCGACGGCGTAACCGTGACGCTCAACGGTATCGCCAAGGGTGCGGGCATGATCGCACCAGACATGGCGACGATGCTGTCGTTCCTCTTTACGGACGCGCCCATCGAGTCCGCCACTTTGCAGTCTCTGTTGTCACAGCTTGTCCATGACACGTTCAACGCGATTACCGTGGATAGCGATACTTCGACAAGCGACACGGTGCTCCTCTTCGCCACGGGCGCGGCGGAACGGCGTTCATGTCCGCGGGTCGCAAATCCAGATGACCCGCGGCTGGTTAGTTTTCGGGAAGCTCTATTCGATCTCATGCGCGATCTCGCCCACCAGATCGTGAAGGATGGCGAGGGGCTCACGAAGTTCGTCGGCGTGACGGTTAAGGGCGCAGAGTCTAAGGCAGCCGCGCGGAACATCGCCAAATCCATCTGCAACTCCCCGCTGGTGAAGACCGCGCTTGCTGGCGAGGACCCGAACTGGGGACGCATCGTCATGGCCGTCGGCAAGGCGGGCGAAGCAGCCGACCGTGACCGGCTCGCCATTTGGTTCGGCGACATCGAGGTGGCGCGCGACGGTGAAGTCGCACCCCAATATGCGGAGGCCGATGGCGCGGCCTACATGAAGGGTGCCGAGCTTGCGATCACTGTGGACGTTGGCGTTGGCGACGGTGCCGACACAATGTGGACCTGCGATCTCACCAAGGATTACATCGCCATCAACGCCGACTATCGCTCGTGACGAGCGGCGCGGGTACAAAGCCGCTGGTACTGGTTACCGCTTGTGTTTTGGTCGACGGCGAGGGGTCCGTCCTGCTGTCTCAAAGGCCAGAGGGAAAAGCGCTCGCCGGGCTCTGGGAGTTTCCGGGCGGCAAGCTTGAGCCCGGTGAAACACCGGAACACGCCTTGATCCGCGAGCTTCAGGAAGAGCTCGGAATCATGATTGATTATAGCGATCTACAATCGCTAACATTTTCAAGTTTTCCTTACACGGACTTTCATTTGTTGATGCCACTCTTCGCGTGCTGGCGTTGGCATGGGGACGTCATTGCACGGGAAGGACAAGCCTTGGCTTGGGTCGACCCCGTGACCCTTGGTGACTACGCAATGCCGCCGGCCGATGAGCCGTTAAAGGGCCTATTGCCAGGCCTATTGGAGCAATTGCGTGCAAGTACCGAGTGCAAGTAAATGGCGTTTAATACGCATCGGGTCGAGCGTCATTCGAACTCGCCTCAGGCGTTTCGCTGAGGGTAAATCGGGTGCGACTGTTATTGAATACAGTCTTCTAGCAGCCATTATTGGGATCGTGATCGTCGCATTCACAGCGGACATACAGGCCGGGTTAAAGGAGATCCAAACGGCCCTGTCGGCGGCATTCAGCTCCTAGTCTCTCTTAATCCCCGGCCGAATCCGATTTTCGAAATGAAGCTTTGGCGCCGCCCGGTTGCTCTGTCGTGTTGAGTGCATCGGCTAGGCGGCTGCGTGCTGATCCTGGCTTGAGGGGCTGCTGCTGACTCGGGTCGGGCGCCCAGCCACTCATGAAGACAAACTGAAATGTCGCAGTGATCCTTCCGTCAGGTGTACTGAATCGCGTCTGGTAGAGTTCCTCCGCCCGCGAAAGGACTCGCCGCGACAAGGGCCTCTTGCTTCTGGACATGAGGACATTTCCGCCACCAAGCGCCCGGATCTCATGCATCAGCCCCCTCGGCGAGGGGTAGACGACCTCGATCTGCTCGCAGTCCGTCACAGGAAGAGCGAATCCTGCGCGCTGGAGAAGTGCGCCATAGGCTCTTACGTCTGCGAACGGCGCGACACGAGGGGACACGCCGCCTTCAATCTCCTCTTCCGCCTCGAGCAGGCACGAACGCAATTCACGTAGCGCATCGGCGCCGAGGGCGGCGGCCATGAAAAGCCCATCGGGCGCAAGGGCCCTGCGGATCTGAATAAGGCTCCCTGGAAGATCGTTGACACGATGCAGCGCGAGGCCTGACACAATTAGGTTGAAGGCGTTGTCTTTGAAGGGCAGGACGTCCTCATCGCAAACGAGGGCCGGCACCGGGCAGCGTCGCGCAAAGGCGAGCACGCTCTCCGCAAAGACGACCTCTTCAACGGACGGAATTTCCGCGATCTTTCGCCCCAGAACACCGTGATAGGCACCGAGGTCCAAGACCTTCGGAAACGGCCGCAGCATGATCGCGACACGGTCAGCGATCTCGCGGGCCACATGATCGATTAGGATCTCGCGGTCTTCGATTTCGGCTGCGAACCGTGCCCTGCGCGCACGCAAGAGGCGGCGATCAAAGAGAAGTGGGGTGTCGCTCATTCAGTCTCCTCAGCCCGGAACGGGCGTCCTAAGATAGGGTCATGGCGACTTGCGCAACACAGCCCAGCGGCGCCTCTGCCTGGCGTTCCATGCTCCGATGGGCGTCTGATTTGGTGCTGCCGCCCGTTTGCGTGGCTTGCCGCGCGCCTGTCTTGTCCCACGGGTTGGTGTGCGGCACTTGCTTTGCCCGTATCGATTTCATCACACCTCCTCTTTGCACGCGGCTCGGTGTCCCGCTGCCCTATGATACGGGAGAGCCGTACCTGTCGGCTGCGGCAATCGCTGCGCCGCCTATCTACGATCGCGCGCGCGCCGTGGCACATTACTCGCAAACCATGCGCGATCTGATCCAGAGCTTCAAATACCGGGATCGGCACGATGGGCTCGGCTTGTTCTCAAGATGGCTGGCAAGGGCGGGCGGTGAGCTCTTGGCCGACGCCGATCTGATCGTTCCGGTTCCACTCTACCGGTCACGGCTCTGGTCGCGGCGGTTCAATCAATCCGCCATGCTGGCACGCGGGCTGGAGAGTCTCACAGGAGTTCGTGCCGACTGCTTCGTGCTACAGCGCACGCGTCGGACGGTAAGCCAAGTGGGCTTGTCGGCCGCCCAGCGCAAGCGCAATGTTGCCGGAGCGTTCAAGGTCTCTTCGTCGAGGATCGACACGGTCTGCGGTAAGTCTATTTTACTCGTGGACGATGTGATCACCACCGGTGCGACCATCGAGGCTTGTGCTCGCGTGTTGAAGCGGGCTGGTGCGCGACGGGTGGACGTTCTGGCTTTGGCGCGCGCCGTTGAACCGGCCGCACTTGTGCTTTAGGTGGCGCAGCTTGCCGAATGAGGTTGGGCTCCCCAGCTATCCCTCATTCGGTTCGTTCGTAATGAGATCGATGATCGAGAATTGAGAATGGGTCCTGAAAACGCCAACCGATTTCGCGCTGCGCTCGTGCAATTGCGGGCAGGGCGCGTGATTGCGGACAATCTTGTTAAGGCTGAGGTCTTAATCCGGCAAGCAGCCGATGGCGGCGCCGATTATATTCAGACGCCTGAGAATACGGCTCTGATGGAGCTCGAACCCGAACGCGTGCTCAAGCAAGTCCAAACCGAGGCCGAGAGCGAGCCGCTCGCGCTGTTCCGCGGCCTGGCCAAAGAGCTGCGCGTCTGGCTGCATATCGGTTCAATCGGGGTTAAGGCCAATGACGGTCGCGTGGCGAACCGCTCTTATCTCTTGGCTCCTGATGGCGCGGTTGTCGCGCGTTACGACAAGCTACATATGTTCGATGTCGATCTGCCTGGCGGCGAGTCGTATCGCGAATCCGACAATTACAGCCCGGGCAGCCAGGCTGTCTTGGTCGACTTCGATCCCGGTGGGATTGCTGCGCGGCTTGGCATGACGATTTGCTATGACCTGCGTTTCACCACGCTCTATCACTCCTTGGCGACTGCTGGCGCGAACATGATCGCGATTCCGGCGGCGTTCACCAAACAGACGGGCGAGGCGCATTGGCACGTGCTGTTAAGGGCCCGCGCGATCGAAACAGGGGCGTTCGTACTCGCGGCCACGCAAGGTGGGCTCCACGACAACGGTCGCTGGACCTTCGGTCACTCGATGATCATCGCGCCATGGGGCGAGATTCTTGCCGAGGCAGGGGTCGATCCTTGCGTCGTCCTCGCTGACATCGATCTAGACCGTGTCGAAGAGGTCCGTGCGCGCATTCCCGCTCTTTCGCATGGAAGGGCTTTTGAGATCGATTTGGTCACTTGTGGTGGCGCCGACGAGGCGCGACAAGCCTCATGATCCGCTATTCCCTGAAATGCGGCGGCGGGCATCAGTTCGACGCCTGGTTCTCGTCCAGTGGTTCTTATGACGAGCAGTGCGAGGCCGAGGTCATTCGCTGTCCAGAATGTGGCGCGTCCGATGTGCAAAAGGCGCCGATGGCGCCCGCTGTGCTGCGCGGCAGGAAGCGCGCCACGCCAGGAGGTGCGACGCCCGAAACCGGCGTCAAAGAAACCCCCGCCGCTCATGCGCCGGAAGGCCAGACCTATGCCTTCCTGAAGGGTCTCCGGGAGCATTTGAAGGCCAACGCCGACGATGTTGGCGACAAATTTGCCGAGGAGGCCCGGAAAATGCACCACGGTGAAGCCGAAGAGCGGAGCATATACGGCGAAGCGAGCTCGGACGAGGCTAAGTCCCTGTATGAAGAGGGAATTCCTGCCCTCCCGCTGCCCAAGCTGCCTAAGGACCACAACTAGGCTGGCGCTGTTCCAATCTGCCGCACCTAGAATGTCTTTCTGGCGCGCGAGCCGCCTTGGTCAAATCTGCTTCCGATTCGTGCAAGGCCACTAATGGGCTTCTGGACCCGAGCGCCACGGCTCAAGCCATTCTTATTATACATAAAAATCAATGGCTTATATCCCAAAAGGGCGGGTAACCTGTTGTTTGGGGCTCTCGCGTATATCTGGACAAGAATTCGCGAAGTGCCGTGGAAAAGTCGGGAAGCCTCTGTAATGATGGTCACTGCCGGACGGTTGGATCGCGCATAACCAGGGAACGATACATGCGCTACATATCTCACCCGCAGCCACGGCCTTGGACCCTTCGTTCAGCGTTCCAGGTGGCTCTGGCCGCATGCCTTGCGGTCTTACTCTTCGCTGAGCCAGCCGCAGCGGAACCAGACGCACACGCGACCTCGCCGGATCTCGATCTCGCCATGCCGCAGGGCCTCGATGCTCAGCCGCAGCCGGTCTATCCGGACAGCCGGTTCCAAACGAGCGAAAGCCCAGCGGATGACGACGGCGACTCCGATACGCCGGACCGCAGCGCGTCGCGCCCAACAGCCGAAGAGCTGGAGTCGACCCTTAGCGGGGATTCGGAGATTGAGACGCTTCAGAGCGATGATCTTGCGGACATCGAAGCGCCCGCCGAGCCGAAGACGCCGATCGTGATCGCAACTGTCGACAAGACGACACAAGAAATGACCGTCTTTGTCGATGGAATTGAAGAGCACCGGTGGCCTGTCTCGACGGGCTTGCCGGGCTATGCGAGCCCTGCCGGCACCTTTACCGCAAGTTCGATGAACGAGATCTGGTATAGCCGTCAGTGGGACAACGCGCCGATGCCGCACGCGGTGTTTTTCACCAAGCGGGGTCATGCGATCCACGCCACCGACCAGGTGAAGAAGCTAGGCCAGCCAGCATCCAAAGGCTGCGTCCGCCTGTCGCCGGAAAACGCAGAGACTTTCTTCAATCTGGTGAAGGAACATGGTCTGGAACGCACGGAAGTGGTGCTGACGGGGTCGACGCCCGGGGGTGACTACAAGATCGCGCATCCCGACCGCCGCTACGATCCGTACCAGCAGTACGGGCGTCCGGTGTATCCGCGCTATGCGCCAAACCGGAATTACCGCCGGTATGGTTACAACGAACTTCGGCCACGGGCTCAGCGCCGACCCCGCGCGTTTCAGCCGCGCTATCAGCAACCACGCCGATTCAACCGGCGCGGCGCACGCCGAGGGAATTGGTTCCGCGCACCAGGGTACTGAGTGAGTCTTTGATCTGCCCTATCGCCTAGCGGCACCTTGAGGGCTCGTTTGTTTGCGCTATCGGCCTAGCGGCCTACTTGAGCGCTTGTTTGTTTGCGCTACCGGACTTTCTTGTTTGTCCTACCGCTTCGCTGCTTGAGGACATTTTATGTGTCCTACCGCTTCGCTGCTTGAGGACGGGTGGCCTAATTGACGCAGTATTTGCTTGTCCGGTCACGCTTGCGCTCAATTTGAGCGCGGGGCCGTTCCACCCACTCAGTCGTCACCCCCGGACTTGTTCCGGGGGTCCATTTCAGAGTCTGCAGTTGTAGCAAAGCCCTAATGGATGCTCGGGACAAGCCCGAGCATGACGAGTCAGAGCCTTGAGGCACGGCCTAACCTTACACTCCGTCGTCACCCTCGGGCTTGTCCCGAGGGTCCACTTGGGCAGTGCCACAATTGTAGAGTCCCGAATGGATTGCCACCCGGGTCCGGCTCTGCCGGCCCGGGCGCAGGCTCAAGTCAAGCCCGAGGGTGACGATCTAGAGAAGCGCGCTCCGCCCCTAATTAAACAACCACGTAAACCGGCCTTTGACGGCGTTGTCG